>NZ_JBHLXP010000001.1:2394452-2464084 GCF_042432165.1 Rheinheimera tilapiae
CTGCAGCCATCATCATCCCTTTGAATCTCGGACCCGGTGCACTGGACTGCTCGTGCAGCTGATTGACTTTGCCAAGTTTGCGTCCACTGAGCGCTGCTAATTGCAATGCTTTGGCTTTGGCAGCCTGAAATGCCTGTTGTAACGCCTCGGTATAATACTGCTCACTGTCTGCCGTTTGCAGCTCTACCGGCTGGATCTGACTGACGCCTAACTTTGCCGCGCCTTCCAGCAACAGCGGATATAAGGTCAAATCACGGATCAGCACTGTGGTGCTACGTTCAATCCGGAACTGGTCGAGTTTCTGCTCCCGTTGTTCCGGGTAAACCACCAGGGGCGCATTGTTCACATCACTGGCTTTGATTTGATGTTTGCTCAACAGAGCTGCAAATGCAGCGCTTTGGGCATCTACCGCTTGTTTGCCAGCCGCCACGTCGGCTTGTTGTGCGGAAAAAACCAGGGTCAACCGTGCTTGGGTTGGTGTCACAGCGACAGCGCCGCTGCCGTTAACCGTGACGAAATCTGCTTCAGCCGCGTATGCGGACTGACCCAGTGCCGCGCACAACACTAATATCTGACTTAATTTCATCTATACACTCCTGTTACGCCTAGGCTCTTTGCCGGACTGGGGTCAGCATAGCAGCCACTGCTGGCGCCAGACTGTGACAAAATGTCAAAGCGTTAGTTTGTCCAGTTGCTGCTGCGCTAACGGATGATAACCGGGCCGCGCTTCGCGATAGACTTGTCGCGCCCAACTGCGCCACTGCGGATTTGCTTTCAATTCGCTGTAGAGTGGAACAATGAATTTCTGCCGGCCTACCGACAGCAGGAACTGGCGCAGTGGCTGAATAATGGGCTGATAGTTCAACGGGATCACGAGTTGCGCCCATGCTGTAAATATTTCTGCATTGCTGCTTTGCGACAAAGAAAACGCCAAATCCAGTTCGCTAAGCTGCTGTTCTGTCAACTCACGTGGCAGCAGGTCAATAAAATGCAGCCACTCGTGCACAGACCATTGCGCGGTAGGCAACAAGCGCAAGCCAGCCTTGCCTGCCAGCCATTGTTGCTGTGCCACACTGACGCGCGCAAAAGCATCAGACGCAGGCAGCGCCAGTTCGTCCGGTAAGCCTGGGGCGGTCAGCCAACGACTTAAGGCCTGTTCACTAAAGCTCTGTTTGCTGTTTAGTTGCTGCTGAAAATAGCGGACAAAAGACTCAGTCTCGATCGACTGGAAAGCAAAATGGGCAAAATAGTCGCGTAAAAACTGGTCAAACTGTGCCTGACCGAAATGTTGGGCCAACGTCAGTAACAGCAACTGTCCTTTGACATAAGGAATTTGGTGAAAGGCTTCATCCGGATCGCGACCGCGGTAATCAGCCTGTAAGCGAGAATCTGCCGGCGCCTGATGCGTCAGCAGATTGCGCAAAGCACGCACATTCAGCAGCAACTCCATATCTGCCCTTGGCTGGCCGTACACCTTGTGCATGATACGGTTTTCCACGTAATTGGTGAAACCTTCATTGAGCCAGACATCATTCCAGCTGGCATTGGTGACGAGATTGCCGCTCCAGGAATGCGCCAGTTCATGCGCAACCAAACTGATCAGACTTTTATCACCAGTGATGATGGTCGGTGTGACAAATGACAAGCGCGGATTTTCCATACCACCAAATGGAAAACTCGAAGGCAACACCAACAAATCGTAACGTTTCCATGGATATTTGCCGAACAGCTGATTCGCCGCATCCATCATCTTTTGGGTGTCAGAGAATTCTGCCGTCGCCCGGTCCAGCCAGAGTTTCTCGGCGTAGACGCCGGTATCAGCCGACATGGCTTTAAAATGCAAATCACCCACTGCCAGCGCGATCAAATAAGACGGCAGCGGTTGTGGCATGTCGAATTGATAGTCGCCGTTTCTGTTGAAGTTGGCGCTGTTATCGGCGCTCATCACCGCCAATAAATCCGCCGGTGTTTTGATGCGGGCCTGGTAGGTGATGCGGTTGGCTGGCGTATCCTGTAGCGGGATCCAGCTGCGGGCATGGATAGCCTGTGACTGAGAAAATAAAAACGGTTGTTTTTTTTCGCTGGTTTGCGCTGCGGTCAACCACTGCAGGCCACTGGCCTGTGGTGTCGTCTGATAATAGACCCGCACCGCTTTGGTGTTGTTCTGTAATTGAATGGTCAGTGGCTGGCCTTTCAGCGCATCTTCAATCCCAAGTAGATAGGCTGCTTTTTGCCAATGCACGCCATCATTGGTGAATGTCACCGTGGTGATCTTCAGGTGTCGGCTGTCCAGCACCAAGCGGTTTATGCTGGGGTCCAGTCGCTCCAATTGATGTTCAGCAAAACCGGTCAGCTGTTGGCGGGTAAAATCAACCGCTAAATCTAACACCAGATGACGGGTGCGGACTTGCTGAAAATTAGCGAAGCTATGTGGATCCGGCGCCGCTGTACTGGCCAATACCGGCATAAACAAACCCAAAAAAATCAACCAACCCAACACTCTGACCATGCAACGACTCTTTTTTGCGACTCGGAATGGCGAGTTCTGCGGTTCACTTTGCTGTTTTCATGTTACCTGCTTTTCTCATCAGTTCAAATAAGCGGCTGTCGCTTTAGTACATCCGGACGCAGTTGCGGCCTTGCGCTTTGGCCTGATACAAGGCATGGTCGGCGGCGGCGGATAACTCATCCATCCGCTGCAGCTGCAATGAAAACTCGGCGATGCCGATGCAGGTGGTCAGTCGGGAGCCTTTTAATGCAGCGAACTGCCAATCAGCAATTTTGAGTCGGATCCGCTCTGCCAGCGCGAGCGCTGAATGGGCGTTGGTATCCGGCAGCAGCGCAATAAACTCTTCACCACCGATCCGGCCGAAATCATCCGGCTTTCTCAACTCAGATTGTACCCGCTCGGCAAAACCAACCAGCACCTGATCGCCGATGGCGTGGCCGTAGACGTCATTGATGTGTTTAAAATGGTCCAGATCAAATAACAAAATGCTGAAATCCTGCTGATAACGACGGGCCTTCTTTAAATGGACTTCAGCAATTTCCAGAATACGGCGACGGTTGTAACATCTGGTGAGCGGATCATGGTCTGCCAGGCTTTGCAGCTGGCGTTGTAACTCTTTTAATTTACTGATGTCAGCAGCCACCAGCCCGGTCGCAAACAACTGGCCTTGCTGGTCGCGAATGGGAAATTTCAGTGACAAAAACTCCAGCGCGATGCCGTTCACTTCAACCCGTTCTTCCACGCTGATTGCGACACTCGATTGTTGCGCCAATTGGTCAGCACGGCGAAATTGTTGTGCCGTTTCAGCACTAAACAGATCTTCATCGGTTTTGCCGATAAAATCCTGCACCGGTCGGTTGAATAACCGGCTGTACTGCTGATTCACATATACATAATGCCCGGCCAAATCTTTTGCACCAATTACAGCGCCGGAATGATCGGCGATCGCCTGCAAAATATCGATTTGCTGCTGCCAGTGTACTTTGTCCACAATACTGCCTTCCGTCCGTTTATGGCTGTTAAAACCATAGCAAAACGCCAACAATAATGCCGTTTTATTTCACCATTCGCTGATATAACGACGTGACATCAACTTGCCACTGATACGGCCACAACGGACGCTATCTGTGACTATAGGGATTGGCAGGATAGACGCAGGTCGGCAGCACCAGCTGGTGACTGAATTTACGGGTCGCCTTTTGCGGCAATTTCATAAAACCACCCACGCCATCGCCACGGATCAACGGGATTTTACTGACAATATTCGCCAATAATCGGGCGAACTGAACTTCGGCGTCGGCATCGAGTAAGTGAAAATAGCTGTGTATTTTCATATAAAATGCGGTGACTTCAAAAATAATACAACCGGTGTGACGGATCAGGTTCAGCTGCGCCAGGTCGTCCATAATGGCGTCGGGCAGCACCAACTGTTCATCCGGATCTTTACCGTCTTCAAAATATGAATGTTGTTTACTGCTGAGTTCAGCATTGCTGACGGCTTTGACTTCATAAGGGATATGTAAACCGGCCGGCACCGTAAAGGCGTGTTCTGCGTGTTCCCGCGCCAGGTGAATGGTCTGGCGCGCATCAAACAAACAAGCCTTAAAAGTACCCACTTTTGCGATAGCGCGGGCCAGCGTTACGACGTTATTGAGCGCCAGCGTAAAAGCGTCCGTCAGCGCCTGCTGATACAAATGAAAATGACAATCGACATAGACCCCCTGCGCCTGCCAGTGGATTGCGAGCCCTCCGACCACCGGATACCGGCCGAGCCGGCTGACCGCCGCCACAAAGGCTTTTTCGGTTTCACCCATGCCTTCGAGATAGTTTTTGTAATAGCGCTCCAGCTGTACATCGTCGACGTACTGAATGCCGTCTTCTTCGCTGTGTTCACGCAAAAATGACTTGCGCGACGAATACACCACAGTATCCAGTTCACGGCTTTGCGCATTGATACCAAACGGCAGCTGCGGGCTGTCATCAAATAGCGTCAGATCCGGCAACACCAGATGGGCCAGGCGGGGCATCGCTTTAAGGAAATAATCACCGGCCTGGGCACGTAAACCGGGATCGTCGGCCAGCAGACTGTCGAGCATAGTGGCAAATTCGTTGGGCAACCCGAGACTGCGCGCCGGGATCGCTTTGCGGCCAAAACGACAGCCCTGGCCCGACGCCAGCGCATATAAAGTCCCGGCCACGCCCTGCTCATCAAAACGTGGACTCGATAAAGCACCGGCGCGTTGCTCAGCGCCAATAAAATACACATCGCCGAGACGGGCATTGGAATTCTGTAAATCCGCTGACATCAGCGCCATCACGTTATTGCTCAGGTAATGACCTTGTTCATCGGTCTGGGCAAACACTGAACTGCCCCAATCCACCAGACTGATCTGGCCGCTGACTTCGTCATACACCAGATTGGACGGTTTGATATCGCCATGCACAATTGGGCAGGCTTCGCCGTCTTTTTGATGACTTCTGAGCACTTTGAGCAAGCTAGCCAGCTGCGCGGCAATATCAATGATCAGCCGGACCGGCAGCCGGCCATGGCGCAAGCTGTATTGTTCAAGGTCGATGCCACGGGCCCGGCCCATCATCAGGATGCCTTGTTTTTTCACCAGCTGGTACGTGATGTAACGCGGCACATTCGGATGCTGGATTTGTGACAACATGTAAGCTTCGTCAGCCAGCCGCTCCTGGATATGTTGCGGCAGATTGATACGGGAGAACTTAAACACACATTGCTCGCCAGCTTTATCCAGCCCGGCAAAAGCAAAGCCATACGCCCCTTTGCCAACCAGTTCGATGTCGCGATAGCCTAATTTACGCAGCTCATCCATACACAACGCGACCCAATCTTTGAGTTTCTTCGCGTCGTTGGCATTAAGCAGATAAATCGACTGCTCTTCCGGAATATAAAAGTTACGTAATTGGTGTTTGTACATCGCTGAAACAAAAAAGCCCCGAATGGGGCTTTTTTAGCAGGTTTTACGCGCCTTAGATAGCGTTAGCGCGTTCTTTAGCGCATTCGTTAGCGCATAGCCACCAGCATTGCTGAAGGCTCTTCCAGGTACTTTTTCCACAGGTTGGTAAAGCGGGCAATAGTGCCACCGTCAATCACACGGTGATCGCCTGACCAGCTGACCTGCATGATGGACCGCGCCACCACATGGCCTTTGGCATCAAAGCGCGGCAGCAACTGCACTTTGCCGAGCGCCACAATCGCCACTTCCGGTTTGTTGATAATAGGCGTCGCAACAGTGCCGCCAATAGCGCCGATATTGGAGATGGTGATAGTGCCACCTTTTAAATCAGCCGGGCTGACGCGGCCTTCGCGCGCCAGATCGGTCAGACGGGTTAAGTCCTGAGCAATTTCCACGATCGATTTACGCTGGCAATCTTTGACATTCGGTACCAGCAGACCGACTTTAGAATCGACCGCAATACCGATATTGTGCTCGTCAAAGTACGTCAGCGCGGTGCAATCGGCATTGACCTGGCTGTTTAAGATCGGAAACTCGTTTAACGCCAGCGACATCGCTTTCATGAAAAACGGCATCATGGTCAGCTTCACGCCTTGTTTCGCCAGATTGTCTTTCAGGCTTAACCGCAGCGCGATAAGGTCAGTCAAATCAATCTCTTCGCAATAAGTGAAGTGCGGGATAGTGCTGACTGATTCAGCCATCTGCCGCGCCATCGCCGCTTTAATGCCTTTGATTGGTTCGACCCGACGACCGCTGCTGCCAGTGACCGGTGCTGCAACCACAGCGGCGGATACTGGTACTACCGGTGCTGCAACAGCGCCGGAAACAGTACCGGAAACAAACGCCTGTACATCATTTTTAAACACCCGGCCTTTTGGACCTGTGCCTGGCACACGGTGAATATCGACGCTCAGTTCACGCGCCAGCCGGCGCACCGCTGGACTTGCCAGCGCTTTGTGGCCTGCAGGCAAACTGCTGGCTACTGCGACTGTCGCTGCAGGTGCTGCGGCCACTACAGCTGCGCTTGGCTGAGATGCTGCAGGCACTTGATGTGCTGATGGCGGCTGTCCTGAAGCCAGGGCTGCGTCCATCTCAATGGCAAACAGCGGCGCATGCACTTTGGCGATATGGCCTTTGGCGGTATACAGCTTCACCACTTTACCCGGATGTTTCGCTGGGATTTGCACTAAGGCTTTGTCGGTCATCACGTCACAAACCGGCTGATCTTCGGCAATGATATCGCCTTCTTTGACCAACCAGTCCACGACTTCACATTCCACAATGCCTTCACCGATATCCGGCAGAATAAAATCCTCAACCACTTTGCCGCCAACTGCGACGGCAGCAACCGGCGCTGCGGTGACTGGTGCATCACCGGCAACCACGTCGACAATCATTTCAAATAAAGGTGCGTGGACTTTCGCGATATCGCCTTTGGCATAATACAGCTTGCTGACCACGCCGTTATAAATTGCAGGGATCTGCACCAAGGCTTTATCAGTCATCACGTCGCAGATCGGCTGATCTTCGACAATCCGATCGCCTTCTTTCACCAGCCAGTCGACCAGTTCACATTCCACGATGCCTTCACCAATGTCCGGCAGGATAAAATCTTTTTTCATCGATAACTCCGGCTCAGAAATTGACTGACGCTTTAATGGCTTCAAAGGTTTTTAAATGGTCAGCGACGTATTCTTTTTCCAGCGCCAGCGGATATGGCGTATCCAGACCACAGACGCGCAGGATTGGACTTTCCAGATGCAGGAAACAACGTTGCTGGATGGTCGCAGCGATTTCACCGGCAAAACCACCAGTCAACGGCGCTTCGTGGTTAATCACCAGACGGCCGGTCTTTTTCACTGATTCAGCCACTGTATCGACGTCCCACGGCAGGATGCTGCGAAGGTCGATCAGTTCACAGGAAATACCAATGGCTTCAGCCATTTCGACTGCCTTTTCCACGATCTCCATCTGCGCGCCCCAGGCCAGCACTGTGACCTGAGAACCGGTTTTCATCACTTCGGCCTGGCCGATTGGCAGCTCGTAGTATTCTTCCGGCACTTCGCCGACAGAGGCGCGGTACAGTTTTTTCGGTTCAAAGAAAATTACCGGATCCGGGCAGTTGATTGAGGCCAACAACAAACCTTTGGCTTGATGCGGATTACGCGGAACGACAATTTTCAGACCCGGCGTATGGGCAAAATAAGCTTCCGGTGACTGACTGTGGTAGTGACCACCAGCGATACCGCCGCCGTATGGCGTGCGGAACACCAAACCACCGACGTTAAATTCATTGCCGGAGCGGTAACGGAACTTGGCCGTTTCGTTGACGATCTGGTCAAAGGCCGGAAAGATGTAGTCGGCAAACTGAATTTCTGCGACCGGCGTCATGCCTTGCGCCGCCATACCATTAGCAAAACCGGCGATACCTTGCTCTGTAAGAGGCGTGTTAAAACAACGCGCTTTGCCGTATTTTTCCTGCAGCTTGGATGTCGCACGGAACACACCGCCAAAATGGCCGACGTCTTCACCAAAACACACCACGCCATCGTCTTTGGCCATCGCTAAATCCAGCGCGTTGTTGATGGCCTGTAACATATTCATTTTCGCCATTACATTCTCCCTGACGTGATTGGATACGCATCCGGGTATTTGCGGATGTGCTCTTTAAGTTCCGCCAACTGGCGTTCCAGTTCAGGGATAGGCTCGGCGTAAACGTCGCTGATCAGATGTTCAATACCAGGTTTTGCGACTTTTTCTGCCACTTTTAATGCTTCCAGAATGTCTTGACGCAGCTGCTCGATGGCGGCTTTGTCGGCATCATCATCCAACCAGCCTTTTTGCAGCAGGAATAAACGAAACCGGGCGACCGGGTCGTTTTTACGCCACAGCTCTTCTTCTTCTTTTGAGCGATAACCACTTGGGTCATCCGACGAAGAATGCGCGCCGAGGCGGTAAGCAATCGATTCGAGCAGCACTGGCTCGTTGTTCGCAAGCGCATATTCACGCGCCATTTTAGTCGCCTGATACACCGCCAGAATGTCGGCGCCGTCGACACGGATGGTTTTCATGCCATAGCCAACACCACGACAGGCGATGCCGTCGCCTTTAAACTGTTCGTTGGCTGGTGTTGAGATGGCGTAGCCGTTGTTGCGGCAGAAAAACAGCACTGGTGCTTTATGCACCGCGGCCATATTCAGACCGGCGTGGAAGTCGCCTTCAGACGCGGCGCCTTCACCGAAATAACAAATGGTCACATTGGCCAGACCGCGTAATTTCTGCGCGTAGGCATAGCCGGCCGCTTGCGGGATTTGCGTGCCAAGCGGGCTGGAAATAGTCATGTAATGAATGGCATTGCTGCCGTAATGCACCGGCATCTGGCGGCCTTTGCCGAGATCTTTTTCGTTGGAAAACAGCTGGTTCATAAACTGTTCCAGCGTGAAACCACGGTAACGTAACGCGCCTTGTTCACGGTATTGCGCCATGATCATGTCGGCATCATCCAGCGCAGCTGCACTACCGACAGTGGCGGCTTCTTCGCCGAGGCATTGCATATAAAAACTGATCCGGCCCTGACGCTGCGCGCCCAACATCCGTTCGTCCAGCACGCGGATAAAGGTCATGGTCTGGTACATTTTCAGCGCAGTGGCTTTATCGAGTTCCGGTGCAGTCGCACCTTCGTAGAGAGTGCCGTCGTCCTGTAAAATGCGCAGTGTCGGGATCTGCAAAGCGTGGCCACTGGTGAATTCGGCGTGGTGCACGGTCGAAATCGTGGCGTTATTCGGGTTGGTCATAGATCTCTCTTTGTCATGCGGGTAACGCGGACCTTGGTGTTTGCCGGCTTTACCTTAATGTTGAATCCATCTGACTGACAGTCTGTCGCTGTTTAGGTCAGCTTCTCCCCTGGATTTTTGCAGACGGTTTATCGCGTCGGATTATTTTACTTTACGTAGACGTCAAGCAAATCGCTGCAGCTTCGCTGTTATTATTTTGTTCCAGCGGCGCAAACTTTACCTTTACGTAAACTGCATTGCAACCGCACCAACCTGTAAAACGTAGCACAGCCGAACTTTTTACGGTGAATTTTTCCATAGGCTCGGATAAGGAAAACTAATGCGATGCTAAATCCACCATTTGCCCGGTAAAAGTCATCTGCTGAGGGCCGGAATTGAAGTTAGTGGTATGACCAGACAAACAAAAACGGGCGTATTGCCCGTTTCTGTTTTATCAGGACCTGTTTCAGTCGCTGACCTGCCCGGCGACTGAAACAGGCTTGACCAACAACATCGCGCGTTGCCCCAGCGCGACGTCTGCGTTGGGGAAAATAATGGCTTCGCCCGGTTCGTCGACCCGATATTCAATGTCACCGTCACGTGCCAACACAGTGCCAAGCGGGAACTGAGTGAAATTCTCAATATTGCGGGCAAAGCACAATTCGAATTGTTCACTTTGCTTATTCACCGCACGACTGACGACAAAGAAGTTAAACCGGCTCTCGTCAAAATCGGCCAACGCCGGCAGCGCATCGACAATCAAGGCGCGCAGCATCAGATCACAGTCGGCGAAGCGGCTCATATCGTTTTCACCAAAAGGTCTGACTTTGCCAAGCTCAAGCGTAAAGGCATGTGCGCCACAACTTTGTGCGCCAAAATAACTGAAAGTAGAGGCAGGTGTTTGCATTAGCAGGAACGTTTCCACGCCGCAGGCATGTAAAAACTGTAACTGACTTTTGCTCCAGGGCTTGCCGTGTAAAAACGGATAAACCGCAAACTTTTCAAACTGTGAGCCACGAATAGCGGTATGCAGGTCGTATAACAAACGCTGCCGGTTGGCACCGCCCTCATTAAAAAAACGCAGCACATATTGTTCGAGTGCCGCCGCCCGCTGGCGCTCCCAACTTGGTTCTCCTTCACCTTTACTATGATGGCCGGAGAATAACCGGTTCAGGTTATCGACCAGTTCACGTTTTGCACTGTTCATTGCCGGTGGATTGCCAAACAGAAACAACAGCCGGTGACGGCTTTGGATTTTTTCCAGCAACAGGTCCTGACAAATTGCTGCGCAAAGCTCAATCGGCGCAGTTTCATTGCCGTGAACACCTGAAGACAACACCAGGTCGATGCCTGCCGGGTTCGCTGGAGTCAGGCATAACACGCCAGTATCCCAGACCTCCACCACAGTGCCGTTATTGAGCGTGTAAGCAAAAGGCGTGAGCTCTTTAGGGTAAGTCAAAGTCAGGCCAAGGAAGTCGCCACTTTGCTGCAGCGCTTCCGGTTCTACGATACGGTTCAGAATATTGGTTTTCATGCTTCAAATCTGCGTTATAGGGTTAGCAGGGCCAGCTTCTTCGAGCCGGGCTCTCTGTATGGGTCAGCAGCATTGTAATCATCTGTCGCCTGATTGCGCCAGCGCCGGGAATTGCACCGAGTGTCAGGCCCACATCACCAGTACAGCCGCCAGAACAACAAGCGCAAGGCCCAGCAAGTCGGTGCGTTTGAGCTTTTCTTTGAACCAGAACACCGAAATCAACAAAGTGAACAGGACTTCAACCTGCCCCAGTGTTTTCACTAATGGCACACTCTCCAGGCTCATTGCGGTGAACCAGCCTAAAGAACCGATGCAACTGAAAAAACTGGTCAGCAAGGTCAGTCGGGGCCGTTGCCATAGCGCAACCAGCACGGCGCGGTCGCGTATTAACAGATAACCCAACAACAGCAGCGTCTGGCAGCTAATGACAAACAACAACACCCAGGCCGCACCATAAGGAAACGGCAAGCCGAGCGCCAGACTGGCTTCGCGGATCCACAACGACGTCAGTGCAAAAGCGGCACCACTGGCGGCGCCGATGGCAACGGTCTTGAGCGGCAACTCGTTCAGGTTTCGCACACCGCTTAATAAAAACACCGCGATAGCGCCCACTCCAACCCCAATCCAGCCGAGCGGCGACAACACACTGGCAAAAAATAGCACGCCAAGTACCGCAGCAAAGATCGCTTCTGACTTCGCCAGTCCGACACCAATGGCATAGTTTTTTTGCTTAAACAGCACCACCATCAGTGCAGTGGCCAGAATTTGCATCACGGACGCCGCCAGTACATACCCGGCAAAACTGCCGCTAAATACTGGCAATGCCGCAGCCTGATACTGATATAACCCCAGCAAATACAGGGCCGCCAGCGGACTGGCATATATAAACCGTGCCAGCGTGACACCCAGCACCGACACTTCTTTACTGAGCTCTTTCTGACAGGCATTACGCACGGCCTGCATCGACGCAGCCAGTAAGGTAAACAAGATCCACATAAAAATCGGCCTCCCCGGCCCTTGCGCAAAAACACCCGCAGATTTTGGACATCCGGACGGATGTTTAATGGCATTACCTTAACCGAAAATCTGTGGCGGCGCTTTGCTATTTGGCTGATTAACCGGCTAAAAATGCTGCAGTCAGTCGGTGCAGCATTGCAATCAGACAGAAAGCCAGTAAGATAAGGCGCTCGTCGGTACGTAGCGCAGCTTGGTAGCGCACTGTCATGGGGTGTCAGGGGTCGTGGGTTCGAATCCCGCCGTACCGACCATTCAAATTTCAAAAAAACGCCGGATTTATCCGGCGTTTTTTTATGTCCATTGCATATCAGCATTTAACTAAATCTCTGCTTGTGTTAGCGCCACAAACTGCTGGATCAGCAGCTGTTTTTGCGGCTCTCGCTCTGCAGCCGGATGTGCCAGCATTAAACGTGTTACCGCCATCTCGTCGGCGAGTTGCCGGTAACAAACTCCTGCCAGCTGAATGCGGTCGAAACATGCTGGCAGCACGCTGATGCCGACACCGGCAGCGACCAGCCCGATGATGGTCGACGCTTCGGCGGCCTGCTGCACTGTATCAGGCGTAAATCCGGCTTGCAGGCACAGCGCGTGCAGTTGCCGGTAAATACTGGTGCCCGCTTGCGGCGGGTACATGATAAAACCCTGCGTTGCCAAATCCGCCAGCCAGATCTGCGGTTTTGTTGCCAGCCGATGCTGCTCCGGCAACACCACCACCAGTGGATCTGTGCGCAGCGGCAAATAGTGCAGCGCATGCGCCGCTGAATTCTCCTGCTCCGCTTGTTCAGCGCCAAATTGTGGCCGGACAAACGCCAAATCCAGTGTCTGTTGTTGCAACGCCGCCAGCTGGTGTTGCGTCGACATCTCCAGCAACGTCAGCGTGACGGCCGGAAATTGCCGGCGATAGACATTGATCAGCGCGGAAAATAACGGCGTCAGCGGTGTCGATGAGGTAAAGCAAATCCGCAGTTCACCGGCCTGCCCCGCTGCGGCGGCTTTGGCGCTCTGCGCTGCGGCGCCGGACAGCGCCAGAATTTTTCGGGCATCGGCGAGTAATAACTTCCCCGCTTCGGTCAGCTGCACCGACCTTTTCGTGCGGGCAAATAACATTGCGCCGATCTCAGTTTCCAGCTGGGCAATGGCATAACTGAGCGGCGGCTGGCCGATGCAAAGCCGCTGCGCCGCACGGGTGAAATGCAGCTCTTCTGCGACTGCAATAAAATAACGTAATTGTCGTAGTTCGATGATTGGTTACTCCGGCGATGATCCTGCTGTTGCCGTCACAATAATCTATTTTCGGTATTAATATCGTCCTTATTATGTATTGGACGCTATTAATTGCAATCTTTACCCTGACACTTCCTGTTTTTCACCGGCCACCCCTGATGTCTTATTCAGCACCTGTCAGCACCGCTGCCAACCAGTTATCTACCTCTGCAGCAGATCAGCTGCAGCGGATCCAATCTTTAAGATGGGCCATGTTTCTGGCTGGCAGCAGCGTATTTGCCCTGCTCTACGCCGTGCAACCGATGATGCCGCTGCTGTCGGCTGAATTCGGTTTGACCGCGGCGGATGCCAGCTGGGTGTTGTCCATTTCCACGCTGACCTTGGCGTTATCCTTATTGCTCAGCAGCCTGCTCAGTGAATTTATTGACCGGCGCCGTTTGATGATTGTGGCGGTCGCGAGCACTGCAGTGCTGAGCCTGCTATGTGCGCTGGCGCAAAACTACACGCAATTGCTATGGCTGCGCGCGCTGCTGGGGCTGGCATTGGGTGGTATGCCGGCGCTCGCGATCACCTATCTCAGCAGTGAAGTGCCTGCTGCACGGCTGAGTCAGACCATTGGCTTTTATATTGCGGGGACCGCGTTAGGCGGCATGCTGGGACGGGCATTCGGTGCGCTGCTGAGCGACCAACTCAACTGGCGGCTGGCGCTGCTGTGTTTAGGTTTGGCTGGACTTGCTGCCGCCTGGCAATTTCAGCGCATTTTGCCAAAAACGCAGCCAAACGCATCGCCGCACGTATTACCGCACGCAATGCAAAGCAATTCGCGGCGCAGCCAACAGCTTATGCAGGTCACGCCTGATCTTCAGAACCTGCGCCAGATGATCAGTTCGGTGTTTGTTCAGATCCGCCAGCCCAAATTGTTGGCGCTGTTTGCCATCGCGTTTTTACTAACCGGCAGTTATACCGGTCTGTACAACTACATCACTTTTTATCTGCTGGCACCGCCGTATTTGTTCAGCCAAAGCACAGTCGCCGCCATCACAGTGTTTTATGTTTTTGGCATCGGCAGCTCGCTGTGGGGCGCGATGTTAACCAAGCACCTGCCGCTGCGCACGCTAGTCCCCATGGCGCTGACACTGATGTTGCTGGGCTTGTGCGCAACACTGCACCCGGATGTCGGAATAATCCTCGCTGGTATCGCGTTGTTTACTTTTGGCTTTTTTGCCACTCACACCCTATGCAGCAACTGGCTGGCCACACTGGTTCAGGCGCCCAAAGCGCTGGTCACTGCGGTGTACCTGTCTTGCTATTATTTGGGCGCAAGCTCGCTGGGCGCTTTTTCCGGCATCGGCTGGGACTCTGGTGGCTGGCCAGCGGTTGTGCTGCTGCTTGCCTTATTACTGTGCCTAGCCTTAGCGTTAAGTCTTTGGCTGGCCTGGCAATCATTATCGAAATCGCCGCAACCTTCGCAGCAAACGCTGTCAGGTCCACCACAACAGGAGTCAGATACTGCAGGTCAATCTGTACACAGCGCTACCGACGAGGTCTATTGGCAGCAACATAGTCTGTTATACCCGCGCGATCCGGCGTTTATTCAACTGGAAAATGGTTATGTTGGTACACAGCCGTTATCTGTTTTACAGGCCTGGCAGCAACATCAGCAGCAAGTGAACAGTCAGGGGGCGTTATATCTGCGTCAGCAATGGCCACAGGAAGAAGCGGCCATCTATCAGCAACTGGCTGATTTTTGTGGTGTGCAACCAGATGAATTACTACTGACCCGTAACCTTGGTGAGGGCATGCACATTCTGTTGCACGGTTATCCGCTGCAACCCGGCGATGAAGTGATTTGTGCAACACAGGATTACGATACGGTGCTTGCCAGTCTGCGTTGGCTGGTGGCAGAGAAACAAGTGACGGTTCGCCCCCTGCAACTGCAGGCGAATAGCTCTGAACAGGCACTGGTACAGTGTTATGCCGAGACCATCACGCCACGCACTAAACTGATTGTGCTCAGTCATTTATGTCATCGCCATGGTCAGATCCTGCCGGTCGCACAAATCAGCCGAATGGCGCGTAAGCACGGCGTTGACGTGATGGTCGATGCCGCCCACTCGTTTGCCCAACTCGATTTTCTGCTGCCGGACCTAGAGGCGGATTTTATCGCCACCAATCTGCATAAATGGTTTGGCGCGCCGCTCGGCACCGGGCTGGTCTTTATCCGTAAAACCCGATTGGCAGAGATCCGCCCCTTGTATGGCCTGCCAGATAGCGCTACTAGGCCATCTATGGTTCCAATATCGGGGCCAATTCCAGTTTCCATCCAACGCCTGGCTGCACCAGGCACTATGCCAGTACCTGCGCTGCTCAATATCCGCGATGCGCTGGCGTTTCAACGCGCGATAGGCTCGGAGCGAAAAGAACAGCGTCTGCGTTATCTGACCCAATATTGGTTAACCAGAGCGCAGCTGATCCCTCATCTGCAGATCATCACGCCTTTAGACCCAGCACAGTCCTGTGCTATTGCAGCATTTACTCTGGCAGGACATAGCGCCGACGATGTGGTCGCAGCTTTGTGGCAGCAAGCGCGGATTTTTGCCGTCAGCCGCCAGTTCAATCAGCTGGCTATTGTGCGGATCACTGTCCAGCTGTTTACCCAACCAGCCGAACTGGATCAATTAATCGCCACATTGCAGCAGATCGCGACAACACCAGTCACCGAACAGCATCTGTGACGTCAAGAGGTCCGGCAGCAGTAAGGCGATAGCTAGCGAGTTGAGGCTGGTGCCTGAAGTTCAGTAAACACTAAATTATTAAATCGGATGACACCGCTGTCTTGTAATTAAATACGGACAGCAGCAGGCTAGCGGCGGTTTCAGTATCTTGATCTGACGGAATTTTTCCGGACGGTGTGGGTACGGCAGCGCACAAAACCATGGCTCAGATGATTCATATTGCAGCTTGGCGATAGCGGATTTTTTCGTTACGAACCTTTACACTTTGCTCGTTGCGGCCGGAACGGATACCGGACTCAGACGAGGATCAGGCTGTGACTGATGTCATTTCCACTGATTACGCCCTGATCATCTGACTGCAACACAGGTCCGGCAGAATGCCGGACTGTCCTGAGACGCTACGCAGAGGTGATGTAATGAAGACTGAACAACTGAGCAGAACCCGTCCACCAGAACTGTTTCCCACTGCAGGCTACGGCAGTGTGGCGCCCCCCTGGATCAAAGCAGATTTACAACAGACTCCATCAGCCAAAACCAAGGTACATCAACCGGAGAATGACACCTGGCATTGGCTGAGACGCCAGCTAGGCTGGCATCAGTCCTGAGATCCGCTGCGGTCAGGGGTAAAACCAACTGACCCAGTGTTGGTATACAGGTAAACCAATCAAGACGTTGACCGGAAAGGTGATCCCCAGTGCAGCCAGCATGGCCAGACCAATGTTGGCTGACGGGATCGCAGCCCGGATAGCGGCAGGTGCTGCGATATACGAAGCACTGGCGGTAAGACCGGCCAGGATCACGGCACTACCTTGCGGTAAATCCAGCAATAATGCGGTGCCAATGCCGCTCCAGGCTAATAAAAACGGCATCAGTGCGGCGAACATCAACAAACGCCACTGCGCCAGCGGTAACGGCACACAGGCTTTCGCCGTACACAAGCCCATTTCCAGCAGAAACAGCGCCAACATCGTTTTAAAGCCACCGAGTAAGGCCGGCGCAATCGGCTCCAGGCCTACAGGCCCGTAGCAATACCCAATCAACACGCCACCACCAAGCAGCAATACACCGCGGCTGGTCAAAGATTCGCGCCAGATCCCGCCGGCGCTGCCTTCACCGGTGAGCCGGCGATGTAACCACAGCATAATGATGATGGCCGGCAGTTCCAGCAACACCAGAAATAATGTCGTTTGCGCCGCGACTGGTAATCCGGATCTCTCCACCATCGCCAGCACCAACGCAAAAGTACCGGCACTGACTGAGCCATAGTGCGCCGCAATACTCACTGCATCATCCGTGCGCAGTTTCACCAGATGACGCAGGATCGGATAACACAGCAGCGGTAAAATAAATCCCAATAGCGCAACCGGCAACAGGCCCAATAACAACTGCCCGGTGACCTGGCCGTGTAAAGCCAGCCCGCCTTTTAAGCCAAGCACCAGCATTAACAGGATCGATAAAGTTTCATAAATGGAATGCGGTACCTTCAGGTCCGATTTCAGCAAACCGGCGACCAGGCCGAAGGCAAAAAAAGCAATTACTATATCGGGCATCATTAAATCCTCCAGATCAGGGCGGCGGCTATTGTGCCTGTACGGCGGATTAAGGAATAATAAATATATTCACATGCCAATATTGATAATCATCTATGAATGTTCGCCATTTGAGTTTTCGTTTGTTGCAGGTTTATCAGGCAGTGGTGCAAACCGGCAGCATTTCGCAGGCCGCGCGCCAGTTGCACCTGACCCAACCA
Source organism: Rheinheimera tilapiae (assembly GCF_042432165.1). Lineage (NCBI taxonomy): Bacteria > Pseudomonadati > Pseudomonadota > Gammaproteobacteria > Chromatiales > Chromatiaceae > Rheinheimera > Rheinheimera tilapiae. The sequence continues at coordinate 2,411,979 of NZ_JBHLXP010000001.1, forward strand.
ACCGTCTCCATCCAGCTGAAGAAACTGACCGATTGGGCTGGTGAACCTTTGCTGGAGAGTCAACATGGCACCTTGGTTCCGAGTCGGGTTGGTGCCGAGCTGTATCGCGCCAGTCAGGATGTACTGGGCCGCTTTGCCGATTTTTCCCAGTTTGTGCAGAGCGCCCGCGCCGGCAATAGCGGCAGTCTGAGTCTGGGTATCGTCACCACCGCCAAATATATCCTGCCTCCACTGTTAGCAGAGTTTTCCCGCCAGTTTCCGCACATTGAACTGATTTTGAACATAGGTAACCGTGCCCAGATCCTGAGCCGCTTTGAACAACAACAAGATGATTTGTTTTTGTTCAGCCATCCGCCAGCGGGCAATCAGGTACTAGCCCGGCGCCTGTTGAAAAACCCGCTGCAACTGATTGCGCCACCCGGCCATTGGGCGGTAGATAAGTCCGGGCTTGGTATGGCCGATCTGAAAGACGAACGTTTCCTGATCCGCGAACCTGGTTCTGCCACCCGGATGATGCTGGAAAGCTGGCTGAGCAGTCAGGGTCTGGTGCTGCAAAAAACCATGCAAATTGAGAGTAACGAAGCGATCCGCTTAAGTGTCGCCTCAGGCCTGGGTCTGGCCGTCTTGTCAGCGCATACCCTAAAAGCAGGCACCGAACCGGTTGAACAATTACAGCTGAAGGGGTTGCCGCTGGAAAGTCACTGGTATCTGGTGGCGCGGCGTGATCGGCGATTATCTGCCACCGCCGCCCAGCTGATCCGTTTTTTGCCGGCACAGCTGGCACAGCATCTGGACCCTGCCTGGCTGGTCAGCGATTTAGCGCGCCTGCCGGACGATTTTTTGCCTGACAACTGACACCTTGCAAATCACCTCTGACGACAAGCAAAGTGACAGCTGCATCGCAATAAATCCACTGAACTTTGTCGCAGCACGGCCCCTGCTTATCACAATAGGCTGCAGCATCGGAGTGAACATCGTATGCTGATTGATAATGACCACCTGAGGATGTACCTGATGCCTGATTTTCGTTCTGATACCGTCACCCAGCCTACCGCAGCGATGCGCGCCGCTATGGCCAATGCCCCGCTGGGCGATGACGTATTTGGCGATGACCCTTCGGTCAACGCGCTACAGAGTTATGCGGCTGAATTACTTGGTTTTGACGCAGCGCTGTTTGCACCTAGTGGCACCATGACCAATTTGATCGCGCTGATGAGCCATTGTCAGCGTGGTGACGAAGCCATCGTCGGGCAAAACTGGCACACCTATAAATGGGAAGCCGGTGGCATGGCGGTGCTGGGGTCGATCCAGCCACAACCACTGGCCAACCAACCAGACGGTAGTTTGCTCGCTGCCGACGTTCAGGCCGCAATCAAACCGGACGATCCGCATTTTGCGCGCACCCGTTTGCTGGTGATTGAAAATACCACCGGTGGTCAGGTGCTCGGCCTCGACTACATGGCACAGATGGCGGCTCTCGCCAAATCGAACCAACTGGCCTGCCATATTGATGGCGCGCGGATCTTTAACGCTGCAGTCGCTATTGCCAGCCAGACCCAGGCCGATCCCTACCAGGTTGCCCGTCAGCTGGTCAGTGGTTATGACTCGATTTCGGTGTGTTTGTCCAAAGGGCTTGGCGCGCCGGTCGGCTCGTTGTTATTGGGTAGCCATGACTTCATCGCCCGCGCCCGCCGCGTGCGCAAGATGCTCGGTGGCGGCATGCGGCAGGCCGGTGGGCTGGCAGCGGCCGGTTTGTATGCGTTACAACATCATGTCCACCGCCTGCAAGACGACCATCAGCACGCGCAGCAGCTGGCGACAGGCCTGCAGCAAATCGTTGTTGATACCGGACTGGAAACACAGTTTTCACTGCAAATGCCGCAAAGCAATATCATTTTCTGCGATCTGGACGCTGCGCTTGCCGGCCATTTTGTGGCAGAATTAGGCAAACATCAGGTCCGCCTGACCAGCAGCACTTATCAGCAGTCTGGCCAGTCGAAATCCCGCATCCGTTTAGTCACTCATTTGGATATCAGTCCGGCGCAAGTGCAGGCCATGCTGGCGTGTAGCCGCGATATTCTCTGCAATTATTAACGCCCGCCGTGCAGATGGCGGGCCTTGTTGAGGTCTGCCATGCTGCAATTTTTTGAAAAGTTGACCAATCCCTTTCCGGCGGCGGAACCCACGCAGCCGCCCAAAGGTATCTATGCATTTTGCCGGCATTACAGCAAAGGCATGGAAATTCCACTCGTCGTGATGGCGTTGTTAACGGCCCTGCTGGCGATGCTCGAAGTGTCGTTGTTTGGTTTTATGGGGCAGCTAGTCGACTGGCTGGTACAAAAAGATCCGGCTACGTTGTGGCAAACCGAACAAGACACGTTAATCCGCATGGGTCTGCTCACCGCTGTCGGTATGCCGCTGCTGGTACTGCTCCACTCTGCGGTGTTGCACCAGACGTTACTCGGCAATTATCCGATGGCGATCCGCTGGCAGGCGCATCGTTATTTACTGAAACAAAGCGTCAGCTTTTATCAAAATGATTTCGCCGGCCGTATCGCAACGAAGGTGATGCAGACCTCGCTGGCTGTGCGCGAAACCGCGACTAAGTTACTCGACGTGATGGTCTATGTGCTGGTGTACTTCAGCACCATGTTGTATCTGGTGTTTGACGCCGACTGGCGGCTGGTACTGCCATTGCTGGTCTGGCTGAGCCTGTATATCTGTCTGCAGGTGTATTTTGTGCCACGGCTCAAAGATGTTGCCAGCCGACAGGCGGACGCCCGCTCGGATATGACGGGCCGGATCGTCGACAGTTATACCAACATCAACACCATTAAACTGTTTTCCCACACCAGCCGTGAAGCCGAATATGCCCGCGACAGCATGTCGCGTTTTTTAGATCCGGTGTACGAGCAAATGCGCCTGGTGACCTGGCTGAATTTCAGTGTGCAGGCGCTGAATTATTTATTGGTTTTTTCAGTCGCGACGATGTCGATCTGGTTATGGACGCTGCAGGCTGTCAGTGTTGGTGCTATCGCTATCGCTGTTAGTTTGTCGCTGCGCTTAAACGGCATGTCGCAGTGGATCATGTGGGAAGTCAGCAGTCTGTTTGAAAACATCGGCACTGTGGCCGATGGCATCACCACGCTGGCGCAACCGCAACAAGTGTTGGACAGCCCGAATGCACAACCTTTACAAGTTAGTGGCGGCGCTATTGCGTTTGATAAAGTCTGCTTCCAATACGCTAGTCAGGGCAGAAACGTGCTGCAGCAGCTGGATTTAAATATCAAACCGGGTGAAAAAGTCGGTCTGGTCGGTCGCAGTGGCGCTGGCAAATCAACTTTGGTCAATCTGTTATTGCGTTTCTACGATTTGGAAACCGGCCAGATCCGTATTGATGGCCAGGATATCCGCCAGGTCAGTCAGGACTCGTTACGCGCGCAAATTGCTATGGTGACGCAGGACACATCCTTGCTGCACCGCACGGTGCGGGAAAATATTCTGTACGGCCGGCCCGATGCGTCTGAAGCGCAATTACTGGCTGCAGTGAAAGCCGCCGAAGCCGACCAGTTTATCGCGGAGCTTAGTGATCCACGTGGTAATCAAGGCCTGGATGCGCAGGTTGGTGAGCGCGGCGTGAAATTATCCGGTGGTCAGCGCCAGCGGATCGCCATCGCGCGAGTACTGCTGAAAAACGCGCCGATCCTGATTTTGGATGAAGCCACCTCGGCGCTTGATTCCGAAGTGGAAGCAGCCATTCAGCACAGCCTGAATCAGTTAATGGCCGGCAAAACCGTGATTGCGATAGCGCACCGGCTGTCGACGATTGCGGCGATGGACCGGCTGATTGTGCTTGATCAGGGCGCGATTGTTGAACAAGGCAGCCATCAGCAGTTGATTGCCCAAGGCGGCATTTATGCCCAGTTATGGGCGCATCAAACCGGTGGTTTTATCGGCCTGGACTAAATCACTGCGGCATTGGCACGAAACCAAATAACAAGGGCTGCAATTGCAGCCCTTATTTTATGATCAACGCAGGTTAACCCAGGCGTGGATCTGTCTCGGCAACACCAACTTCCTGTTGGTGGGCAATTTTAAATTGCAGCAAAGCGCCAAACGGCTGCATATCAACCAACTCGCGAAAGCAAATCCAGTCGACCAGGCAATACAAACTCATCGCCAGATAGTCCCACTGCGCAAACTCACCGGCAGCGACTTTGCTGTTCAAAATTTTCAGCGTGGCCTGTACCCGCTCATGCTGCAGGTTAAAAAACAATTTGTTGTCCCGGACATCAAAACCAGAACGTTTACACAGCAACAGTTCGACTAAAGAATCATTGGCTGCATTGATAATGGTCAGCAGATTTTCCTGTGACCAGCTCAGCGGCGTCAGTAAAAACTTTTGGCTGAGAAACCGGTAGATCACACCCGAATCAAACACGACCTGCTCGCCGTCGGCCAACATTGGCACTTTGCGCGTTGGATTTAATGCAATTAAGCGTTCACGATCTGCCGATTCAAAAATATTCAGGCTAATGAATTCATGCGGCCGCTCGGCCAACAATAAGCGCAAACGACGGACAAAAGGTGACGATGTCGAACCATAAAGCTGCATAGTTTCTCCCAAGCAGATTATTTCAAAGCAATAACCAACTGACTCTTGTTAAAGCGACAGGCAGCCCGCAGGCCGCCTGTTCATTACTATTGAATACCAGACTGTTCAATCACCGGCTGACTGACCGGCTCCGGTTGCTGATACACCGGTTCAGGCTGCTGGTACACCGGCTCCGGTTGCTGATACACCGGTTCAGGCTGCTGGTACACCGGCTCCGGTTGCTGATACACCGGCTCTGGCTGCTGGTACACCGGTTCCGGTTGCTGATATACCGGCTCGGGCTGCTGATACACCGGCTCTGGCTGCTGGTACACCGGTTCCGGTTGCTGATACACAGGCTCTGGCTGCTGGTACACCGGTTCCGGTTGCTGATACACAGGCTCTGGCTGTTCAATCACCGGTTGTTGCACCGGTTCAGGTTGTTGATACACCGGCTCTGGCTGTTCAATCACCGGTTGTTGCACCGGTTCAGGTTGTTGATACACCGGCTCTGGTTGCTGGAATACAGGTTCTGGCTGTTGGTCCACCGGCTGTGGCTGTTCATACACCGGCTGCGGCTCAGGATCTTGATAAACCGGTTGTTCTGTCACTGGCTGCGGCAGCTGTTCCGGCTGCAACTCTGGTTGTAACTCAGGCTGCGGCAACTGATCTGTTGGCGCAGGCTGTTCGCTGATTGGAGCAGGCTCAGTGGGCGCATCGGTCACTGGCATATTTGTCACCGGTTGTTCAAACACCGGCTGGTCATCGATACCATCTTTATTGTTGTCGACCGTTTCGCCAACTGGTTGCACCGGTGCCTGCGTATTGCCTTGATCCGGCGTGACAGTCACGGGCTGTGTCTGTGGATTCAGCTCATTTTCCGGTTGAGCAAACACTTGCTCCCGTTCCTGTTGCTGACGGCGCAAATTGTCTAAATCCGGATCTGGCTGGTTGATGATCTGCTGGTCGCCCGGTAACGCGACATTATTATCCTGACGACGTTCTGCTGCCCAGCGCCGGCGGTCGCCCTGATCTTCATAACGCCAGGCTTCCCCACGGCTTTCGCGCACCGGCTCATAGGAGGTGTGATACACCACGCCATGACGGTGCTGCGGGTTATGTTGCCAATGCCGGCGTTCTTCATGCTGGATAATTTCATGATTGCGGTAATAGTGCCGCGGCCGGTAATCGTGATGATGGATCACCACAATTTCATTGCGTGGCCAGTAGAAAGTCGAAAAGTAGAAGTTCGGCGCCACTTGCACACCGGCGCCCCAGTAGAACGACGCATGACGGCGATAGCCAGTTGGGTATGGCCAGTGCACCGGCGGATATGAACGCCACCACCAGTCACCGTAGACCACCCGGGTGTCGTACACCGGCACATAAATCACTTCAGGTCTGGCCGGCTCGATGACGATGACTTTTTCTTTACGCTCAACGCGTAAGTGTTCCTGATTTTTTAAATTACCGGCGGTATAGGCTTTTTCGCGCAGATTTTGCACCGTCGCCATCACCTGTTTTTCCTGGATCAGGAAGGCGTCGCCGAGTTTTTGCGTCCAGTCCAGTTCGTTATTCATTTTGGTCAGCAGCGGCGGAAATGCAACGAGCGCGCGTACGCTCGGGTCCCAGCTTTCATTTTCAGCCGCTTTAAGTGCTTGCTCAGAAGTCATGCCCGGCTTGCCTGACAACCAGCGGGTAGCTTTGATAATTTCTAACGGATAGGTGGCGGCGATCAGCACATGCGACAGCACAGTGTCCGGGTACAATGCGACTGGCGCCAGCATTTGATCCAGCTCGGCCTGGGAGAAAAGTTTTTTCGCTTTGGTGGCAGTTGCCGGAGCAGCCGGTTTGCTGAGCTGCGCAGTGGCTTTGGCTGCAGCCTGTTTGTCCGCAGCAAGCGCCGGAAACTGGGTAAATAATGCAACAGTAATGGCAGATAACAACAGTATTCGGCTCGACATCTATAGCTCCTCGCTGCGTGCGCAGCCCGCTTGGCACCTTACTGCGGATTATAACGCCGCAGCATTGCCCCAGTTATAGGGCCGGCATTCTGAACTCTTTCTGAATAACTAATTTTTTACGCTTTTGCGTACATTTGTTGCCATAACTTCGTCAAAGACACACCAGTCACTAAAGCGGTACCGGTTAACACCGTCAACGCGCCAACCAATGTATGCCAGCCGACAGTTTCGCCTAGAAACAACGCCCCCCAGCTGACACCAAACACCGGAATTAAAAAGGTGACCGTTAACGTTGGCGTGGCACCGATATCTCGCACCAGCGCAAAATACAGCAAATAAGCCACGCCGGTACAAAGCACGCCCAACATCAACAATGCTCCGGCTTGCCAGACGGTCGGCTCCGCGACCGGCGGTTGTAGTAGTGCGACTGGCAACAAGCACAACAGCGCGCCCCACATGCTGCCATGCGCATTGGCGAACGGCTCAACCGCTTCGGCCCGTCGGGTGTAATGAGTGGCAAGACCGTAACAACAGGCTGCACCTGCGCCGGCCGCAATGGCCAGCCCGGCATCAGGTTGTAGTACCACGGCGTCAAACCCGACCAGAATACCCACACCGGTCACCCCCAGCAACAGGCCAAATGCCAGTCTGGCTGAAAGTGGCTGGCGGAAAAACAACACGCCAAGTACTGCACCCCAAATCGGCGCCGTGGCATTCAGTACTGATAACACCGACGCCGTTAACCAATGCGCTGCATACGCAAACAAGAAGAATGGCAATGCTGAATTAATCAGCCCCAGCAGCAGGAAATGCCGTACTTTACCGCGCCAAATCAGCCGTTTTTGCCACAACAACCCGATGATCGCTAAAAACAAAGCTGCAAGCCCCACCCGTCCCGTCATTAATGAGCCAGGACCAAATGCTGGCACTGCGACACGGATGCATAAAAACGACGCGCCCCAGATCGCGGCAAGTAGCAATAAGCGGCCGATATCTGTCAGTTTCATCACGAAGTTCCTTCTGTATCAGGCGCCATTTGGCTATTTATGCAGTATTTTTGCCTGACTTAAACCTGAAAACGCTGCGCTGTAGCAAAAAAGCTGCGACGTGATCTTGCATAGACAAGCAAAAATCCAGCATAATTGCCCTGCTTCATTTTTGCTTTATTGCTTCGGCCCATACGTTTTGTATGGGCTTTTTAATTTCTGCAGCTTGAATATTGCGATGCTGACTCAGGCGTGACCTGGATCATCCTGCCCAATCCGGCTGGCATCCGCCCCGCTTTGCGCTCGGTATTTGGCGTCTTCGCGTTTGTTGTAAGGTCGTGCCGCTTCCCCGGTCATCAATTCAAAGTTCAGCGCGCCAATTTTCATATTAGGCCGAAGCGCCAGCGGTAAGCGCCCACTGTTGTAAAATTCCAGCACAATATTGCCTGACCAACCCGGGTCAATCCGGTGAGCCGTGACATGCACCATCAGACCCAGCCTGGCCAGGCTCGAGCGCCCGTCCAGCCAGCCGACGATGTCGGCCGGTAACGTGACAGATTCGAGGGTAATGGCCAGCGCCAGCTCGCCCGGATGCAGAAAAAATGCTTCATCGTCGGTCAGCACAATTTCATCGCTCATCACGGAGTCCAACGCCTGTTGCACTTCTTCGCGCGGACCGGACAAATCAATAAACGGCGCGGCGTAAGCGCGAAAGGTGCGGAATTTATGACCGAGCCGGATATCAACGCTGACTCCGCTAATCATATCGGCGGCTGGTCTGGGTTCGATCTGGATCCGGCCTTCCGCCAGATATTGTTCGATATCGCGATCACAAAGTCTCATGTTAATCATCCGTCATTATTATTTCGACAGCCTGTTGCGGGCTGAGCCGGGTTTGCCAGTATAAAGTGAAGATCAGCTGCTGTGCCATTTTTTGATATATTTCAGCGGTTTGGTGGTTTTTTTGCAACACAATCGGACTGCCGGCATCACCGGCTTCACGGATGGCTGACTGCAAAGGCAATTGCCCGAGCACCGGCACCTGATAACGCTGCGCCAATTCCAGTCCGCCAGCAGTACCAAAAATATCATCTTCGTGACCACATTTTGGACACTGATAAAAACTCATGTTTTCAATCAATCCCAACAGTGGGATGTTCACCTGCCGGAACATCTGGATGCCTTTTTTCGCATCCGCCAGCGCCACATCCTGCGGTGTGGTGACAATCACGGCGCCGGCGACCGGTAATTTTTGCGACATCGTCAGCTGAATGTCACCGGTACCTGGCGGCATATCCACGACCAGATAATCCAGCTCCGGCCACAAGGTTTCATTGACCAACTGCATCAGCGCCTGACTGGCCATCGGGCCACGCCAGACTGTGGCATTTTCCGGATCGACCAAAAAGCCAATCGACTGCAGATAGATGCCGAATTTCTGCAGTGGATTTAAATGTTTCTCATCCGGCGAAGTGGCGCGGCTTTGGGCTTCGCCCAGCATCAGCGGAATGGACGGTCCATAAATATCAGCATCGAGCAACCCGACGCGGGCGCCTTGTTGCGCCAGCGCAACCGCGAGATTCACCGCTGTCGTCGATTTGCCGACACCGCCTTTGCCGGACGCGACCAGTACTACTTGTTTTACGGTGCTAAATGCAGCCGGTAACTCGTTGCGCCAGCTGACAGTCGCCTGCAATGCCAGCGCCCGTGCATCCAGTTGTTGCTGCAGCTCTGCCTCAAGCCATGCCGCCGGGAATGGCAACGTCAGGGTAAGCTCAGTTTTGTTTAATGACATGTCGGCAATTTCAGTCAGTGCCAGCGGTAACACCGCAGAAAAAGGCTGACCGAGCAGGCTGATCAGAGATTCAGGCCAGTCAGTCTGTGGCGTGGTCGTGGATTTTTTCCAGAATGAAAACACAAGCTGTTCCTTGTATGGGCGACAACCAGATCGCGGCGACTCCATCGGTCACACGAAGATCACACGAATTGCTGCGGACAACTGCGCCGGCAGTGTCGCGCTTTGAGGCTGGCTATTGTATCATGTCCCCCATTGTTTTCATTGCATTCATCGATACAGAGCCGGTTCATGACGACACGTAAAATCTTAATCACCAGCGCCTTACCTTATGCTAACGGCCCTATCCACCTTGGGCATTTGCTCGAATATATTCAAACCGACATCTGGTCGCGTTTTCAAAAAGCGCGTGGTCATCAGTGTTATTACGTCTGTGCCGATGACGCCCATGGCACGCCCATCATGCTAAAAGCGCAGCAGCTTGGCCTGACGCCAGAACAAATGATTGCCCAGACCGCGATTGAACATCAGGCTGATTTTGCCGAATTCCTGATCGGTTTTGACAACTATCACAGCACCCACAGCAGCGAAAACCAAGCTTTTGCCAGAGAGATTTATACCAAACTCGACGCCGGTGGTTATATCAAACGCCGCTCAATCAGCCAGCTGTTTGACCCGGAAAAACAAATGTTCCTGCCGGATCGGTTTGTCAAAGGCGATTGCCCGAAATGTGGCGCGTTGGATCAAAACGGCGACAGCTGTGACGTTTGTGGCGCGACTTACAGCCCGACCGAGCTGAAAAATCCAAAATCGGTAGTGTCAGGCGCGACACCGGTACTGAAAGATTCTGAGCATTATTTCTTTGATTTACCGGCCTTTGAGCAAATGTTGCAGGACTGGACCCGTGGCGGTGCGCTGCAAAACGAGATGGCGAATAAACTGCAGGAATGGTTTAAAGACGGCCTGCAGCAATGGGACATCAGCCGCGATGCGCCATATTTTGGTTTTGAAATTCCGGGCGCTCCGGGCAAGTTCTTTTATGTTTGGTTAGATGCGCCGATTGGTTATCTGGCCAGCTTCAAAAATTACTGCAGCAAAACCGGCGTTGATTTCGACCAGTTCTGGCAGTTGAATTCGGACGCTGAGGTTTACCACTTCATCGGTAAAGACATCATTTATTTCCATAGCCTGTTCTGGCCGGCGATGTTGCATGGCGCCGGTTACCGCAAACCAACCAGTGTATTCGCGCATGGTTTTGTTACCGTTAACGGTGCCAAGATGTCAAAATCACGCGGCACTTTTATCAAGGCCCGCACTTATCTTGAGCATCTGAATCCGGAGTATCTGCGTTATTATTTCGCGTCGAAACTGACGTCCGGCATTGTGGATCTCGACCTGAACCTCGACGATTTTTCGCAGAAAGTGAATGCCGATCTGGTGGGTAAAGTCGTCAACATCGCCAGCCGCTGTGCCAGCTTTGTGACGAAAAAATTCAACGGTACTTTATCGGCAACGCTGGCCGAGCCAGAACTTTTTGCCGAATTTGTCGCACAGGGTGACAGCATCGCGGCGTCGTTTGAAGAACGTGAATATGCCCGTGCCATCCGCGACATCATGGCGCTGGCTGACAAAGCCAATCAGTATATCGACGCCAAAGCGCCATGGGTGCTGGCGAAAGACGACAGCAAACAACAGGAAACGCTGGATGTCTGTTCTATGGGCATCAATCTGTTCCGCGTGCTGATGCATTATTTAGCCCCGGTGCTGCCGAATATGGCCAAAGAAGTGGAAGCATTTTTAAACAGCGAATTGCGTTGGGACAATTATCAGCAGCCATTGCTGAATCACGAAATCCAGCCGTTTAAAGCGTTGATGCAACGTGTGGATCCGGTCAAAGTCCAGGCGATGGTTGATGCGTCCAAAGACAATCTGCAGCCTGCCGCGCCTGTTACCGCGCCAGCAGCCGTCGCATCTGCGACCGATAACATTGAAGCCATTGCACCGACCATCAATATTGATGACTTTGCCAAGCTCGACCTGCGGATCGCCAAAATTGTCAGTGCTGAGCATGTCGAGGGCGCGGATAAGCTGCTACGCCTGCAGCTGGATTTAGGCAACGAAACACGTCAAGTGTTTGCCGGCATCAAAGCCGCTTATCAGCCAGAACAGCTGGTTGGCCGTCTGACGGTGATGGTAGCGAATCTGGCGCCGCGTAAAATGAAATTTGGTATGTCAGAAGGCATGGTAATGGCCGCAGGCCCGGGTGGCAGCGAGATCTTCCTGTTAAGCCCGGATGACGGTGCCACCCCAGGGATGCGGGTTAAATAAAACCATGAAAAACCGCAGCTTGGGCTGCGGTTTTGTTTTTATGTGCTAGACCCGCCGGGTCTTGTGCTACGCACTAGAAAAAAGGATGAAGCATGGCGGCGACTATCCGCTCTTTTTCGTCATTGTATGGCGCCACCTTGTTAATGGTGCTGGCTGCCGGTTTATTAACGACCTATCTCGGTTTGAAGCTGGCATCGATGGACGTCGCCAAAGTCTGGATCGGCGCCATGATGTCCGCCTATTACCTCGGGCTGGTGTTAGGTTCAAAAATCGGCCATCGTTTAATAGCCCGGGTCGGCCATATTCGTGCTTTTGTCGCCAGTGCCGGCGTCGTAACGGCTTCGGCGCTTGGCCATGCGCTGGTAGAACAGCTGGAGATCTGGCTGGTCCTGCGGCTTATTGTCGGTATGTGCATGATGTGTCAGTACATGGTGCTGGAAAGCTGGCTGAATGAGCAGGCCGACAGCAAAAACCGCGGCACTATTTTTGCCAGCTACATGATTGTGTCTTATCTGGGCCTGGTGCTCGGCCAGGGGGCGATGAGCCTGAACCCGGAACTGACGATTAAACCGCTGCTGCTGGTCGCGATCTGTTTTGCTCTTTGCATTGTGCCGCTGGCATTAACCCGGCGCATTCACCCGCAGCCCTTAAAACCAGCGCCGCTGCAAATCAAAGTGTTCTGGCAAAAAGTGCCACAGTCGCTGACCACTATCGCAATGGCCGGCGTGATTGTCGGCTCGTTTTATGGTCTGGCCCCCGCCTTTGCCGCCAGTCAGGGCATGAATACGGAACAGGTCGCGGCCTATATGGCCACGACGGTCATGGCCGGCTTGCTGGCACAGTGGCCGATGGGGAAATTGTCAGATCGGGTCCGGCGTAGCCGGCTTATTCGCACCAACAGTGTGATTTTGGGCATTTTGGTGCTGGCGATGGCGCTATTGCCGCTCAGTGGCTGGTTGCAGCTGGGGTTCACTTTTGTATTTGGCGTGTTCGCGTTTACGTTGTATCCACTGGGCGCCGCGCTGGCCAATCAGAATATTGAACAACATGAACGGGTGGCGTTATCGGCGACCATCTTGCTGACGTTTGGCCTGGGCGCCAGTATCGGGCCTTTATTGGCATCGGCCTTTATGCAACTGGGTGGCAGCAATATGTTGTATGCCTTTATGGCTGCAGTCGCCGCGCTGTTGTTTGTGCGCTTACAACAAGTCAATTATCAGCAGAAACAACAGGAAAAAATCGCGCCAAAAGACTACATGATGGCCGCCGGCGATTTAGTCGGCTCGCCGCTAGCCGCAGCGCTAGACCCACGCGTCGACCAGACCACGGTCGACGCCCAGATGCGGTCTGCGCGTTACCCGCAGAGTGACGATGTGCCGGCGCCGGCGGATGAACAAGCGCAATTTGAACTGGATTTATCGCTACAGGAGCCGGGTGTTGTCAAAGTGCCTGATCCGCAGTCTACACCGGACAAGCCCGTCGATTAATCGACGGTCAGCACCACTTTCCCCACCAGCTGATTGCCCGCCAACAGCTGGTGGGCCTCGTCGGCCTGTTGCCATGGCAACACTTGGGCAATCACCGGACACAGCGCTCCGTTTTGCATTTGCAGGCCAAATTGCTGGATAAAATCAGCGATAAGCGCCGTTTTATAATCATCAGTGCGGTTACGCAGCGTCGAGCACAGCAACTGACCGCGTTTTTTAAACATCTGGGTTAAATCAAAAGCCGGCACGGTACGACCACCGAGCATCGCCAGCACTACAATCCGGCCATCCAGCGCCAGCAATTGCAGATTTTTCGGCAAATAATCGCCGGCGACCGGGTCGACAATGACCTGAAAACCCTGCGGGGCTGCATCTTTGAGCACAGTGACAAAATCAGTAGTTTTGTAATTGACCGCCACATCCGCCCCCATCGCCAGACAGGCTGCAGCTTTGTCATCTGAACCAACCGTAACAGCAACATAGGCACCAGCGGCTTTAGCGAGCGCAATAGCCGCAGTCCCCACACCACTGGCGCCGGCATGTAGCAACACCGCCTGATGGGCCTCTAAACCGCCGAGGCTAAACATCGCCTGATAGGCCGTCAAAAATACCTCGGCAAAGCCTGCTGCGGTTGCCACTGGCATAGCTGCGGGCCTTTGCAGCAGATGTGCGGCCGGCATTCTGGCATATTGCGCATAACCACCACCGGGTACTAAGCCAAATATCTCAGTGCCTAGCCACTTCGCATCAGCTTGATCAGCGACAGCCACCACTGTCCCCGCAACTTCCAGCCCCAGAATGTCACTGTCACCCGGCGGTGGCGGATAAAATCCGGCGCGCTGCACCAGATCGGCCCGATTCACTCCGGCGGCAGCTACTTTAATCAGCACTTCACCATGACTTAACGCCGGTAACGGCCGACTGACAAATTGCAGCTGGTGTTCGGCGTCAACTTCAATCGCCTGCATCGTTGCCGGCAACTCAGATAAAAAAAGCATCAGGATCCCTCTTTCACGTGGTTCTAAACCGCAGACGCGGTTTTACTTTAGCTTTTTGTTCAGGCGGACTAAAATGGCGCCCTTTTCAGGTGTCGGCGCTGATGCTGTCAGCATGTGTCCACCTGCCCGTACACTCACTCAGGACTTTTTATGGCCGCCAGCATCATTTTACAAGCCGATCGCGATAAATCACTTAAACGCCGCCACCCTTGGGTGTTTTCCAAAGCGGTTAAACAGGTGAAAGGTCATGCCAACAGCGGCGAAACAGTCACGATCCGCAGCGCCGACGGCGTCTTTATCGCTAACGGTGCTTATTCACCCGATTCACAGATCCGCGTGCGGGTCTGGTCTTTTGACGAAGCCGAAGCCATTGATGCCGATTTTTTCCTGCGCCGCATCAGCGCCGCCTGGCGAGTGCGGCAACAATTATTTGACCTGAGCCAGACCAATGGTATCCGCGTGGTGGCCGCTGAATCCGACGGCTTGCCCGGCGTCACCATTGACCTGTACCACGATATCTTAGTGATCCAGCTGTTAAGCGCCGGCGCCGATTATCAGCGCAGCCATATTGTCGCGGCATTGCGGCAACTATTCCCCGACCATAGCATTTATGAACGTTCCGATGTTGATGTGCGCAAAAAAGAAGGCCTGCCGCCTGTCACTGGCTGGTTACATGCACCACGCGACAGCGGCGAAGTCACCATTCTGGAAAATGGGATGCAGATCCTGGTCGACGTGGTGAATGGCCACAAAACCGGTTTTTATCTGGACCAACGTGACAGCCGTGCGGCCGCCGCACGCTACGCCAAAGGCAAAACCGTGCTGAACTGCTTCAGCTACACCGGCACTTTTGCCGTCGCAGCCTTAAGCGGCGGCGCCAGCCATGTGATCAACGCCGACATGTCGGAACTGGCACTACAGACTGCGAAACGCAATGCAGAGCTAAATCAACTGGACCTGAGTCAACTCGATTTTACCAAAGCTGATGTATTCAAATTGCTGCGTCAGTACAAAGAACAAGGCCGTCAGTTTGATATGGTGATCTTAGACCCGCCGAAATTTGCCGAAAGCAAAGCGCAGTTGATGGGCGCTTGCCGTGGTTACAAAGATATCAACCGCGTCGCGATGCAAATCGTCAAACCAGGCGGCTTCTTGCTGACGTTTTCCTGTTCCGGCCTGATGGAAGACAGCCTGTTCCAGAAAATTGTGGCGGATGCTGCGTTAGACGCCGGCCGCGATTGTTTGTTTATTGAGAAACTGAGCCAGGCCAAAGATCATCCGATCGCCAGTTTTTATCCGGAAGGTCATTACCTCAAAGGCTGGGTTTGCCTGATCCGTTAACTTTGGCCGCTGACTTACAGGCCAACGCCTTGCGTTGCTAAAAACCGCTCCCGGCGGTTTTTTATGCGCTGCCGTCCGTGGCGCTTACCTTACAGGCCAACGCATAACGTTGTTAAAAACCGCTCCCGGCGGTTTTTTTATATCTGCGATAAATTGCGGATTTTTGGTCTGAATAAACTTGGACCTGTTTTCGCTGTCCAGTATGCTACTGTCCTTCCCCCCTTGGTTCCAAATGGAGTTTGTTATGAAAAAATTACTAGTCGCGCTGGCGTTAACCGCAGGTTATGCACAAGCCGCCTGGCAACTGGATCCGGCGCAGTCATCGTTGCGTTTTGTCACAGTGAAAAACGATGTGGTTGCCGAAACACACAGCTTTAAACAACTGCAGGGTCAGTGGGCAGATGATGGCCAGTTCAGCGTGCAGATCCCGGTGCAAGGCCTTGATACAATGATTCCGATCCGTAATGAGCGGATGCTAGAACACTTGTTTAACGCCAGCAAATTCCCACAAATCAAAGCCAGTGGCATGCTGGATGCTGGCAAAATCGGTGCATTAAAAACCGGCGCTGTGCACAACGAGAAAGTCGAACTGACACTGACGATTGTCGATCAAACACAAAAAGTGACTGCTGATATCAGCGTGGTGAAATTGGCGGACAATCGACTGCTGGCGTTTACCAAAGCACCAGTACTGGTGAAAGCCACTGAGTTCAAACTGGATGGTGGCGTGAAAAAACTGCAGGACATCGCCAAGTTAAACCGGATTGAATTGGTTGTACCGGTTAGTTTTGACGTGCAATTCAGTCGCTGATCAGGCACAGGGCCTCTGGCCCTGGCGTGCTGTAACGATTCTTCCAGACTGCGACGGCCATAAGAAAAGCTGCTGGTTTCAACCAGCAGCTTTTTTCTATTCATTTGCTATGTGACTTTCTGTCACGCTGCCAACCGAATTTACAGTTTCGCTTCCAGTTCCGGCAGGATGGCGAATAAATCGCCGACCAGACCATAGTCCGCCACCTGGAATATTGGTGCTTCCGGGTCTTTGTTGATTGCGACAATGACTTTGGAATCTTTCATACCGGCTAAATGCTGGATAGCACCAGAAATACCGACCGCGATATACAGATCCGGCGCCACGATTTTACCGGTCTGACCGACCTGCATATCATTCGGCACAAAACCAGCATCGACAGCAGCACGACTGGCACCAATAGCAGCGTTCAGCTTGTCAGCAATGCCCTCGAGTAACTTGAAGTTATCGCCGTTTTGCATGCCACGACCGCCAGAGATAATTACAGAAGCCGCAGTCAGTTCAGGACGCTCTGATTTAGTCAGTTGCTCATCGACAAATACCGATAAACCAGCAGCAGTGGCCGGCGCCAGCGTTTCAATCACGGCGGAGCCACCATTTGGCGTCACTGCAAAGGCTGAACTGCGCACAGTAATGACTTTGATTGCATCTGCACTTTGCACAGTCGCAATGGCGTTACCGGCATAGATTGGGCGGACAAAAGTATCGGCGCTCTCTACCGCAATAATGTCGGAGATTTGGCCGACATCGAGCATTGCAGCGACGCGTGGCAGGAAGTTTTTCCCGTGCGTGGTCGCAGACGCCAGAATATGGCTGTAGCCTGCAGCCACCGACAGCACTAATGCTGCGATTTCTTCGGCTAACTGATGTTGATAAACCGCAGCATCGGCCACCAGCACTTTGCTGACACCGTGCAGCGCAGCAGCTTCTGCGGCGACAGTCTGGCAGTTTTGACCGGCAACCAATACATGAATGTCGCCACCAATTGCCAGAGCGGCAGTCAGCGTTTTGGCTGTGTCGGCTTTTAATAAAACGTTGTTATGTTCGGCAATGATTAAAATGGTCATCAGATCACCTTCGCTTCATGCTTTAACTTGTCGATCAGAGTATCGACAGAATCGACTTTCACACCGGCCTGACGGGTTGCAGGCGCCGTGACTTTTAATACTTTAATTTGGCTGTGTAACGACACACCCAACGAGTCGGCTGCAATCACGTCTAACTGCTTTTTCTTCGCTTTCATAATGTTCGGCAAAGATGCATAACGCGGCTCGTTTAAGCGCAGATCAGTCGAAACGATTGCTGGCAGATTTAATGCAACTGTTTGCAGGCCGCCGTCGATTTCACGCGTTACGTTCACTTTGCCGTCGGCCACAACCACTTTCGAAGCGAAAGTGCCCTGACCCATACCAGTTAAGGCTGCTAGCATTTGTGCCGTTTGATTGTTATCAGAATCAATCGCTTGTTTACCCAGGATCACCAGTTGCGGCTGCTCAGTGCCAACCACTTTGGCCAATAGTTTTGCCACTTGCAGTGATTCAAGGTTTTGTTCTGTTTCCAGCAGAATAGCGCGATCAGCCCCTAAGGCCAGTGCGGTACGAAGCTGTTCCTGCGCAACGCCAGGTCCAATCGACACCACAACTACTTCAGTCGCCACACCCGCTTCTTTTAACCGGATCGCTTCTTCTACTGCAATTTCACAGAAAGGGTTCAGCGCCATTTTGACATTGGCCAGGTCCACGCCGCTCTGGTCGGCTTTCACCCGCACTTTTACGTTGTAATCAATCACCCGTTTGACCGGCACCAGAATTTTCATCAATGCACACCCCTGCTGTTTTCGGGTCAAGTTTACGCGAAGGTAAACTTCAGACCATTTCAATGCCGGACAATCTAACCAGTGTTGACGTTAACGTCAACCTGAAATACCCTTGCCAGCAACGCTTTTAAAAAAACTACACAAGAATAGCAGCCAAGTGTTATTAAACAGTTGATGCAGCGCAAATCATAGCAGTGAGGTGGCAAATGGAACGGGAATCGATGGAGTTTGATGTAGTCGTAGTCGGTGCCGGTCCGGCGGGCTTGTCAGCTGCAATTAAACTGATGCAACAGGCAAAAGCCGCTGGTTCAGAGCTCACCGTGTGCGTCGTAGAGAAAGGCTCTGAGGTTGGCGCCCACATCTTATCCGGTGCGGTGTTTGAACCGCGGGCACTGAATGAACTGATCCCAGACTGGCAGGAAAAAGCCGCACCTTTAACCACAGCAGTCAGTCATGACGACATTTACTTACTACAAAACGCCGACGATTCGCGCCTGATTCCGCATTTTGCGGTGCCAAAAACCATGCACAATACCGGGAACTATATTGTATCGATGGGTAACGTTAGTCGCTGGCTGGCAAGTCAGGCTGAAGCGCTTGGCGTTGAAATTTTCCCAGGATTCAGTGCCGCCAGTTTGATCATTGAAGACAATGTGGTCAAAGGGATTGTGACTGGTGATATGGGGCTGGATAAGCATGGTGAGCAGAAAAACAGTTTTGTCGCCGGGATGGAACTGCGCGCAAAATACACGTTATTTGCTGAAGGCTGCCGTGGCCATCTGGGTAAAGAGCTGATCAAACATTATCAACTCGACAAAGATTGTTCACCGCAACACTATGCGATTGGTTTTAAAGAGATTTGGGATATAGATCCAAATAAACATCAAGCAGGTTTGGTCGTGCATACCGCTGGATGGCCTTTAGATCAGGGCACGTCTGGTGGCGGTTATCTGTACCATGCGGACAACAACCAGGTCGTCGTGGGCCTCATCATTGACCTGAACTACAGCAATCCGCATTTAAGCCCGTTTGACGAATTCCAGCGCTACAAACATCATCCGGTGATTGCGCAATATCTCAAAGGCGGCAAGCGTGTTTGTTATGGCGCGCGCGCCATTGCCAAAGGCGGCCTGAACAGCCTGCCGAAAATGACCTTCCCGGGTGGTCTGTTGTTAGGTTGTGATGCTGGTACGCTGAACTTTGCCAAGATTAAAGGCAATCACACCGCGATGAAATCCGGCATGCTGGCCGCCGAAACTGTGTTTGACGCACTGAGCCGCGGTGATGCGGGTGGTCAGGATCTGCAAAGCTTTAAAGGCCGTTTTGAACAAAGCTGGTTATTCGACGAGCTGTACCGCTCGCGTAATTTCGGTCCGGCCATGCACAAGTTCGGCTCTATTCTGGGCGGCGCCTTTAACATGGTCGACCAGAACTGGTTTGGCGGCAAACTGCCTTTTACGCTCAAAGATAACAGCGTCGACCATGCCTGTCTGAAGCCAGCGTCGGCCTGTGCCAAAATTGACTATCCGAAACCAGACCAACAACTGAGCTTTGATAAATTATCGTCGGTGTTTTTGTCCAACACCAACCATGAAGAAGAGCAGCCTTGCCATCTGCAGCTGATAGACAGTGCGATTCCAATCAAAGTAAATCTGGCGATTTATGACGAACCGGCCCAGCGTTATTGCCCGGCTGGCGTCTATGAAATTGTTGGTCAGGAAGCCGGTGAACCGCGTCTGCAAATCAATGCGCAAAACTGCATTCACTGTAAGACCTGCGATATTAAAGATCCTTCACAAAATATCCGCTGGGTCACACCGGAAGGCAGTGGCGGCCCAAATTATCCAAATATGTAACGAATTTAACAGGCAGCGCAAGCTGCCTTTTTTTGCTTGTGCAGGCACAGTCACGACAGGCTGCTAGCGCTTTAGCGCAGGAAACCGGCAATAAACCGGGCACCTGTTGAAATTCGGCCTGAACCCAGTATGATCGACGTTTTTCCGCTTCCAGGACTCGTCTATGGCCCTCTCCGCCGCTATTTTGTTTGCCGCTGCTGCGGTCTCTGTCCCACACGATAACTTCAATGCCACTTTGTGGTATCAGACGTCAGCAGAATTTCGTGCGAACAGTCTGCAAACTTACAAAATGGCCAGTTTGACGTTAAAAGACGCATTGAGCGACCGAAACTGGTCGGCACTGCCAACCCAAACCACCGATTTCCAGCAGCTGCCACCGGCAATCATCGTCGATATTGACGAAACCATTCTGGATAACTCACCGGCAGCAGCACAGGCAATTCTGGAACAGGACCATGGTTTTAACGGCAAACGCTGGGATAACTGGGTCGCCGCTGCCAAAGCCAAAGCTGTGCCTGGAGCCGTCGACTTCCTCAACCTGGCCGGCCAGAATGGCGTAACCGTGCTGTACATCAGTAACCGGGAATGTTCGCCAAGAGCTGCAGTAAAAGACAGTTGCCCGCAAAAAAACGATACGTTGAAAAATCTGCAGGCTACCGGGATCAAGCAGGTTGATGCCAGTCAGCTGTGGCTGAAATCCGAGCAAAAAGACTGGACCTCTGAAAAAGAAAGTCGTCGGTTAAAAGCAGCGCAACAATACCGCGTCATTATGTTGCTGGGCGATGATTTTGGCGATTTTCTGCCGCAGGTTAAAAGCAATATCACCCCAGCCAAACGCTTTGAGTTGGTGGAAAAATACCAGCCATACTGGGGATCTCGCTGGTTTATGCTGACTAACCCAACCTACGGCTCCTGGGAGACCATTCTGCAGCAGCCAAAACAACAATATCTGCAAGGCTTTTAATCGATTTACCACCATTGCCATGCTACATGCCCTATAGCATGGCAAAATTGCGGTTATCTGCATTTGACACTGTTACAGGGGTGAAATCGGGTATAAACTCGGCAAATTAGCGATTTTATCCTGAACAGCGCTGAACATGCGCAGGACATAAACGAGCTGTAGCCACAAACTGGAATCATCTACAGTCTGGCTCCTGACGTTTCGGAGTGCATCACATGAGTGAGCCCATGGTGCTTGATCTCGACTGGCTGCAAGGCGATAAGCATCATTCGGTGCGCCTGACGCTGGACGATACGCCTGTTTCGATTGGGCGAGATCCGGTCAACCTGTTGGTTTTGCATGACAGCAGTGTGTCGCGCCAACATGCTGAAATTTTTCTGACGGCACAAGGCCCGGCACTGCGAGACAAAGGCTCTCGCTTTGGCACCCAACTCGATCAACATTTATTGCAACCGGCACAAAGTATGTTGCTGCCACCGCAATGTGAATTATTGTTTGGCCGACAAAAAGTTTCTTTGCGATACGACGCCGCGCATCACCATGAACAGGATTTTGCTGTCTGGGCTTTACATGATCTGCAACACCGCATCGATGATATGCAACAACACAGCTTGGGCGCCTTAATACAGTTGAGCCAGCAAGCCCAGCCGTTATCTGACTTACAGCAACATTTGTGTCAGCAATTCCAGCAATTACAACAAGCTGCACAACAGTGGTCTGCCCAAAACAGCTTGTTGCAACGCCTCAATACACTAGTCAATCAAACGCAAGGCTATCTGGTACTGCTCGAACATGCAGTGCCGATGATTGCTGAAGTGCTGGGTGCCCGCCGCGGCTTTGTGCTGATGGCAGATAAACGCGGTCAATCACTACAACGGCAAGCCTGTTGGAACTATGCCCCACCGCATGCGACGGATGGCCCGGCCTTTAGCGAGTGGATCGCCCGTGAGTGTTTTGAACGCCAGGAGTTCAGACTGCTGTCAGCACAGCAACTGTCCCGCTTTGTCTCGCCACGTCCGGAGGTCGAAGTCACCGGTGTATTGGCCATGCCGCTGCAGGCTAACGGAGAAACGCTGGCACTGCTGTATCTGGATACCACTCATACCGATGGTTTTAACCAGCTGCAGGAAACGTTCTGTAAAACATTGCAGGCCCAGCTTGGTCTGGCGCTGAAAAACGCTATTACCATCAGCCGGGCGCTGTGTGACGATCTGACCGGCTTGTGCAGCCGCAGTATGATAGAAGAACAAATCACCTTGTCGATGGAGCAGGCCAAACGTTATGGTCAGCCTTGTAGCCTGATTTTTATCGACTTAGATAATTTTAAGCAAATCAACGATCAATACGGCCATTTTGCCGGTGATGAAGTCTTGCGCTGTGTCGCAGCTCTGTTAAAAACGCTGGCCCGAAAGGCCGACCGGGTTGGCCGATTGGGCGGCGAAGAATTTGTGGTACTGGTCAATAACACTTCACCGGACAGTGCATTGATTTATGCAGAGCGCATCCGCGCCGATATTGCCGCGCTCGAACCGCTGGTTACAGGCGTAAGCTTAAAGATCACCGCCAGCATTGGTGTAGCCGGTTTCCACCACGCCCTGCACAATCTGGCTTACCGCTTCATTGATTGTGCCGACCAGGCAATGTATCAGGCAAAAAACAGTGGAAAAAACCGCGTTTGTGCACACAAACCCGCCACCTTGCAACTGCTTGATACCGCTAGCGACACGCTCAGATCCGGCTCAAGGGGTTAGAAACGCGTGATCTGTCAGCAGTGTGACATGCCCAATGCAGCGTCTTCCGACCAATGTGATTTCTGTCAGTCTGAATTTCCGTCGCAGCTGGATACCTGGATGCCAAGCGATGCGGCCAGTCAGAGCCTACCCACTAGCGATCTGCCGCCTGCCGCACCTTATGGCCATTACCAGTTGCTGCGCCAGGCTGGCCAGGGCGGTATGGGCATTGTTTATCAGGCCTATGACGCAGCCCTGCAACGTCCGGTTGCACTCAAAGTGTTGCAATTACAACGACAAGGCCAGTTTCATCAGCAGCAATTGTTAGAAGAAGCCCGCGTTGCGTCCTCATTGCAACACCCGAATATCGTCACTGTTTACGATATCTCCCGCACTGAGCAGCAAAGCTACATCGTCACAGAATGGCTCGAGGGTCAGACGCTGGATCATTACAAACAGCGCCCGCTGAGCTTAGCGGATAAATTGAATTTGCTGCAGCAGATAGCCGCAGGTCTGGCGAGTGCGCATCAGGCCGGCGTGATCCACCGCGATTTAAAGCCAAGCAATCTGATGGTTTGCCTGCCGGCGCAACAAGTCAAAATTCTCGATTTTGGTATGGCTAGCCGACAACGACGCTTGCAACAGCAGGCAGAAACCGAAGGCGCCGGCCTACCGCCGATGTTGTCCAGTCAGCTGAACACGCAGTGGTCGCAACACACAACTGCGCATCAAATCAAAGGCACTTTGCCCTATATGGCGCCGGAGCTTCTGCAAAGCGACGTCGATGCCACAATCCAAAGTGACGTTTTTGCCTTTGGCGTGATCATGTACGAGCTCTGTTATGGCGTGCATCCATTTCTGCGCGAAAATGCCGATGCAACCATGCAAGCCATTGTGCAGCAGATCAAACAACCTGCAGGGCAACCGGCGGCACTGCCGCAATCGCTTAAAAACCTGATTGAACAATGTCTGGCCCCCCATCCGTCACAACGTCCGGCGGACCTCAGTAAAGTCGCCGTATTCTTAGCGAAACTGCAGCAGGAATTAATACAACGCCAGCGCTTAGGCATCTGGTATCCATTGGTGCGCTGGCAATTCTGGGTCGCAATTGCCCCGCTTATCCTGATCTTTAGTTTATGGCTCGGTCAGCAAAGCGTCGATAAACAGAGTTTACTCAGTCAGGGCAAAACCTTGGCGCTAGTGCCACTGCAAAATATCGGTGCAGATCCGTCGGTGCAACAATTCCTGACCGGGATGTCGCTTAGCCTGAGCCAGGATTTAGCGCAAATAGGCCAGCATAATGGTAATGTCTGGGTACTTCCCCCTGCAGAACTCGCCCAGCTCAAAGAAGTCAGTAGCAAAGCCATTTACCAGCAATTTCAGACCGAGCTAGTGATCAGCGGTAGCTTGCAGCACCTTGGCAATACCCGGCGACTGTCACTGAATCTGCAAAACGGCGCGGATGGCCGCATCCTGAAATCTACTGAAGTTGATTTGGCATTAGACAACTGGGATTTGGCACAACAGCAAGTCAGAACTGAGCTGGTGCGCTTGTTGAACTGGCAGCTGCCGGATGCGTTACCACTGTCCAAAGGCAGCGCAACCAATGATACGGCGTATAAAGCGTATCTGACCGGCATCAGCTATCTCTATCGCCATGATTACAAAGATAATATCGAGAAGTCGCTGCAACAACTGCAAAGCGCGGTACAAACAGATCCTGAGTTTATCGAAGCGCGCTTTGCCCTGATCGATGCCATGTTACAGACGGCACGAGTTCGCGATATCCACCACTGGTTACCACAAGCTGAGCAATTAACTAACGCGTTGGCGCAGCAACTGCCTAAAACTAGCAGGTTACTGGCGCTACAAGCTGAAATTGCTAAATTGCGCAGCGACTATCCCCGGGCAATCGATCTGTTCAGTCAAGCGCTGCAACTGGAACCAGGCAATGCCATGTTAATCCATGGTCAGGC
The DNA here is from genome assembly GCF_042432165.1 of Rheinheimera tilapiae. Lineage (NCBI taxonomy): Bacteria > Pseudomonadati > Pseudomonadota > Gammaproteobacteria > Chromatiales > Chromatiaceae > Rheinheimera > Rheinheimera tilapiae. Next base: position 2,436,625 of record NZ_JBHLXP010000001.1, read on the forward strand.
CCGCGCTTTTGATCTGGCTGGCCAAACCGCTGCCGCTGAACAACAGTTTCAGCAAGCGGCAGAGATCAGCCGAAACTGGTATTTTATCAATGCGCTGGCGGTGTTTTATTATCAGCACCAGCAGCTGGATAAGGCTGAACGCAGTTATCGCAAACTCGCCGGTTTAGCACCGAACAATGCACAAGTCTTGCAGACATTGGGCGCAATTCAATTCAGCCGCGGCGATTACTCAGCTGCACTGACGACATTTAAACAAGCGGTCGCCATCGATAACGACGCCGTCAATCATTCGAACATCGGGACTTTGCTGTTTTATCAGCAGCAGTATGCCGAGGCCAGCGCGCACTTTGCGTTGGCTGTCGAGTTAAAACCAGATAGTTACCAATTGTGGGGCAATTTGGCAGACAGCTATCGCTGGGCGCAACAACCGGACAAAGCGCGAGAGAGTTATCAGCATGCGATCCGTTTGGTCACTCTGCTGTTGGAGAAAACGCCAAAGCTGCAAAACGCACGACTCAGACTGGGTCTTTATCTGGCGAAAAACGGCCAAAGCCGGCAAGCCTTGCAAGAACTCAAGGCTGCAGGTGCTTTGAAGAAACCTCAACAATTGATCAATGCAGCGCAAATCTGTGAGATTAGTGGTGAACGCCAACGAGCTGTCGACTATCTGCAAGCCGCACTGGCGTTAGGGTATGACTTTGATGCACTGCAGTCTGAACCAGAATTCAAACAAATAATGCAGCAACAGGTGCTGACGCGCCCTGAAAGGAACAAGCCCGCCAGCTCTATATAGTTGAAAAGCAAACGTCAAGTTAACGTGAATTTCTAGTCTTCGACGTCTCCGCCGTTCACGATGATCTCAGGGTCGCGCTGAAAAATGGTCACAGTGCCGCTGCTGTTTTGCACCGTGACGTAAATCGCATAAGCGTTGTACTTCGCAACTTTAGCCTCAGCCGTGTCAAGACTGATGGTTTTCTCCGCCGTATAGACATTTCCGTTTGGCTGTAGATCACCAAACGAATAACGCAGTGAATTGCTGACATCAAATGGATTGTTAAAATAAAGTCCCCAATCCAGCAAGGTCTGGCCACTGTTATTGGTCAAAACAAACTGCACCGACTCGCCTTTGTTGGCGGTAATTGATTTTTGTCCCGGCGCAAACTCGATTTTACCGGTGTTGGTGAGCGTAAAACTTTGCGTAACCATCTGAATCCTTCCTGTGTTGTTTCACTTACAAGCTATTGCACTGGCTCACGGCAGAGCCTGACCACGACTAGCGACATAAAGCGCATACCAATGTTCGCGCGTCAGTTCCACATCAAGCGCCTGACTACAAGCACGGATCCGTGCCGGATTAACAGTGCCAATCACCGGCTGTATGCCGGCCGGATGGCGCAATAACCACCCCAGCACAATGGCTTCTGCACTGACCTGATACTCAGCAGCAAGCCTTGCTACCAAATCAGCGGTGCGCTGTTCATTGGCTGATAAATCTTTGCCGGCGCCGCTGAAACGGCCTTGCGCCAAACTGCCCCAGGCCTGAATTTGTACTTTATTCAGCTGACAGTATTCAACAGTGCCATAACCAAAATAATGACCGGCACCTTGTGGCATGCCGGTCAGCACATTCGCTTCCAGCCAGTCCAGATTGGCCAGGCTCATTTGCAACTGGTTAACGACCAAAGGTTCCTGCAGCGCCGATTGCAGCAGTTGTTGCTGCGGCGCGCCGAAGTTAGAGACGCCAAACTGCCGGACTTTGCCGCTTTGTTGTAACCGGCTCAGCACTTCCGCCACTTCGTCGATTTGCATCAATGGATCCGGCCGGTGCAACAAAAGGATATCCAGGTACTCAGTTTGTAGCCGGCGCAGGCTTTGCTCGACGCTATCGGCGATATAACCGGCACTGAAATCATAACGGCCGACATGATCGGCATCAGCAAAACGAATGGCGCATTTGCTTTGTAACACTAAGCATTCCCGCAGTTCTGGCTGGGCCGCCAGAAATTGGCCAAAAACAGCCTCCGCTTTGCCGCGGGTATAGATATCGGCATGGTCAAAACAGTTAAAACCAAGCTCCAACGCGGCTTCGATTGCACTAAATCCCTGGTGTTGTTGCTCAGCGGTCGTTGTTGGTGAATTCCAGTCACCGCCAAGGCCCATGCAGCCAAACACCAGTGGGGATATGTCAGGAAAATATCGTTGTAAAGCCAGCATTTAACTGCTCCTTTCTGATAGTTGTGCCGAGTCTAACTGAGATACAGACTGTGTCCAAGTCTGTCGACTTACGACAGAAACAACAAATGGATGATTGTGACATCAAAAGCAGTTAGAGTCAGTGAATCAACCGGCATTTTGTTGTGGAAATCTATGTCCCGACTCACTTTGTTTTGGATACTGGCAGGGCCTGCTTGCCTGTTGTTTTTCAGTCTGTGGAACATTCCGGGCCTAAGCAGCACTGCCAGTCTACTCTGCGGTATCACCGGCTGGATGGTGATTTGGTGGATCAGTGAAGCAGTTCCGATCCCTGTTACGTCGTTATTGCCGATGCTGTTGTTTCCGCTGTTTGGCATCAGTAGTGCAGAAGCAGCGACGTCGCCCTATGCACATCCGCTGATTTTTATGTTTTTTGGTGGCTTTTGTTTGTCGATTGCGCTGGAAAAAACCGGTTTGCATCAGCAGATAGCCATTCGGGCACTCCGCCGGGTTGGGACCGCGCCAGTGCAACAGCTCGCAGCGCTGATGACCATCACGGCGTTTCTATCGATGTGGATGTCCAACACCGCAACTGCAGTGATGATGTTGCCTATCGCGCTGTCGGTTGTCGCTGTAGCACCTCTGCAGCAACAAAAGGTGCTGGCGCCGGCTTTGTTATTAGGCGTGGCCTATGCCTCGAGTATTGGCGGCATCGCGACTTTAATTGGCACGCCACCGAATGCGTTATTAGCCGCCTTTCTGGAAAAAACTTATCAGATAAAACTGGGTTTTGGTCAGTGGATGTTACTTGGGGTTCCGCTAGCGCTTTCGATGCTACTGGTTTGTTGGTTCTGGCTCGGCCGGGTCTATTTTCGGCTGCATTTACTGACGCCTGTAGTACAGCATGCACCAGACAATGCAAGTGCAGTGACGAGGCCACAACGTCTGGTTGCGGTAATCTTCTTAATCACTGCGCTCTGTTGGATCTTCCAGCCACTATTAAGCCAATGGAGCGGTCTGGCCCTGAGCGATACAGTGATTGCCCTCAGCGCAGCGATGTTGTTATTTCTGTTGCCGGTGCAGCATCCGCTGGCGGAAAGTTTAGCGGCAGAACCCGCGCCATCGAGGGTTCAGCCCGTATTGAACTGGCAAGACAGCGAAAAGCTGCCCTGGGGCGTGTTGTTATTATTTGGTGGTGGCTTGAGTCTGGCCGGTCAATTGCAACAACATGGCGTGTCGGACGCGCTGGCACAATGGTTTCAAGGGTTACACGGGGTGCCGGCGCTGTTGATTATTGCCGCCGTGGCGTTGTTAATTGTGTTTTTAACCGAACTGACCAGCAATACCGCTGTGGCTGCGGCCTTTTTGCCAATTTTAGGCCCGGTGGCGCTCAGTCTGGATTTGTCACCGCTCTACCTGCTGGTGCCTGCTGCGCTCGCAGCCAGTCTCGGTTTTATGATGCCGGTCGGTACGCCCCCTAACGCGATTGTATTTGCCAGTGGTCAGCTCAACATCCGCGACATGATCAAAGCGGGTGTCGTACTTAACTTTGCTGGGGTGCTGCTGATCACGCTGTGGTGTCAGTTAGTATTACCGTTTTGGCTCTAACGACTAAAAACAACAAACCGGGCAAAAGCCCGGTTTGTTCATTGCACTTGTGATTGCACTAGTGCCATTTGCTAAGCGGTTTGCACAGCGTTTTTGTTCTTCCGGTATTGCATCAGACCAATTACAGATGCCGCGATCCAGAACACTTCGATAACAAAGCTGGCCAGATTGAAATTGATACAAAGGCTGAACAACAAAAACAACGCACCGATCAGGTTCATCAGATTGTACGTCAGCCCCTTGGGTGACACTTTGTTGAGTTGTAACAGGAAAAACGCACCGACCACCAACGACGTGCCGGCCATACCGATAATATCTGCAAGCAGATCCATATTGAAGTTTCCACAAACAAGCTGAAGTTCGTCCAAAACAGGCTGGCCCTTTCCATGGGGAGGACGATTCTCTGGCATCAGATTGATGCTTCCGTGAGACAGCTTGGCCGGGAGCGGCTGCAGCTTAAATCAGCAATGACAGCTTTCCCATAAAAAGCAAAAAGGTCTTTGTTTCCAAAGACCTTTTTGCTTTTATTTGGAGCGGGCAACGAGACTCGAACTCGTGACCTCGACCTTGGCAAGGTAGCGCTCTACCAACTGAGCTATGCCCGCATAAATTTGTACTTACTGCTATGGTGTTGACAGTAAGTGGTGCCCGGGGCCGGACTTGAACCGGCACGCCCTTTCGAGCGAGGGATTTTAAATCCCTTGTGTCTACCGATTTCACCACCCGGGCAGACAACGTTTTTAACTGTGTATTCAGTCTATTACGACTAAATGGAGGCGGGTCCCGGAGTCGAACCGAGGTGGACGGATTTGCAATCCGCTGCATGGCCACTCTGCCAACCCGCCATCAAGACACTCTTCAGATTATTTGGAGCGGGCAACGAGACTCGAACTCGTGACCTCGACCTTGGCAAGGTAGCGCTCTACCAACTGAGCTATGCCCGCTTCATCTGAAAAGGCGTTTGCCTTAACACGAGCTGCATTCTACTGGGTTTAATAAATCCGTCAACTCAAAACTTGGCACTGCTGAACTGATTGCTCAATTTTTAGCAAAACTGCAGTTTTTGTGTGCGAAGCACCTAATTTTGTTGCAGATATTTCCAAGCAGCCTGCAAATAGACCACCATTGACCAGACGGTCAGTACAGTGGCGATAAACAATAACAGCATGCCTAAATCGGTGATCCACGACACTGGTTGCCAAATCAAACCGATTAACGCCAGCATTTGTGCCGCGGTTTTCAGTTTGCCCATTTCCGACACTTTGACCTGAGCGCCTTCACCAAGGCCAGCCATCCATTCGCGTAGACCGGAGATGATGATTTCACGGCTGATCATAACAAAAGCCGGAATAGTCACCCATAAAGTCTGCATATCCACAGCGACCAGTACCAGTGCGGCAGCGACCATCGCTTTATCTGCGACCGGATCCAGAAATGCACCAAAAGCGGTGGATTGTTGGAGTTTTCGCGCCAGATAGCCATCTAAAGCATCGGTAATAGCCGCTAGCCAGAACACAAAAGCGGCAAGAAAACGGGCATGTTCATGGGTTGAATAAAAGCAGAAAACAAAGACAGGAATTAAAAAAATCCGGAACAAAGTTAACAGGTTAGGCACATTCCACATCAATAAATCTCAATTCTGGGCATTTTTTTAGTTGTTATGACAGGCCTGATAAATCAACTCCGCCTGCGCTTTGGAGATCCCGGGCACTGTCGCCAGCTCAGCGACTGAAGCTTTCAGTACGCCTTGCAAACCACCGAGGTATTGTAACAAAGCTTGCCGGCGTTTCTCACCTATTCCGGCAATATTTTCCAATGGGCTTTGCGTGAACTTTTTCCCGCGCTGCTGGCGATGCCCGGTAATGGCAAAACGGTGCGCTTCATCACGAATGTGCTGGATCAAATGCAAAGCCGGATCGTCCGCCGGCAGGTTAATCGCATGCTGCGCTGAGTTGATCAGCAAGGTTTCCAGGCCTGGCTTACGACTGGTACCTTTGGCAACGCCAAGCAATAGCGGCCGTTTCGCCAGCGTCCAGCCAGCAAAAAATTCAATTGCCTGATTCAGTTGTCCGGCGCCACCATCAATCAGCACAATGTCCGGTACCCTCACCTCGTCCTGCAATTTGCCATAGCGTTTTTGTAGGGCAAAACGCATCGCCGCATAATCATCACCGGGTGTCACGCCTTCAACATGAAAGCGCCGGTATTCGGCTTTGTCCGGACCTTTGTCATTGAACACCACACAAGAGGCCATTGTCTGGCTGCCCATGGTATGGCTGATGTCAAAACACTCCATCCGCATCAGGGCGTCAAGTTTCAGCGTTTGTTTCAGTGCACGGTACCGCGCAGCCATATGTGCCGCCTGACTGACTTTAGTATCGCAGGCGGTACGGGCATTTTTATTGGCTAGATCCAGATAACGCGCCTTCTCGCCACGTTTGGCCGGATTCAGCACTACTTTGCGTCCTGCCGCCGCACTGATAGCTGCCGCAATGCTATCCGCATCTTCCAGCGGTTCACCAATGACGATTTCCCGCGGGATCTGCTGTCCACCCATATTGTTCAGATAAAACTGCAGTAAAAAGGCCGGAAAAATCTCATCTGCTTCAGTTTGTTGCGGTAGTTTTGGGAAATAGGTTTTAGTGCCAAGGATCTTTTGGTCGCGCACATACAGCACATGGACAGCTGCAACGCCGTGCAAATAACAGAAGCCCAGGACATCCATTTCATCGTGGTCACCACTGACGGCTTGCTGTTCCTGCACTTTACGCAGTGCGATGATTTGATCACGCAATTGTGCCGCCAATTCAAAATCCAGCGCGGTGCTGGCCGCATCCATTTGTTGCACCAGATCTTCAATAACCTGCTGATTTTTGCCCTGCAAAAATAATCGGGTCAGCCGGACCTGACCGGCATAAGCTTCGTCGGAGATCTTGCCAACACAAGGTGCAGAGCAAAGTTTGAGCTGATATTGCAAGCAAGGCCGCGTGCGCGCCCGGTAAAAGCCATCTTCGCACTGCCGGATCGGAATGACTTTCTGCAGCAACTTCAGACTTTCCCAAACCGCGCCGGCGCTGGGATAAGGGCCAAAATACTGCCCTGGCACCTTTTTTGGACCGCGATGCGCGGTGATACGCGGATGTTTGTGATCGGTCAGCAGTATATAAGGAAACGACTTATCGTCGCGCAGCAATACATTGTATTTGGGCATGAATTGCTTGATCAGGTTGTTTTCCAGGATCAGCGCTTCTGTTTCACTGTTTGTCACCGTGAACTCGACCAGAGCGATGTTTGCCACTAACGCTCGGGTTTTGACACTATCGACATTACTGCGGAAATAACTGGCCAGGCGCTTTTTTAAGTCTTTGGCCTTACCGACATAAATCACCTGGGATTTATCGCCATACATACGATACACGCCAGGAGAACCCGGCACTGTTTTTAAAAAAGCACTGCTGTCAAACGGCGGCATCAGCGTCTCAAAAGGTCAGGGAATTGTGGATCAGGCAATATTGATCATGCCATGGCGGATCGCCAGATGGGTCAGTTCAACATCACCGCTAATGGCCAGTTTTTCAAACATGCGATAACGATATGAATTGACGGTTTTGGCGCTGACATTCAGTTTGTCAGCAATATCATTCACTTTTTCGCCCTGGGTGATCATCAGCATGATTTGCATTTCGCGGTCAGACAATTCGTCAAATGGATTGTTACTGTTGGATTGAATTTTACTGAAGGCCATTTTCTGTGCGACTTCATCAGAGATATAACGATGGCCATCGGCAACGCGTTTGATTGCAGTGATCATCTCAGACGGCGCCGCATTTTTGGAAATAAACCCAGACGCGCCCATTTGCATCACTTTCGTTGGTACTGGCTCTTCGCAGGACACCGACAAAGCCAATACACGGATATCCGGGCAATAGTGCAGGATCCGTTTGGTGGCGTTCATGCCACCGATCCCTGGCATATTCATATCCATCAGCACCACGTCGGGCGGCAATTGGCCTGCAGCTTCATTGCGGCAATACTGCACTGCAGCTTCACCGGAGTTCAAATCGGCGACAACCCGAATGCCACGCTCTTCCTGTAAAATCCTGCTGATCCCGGTCCGGACCAATTCATGATCATCCACTATCAGAACGTTAATCAATTGACGCGCCTCTTAAATTTTCAAGTTACTGGAATAGTCTGGACTGGCTGAAACTTCGTTAGCATAGCCGAGTGAATTTGATTTTGCTATGGGAATAGCACTGGCAGGAGTTGTTAGATAATGTTGATAAATATCAATCAATTACGCCAAAACCTCAAAGTTCAGGCGTAAAAAAACCACCTAAAGGTGGTTGATTTAGTGGCGGAGAGAAAGAGATTCGAACTCTTGAAGGGCTACTAACCCTCGCCGGTTTTCAAGACCGGTGCATTAAACCACTCTGCCATCTCTCCGCGATAGGCCGCATATTAAGGAGCTGCAGGCACCTTGTAAAGCCCTTTTTTGTATTGTTGTGTTCGTTTGCTCAGCTTTTGTTCAACCGATTTTATTTCCGCTCTCAACGCAATTTCAACTGCGACTTCGGCAAGTCAGCCCTGACAGCAGCGCTACGCTTGCGTACAATAGAACAAAATTCAAAAAGTACCCTGCCATGACACAACACAACAGTAAAAAACGTATTTATGTCGCCTATACCGGCGGAACCATTGGGATGCAACACTCTGCCAACGGCTTTGTGCCGGTGCCGGGCTTTCTCAGTGAAACAGTGCGGAACATGCCAGAGTTTTATCGCGCGGAAATGCCGGACTTCGATATTCATGAATATCACCCGGTGATTGATTCGTCCGATATGACACCGGCGCACTGGCTGAGCATCGCCCATGATATCCAGCAACATTATGCCGATTACGACGGTTTTGTCGTGTTACATGGCACCGATACCATGGCCTACACCGCCTCGGCATTATCTTTTATGCTGGAAGATCTGACCAAGCCGGTGATCATCACTGGCTCACAAATTCCGCTGGCGCAGCTGCGTTCTGACGGCCAGGTTAATTTGCTGAATTCGTTATATCTGGCGGCTAATTATCCAATCGCTGAAGTTGCGCTGTATTTTAATAATCAGCTGTTTCGCGGTAATCGCGCTACCAAAGCCGATGCCGACGGTTTTAATGCTTTTGCCTCACCGAACTTTCCGCCATTGCTGCAGGCCGGCATCCATATTGAAGTCAAAGCCGGCGCTTTGTATCAGGGACCGGTAAAACAAACGCTGCAGGTCAGAGAGATCACGCCGCAGCCCATCAGCGTAGTAACTTTGTACCCAGGCATCAGCACCGATGTGATCGCCAATATGTCGGCTGCGCCAGTACGTGCACTCATTATCAAATCTTATGGTGTTGGCAATGCGCCGCAACACCCGCAGCTGTTACAAGTACTGCAACAGGCGGCAGAACGCGGCACCGTCATTATTAACTGCACCCAGTGTTTTAAAGGCAAGGTTAATATGGGTGGTTATGCGACGGGCAATGCATTGCGCCAAAGCGGTGTCATCAGTGGTTATGACATGACCTTAGAAGCCACACTGACCAAACTGCATTATCTGCTCAGTCAGCCATTGTCTGCTGACGAAGTACGCCAACAAATGCAGCAGGATTTACGCGGTGAACTGACGCTGTAAGCTGGCGTCGCGTTGGCCTGAAAGGTAAGCGCCATGGATGGCAGCGCATCGCAGAAAAGCTCTGGGTACCACGTACCTGCATTTTCTGCATACAATCCGTCCCTGGATATAAAAAAACCACCTTGCGGTGGTTTTTTTATTTACCGGCCTCAGGCCAGATACAAAGACCGTACCCGGGCCAGCAAATCTGCTTCATCGACCTGCAATGGGCCATGTTGCAGCCAGCGCCCCAACAGTTCGTTTTGACTCAGATTATCACCGCTGTTGTGCTTATCGCTGAGCAGTTGCATTTGCACACGCTGGCGGTCACCAGCAAGTGCTACCGGCGACGGTTGCCCCGCTGCCCACTCCAATGCCAAAGTCAAATCGACACGACTCATTGTTTCCTGCTGCTGATTAAATACCAGCCGGTAAAGTGCCGGCAAGTCCGCTGCCTGAACATCGGGTTTCGTCAGTGCACTGAACAACTGCTGGTACTGCCCTGCTTCGGCTTGCTTTTCCAACGCAGCTAATTGTCCGGTCAGTTGCTGACGCAGCTGCTGCTGCTGTTGGCGTAACGCTTTGTCATCCGCAGTATCGACGTCATTGAGCTGTTGCAATTGCTCGCGCAGTTGCGACTCGGTTAACGACGTCAGTTCCAGTGAACTGACTGCAGCCAGCAGCGCACTGACTTGTTGCCGCCAGACATTCAGCTGAGCAGTTTCCTCATCACGCTGCTGCTGTCGCCGGGCAAAAAAGGCGTCACAGGCTGCACGAAATTCGGTCCAGAGCTGTTGATCAACACGGTTACCGGCAAAACCCAACAGCTTCCACTGCTGTTGCAGTTGTTTGACCTGTTCTACTTGTGGACCACCGGCATTTTCGGCGAGCTGTTTTGCCTGGACAATCAGCTGCTGTTTCGCCTCAGCGGCTTGTTGCCAGGCATCTTGTTGCAGTTGTTTTAAAGGTTGTACCGCCGCTTTGTATGCTTGTTGCAGCATCGCAAAGTGTTCACGGCTCACTGCGCCTGCCTGTTGCCAGCGTTGCTGTTGTTGCTGCAGCAACATATCCAGCTCCCGGCCTTGCGGTGGGTTCGCTTGTGCCTGCAATAAAGTAGCGATGATCTGCTGGCGTGCTACTTCAGCTTGCGCACGTTGTTGATCCTGTGCCGCATAAAAATCGCGGCATGGCGCGAACGCTTGTTCAGACAGCTGATTAAACTGCTGATTCAGCGTTTCTTCCAGTACAGCATCAGCCCTGCCCAGTGAATTCCACTGTGCGCGAGCCTGCTTGATCCGGGTGGCGCGTTCATTAATGCTAACAGCGGGCTCGTCCAGTAACTGCTGCATCTCGGCGATCAATGCCTGCTTACGTGGTGTCGCAATATAGGCCTGTAGATCGGTCAGCTCAGCGATCATCTCGCCGCAAAGTTGCAGATCTTTCTCCACCTGAGCCAGCTGCTCCGGGTTCAATTCGGTCAATTCCTGTTGAATGCCTTTCCATAAACCAAACAGTACTTTAAAACGGCCTTCCGCATGCAGCCGTTTAAATTCTGCCAACTTACTGCGTAGTTGGCGGATCTGACGCTGTTGCTGCGCCAGTAAAGGCTCACAATGCTCACGCCACTGTTGCACCAGGGCCTGATAACTGTCGGAAAATTGCTGTGGTAACAAGGCTCCGGCGCTGCGACTGACTTGCTGCCAGTGTTTTTGCCAGTCTTTAAAACCTTGATAAGCTTTTTCTGCCTGCGCTGCCACCGGTAAAGGTTGCGCCGATAGTTCAGCCAACAATCGTGCGGCCTGCGCTAAGGCTTCGGCAAGTAATGGCAATTGGTCCAGCTGCTGCTGTAATTGACCGATACGCTGTTCCAGTGCCTGCAACACTGCTGGATCTGGTTGTTCAGCACGGATCTGTGCAGTTAAAGTATCGAGCGCCTGTTGTTGGGCTGTGGCGGCGTTTAAATCGCCTTCTGCGATCAGGCTGCCGGTTTGTTGCTGTAGCATCTGCAGTTGTTGAGTGAATTGCTGCAGTAATTTTTGCTGATGCGCCTGGTGCTGTTGTTTGGCTTGCTCAGCCGCCAACACTGCAAGACGCGGCGCCAACATCGCCTCAGTCAGTTGCACAATACGCTGATATTTTTGTAGTGCTTCGTTGGCTTCTTCAGCCGACAGGACTTGCAGATCAGGTTCGATGGCTGCCCACTTCTGTTGCAGCTCGGCCCATTGCTGCTGAGCCTGGGTGATATCAGTTCTTTCCCGCACCGCATTTAAACGCGCCAGCACTAAGGTCAGTTGCTTACGCAACCGCTCCGGCTTTTGTTTCTGTTCCTGCCGATGGCTTAATTCCGTCTGCAATAACTGCACTAACTCAGCGCTACAATGCCGGGAGGCTTTTTCCAGCGCTTTATCGTCAGCGATCAGCGAAAATAATGATTGTTTTTGTGTCAGGGACAGAACCGGGTCCTGCAGAGCAGCCAGATATAAATCCTGACGTTGCAAGCGTAATAACAGTTGTAATTTTAACTCGGCATCGGTTTCACATGTGGCTAGTTTTTCCAGCACACTACTGCGATGACACTCAGCGATAAACTGCTGTTTTAGCTGCGCCGAGACGCGGTTATCCAGCAACATTTGGACTAGCTGTTGCTCGGCAAATTGTTTCAGTCTGTCTGCTGATTCATGTTTACTCGCCTGCCACCATAACGAAAATTCGTTCAGCCGTTCGAGCGCTGCGCGCCGGACCGCTTCGGTGCCATCGTTGAAGGCCAGTTCATGTAAAATTTCTTTTTGTTCAGGAGTTTGTTGATCCAGTTCAGCGATTGCGAGCTGACGGATAGTTGGATTTTCGTGCTGCCACTTCGGCTTAAACCAGCGCTTAAAGATCATCGTGTGCAAACCTTGCGATTGACTGCTCAGCACTGAATTGTGCTTTCATTTCCGTTTTTGATTTGATCACCATCTGACCGTCGGCACCAATGGTAAAAGGTTCTGCCGACTTCAGTACGCGCGCCTGATACGCCATCACCAGCTGCATCGTCTGCTCCTGCTGTTGCGTATTAAGTGGAGTGCCGTCAGCCCAGCGTCCGGTGCCGACTGCATCCAAAAGTTTTTCATAGGTGTCAGCGGACATGGCGCTGACCATCGCCATAAAATCCACGTTATTTCCTCTTGTACATCACCATGCGGACTTTGGATATCACATAGCCTGCGGCCCCAAGTCCCATCACGCCATAAGTTAGCCAGGATTGCCAGCTGCCCTCTTCCGGCATCCGAAAGTACAACCAGACAAAACTGCCTAAAAACAACAAGATCGAGATCATTGCGTGGTTATTAATGCTCTGCCCCAATGCCAGATGCTTGTCACGTGCAATACGTTCAATTTGGAGCGGGGACACTTCGGCCAGCCCCTTGCCACAATGCGGACAACTGGCTGCTTTACTGGAGACTTTTTTGCCGCAAAACGGGCACGCCACTATCGCCATAAATACCTACCTGAAAAAACACTGGCACTATAAAACAAAAGGCCGGCTTTGCAAACCGGCCTGTTGGCAGCTAAGGTCAGCCTTGCTGCTGTTATATGGTGACGGGCTTACAACAGATCAACCACGGCACGCACCGCGATCAAGGTGTCATTGCCAAGCTTTTTCGATCGCACATCTGACCAGCCAAATTGTTCGTCTGGTAAGTTCGCATTGTCTTTAAACGGCATCTCAAAAGTGTATGCCAGACACTTGAACTGCTCGGCCACCCAAGTCGAAGCAATCGTCAAATTGGCCTCGCCTGGAGCGTCCAGGTCATACCCATATTCGGTCTGGAATTCCGGCGTCACCGCCAGCAAAGTCTGCTTGAACAGCGTTTCCAGCTGCGCCATTTTGGCGTTGTATGATGGTACGCCTTCGGCACCGGCGACAAAGTTATACGGCAGGTTTTCGTCGCCGTGAATATCAAGGAACATATCGACACCGGTTTCGAGCATTTTTTGCCGAACCAGATAGACTTCCGGGCTTTTTTCCATAGTTGACGTTTGCCACTCACGGTTCAGGTTTACACCAACCGCATTGGTCCGCAGATGACCGCGCACGCTACCATCCGGGTTCATATTCGGCACCACATAAAATACCGCTTTGCTCAGCAGCTGACGCGCGACGCCGTCGTCCTGGTCCAACAGACGGTCGAGTAGACCTTCAACAAACCACTCAGCCATCGTCTCGCCCGGGTGTTGGCGTGCGGTGACCCAGATTTTTTTCTTGCCATCGGCAGGCTCGCCAATGACTAATAAACTCATATCGCGGCCATCGATGGTATTGCCTAAGTCCACCAGTTGCGCCAGACCTGTTGCCTGCGCCTGACCGAGCAGATCGAGGTGGCGTTCATAGCTGTATGGGGCAAAATAAGCAAAATAACAGGATTCAGCTTCCGGATAATGGGTGATCACCAGATGTTCGCCATCAAACGCGGTATCGACCCGAAACCAGGTTTCACGGTCATAAGAAGCGACGGCTTTATAATCGGCCCAGCCTTTTGGATAAGCTGAGGTATTCACGTTCGTCAGGCGGATGGTATGCGACTCAAAACTATCGCTGTGTAGCCGAAAATGAAACCATTGATAAAATTCAGACATATTGTCTTTGCGGATCGCCAGACGAATATCGTCAATGCGTTCTGCAGAAATCACGTCGATATTGCCGCTGTCAAAGTTACAGGTAATTTTCATTGTTAGAGTTCCGCACAGGGTAAAAAGGACCGGCAAAGCCTACCACATCAGCGCGCCGCCTGTCTTGTCAAGGCGATTGGCTGCTTTGCTTTGCGGTAAACAACAGGCAAACAAAAGCCGCCAGCAGGCGGCTTTTCTGAGCAGTAGCGGACTTAAAGCGCGACTGGCAGCGTTGGGTAAAATATACCGGCCATCTCGTTCATCACGCGGATCACCTGCGTGCTGTAGCCGAACTCGTTATCATACCAAACGTACAACACACAGCGATCTTCTTCGGCAATAGTAGCCTGAGAATCAACCACGCCGGCGTAACGCGAGCCAACCAGATCGCTGGAGACGATTTCCGTTGAATTGGTGAAATCGATTTGATCCTGCAAGTCAGAAAATAGCGACACTTTTTGCAAATATGCATTGAGTGAATCGCGGTCAGTTTCTTTGTTCAGGTTCAGTGACAAAATTGCCATCGACACGTTGGGTGTCGGTACCCGAATCGCGTTACCAGTCAGCTTACCTTTTAACTCAGGCAGCGCTTTGGCAACAGCTGATGCAGCTCCGGTTGACGTCAACACCATGTTCAGCGGTGCAGCGCGGCCACGACGCTCAGCGCTGTGATAGTTATCGATCAGGTTCTGGTCGTTGGTGTATGAGTGCACAGTTTCAACGTGGCCATTACGGATACCGTATTCGTCATGCAGCGCTTTTAATACCGGCGTGATGGCATTAGTGGTACAGCTGGCTGCCGACACAATGCGATCGTCCGCCGTGATCATTTTATGATTGACACCATACACGACGTTTTTGACATCACCTTTAGCTGGCGCAGTCAGTAACACTTTTGCGGCGCCTTTGGCTTTGAAATGAATAGACAGCTCTTTGTCGTCTTTCCAAATCCCGGTGTTGTCGACAACCAACGCATCATGAATGTCGTAAGCGGTATAGTCGACCTGTTCCGGCGAATCCGCGTAGATTACTTTGATAAAAGTACCATTGGCTTTGATACCACCGTTTTCTTCGTCAACGGTGATGCTGCCGTTAAATGGTCCATGGATAGAATCGCGGCGCAGCAGACTGGCCCGTTTGTCCAAATCACCTTTGCGACCACCGCGCACCACGATAGCACGCAAACGTAACTTGGCGCTTGGGCCGGCACGTTCAATCATCAGGCGTGCTAACAGGCGGCCGATACGACCAAAGCCGTATAACACCACATCTGTTGGTTTAATTTTGTCATCTTGACCAAGTAAATCGGCCAGTTCACGTTGCAGATACTGCTCGAGACTCAGACCTTCAGCAGCGTTCTTATAAGCATAGGCAAATGCCAGCTTGCCAAGATCGATCCGGCCTGGCGCCAGATCCAGTTTGCTGATTGCTTCCAACACAGGGAAACTCTCACGCAGACGCAGTTTTTGTTGTTCAAAGCGCTCTACCGTTTTGTGGGCCTTGATGATGTCAATCGTGGTGGCATTCACCAGCGGCTTGCCATACACCACCAACTCAATCCCTTTATTGCGATACAGACGACCAATGATCGGCTGCATATTTTCGGCGTATTCCTGGCGTTCCTGCCAGCTGCGTTGATACTGTTCTTCGTGAGATAAGGTCATGCTGTTGTGCCTTTTACTTCATAGTTAACGAATGTTCGGGGACAGGTGCCACAGCGGGCGCCATATTGTAATTGAATTCGTAACCCTACAACAACAATTACAAATGATTTTTTCAAAGCTTTTGCGTATGCTGGTTGTATAAAGATCGGAGGGATTATGCAGAGACTTTTGTCATCGTTACCATTATTAGTGTTGCTGAGCGCCTGTGGGGAAAAAGAACTCAATATCACGCAGGTTTGCCAAGAGAAACCCGGTTTGTGTACTGATCTAGTCGAAGACGGTCATTGTCGGGTGGAGCGCTCAGAAACCATTCTGGCCCGTTTCGGTGAACAAAAGTTACCATCTGACGCCAACAAGTATCGCCTGCTGCTGGATTTTGAAAAGTACTCCAAATGTATGGAGCTGGCCAAAGGTATTGAACACGTCAAGTTGAAAGAAAAAACTACAGCCCGTGTTGATAGCTACATGGTTTCTTTAAACGAAATCAAACGACTGACCGATGAAACGGTCACCTCTGATTACCCTGGGCTGCTGTATTACCATTGGTCACGACATCAGAGCCGCGAACATCTCGAGAAATTTGAACGGGCAGCCAAAGCCGGTGAGCTCAATACGCCGGATTTAAAGTTTGCTTTAGCCCGGTATTACATCGAGAAAGATAAAAATCTGGCGATCACCACGATGCAGGATGCGTTGAAGTTATATAAAGCTGGCGATGTCGTCGACACAGATATCTACACCAGCCTGACCACGCTGTATTTTAAGCAAAACAAGCTGGCTGAGTCATATCACTGGGCTTTAGTAGCTCAGGCGGCCGGCGTTGAGCGGATTGAATTTGATATGATCCTCAAATCGGCAAAAGACAATGCGCTGGATAAAGACAAAATTGAAACACTGGCTGATGAGACGGTTGCAGGTCTCGAACTGGGCCAGTTTAAGCCGCCAGTGTTTTAGTAACTTTTAGACGGTACTGCGCTGATTTCTGCGCAGTATCGCTGAAACTGGCATAAAAAAACGCGGAGTTTAGGCCCGCGTTTTTTTATACTGCCGACGGCTATTTGCCGTCAAAAACCAGTGACACCGAATTGACGCAATAGCGTTGCCCCGTAGGCATAGGCCCGTCATCAAATACATGACCCAGATGCGCGTCACAATGCATACAGAGGATCTCAGTTCTTTGCATGCCATGGGTAAAGTCGTCGGCATAGCGCACTTGACCCGGCAGTGCCGCAGAAAATGACGGCCAGCCACAGCCGGCATCAAATTTCGTCTCAGAACTGAATAACGGCTGATGACAACAAACGCAGCAGTACACACCAGTTGCTTCGTTATACAACAGCGTGCCGCTAAACGGATACTCAGTGCCTTTTTGCCGCGTGACGCGATATTCTTCATCACTGAGTCGTTCACGCCACTGTGCTGCACTGAGTTTCATCTTGCTGCTCCGTTTGGGTTTATTTTACTTTGACCATTGGACGGCCAGGCAAACTCCAGTCAACGTGAAAAAACTTGCCCTTCGCTTTATCGGTGCGTTCAAAGGTGTGGGCGCCAAAATAATCACGTTGACCTTGTAACAAATTGGCTGGTAACACTGCGGTGCGATAGGAGTCGTAGTAGCTCAGCGCAGAACTCAACGCCGGCACTGGCACACCCACCATCGTTGCTTCAGCCACGGCACGACGCCAGTTCATCTGATTTAGTGAGATTTGCTTGGCGAAAAACGGGTCGACCAGCAAGTTGGCCAAATCGTCATTGCGCTCGTAGGCATCAGTGATCGATTGCAGGAATACCGCGCGAATAATACAACCGGCGCGCCAGATTTTGGCGATCTCTGCAAAGTTCAGCTGCCAGCCGTGCTCGGCCCCTGCGGTTTTCATCAGGTCAAAACCCTGCGCATAGACACAGATTTTGGCGCAGTACAGCGCATCATGCAGCTGTTTGATCAGCACTTCGCGCTGGGTTTCCAGCGGCTTGTCGTGGCTGGAGCCTGCCAATATGGTTGAAGCCGCCACGCGTTGTTCTTTGTTTGTAGAAATCGAACGGGCATACACAGCTTCAGCAATAGTTGGAGAGGCGCAGCCCAATTCGAGGCTACTGACCGCCGTCCATAAACCTGTGCCTTTTTGACCAGCTTTATCCAGAATCACGTCCACCAGTGGCAAACCCGTATCTGAGTCTTTGGTCGCCAGTACTTCAGCGCTGATCTCCATCAGATAACTGTTCAGAATGCCCTGATTCCAGCTTTTGAATACCTCAGCAACCTGCAAAGCAGACATGCCGAGCGCATCGCGCATCACCTGGTAGACTTCACAAATCAGCTGCATATCAGCGTATTCAATGCCGTTATGCACCATTTTGACGTAGTGGCCAGAGCCTGACGGGCCAATATAAGTGGCACAGGCGTCGCCTTCTTTAACGGGATTGCCCGGCTCATAGCGTTCAATAGCGCGGCCGGTAGCAGGATCAACTTTCGCTGCGATGGCGCGCCAGACTGGTTCAATGCGGGTCCAGGCATAAGGGTCGCCACTAGGCATCAGACTCGGACCAAAACGGGCACCGACTTCACCGCCAGAAACTGCAGTGGAGAAGAAAATGAATTTACCTTCGTAATGTTTTTCGCGGCGCACCGTGTCAGTCCACAGGCTGTTGCCGGTATCGACGACGATATCATCTGCGGCGATACCAGCGTCAATCAGCTTACAACACACGTCATCTACCGGTTTGCCGGCAGGAACTGACAAGATAACTAAATGCGGTTGGGTCAGGCGGGATAACAATTCGGTGTAAGAACTACAGGCAATGACCCGGCCACCCTGCCCGTTGGTTTCCAGCACGTCTTGGCTGATCACCGACTCAAGCTTTTTGTGGTCCAAATCAAAAGCGGCGACCCGATAACCGTGATCCGCCAGATTCAGGATCAGGTTCTTGCCCATGACACCTGCACCTACAAAGCCGATGTCACACAATTGCGTTGACGCTGTCATTCCCATTCCTCAAAAAGCTGCTATCGCAAAATGGGCGCGATTATACTGGAAAAAAACCGCGCCCGGCAGCGCCGGCAGAAATTCTTTATGCTGTTCAGACCATTAACAGCGCCGAACATCCAGAAGCCGGCCATTGCCCGGATCAAAGATTTATAGCAGCGCCGGATGTCCGTGCTGGCTGACCCACAATGACAACGAATTGCCCTGTTGGATATACGCCGCATCCGCCAGTTGTACCGGTGACACCAGGCCCATTTCAAAAGACGTATCCATCACACAATGCCAGGGCCGGTCGGTCAGCTGCAAACTAATCGGCTCAGTGCCGGCATTGATCATCATTAAGATCTCGGCGTCCGCCCCGCTGCTGCTGATGACAAAATAACAATAGCGCGTTGCCGGCAAGTGCCAATCTGCTGCCGTTTTTTCACTGCCATCGGCATTCAACCAATGCACCTGATGTTTATCACCGTGGCGCTGGTACTGATCATCGAGCAATGACAGCTGCTGCAAACAAGGATATTGCTGTCGAACCGCAATCATTTGCTGCACAAAGCTCTGGAATTGGGTGGCATGGTAATCCAACTGCCAGTTCAGCCAGCTCAGTTCATTATCCTGACAATACGCATTGTTATTGCCCTGCTGGCTATGACTAAGTTCGTCACCGCCAAGCCAGTGGATCATGCCTTGGCTCAGCAACAGGCTGGCCACCAGATTCCGTTTATGTTGATAGCGCAGCGCCAGAATCGTTGCATCACTGCTTGGGCCTTCCACGCCATGATTCAGACTCAGGTTATGGTCGTGGCCATCCCGGTTTTGTTCACCATTCAGCCAGTTATGTTTTTGCTGATAACAGACGACGTCATGCAAGGTAAAACCATCGTGATAGGCCAGATAGTTCACCGAACAGGCGGCGGGTTTGTGATGTTTCTGGAAAATATCGCGGGAACCCAGCAAACGGGTGGTGAACTCGTTCAGACTGCCATGATCACCACGCCAAAACGACCGCATCGAATCACGGAATTTGTCGTTTAATTCCGACCAATGCGCTGGAAACTGTCCTAATTGATAGCCGTAAGGCCCAACATCCCAAGGCTCAGCGATCAGTTTTGCCGCGGATAACACCGGGTCCTGTGCCACAATCTGCAGGAAAGTAGCAAAGGCGGTAAAACGTTTATGTTCACGCGCCAGCGTCACCGCTAAATCAAACCGAAAGCCATCTACCTGCATTTCGGTCAGCCAGTACCGCAACGCGTCCAGTACCAGCTTTTGCGTCGCTGGATGCGCCAGATTCAGCGTATTGCCGCACCCACTGTAATTACAATATGCGGAGTAGTCGGTGATATCTGCATGATTTTCAAAAAGATAATATTGACGATTGGCCAGGCCGCGCAAACTCAGATTATAACAATCAGCTTCTGCTGTGTGGTTAAACACTACGTCCAGAATCACTTCCAACCCATGCTGATGATAGGTACGCACCAACGTTTTCATTTCCTCAACAGCATCAACCAACTGATAGCGCGGGTCTGGTGCAAAAAAACACACCGGATTGTAACCCCAGTAATTGCTCAGTTTCAGTTTCTCGAGCCGTGGTTCAGTCATAAAAGCTGCGACCGGTAGCAACTGCACAGTGGTAACGCCCAGATGCTTCAGATGGTTGATCACCGCCGGATGACTCATACCTGCATAGGTACCACGCAGTTCAGCCGGCACTTGCGGATGCAACATTGTCATGCCTTTGACATGCGCTTCGTAAATGATGGTTTTTTCGCGTGGGATCTGTGGTTTCCGGCTGGCCTGCCAGTCAAAATCATCAACTTCCAGCACACCTTTGGCCAGCATATAATGACTGTCACTCTGATAGAGCCGTTCATTAAATACCACGGCACGGTTTAGCTTTCGTGCATAGGGGTCAATTAACAAGTGGTTACTGGTAAATGTGAACCCCTCTGCTGGCCGATCTGCGCCTTCGGCGCGCAGCAGATACAAACTTCCGGCCGGAATGTGCTGGACCTGGACATGCCAGATATCGCCGGTTCTGGCGGTAAACGGTAGTTCAGCCAAAGGTTCTTCGGTATCAGGACAAAATAGACACAACGTCAGACTGCTGGCATCCGGTGCGTACACGGCAAAGTTCCAGCGACCAATGGTGATGTCAGTACAGACCGCTCCCAATGGGGCGGCATGGCCAAAATCTGTAAGCAATACAGCGTTCATAGCAAACTCATTTTAACGACAACGACGTAAATACAAAGTCGACAGTGGTGGTAATTCCAGCGCCAGTTGCAAGTCATCAGCGGCATGTAAATGCGGCCCAACCGGATAATTGCTGCCCCAGTAATAAGCAGAATCTGAATTCAGAATCACCTCATAAGCGCCGGCTACCTGCACCGGCAAGCGGAATTGCGTGCGCGCGACCGGGGTAAAATTGCTGACTACATAAACCACATCACCACTGCTATCCAAGCGGCGGAAAGATACCGTGCTGTGATCGGCATCCTGATGGTCAATCCAAGCAAAACCAGCCGCCTGATGGTCCAACTCATACAAGGGTTTACAACGCTGATAAGTATGATTGAGGTCGCGGAACAACTGCGAAATACCACGATGTTTTTCAAAATCCAATAAAAACCAGGGTAAAGCCAGATTGTGATTCCACTCAGTGCCCTGACCGAATTCATTGCCCATAAAATTCAATTTTTTGCCGGGGTGCGCAAACATGAAGGCGTAATAGGCGCGCAGATTGGCGGCCTGTTGCCATTCATCGCCCGGCATTTTATTCAGGATGCTGCCTTTGCCGTGTACTACTTCATCATGGGACAGTGGCAGGATAAAATTCTCGTTGTAAGCGTATACCATCGAGAACGTCAGGTCATTGTGATGGTATTTGCGGTAAGCCGGATCCTTGCTGATGTAACGCAGCGTATCGTTCATCCAACCCATATTCCACTTGAAGCCAAAGCCGAGGCCGCCTAAATCCACCGGCCGGCTGACGCCGGCAAAAGAGGTCGATTCTTCAGCGATCGTCATCGCGCGCGGATGCTTGCTGTAGACTTCCTGATTCAACCATTTCAGCAGACTGATTGCTTCGTAGTTGTGGTTGCCGCCATCAATATTCGGGATCCATTCGCCGTGTTCGCGTGAATAATCGAGGTACAGCATCGACGCCACAGCATCAACGCGCAGGCCGTCAATGTGAAACTTATCCAGCCAGAACAAGGCGCTTGCCACTAGAAATTGCCGGACGTAGTCTTTCCCGAAGTCATAAATGCAGGAATTCCAGTCCGGATGCCAGCCGCGACGCGGGTCGGCGTATTCATACAAGTGTCCGCCGTCAAATCGTGCCAGACCATGACCATCTTCCGGGAAATGCGCCGGTACCCAGTCAAGCAACACGCCAATTCCGGCAGCATGGCAGGCATCTACAAAAGCTTTAAATTGGTCAGGGGTACCAAACCGCGACGTGACCGCAAACATGCCCAGTGGCTGATAGCCCCAGGAGCCGGTATATGGGTGCTCCAGCACCGGTAACAGTTCAATGTGGGTGTAACCCATATCCAGCACATATGGAATAAGCTGCTCTGCCAGTTGCGGATAGGTCAGGAAACTGCCATCCGCATGGGTGCGCCAGCTGCCTAAATGCACTTCGTAAATGCTCATCGGACTTTGGTAGGGATTGTGCTCGCGGTTTTGCCAGGCACTGTCCTGCCACTGATAGCGGCTATGGTCAAACACCAAAGATGCGTGTGACGGGAATTGTTCAGCAGCAAATGCCATCGGGTCGGCTTTATGCGGCAATAGGTGCCCAGCCGCATCTTTGATTTCAAATTTGTAACGCACGCCAGCCGCTACTTCCGGGACGTACAGCACCCAGTGACCACAAGCCGTGCGTTCCATCGGATGACAACGACCATCCCAGTTGTTCATATCGCCAATCAGGCTGACGGCACTGGCATGCGGCGCATACACGGCAAAACGGGTGCCGCTGATCGTCTGTTTGCCTGCTTTGAGCTCAACCAGCTGCGCACCCAATTGTTGGTACAGATTTTCCGGTCGGGTATTGACATGATGCACAGCAAAAAAAGCTTCATCCTTAAATTGATAAGGGTCAATCACACTGTAGCTGTGATGCGCGGTCTGCACTTGCAGGCGATAAGGGATTGGGTTTTTCCGACGGGGCAGCGCCAGTTCAAATAACCCCGCTACAGCCGCAACCGGCGTCATCGCGCCTATTACTTTGCCATCGTCGAGTGCCACAACGTCTACCTGCAGCGCAGATGGCAAAAAGGCCCGGATCAACAGGCCTTTTTCTGCAGCTTGCCAACCAAGTACGGTAAATGGCTGGGCGCAACGCACGTCGTTTAAAGCTTGAAGCTGATGGTCTGGCATAACAAATCCTGTGTCATTAAAAGCGGGAATTGCGGGAGCTCCGGTCGTAAAATACCGGAGCTATATGCATTAAGATTACGAATATAAGCCTGTTCTGCGGTTGGCTGTCAATTGCTTCAGGTGAGATTTGATATGTTCCTGTTGCTCCAGTTGCTCCAGCGTCATGCTCAGTTTGCGCCGCCAGTTCGGATATTCATCGCTGGTACCTGGCACATTGACCGGCTCTGTCATCTCCATCCAGTCTTCCAGTTGCAGACATAACAACTGACAACTCCCGCGTGCCAGATGTTGCTGCAAAGCAAAACTTAAGGTGCGGTCCATGCCAAGATGTTCAACAGTGCGCGGATAATCGGCTGGCAACATATTGTGACCGTGCAGTGAATCAAGGATCCGTTGCTTCGCTGCATGGCGGTCCTGATATAAACCCGGCAGGATCTCTTCGGTATACAGACCGAGCTGTAAACCTAATTTCAGATCAGAACAATGCCAGAAACCTATCAGCGTTGGCATATCGTGGGTGGTCAATGCCGACATGGCTTGTACCGGATAATGCGCCGTCGAAATGTAACCGCCGTCTTCTGCCTGTTCAAAGAAGAAAATGCGATAAGAATACATGCCAAACTGCTGCAGCAACTCAAAGATGCCATCTGGAACTGTGCCCAGGTCTTCACCGATCACCACCGCTTGTTGACGCTGACTTTCCAGCGCCAAAATGCCAAGTAAGTCCATGATTGGATAATACAGATAGGCGCCTTCACCAGCGGATACTGAACCTTTAGGAACCCACCACAACCGCAGTAATGCCATCACGTGGTCAATCCGCAGCGCACCGGAATCACGCATATTGGCGCGAAACAGGTCGATCATCGGTTGATAGGCCTGACGGAATAATTCGTATGGATACATCGGCGGCAGGCCCCAGTTCTGACCTTTTGGCCCCAGAATATCCGGTGGCGCGCCAACGCTGGCATCGCGGCAATACAGATCCGGGTTAGCCCAAATCTCAGTCGAGGCTTCACTGACACCAACGGCCAGGTCACGGTACAGACCTAACAACATGCCATGGTCCTTGGCCTGTTGTTGCACTTTGGCCAACTGCTGCTGTGCACAGAATTGCAGATAGCTGAAAAATCCGATGTCGTGCTGATTGGCTGTAGCAAATGCCTGCACCGCCTCGCTGTCTGCGCTGCGATATTGCTCCGGCCAGTTTGGCCAGCCCCAGGCATGTGGATCCTGCGCAATTAAGTGCAAGTGTAAGGCGTCATAAAGTGCCAGTTGGCGCAAGCTATCGCCACCTTCAACGACAAAACGGTCAAATTCAGCAGACAGCGCCACGTCTTTTTGGCCGTGATCGAGATACCACTGATACAGCGCGCGCAGCGCCGGTAATTTCAGTTGCATCACGCCGCTGTAGTCGACCCAGTGCTTGTCACGCTGTGCTTGTAGTTGCGCCTGAAAATCTGCTTGCGCCAGCTGTTGCTGCAAAGCATCACATTGACTGAATCCCGGCATCTGCGCCACGCTCAGGTAAATCATATTGAGCCAGCGCCGGCTCGACGGGCTGTATGGGCTCGCTGATTCCGGCATCGCCGGATACAGAGCATGAATTGGGTTTAAACCAACAAAATCTGCGCCCTGCGCTGCCAGATAATTCACCAGCTGGCCTAAATCAGCAAAGTCACCGACACCCCAGTTCAAATCCGACTTCACCGCGTAGAGCTGCACTGAAATGCCCCACTGTTTTTGCTGCGCAAATTCTTGCGGCTGATAACAGCGCTCCGGCACTACAATCAATGACTGACTGAAATCGTCATCGTCGCC
The DNA here is from genome assembly GCF_042432165.1 of Rheinheimera tilapiae. Taxonomy (NCBI): domain Bacteria; kingdom Pseudomonadati; phylum Pseudomonadota; class Gammaproteobacteria; order Chromatiales; family Chromatiaceae; genus Rheinheimera; species Rheinheimera tilapiae. Next base: position 2,461,585 of record NZ_JBHLXP010000001.1, read on the forward strand.
ATCGATCTGTAATTCCAGCCGGTGATAGCCGTATGGCAACGCCAGCGGCAGCATAAATTCGTATTGCTGGTATTCCACGTCATCAAATAACGATACCTGCGTCAGCTCACCGTCGTCGACTGCGACCAGCTTAAACTGCTGCGACTGCCCCGCTTCGCTGATGACCGTCACTGTCAGAGCTTGATGCACCAGTGCCAGTGGCAGGCGCAACTCCAGCTTTACTTGCTCTGAGCGGTTTTGCACCGACACCGGATCTAACGGCTCGGCCCAATGCAGCAATTGGCGCTCGCGCAGTTGTGCTGCCGCTTTGGCATTATCACTGACGTCGAAACCCAATGCTGAAAGCATGCGTAACTGATCTTTTTCTGCCACTTCGGCAGGCTTGCCCCAGGCATCGGTAAATTGCGTTTCAATGCCATTAAAGCCGATCAGTTCGGCCAGCAGTGTTTTGTCCATAAAGGCTCCAACTCGGTTTCGTCGCTCTGTCCATGCCGGATTTACAATTGGGTTCTGTGCCCGCAACCGGCTATGCCAAGCAGTATAAGACTTTAAAAAACAGCGTCGATGGCAAAATCGCAGATTACGTCATTAAATTACATAAATACGATTGCATAACAAATTTCCGCTTGAAAATGGCGGAAAATCATGTAATTTTACTACACAATTCGACAGCATCAGGGGTGCCTTATGACAATTCGTGTCGCGATCAATGGTTTTGGCCGTATCGGCCGCAATGTTTTACGTGCTTTATATGAAAGTAAGAAGTCATACGACATCAAAGTCGTCGCCATTAATGATTTAGGTGACGCCTCAATCAACGCACACCTGCTGAAGTACGACACGGCGCATGGTATTTTCTTCGCCAATGTTGAGCATTCTGACAAAGCAATTTATGTCAATCAGGACGAGATCCTGACCCTGAGCGAACGCAATCCGGCCAATCTGCCGTGGGCTGATTTAAAAGTTGATGTCGTGCTGGAATGTACCGGTCTGTTCACTGACCGTCAGTCTGCCGGCGCTCACCTGACTGCGGGTGCGAAAAAAGTCATCATCTCTGCACCGGCAAAAGATGTCGATGCTACTGTTGTTTACGGCGTCAACCACGACGTGATCACGCCGGAAATGACTATCATCTCTAACGCCAGCTGCACCACAAACTGTCTGTCGCCAATCGCCAAGCCGCTGAACGATATCCTCGGCATTGAATCTGGCCTGATGACGACTATCCACGCTTACACCAACGACCAGCGTTTGTCTGATGTGTACCACACAGATGTGCGCCGTGCCCGTGCAGCCGCAATGTCGATGATCCCAACCAAAACTGGTGCTGCAGCAGCGGTCGGTCTGGTAGTTCCGGCATTAAAAGGCAAGTTCGACGGTCTGGCAGTGCGTGTGCCAACGATTAACGTCTCGCTGGTCGACTTAACCTTTATTGCCGGCCGCGAAACGACGATTGAAGAAGTGAACCAAATCATCCGTGACGCTGCCGCGCAGTTCCCGATGAATCAAGTCCTTGCAGTCAACGACCTGCCACTGGTATCAGTCGACTTTAACCACAATCCGATGTCGTCGATTTTTGATGCCACCGAAACGCGGGTGAACGGCCGTCTGGTCAAAGTCATGGCCTGGTACGACAACGAGTGGGGTTTCTCTAACCGGATGCTCGACAACACCGTTGAACTGATGAAGTCTTAAGCTTATTGCTTTGATGAAAAAAGGCGGCCTCGGTCGCCTTTTTCTATGCCGCAATGATTCCTGCAGCGGTTTTGCGACGACAGCACAACTGACATTGCGTCTGCCATAACCTTTACTGAGCGCTGACCAGTGAAAAAGTCCTGACGCTCAGCTTGCTTCTCAGGGTTGTCCGGCACACAATCAAACCGACTTTCGCTGCTAAGAGCTTAAATTTATGGCTAATTTTGTTCATCTGGACGGTTTCGCGCATCTTACTGCTTTGCCCTGCATCCGCTTTAGTTTTGCTGACTATACGGCCGTTGTGTCGCTGTATGGTGGGCAGGTGCTGTCATTAACGCTGAAAGGCGAAGAATTACTCTGGTTGTCACCCACCACAGATTGGCAAAACCAACACCCGATCCGCGGTGGTGTGCCAGTGTGCTGGCCCTGGTTTGGTCCGGTTGATCCGGCATTAACACAACAGCAGGTGCCGAATCATGGTCTGGCCCGTACCCATTTGTGGCAACAAGTCGCTGATGAAAGTTGCAGCGACCATGCGTTGCTAATTTTGCAGGCTGAATTTGACAATATTCCATGGCAAGCCGGCAAAGTGCGGCTGCAGTGCCAATATCTGCTGAATCACAAAGGCCTGCATTTGCATTTGCACTGTAGCGAATTAACGCTGCAACAGGCTGCACTACATACCTATTTTGCCTGTGATGATGTGCGTCAAGCCACAGTGTCGCCATTGCCTGCGACCTTTATTAACAAAGTAGTACCAGCTGAGACATCCGCTGCGCTGCAGTTTGGCGACGAAATAGATAGG
>NZ_JBHLXP010000001.1:2464265-2524285 GCF_042432165.1 Rheinheimera tilapiae
CAGGATACAAGCGCGCTAGACTTACAAATGACGATTGGCAGAGTTTAACTAAACACGGCTTCGCGCATCAGCGCCGATAGACGACAAACTCATCCGACAGGCGCTGTTCAGCGCCTTTGTCATCAATAAACAGCAATTCCAGCCGCCAGGTCATTTGCGCATCGGCACAAGCGCCGATTAAAAACTGCGTTTGCCAGTTAATCTGCGATGGTACCGAATCAACAGCCTGCGTGAAAAACAGCGGCATGCGTGGCATTTCCATACTTAGTCCGACTAAGGCCGCCTTATGTAATTGCCAGCCTGCTGGGGTTCGGATAGCTAAACTCAGCGGCGATTCGGTCTGCAGCCGAGCCGGCTGATAGTTGAGTTGCGCAGCACCTTTTTGCACCTGACGCACATCTGACTGTTGCCCGCTCTGTGGCGTACAAGACACAAAACAGAATATCAGCAGCAACAACAGGCATTTTCTCAAAGACATCGGTCATTCCCTTTACAGCGCGGGCCGTTATTCTATCCTATTCACACTGCAACGGAAATTGTTGCTTCAATTGAATATTTTCTGAGCAGCAACATTGTTCTAAATCATAAAACCGACGTATCTGCCTATCTTTTTAGGGGTAAAGCTCGTATGATCCGGCGCAAAGATGGGCTGTGAAAGCGAGCTGAGTCAGTGGTTTGGCGGCAGTTACGGCAAATCTAAAATAAGAAAGGTCGCCCTCGGGTGTTTTCATTTACTAACTAGCAAAAAACTGCAGCGGAACTCAACATGAGCCATACACAATCGTTAAATGTTGACTACAACTACACAGTTGTCCGCCTATTTGCACTCACAACCGTGTTGTGGGGCATAGTCGGCATGAGCGTGGGTGTTTTAATTGCGGCACAACTTTACTGGCCAGCACTGAACTTTGATACTGCCTGGTTAACTTATAGCCGTCTTCGTCCTCTCCACACCAACGCGGTGATTTTCGCGTTTGGTACCAGTGCGTTATTCGCCACGTCTTATTACGTCGTTCAGCGTACCTGTCAGGTCCGCCTGTTCGCCGAAAAGCTTGCCATGTTCACCTTTATTGGCTGGCAGGTTGTGATTCTCGCAGCAGCAATTACCTTACCGATGGGTATCAGCCAGAGCAAAGAATATGCCGAGCTGGAATGGCCAATCGATATTCTGATCACTGTAGTTTGGGTCAGTTACGCCATCGTATTCTTCGGCACCTTAATCAAACGTAAAACCAGCCACATTTATGTTGCGAACTGGTTCTACGGCGGTTTTATTATCACTGTAGCTGCTCTGCACATCGTCAACAGCATGGTGATTCCGGTCACGCTGACTAAATCCTATTCAATCTACGCCGGTGCAGTCGATGCGATGGTGCAGTGGTGGTACGGTCACAACGCGGTAGGCTTCCTGTTAACCGCAGGCTTCCTCGGTATGATGTATTACTTCGTACCAAAACAAGCTGGCCGTCCGGTGTATTCTTACCGCCTGTCTGTCGTGCACTTCTGGGCATTGATTGCACTGTACATCTGGGCTGGTCCACACCACTTACATTACACTGCCCTGCCAGACTGGACTCAGTCTGTTGGTATGGTGATGTCAGTGATCCTGTTTGTTCCAAGCTGGGGTGGCATGATCAACGGTATCATGACGCTGTCAGGTGCCTGGCATAAACTGAAAACCGACCCTATCTTACGCTTCCTGATCGTTTCTCTGTCTTTCTACGGCATGTCGACATTCGAAGGCCCGATGATGGCTATCAAATCAGTAAACGCTCTGTCTCACTACACAGACTGGACCGTTGGTCACGTCCACTCAGGTGCTTTAGGCTGGGTTGCGATGGTATCGATTGGCGCACTGTATCACCTGATCCCTGCTGTATTCGCGCAAGGTCGTATGTACAGCACCAAACTGATTAACACGCACTTCTGGTTACACACAACTGGCGTTGTACTGTACATCGTCGCCCTGTGGATCAGCGGTATTATGCAAGGCATGATGTGGCGTGCAGTCAATACCGACGGCACCCTGACTTACAGCTTTGTGCAATCGCTGGAAGCTTCATATCCGTTCTACCTGATGCGCTTCATCGGTGGTTGTTTCGTCGTCGCCGGCATGCTGGTAATGGCTTACAACGTGATTAAAACCGTGCGTGCCAAACAAGGTACGTTAGAGCCAATCGCAGAAGCGGCATAAGGAGTCAGTCATGTCTAAGAATTATCACGATTTTATTGAGAGAAACGTCGGCTGGCTCGGCATCATGACTGTTGTCGCTATCAGCTTCGGTACCATGGTTGAGATAACGCCTCTGATGTTTCTCAACGAAACAACCGAACCTGTGGATGGCCTCAAACCTTATTCAGCGCTGCAGCTGGAAGGCCGTGATGTTTTTATCCGCGAAGGTTGTACCAACTGCCACAGTCAGATGATCCGCCCGTTCCGTCACGAAGTGGAACGTTACGGTCACTACTCTGTTGCCGGTGAAAGCGTCTGGGAACACCCGTTCCTGTGGGGCTCTAAACGCACAGGTCCGGATCTGGCCCGCGTCGGTGGTCGTTATAGCGACGATTGGCATTATGCCCACCTGATGGACCCACGTTCTGTTGTGCCTCAGTCCAATATGCCAGGTTATCCATGGTTGGATAGCACTGTTCTGGACGGTCAGCTGACAGCGAAGAAAATGGAAACATTTAACGTCCTGACCAAAGGCAAAATGCACAAAGACGATGCTGACGGTGTGATGTACTCAGCGGAAGAAATTGCCGCTGCACAAGAAGCTGTCAAAGGTAAGACTGAAATGCAGGCCCTGATTGCCTATTTGCAATCACTGGGCACCGCACTGAAGTAATTGCCATGGACTTCGTTACAGTACACAGCATTTTCACCGTGATTATTTTTGTGGCTTTTATTGGGCTCGTCGTCTGGCTGTTTGCGTTCAAACGCAAACCCGACTTCGACCAAGTAGCAAATGTGATATTTGCCGACGATAAAAAGCCACAACAAAAACAACAACAGGAGTCGGATCATGAGTAGCTTTTGGAGTGCTTGGATCATTGTATTAACACTTGCATGTCTGGTTGTATGCTTCGTGTTGCTGACATGGAACCTGAAAAACCATGTTGGCGTTGCAGAAAACGAAACCACCGGTCATGAATTTGACGGGATCTCAGAAATCAACAATCCGCTGCCAAGATGGTGGACCATTATGTTTTACGCCACCTTCGTCTGGGCGGTGTATTACTTTGCAGCCTACCCGGGTCTAGGTAGCTGGCAAGGTCTGTTTGGCTGGACCAGTTCAAACCAGGGCGTAAAGTCTCTGGCTGAATCAAAAGCAGCTGTTGAAGCGAAAAAAGCGGCGGGTACCCCTTCTCAGCTGGATGCGGAATACATCAAAGCTGAAGGTACTTTTGCCAAAGAGTTTGCTAAGTACACCAGCCGTCCGGTTGAAGAACTGGCATTTGACAAAGACGCACTGAAAGTTGGTCAACGTCTGTTCTTGCAAAACTGTGCTCAGTGTCACGGCTCAGATGCCCGCGGTCAGCGTGGCTTCCCGAACCTGACTGACAACGACTGGTTATACGGCGGTACTGCTGACAAGATCGTTGAGACCCTGCGTCATGGCCGTAAGGCCGCAATGCCAGCCTGGGGCGAAGCACTGGGTGATCAGGGCGTTAAAGAAATGACCGCTTATGTGCTGAGTCTGTCTGGCCGTAAAGTCAACGACAATGACGCTGCCGCTGGTAAAGCCAAGTTCGGTATGTGTGCGGCCTGTCACGGTATGGATGGTAAAGGCTCGCTGGCCCATAACCTGCCATTCGGTGCGCCTAACCTGACCGATAGCATCTGGTTATACGGTGGTTCAGCCGGTTCAATTGAACAGACTCTGCGTCAGGGCCGTAACGGTCAGATGCCGGCGTTCAAAGACACGCTGGGTGAAGATAAAATCCACGTGATTGCGGCTTACGTATACCGTCTGTCTCGTCCGGATGAAGCGAAGTAATTGCTAGATCCGGCACTGTAATGAAGCCCCCTCGTGGGGCTTCGTTTTATCTGCCTGAAGTTATTCGAGAAAGGAAGTTATGATGTCAAAACCCTGGTATAAACAAGTCTGGCCCTGGATCCTGATCAGCCTGCCGGTGTTTTCGGTCCTCAAAGCCGTGCATACGGTTTACATCATGAACCAGCAAAGTCCGGATTTAGTTGTCGACGACTACTATGCCGAAGGCAAAGCCATCAACCAGAATTTATCCCTTTACCGTGAAGCAGCCGCACGCAATTTACATGCAAAAGTACTGTTAGCCGGTAATAAAGCCATTCTGACCTTTGATACCAACAGCATTCTGGATGAAGACCTGACGTTGGATTTTGTCCACAACACGCTTGCTGCCCAAGATTTTAAAGTCATCGCGCATCGCAGCGGTGAATCCATGTATGTCGCCGAACTGCCGGTAACCCCCACCGGTAGATGGAATCTGGTAGTGCACGATAACGCCAACCAGTGGAAACTGCGTGCGTCGTTAAGCCTGCCGGCTATAGATGCAATTAAACTGACCTACTGAGACCTTTACCTGACCCATGCTGCAACAGCGCTGCTTTCATTGTCATGAACCTGTCCCGGCCGGTACTGATTTTCACTGCGAAGTGCTTGCTGAGACACAAGTCTTTTGCTGCGCCGGCTGCCAGGCCGTCGCCGAAACTATCGTCGCGCAAGGCCTCAGTGATTACTATAAATTCCGTAGTAAAGCCGCCAGCAAAGCCAATGCGATACCGGCGGAACTACAAGCACAACTCACCAGCTACGATAGTGCCGAAGTCTTACAGGACCTGACCCAACAGGTTGGTGATGCGCAGCGCATTGAGCTCTCGATCAACGGCATGAGTTGCGCGGCCTGCGCCTGGCTGATTGAACGTAAGCTACAGCAAAATAGTGCAGTACAACGCGTCAGCGTCAACTCAGGCACAGCCCGTTGTGAACTGGTCTGGGATGCCAAAACAGCGCCACTCAGCCAAATATTAAGCCAAATCAGCGAACTGGGTTATCAGGGCAGCCCCTTTGTCGCTGACCTGGAAGAACAGAATTTCCAGCAGGAATTAAACGCTTATCTGAAACGTCTGGCAGTATCCGGCATTATGACGATGCAGGTCATGATGCTGGCCTTTGGTTTGTATTTCGGCGAATTTAGCGGGATTGAAGCACAATACGAAGGGTACCTGCGCTGGGTTAGTCTGCTGCTGACTTTACCCGTGATGGCCTATGCGGCCCTGCCCTTTAGCAGCAGCGCCTGGCGCGCATTAAAGGCCCGTCAGCTCAATATGGATGTGCCCATTACGCTGGCACTGTATTACACCTTTATCGCTTCGTTGTATGCCACCGTCTTTGATACCGGCGAAGTCTATTTTGAGTCGGTCTGTATGTTTGTCTTTCTGCTGCAGCTTGGCAAATTCTTTGAATTCCGTGCCAGAAAACAAGCGCGCGACGCGACCAGTAACTTGCTTAAAGTGATGCCGGTCAGCGCCACTTTGTGGGATGGTGAACAGGGTATTGCCACATCAGCCAGACGGCTGCAAAGCGGTGACCATATTCTGGTGAAAGCCGGTGAAACCATTCCTGCGGATGGCCTGGTTGAAAGCGGTATCAGCTCAGCCGATGAATCGATGTTAACCGGCGAATACAAAGCAGTCAGTAAACAAGCCGGTGATTTAGTGCTTGCCGGCAGTATGAACCATGACGGCATTCTGGTGGTACAGGTCCGTAGCGCCCTGACCGAATCACGTTTGGGCCAAATTATTGCGCTGCAGCAACAAACGCTGCATCAAAAACCGGCCATTTTGGAAAAAACGGATCGCATCGCCCGTTTCTTCGTACAGAGACTACTGGTGATTGCGACTGTCACCTTTTGTGCCTGGTATTTCTGGATTGATGCCGACCGGGCATTTTGGGTAACGCTCTCCGTGTTGGTCGCCACCTGCCCCTGCGCACTGAGTCTGGCCACTCCGACAGCAGTGACTTGCGCTTTGGCACAGCTCAATCGCAAAGGCATCCTGATCAAAAACCAGCATGTGCTCGATGTCCTGCCAAAACTCAGTAAAATTTTCTTCGACAAAACCGGTACCCTGACCCAAGGCCGGTTTAGTTTGACCGATCTGCAAATCTTCACGCCGCTGTATGACAAAGCACAACTGCTGAATCTGATGGCCAATCTGGAGCAGCAATCTGAACATCCGATCGCCCGGGCTTTTAGCCCTTTCTTTCAACAAGCCTTACCGCTGGAGAACGTTAGCCTCAGTGTCGGTGCCGGTTTGTCAGGTGTTTATCAACAACAGAAGCTACGCATTGGCCGGCCGGATTTCTGTGGCCTGGATCCACAAGACCCTCGACTGGCGGGCGCTCAGGTATGTTTGTCAATCAACGGGGAGTTAGCAGCAACAGTACAACTGGCGGACCAGCTCAGGCCAGAAGTCTCGACGCTGATCCCTGCTCTGCTGCAACGTCAGCTAAAGCTAGCGATCCTGACCGGTGACGCTTCAGCCGCAGCGCCAGCCGTGGCCACGCAGCTGGGTATCAACGAGCTGTGGCAAGGTTGCAGCCCGGAGCAAAAAGTCAGTGCGATCCAGCTGTCGGTACAAGCTGGCGAAACTGTGTTGATGGTTGGCGACGGTATCAACGACAGTCCGTGTTTTCATGCTGCGCATGTGTCTGTTGCACTCGACAGTGGCACCGAACTGTCAAAGAACCAGGCTGACGTGGTGTTGCTGCACAACGACTTACAGCAGCTGCAAACCCTGATTGATGGTGCGCGTCAGGCACATCGCGTGGTACGGCAAAATCTGTGGTGGGCAGCCGGGTACAATCTGGTTATCATCCCGTTGGCGGTCTGTGGTTTTGTCTCGCCTTATGTCGCAGTGATCGGTATGTCCTGCAGTTCATTGCTCGTGGTGTCTAATTCATTACGGTTGCTCAAATCATGAGTATTATCTACGTCTTGATCCCGATAGCTATCATCTTTGTGATGATTGGCATCGCAGTATTTTTCTGGGCGGTGCGTTCTAAACAGTTTGACGACCTGGATAAAGAAGGTTTCAGCATCCTGTTTAACGAAAAACCAGCGTCTACAACACCACCAGCCGACAGCACGCCGCCATCCCGTGAACCCTGATATTTTCGCCGCATTTTTTGTCGGCCTGTTTGGCAGCGCGCATTGCTTGTTAATGTGCGGCGGGATGGCCGGTGCACTGCAGATGCTGATGCCACCATCACGTCCCCGCCGCTATGCGCTGCAGCTGATGCTGGGCCTCGGTCGTATTAGCAGCTATGCGCTGACCGGTGCCTTATTTGGCGGCCTTGGCGCCACGATGATTGGCAGTACCGGCTTAATGCCGCAGTGGCTGCAACTGTTCGCTGGTTTGATGTTATTGGCGATGGCGCTGTATATCAGCCGATTATGGTTTGGCTTGCTGAAACTGGAACGTGCCGGACAAGCGTTATGGCGCCGGGTCCAGCCACTGAGTCAAAAGCTACTGCCGCTGGATTCTGCTCTCAAAGCTTATACCTATGGCTTATGTTGGGGCTATTTACCTTGTGGTCTGGTGTATTCAGCATTGAGCTGGAGCCTCGGCAGTGGCAGTGCCAGTCAGGGCGCCTTGTGGATGGCGCTGTTTGGTCTTGGCACACTGCCGGCTGTGCTGCTGGCGGGTCAGACCGCAGACGCGCTAAGGCAGTTACAGCAACAGCAATGGGTGCGATATGGACTGGCAGCCGTCCTGGCCGCTTACGCGTTACAGACAATTTACCTTGCACTTCGGGCTCTGGTTTTTTAAGCTGGGCATACTTTGGATGGAGTTTGGAAACCTGCGATGAGTTCACCTTCAAGTATTAATTGTCAGCACTGTGGTTTCAGTCAGCTGTGCCTGCCTTTCACCCTCAACGACCAAGAGCTTGATAAGCTTGATCAAATCATCCAGCGTAAACGTCCGTCGCACAAAGGCGATCATTTATTTGAAGCCGGAAAACCGTTACAGGCGTTGTACGCAGTACGCACAGGTTCTTTTAAGACTTATACCCTGACCGAACAAGGTGAAGAACAAATCACCGGTTTTCATTTACCTGGCGATGTCATTGGTTTTGACGCCATCGGTGATCAGCACCACCCTAGCTATGCTCAGGCGCTGGAAACCGCAATGGTTTGCGAGATCCCGTTTAACAACCTCGATAGTCTGTTAGATCAGGTGCCTAAGCTGCGTCAGCAACTGATGCGGCTGATGAGTCAGGATATCCACGGTGACCAGCAAATGATGCTGTTGCTGAACCGAAAAACCGCTGAAGAAAAACTGGCTGCATTTATCACCAATCTGGCACAACGTTTCGGCAGCCGCGGTTTCTCACGCAAAGAATTCCGTCTGACGATGACCCGCGGTGAGATTGGCAACTATCTCGGTTTAACCGTCGAAACTATCAGTCGCCTGCTGGGACGCTTTCACAAAGATGAGCTGATTCATGTCGACGGTAAACTGATCACTATCGCCAATTTTGAAGAATTAAGCCGTATCGCCGGAATGGCGCAAATCGGCCGCTGATGTTGTGTTGATCGCCAGCAAAACCGCCTTAGGGCGGTTTTGTTGTTTCTGCCCCTGACAGCACTGAACGCAGACTTCTTCCGGGAACCAATCGGCGCTTCATTGATCCAACACAACATCACCAAACGCGAAGCGGATTAACTTAGCTACAATGATTCTGTACCTGTGACCGCAAAGGAGAATGATGATGGCGACATATCAGGATGTGCTGGTGGTGCTCGATCCCAGTACTGATCAGCAAAAAGCGTTGGCAAGAGCCATAGAACTGGCCGAGCACACCGCCTGTAAAATCACTGCTTTTTTATCCATCTACGATTTCTCTTACGAAATGACGACGATGTTATCCGGTGAAGAACGCGAATCGATGCGTCAGGCCGTGATCACCGACCGCGAGATTTGGATCCAGGAATTATTGCATCAGGCCCGCACCAAAGGCATAGCCTGCAGCGCCAAAGTGGTCTGGCACAACCGCCCGTTTGAAGCGGTTGTGCAGGCAGTTACCGAACATGGTTATGATTTGGTGATCAAAGGCACCCATGACCATGATGTGCTCAAATCAATGATTTTTACCCCAACCGACTGGCATATTCTGCGTAAATGCCCCTGCCCGGTGTTACTGGTCAAAGAACATGCCTGGCCGGCGCAAGGCAATATACTGGCAGCGGTCAATGCCGGCAGTGAGAAACCACATCACAAAGCGCTGAATCACATTATTATTCGCCAGGCGCAAGCGATGGCCGCGATGCTGAACGCCAAAGTGCATCTGGTCAATGCGTATCCGGGGACGCCTATTCATGTGGCGATTGAGATCCCGGAATTTAATCCGGTTGAATACAACGACAGCATGCGCCATCACCATGTTGATGCAGCGAATGCGCTGGCTGGTCAGTTTGATCTCACCGCAGAATCGGTCCACGTGCAGGAAGGCATGCCGGAAGATGTGATCCCGCGTGTGGCCAAGGAACTGGACGCTGAGATGGTGATTATCGGCACTATCGGTCGCACCGGTTTGTCGGCAGCCATTATTGGCAATACCGCCGAACATGTGATTGACCGGCTCGATTGCGACGTGTTGGCGCTAAAACCGGACGCGCCAGTCGCATAACAGTCGATGTTCCACGCCCGTAACCAAGAATTGGAATTGGCAAGCGGGCGTGATCCGCTATAATGTGCGCCTTTTTTACTGTCTGGGTAGCATCATGTCACACTCCGCTGAAGCCAAAGCGCAATATAATCTGAACAAACTGCACAAAAGACTGCGTCGTGGCGTGGGTCAGGCCATCGCTGATTTTGGCATGATTGAGGAAGGCGACAAAATCATGGTCTGCCTGTCCGGTGGCAAAGACAGTTATACCTTGCTCGACATTCTGCTGAATCTGCAGCAATCCGCCCCGATCAACTTCAGCATTGTGGCGGTCAATCTGGACCAGAAACAACCGGGCTTTCCGGCGCACGTGTTGCCTACTTACTTAGATGGCATCGGCGTGGATTACCAAATCGTCACTGAAGACACCTATTCCATCGTCAAAGAAAAAATTCCTGAAGGCAAAACTACCTGTTCTTTATGCAGCCGGTTGCGTCGGGGCATTTTATACCGCACCGCCAAAGAGCTGGGCGCGACCAAAATCGCACTGGGCCACCATCGGGATGACATGATTGAAACGATGTTTCTGAACATGTTCTACGGCGGTAAAATGAAGTCGATGCCACCGAAGCTGATTAGCGACAATGGCGAACACATCGTGATCCGCCCGCTGGCATACTGCCGGGAAAAAGATATCGAAAAATACGCCACCGCACGTGAATTCCCAATTATCCCGTGCAATTTATGTGGTTCACAGGATGGTTTGCAACGTCAGGTAGTGAAAGAAATGCTGCAGGACTGGGACAAACGCTTCCCGGGCCGGATTGAAACGATGTTCCAGGCCATGCAAAACATCGTGCCATCGCACATGGTCGATAAAAACCTGTTCGATTTTGCTGCTGTCACTAAGGCGAGTGCTGGCGAATTTGCCGGTGACACCGCTTTTGATAAAGAAGCAGTACCGGCAAAACCAGTCGGTTTATTGGCCGAAGATGATGATGAAGAGCCACAAAACGGCGTGGTGGTACAACGGCTCGAAATTAGCCTTTGACCGTACGGAGATCAGACTGAAGCGCAGTAGTTAACCTGCGCTTCAGGTTTGAGATTTGAGGTTGAGACGACCATCAGCCAGCAAACAGCGCTTTAAACCAATGCCAGACGCCAAAAGAATAATCGTCAAATAAATCAATCCCCAGTGCCGATTTCAGCAGGTACAGCAGCAATAGCCCAATCAAAGCGGCAACCAACAAAAACATACTGATCACGACAGCTTGCATCAGCCGGCTGAGCTGGCCGTGCCGCGGATCGCCGCGATGATTGCGTCCGCCGACAATCACATAGTAGTAACGCCAGCGCCCCAGCCCGACAGTGCCGCGTAAGTCCAGCCGGTGTTTACCCCATTGCCTCGCCCCCAACGCGACGCGCAGATAGCTAAGCTGCGCTTCAGTAAAGCTTTGCTGCACATCCTCAGGCATCCGTTCCAGCAGCTTCTGCATGGCCGGATCCTGGCGGATATCATCGGGAGACGCTGTACTCATTGCTTTTAGCCTTGCTGCAATAAAGCGGATAGCTCCGCCGTTTTTGCCTGCATCAACGCGATATCGCCGCGACTTTCCACATTGAGCCGAACCAGCGGCTCGGTATTGGAACTGCGTAAGTTAAAGCGCCAATCGGCAAATTCCAGACTGATACCGTCGGTCGTATCGAGCTTGTCGGCCGATGGCTGATACAACGCCAGAATTTCCGCCAGTTTGGCTTTAGGCTCGGCAATAGTGAAGTTGATTTCACCACTGGATGGAAAGGCGGCGATGCGTTCCGCGACTAACGCTGACAGTGCCTTTTGCTTCACGCACATCAGTTCAGCCACCAGCAGCCACGGGATCATGCCACTGTCGCAGTAAGCAAAATCACGGAAATAATGATGCGCGCTCATCTCACCGCCATAGACCGCATCTTCCAGCCGCATCCGCTCTTTGATAAAGGCATGGCCGGTTTTTGACTGAATGGCTTCACCACCCGCCTGCTGCACCAAATCGATGGTGTTCCAGGTTAAGCGTGGGTCGTGAATAACACGGGCACCGCTGTGCTGTTGCAGGAATGCTTCAGCTAACAGACCGACGATGTAATAGCCTTCAATAAACTGGCCCTGTTCATCAAACAGGAAACAACGGTCAAAGTCGCCGTCCCAGGCCACGCCAAAATCAGCCTGATGTGCCAGTACGGCTTTGGAGGTATCGGCGCGATTTTCCTGCAGCAATGGGTTTGGGATGCCATTTGGGAAGGTCGCATCTGGCTCGTGATGGACTTTAATAAACTGCAGTGGCAACCCCAATGCTTCGCAACGACTTTCCAGCTCGTCAATGACATGACCAGCGGCGCCATTGCCCGAATTCACCACGATTTTCATCGGTTTGAACAGTGACGGACGGATGTAACCAAGCAAATGCGTGACAAAATCGGCCAGCACCGACTGCTGACGATAAGCGCCGCGTGTTGCGACCGCAACAAAATCGCCTTGTTCGGCAATGGCTTTGATGTCGAATAAGCCACTATCACCGCTGATTGGCCTGGCGTCTTGTTGCACCAGCTTCATGCCGTTGTAATCGAGTGGATTATGACTGGCAGTGACTTCGATGCCACCACAGACACCTAAATGGAAAGTGGCAAAATAGACTTCCTCAGTACCAGTCATGCCAAGGTCTATCACATCGACACCGGCATCCATCAGACCATTAGCCAGTGCCAGCTTCAGGCTTTCTGAGGTTGCGCGCACATCGCCACCGACCACCACAGTTTTAGCCTGTTGGTATTGACCAAAAGCGCGGCCAATCCGGTAGGCGACGTCTTCGTCCAGTTCATCACCGAGACGACCACGGATATCATAAGCTTTGACGCAATTAATTTTGCGGTACATCTCGGTTTTCGGCTGTGTGTCAGTTTTCAGGGACATGTCAGGCCCGCCCATAACGGTCTTCAAACCGCACAATGTCATCTTCGCCAAGGTATGAACCGGATTGCACTTCAATCAGTTCCAGCTCTACCTTGCCCGGGTTTTCCAGCGCATGCACCGCAGTGATGGGGATATACACAGACTGGTTTTCCGTCAGGTACTGATCCTGGCCATCGATAGTCACTTTGGCGGTACCCGATACCACAATCCAGTGCTCGGCGCGATGGTGGTGCATCTGAACCGATAATTTCGCGCCGGGTTTGACTGTGATCCGTTTCACCTGGAAGCGTTCACCATGGTCCACTGAATCGTATTTACCCCAAGGACGGTACACTTCTCGATGGAAGGTGACTTCTGGCCGCTGCTTGGCTTTGAGCTGTGCGACGATGTGTTTGACATCCTGCGCCTGATCTTTGTGTGCAACCAGTACCGCATCTTTGGTGCTGATCACGACTAAATCCTGCACACCTACGGTTGCGACGAGCTGTTGTTCAGCACGTACATAGCAGTTTTGACTGTTGTGGGACCAAACATCACCGTGATGCGAATTACCGTCGTTGTTTTTACCACTGACCTGCCATAACGCAGCGAAACCGCCGACATCGTTCCAGCCGGCGGCTAAAGGCAACACCACCACGCTGGCCGGCTCGTCGCGGCTTAATGGCTCCATGATGGCGTAATCGATTGAATTATCCGGGCAGGCTTCAAATGCCGCTTTTTTCACCCGGACAAAATCTAAATCCGGACTCAGCTCAGCCATGGCTGCCTGACAGGCTGCAAGCATCGCAGGCTGATACTGACCTAATAACTGCAGGTATCGGTCGGCGCGGAACATAAACATCCCGCTGTTCCAGTAGTATTCGCCGCTTTGCAGATACTGCTCAGCGGTCGGCAGATTGGGTTTTTCGACAAAAGCATCGACCTGAAAACCGAGGCCAGAGGCAGCCCCGCGGCGGATATAACCATAACCGGTCTCCGGCGCCGTTGGCACTATGCCGAAAGTAACCAACTTGCCTGCAGCAGCCAGCGGCTCTGCCTGCTGGACCGCGGCACGAAACGCCGCTTCATCGTCAATCACATGATCTGCCGCCAGCACCAGCAACACTGCGTCCGGCGCCGTCGCGACAGCCTGCAAAGCGGCCAGTGCAATGGCCGGCGCTGTATTGCGTCCGACCGGTTCCAGCAGAATGGATGCGCCCTGCACTCCGAGCTGACGTACCTGCTCGGCAGCGATAAAGCGATGGTCTTCGTTACAGATCAGCAAAGGCGCCTGATGCGCCAGACCTTTGAGACGCAACAAGGTCTGCTGCAACATGGTGGTATCACCGGTCAGCGCTAAAAATTGCTTCGGGTAGTTACCACGTGAGAGTGGCCATAACCGCGTTCCTGAGCCACCGGCCATAATTACGGGTGTGAACATTATTGAAATCCTGTCAAATCACTGATTTGGGTTAGTCTGATGGAGCGCTGCGCTGCTGTCAATTGCGCCACAGACTGCAAGCGGCCGCCATGAATGACCATGTCTGTGCTGTATTCAACGCCCACGATCGGCAGCGCCACGCAGCTGTTGCTGATGTTGTTGATACCAGCGCCAGGTCTGGGTCAGACCTGCTGTTAACGAAATCTGTGGTGCCCAACCGAGCTGGCGTAAGCGGCTGCTATCGACCAGTTTGCGCGGCGTGCCATCGGGCCGGCTCGGGTCAAAACTCAACGCCTGTGGGTAGCCGATAATGTCACGCAATAACGACGCCAGTGCCGCGATGCTGATTTCCTCACCGCTACCGACATTCAAAAACCCGGGCGTGTCAGCACAAGCCTGCCAATAAACGTCTGCTGGCAACTCCATCACCAGCCGGCATGCTTTGGCCAGATCATCAACATGCAAAAACTCGCGCAGCGCCGTACCAGAACCCCAAATCTGCATGGGGCTCTGCGTATCTTTCGCCAGTTGCATCCGACGCATTAAAGCCGGGATCACATGCGCCTGCTGCAAATCAAAATTATCGCCAGGCCCATACAAATTGGTTGGCATCAGTGCACGAAAATCGGCGCCATACTGCCGGTGAAAACTGCTGCATAGCTTTAAACCGGCAATTTTCGCGATAGCGTACGCATCATTCGTGGGCTCGAGCGCCCCGCTTAACAGCGCAGCTTCACTGATCGGCTGGTCGGCAAATTTCGGATAAATGCAGCTCGACCCCAGAAATAACAAGCGGGAAACACCGCACTGATGCGCAGCAGCCACTAAGTTGGCGGCAATTTGCAGGTTCTGCAGAATAAATTCTGCCGGATATTGTTGATTGGCAGCGATGCCACCAACCCGTGCCGCCGCCACCAGGATCCAGTCCGGTTGTTGCTGCTCGATAAAAGCCTCAACGTCGGCCTGACGGGTTAAATCCAATTGACTGCGCGGTGCGGTGATCAGCTGATAAGCAACTGACCGATCGGCCGTTTGGCTGAACTCGCGATAAAGTGCCTGCCCGACCATGCCCTGATCACCGGCGATAAACACTCGCAGTGGTTTCTGGCCTTCAGCGTGCATAACCGTTGGCCTCTAATAGTGCCTGACGTTTAGCCTGAGCCAGATCATGCGCCATCATCATCTGGCACAACGCGGTAAAATCTGTCGCGGGTTGCCAGCCAAGCACGGTTCTGGCCCGCGTCGCATCGCCACATAATGATGGCACTTCGCTGGGACGCAGATAACGCGGATCAATTCGCAGGATCACGGCGCCGGGTTGTAAAGCAGGCGTGCGGGCCGGATCACAATGTAAAACTGTGGCGATCTCGGTCAGGCCAGAGCCACTGAAGCTCAGACTGATGCCGAGGCTGGCGGCGCAACACTGCAAGAATTCGCGTACGGTATGCTGCACACCGGTCGCAATGACAAAATCACTGGGTGTGTCTTGCTGCAACATACGCCAGGCTGCATCCATATAGTCGGCAGCAAAACCCCAGTCACGCCGAGCATCCAGATTGCCCAGATACAGACATTGTTGCTGACCCAGCGCAATCGCTGCTAAGGCACGGGTTATTTTACGGGTGACAAAAGTCTCACCGCGTCGCGGCGATTCATGGTTAAACATAATGCCGTTAACGGCGAATAAACCATAAGCCTCACGGTAATTCA
Source organism: Rheinheimera tilapiae (assembly GCF_042432165.1). Lineage (NCBI taxonomy): Bacteria > Pseudomonadati > Pseudomonadota > Gammaproteobacteria > Chromatiales > Chromatiaceae > Rheinheimera > Rheinheimera tilapiae. The sequence goes on from NZ_JBHLXP010000001.1 coordinate 2,480,002, forward strand.
CGGTGGTCCAGTACGCGCCGACTTTAGCTATCGCATAAGGCGAACAAGGCCGAAATGGCGTGTCTTCGTTTTGCATCAGGCTGGTGACTTTGCCATACATCTCTGAGGTGGCTGCCTGAAAAAACCGACAATTCAGCCCAGATAAACGTACCGCCTCTAACAAACGGATAGTGCCAAGCGCCACCACATTGGCGGTATATTCGGCCGCTTCAAACGACACCGCGACATGACTTTGTGCGGCCAGGTGATAGATTTCGTCAGGCTGAATTTTCTGCAACAAGCCACATAAGGCCAGACTGTCACTCATATCACCGTAGTGCAGGAACAATGGCAGGTCCTGCTGATGCGGATCCTGATAAATATGGTCAATCCGGCTGGTATTCAGTGACGAGGCCCGACGTTTCAGGCCGTGCACCTGATAACCTTTAGCAAGTAACAACTCGGCTAAATAAGAACCATCTTGTCCGGTGATCCCGGTAATAAACGCCACTTTTTTGTTCAAACACTCTTCTCCAGACACTCAATCACCGGCTGTGTTGCTGCCACCACGCCCGGCACAAACAGATTAAAAACCGCGGATTATGTTTCAGGTATCGGGGCGCCAGCCGGCGTGGCTCCTGTAACCAGCGATACAACCATTCCAGCGCCAGCCGTTGCACCCAGCGCGGAGCCTGCCGCCGGCGACCGCTGAGAAAATCCACTACAGCACCGATCCCCAGCTGCAGCGCTGGCAACTGCGCACTGTATTGGTCAATCCAGACTTCTTGTTTCGGACAACCAAGTGCCACAAGAATAATATCGAGTTGGGCCTGCTGCATCAGCTGTAATTGCTGTGGTTCAGCACTGGCTGGATATGGCTGCCACGACGGCGCATGCTGGTAGCAAACCAGCAATCCCGGCACTAACTGCTGCAGGCGATGGACTGCAGACTGCAAATCAGCCTCGGCATGACCACCATAAATACCCACCCGTAAGCCCTCGGCTGCGGCACGGCGACATAGTGCCAGCACCAGATCGATGCCACGCAGTTGCGGGCAGCTGATGCCATTGACCAATCGCTGCCACCAACACAGCGGTTTACCGTCCGCCAGCACAAAATCGCTGCGAGCTAACACTTCGGCAAAAGCGGGATCGTCAGCCGCTTCCATCAGCATATGGACATTGGCTAAATACAGTCGGGTCGATACCTGACGTTTTGCCCTGCTGACCAATTCGCTGACCAATGACGGCATGGACTGCGCCCGTACCTGAGTACGCATCACCAGACCCGCGCTGAACTGCCCTGTCATTGCGGCCCCGTCATGGTGCCGGACTCGCCTCAGGACATAACTGGCGTTCGACCTGAGGCCACTGCGGCTCTGTTGCCGCGCGCCGGCGCAAATACAAACAAGACTGACGCTGCAGTTTAAATTGCTGCACCAACGCAATGGCCTGACCGCTCAGATGACCAAACAGTGTTTGCTGCAAGTACTTGAATATCTCTGCTTTTTGCCCTGCCGACCAATAAGGCCAGTATTGAAAACTCAGACTCAAAAACTTCTGCTGTACTTGCGGTAAATAAGCACCGTGCTGACGCGCTAATATCATTTGCGTCCAGGCATCAGTCAGGCGGAACTGGGTATGGCCGAGGAAATAACCATAGTCGGCGTATGCAACCGGCCAATCGGGTCGCAGCGCGATGGCTTGCTGATACAACGCTTCGTTGCCAGCCAGTGCCTCGGTATTGAGATAACCGCTGTGCCAGCCCCATTCATTAATTTTGGCCTGCATCAATAAATAATGCGGATTGCCGGGCTGCAACGCGGCGGCCTGACTGATCGCTGTAGCAGCCTGTTGATAGTCGTCCGCTACCGGCGGTTGTTGTTGCCAGTGATCAAGCGCAAAAGCCGCCTGAAAATAATACAAACTGGCGATCCCAGCCTGGCCGGCCAGAAACATCAATCCTGCCAGCGGCAGTGCTAAAACGGTCAGCCACATTCGACGGCGTAATATTGGGCTCATTGGCTCCCTCCAAAATCGAGGCTCGCCGTGATCAGTGCCGGATGTGCTGATACCAGTGCGTCGGCGTAGTGATCGTCCGTCAGCTGCGCCAGCTGTTGCCGGGCTTGCTGTAACTTGGGTGGGCGACGTTGCAAATTATGACAATCGCTGGCCATCACCTGATAGATGCGTTGGCGCACCAGCATGTCGGCACATTGCTGATGGCGATCACCTAAATCGCCGAGCAATGAGCTGGCGGTGAGCTGAAACAAACAACCAGCGCTTTGCAGGCGTTGCAACAACTGTGGATTCGCCTGAATTTCCCGATTGCGTTCCGGATGCGCAATCATCGCAATGATCTGCTTTTTACCAAGCCATTTCAGCAGTTTGTCGGTACCTGCCGGGACATGGCTATGGGGTAATTCCAGCAATAATACCTGCTGCCCTTGCCACATCCCCAAAAATGGTAACTGTTGTTGCTCAATCGCACTCATCAGTTGGTCGGTGAGTCGCACTTCGGCTGCTGCCGCCAGTTGGATGGGGATTTGATGCTCTAGCACCAGTGCACGGGCGACCGCTAAGGCCGAGGTGATTGTGTTGCGGTCATTGTCGAAATAACCCGGATTGATATGGGGCGTTGCCACCATCCGGCGAATGCCATCCGCGGCGGCGAGACGCAGCAACGCGAGCGTTTCGCCCGCGTCCACAGCGCCGTCATCAATACCGGGCAGGATATGGCTGTGCAGGTCAATCATGTCGATTCAGACGACTGCGCATAATATTGGTAATAGCCGTAGCTGCCGTAACGCTCGGCGTTTTTCAAATCAAGGTCATTGAGCACCACACCAACAACCCGGGCATGGGCGTTCACTAGTTTCGACAACGACAACTGCACCAGACCTGAGCGCGTGTGATCGGCTTTCACCACCATCACTACCGAATCTGACAGCCGTGACAGCACTAATGCGTCACTGACAGCATGTACCGGCGGTGTATCGATAATGATTTTCTGATAACGGCCGCGCAGTTCAGCCAGCAGCGTTGCTACGCGCGGACTTGATAATAATTCCAGCGGATTTAACGGAATGGTACCCGCTGGCATGATGTCGATGCCGCTTTGCTCATCATGCACGATACAATCGTCCAGCGTCTCGGTTTCCGCCAGATAGTTGGCGAGGCCCGGTTGAAACGCCGGCAAACCAAAACGCTTGGCAATGGTCGGTTTGCGCATATCCGCATCAATCAACAACACGGTTTCGAGCTGGCGGCAGGCAAACGACAGATTACTCGACACCGTCGATTTACCCTCTTCCGGAATTGACGACGTCACTGCCAGTACCTGGATCGGCCGGTCCAGACCAAGCAACGACAGACTGGTGCGGATAGATCGGATCGATTCACTGAACAAGCGCGCATCGGTAGAGAAGAAGGTGCGGTTTAATGTCACCAACTGCTGTTTACCGGCAATTTTAGGCACCACACCGAGCGCACGTTGTTGCAGCACAGCTTCGACTTCCTGGGTCGTTTTGATGGTGTCATTCAGCGACTCCATCACAAAGGCCACAATGATGCCAAAACCAATGGCCGCGACAAAAGCCAGGATCACGATCAGTTTGCGTTTCGGTTTAATCGGATCGACCGCAGGCATCGCGCGGTCCGTAAAACGCGCCACTGCTGAATTAAAATCACCGGTCACTTCGGTTTCTTTTTGCCGCGCCATGAAAGTATCAAACAGCTGGCGATTGGTTTCTACTTCACGTTGTAAGCGCTGATATTCAGCTTCTTTACCGCTCAGGTCCTGATACTGGCCTTTGGCGCGTTGCATTTCGCTTTCGAGCGCACTCAGGCTCTGACTCAGAGTGTCGGCTTCGTTGGTGATGCCCGACAACAGTTTACGGATTTGCTCGCGTAAATTGTCCTGTACCGACGCCAGTTCAGATTTGGCTGCCAGTAACTTTGGATGTTTTGGCCCGTAAATTTTGCTGAGCTCTGACACTTTCCGCTCGGCCGATACGGCTTCCATTTTCACACTCTGCACGCCAGGATGCGCAGTTATTTCCGGCAGGGTTTCCAGCTTCTCAATTTGGTCGATGCCGTATTGTTTCACCACACGGACAAAACTATCGATCTGGGCTTTTTTCGACCTGGCCTGAGTGATTTGTTCGCCTAAGCGTTCCAGTTCCTGACTGCCGAGACTACGCACACCTGCCACATCGACCAGCCCTTCGCGTAAGCGGAATTCCTGCAGTGACTGTTCAGATTGATCGAGTTTTAACCGCAGCTCGCCGAGACGCCCGCCCAGCCAGCTGCTGGCTTTTTGCGTGATGCCCATTTTGGCCGCCAGCTGACCATCGATATAAGCTTCACCAATCGCATTGGCGACTTCCGCCGCCAGTTTTGGATCCTGGGCTTCAAACACAATGCTGACCAGCTGCGTTTTACGCACCGGCTCTATCGACAACCGTTCGATAAACGCCTGTACCAGTTTCTCCCGATCCCGCGCGGCCTGACCTTCAGCGGAGATCTGTTGGGTACCTGCGGTCAGAAACGGCAATAAGGTGCGCAGGTCATCCAATAAGCCTGGTTGTCCGACAAATTCAGGGTGGCTGGCCAGTTGTAACCGGTCGATGACAGATTCAGCGATGGTGCGGGATTTTAGGATCTCAAACTGCGTCAGGTAATATTCCTGCTGCGCTGAATTGATGCCGTACACTTCGTCGATTTTCACCGCTTTGGCTTGTTGCGATTCAATCAGCAACGTCGCTTTACTGCTGTAGATCTGTTTCATGTTCAGCACGACAAAAATCGTCAGCGCCGAAACTAAAATCGCCAATAATAAAATCCGCCATTTTGAGCGGTTGATCACCATAAAATATTTACGTAAATCAATCACTTCATCAGGTGCTGCGTTGTTTTCAGCTGAAATCGCCATCAGAAAAATCTCTGCTCTATTGTGATGGTATCGCCGGCACTGATTTGAGTATTCAGATTGCCTTTTTGTTTGGTGGCTTTGTCGCCTTCCCGCGAAATAATGATGTCTTCGCGCGACGCCCGCTCGGTCATACCGCCAGCTAATGCAACGGCCTGGTCAACAGTCATCCCTGGCTGATACGGATATCCGCCAGGTTTTTTCACTTCGCCATGGATATAAAACGGCCGGTATTGCACCATGCCGACAAAGACATTGGGCTCGACAAAATAATCGCCTTTGAGCCCTTGATACAGATGTTGTTCAACTTGCTTCAGCGTCATGCCGGTGACTTTGATTGTCCCCAGGAACGGATAATTCAGCGTGCCGCTATTGGTCAGTTGGGTTTCCAAATCTAACTCAGGCTCACCAAACACTTTGATTTTGATGATATCGCCCGGCCCCAACACGTAATCATCAGCGCTTTGCGGCGCCGACCCTGCCGTGGTTTGCGCCATCACACCAAAGCACAACAAGACTGAGATGGCGAAAAATCTGCCGAAAAATCTGCCCAAGCATTTGCCCAACATCTGTTTATCCTTACAACGTCACTTTGAACTCAACACCATAGACTGTGCGGTCAAACTCAATGATGCCCAGCGTAGAAGTACGATCTTCCAGATTAATAAAACCGGTGACCTGCAACCAACGCTTTGGTTTTGCGGTTAATTCTGCTGTGATCACCTTATTCGTATCTTCGCGGCGAAGCAAACTATTCGCACTGGTTTGCAGCAGGTTGTAAGCGTCTGTCTGATATTCATACGCCAGTTTTGACGTCAGGGATTCAGACCATTGATGGTTCCAGCCGATGCTGTAACTGGTTTCAACGATATAATCCGAGTTGATGTTCAGAGCGTCAACGTCTTTGGCGCGCCGGCCAGCCGCGAGATCAAAGCCTGAATAAGTCAGTGGTTGCCATTGGACTATGGTCTCCCAGGCAAAACCACTGAAATTCTCCCGCTGCTCCAGATCAAAGTCTTTCTTCTGGTAACCCAGCTTCAGGATCCCGGTGGTGATGGCGCTCATTTCCCACTCAGTACCGAGGCGGTAGTTGGTATCCTGGTTATCCCGCGCACCACTTAAATCCACAGATTTAAAATTGATGTCGGCACTGGCGACTTCCGCAACGAGCTTAAAGGCACCGCCGGTCTGATAAACAAAACCACCACCGAGCTGGCGCAAGTCATGGTCACGGTATTGCGTTACATCACGGAAATTGTCGTAGTCTTTGGCATAATACCGCGCGTTGGCGCGCAGTTTGCCGGTAGAACCCTGATTGCCGTATTCATATTCGACAACGCCGTTTTGGCTGTTGTAGCGCGTCACTTCATCCTGCACTAAGCCGCGGCCTTCTGACACACCGGTGCCGCGATCTTCATGCAACCAGCTGCCTGTGCCTTTAAATTTCAGCTGATGCGCGCTGCCTGGCGATAACCGTGCTTCGGCGTCCAGATATCCATCGGTGTAATCATCTTCGCTGCTGCTGAAATATTTGCCGTTACGCAGTGCACCACTCAGTGTGTAATTGTTCACACCGTCGACCAGATTGGCTTTTAATGACGGCGCAATAGTGCTGAGCCAGCTCGAAACCGATTTTTCTTTGTCGCGGATCACGTTGTCATCATGGCGCAACGAAGTCACCAGCCCCGGGATTAAATCAATACCAGACTCGGTACGGATCATGCCCTCCGGTTCCTGCGCCTGTACCGTGGTCACAACACCACATAACAGCATCCCTGTCAGGCGCGTTAACTTCAGCTTCCCCATGTCATTGCTTCCCTTGTTAATACACATGTTTGCCACTAAACCCTTTAAAAATTGTTCTGACGATAATTTTGATATCAAACCACAGCGACCAATGGCGGATGTAATACAGATCAAACTCCACCCTTTTCGCCATTTTATCCAGTGTATCGGTTTCACCGCGCCAGCCATTGACCTGGGCCCAGCCGGTGATCCCCGGTTTTACTTTATGCCGCAGCATATAAAACGCGACTTGATTGCGGTACTGCTCATTGTGCGCCACGGCATGAGGCCTTGGCCCTACAACCGACATTTCACCATGCAACACGTTGATAAATTGTGGTAATTCGTCCAGAGATGTGCGCCGTAAAAAAGCACCAAACCAAGTAACACGCGGGTCGTTACGCGTGGCTTGCACCACCAGTTCGGCATTTTCCTGCACTTTCATACTGCGAAACTTCAATACACCAATCTTCTTCCCATCCAGACCATATCGGTCCTGACGAAACAACACAGGACCGCGCGACGTCAGCTTGACGCCGCAGGCTAACAACAATAACAAAGGACTCAGCATCACTAACGCAGTTGCACTGAACAGTACATCAAAAGTGCGTTTGAAGTGACTTTGTAATCCCAGATGCGGCGACTCAAACACACTGATGGTGTCGATATCGCCAACCGCACTGAGCCGGCCCTGCATCATCTTTAACGTCAACATGTCCGGCACCAGATACACGTCGAGCGTGGTATCGCCCAGTTGACTGACAATATGCTGGATCCGCGCTTCGGCGTGCATCGGCAGACAAATATACAAACGGGAAAACTCACCTTGCTGGCCACGCATGACGGCGTCATTAACCGTCCCCAGCAACAGATGTTGATATTCTTCCGGCATCCGTGAGGCGTCACGATCATCAAAAAAGCCGATACATTCAAAGCCGAGCTCACGCTCCTCGGCAAATTGCTGACTGAGCTGAATGCCGCGGGCTGTCAGGCCGACCAGCGCCACTTTTTGCCGGTGAATGCCGTGTTCGAGCTGCACTTTACGGACGATACGCTGCGCCAGTCGCCAACCGACCATCAACAACACCGAACCGCAGAACCAGGCCGTCATGATCACCCGCGAATAACTGGCACCGACTTTCAATAAAAACAAAGAGATAAGCTGAATAGCAAAGGAAATAACCAACACCGCGACTGCGCGTCGGATCATCTGACGAAATGCGGATAACCGCCAGGACCGGTAAAGCGACATGCCTTCAGCTAAGTACGAAAACAACAACACTTCGGCGAGTAATAAGATCAGGTAATTTTTGTCAAAACTGACGCCGTACAAAAAACAGCTCAGTAACAACACAAACATCAGAATGGCGTAGTCAATGAAACGATAGAGGGCGGCATAACCGCTTCCGCTGACTTCGATTGGACTGGACTTCTTCAAACAACATTTCCCTGAAATATTTGAAACAGCAGCACAGACGCACTGTTTCGTTTAGAAAATCAGCGACTCATGGCATTCTACTGATAACACCGGATCCACGCAATGTTGCACTTTGTAAATGAACGGCATTTTGTCGTGGTAACATCAACAACATACAGGTTTTTCTAATCTATCGCTGAGGTTCGTTATGTCTGGTCGGTTTACGCGGATTTTTTTCATCGGAGCAATTATGTTGGCAGGCGGCTGCCAAACAGTCCCCACGGCGTTGCCCGGCACTGATGCGACCTTATTGCCCGCCGCGAGCCGTGAAACATCCGGTCTGATCTGTACTGCTGATGGCTTTATTTCTATTAATGATTCGGGCAACACGCCTGAGTTGCAGCAATTGGACTCGCTACTGCGACTGACGTCAGTGCCACTGGCGCTGGAAAACATCGACTGGGAAGCATTGGCAGCCAATGGTGATCAGCTGTATATCGCTGACAGTGGCAATAATCGCGGGCAACGCAATAACGGCTTCATCCACCGGGTTCACTATCAGCCAAACCAGGCCAAAGTCGAAGTTTTGCCTGGCCTGACTTACCGTTTCGCCAGCTATCCGGCCAGCCAACCTGAACCCTACCAACATGATTTTGACGCAGAAGCAATGGCCTTTGCCGACGGTAGTTTGTGGTTGTTTAGTAAAAGTTGGCAGAGCGGCATCAGTCAAGTTTATCGTTTAGACCCACAGAGAACAGACCTGCAGGAGCTGACTGCGCAAGCGCAAATTGCCGGGCTGCCGGGGCTGGTGACTGATGCGGTTTATTTACCCGAAACTGCACAATTTGTGCTGACCGGCTATCAGAATTATCAACATAACCTGCTGCGGTTTGCGCTCGAAAATGAGTTTAATGCCTTTGTCGCCGTGCTTGACCGCCAATTTCAGCTGCAGCGCCTGATCCCGTTGCCTGCGGCTGGGCAACTGGAAGGCATTTGTGCCCGTAACGGTCAAATTTGGCTCAGTCAGGAACAAAGTCAACACTCAGCAGCCAGGTTATGGCGCGAACAGGCAGTCGAAGCGGCATTAGCAGAAACGCAGTTGGCCAACCCACGCTGATACAAATTTAAACGAAAAGCCTTTTGCCAGAACCACTTTTATCGTTAGAATACAATCAGATTGATAGCTAATGTGCGTGATTTAACTAGTTGAATTACTGTCTGTTTTTTTTACACGACCTGTAAATCAACAATTAAATCCTTTGAAATTCAACACCTTGCGTTGTGGCATAAGACATGCAATACACGGAAGAATGCAAGTGCCAAGTCATCAGGAGTTAAAATGTCTAAGCAGTTTTTTGCAGGAGCTCTGGCTCTGTTCGCTCTCATCGGTACTTCCGCTGCACATGCCGCGCTGATCCAAAACGGCAGTTTTGAAACCAAGCCTTCAGACATGTCAAAATTCTACCAGCATGCTGGTTTTCAATATCAATCAAGAACTTACGATCAACTGACCGCCAGCGACAAATGGGGCATCTTTGCTACCCTGCCAGGCTGGAATAGTCTGTACGGCGACCAGGTCGAGCTGTCAATCAGCGGCGTGCAATATGACGTGAACGGCCAAGTTGTTGGCTTTAACGCACAAGACGGCAACAACTTTGTTGAGCTGGACACGCACTTCAACGTCGTGAACGGCAAAATTTCTAACCAGTCTAACGCTGGTATTTCACAAAATCTGACAGGCCTGAAAATCGGCCAAAGTTATGAACTGAGCTTCTGGTACCACAGCCGTACCAAAGCAGCCAACGACAACACGATGAACGTGTTTTGGTTGCCAACTGACAAACTGCCAACTTATGCAGACTTCAAAGTATCAACCGTTGACACCACGCTGGCTAACCACAGCGGTTGGGTTGAATACAAAGTGAAGCTGGTTGCCACTTCAACCAATATGACGGTTGGTTTTGGCGCCGCCGGTGACAAAGAATGGAAGTGGAACGGCCTGACCAGCACCAACGGTAACAAAACCGGTGCCAACCTGGATAACGTGTCTTTAAAAGCAATCCCGGTTCCAGCCACTATGCTGTTGTTAGGTTTAGGTTTAGCTGGTATCGCTCTGCGTCGTCGCAACGCTTAAGCGTCCAAGACAATCCGCTTTACACTGACTAACAAAAAAGCCGCCTCAATCAGGCGGCTTTTTTTATTGTTAACACACTCCCCTTTGCTCCATCAGCTACCAAAGCGCCTTAAGGCAACAGCTGGTAGAAACGCCACTGCGCAGTGTCGCTGTAAAGCTGCTGATAACGCTGCAACGCCTGTTGGCCCATCCGGTTTAACGTCTCTGGATCGGCAAGCATTTGCTGCAATTTCGCCACAAAATCAGCGCTATCACCAGTCTCGAAGACAAGGCCAGTCTGTGCCGGCAACACCAGTTCCGTCAGCGCGCCACTGTTAGCAACGAGGACCGGCGTGCTCTGGGCATAAGCTTCAATCACCACGTTACCAAAAGTTTCTGCCACCATGGAAGGCACAACAAGCAAACTCGCCTGCTGATAGAGCCGGCACAGCGCGCTTTGGTCTTGTCGCCCCAGCATTCGTACCCCCGGCGCAGGCGCCAATTGCTCAGCGCCGGCACCAGCTACCCATAACTCAGGCAGATCAGGCACTTCACGCCAGATCTGCAATAAAAATGGCAGACCTTTGGCAGGCTCTGCACGACCAACAAAGAGCACATAAGGCGTATCCGTTTGCTGCGCTGGCGATGTTAATAACTGCTGCGGCACATAATGCGGTTTGACCAGCAGCTTCGCCGCAGCGATCCCGGCCGCCTGAAATTGCTGACGGACAAATTCTGACGGACATACCAGGACATCGGCCTGCAGCCAGGCTTTGCGCCGGTACTGCCACCACAGCGCCAGCGCCAACAGCACACTGACGACCCGCCCTTCTGGCCGACCCGGCTGGCGCCATTGTTCAGGCAGTAAAGACCAGCCTGGCGCCCGCGCACTAACGCCCGGTAACAGACTGGCCGCCGGTGTCAGCAAGCGGAAATTATGCAGATACAGCACAGTGCGGATGCCGCGTCGCTGCGCAGCGCGTAGCAAAAATGGCGATAACAGCGGAAACAGATTATGCACCAGCAACACATCACCGCGACTTAACCCTTGCAATGGCGTGGTATCAACCCACAGACCAAACCAGCCGGCCACGGCCTTGAGCCGGGCCACCACGCTGAGCGCTTGTGGTGTTTGCCGGATCAGCGTAGACAACGCCACACCATGGGCCGCCAGCAAGGCCTGCTCCCGCGCCACCGCCTGATCCTCACCGCCGGGTTGCCGGTAAGCCTGATGCAGGATCCGATACTGGCGGTCTGCCAGCGCCGGTAACTGGCCCTGGATCGCCTGCGCTGCCGCAGCAACCATGTTATCCAGACTGTACAAGCCGGCACTGTATCGGGCTTGTTGACCTAACTGCTGCAGCAAGGCCTGATCCTGCTGCAGCGTGGTCACTGCGGCAACAATCGCAGCGACTTCGGCCGCCAGCAGATAACCGTTATAGCCATGCTGCAGGTAACTGATCTCCGGGCTGTGGTCGGGTTGTTGTGTTGTCAGATATGGCAAGCCGGCGGCAAACGCGTCGAGGATCGCAAGGCCAGTCAGGCCTGGATTCAGTACCAGATCTGCGGCCTGATAAGCCTGAACTTTGTCTTCGCCAAAACAAGCACCACGATAATCCAGCCAGGGCGCATTGGCCGCAGTCTGCATCAGCAGGTCACGCTGTGGTCCGTCGCCGAGCACAATTAACCGGCTAATCACCTTTGCCTGAAACAAGGCTGCACAGCTTTGTAGCAGCAGCGGTAACTGTTTTGCCGGGTACAAAGCGCCGCAATATAACAACACCAGAGGCCGAGGCTGAACCTCCAACTCTGACTCAGGCAGCGCCAGCAAGGCTTTAGTATCCAGACTGTTGTTCAGCACTGTGACCTTCTGTGCCGGCATGCCGTGCGCCGTCAGCCAATCGCCCACCGCCGCGGTATAAGCCAGAAAATGATCGCAGCGGCTCAGCCAGAACTGCTTCCAGCGCGCGCGTAAGGCATTGTTCGCCTGATGATCATAACCATGGCCCCAAAACACCAGACGAAAATCGCGGTGTTGCCGGCGCCATAGCAGCCAATAGTTCAGCAGATGCCGGTTTGCCTGCTCGACAATCACCACATCGGCCTGCTCCAGCACCTCATGCCATTGCCAAACCCATGGCCCAAACTTTTTAACGCTGATCGCTTGATAATGCCCAGCCGGCGCCACGGCGATATTGTCGCCTTTTTGCGCTTCAGCGCCGTCCGCCACGCCAAATAGCACCCTGAGCTCAATCTGCTGCTGCGCCAGTGTCGCCGCCAGCTGATCAAAATAAGCCAGCCGGTATTGCTTCAGCACTTGTTGCACGATGACCACCTGCCGCCTTGGCAACAACTGTGGCGCCGCTGCAGTGATGGGCGGAAAATGACGCTGGCGTAACGATAAAAACAACTGCGGACAATATTGCCGCAGCAGGACTCTGAGCTGACTCAGCCCGCTAAGCGGGCCGCCATGCGCCCGGACAAAAGCATGCCATTCCTCAGCCGGTGGCCAGCGATTCGGCTGGTTCAGCATTTTCAGCCGCTGCGCCATCGGCAGCGCCGCGTCCAACACGCCACCGCGGCCGCTGTTCGCAGCGCATTCGCCGAAACTGCCGGGCGCCTGATACAGCAAAAAGCCAGCCTGCAATGCGCGCAGGCCATAATCGTAGTCGCCCATGCTATGGGTAAACTGTGGGCTTAAGATGCCAATCTCAGCCACCACTGCGGCTGGGATCAAACACCAGTTACCATTAATAAAATCGCAGCGCTGTAACTGATCGGATGCCGTCAGCACAGGCCCGAGCCTGAGTGGCTGCAAAACGCTGTGACGACGTCTGCCGCCATAGGACAGCCGCGCGGTGCCAGGCTCACGCATTGCGCCAACCACAGCGCCGACCGGCTTCTCTGTTTGGCGCGTGGCTAATTGCCATGCCTGGATTAAACGCAATAGTGCGTCGTCATCGAGCAAGACATCATCGTTCAGCCAAATAAATGCGCCAGCAGCAGGCAGTTGCGTCAGTGCGTGCTGCCAAGCTAGCCGCATAGCGCCGTTCCAGTACAACTGGCCATTGCCATGCAGTAAACACACTTGCGGATATGAGGAGGTAACGGCGTCGGCCGTACCGTCGCTGCTGCCATCGTCCAGCAGAAACACCTGCAACTGATAAGGCGCCGGCACTTGCTGCGCGAATAAAGCTGCCAATGCCGCCAGCGTTCGCGCTTTACGGTTGTAGCTACACATCAAAACGGCAAGAGTGGTGGCCGACATCAGCATGGGATCCGCAGTAAAATGAAGACAGTGTGCATCAGGATTTCGCTGCCTCCGACTTAGTGACACAAAGCTGCCGTAACCGCAGGTACAGACCTGCTTCCGCGACAATTAATAACAACAACAGCCGATCTGCCTGCCAAGCCGAGACTGTTCCAGCTGCCAGCAGCATCAGCACCAGCGCTGCGACACCCACCGCAAAGGGCCATTGCGCCCGGGCCTGTTCGGCAAATCTGTCCTGTGCTTGCAACAACAACACCGGCGTCTGGCGCGCCGCGCGTAGCGCAGTCAGCAGGGCCATCAACAGACAGAGCCATAGAAACGGCTGATTAACACCCGCGGGCCAGATCAGCGCGGGCCAGCAGACTAACAGCACTGCCGCCAGCAGGACATTCGCCAGCACCGCAGCCAGACTTAACTGCTGCATCCTTTGTTGCATCGTTCCTGTCACTGCGCCGGCGACCACGGCTTGTCGCAACTGCGGCCGCCACTGCTGCAACATGCCTTGCAGCAGCACAGCAACAGGACGGAACAATAAAGCGGCGGCAGCAACAGGTGCCACCGCTGCAGCGCCGTGCCAGGCGCCCAGCATATACAAATAACTGTTGGCCAGCAGTTCCACCGCCAGCACACCCGCACAAGCGGCTTTGCCCTGTTGTTGCCAGGCCCGCCACCACAAAGGCCGGTGCCAGCGCTGCGACGCCAACCGCTGCAATTGCCGGATCAGGCGCCAATCACACAACAGCAAACCCGCCAGCAACAGCGCGTTTAACCAGCCCAGCGCCGACAATGTCAGCCTTTCGCTGACAAACAGCCATAGCGTCAGCGTGCAAACTACCATGGCATAGCTCAAGTCCTGCAGGGCTACCCGGCGGAACTGTTGCCGTTGTTGCTGCAGTTGTTTTAACAGGCTACGGACTAACGCGAGGCCATGCGCCAGCGCAAAGCCGATTTGCGCCGCCAGTGGTGCCTGCCACAACCACAGCAGCAACGCGCTAAAGAGCGCACAACCACAGGCAAAATACAGCTGCAATTGCCAGAACAGCGCACTGGCGCGTTTAGTCTGGCGGATCAGCAAAGGTGCGCCGAATAAAGCTGAACTCAATGATAACGCCGTGCCAAGCCACAACATCGTCAGACTGAACTGACCAAAGGACAGCGTACCATTTACATCGTTGGCACTGTCCGCAGCGCTGTGCAGTAACAAAAACGCCTGTAACGCCGTGACAAATGCCAGCGCAGCTTGTGCAGTGGCGGTGCCGGCGACGCTACGCAGTAACCGCAGCATCAACAGTGATCGCCCGACAACGCAAGCAGATGCCAGGCTTCTGCTGCGGTGCGTTGCAACAGAAACTGCAGCGACCACTCGTCGCCTGCCATGGCTTGTGTTAGGCTCAGTGCGAACTTATCCATTTGATCCTACATGCGTTATGCCGAATTTTGATGCTATCAGGCTCTTTGCAACTGTCGCAATAGTATTACTGCATACCGCCGCGAATGGTGTGAACCGATTGCCGCAGGGCAGCCCCGACTGGTGGCTGGCCAATGTGCTGGATACCGCCTGCCGCGCTGGCGTGCCGCTGTTTTTAATGCTGAGCGGCGCCTTACTGCTCAACCGCAGCCATCAGTCTGCCACGCAGTTTTATCACAACCGCCTGCACAAATTAGCGCTGCCGTTATTGCTGTGGAGTCTGTTCTACCTGCTGTGGAGCGCGCTGAAAGCGCAAATCAAACAACAACCTTATGGCTTTGAGACCGCCGCAGAGCAACTACTGGCCGGCGCGCCGTATTTTCATCTGTGGTTTATTTATATGCTGGCTGGTGTTTACCTGCTGCTGCCCTTGCTGCGCCAGTTCTGGCAACAGCTCACACCCGCCCAGCAAACACAGTTTTGCTGGCTGACCCTGATCCTGCAGCAAAGCCTGCATGGCCTGTATTTTCTGCTGGCGCTGCCGGAACCACCCTGGCCGTTGTGGGCGATTGGCTATCTGCCCTATTTGCTGTTAGGCGCCTGGCTGACCCGACCGCAGCAAGCTGCTGCAGCCAGATCTCCGCTGCTGGTCGGTGTGATGTTGCTGTTGCTGATCGGCGCCAGCGCGCTGCTGTATTATTGGCAGCGTGAAGCCGGCCTCAGCGAACCCTTTTATTACAGTTACCACCGGATGAGTCTGCCGGTTCTGCTCTGTGCGCTGCTGTTATGGCAACTGCTGCGGCCATTACCGCCGCTGCGCAGTCGCCTGCTGCAAGCCATTCGCCGGCACAGCCTTGGCATCTATTGCGCTCACCCACTGTTTTTAGATCTGACCGAATTTGGCCGCCAACAACTGGCGCAAGCCGGAATACAAGTGACGCTGCCGTATGCCGGCCAACTGCTGTTGCAGGTCAGTCTGGTGTTTGGCGCCAGTTTAGGCCTATGTTTGTGTTATCAATACGCTCAACGCAGCTGGCAGCAACGTCAACGCTGAGTGCAGCCCAAGCGCTCAGCGCGCCACATTATGCCGCTATCAGCGCAGCCGGCCGCGAATACTAAGCCACAGCGTCCAGCCACTGCTGCTAATCAACCAGCCCAATGCGGATAAAGCAAAATCAATTGCGGCAGGCGCGCGCAGTGGCGACAAGCCCTGCGCCAGTTCATCCAGGGCAAACAGCAGCAGACAACCACACCAATAAATGGCCTGCCGCTGCCACGACAAGCGGTAGATCCTAAGCAGAACCCCCAAAGTCAGCGGTAATAAAGCACCAACCACCACATGCAATACCGCATCGCCACCCAGGGCCCGTTCAAGCTGTTTGGCTTGCATCGCCGTTTGTGGCAGATAAAGCGCCACGATCAGCAGCAACATAGCCAACAACGCCAGCAACATCGACAAGCGCATGCCAAGTTTGAGCATCAGGCAGACTTCAGCGGCCAGCGATTTTGCACATAGCGGCCGGCATTATTAAAATTCAGCACCTTGGCCGGTACGCCGGCGACAGTGGCCTGCGGCGGAATATCCCGGGTCACCACACTGCCGGCACCGATAGTCACGTCATTACCGATCTGCACATTCTCAACCAGACAAACACTAGGGCCAATATAGACATTGTCCCCAATCACCGCCGCATTGCCTTCATTCGAGCCAATAGTGGTGAACTGGCTCAAATTGACGTTATTGCCAATTTTCGCCGTCTCGTTAATCACCACACACATATGATGACCAATATAGAGGCCATAACCGATGTCGGTACTGACCGGGATCTCCAATAAATACTTACCGGATAAATGCCGATGAAAACACTTCGCAATGGTGCGGACCAACCAATTTTGATGTCTGGCCAGCCGTAACCAAAACGAATACTTGAACGACTTATTCCGCGCCAGATGCTTCAGAAACAGATACAGCGACACCTTACCGGTATATCGATACAGGTCACTCTGAATGTACGGCCAACACGACATAACAACTCCATTGCCAGCAACAGACTGTTGCCAGGCATCGATTCTACCGGCTTAGCGCCGGAATTTTTCTTTCAGTAATAACCAGGCAAACTGACTGTTGGTGTGTAGATAACGCTGCCACATCCGGCCAGGCTCCTGCATGACTCGATAAAACCATTCCAGACCGGCGTTTTGCATCCACAAAGGCGCACGGCGAACCTTACCGGCCACCACATCAAAAGTACCGCCAACGCCCATGACAAAATCGACCCCAAGCTGGTCACGCCATTGGTTGATGAAATTTTCTTTTTTGGGCGAGGTGATCGCCACAAATAACAGCCGGGCACCGGAAGCCCGGATCGCATCCACTACAGCTTGTTCATCATCCCAGAAATACCCGTGGTGGTAGCCGGCGATTTTGATACCAGGATTTTGCAGCTGGACCATTTCGGCCGTCTTTTCGACTACTTCAGCCGTAGCGCCTAGCAAATACACCGGATAAGCATTGCGGTTACTCAGTGCCAGCAGTTGATGAAACAAATCCACCCCTGCCACGCGCTCCGGCACCTGATGGCCACAACAACGCGCGCCCCAGACCACGCCCATGCCATCGATGTTGACGATGTCGCAGCTTTTGACTGAATCCGCGAGCTCGGTATCAGTTTGCATATGCACCAGTTTGGCGACGTTCACCACGACATGCTGGGTAAACTGCCGTGCTTCCAACCGCTGCTCAATCAGCGCCACCGTTTGCGCCATCGACGCAGTGTGCATGTCGGTATGCAGAAAGCGGATACTTTGCATGCTGTTATTCCTTTGGTTCCGGCTGGATTGGGCTGACGCGGCCAAAATAGGCAAATGCATAATAGACCCAAGCCTGAGTCCAACGGATATAGTTGATTTTATTACTAAAGCCTGGCTGTTTCTGATAGTAAAACTGGCCAGACGCCGGCAGATACAACTCACGCAACGACCATTGGATCACTTTATCCGCCAGCACAAAATCGTCTGATGTGCCGCCAACCCGGCACAACGTAAACACCGCCTGCGCCACCGAATGCATATCCAGCGGGTAGCGATTATTGTGGTAATACTTGGCGGTACCATCGGCTTCAAATAATTCGGTTTTGTAAAATTGCAGACCTTGCGCTATCGCATCTGCAAATTCATCGGTCTGTAACGCCTGGCCGATCATGTGCAGCGCCTCAAGGTTATAACCGGTATGAAAGCCATCAATAAACTGGTGGTGATGCCGTGCACCGTACACCCAGCTACCGTCCTGCCCTTGTTCCCGCACGCTTTGCCAGGCCACCTGCAACGCCAAATCGGCATATTGTTGATTAGCCGTCTGACTGGCCACCACAGCCACCCAAGCCGCCCCCCACAAGCTGGCATTGTGAACAAAAGCAGTTTCACCGGGGATGTAGGCAAAAAAAGCCCGGCCGTCGTGTTCGGTATAAAGGCTGTTGACGATAAAGTGCGCCGCATCAAACGCCACATCGCGGTATTGCTGCCAGTTCGCTGGCCGCGCCGACAACTGACTCAATGCATAAAGCGCCTGCGCCACATAGATCGTCGTAATGACATTAGGTTTGCCTTTGGGCACAAAAAACGCACGGGCATTCCAGTCAAAATGATAACCCCAGCAGCTATGTTGCCATTGCGTTTTATCGCTTTGCTGCGTCAGAAGCCAGTCCGCCAATTCCACACACTGCGCCAACAGATTTTCATCACCAGTACGGCGATAATCTTCCAGCATCCCAAGGATAAACAAGGCAACCCCTTTAGGATTACGGCCTTTCGGAATACCACACAAAGGGCGGAAGTTAACAGGCGATCGTTTATGAAACTGGATCCAGGCTAGGCCGAAAAGGCCTTTTTTCAGCGCCGGCAACCAGTTAAACAAGCGGCTATTGAGCCCGTCAAACGGGTCATAACCGGCAAAATCATTGGCTTTGGCGTTTTGGAGTAGTGCCTGGCGCACTGTACAAATAGTCGAAACGGACTGACATTGTGCTGATGTTTCAGTCATTTAAAATTTCCGTATAAAGTTGCTGCCAGAGCGGCATAATTGCCTGACTACTGAAATTCTGTTCATATTTCCGTTGAGCATTGCTTGCAAATCTTTCAGCTAATTCGCTATCAGCTAACATTCTGATCAATGCATCAGCCAAGGCTGTTATGTCACCGGCTTCTATCAATATACCTTCTTGCTCGTTGGTTATGGCATCAGGTATACCGCCTACATCAGACGCAACGATTGGCACACCGCAAGCCATAGCTTCGACAATGCCAACAGGAAAGCCTTCGCTATAGCTAGGCAGTACAAACAACCATGCCGATGACATTAGTGAAAACTTCTCTTCGACACCGATCCAGCCTGCAAACTTAACATGTTCAGAGAGGCCAAGTGAGGTAGCTTGTTGACGATAACGCTGAAGATCACCGTCACCACCTAAAATGAGCTTCATATTTGGAAATCTAGCCACGACAGCCGGCAATGCCTTTAACAGGTCAGCGACACCTTTGCGCTCCCCAAGCCGACCTAAAAATATCACCGTCGGAGAGAGGCTAGCAGAGCGTGAAGGCACATTCCGAGGTCCCGGATTGTAGATGATTCTTACATCGCGAACCTTTGGAAAAGTGACTTTTAGCCAATGCTGCCATTTGTCTCCTAACACCACTACCTTACTTGCTAAACCGAATAAATCAGCAACTTTTTGCTGTTTTGCAGTGTTGCATTCATGATGATAAAACTGATCAAACTGCGCGCCGTGCAGATGTAAAATGACTTTAAATCCGAGCTTACGGGCCCATTTCGCCAGCAAGTTTTTCCGGCTAAAACTGCCACGGGATGCCAGATGGATATGCGCAATGCCAGGCCTGTGCAGTAGACGCAGCAAAGTTAGCTTGCCTAGCGCCAATAGAAATATCCATATCATCGAGACCTTTGAACCGGCTCGATGACTAACAATATGGCGTATCTGCCAGTCAGCAGAAAAAGAATCCGCCAGCATAGCCTTGACCACAGACGCCACGCCGCCCTGACCGGCAGGGTCAGTAGAAATCATTACATTCACGCGATTAATTACTGACACTGGAGTTCCCGGCGTTAAGACGAATGACAGAGCGGAATTTACCAGCTTTGGTTCGGGCTATTGATCGTTGTTGGATAAATTTCAGATCCAGCATGTCGCCAACTCGTTGTTGCAACGCCGCTGCCAAATCTTGTTCCAACTGCGCCGGGTCATGACTGGGTTCAAGAACAAAATGAACTTCAAGAGTTTTGTCATCTGCCTGCACTAACTGACATTCAAGCAAGCCTGCAATACCTTTAAAAGCAACGTCCATACGACCAATATGGCGCCCGTCCGGCAGTAGCAGATAATCGTCATCCCGCCCGAGAATACGGGTGACATAAGGCGCATGATTGCCACAAGGACAATTGCCCAATTTGTTCAATCCTTCAATATAATCACCGGTGTCATACCGTCGAAGGGGCATCGCGCTGTTGTGAACATTAGTGCCAACGATTTTGGTGCCATGCTCGTCGTCAACAAATTCAACAACTGAATAATCCTCTCTGACATGGTAATGACCAAAGGCACATTGCTGAAGTGCGGCAACCCGCTCTGCCTGGCCATAATGATCAAATACCTTGCCAAAGACTTCACGGCAAATTTGCTGGTTCTCCGGCGTAAATGTTTCGCTACTGGTGAAAACGCCTGAAAACGACCAATCAGGCACCCAGCCAAGTAATTTGGCCTGCTTAGCTAAAAATGTGATTGAACTAGGATAAGCCATGATGATATCTGGCTTTTCCTTCGACAGTTGCTGCAAATAGGCCGGAACATTCTCTGGTGATAAATGAAATGACGAAAAAAATACACGGCCTGTAAAAGGTGCAAATCGCCAAAAAGGTGGGGTGTTATCGGTGCTGGCTTTGATCATATCACCACGCAGCACAGCGATTTTAGCCTTAAGCGGTACCCGATGAAGTGCCAGAAAGGTTTTCACCATATACTCTTCCAGTAAAATAGATTTTACTGAACGATAAACGGTCATCGGTTGATTGGTGGTGCCACTAGTGTAACCGGCCACTGAGAAAATCGGCTTTTTAAGTTTGCTCGCTTTATAACTGCCCTTGTCCGACAATTCGCAGGCAGGAACCCGCTGCTGCAACACTGGAAAAGAGGAACCAAGCATATGCCGATAAACCCAATTAATCAGCAAGTTTTCTTTAAACAGTAGCCACAAAAAATCTTTCACAAACATAACTCTCAGTAGTAATCCTGCGGATTAATATTCTCTCTGATTACTTTCGCGGGAACGCCTGCGACCACACAATTATCAGGAACATCCTGAATAACGACCGCGTTGGCGCCAATGACAACATTGCTACCAATTTTTATTGCACCAAGTACTTTCGCTCCTGTAGCAATATAGACATTGTCACCAATAACTGGAACGCCAGCTGAGCGACTTTTACCACCAATAGTAACGCAACTCCCTATTACACAATCACGTCCAATAACGGCCCGCTTGTGAATTACAACAGCTATTCCACCATACCCAAATATGGTACCTCTTCCAATATTTGACTGTGAGTAAATTGCAGAGTTATGAAAAACCCTAATTAAAAGGTTACAAACATTGGGAATAAAAGGGACACGCAACCTATAAAATAAATTACCGACTTTATAAAAAAGCATTTTACAATCACCTCCCAACCATTCTATCGTTAAATCTAACCGACGCAGCGAAAGAAACAAGTAAAAATAATAAAGCAGGCGTCTTCGAAGCCAAGGAGTTATTTGAAATAGAGATTAAGGCAAAAGCAAGGATAGCGAACTTTTCCGCCTGCCCACCAGCAATAAACAGCGCAAAAACAAAACGATAGAAACACAAAATAATAGGCAGTGAACCTAATATTCCGTAAAAAAGAAACCACCCGATAACAAAATTCTCAACGACTGCATTATCAATATACAGCGATAAGTTTTCAAAAATCTCTGATGTTGCGCCAAATATATACTCACTAAAACTTAAGTATTGGAAAATATTAAAGACATCAAGCCTAGACCTTGCACTACCATCAAGAGCTATGTTCTCAAAAATCCGTTGACCAAAATTTAAGTAAAATACCGCGTAAAAGATCACGGCGCTGCCCAGCAGAATTACTAGCTTTATCACCAAAAACTCTCGATAGCCCAACCCATTATTTTTCTGGTATCGCTGCTTGTAGAATCTAAACAATTCAAAAAGTGACAATATAATAAAGAAGAAAGTTGCAGTTCTGGCGCCAAAACAGAAAAGTGCCAGCGAGACAAGCAAAAACAAAACCACTGGGTTAATAAATCGCTGCTGATACAAAAATATCGCCAAAAAAGAAACTATTAAAGCATTATTTAATGGATGTGACAAAAACGCTGTAGAACGAAAGTAAACCCAGTGTTCTTCATATTCAAATGGAAACACTTGTATTCCTGCACCATATTCATATATGGCAACACCAGAGTTCAAACAAAGCAATAAAAACAACATCTTGGCCAAGTTCTGTATTTGCTTAAAACTCAAAGTAAAAAGCACTGGGAAAATCAATACTGGAACCAGTAAAGTATCCACTACATAGGCCATCCCAGACGTGCCAAACTTAACAAGGCCATACATAATCAGATAGACAATTGACAGGAGAAAAAAGAACCAGGGCTTAAATAGCTTGCCAAGATCCCGCGAGGTCTTGGAAAGTCCGGAACGTAAAAAGTAAATTAAGCTAACACCTAAGGACACATAGGAATACAAGTGTATCTTGTACAGTGCGGAGCCACCTTCAGATACATATTGTATGCCAAATACCTCTAAAGCATAAGACCCGCCAAAGAATGCGAGAAAAATCACTAGAACTATACTAGTGAAATACAACGACGATAGGCTATACATAAAGTGCCTCAACACAAAAGTATCAGGAAAATATAATTTTTAACTTTGCTCTGCAGTTGGCGACATTGAGCGCAAAACAAGTAACAAGGTAAAACGCAGCTGAGGCCGCAACATTCATAAATAATAGATAGAAACTGTTAGCATCACTGTTGTTCTTAGAAACAGCATACATCAATAGAGCCATTAAGATCGCACTAAGCAAGATTTTAATAGCATCAACACCAACGACGAATCGATAACCAAATATAAACGCTGTAAAAAATGACAGTACTGAAGCAGAAAAACTTACCAACAGAATGGTAAAAGCTGCACCAGTTAGGCCAAAATAATAAAGCATGAATGGAAGTGAAGCAAAGGTCATTAAAACTGCCACAGTGGAAATAGGAATTAAATACTTCGTTTTTAGTAAAAACTGAAGACCATGATCTATATAATGTTGGCGGAAATTTATCAAATAAAAGGAAAATGCCAAGATGACAAACAAAATTGGCGATGTTTTTGAATATTCCTCACCCAAAAACAAATCAGCTATTCGTACATTCATCACACAAAGTGCGACTAAAGAAGGTAATGACACAAACAGCAAATAGGTTAGATATTGTTGGTGTTTTTTTGATAGTTCAGTTCGATCGTTTGACACCTTGGTTAAAGCAGGGTAAAGCGGCAACGCAACAATCATAAAAACCAACGCCATAACCCCTGCTATTAGATTTGCCTGCGCGGCATAAATACCCACGTCTTCTAAAGGTAGAAACTTAGGCATAATTAAGCGATCTGCCCTTGAATATAAAAGCGCAATGCCGCCCGATAACATGAGGGGAATACCATAACTAGCGATTTCTTTTGCTTTATTGATATAAATTTGGGGTTTTACACCATGATTAACCCAGTACAGTCCTGCCAAATAGCTGAGTGCTAAACCAAGAACTGCTGAGGCCAGCGTTTCATAGACTAGTAACAGTGTTACAGTAAAAAGCACCGAAAACAGCGATTGGAAAAGGGTTGCAAGTACATAGCCCCTGTAGTTATCACTTAGGCGGGCATAATCAACATTAAACTGAAATATTGATTTTGCTCCTAACAGCACCACAAGGCACAAGTAAAATTCCCAAACAAATGGCGTGTAAAAAAACAACACTGCAGTGAGAATAAAAACACTGGCGAATGTACTCACTAACGTCATAAAAAAAATATTACTAATCAGGCCATTAGCAACTTCATCAGAAGCTCCAGGGTAAAGCCGGAGCATCGAAGTATTCAGCCACTGGGTACAAACCGTTCTAACTAACTCTAATAAAACAACAGAGACCGCCAGTAAACCGTATTCAGAAGGATCCAAAAATCTGGTTTGAATCGATATTAGGGCAAAAACGCTCAGTGCTGAAAATATCTGGACCGGCGCATATCGCAAGAAAATACCAAGCAAGCTATGTTCTCCGGTACATGGATTCGTAACATTCAATGACGCGGCTAACCGAATACTCACTAGATATGAATTTTTTAGCCACGGCTGTGTCAGCACTTACCATCTCACAAACCCTGTTAGCGAGCAAATCAACGTCTAATTTGTCTGATACAAACACACTTGGAAGTTGTGAAAACTCGTCGTAACGCTCAGCCAACACCCCTACTTTAGAAGTTATCACTGGCAAACCTGCAGCTATCATCTCCAAAGGTGCTAAACCAAAGGTTTCTTCAATTGAGAAGAAGAGCCCAAGCTGTGCTGATTGGTAATACTTAAGGATTTCTGGCCGACTACAGGCACCAGCGAACTGTACAAATTCAGTAAGACATTCGCTATCTACCAGAGCTTTTAGTTCGCCTACATAACCTTGGTCTGTACCGGGGCCAATAATCACTAATTCGGCGTCAATACCAAGTGTCTTCACTCGTTTAAGCAGGCGAATCGATACGTCAATTCGTTTGCGGCTGGTAAGTAATGCACAGGTTACAAACCGCAATCTTTGCCCTTCGACATGTTCCCGCTGAATATTAAAAAATGCAGTAGCTATTGGATTTGCAACTATTTGGACGTTTTTTTTGGTGTCCCGTTTAAGGGTATCCAGCAACAAGCGGCCAACCACAGAATACTCAGTTACCACCATGTCAGTCAGATTTGGTACGAGACGCTCATACAGCACGTTATTAAAAAATGACTTTGGATTGCGTCCTACTGTACTGTAGGCATGCAACGTCACAATACGATGACTAACTTTAACACCGCCTAATATCCAGGCACCTATGTGTGAATGGATAATATCTGGCTTAAACTCAGCAACTTGCTGCATTACTCTGATATTGCAGCTAATTAGCCCAGGGACAGGTAGCCCAAATACCTTCTCTTTTGATGAGAAAAATACAAATTCGACATTGTCGGAAAGTTTAACTGGCGTTGTTTCAGTTTTGCCGCTGTTAAATGGATCAAATGCAACTATCCGGTAACAAAACTCAGTACTGCCTACACTTGCCAATTGCTCTACCAGCATTTGACACACAGAATCAACGCCACCGGCATTCTTGCTGCCAAAAGCAGTTGTAGACATTGGTACTACTAGTAAAACTTTTTTCATCAATTACTCTGTAAAAACTAACAAACGACCTGTCACACACCTTTGTCTGGCATCAAGTGGCCACCAGTGTATCGATGGATAAAACCTTCACGAAAAACAACACGACATAAGTAACTTGGCAGTCTTTTTGAAAAGTTATCTCACCAGCGCAAACACAGCGTGTTATTGATGATGGGCAAGATAAATGAACTGTTAACTGTGCTTAGCCCGCTGCTTGCGCTTGATACTGCAAAAACCAACCGACAAATTGCTGCATCCCAGCGACTAAAGCGGTTGAGGGGTAAAATGCTGTTGCCTGTTGCAGCAAAGCCACATCCGCATAAGTCTGATACACATCCCCCGCCTGCATTGGCAGATAGTTCTTCTGTGCTTTGACGCCGGCGGCTTGTTCTATCGCCGCGATAAAGTCTTCTAATGCAACAGGTTGGTTATTGCCAATGTTGTAGATGGCATAATGCGGATTGTCGGCAAGCTGTGTTGGGTAGTGCGCGCTGCCTGGTACCTGGTCCTGAATGCGCAGCACACCTTCGACGATGTCGTCGATATAAGTGAAATCGCGTTGCAGTTGGCCGTGGTTGTAAACGTCGATGGTTTTGCCTTCGAGAATGGCTTTGGTAAATTTCCACGGCGCCATATCTGGCCGGCCCCAGGGGCCGTACACGGTGAAGAAACGCAGACCAGTGGTCGGTAACTGATACAAATGACTATAAGTATGCGCCATCAGCTCATTGGCTTTCTTCGTGGCCGCGTATAGCGAGATTGGCGTATCGACCGGATCGGTTTCGCTAAATGGTACTTTTTGCTGATTGCCGTACACCGAGCTGGAGCTGGCATACACCAAATGCTGGACTTTATTGTGACGGCAGCCTTCCAGCACCGTCATCATGCCGACTAAGTTGGAATCAACATAAGCCATTGGATTATCGATGGAATAGCGCACACCGGCCTGTGCCGCCAAATGGATCACGCGCTCGAACTGTTCAGTGGCAAATAAGTCCGCCATCGCCTGGCGATCGGCGATATCAAGGCGGATAAACCGAAAGCACGACTGCTGGCCGGTCTCAGAGAGACGCGCGGCAATGCGCTCGAGTCTGGCTTGTTTTAACGCCGGATCGTAATAGTCATTCAGGTTGTCGATGCCAACAACATGGTGGCCCTGCAGCGCCAGCTCTTCTGCGACTTTGCTGCCAATAAAACCGGCAGCGCCAGTTACCAAAAACTTCATGGTCAGATCCTTGTAGTCAGATCCATCTAAACATAAAGCCTGCGCAGGCAGGCTTTATCGTATCTGTATAGCGTGCAACTGTGCAGCGTACAGGCACATCCCGTCAATAAGTTTTGATACTGTCGCCGCGGCCGATGGCGTAATAGGTAAAGCCATAACGGCGCACCACATCCGGATCATACAGGTTGCGGCCGTCAAAAATCACCGCGTGGCGTAACGTCTGTTTCAGGCTATCAAAATCCGGGGCGCGGAAGTTTTTCCATTCGGTGCAGATGATCAGCGCATCGGCGTCTTTTAACGCCGCTTCTTTGGTGCCACACAATACCAAATCGGCGCGCTGACCATAAATGCGCTGGGTTTCTTCCATCGCTTCCGGGTCAAACGCCTGCACTTTAGCACCGGCCAGCCACAAGGCTTCCATCACCACCCGCGCCGGCGCTTCACGCATATCGTCGGTGTTTGGTTTGAAGCTCAGGCCCCACAGCGCAAAAGTTTTGCCGTGTAAATCAGCGCCAAAATGCTGTTGAACGCGGTTAACCAGCACCGACTTTTGCCGCTCGTTAATGGTTTCGACCGCTTTTAAAATGGCAGAATCAAACCCGATGCTGTCGGCAGTTTGGATCAGTGCCTGTACGTCTTTGGGGAAACAACTGCCGCCGTAGCCACAGCCAGGGTAAATAAAGTGATAACCAATGCGCGGATCTGAGCCGATGCCGAGCCGGACTTGTTCGATGTCTGCGCCTAAACGCTCCGCGAGGTTGGCCATTTCATTCATAAAACTGATTTTGGTGGCCAGCATACAGTTGGCGGCGTATTTGGTCAGCTCGCTGGAGCGCACGTCCATCACAATCATCCGGTCGTGATTGCGGTTAAATGGCGCGTACAGCTCTTTCATCACACTGATGGCATGCGCCGACTGGCTGCCGATCACGATGCGGTCCGGCTTCATGCAGTCGTTAACTGCCGCGCCCTCTTTTAAGAATTCCGGGTTCGACACCACATCAAAACCTAGCGTCGAAGAACGCGCCGCCAGCACCTGGCTGACCAAAGCACTAACTTTATCTGCGGTACCGACCGGCACAGTAGATTTGTTCACAATCACTTTGTGGCTTTGCATATGGCTGGCAATACTGCGCGCCACCGCCAGCACGTATTTTAAATCGGCAGAACCGTCTTCATCCGGCGGCGTACCAACGGCGATAAACTGAATTTCAGCATGCGCCACGCCCTCTTCAGCGCTCGCGGTAAAACACAACTGGCCGTTGGCCACATTGGTTTTTACCAGACTTTCGAGGCCGGGTTCGTAAATGGGGATCACGCCATTACGTAAGTTGGTGATTTTTTGCTCGTCGATGTCGACGCACATCACATGGTGCCCCATGTCCGCCAGACAAGTCCCGGTGACCAGCCCAACATAACCCGTTCCGAAGATTGTTACTTTCACAGCTTAATCCTTCAGCAATTGCAGCAGTTTTTCTTTAAATTCAGCCCCGAACGATGCGCGCAGCGCGTATTCGGCATTGGCCAGTGCATAACCAATCTTGCTGCCACAGTCATGGGACTTGCCCTTCAGGTGATAAGCTTCGATGGTTTCGAGCAACCGTAACTGATGTAAACCGTCTGTCAGCTGAATCTCATCACCGGCACCTGGCGGCGTATATTCCAGCAAGTCCCAAATCGTTGGCGACAACACATAACGACCGGTAATGGCAAAATTGCTTGGCGCTTCATCGATATCCGGTTTTTCCACCATATCGCTGACCGCGACGCTCTGGCCTTCACTTAGGCTCTGGCCGTCTAAATCGACAATACCGTATTGATTCACCAGCGCCGCAGGCACAGGTTCCACCATGATTTGGCTGTGACCGGTTTGTTCATACCGTTTGATCATTTCGGCCAGATTGTCTTTTTTCAGATTGGCGCGGTACTGATCGATGATCACGTCAGGCAACAACACGGCAAATGGGTGGTTCCTTACCACTGGACGCGCGCACAAAATCGCATGCCCAAGCCCCAATGCATGTGGCTGACGCACAGAAATGATGGTGACATTTTTTGGTGTGATATTGCGCACTTCGTCGAGCAACTGGCGTTTCACCCGCCGTTCCAGCGTGGCTTCAAGCTCAAACGACGTATCAAAATGGTTTTCAATGCTGTTTTTCGACGAGTGCGTGACCAGCACTATCTCGGTGATGCCAGCAGCCACGGCTTCTTGTACCACATATTGGATCAGTGGTTTGTCGACGATTGGCAGCATTTCTTTTGGCATCGCTTTGGTCGCAGGCAACATCCGGGTGCCAAGACCAGCGACCGGGATCACCGCACGGGTCACCGCGTGATCAGAGACAACAGGCGCGGCGGCCTTTCTTACGAGTTTAGGTTCCATGTGCGACTCATCTGTCTGGTTTAAAACAAGGCCAATTGTGGGCAAACAGTGCAGCCGCTGGCCAACATGTAGTAAAGGCGGCGACAAACACTGCGGTTAACCGGCTGCAAAACAGCGCTGTTTAGTTGCCTGAATGTCGCCGTTTTATACCGTTTTTGCCAGTGCCACGCAATCGAATCAGCTGCGGTTACACCTTAAATCTGAGCTGGGTCAAACATTTGCCGGTTTTATCCGCAGCACAAGCCGCAATTTTGCGCAGCCAGTGAAGTTGCCATGCACAAAAGTGCGCAGCGGTTTGAGCGCGGCAACCCGCTGTGATACCCTTGATTTAATTCGCGAATGTGACATCTCACCACCACACATTTGCCCTCAGTACCGGCCAGAAGGAATTCGTTATTAGCCGCAGCGCATTATGGCTCCCCCTGCTGTATTTAACTCTGACGCCAAAGCCCGCGCCGGAGCAAGCGTTGCCACCCAGTTATCTGCAAGAAGCGCTGAGCCAGTACGACGCTGCCGGCCGTGAACGGCTGCAGGATTTTCAGGCGCTGATTGAAGAAGGCCGCACCGAATCCGACTGGGAGCGCCTGCATTTGGCCAACGATTTTGCCAATCGGCATATCCGCTACCGCGCCGACCTCGAACACTGGGGTAAAAACGATTATTGGGCCACGCCGCTGGAAACACTGGGCACTGGCGCCGGTGATTGTGAAGATTACGCCATCAGCAAATATTTCAGCCTGCGTGCGATGGGCGTCGCCGATGAAAAGCTCCGGCTGATGTACGTCCGGGCGCTGTCACGCAATGAACCGCACATGGTGCTGATTTACTTTGAAACACCGGATGCCTATCCGCTGGTGCTGGACAATATGGACGGCCAGATCCGCTCGGCGCGCGATCGGTCTGATCTAAAACCAATTTACAGTTTTAACGCCAGCGGTTTGTGGCTGGCCAAGGCCAGCGGTCTGGGCAAAAAGGTCAATAACGGCCGGGGCAACAGTCAGTGGACCGCCGTATTGGACAAAATTGAACAAGGCCAATAAGAAAAGGGTTTAAACCCTGACATCTTATTGATATAACAAGATTAACGACGGCGGTTGCCGCCCTGACAGAGCAGAATAATAATGACTGAACACAGCAATTCCCGGTCGGCCCCCCCCGCAGACCCACGCGGCGTCGCGCTGAGTACTCAGCTCAGTATCCTGCTCATCTGTCTTGCTTTGCTGACCTTTGCTGCGACTGTGTTGGTCAGTACCAGCAATATGCGCAATTATCTTGATTCCCAGTTAGCCCAAACGGCACAGGACACGGCCAATAGCCTTGGGCTTGCCATCTCGCCTTATGTCGGCAACGACGATATGACGGTGGCGGATACCATGGTGTCGGCGATTTTTGATTCGGGGGCTTACTTACAAATCCGCTTTGTCGACCAGCAAAAACAACCACTGCTAGAGCGGCAGAACGAATTAAAAGTGGATGGCGTACCGGTCTGGTTCCTCGCTCTGTTCCCGCTCGAACCGCCGGTGATGCAAAGTGAAGTCAACGACGGTTGGCGCATCGCTGGTGCACTGAGCGTACAAGCGCATCCGGGTTATGCCTTTAAGAGTCTGTGGCAACACACCAAAGCGGTATTCTGGACCAGTTTGCTGATTTGCCTGCTGGCGCTTGGCGCTGTCCACGTGCTGCTGTGGTATGTGTTAAAGCCATTAAAAGATATCGAAAAACTGGCGCAACATCTGGCGGAAAAACGCTTTGAACTGCTGAATTACATGCCGCTGACCAAAGAGCTGCGTGCCGTGGTGCGGGCGCTGAACCACATGGTCAGCAACGTAAAACGTAATTTCAGTGAAATGACCGACCGCGCCGAGCAGCTAAACCAACAGGTTTACCTCGATCCGTTAACCGGTCTGCCAAACCGCCGGGCTTTGTTACAGTCTTTCAGTAGTTTGCCACAGACGCCGGCTGCAGATGCCAACCGGCCTTATCTGACTCTGATTGCTTTAACGTCGTTAAAGCAGGTCAATGATCAGCAAGGTTATGCCGCTGGCGATCAATATGTGGAAAAAGCCGCAGGTTTATTGCAACAACAAGCGCGCACCCAGGAACTGGCGCAAGTGTTTCGCATCTCCGGCTCTGAGTTTGCCATCCTGACGCAATTCGGCGAAGGCAGCGCCAGTACGTTCCAGCTTCAACTCCAACAAACCTTTGAAATAGCCAACAGCGAGCAATATCCGCATGGCTTTGCCGCCGTTGTGATGGCACCGCTGCAGGGCGCGGAAGAACTAAGTTCAGTACTGGCAAGGCTGGATGGCCTGCAGGCACGACAACTGAATCATCCGGCGCCGGCGACACAAAATCCGGCCGAAGCACTGATTAACCCACTGAGCCGCAGTCACTGGCAGGAAATTCTGCATGAATTCACCCGTTCTGTGGTCTCAGACACCACGGCCGGCTTCAGCGACACCTCGTTGCAGATCTCAAAAGAGATGGCGGCGATGTTTAATCTGGAAGTACAACCGGTGTATCAGGGCGCTCAGGTGCTCTATGCCGAGACGTTTGTCCGATTTAATGCGCGTGGCGAACAGCTGGCGTCGGCTGATGTGTTTGCCATGGCAGAGCGCCTTGGCGTGTCATTGCTGCTGGATAAAGCGCTGGTCACTTACATTCTGAGCCAGCTGCGTGGCCAAAGCGGCCATAGCTTTGCCATCAACCTGAGTAAAAGTGCGCTGCACGACAGCCAGTTCACCCGCTGGTTAGTCAATACGCTGGATGCCAACCGGGCCTGGTTGCCTAAACTGGTGTTTGAAGTGAACGAACAGGCTACGCTCGGTGCTATCGCATCAGCCAATCAGTTTTTTGGCGCGTTAAAACAAGCCGGCGCTGCCATTACTATTGAGCGTTTTGGTGCCAGTTTCAGTTCGTTCCGTTACTTGCAGGGTCTGAATATCGACTTTATCAAAATCGATGGCAGTTATATTCATGCGCTGGAATCGCCGGATACCCGCTTCTTTGTCGAGACAATGACGCAGATTTGCCACGGCATCGGCATCAAGGTGATCGCTGCACAAGTGGAACACAGCAGTCAGGCTGAGATCTGCCAGCAATTGCATGTGGATGCGTTACAAGGTCGCGCATTGCACGCGCCGGTAAGTTTTCTGCAAATAGCCGATAAAAGTGACTGCAAATTCAGCAACAATCAGTTATGATTGCTGGTAATTGCATTTTTTGTTCAGTTTTTATGCGAGGACCGCATATGAAAATAGTAAAAATCGCTCTGATCTCGGTAGCTGTATTCGCAGCTGCACACACCACCGCACAACAAGCACCAGCAGATATTGCTTCTCTGTATGCGCAGGCGCAGACAGATGGTCTTTCGATGGGTGGTTTTGTTGCAAAAATGACTGAATTGAAAACCTGTAATCCAAAACTTGCTGAACAAGTGATTGATTACGCCCTGGAACAAGCTGGCAACGATCCGGTACTGGTTGAAGAAGTACTGAAAGCGGTGAATAACCAGTGTATTGACCAGGACACGCTGACGACCTTAGCGATTGCGGCCAATATCGATCCAACACTGATCACCAACGCGCTGCAAACTGCAGCAGCGGCAGGCCCAGCTCCAGCAGCCCCAGCCATTGCAGCAACACCAGGTGGTGTTGGCGCAGGTGGTGGTACCGGCACTGGTGATACCACTCTGGCCAGCGGCAGCTAACTAACATTTTTCCGGAAAAAGCCCCTTTGATTGGGGCTTTTTTGTTCCAGGCCTATCAGCAAACTCCAGGATCTTATCGCATGCAGCCGGGCACTCTGAACCGTTTGATCTTTATTCTGCTCTGTTGCATTTTGATTTGGGCCCCTATCCCGCTTGGTTCAAACCGCCCTTGGTCCTGGTCGTTACTCGAACTATTGATTGGCACCGCGTTCCTGCTACATCTGGTGCAATGTTGGCGCACACCACAGTTCGAATTATTGCAGCGCCGCTACTGGCTGGCTGTGGCGCCATTGCTGCTGTTAACGCTATGGCTCGCGCTGCAAAGATTCAGTCCATGGCCGTTCTTCGCTTCTGTCGATCCCTATCAGACGCAAGTTATGCTGCTGAAAACCGTCTTCTTTGTGCTGTGGTTTGTGTTGCTGCTGAGCTATGCGCAAGGCCATAAACGGCTGCGGCTCCTGGCATTAGCAATTGTGATCGCCGGTGCATTACAGGCGTTTTATGGCGTGGTGTTGCAGTTATCCGGCCAGGAGTTATCGCCGGTCATCGGTATGGACGAAAACAACAAAGCACGCGGCTCTTTTGTTTATCAAAACCACTTTGCCAACTATCTGGCCTTGGCATTGTCGGTGGCGATGGGCTTGTTATTGTCTCAGTTGTCCAGCCAACGTCGTCATCGTGACTGGCGTCAGCTCAGCCGCGAAGTGCTGAGCAGTATCTTAAGTGCCAAATTTATGCTGCGTCTGGCAATGGTGCTGATGGTAGTCGGACTGGTAATGAGCAGATCACGCATGGGTAATGCCGCATTTTTTACCGCGTTGATTGTGATGGCGCTGGCCGCATTGTGGTTTTACAAAAGACCACCAGCACTGTTAAAACCGCTGGTGATCAGTATCTTACTGCTGGACATGGTGCTGATTGGTTCGATGTTCGGGCTGGAAAAACTGCAGCAGCGCTATCAGGACACTTCCTTTGCCAGTGAAGCGCGGGATAACGTGGTCGTAGATTCAATCCCTTTGCTGCAGCAGCATTTTTGGACCGGTAGTGGCGGTGGCAGCTTTTATACCGTGTTTCCAGCAGTGCAACCGGCACCGTACAGCGGATTTTATGATCATGCCCACAATGATTATCTGCAATTTGCCATTGAATTAGGTCTACCGCTGACTGCGGCATTGCTGCTATGGCTGTTGTATCTGGGCTGGACCGCATTTCAGGTGATGCGCCGGCATGAAGACAAACTACTGCGCGGTTTGTGTTTTGGTAGTCTGATGGCACTGTGCCATATGGCGTTGCATAGCACCGTCGATTTTAGTTTGCAGGCACCGGCCAATGCCCTGTTATTTTTGACCATTCTGGCCATCGTGGTGGTAGCTGGTCATAGCCCGAATTCTGGCAGGACCACAGCGTCCAGAGCCTGACCGAAAGGCCGCCAGAGGTGCTGACGCTCGCTGTTAGTCCGGCGCGACCACGGCGCCCTGCCGTTGGTTAAACGCGATAAAACGTCCGTCCAGCTGTGCCGCTTGTGCCACAGCACCAAGATGACGCCACAACAACACGACTAATTCTGCCGTGCACCAGCCCTGCTGGCGCTGGTTGCGTCTGAGAATATAACGCGATGGTGTCGCGGACTGAATTTGCCATTTCGCCAAGGTGTGCAAATAAGGACTTTGGTTATACATTTTCTGCGCTTGTTGCCAGGTGGCGTCGAGCAGGATAAAACCGGCAGGCATTGGGAAGTGTGTGCTGACCGGGAAATCAACATCAATTTGCTGTGCAGTGGGCGCCGGATAGAGCAGCACATAAGCAGAAGATGCGAGTTGCTGTAACAGCACCGGGTCAGGCGATTTGCGTTGCCAACAGACTTGCCGAACTGTCCAGTCAGACTGGTCGTGCGCGGCGCTTGGTGGTACTTCTAGCAGCAGACGGCCGGTGTTGCTCGGCCGCTCCAGTTCGGTGCTATGGGTCAGCAGAACCAGTTCAGGCACGGTTTCAGCGCTGCAGCCAAGGCACCAGATATTCAGGTGTTTTACTGAACGTCACGGCACCGGCCGCTGACTCAGGCACCCCGGTCAGATCGACCTGACATTGTTTGGCGGTGCAATTCACGCGACTGCGCAGAGTTGCCGGCACATCAGTCACCAGCGCTTCTTCGGCAAACAACACCGTCACACCGGTCATCTCGGGCAGGAAATATTTGCCAAGACCTGCGAGGTCTTTTAATAAGCCCTGAAACTGCAGATGCGTTTTCTGCAGTTGTGCCAGTTGCAAGGTTTTATCCAGCGGCATCCGGCTACGCAGGCGGAAATTCAAATCACAAGGCACCGCATCAGATTGTTGCTTGAGCAAAATCAACGCTTTGCGGCTATTTAATAATTCATTGTAAGGCAGGATCAATTCGCCATTGGCTGCAAAGGTCAGTGGCTCCGAACTGATATCCGTCGTGATTGCCGCAGAATCAATGACGCAACGTTCGCTGCTGCCGGTTTTTTGCAACAAAAACGACAAGGTAATGTCGCTGTATTCCGCTTTTTCGCTTTTTTTCATTCGAGCGTAAAAGCCGTCGTAATTAAACACGGTATCGGCATGCAGCGGCAGCAATGTCAGCAGCAAACTACTCAGGACCAGGGATTTCACTCGGTGCAGTTTCAACTTAACTTTGTCCAATTATTTTGCTGGTTGCGATGATCATCGCGCTGATCTCTTCAACATATTGTTGGCCCCGTTCAGAATAACGAGCCAGACCTGCAGCAAGCTTTTCAGCCGCGACATGACCATCCTGCGCCCGCACTTTAGCGCGGATCGCCCGTAATTCTTCATAGACATAAAATGTATTGAGGTTATAGAAGTAGGCATTCACACTTTCGGCGGCATGTGCAAACACTGCCACTTCATGATATTTGCCCTGACCGCGTTTGGACGGCACCACGCCGCAGCCGGTTTTGAAGCACCACTGGCCAAAAAAGTTATAGCCTTCAGTGGTAAAGCGGCTACTGCCCCAGCCTGATTCTTTCGCGGCCTGCGTTAACACCAAACTGACCGGCAACACATCAACTCGGGCTAACAACTCGCGGACACCATCTAAATCAGCGTCCATCATATCAATTTTGAATTCGTCAAACAGACTGTAGATAAAGGCGTATTCTTCGACTGTCAGCTGTTGTTGCTGTTGCAATTTGCCAGCTAATTCGTCGATTTGCCGCCGCAATTTCAGGATCCGGGCATTTTCGCGTTCGATGTAAGGTGTCAGATAGGCAAAAAACGCTTTTTTCCGGCTGTCGGTATCTTTAATCGCAGAGAAATCCGGAACTGGTTTTAACTCCGGCATCAAATCAGGATAAGTCAGGCGGGACAGCAGCTTCAACTGATCTTCCGACTCGAGCGCAGACAGTTTACTTGGCATCTGCCAGTCGGCCAGTTGTTGTGCTTCAGCACGCGGATCAGCCTGCATAAAGGGATAAACCGCAGCACAGCCCACCAATAAGGTGGCCAGGCCGAGGCCGCTCAGTTTAAGCAAGTTGTTCATCGGTAGTTCCTCGTCTTTACGGGTCTGACCAGAAAAAAACTCTGGTAACAGGCGCCTGCGCATAACAACGCATTTTACAAAGCACTGACGCAAAGGGGGCGTATTCTAGCTGCTTACGACGCTTTTTTCGACTAAAAATTCCGTAAAGTACGGTTCAAAAAACTTCAATAAATTTTATCTTATTGTTTTTAAACTACTTTACCGAAAACGATGCGGGTCTGTTTGGACAGTTTTAAACAGGATTTTCTGCCTCAACTGCTGCTCCAGCACCTGCCGTAAGTCAAAAAAACTGGTGACTGGCCAGTGCCGGCCACTCAGACAATTACAGCAAAACCGATGGCAGTTATTACTGATCAGGTCGTAGGTCTGGTAGGTAAAAATCTGACTAGCGGCGCGTTCAGCCGCAGCCATATTTCCGATAGGTTTGCCGCTGCTGTCACAAGCAACCATCAGCTCTTCACCGCTGCGGTTATCCATAAAGCGTGGGATTGACACACTGCGCACCAAGCCAGTGCCCTGCAGTTCGACAATTTGGCCTTCACCGATATAGATGCCGGTATGCTCAAACAGGTGGAAAATCTCACATACCACCAAGGCACCCAGCGGAACTTCTGACAATTTAACCATCCAGACTCCCGAATGCTGATTTTTTCTGGCAGTATGGAGATGGATGCCTACTCATACAGTTACAAGGGTCGGCCATCACTACCAGAGACATTATTTAGACTCATCATACGGAGGCTGTAAAGTAAGGGTTATGAAACCAATTGAGCGATCGAAAAAGTTAGATGGAGTTTGTTATGACATTCGCGGCCCGGTAGCGCGCGAAGCGAAACGGATGGAAGAAGAAGGCCATCGCATTTTAAAGCTCAATATCGGTAATCCCGCCCCTTTCGGTTTTGAGGCGCCGGATGAGATCCTCAAACATGTGATCCATAACCTGCCAACCGCGCAAGGTTACAGCGATTCTCAGGGCATTTATCCGGCCCGGGTTGCAGTGGCACAATATTACCAGTCCCGTGGCATTCGTGGTGCCGATGCCGACGACGTCTACATCGGCAACGGTGTCTCTGAACTCATTCTGATGGCGCTGCAAGGTTTGCTGAATAACGGCGACGAAGTACTGATCCCATCACCGGATTATCCATTGTGGACAGCCGCCGTGAATCTGGCCGGTGGCAAAGCCGTACATTATCGCTGTGACGAATCAGCCGACTGGTATCCGGATACCGCCGATATCCGCGCCAAAATTACCTCGAATACCAAAGCCATTGTCCTGATCAACCCGAATAACCCAACAGGTGCGGTCTACAACGACGCCTTGTTGCTGGATATTCTGAGCATCGCACGTGAACATGGCCTGGTCGTGCTCAGCGACGAAATCTACGACAAAATTCTGTACGACGGCGCCACGCATACACCAACAGCTTCATTAGCTGATGATTTGGTGGTGCTGACCTTTGGTGGTCTGTCGAAAAACTACCGGATCGCCGGGTTCCGTGTTGGCTGGTTGTTTATCTCCGGTGCTAAACAGCGCGCACGTCCTTTCATTGAAGGCTTGAACATTCTGGCGTCGATGCGGCTTTGTGCCAATGTGCCAGTGCAACACGCTGTACAAACGGCATTAGGCGGCTACCAGAGTATCAATGAGCTGGTTGTCCCCGGCGGTCGTTTATACGACCAGATGGATGTCGCACACCGTCTGGTCAATGAAATTGACGGTCTGAGCTGCGTAAGACCAAAAGGCGCTATGTATCTGTTCCCGAAAATTGATCGGAAAAAATTCCCGATCAAAGACGATGAACTGATGGTGCTGGATTTCCTGCGTCAGCATAAAGTGCTGCTGGTACATGGCCGTGCTTTTAACTGGCCGGAACCAGACCACTTCCGTATCGTACTACTGCCGCATAAAGAAGTGCTGGAACAGGCGATCGGCAAGCTGGCGCAGTTCCTGCCCGGCTATCATCAGCTTTGAGTACGGTGTTAATCAGGAGTGATGGATGACCAGCCATAGCCATTTTTTCGCCCATCTGTTTCGGATGAAGCTGATTAACCGCTGGCCGCTGATGCGCAACATCAACACTGAAAACGTGGCCGAACACAGCCATCAGGTCGCACTGGTGGCGCATATGCTGGCGGTGATCGAACGGCAGTATTTCGGCGGTGATTTAGATCCGGAGCGAGTCGCAACACTGGCGTTGTTTCATGACGCCAGTGAAGTGTTGACCGGTGATTTACCAACGCCGGTGAAGTATTTCAATCCGCAAATTGCTGACGAATACAAAAAGATTGAAGCCATTGCCGAGCAAAAACTGTTGTCGATGCTGCCGCCGGAGTTACAAAGCGTGTACCGCGACTATCTGCTCGGTGAATGTTATAGCCCAGCCGAAAAACTATTGGTCAAAGCGGCGGATAATCTGTGCGCTTACTTAAAAACGCTAGAGGAGATCACTGCTGGCAATCGCGAATTTACTATCGCCCGCCGCCGGCTGGAGAAAATGCTCGCCGCCGCGCAGTCGCCGGCAGTGCAGTACTTTCTGGATACCTTTGTGCCGAGCTTCGCGTTATCGCTCGATGAAATCAGTCTGGAACAAGAAGGTTTGCTGTAAACCTGATTGAGATTAACTATATTGGCAGGGCACTTCGGTGCCCTGCTTTATTTCTGCCTCAGGCTGACAAGGGCATTAATGCCGGTGTGGGTCCAGCGCGCCGTGCTGATGATCGCAGCCTTGATGAGCGTGGTCGTGGTCGTGGTCGTGGTCGTGGTCGTGGTCGTGGTCGTGCACAGGATGGACTGAGGCTGACCCTTTGTCATCCCGACACAGTTCGGCCGGCCCCTCGAATTCAACCGTCGTATGTGCCAGTTGATGCGGCGCTAACACCAGCCGGACTTCTTCTTTGTAATGACTCAGCTGATGGCTATCAGCATTGTCTTTTAAACGCAGATGCACCGTCAGCACATGTTGCTCACCGTCGAGCGACCACAAATGCAGATGGTGTGCGCTCTCGACAAAAGGTAACGCGATCAGCGCCTGCTCCAGCGCTGTGGTTAAAGCCGCGTCCGGCGTGACCTGTAAAAACAGCGCAATGGTCCGTTTCAGGCTGCGCCAGACATTCAGCAGGATAAATAAGGTAAACCCGATAGAAAGCAACGGATCAAGAAAAGCCCAGCCGGTGAAATAAATCAATACACTACCAACCAGGACTACAGCCCAGCCCAGTACATCTTCCAGCAAATGCCAGCTGAGCACTTGTTCATTTTGCGTTTTGCCATGCTTAAGCTTCAGCACGGCCGCACCATTGACCAGCACACCAAGCACGGCGAGCGCGATCATGCCTGGTGCATGGGGTAACACCGGCTCCCACAGCCGCGGGATCGCTGTGATCAGCACCAACACTGAACCAACAACTAATACCACGCCGGTAACCAGCGCACTTAACAAAGACCAGCGCCGATAGCCATAGCTATATTGACGATTCGCTTCCTTTCCGGCGATTTTACTGGCTGCCCAGGCAAAACCAATCGCCAGGCTATCACCGAGGTCATGTACTGCATCGGCCAGGATCGCCACACTATTGGTCAACAAACCGCCGACTATTTCAATCAAGGTAAAACTGAAGTTCAGCCAGAACGCAGTGGCGATATTCTGACTTTCATGATGATGGTGGTGATGGTCGTGCGGCATGCCTGGCTCCGGAGCGGATAGCTGTTCCCTATAATGGGCAGGTTCAGCGGAATAGCAGTCACGATAAAAGCTGCCAAGCTGGAACACAAGCAAATTTGCCTGTCATTTCAGCAATTAAACCGCGGCAGACCGCATCTTGCTTGAGCGCCGGCGTTCACTGCGTTAGTCTGCAGCCAATTAGTTTAAGCGAGTATTGTTATGTCAGGTTTTGTCGGGCGCATTGGAACTGTGCTGATTGGTAGCGTCTTTGCCTTGTATCCGTTATCCCAGGGGCACGCATCTGCCAAATTTACGCCACAGCAACCGCAGTTTGTCGCCGGGCAATGGCCTGATCGGAGTGCAGATCTATGCCAGGTCGCGACTGAAACACTGAAATACATAGATAAAGGCCAAAGTTATGACCCTGTCGCGATCCATGGCGGTAAAATTCCGGGTGCAACAGTGTCTGTCGCTGAGATTAGAACAACGCTGCATTACATCTGCCAAATCGCCAACGAAGACAAAGCAACTGGCCGCAAGTCACGTTTGACAGATCCGGCATTCATTGCACAGCATTTCAGTTTTGTTCGCTGGATGCCGGACCAGGCCGGTGCGGCAAAACTATCGAAGAACAAACCTTTACTGCAAAAGCTTCCAGCAGACAAAATTTTGCAAACCAAATATTTTGTCAAAATTGCCGATGGTAGCCCGGTCAAAACAGCAGACAAGAATCAGGCACTGTATGGCTTGCCTTTTGACGAGGCCAAACTAGACCTCGCGACCGCCGATGCACTGGGTAAGCAAATCACCCGTTTTCAATTAGGTAAGCAGGATATTGTCCGAGGCGCGCTGGAAAAAACACCACTGCGTGCACCTGTTTTGTTCTGGCTTAGCCGTGAAGGCCTCGAAGGTGCGCTATTGCAGGGCACTGCGGTCGTACCGTCGGGCCAAGGCTATCGCTATTACAATGTGCACCGGACCAATGGCATCCCTTATGACCGCACCAAAACACCGGAACAACAACAACGGTATTGGTACTTTAAGGAAGTAAAAAGTGTGTTGGGTTACGGCAAAGACGCCGATTACAAAATTCCGATTAAACCTGAAGTGACTGTCGCCGGCGATATTCCACAGCTTGGCTTAGGGAAGTTGATTCTGTTGGCGACACCAGAAGCCGGTGTAATGCACTATCGACTGACGATTCTGGCCGACACTGGCGGTGCTTTTGCCAATAATCTGTTTCAACTGGACTGGTTAAGCGGTTATTATCGGGGCTGGCCGGATTATTTCGCGGCCAATAAACACCGTGGTGATTACAGCCAGGCTTATCTGTTACTGAAAAAATAACTGAACCGGAGACCCGACTGCCGATGCAGCCGAGCTATGTTTTTTTGCTGATTTTATGCCTGATGGGGTTCGCACCAGCCTGTTTCGCCTCGCTGGATTATGCTGCATGGGCGCAGAAAAATCAGGACGGCAGCTGGACCAGAGCCGCCGAATCGGCAGTCGCCAGTTCAGCGCTAATCCGCTTAAATCCTACCGATATTACGCAATTTTGCCCCAATTACCCGAAGTTAGCCAAACCTGAACGGCGTAAGTTCTGGGTCGGTTTGTTATCTGCGATGAGCAAACCGGAAAGCAATTTTAAACCCGAAGCCACCTATCGCGAACGCTTTCGTGATGGCAAAGGGAAACCTGTTGTGTCACGAGGATTACTGCAAATCTCGATTGAAAGTGCCAACCAGAAACGTTATGACTGTGACATCCGACATCCGGCGCTGTTACATGATCCGGTAATTAATCTAGCCTGTGGCGTACGTATTTTATCGAAATGGGTCAGCACTGATGGCGTCATCGCGAGTCGTAGCATGGAACAACATCAGGGTGGCGGCCGTTATTGGTCAACGCTGCGGGCACACAATGGCAAAGTAAGTGCAATTGCCGAATTCACCCGCAACCTGCCCTTCTGTGGTCCGCGCCAGCAACAACGCTTTAATGGGATCCGTCTGCGTCCAGGCGCTGGCGCAACTGCGCCAAAATAAACGCTATAGCTTCCGGGCTCTGATACGAATCATGCTGTGATGGCACAATAATTTGTGCTTCAGCCCGCGGCTCGTGAGCGCTAAAAAATGGCACTACCGAATCAGACAAACGAGCGCAGGCGCCTTCGTCGTAGCAATAAGGTTTATCATCACTCCCCACCACCGAATACACCGGTCTTTGGTAGGGTAACGTGGCGATTTTTTGCAACAGTGGATGTTGTGGTGATAACACCTGCACACTATTAGGCCCACCATCTGCCAAATAAGGCTGCATTTGTGGCGTGACCGTTTCTAGCCGGATGCGTTG
The DNA here is from genome assembly GCF_042432165.1 of Rheinheimera tilapiae. Lineage (NCBI taxonomy): Bacteria > Pseudomonadati > Pseudomonadota > Gammaproteobacteria > Chromatiales > Chromatiaceae > Rheinheimera > Rheinheimera tilapiae. Next base: position 2,522,279 of record NZ_JBHLXP010000001.1, read on the forward strand.
AAACAGCTTACGGTTCAGTCGTGCAAACATGTCTGGGATCGTAATCAATTGACTCGCCAAACGGCTGTACCACGCTTCTGCGATGTCAGCACCATGATGCGGTGTGTCTAAAAAGAACACAGAATCAACATCTTGCCGTGCTTTAAATAAAAATACATCGCGATAGCGCTGCAGATCTTTATCCTTCCCTGGCCAAGATTCTGGCCGAAATAAAAAGGTTTCATCCCACAGTGCCATGCCACTGTCGATGATAAAAGTCTTGGCGATAATGCCGCCCATACTGTGCCCAATCACCACCATTGGCGTTTTGTTTGATAAACCAACGCTTTGCTGCAGCTGATTTCGCATCTGATCAATATCATGTCGTAAGCGCATCGCATTAAAAAATGGTGGCGCGCCGCTTGGATAAAACGCATGCCAAACCTGATAATGGGCCGATAATTGCGGGTCGCGATAAATCGCATGGCTGAGTTTTAGCCAGATCATCGGACTGGAGTTAAGGCCGTGGATCATTAAAATTGGCCGACGATCAAGCCGGATCGGTCCCGGGCTGAAGATGCCAAAGTCATAACCTGGTTTGTTACCATCCAGTAGCGCAGAGAACGCTGACTGCTCAATACGGGCATCACGCAACAACAATAGAGTGGCACTTGCGGGGTCATAACTCAGCGGCACTAGCCTGCCGGCTATCTGGACCTGCTGCGGCGCGGTCAGATAATGACCTTTCAAGCTGATTGTCAGTTCATTATTGACGAGTTTTATTGCCTCGAGTGTCATCGTCACACTGCGAAATATGCCTTCTCGCGGGTAATACTCGTCAAATGGCGCCCGACTATGTCTGCGCTCTGCAACTAAAGCAACGCCATAAGTATCCGGGTTTGGTACAGGTGGTTGATAATAAGGATCGACAAACTTAAGTTGCTGCACCGGAGTGTAGCGGCTAAACGTCATACCATGCTCATCAGCCGGAAGTTGTAGTTTCAGGCGGTAACCGTTGCCCTTGAGCTTCCATTGTCCATCCACCAGATGATGATGCACTAATTGGTTCAGCGCAGATTGCTGTTCGCGAAATAATCTTTGAAACTGCTCATTCTCTTCGACAGTTTGTTGTAATGCCTGATGAGTACAAAAAAGTGTGGATAGCGGGTCTGCTGTGGTTGTCGCAGGAAGTAAACATTGATGCTCTGTAGTGACAGACATTCGCTGCAGCAAAGCCGAGGTCAATACAATGTCTTGTTCCGGTATAGGCAACAGATCAACCGACCTGTGCTGACAGCCGGTTATGCCACAGACAAACATCATAGCCATGCTGGTTCTATTCAGGAAAATGTGCATGAATTCAGCAATCTGTAAAAGCAGTCCACCTTTATGCCATAAGCCTGTGCAAACGACCAGAGTTCAGATACGGAAATAATGGAAACACAAAGGCCCACGCTGAGTGTCCTGTCGTGGCGATGTTCTAATCGGGATAAAGATTTTGCCGGAAGTAAAAAAACAAACTGCCGGCCTTAGTAGTTTACAGTCTTCACGCTACAACTCGACCCGCAGTAAACCGGCGGATTTAAATACAAATAAATGTCCAATATTTCATCACATTCTACCCAATTCTCTGCAGTGTCCATGGCATACAGCCGCGGTGTGACAGCCAGCAGAGCAAACCTGTTTCCGTCCTGCAATTCACCACCGCGGCTTCGTGGGAGTCTGCACCCTCGCGGCGCTTCGGGTGTGCTCAGCCGCTGTGTGACAGCCAGCAGAGCAAAACAGTTGGTTTCCTTCAATTCACCACCGCGGCTTCGTGGGAGTCTGCACCCTCGCGGCGCTTCGGGTGTGCTCAGCCCGAGCAAAGCCAAACTATTGGCTTTGCTAATTCCGGTCTTCGCTGTACTACTCTACGTGGAGTAAACCGTCAGGACACCATAAAGCAAAAAGGCCCACTCGACTGAGTGGGCCCTTTGGCTTTATTGGGAGCCTGGCGGTGTACTACTCTCGCATGGCAACTGCCACACT
>NZ_JBHLXP010000002.1:0-3779 GCF_042432165.1 Rheinheimera tilapiae
GGGACAAATGATTGGGGTGAAGTCGTAACAAGGTAGCCGTATCGGAAGGTGCGGCTGGATCACCTCCTTTCTAAGGATATATTCGGAACATCTTCTACGAAGATGAGGGAATAACGTGACATATTGTATTCAGTTTTGAATGTTTATTAACATTCATTTGTACATTGAAAACTAGATAAGTAAGTAAGATTTTACCAAGCAAAACCGAGTGAATAGAGTTTTAAATAAGCTTGAATTCATAAATAATCGCTAGTGTTCGAAAGAACACTCACAAGATTAATAACTAGTTTTAGCTATTTATTTTGAATAACAATTCAAAATATGGTGGAAACATAGATTAAGTTATTAAGGGCGCACGGTGGATGCCTTGGCACTAGAAGCCGATGAAGGACGTTACTAACGACGATATGCTTTGGGTAGCTGTAAGTAAGCGTTGATCCAGAGATTTCCGAATGGGGGAACCCAGCATGAGTTATGTCATGTTATCGACATGTGAATTTATAGCATGTCAGAAGGCAGACCCGGAGAACTGAAACATCTTAGTACCCGGAGGAAGAGAAAGAAAAATCGATTCCCTGAGTAGCGGCGAGCGAAACGGGAAGAGCCCAAACCAACAAGCTTGCTTGTTGGGGTTGTAGGACACTCTATACGGAGTTACAAAAGAACATGTTAGACGAATCATCTGGAAAGATGAATCAAAGAAGGTAATAATCCTGTAGTCGAAAACATATTCTCTCTTGAGTGGATCCTGAGTACGACGGAGCACGTGAAATTCCGTCGGAATCTGGGAGGACCATCTCCTAAGGCTAAATACTCTCTAGTGACCGATAGTGAACCAGTACCGTGAGGGAAAGGTGAAAAGTACCCCGGAAGGGGAGTGAAAGAGAACTTGAAACCGTGTGCTTACAAGTAGTCAGAGCCCGTTAATGGGTGATGGCGTGCCTTTTGTAGAATGAACCGGCGAGTTACGATCTGATGCAAGGTTAAGCAGCAAATGTGGAGCCGCAGCGAAAGCGAGTCTGAATAGGGCGTTGAGTATTTGGTCGTAGACCCGAAACCAGGTGATCTACCCTTGGTCAGGTTGAAGTTCAGGTAACACTGAATGGAGGACCGAACCGACTTACGTTGAAAAGTGAGCGGATGAACTGAGGGTAGCGGAGAAATTCCAATCGAACTTGGAGATAGCTGGTTCTCTCCGAAATAGCTTTAGGGCTAGCCTCAAGTGATGATTATTGGAGGTAGAGCACTGTTTGGACGAGGGGCCCCTCTCGGGTTACCGAATTCAGACAAACTCCGAATGCCAATTAATTTAACTTGGGAGTCAGAACATGGGTGATAAGGTCCGTGTTCGAAAGGGAAACAGCCCAGACCACCAGCTAAGGTCCCAAAATATATGTTAAGTGGAAAAGGATGTGGCGTTGCCCAGACAACTAGGATGTTGGCTTAGAAGCAGCCATCATTTAAAGAGTGCGTAATAGCTCACTAGTCGAGTGACACTGCGCCGAAAATGTACCGGGGCTAAACATATTACCGAAGCTGTGGATTGTCCTTTGGACAATGGTAGGAGAGCGTTCTAAGGGCGTCGAAGCATGATCGCAAGGACATGTGGAGCGCTTAGAAGTGAGAATGCCGGTGTGAGTAGCGAAAGACGGGTGAGAATCCCGTCCACCGATTGACTAAGGTTTCCAGAGGAAGGCTCGTCCGCTCTGGGTTAGTCGGGTCCTAAGCTGAGGCCGACAGGCGTAGGCGATGGATAACAGGTTGATATTCCTGTACCACCTAGTATCGTTTTAATCGATGGGGGGACGCAGTAGGATAGGCGAAGCGTGCTGTTGGAGTGCACGTCCAAGCAGTAAGGCTGAGTGTTAGGCAAATCCGGCACTCATAAGGCTGAGCTGTGATGGGGAGAGGAAATTGTTTCCTCGAGTCGTTGATTTCACACTGCCGAGAAAAGCCTCTAGATAGATAACAGGTGCCCGTACCGCAAACCGACACAGGTAGTCAAGATGAGAATTCTAAGGTGAGCGAGCGAACTCTCGTTAAGGAACTCGGCAAAATGACCCCGTAACTTCGGGAGAAGGGGTGCTCTTTAGGGTTCACGCCCAGAAGAGCCGCAGTGAATAGGCCCAAGCGACTGTTTATCAAAAACACAGGTCTCTGCTAAACCGTAAGGTGATGTATAGGGGCTGACGCCTGCCCGGTGCTGGAAGGTTAAGAGGAGTGGTTAGCTTCTGCGAAGCTACGAATCGAAGCCCCAGTAAACGGCGGCCGTAACTATAACGGTCCTAAGGTAGCGAAATTCCTTGTCGGGTAAGTTCCGACCCGCACGAAAGGCGTAACGATTTGGGCACTGTCTCAACGAGAGACTCGGTGAAATCATAGTACCTGTGAAGATGCAGGTTACCCGCGACAGGACGGAAAGACCCCGTGGAGCTTTACTGTAGCCTGATATTGAAATTCGGCACAGCTTGTACAGGATAGGTAGGAGCCTTTGAAACGTGAGCGCTAGCTTACGTGGAGGCGTTGGTGGGATACTACCCTAGCTGTGTTGGCTTTCTAACCCGCACCACTTATCGTGGTGGGAGACAGTGTCAGGCGGGCAGTTTGACTGGGGCGGTCGCCTCCTAAAAGGTAACGGAGGCGCTCAAAGGTTCCCTCAGAATGGTTGGAAATCATTCATAGAGTGTAAAGGCATAAGGGAGCTTGACTGCGAGACCTACAAGTCGAGCAGGGTCGAAAGACGGACTTAGTGATCCGGTGGTTCCGCATGGAAGGGCCATCGCTCAACGGATAAAAGCTACCCCGGGGATAACAGGCTTATCTCCCCCAAGAGTTCACATCGACGGGGAGGTTTGGCACCTCGATGTCGGCTCATCGCATCCTGGGGCTGTAGTCGGTCCCAAGGGTTGGGCTGTTCGCCCATTAAAGCGGTACGCGAGCTGGGTTCAGAACGTCGTGAGACAGTTCGGTCCCTATCCGTCGTGGGCGTAGGAAATTTGAGAGGAGCTGTCCTTAGTACGAGAGGACCGGGATGGACATACCTCTGGTGTACCAGTTGTCGTGCCAACGGCATAGCTGGGTAGCTATGTATGGACGGGATAAGTGCTGAAAGCATCTAAGCATGAAGCCCCCCTCAAGATGAGATTTCCCAACTTCGGTTATAAGATCCCTCGAAGATGACGAGGTTAATAGGTTCGAGGTGGAAGCGTGGTGACACGTGGAGCTGACGAATACTAATCGATCGAAGACTTAATCAATTTTTAAAAAACGTTTTGCGACGCAAAATCTTACTTACTATCTAGTTTTGAATGTATAATCATTCATTTGTCTGGTGACAATGGCAAGGAGGTCACACCTGTTCCCATGCCGAACACAGAAGTTAAGCTCCTTAGCGCCGATGGTAGTCGGACTGACGTTCCGCTAGAGTAGGACGTTGCCAGGCAATCTACTTTTGACCTGTTGGTCATTTTTTTGTGGATTAATAGAATATATTAATAAATTAACTTGAATTTTTTGTTGACTTAACTATGCTTAAGATGTATAATTAATTCTTGTTGATTAGAAATGAACATTGAAAACTGAATGACAATATGTCAACGTTAATTCCAATAAACAGTAACGAAATGTTACAAACTATTTAGTATTTATGAGCTAATCAAACATCATAATTTTTTATGGAGAGTTTGATCCTGGCTCAGGATGAACGCTGGCGGCGTGCCTAATACATGCAAGTCGAGCGAACAGACGAGGAGCTTGCTCCTCTGACGTTAGCGGCGGAC
>NZ_JBHLXP010000003.1:0-48283 GCF_042432165.1 Rheinheimera tilapiae
GCGTATCTTACACTTCCCAGATTTTAAGTCAAGCAGAGAAATTTACTATTTAAATAAACTACTCTGCTCAACCTACTTACTTACCTCACTTGCGATTTCGAGGCTTTCACGCCAACCTCGCTGCGAGGCGGCCATTTTAGTCAGTTTTTAATTCGTGTCAAGCGTCTTTTTATCGACTATTTTTCACTTTTCAAACTCACCCGGCGTTTCGCGTTTCGCTTCACCCCGTCGGCATGGCGCGCATTATAGGTCGTTTTAAATCTCGCGCAAGACTAAATTTGAGAAAAGTTACGCTTTTGCGATCGTTCGCACGCTTTTTGTGCGAACTGCTGTTTTTATGATAAACAACTGTCGGTAATTTCAGCTTTGCCAGACAAAGAAGCCAATCGCGGCAACGATTGGCTTCTTATATCTACTATATATAGCAGTAAATTGACGTTAACGTAGATTGGGCGCTAACCAGCTTTCTGCTTCTTGTCGGTTCCAACCTTTCTTGGCCGCATATTGTTCCAGCTGATCTTCACCAATCTTACTGACCGCGAAGTATTTGCTATCCGGATGAGACAAGTACCAGCCAGATACTGCTGCACCTGGCCACATCGCGTAGCTTTCGGTCAGTAACATGCCGATTTGCGCTTCTGCATCTAATAACGAGAACAACGTACCTTTTTCTGTGTGTTCGGGACAAGCCGGATATCCAGGCGCCGGCCGGATCCCCTGATAAGCTTCACGAATCAGCTGCTCGTTATCCAGTTGCTCATTTGCCGCATAACCCCAGTATTCTTTCCGAACCTTCAGATGCAGGTACTCAGCTAACGCTTCGGCCAGGCGATCGGCCAGCGCTTTCACCATAATACTGTTGTAATCATCATGCGCCTTGGCAAACTCTGCGGCGTACTCATCTGCACCATAACCGGTGCTGACAGCGAAAGCCCCGATATAATCGGCAATCCCCGAATCTACCGGCGCGACAAAATCGGCCATACAACAATTCGGCGCATTGTTACGCAGAGCGACTTGCTGACGCAGATTATATAAGCGGCACCGTTCTGTGCTACGACTCTCATCTGTCCAGACAATAATGTCGTCACCGTCGCTGTTCGCCGGAAACAAACCAAATACCGCTTTGCCGGAGATCCGGCGTTCTGCAATCATCCGGTCCAACAGCGCATTAGCATCCTGATATACCCGGCGTGCTTCCAGCCCCACTTCTGCATGATTCAGGATGGCCGGGAATTTACCGGATAATTGCCAGGTCAGGAAAAATGGCGTCCAGTCGATGTAATCACGCAGTACCTGCAGGTCAACGTCGTGCCAGACATGCACACCGGGGCGCTGTGGCGCCGCCGCTACTTTATCTAGGTCCAGCGGGAAACGATTGGCTCGGGCCTGTTCCAATGACAGCATTTCTTCGTGTTTACGACTGCGTTGATGCTGTTCAATCACACGAACATATTCATCCTGTACGCGCGCCAGATAATCCGGTTTATGTTCGGCACTAATCAATGACTGCACCACAGAGACACTGCGCGAGGCGTTTGGCACATACACCACACCATGGGCGTAGTGCGGGGCGATTTTGATTGCAGTATGGGCCTTGGACGTAGTCGCGCCGCCGATTAACAGCGGCACGGTAAATCCTAACCGTGTCATTTCTTTGGCCACATGCACCATTTCGTCCAACGACGGCGTAATAAGACCCGACAGACCTATCACATCGACATTCAGCTCTTTAGCCTTTTGCAGCAAGGTCGCACAGGGCACCATCACACCAAGATCGATCACTTCATAGTTGTTGCATTGCAGGACTACGCCGACGATGTTCTTACCGATATCATGCACGTCGCCTTTAACCGTTGCCATCAAGACTTTGCCTTGTGTGGTCGCGCCGGTGCCGGCTTTTTCTGCTTCTATATATGGTTGTAAGTAGGCGACTGCTTTTTTCATCACGCGGGCAGACTTGACCACCTGCGGCAAAAACATTTTGCCTTCACCGAACAAATCGCCGACGACATTCATACCATCCATCAGCGGACCTTCAATCACATGCAGCGGACGCTCGACACTCTGCCGGGCTTCTTCAGTATCTTCGTCGATAAAATCGGTGATACCTTTGACCAGTGCATGCTCAAGCCGCTTAGTGACAGGCCAGCTGCGCCAGGCATTATCTTCTTTGACAGCGACCGTACCTTTACCGTGAAACTGAGCCGCTACTTCCAATAAACGCTCGGTGGCATCATCACGCCGGTTCAGCACTACGTCTTCTACGCGTTCTTTCAGCAATTCCGGAATATCGTCGTACACCGCCAACTGCCCGGCATTAACAATCCCCATATCCATACCCGCTTTAATAGCGTGATACAAAAACACAGAATGGATTGCTTCACGGACCGGATCATTCCCGCGGAATGAAAATGACACGTTGGAGACACCACCAGAGATTTTGGCATGTGGGCACAATCGCTTAATCTCGCGGGTTGCTTCGATAAAATCGACCGCATAGTTGTTGTGTTCTTCAATACCGGTGGCAACCGCAAAGATATTCGGGTCAAAAATAATGTCCTGCGGCGGAAATCCAATTTGCTCGACCAGAATTTTATAGGCGCGCTGACAAATCTCTACCTTGCGAGCTTTAGTATCAGCCTGACCGACTTCATCAAACGCCATCACTACAACAGCTGCACCATAACGACGTAATAACTTCGCTTGCTGGAGAAACGGTGCTTCGCCTTCTTTTAATGAAATCGAGTTCACCACGGCCTTGCCCTGAATGCATTTCAGTGCCGCTTCGATCACTTCCCACTTGGAGGAATCGACCATAATTGGCACCCGGGCAATATCCGGCTCGCTGGCTAATAGATTCAGATAACGCACCATGGCGGCTTTGCTGTCGAGCATCGCTTCATCCATGTTGATATCAATGATCTGTGCACCGCTGACGACCTGCTGACGCGCTACATCTAATGCCGCTTCGTACTTGCCGTCCATAATCAGTTTCTTGAAGCGGGCAGATCCCGTGACGTTGGTACGCTCACCAATGTTGATAAATCGGGCTTGTTGTTGCATCACCACTCCAGAGAAAAGGCTTCGAGGCCAGCTAGGTTAAAACTGTGACTGACCGGCTTCGGCTGGCGTGGTGGCAAACCAGCAACCACATCAGCAATGACACGGATATGTTCCGGTGTGGTGCCACAACAACCGCCGACGATATTAATAAAGTCGTGCGTCGCCCAGTCTTTAATCTCTGCAGCCATCTCAGCAGCACCAAGATCATATTCACCAAATTCATTGGGTAAACCAGCATTTGGGTGCACTGAAGTTGCGCACTCTGCGATCCCCGCCATGATCTCAACATATGGTCGCAATAAGTCCGGACCGAGAGCACAATTCAAACCAAAACTCACCGGCTCGACATGTGCCAGCGAATGATAAAAAGCTTCAGTGGTCTGGCCCGACAGCGTACGTCCGGAAGCATCTGTGATGGTGCCAGAGATCATCACGGGCAGTTTAAACCCAAGCTCATCAAATACTTTAAGCACAGCAAAGGCCGCCGCTTTGGCATTTAACGTATCAAAGATGGTTTCGAGCATAATCAGGTCAGCACCACCTTCAACCAGCGCATGCGTCGCTTCGCTATAAGCGTCGACTAGCTGGTCAAAGCTGACATTGCGATAGCCTGGGTCGTTTACATCTGGTGAAATTGATGCAGTCCGGTTAGTTGGACCGAGCACACCGGCAACAAATCGCGGCTTTGCCGGATCCTGCGCAGTAAACTCGTCACAGGCTTGTCGTGCAAGCCGTGCGGCTTCGCGGTTAATTCGCGCTGCCAGATGTGACATGTCATAGTCGGCCATAGCAATGGTGGTGGCATTAAAACTGTTGGTTTCAATGATGTCAGCGCCAGCCGCCAAATACTGCCGGTGGATGGACAGAATAATCTCGGGTTTAGTGATGACCAATAAGTCATTATTACCTTTGAGATCTGATGGCCAATCGGCGAACTCCGTACCGCGATAATCAGCTTCTTGCAGCTGAAAGTTCTGGATCATGGTGCCCATCGCACCGTCCAGTACCAAAATACGATCCGCCAGCAGTTGCTTAAACTGCGTCGCTGTCAGACGGTCAGTTGTCATGCGTTTCTCCCTTCACCTACCCGGCTTAAATCGAATGGGGTGGCCTGGTAAACATAATAATTCAGCCAATTACTGAACAATAGAAAAGCGTGACTTTGCCAAAGCTTCATCGGACCTTTGGCCGGATCATTATCACGGAAATAATTCTCCGGCACTTTGGGATTCAGCCCAGCAGCGACATCACGTATATATTCGTCATTGAGCGTGGTTAAGTCATACTCCGGATGACCCGTCACAAAAATGCGACTGCCGCTGGAGTTCTGCAATAAATAGGCGCCGGTAACGTCAGCTTCGGCCAGCACATGAATATCAGCATGCTGTTGGTATTTTTGTTTAGGGACCTGCGCGTAACGCGAGTGCGGGACCAAAAAACTATCATCAAAGCCACGGACTAATGGACATAGTGGTTGCACCACTTTTTGCCAGTACACACCCGACAGTTTGTCGCCACGGATCTCACGCTGCAAGCCATAGTAATAGTACAGCGCGGCGTGTGCAGCCCAACACAAAAACAACGTTGAAGTCACATGACGGTCGGCCCAGGCCAGGATCTCAGACAATTGTGGCCAATAGCTGACATCTTCATAGTCGACCAATCCAAGTGGCGCACCTGTGATGATCAATCCATCATAGTTTTGTTGTTGGACATCAGAAAAATAACGATAAAAACAGTTCAGATGACTTTCCGGCGTATGTTTGCTGACGTGATTGTCGAGTCTGATTAGCTCCACATCGACTTGCAACGGGCTGTTGGCCAGTAAACGCAGTAACTGAATTTCGGTGGCGACTTTATTTGGCATCAGGTTCAGAATCGCGATACGCAGCGGGCGGATATCCTGCATGCGGGCACGACTTTCTGTGATGACAAACACGTTCTCAGCCGACAGGGCTTCAACGGCCGGCAACTGATCAACCACTTTAATCGGCATACTTACTCCAGATCACCATAAAAGATGCGTCACTGTGCCGAAACCAGCTTAAATTGTCAACTTCTATACGTTTAGACGTCTATATGTAGCTTTGAATTTCGTAACTTTCCGCTCTATGCTGGAAATGCTGTTTTCGTACCGGAGCTATTATGAAAATTTTTGCTTGCTTATGTGGGTTGCTCATCAGTCTGAGCTGCATTGCACAAAGCGTCCAAGTTAAATCCTCTGAGATTCCGGTTTATATCCGCGACGATGTCTATGAAGATTACCTGAAGTTTCTGAACGGTCGCTCAGTCTTGAGTATTGTCGACTTTCGCGGCAGCACCATGCGACGCGATGTGGCGGATGTGGTGTTATTGCAGCAGGCATTAGCATTGGGCGGATTCAACAAAAGCTTTTACTATCAGCCGGGAAAATTTAATTTCCGCAATACTAAAATGTTGGAAAGTGGTGACTCACTGCTTAGCTTTGACACTTACTGGCTCAGTGACGCGCAAGCCATGTCGGGCAAAGTTTTTATCAGCGAGCCAGTCGTGCTCAAAGGCGAATATCTGGCCGGCATCTACAGCAGCCCAGACAACAGCGCAGTATTTCAAATTAAATCTCTGGCTGATCTGCGGAACTTCACCGCTGTTTCCACCCCAAAATGGCGCACCGACTGGCAAACTATGAGCGCGTTGCCATTAAAAGAACTAATCCAAGAAGATGAGTGGTTAAGTCAGGCGCGAATGGTTCATATGCGTTGGGTTGATTTTATGTTAATGCCATTTTTTCACGACAGTAAGGGTGTATACCAGTTGGAACAAATCCGACTGAAAGTGGTGCCTGGCGTCGCCATTTTATTAAATGACAGCCGACATTTTGTTATCAGCAAAGCCCATCCTGACGGGCATTTTGCCAATGAGGCATTGAATAAAGGGTTAAAAATTCTTCGTGAGAACGGCAGAATAAGACAGTTATATCAAGAAGCAGGTTTCATGTTACCAGCAGGTTCTGTCAAAATTCTCAATCAGGCCGAATCAACGATTGATCGTGCAACTCCGGCAACAACATCGTCACCAGCACACCAGCCTTTCTGAGCTTGTCATTTTTCACGGGATACAGAAATGCAAAAAGCCCTTACGGGCTTTTGTCTTCATCGGGCAACAGCTGCGTAAACAGGTATCGCCCACAGTGTGTTAAATCAGAACTCTTCGTCCAGCTCTGCTGGTTCCGCCAGAACTACATCTTCCACTGCTGCGGCGCCTTTGGTTGGTTGCAGCAATAAACGTTTACGCAGTTCGGTTTCGATCTCCAGTGCGATCGCTGGATTTTCCACCAGATATTTCATCGCGTTGGACTTGCCCTGACCAATTTTATTGCCTTTATAGGCATACCAGGCACCAGCTTTATCCACCAGTTTCTCGGCCACACCTAAATCAATCAATTCACCGGTTTTGCTGATACCAGCGCCATACTGGATAATAAATTCAGCCTGACGGAACGGTGGCGCAACTTTGTTTTTCACTACTTTGACACGCGTTTCATTACCGACAACTTCTTCGCCTTCCTTCACTGAGCCAATGCGGCGAATATCCAAACGGACTGACGCATAAAACTTCAGCGCGTTACCACCGGTAGTAGTTTCTGGATTGCCGAACATCACGCCGATTTTCATCCGGATTTGGTTGATGAAGATGCATAAAGTGTTCGAGCGCTTGATATTACCGGTCAGCTTACGTAGTGCCTGTGACATCAGACGGGCTTGCAAGCCAACGTGGCTGTCACCCATATCACCTTCAATCTCGGCTTTTGGTGTCAATGCCGCCACAGAGTCGACGATGATCACATCAACCGCTGCAGAACGGACTAACATGTCACAAATTTCCAGTGCTTGTTCACCGGTATCTGGTTGCGACACCAGTAATTCGTCGACTTTCACGCCAAGCTTACCGGCATAAATCGGGTCAAGCGCATGTTCAGCATCGATGAAGGCACAGGTCTTACCCAGCTTCTGCGCTTCGGCAATGACTTGTAATGTTAACGTGGTTTTACCTGAAGATTCCGGACCATAGATCTCGACGATACGACCACAAGGTAAACCGCCGATGCCTAAGGCGATATCCAGTCCCAGCGAGCCGGTGGAGATTGCGTCAATTTCCAGCGAGGTGTTGTCACCGAGCTTCATGATCGAGCCTTTACCAAACTGACGTTCGATTTGGCTTAAGGCTGCGCTGAGGGCTTTTTGTTTATTGTCGTCCATTGTGAACTCCGGGAAAGAGGGTTTCGCCTGAAATGCTGTATGCTCATACAGTAGTTGAATCAATTTGCGCTGTCAACAACTGAATCATTTGCTGTAAGGCAAAATCGATACTTTGTTGCCGAACAGCTGAACGATCGCCATGCAGCAGGATCCGCACTGTGGCAACTTTCCCCTGCAGATAAAAACCCAAACAGACGGTGCCAACCGGTTTTGTTGCACTGCCGCCATCAGGACCTGCGATCCCTGAGACCGCAATGGCGCAGTCGGCTGCTGCGGCCGCTGCGGCACCGCTCGCCATTTCAGCCACTGTTTCTTCGCTGACAGCACCAAACTGTAATAAAGTGGCGCTTTTCACACTGAGCAGTTGTTGTTTGGCTTTATTGCTGTAAGTGATAAAACTGCGGTCCAGATACGCTGAACTACCCGGGATCGCGGTCAATGCATAAGCAATACCGCCACCGGTACAGGATTCGGCGGTGGTGATAGTCAGCTTTTTCCGCAATAATAGTTGCCCCAATGCCGAGGCCAGCGTCTCGGTGTGCGCCGGAACTGTCATTTTCATACCATTTTGGGAAATCAGAACTTTAATTATGCCGTCAGATAACCAGACCGGGCAAGCGCAGAGTGCCCACACCCCGATGATGCAACAATATCTGGCCTTAAAAGCCGAAAATCCGGACATTTTGCTGTTTTACCGGATGGGCGATTTTTACGAGCTGTTTTATGACGACGCAAAAAAGGCGGCCGCTCTGCTGGATATCTCGCTGACCAAACGCGGTCAGTCCGCCGGTGCACCGATCCCAATGGCCGGTGTTCCCCACCACGCGGTAGAAAACTATCTGGCACGACTGGTACAACTGGGCGAATCGGTAGCGATTTGCGAACAGGTCGGCGATCCGGCGACCAGCAAAGGCCCGGTTGATCGTAAAGTCGTGCGGGTTGTCACTCCCGGCACTGTCACCGATGAGGCGTTATTACAAGAGCGGCAGGACACTTTACTCGCCGCCGTTTATCAGCATAAACAGCAATTTGGTGTGGCATATCTCGATTTGAGCGCCGGTCGTTTTGTCCTGACCGAACTGCCGGGCGAAGAAGATCTGGCGGCTTTGTTGCAACGCTTACACCCGGCTGAACTGCTGTACTGTGAAGACCAGCTGTTGCCGTCACTGATCCTGGACCGCAAAGGCGCCCGCCGGCGGCCGGTATGGGATTTCGAACAAAGCAGCGCCGAACGCGCTTTGTGCCAGCAATTTGGCACACGTGATCTGAATAGTTTTGGCGTACAGGACGCCCGGTTCGGGCTGATGGCTGCAGGCTGCCTGTTGCAATATGTCAAAGATACGCAACGCGCCAATCTGCCGCATTTACGCAGCATTTCACTGGAAAAACACAGTGATCACATCGTTCTGGACGCTGCGACGCGGCGCAATCTTGAGCTGACCCAGACGTTAAACGGGCAATATGCCCATTCTTTAGCAGCTGTACTGGACCAGTGTCAGACTGCAATGGGCAGCCGGTTGCTGAAACGTTGGATCCACGCACCGCTGCGTGATCAGGTGGCGGTCGGGCAACGTCATCAGGCCGTGGCTGAACTGCAACAATTTGATGTGGAATTGCAGCCGCTGCTGAAACAGATTGGTGATATTGAACGGATCGTCGCCCGTCTGGCACTTCGAAGTGCGCGACCACGCGATTTTGCCCGCTTGCGGCAGGCGCTGCAGCAGCTCCCGGAACTGACGCCGATCCTGAGTCAATTGCAAAGCCCGCGACTGCAACAACTTGGCGCAGATTGCGAACCAATGCCGGCGCTAACCGCGTTGCTCGAACGCGCCATTATCGACAATCCACCGGTGCTGATCCGTGACGGCGGTGTTATTGCTGAGGGCTATCATGCGGAGTTAGATCAATGGCGGGCGCTGGCCAAAGGCGCGACTGATTATCTGGAACAGCTGGAACAACGCGAAAAAGCCCGTACCGGTATTGCCTCATTGAAAGTCGGTTTTAATAAAGTCGCCGGCTATTACATCGAAACCGGTCGCGCCGCCGCAGATGCGGTCCCTGCCGATTATATCCGCCGCCAGACGCTGAAAAATAACGAACGCTACATCATCCCGGAATTAAAAGAATACGAAGACAAAGTACTCGGCAGCGAAAGCAAAGCCTTAGCGCTGGAAAAGCAGCTTTACGAGCAGTTATTTGATTTGGTTGCACCGGAGCTGGCAACGCTACAGCAGCTGGCTGCCAGCCTTTCTGAGCTGGACGTCCTGACCAACTTTGCAGAACGTGCAGTGCGGCTGCATTATTGCCAGCCGGTGCTTTGCAGCGAGATTGGTATCAACATTCAGCAGGGTCGCCATCCGGTTGTTGAGCAAATGACCAGCGAGCCTTTTATCGCCAATCCACTGATGTTAACTCCTGCGCGGCATTTACTGGTGGTGACCGGGCCTAACATGGGCGGTAAATCGACTTATATGCGTCAGGCCGCGCTGATCGTGCTGATGGCGTATATCGGCAGTTTTGTGCCGGCCGCAGCCGCCACGCTCGGACCGGTGGACCGGATCTTCACCCGTGTCGGCGCGTCCGATGATCTGGCCTCTGGCCGTTCGACTTTTATGGTGGAAATGACCGAAACCGCGACCATTTTGCATCACGCCACGGCACAAAGTCTGGTGTTGATGGATGAAATTGGTCGTGGCACCAGTACCTACGATGGATTGTCATTGGCCTGGGCCTGTGCGGAATATCTGGCCAACAAACTCAAAGCGTTGACGCTGTTTGCCACCCACTATTTTGAACTGACCGATCTGCCGACCTTATTGCCGGGCGTTGCCAACATCCATCTGGATGCAGTCGAACATGACGAACATATCGTGTTTATGCATCAGGTGCAGGATGGTGCTGCCAGCAAGAGTTATGGCTTACAGGTTGCCCAGCTGGCCGGCGTGCCGAAAGTGGTGATTCAGCAAGCGCGGCGCAAGCTGCAGGCGCTGGAACAACAACATCCGGTGGCGGACAAACCCCGCCCGGCAACACTACCGGCACAGGCTGAGCTATTTGCGGAGCCTGCGCCACATCCGGTGCTGGAACAGCTGACACAGCTGGATCCGGATGACCTGTCACCGCGCCAGGCACTGGAGTTATTGTTTGCGCTGAAACGGCAGTTATAACAGCAGTCTACCTAGCAGGTCCGGCAGCAGATGCATGCGCTGTGCCGGACCCCTGTGACTCGTTTTAATCCAGCGCCACTACGTCGACAGCCACTTCAAGCAGATGTTCACCACTGCCCTGCAATACACCTTTGAGCGGGACCACATCGGCATAATCACGGCCAAAGGCCAGTGTCAGATGTTGCACATCCGCCAGTACATTGTTGGTTGGATCAAAATCGACCCAGCCCAGCACAGGGTCATACACGGCAAACCAGGCGTGCGATGCATCGGCGCCTTGTAAGCGTGGCTGCCCCGGCGGCGGCCGGGTTTCCAGATAACCGCTGACATAACGCGCCGCCAGCCCCTGACTGCGCAGACAGCTGATCGCCAATTGGGCAAAATCCTGACAAACACCGCGCTGATGGTCCAAGACATCAGCGACCGGTGTTACCACAGTACTGAACTCCGGGTCATATTTAAATTCTTGATAAATCAATTGATTAAGCTGCGCGACGTTTTGCAGCATGGTCAGATCTGACCGATAAACCTGCTGCCATAATGCTGTGGTTGCTGGCAAATGGGGAATATTCCGGCTGGCCTGACGACACAATGCAACTTTAGCGTCACTGACAGCGCGGCTATCGCGGGCCTGCAACAGACTAGCGCCATCCGCCAGCTGTGATGCCAGTAACCGTGGACTGACCGACAGTTCAGCCTCCACCCGCACTTCCAGCTGTTGATGCGGAGCCAGCACATGTAATAACTGACGACTATTGCCAAAATAATCCTGGTGCGCATAGTCAGCACAAGTCGCGGGTTCGACCGTCAGCCGGTACTGCAATAACTGCTGCCAGGGTAAATCAAGCGGACGCAAACAGGTCAGATTATAACTGTTGGCAATGGTTCGCTGATAACCATAACGGGTCAGATGACTCAGCTGATATCGCATCGCACCTCCGCGCCGGCAAAATACATACTCATCATCAATAGCCCCTTGGCGCATGATTAAAATACGCTAAGGTGATGCTGTCAGATAACAGCTTCAGACGGTGCTGGATTTGGCTCAGTAACAAGCCAAGCGCTGGCGTTGCACCTTGTTCGGTATCAAATAGCGATTGCGGTTCAGTTAACTGCAACAAAGTTACCAGCTCCAATGCCAGCCTCTGCCCGGCCGATAGACCCGGTGTTGGCGTCAGTACCGGTAAGTCGGCGCACTGGCGCTGAATTCGCAAGCACTGATAACCAACTGATCGCGGTGTGCTGTCATCAAATACCAGTAAATCAATCACCGCCAGCGGATGTAATTGGCTACGATAACGGCGCCGGTAAGTATTGACCGTATCGGCCAGGCGCAGTACCGCTTCCATCAGCGCTGCTGATGGCTTTGCTTCACCGTGCGACGGCACAAAGACGATTTGCAACAATGCCGCAGTTTGCATACCGCGTTCAATATGCTGACCCAGATCCATCAGACGCAAGGCCTGAGTGCGACTCATGGTTTCATTGTTCAGGCCATACAATGCAGTTTGCAGCAGGATAATCTCATCGAGCTGGCGCAAGTACTGGCCGGCGGCGCCTGGTACTGTCAATTGCTGCAGCGATTGTTGCGGCCATTGCCGCAGGGCTTGTTGCAACTTGTCCAACACCAGCCAGGTATCGGCGGCGAAAAATTCGCGGGCAGACTGCGCGTTTAATAACAACGACTGCAAAATGGCAAATAAGCCCCCCGGCTGGGCCGGATCAAACAACTGATGCAGCACCTGCGGTAAATCAAGTGCGCCTGCATGGCCATTGGCCTGCAAACAAAAGCGCAATAGCGGCGTCATATCAGCCTGCGCGGCCAGAGGATCGGCATGGTGCTGACTGGCCAGCCCTAATGCGGCCCGCAGCGCCCGGCAGATTTGGTTTAATCGTTCATTGTAACGACCCAGCCAGAATAAATGGTCAGCGACCCGACTGGTCACCAGGCCGCTGTGGCGCGACAGTTCCAGTGCGCCGCTACTGCTTTGTAGCAGACTGGTAGTGACGCCGCGATCTGCCAGCACCCAAACATCTTTGACCAATTGCGGTCCGCTCGCCGGTAATGCAGTTTCCTGCTGAGGCGTCTGTAGCAACAAGCCATCAGTGCTGAGCCGGGCATATCCGCCTGGCAACACACTGCCGGACTGGCCTTTGCATATGAGACTGAATAATCGCAGTGTGCAGGCCGCAGTAAACGGACCAGTATCAGGCTGCCAGCAAGGCTCAAGCGGCATGTCCGCCAATACGATGGCAATGTGATCGGCCGGATCTGCGCCAATTTGCGCTGACAATTGCATTAATGCGGTAGCGTTCAGCTGCGCTGGTAAATAGTGTTGTTTGCTGCTGATTCGCTGCAGACGGTAGGCCGTGAGGTTTGCTAGGACTATAGCGCAGTGCTCCGCATCACCGAGCCATAATGCTGTGGCCTGCGGCAATAACAGCGCTTCTCCCAGTAACGCCTGACATAACCGCGGCAAAAATGGCGCCAGAACCCCGCTATCGATCAGGCTACTGCCAGGTGGATTCACACAACAAAGCTGTTGCTGCCGGATGCTTTGCAATAAGCCGGCACAACCACCGGCGCCAGGCTCCAGCTCCAATGGATCGGACTGCGGATCCGGCAAAAACCGCAATAACGCGCCGATACTCTGCAGGCCGGTCAGGGTTTTTAGCCACAGCGCGCCATCGCGAAAAGTCAGATCGGCGCCATGCACCAGCGCAATATCCAGATAATTAGCTAAATACGCCTGCTCAAAATAATCCGCGTTGCGTACTGAGGTGATCCAAAGCCCCGCCAAGGCCTCCAGCTCGGACTCCCCTGCCAGCGGTTGTTGCAGCAGCTGCAGCAGCTGGCGATAAAACCCAGCGATTTGCGCCTTGGGTAGCGCCAAGCCCTGCAAAGGCGCAGCATGATTAAAGGCTAGCCGGTGCTCGACCAGATGCCCAAGTCCGGCCGGAACCACCGCATGATCCGCAAATACGCACCACTGACCGGCGGCATCTTTTGCCAGATCCAGACTAAGCAGTGGCAACCAATCCATCGGCTGCGCCAATAGACCCGCTGCTGGCAGTAAATAGTCAGCCGCACGAAACAGCGCCTCTGCCGGCAATAGATTGTCACGTACCGTTTGCTGCGCACCATACACATCATTCAGCACGGCCTGCAGCAAGCGCTGGCGCTGCAGCATGCCCGCCTCCAGCACCTGCCATTCTTCTGCAGCGATCAACAGAGGCAGCGGGTCCAGCTGACGCTGAGGCGCGGTATGCGTGCCAAAACCCGCAGCATTTTCGCGTAACTGCTGCTGTAGCTCGCGAAACAATGCCGGTAGCCGGGCCTGAGATGCATGCAGCCAGTGACTGAGGTTTGTACTTGCAGGGAAATTGTGGTCTGTCACCAAAAGCCTCAGGGTTATCGCGCTCAGGCAGAGCGCTGAGTGGCGGTTAATGGTTGCTGACACGGCGCCAGGATCACCTGGTGCAGCGCAATAATACCGGCCTGTAATTGGTCAATCAGTGCATGCAGTTGCACCGTCGACAACTCAGACAACGCTTGTGGTCGCAGTAAAGCCTGCACCTGATGCAGCTCCTGTAGAATCTCGGCAGCATGCGGCAACGCTTTTGCCGATGCTGCGACCCGGTTCAGACAATAACTGATTGAACGCGGGAAATCCGCATAGGTCAGCAGATAATCAATCGCATCCACATCGCCTTTTTGTCGTGCCAGATAATATTGGTACGACTCCATCCCGCCAAGTGCATTTAGCACTGACAACCAGCGAAACTTCGGTCTTTTGATTTGTGTGGGCTGTAACTGCTGCAATACCATGACATCCATAATCCGCGTCGTCATATCAGCCCGTTCCAGATGCCGGCCAATGTTAAATAAATCAAAGGCATCACCGCGCAGCATGGTGCCATCCAATACACCGACTACCATCTGACAACGCCGGCTGACTTCGGCCATCAGCTGATAGCGTTGCTGCCGGCTGACTGCAGTGCTGCAATGTTGCTGTAAAAACAGATCCAACGCATTCAGCTCTTCCCACATATCCCGCGGGATCAAAGGTCGGATCGTGCGGGCATTGTATTTCAGCGCAGTACTGGTCGCTCGGATCGATACCGGACTATCGCTGGCGTTAATCAGACAAGCCATCACCGCGCGTTCAGTTTCTGCCAGCGATAAGGCCGCTTCGCCTTGCTGAAACTTCTGCAACAACTCCGCGCTGTCCTGCCCTAGTACGTCCAGCAAAATTGGCCAGCCGAATTGCGTATCCTGGTGGCTGTCGATCAACACGTGGCTGGTAGCGTTAATCAGACGAGCCGTGTCATCCAACCGTTCCAGATAACGACCCAGCCAAAACAGATGATTTACCGATTTTAATAACATATGTCACACCTCATCATTGATGATCCAGGTATCTTTGCTACCGCCGCCCTGCGACGAATTTACCACCAGCGATCCACGTCGTAACGCAACCCGGCTTAACCCGCCGGTACTGCAATACAGATCGCGGCCCTGCAACACAAAGGGCCGTAAATCAAGATGACGCGGTTCCAGCACACCGTCGCACAAAGTCGGCGCGGTAGAGAGTTGCAAAGTCGGCTGCGCAACAAAATTACGTGGATCTGCCACGATGGCCTGAGCCATGCCCGCGCGTTCGGCCTCCGTCGCTCGCGGGCCAATCAGAATGCCGTAGCCACCGGATTCATTCGCCGGTTTCACCACCAGCTGGTCCAGATTAGCCAGTACATAAGCGCGTTGTTGTTCGTCGGAACACAGATAGGTCGGGACGTTGTCGATCAGCGGTTTTTCACCGAGGTAATATTCAATAATCTGCGGCACATAGGCGTAGATGACTTTATCATCTGCCACGCCGGAGCCCGGCGCATTGGCTATTGCCACTTGACCTTTAGCCCAGGCGTGAAAAAGGCCCGGCACGCCTAACACTGAATCTGGCCTAAATACAGTGGGATCCAGAAAGATATCGTCAACCCGCCGGTAAATCACATCGACACGGCGCAGACCATTCAGGGTGCGCAGATAAACACCATCAGACTCGACCTGCAGATCGGTGTTTTCCGCCAGCTCAATGCCCATTTGCTGTGCCAGAAAACTGTGTTCAAAATACGCGGAGTTATAGATACCGGGCGTCAGCAACACAATACAAGGCACATCACCGGGTCTGGGCGATAGTGACGCCAGCATTTTCCAGAGCTGATGCGGGTAGTCGTCGACCGGCACTATAGTCGAGTCGGCAAACAACTCCGGGAATACCCGCTTCATCACAGTGCGGTTCTCCAGCATGTATGACACACCGCTGGGGACGCGCAGGTTATCTTCCAGCACCAAAAAACGACCTTGTTCGTCCCGAACCAAATCGGTGCCACAGATATGGGACCAGACGCCAAAAGGGGGCGACACGCCCCGACATGGTGCAAGAAAATTCTTCGACTGCAACACCAGATCCGCCGGCACGATGCCGGCTCGTAAAATACGCTGATCGTGGTACAAGTCGTCGATAAACAGGTTTAACGCTTGTAAGCGCTGCATCAGACCAGCGCTGGTGCGGCGCCATTCGCTCAATGGAATAGTGCGCGGCATCACGTCTAATGGCCAGGCGCGATCAATGTTCTGGCCTTCGTTATATAAGGTAAAACAAACACCCATGCTACGGATGGTCTGGTCCAACTGCTGTTGACGGCGCAACAGTTCGGCCGTGCCATGCTGCCTGATAAAACGGGCAATTGCGCTAGCCGGCGCCCGTGCGGTGCCTTGTGGCGTCACCAGCTCGTCAAAACAATTTGCTAAATGCGGATATCCGCTGAAACTTTGCCCCATCACGTGTCCCCGCTTTGTGTTCACTGCCTGTCAACTGCCTGTCCATTGCTGCTCAGCGACGTCCATATTTAATACGGTGTGCCATGAGCTGTTCTGGTGCAATCAGGCACACTGTATATCGAGAGGAGCAAGGCTTGTGCCAGTCAGCAGGGATGGCTTCAATCAGGCATTTATCAGCCAATAAGCGGGTGAAGTTAGTATACTTGCAGCGATGTGAGAGGAAATAACAGGCAGAAAAAAAGCGGGAAAATTCCCGCTTTTTTGTCTGGAAAGCACGCTGGTTATTCCTGAAACAAAGTCTCGATGTTCAAACCCTGATGCGTAACGATCTCACGCAGCCGGCGTAGTGCCTCGACCTGAATTTGCCGAACCCGCTCGCGAGTCAGACCGATTTCACGGCCGACATCTTCCAGCGTTGACGGCTCATACCCAAGCAAGCCAAAGCGTCGTGCTAACACTTCACGTTGTTTTGGATTCAGCTCTTCCAGCCAAAGCACCAGATGTTGCCGGATGTCAGCATCTTGCAGCTCAGTTTCCGGACCCAGCTCTTTCTCATCAGCCAGAATATCCAATAACTGTTTTTCTGAAGAACCGGCGACCGGAGTATCCACTGATGTAATTTTTTCATTCAGTTTCAACATTTTGCGAACTTCTTCGACCGGTCGGTCCAGCGCTGCAGCAATTTCTTCCGGCGTAGGTTCATGATCCAGCCGCTGTGACAATTCACGAGCCGCACGCAGATAAATGTTCAGCTCTTTGACCACATGGATCGGTAACCGGATGGTCCGGGTCTGATTCATGATGGCGCGTTCAATGGTCTGGCGGATCCACCAAGTGGCATAGGTTGAGAAGCGGAAGCCACGTTCCGGATCAAACTTCTCCACGGCGCGGATCAGACCCAGATTGCCTTCTTCAATCAAATCAAGCAGTGCCAGCCCCCGATTTATGTAACGCCGGGCGATCTTCACGACCAGCCGCAAGTTACTTTCGATCATGCGCTTGCGGGCAGCAGCATCACCTTTGAGGGCCAAACGGGAAAAATAAACTTCTTCTTCAGCACTCAGCAATGGGGAAAACCCAATCTCGCCGAGGTAAATTTGTGTGGCGTCCATCGCGCGTTGACTATCGTCACGGGTGAACACATCGTCGGGTGTGCTTTCTTCTTCGGTGGCAAGATTTGCCAAATCCGGCTCTGCGGCGTCGTCGTCCAGCATTGCCACGTCTTCGGTTAATTCCGCTTCCTTGAAATCAACTACTTCATCTTCGTCTTTTTGTCCCATATCCGTCTCCCAGATCTACAAGGGTCACGCCTCAATGCCAGAAATCCATTCTTGAGTGATGCGATGTGTGCTGTTATTTATTTCAGATAACGCAGCGGATCGACAGATTTTCCCCGATAGCGGATTTCAAAATGCAGTTGTATACGGTCTGCATCGGAATTACCCATTTCAGCGATGGTCTGCCCTGCTGCCACCGATTCGCGTTCTTTCACCAATAAACGGTGATTGTGAGCATAGGCACTCAAAAAATCGTCATTGTGCTTGATGATTATTAAGTTGCCATAACCCCGCAGTGCATTGCCGGCGTATACCACCTGACCTGCTGCTGCCGCTTTAACCGGTGTACCAAGTGCACCACCAATATCAAGACCTTTGTTACCGTGTTCCTGACTGGAAAATTTCGCCAATACTGGGCCTTTCACTGGCCATTGCCATTGTCGAACGTCCCCATTAATGGTGATGTTCTCGGTTTTTTCGGGTTCTACGACCCGTTGATTTTGACCATAACGCTTTTGATTTTGCGGTGCAACTACTTTAGCGCTTTTTGATGCAAGAGCCGAACTGTTTGAATTTGAATGATTCTTATTTGGTCGAAGGCTTGTTGGACCTGACTTTCGAACAACTGCTGCATCGTTGTTATTGTTTGAAACCACCAGCACCTGACCGACATAAATCATGTAAGGTTCAGCGATATGATTCAGCCTGGCCAGACTGCGATAATCCATGCCATTGCGAAACGCGATAGAAAATAAAGTATCCCCGCGCTTGACCTGATAGGTATCCGCTTGCAGTGCAAGGCCGGATCTTTTTTGGCTTTGCCAGCTATCAACCGGTGCCGGGCTGCTGTTCGTGCCACAACCGCTGACAGTCGCCAGCAAGCACAACAGCATGGCCTGACGCCACCACAGTGTTGTTGCCGTTTTTTGTTCCGACATCATCCTGAGAACCATCGAATCAGCCATAAACCAGATATGCCAGGCCAGCCAACGCCACAGTACCCCAACCAAGGATATCGACAATCTCACGCAATTTTGCCTGCATCTTCGCCCCGCCCCAATACATCAGACCGGCGACCAGGAAAAACCGGCTGGCTCGGCCGATAAAAGATGCAATGACAAAAGGCAAAAACGCCATATGCATCAGACCGGCGCCGACCGTGAATAACTTATACGGGATCGGCGAGAAGCCGGCGATAAACACCACCCAGACGCCGTATTCGTTGAACCAGCGTTCCACCAGGGCAAAAGTGTCCTGATAGCCCATATATTGGATAAAGGGCAACACCACCGGTTCATACAACAAATAACCCAGTACATAACCAAAGATGCCGCCAAGCACTGATGCAATAGTGGTCAGCCAGGCCAGGCGCCACGCCCGTTCCGGATGCGCCAATGCCATCGGTGCCAGCATCACGTCAGGCGGGATCGGGAAAATCACTGACTCAGTGAAACTTAAGCCAAACAAATAACGCTCAGCGTGGCGATGCTTGGCCCAAACCAGCGCTTTGTCGTACATCCACTGAAAAATCCGCAAAAACCAACTCCTTAAAAACGATCAGGCCAGTTCGCCTGGCACTAATGGTACAAAACGCACCGCTTCGACATCGGTCGACGGATAACTGTCCTGCACCCGGGTATAGACTCTAAGCATCTGCTCTTGCGCTCCGACCGGGATCACCAGCCGGCCACCATCAACCAGCTGATGCAATAATGCATCCGGTACTTGGGTCGGTGCCGCCGTCACAATGATGCAATCAAATGGGGCTTTGCTATGCCAGCCAAGCCAACCATCACCATGTTTCATCGCCACATTGTGCAAATCCAACTGATGCAGGCGGCGTTTGGCCTGAAACTGCAAGGATTTAATCCGTTCCACTGTACAGACCTGCGAAAACAGCCGCGCCAGAATGGCAGTCTGATAACCGGAACCGGTGCCAATCTCTAACACTTTTTTCGGCTGCCAGGGTGTACCATCGCTGCCGGGCTGCAACAGAAGCTCGGTCATCCGCGCGACAATATAAGGCTGCGAAATGGTCTGGCCCTGGCCAATAGGCAGTGCAGTATTCTCATATGCTTTATGCGCTAAAATCATTTCAACAAAATGATGGCGCGGCGTTTGGGCAATCGCCTGTAGTACTTCAGTCGACTTAATCCCATCCGTGTGTAATTTTTGCGCTAAGACCTGCGCGCTTCTCGAAGTTGCGACGGCCATCAGAACCGGATCCCTTCAAGCCATTGCTGCAAGGGTTGCAGGCTGCGGTAGGCCGTCATGTCGATTTGCAGCGGCGTAACTGACGCAAAGCCATTGGCGACTGCGTAAAAATCGGTGCCTTCACCGGCATCCAATTCTGGGCCTAACGAACCGTACCAGAAAATGCGCCGGCCCCATGGATCTGTGGTACTGGTCATCGTCTCTGCTTTGTGGCGCCGACCCAGTCGCGTCACCTGGATGCCTTTGAGTTCACTCAGTGGCACGCCTGGTACATTAATATTCAAAATTTGATCGGCCGGCAGCGGATGAGATTTGAGTTGTTGAATGACTTTGACGGTGACGTAAGCGGCAGTAGCAAAATGCTCTTCGTCACGGCTGGCCAGCGACACTGCAATGGCAGGAAGCCCAAGATGCCGACCTTCAGTGGCCGCCGCGACGGTACCGGAATACAATACATCATCGCCTAAATTGGCGCCGTGATTGATGCCGGCGACTACCAGATCCGGCGCTTTGTCACAGAGCTGACTGATCGCCAGATGCACACAGTCTGTTGGCGTGCCATTCACAGCGATAAAACCATTATCCAGTTGCTGCGTGCGCAGCGGATTGAGCAAAGTCAGCGAATTACTGGCACCACTGCAATTTCGGTCAGGACCGACCGTGGTGACTGTGGCAATCTCGGCCAATGCCTGTTGCAGCACCAAAATGCCTTTGGCATAGACGCCATCGTCATTACTGAGCAATATCCGCATTTAGGACTCCAGAACTGCGATATCCCGACGGATATCCTGATAATTCACCAGTTCCCGCAGCACAGACGTAGCAAAACAGCCGGCTGGCAGGGCAAAACTGAGTTCGAGTGTATCATGCAGCCACTGATAACTCAGCGCTTTTGGCACTAAGCGAACAGCGCGCCGTTCGGTATTGACGTTCAGCGCGACCAGACCATCAACCCAGTGTTGCCATGGCATTAATTGCTGTTGTTGCCAGTCGAGGGCTTCACCTTGCTCCAGCACTTTACCAACGCCCGGCAAGATGGCCGTCGGATGAATGTCATGCTCGCTGAGGCGGCGCTGAATGTCACTATCTGCCGGGTCGACCTGAAACACCGAGCCGGAACCGTCGAGTTGGACGACACTACCTGGTAACAACGTCAGAAACCCTAGCTGTTGCAGGCGTTGCGACACTTGTTGATTAAACAACATCGAACGGCTGGCAGATAGCGCCAGACCGCGGATTTGCCGGTCACTGATACTGCCGCCACTGAACAGATGTTCCGCCAGCTGCAGATTGCCGCCGTCGCGACCAAAGCGCTGTTCGCCGTAATAATTTGGCACGCCAGCACCAATCAATTGCAGCCGCTGTTCCAGCTCGGCGACATCAGAGACGTTCCGCAGCCGTAAGCGGAAATGATTCTGTTTAATCGAACCAATTTTTAGCCGGCGCTGATGGCGCACCGACTGTAAAATGCGTACACCTTCGATCTGCCATTGACCGTAGTCCAGTTCTTGCTTAATTGGCACCGGCAAACAAAACCACTGCCGGGTAATAGCGTGGCGATCTTTTAAGCCGGCATAACTGACGAGCCGGGATTTGATGCCAGCCGCTTCGGCAATTTGTTTCGCGACGTACTGCGTGTTCTGGCCAATTTTTTCGACTTGCAGCAATAAATGCTCGCCGGCGCCGGTTGGCGTGAAACTGAGTTCCTCGTCGACAATAAAATCTTCCGGACTACTGCGCAATAAAGCACGACAAGAAGGCTCGCCGTATAAATAGGCCAAAGGCGGAAACTGGATTTTTTCTGCAGCAGCACTCATGCGGTTTTCACCAGCAGCACCACAGCTTCAACCGCAATACCTTCTTTACGGCCAACAAAGCCCAGTTTTTCAGTGGTGGTGGCTTTGACATTGACTTGCGACAGTTCAGTCTCGAGATCTGCCGCCAGCACTGTACGCATCGCATCAATATGCGGCGCCATTTTCGGTGCCTGCGCCATAACAGTCACGTCCAGATTACCGATGGCATAACCCATCGCTTTGACATCAGCAAAGACTTTACGCAGCAAAATCCGGCTGTCGATCCCTTTAAAAGCCGCATCAGTATCGGGAAAATGATGGCCAATATCGCCCAGCGCGACCGCACCTAACAAGGCATCAGACACCGCATGCAGCACCACATCACCGTCTGAATGCGCCAGCAAACCCTGCGGATAATCAATCTTGACGCCGCCGAGCGTCACCGGGCCTTCCCCGCCAAAAGCGTGCACATCAAAACCGTGGCCAATACGAAAAGGGATCATGCCTGCTCCAGATAAAAACGAGCCAGAGCTAAATCTTCTGGCTGAGTAATTTTTAGATTGTCCGCGCGACCTGGGATTAACTGCACCGGATGACCGGCCCACTCCATCGCAGAGGCTTCGTCGGTGATGGCTACACCAGCAGCTAAGGCGCGGCTCAGCGCGTCGCGTAATAATAATGTCGGAAATAATTGTGGTGTTAATGCATGCCAGAGCTGGCGCCGTTCAACGGTGTGCTCGACCAGACTCGGCCCCTGACCGGGTATATGTCCGCGTTTCATCGTGTCACGCACCGGACTGGCCAGAATGCCGCCCTGACCGCTACCCAGACAGACTTCAATCAACTGCTGGATATCGCTGAGCTGCACCAGCGGTCTTGCCGCATCATGCACCAGGGTCCAAGGGAATTCGCTTGCATCGATTGCCATTAACCCGGCCAGCACCGAATCAGCACGCTCTGCACCACCGGCTACCCGGCAGACTTTCGGATCTGCGGCCAGCGGCAGTTGGTCGAAATAAGGATCGGTTGGTGATAACGCCAAAAATAGTCTGGTCGTTTGGGGCAATGCCAGCAGTTTAGCGGCGGTATGTTCAAGCACGGTTTTGTCGGCGAGCTGCAGGTACTGCTTCGGCCGGTCAGCCTGCATCCGGCTACCGACGCCGGCTGCCGGGATCAGCATGGCAATGGTCATTTTTTGTCCTGCTGCGCCACCAGACGGAAAAACACTTCGTCTTGTTTAATCAGGCCCAGCTCGTTACGCGAACGCTCTTCAATGGAATCCAGCCCGCTTTGTAAATCGGCCACATCGGCCATCAGCATTTTGTTGCGCTTTTCCAGCTCTAGGTTGCTGGTCAGATGCACTTTCAGTTCTTCCTGATGTTTAAAATATTCTTTCACGCTGTGTGGACCAAACCACAGACGATATTGCAGCGCACACACCAGCGCAAACAGCATTATGATTAACAGTCGCATAACAAATCCGGAAACGACAATCTGTTGGTATTATGCAGGCTTGAGATCCGACTGAAAAGCCCTGATGGCTTATTTTACGCGGCCTGGACGCAGTTCGTCCGGTCGGGAAGCATGGGGTTTAGCAAAATTCTGCCAGTTCAGCCGGCTGGCCAGCAGCATTTCACGCAAGCTTAACAGGCGTGGCGTTTTCCGTTCACCGTTGCGCCACTGGTGGCCACAACAAACCGCGGTCAGCACTGACTTACTAGGTTTTAACAATAATTTATGTTGATTATCAGGCTCTTGTGGCCAACCGGCCAAGGCAAACCAGCCATGTTCGTTGCAGTGGATGCGTTGGCCGTCGCGGTCTATTTCATCTACGGAATCCAACACTATCTGTTGCACGCCCTGCTGCTGCGCACCGTGTGGCTGCACATAAACCGGCACTAATAAACCTAACTTCGCCGATTTACTGTAGTAACTGAAAATACTGGCGGATTCGTCGACATGCGGCACCGGACATTGTTTGCTCTGGCTATGTAACCAGCAGGCATTCTGGCTGTCGAGCGTCAGCGGCGACGGGAATTGCAGAATTAAAGTGGCGGCTTCACGCACATAAAACGGCAGGCTTTTCAGCCGGCGCGGCAAAAATGGTAGTTGTTCCGGCGGCGAAAGTGCCAGACGTGCCAGTTCGCGCTCGTACAAGGTATTGCACAGCTCAGCATAGGTCAGGGATTGCTCCGGATTAAACCAAAGCTGATTTTGCATCGTCATGACTGAATGTTAACCAACCCTCTGCACTTTGACTAGGGCTTTGACCTGCGCTTTGCCCGATCCTTAAACGCAAAAGCAGTCGCTCGGATCACAAAGGCACCAAGCAAAGAGCCGGCAATAGCCGGCTCTGTGACTCAGTCAGTAGATCACTGGCCTTTGATTTCAGAACGGCCACGGTACGGAGCTTTAGCCCCCAGTTCCTGCTCAATCCGCAGTAACTGGTTGTACTTCGATACACGGTCAGAACGGCATAATGAACCGGTTTTGATTTGACCCGCTGCAGTGCCAACGGCTAAATCGGCAATAAACGAATCTTCAGTTTCGCCAGAACGGTGTGAAATCACGGCTGTGAAACCAGCGTCTTTTGCCATCTTAATGGCCGCTAAAGTTTCAGTCAGTGAACCGATTTGGTTGAACTTGATCAGGATCGAGTTACCAATGCCCTGCTCAATACCACGGGTCAGGATCTTGGTGTTGGTCACAAACAGGTCGTCACCAACCAGCTGGACTTTGTCGCCAATTTTGTTGGTTAGATCTTTCCAGCCATCCCAATCCGATTCATCCAGACCATCTTCAATTGAGATAATCGGGAACTTAGCGGCCAGACCTGCCAGGAAGTCATTGAATTCATACGACGTGAACTCTTTGCCTTCGCCAGACAGTTTGTATTTACCGTCATGGTAAAACTCTGACGCTGCGCAATCGAGCGCCAGGGTGATGTCTTTATTCAGCTCATAACCGGCGGCAGTCACGGCTTTAGAGATCACCGTTAGCGCTTCTTCGTTTGATTTTAAATCTGGTGCGAAACCACCTTCATCACCAACTGCAGTGTTTAAGCCCTGCGCGTGCAGTTCTTTTTTCAGTTGGTGAAAGATTTCGGCGCCCATGCGCAGTGCTTCGGCAAACGACTTCGCGCCCACTGGCTGCACCATAAACTCCTGAATGTCGACGTTGTTGTCGGCATGCTCACCACCGTTGATGATGTTCATCATCGGAACCGGCATAGAGTAAACGCCAGGCGTGCCGTTCAGGTCAGCAATATGCTGATACAATGGGATTTTTTTATCAGCTGCGGCTGCGCGGGCCACGGCTAAAGACACTGCCAGAATCGCATTGGCACCTAACTTCGACTTCGATTCAGTACCGTCCAGGTCAATCATGATCTGGTCGACTTTTGCCTGTTCATAAGCAGACTGGCCGATTAATGCCGCTTTGATTGGACCATCGATATTGGCCACCGCAGTGCGGACGCCTTTACCTAAATAACGGCTTTTGTCGCCATCACGCAGTTCTAACGCTTCGCGCGTACCGGTTGAAGCACCTGACGGCGCACAACCACGGCCCATCACGCCACTGGCCAGAAATACATCGGCTTCAACGGTTGGATTGCCACGTGAGTCCAGAATTTCACGGGCGACGATATTGATAATTTCAGACATGTTATTCCCCTGTAGACCAAAGCAAAAAAGCCGCGATCGAGGTCGCGGCTTCATGATTATTTGGTCGTTTGTTGCTTCTGATATTTATATGCTGCGGCGACAAACCCCTGGAACAACGGATGACCGTCGCGTGGCGTCGAGTTAAATTCCGGATGGAATTGCCCGGCGACAAACCAGGGATGGTTTGGCAGTTCAATCATTTCCACTAACTGATTATCCGCAGATAAACCAGAAATAATCAGGCCAGCCTCTTCAAGTTTCGGAATAAAGTGATTGTTCACTTCATACCGGTGGCGGTGACGTTCACTAATGACGTCCGCACCGTAAGTTTCGCGGGCTTTAGTATTGGCCTTGAGGTTACAGTTTTGGCTGCCCAGACGCATAGTACCGCCTAAGTCGGAATCGCCAGTGCGAAGTTCGACCTGGCCTGCGCTGTCCAGCCACTCGGTGATTAAACCAACCACCGGGTAAGGCGTGTCCTTATTAAACTCAGTTGAATGCGCCCCTTTAAGGCCTGCCACGTTACGGGCAAACTCAATCAGTGCGACTTGCATGCCCAGGCAAATGCCGAGGTATGGAATTTTGCTTTCACGGGCATATTTGGCCGCAATAATTTTCCCTTCGACACCACGTTCGCCAAAACCACCCGGTACCAGAATACCATCCAGGCCCGCCAGAATAACTGAGCCTTTGGTTTCAACGTCCTGCGAATCGATATATTTGATCGTGACCGTCAGGCGGTTTTTCAACCCGGCGTGATTGAGTGCTTCGTTAACTGACTTGTACGCGTCTTTTAATTCGACATACTTGCCAACCATACCGATGGTGACTTCGCCAGTCGGATTACTTTCCTGATACAGCACCTGTTCCCATTCGGTCAGATCTGCTTCCGGGCAATTTAAGTAAAAACGACGTACCACTAAATCGTCCAGGCCCTGCGATTTTAATAAAGCCGGAATTTGGTAAATGCTGGAGACGTCTTTTAATGAAATGACCGCCCGCTCTTCCACGTTAGTGAACAAAGCAATTTTGGCTTTTTCATTGGTCGGGATGGCGCGATCAGACCGGCACACCAGAATATCCGGCTGAATGCCGATAGAACGCAGCTCTTTCACTGAATGCTGTGTCGGCTTGGTTTTTATTTCACCGGCAGTGCCTAAATATGGCACCAGCGTTAAATGCATAAACAGCGCGCGCTCGCGGCCGATTTCAGTACCCAGTTGGCGAATGGCTTCCAGAAATGGCAGCGATTCGATATCACCAACAGTACCGCCAATCTCGACGATGGCAATGTCGTAACCTTCAGCACCGGCAACAACACGGGCTTTGATTTCATTGGTGATATGCGGAATAACCTGAATGGTTGCACCCAGGTAGTCGCCACGACGTTCACGGCGCAGCACTTCAGAATAGATTTTACCTTGGGTAAAGTTATTCAGACGGGTCATTTTGGTGCGGATAAACCGCTCGTAGTGACCTAAGTCTAAATCGGTTTCGGCGCCGTCTTCGGTGACAAACACTTCACCGTGCTGGATAGGGCTCATGGTGCCCGGATCGACGTTAATGTACGGATCCAGTTTCAGGATCGTTACCTTCAGGCCACGTGCTTCTAAAATTGCCGCTAATGACGCAGCAGCAATGCCTTTACCTAAAGATGAGACAACCCCACCCGTCACGAAGATGTATCTTGTAGTCATGAGACCCCTGAGACAACGTTGAATTTAATGGACCAATAGCCAAAACACACCGGCAGCAAAGCAGCTTATTCCGGACGGTAAGATTATTGGTATCAGGACGGGCGGAAAGTATAACAAAGACCGGCAGTCTGCTCAATCAAAAAGCCAGATTGGATCTGCGACCATGTCAGGCATTACAAAACGGCAACAACGCCATTAAACTGTGATAATAATGCAGCGGTTTATTTCAAAGCAGTTTGTATGACGATTTCCGATCAAGTTTTATTGATGTGCAGCGCGATCGGCGGCCTGAATGGCTTGCTGTTGGCGACGTATTTTTTCTGCCACCGCACAGACCGGTTAACTCATCGGCTGCTGGCACTCCTGCTGTTGATGCTCAGTGTCCGGGTGCTGAAATCGGTGTTGTTCTATTTTAATCCGGATATTGGTAAACAGATCCTGCAATTCGGGCTCTCGGCCTGCGGGATGATCGGTCCCCTTCTGTATTGCTACGGTCAAAGTATCTGTCGTCCCGAAACCTCGTGGCGACGGCTGCAATGGCAGCTGGCGCTGCCTCTTTTTGTGATTGTCATGGCCGGCATGCTGTGGCCATATCATCACCACCCGCAGTTGTGGGGCGGTCTTGTCTACCGCGTAATTAACTACAGCTGGCTGTTGTATATCGGACTGACCGTCTTGTTGGTATGGCGGACACAGCAACAAAGCGGCAACTCGCCACTTCTGACATCGGTAAAATTCCGGCCACTGCTGCTGATGATCCTGAGCAATGGGCTGATTTGGTCGGCATTTTTTTTCGCATCTTATACGTCTTACATCAGCGGCGCTCTAACCTTTAGCGTGCTGTTGTGTTTTAGTGTGCTGACCGTATTTTATCGCGATAAGCCAATGCCGCAGACGCCGGAAGCTTATGCCAATAAAAAACTAACGGTTGCTGAAGCCGAGCCATTGATTAGTCAACTGGAACAATGGATGCAACACCGCCAGCCATACCTGAACGCAGATCTGACGATGCCGAAACTGGCAAAACAACTGGGTTGGCCCAGTAGCCGTTTATCGCAGTTACTTAATGACAATCTGGCGCAATCCTTCCCAGACCATATGAATTACTGGCGGATCCAGCATGCCAAAACCCTGATGGCCGACCAGCCAGCGATGAAGATGCAACTACTTGCCGAACAATCAGGTTTTAATTCACTGTCGACTTTTTATGCGGCTTTTAAGAAGTTTACCGGCGTTACGCCGGCCCGCTACAAGCAGAACCTGCCAGAATTGACTTCCGAAACTATCAATCCGGAATCCGAAACTATGTCTTGAGGCTGTCGCAGCACACTTTGACCGTTACCCTGAGCAGGCTGTTTATCACCCTGTTTTTACGGAGAAGTTATGCGAAATATCTGTTTTTATTTATTGCTGTTGTTACTGCCAACTTTTGTGGCTGCTGCCGATGGAAAAGATCAGACCTTCACACGCCAGAATGGCGCCGTGGTGACATCCGCTGCATCGACCAGTCAGGATCACCAGGCGATCCGCCAGACCTTACAACATTACCTGCAAGGCACCTCATACAACCAACAAGAGCAAATCAGTCAGGCGTTTCACCCGCAGGCCGACCTTTTGCTGGCAAAAGCCGATCAGCCATTTTGGAAAGTACCGCTAAGCGACTATTTGTCGTGGTTTCCAGCGGCGAAAGCTGGCGAGTTTAATGGCCGGATTGGCGAGATCCTCAGTATCGAAGTCGATGGCGATATCGCCACCGCTAAAGCGGAGATTTTGCTGCCGCAGAAGCAGCAGCGTTTTATCGATGTTTTCCTGCTCAAGCGCATCAATCAGCAGTGGCAAATCATCAGCAAAGCCGCCACGCAGCAACAGTCGGTGCAGTCCGGCCAACGCATTTTATTTATTTTATCCAGCGCACACTTTCATGGCAGTAGTCAGCTGCCAGCTGGTGCCAGCTTTTCAGAGATCGTCAATGCTTATGCCGAGTTTAAACAAGCCGGCTTTACCGTCGATTTTATCAGTCCGGCCGGCGGCGCTGTGCCGCTGGCCTATATCGATACTTCAGATCCTGCGCAAAAAGCTCATTTATACAATCAGGACTTTATGCAGGCGCTGAAACATACGCGTACAGCTGCTGAATTAAACGCGGCCGACTATCGTGCTGTGCATTATATTGGCGGCAGCAGCGCCATGTACGGTGTCGCGGAAGATAGCCATATTGCCAAGCTGGTGATGGATATTTATCAGCAACATCAGGGCATTATCTCTGCCGTATGTCACGGCACCGCGGGGATTGTTCACTTGAAAACTGCCGACGGACAATATCTGGTGAAAGGCAAACGCGTCTCCGGCTACCCGGACGCCTTTGAAAAGCAGGATGCAGCTTATTACCAGCACTTCCCATTTAAGATCCAGCAAACTATTGAATCGCGTGGCGGCCTGTTCCGCCATGGCAATGAAGGTGCTGCTTATGTTGAGGTCGATGGCCGCTTAATTACCGGTACTAACTTTCAATCATCGGCAGGTGTTGCCAAAGCGATCATCGCTTTACTGCAAAAGGACCAAAGCGCTACACCACCGGTTCATTAAACACTGGCGGAAAGAGTCCCTATCAGTCAGAGCGCACCCGCTCTGACTGCTTCACCTGTTCCCAGGCCGCGTCCATTTGTGCCAAGGTCGCAACACCAACTGGCTCAGCTTGTGTTGCCATGATGGTTTCGACTTGTCGAAAGCGCCGCTCAAATTTCTGATTGGCACTTCTGAGTAAAGTTTCCGGCTGAAAACCGGCTTTACGCACCACGTTGACCAGCGCAAACATCAGATCGCCAAGCTCTTCAGCGAGCGCCGCCTGATCTTGTTGTGCTGCGGCCATTTCTGCTTCGACTTCAGCCATCTCTTCGCGCACTTTATCCCAGCAGCCGGTTAAATCTGGCCAGTCAAAACCGACACTGGCACAGCGTTTTTGCAGCTTATAAGCACGAGTCAGTGCCGGCAGTCCGCCGGGGACATTATCCAGCACACTATGCTGGCCCTGTTCACCACGTTCAGCGGCTTTGATTGCTTCCCAGCCTTGTAACGCGGTAGTGGCATCGGAAGGTGCTGCGCCGGTAGCTTCTACCGACGCATCTGGAAATACATGCGGATGACGGCGAATCAGTTTGTCGCAAATGGCACTGACACAGTCGTCAAAGCCAAAACGGCCTTGTTCTTTCCCGATCTGGCTATAAAACACCACCTGAAACAGCAAATCACCCAATTCATCGGGCAATTCATCGATAGCGCCGCGCTCGATAGTGTCAGCCACTTCATAGGCTTCTTCCAGTGTGTAAGGCACTATGCTCTGATAGGTCTGCGCCTGGTCCCAGGCACAGCCGCGCTGCGAGTCACGTAAAGTCGCCATAATAGCGAGTAAGTCGTTGATATTTTTTGACATCAGATTCGTTTCCGGGAGCTTCGCTCGATCAGCTCTTGCCCCGTCAGCAAGGAGCAAGGGCAAGAGCTGCAGCTGTCGTGTTACTGCGAGCGTTTGGCCTCAATCACATCGTCAATCTGACTGACTTTGGTCAGCAGTTTGTTCAGTGAATCGAGGTTGTACAGCTCCAGCGTCATATAAATGGTCGCGGTCTGGCGCGCGACGTCAGAGTTACTGCTCATCCGCAGTACGTTGGCTTTTTCATTGGCCAGAATACTGGTGATGTCGCGCAGCAAACCGTTTCGATCATGTGCCACGATGCGAATGCTGGCTTCATAACCCGATGCATATTGATCGCCCCACGCCGCTTCAACCACCCGCTCCGGATGTTGTTCCTGCAAGTTTTTGAACTGATCGCAGTCATCGCGGTGCACGGCAATGCCTCGGCCCTGCGTGATATAACCGATGATGGCGTCACCGGGCAGCGGCTGGCAACAACCAGCCATATGCGTAAGCAAGTTGCCGACGCCCTGCACTACCACATGACTTTTGCTTTGGGTCTGCATCGGCTTAGAGATCAGCCGCGGGTCAATTTCCGGCACGTCGTGTTTATTGTGCAGGCTTTGAATGTAATTAATCACTTGCGTGACTTTGATCTCACCGCCGCCAATACCAACCAGCAACTCTTCCATCGAATTGACATTAAAGCGCTGCAGCAGCTTAACCGGCTGATCCAGCGGCACATTCAGCCGGGCCAGTTCGGTATCCAGTAACTCTTTGCCCGCGGCATAATTCTTATCGCGATCCTGCAAGCGGAACCAATATTGCACTTTGGAGCGGGCCCGGCTCGATTTCAGATAACCCAGATTTGGGTTGAGCCAGTCGCGGCTTGGATTCGGCTCGCGGCCGGTCAGGATCTCGACCTGATCCCCGGTCTTCAGCTGATAGGTAAAAGGCACAATGCGGCCTGAGATTTTGGCACCGATGCAACGGTTACCCACATTCGAATGCACATAATAGGCAAAATCAAGCGGCGTCGACCCCACCGGTAAATCAACGATATCGCCTTTGGGCGTAAACACATAGACCCGATCTTCGCTGACCTGATTGCGTAATTCCTCGGCCAGCGAGGAATCCACCACTTCTTCCTGCCAGGCCAGAATTTTACGCAGCCAACCAATTTTTTCGTCCAGCGCACCCTCACGACCGGCGGGACCGCCTTCTTTGTAGCGCCAGTGGGCCGCCACGCCGAGCTCGGCATCGTCATGCATCTGTTGAGTGCGGATCTGAATTTCAATCGGCCGGCCCTGCGGCCCGAGCACAACAGTGTGGATGGACTGATAGCCGTTTTGTTTTGGCGTAGCAATGTAATCATCAAACTCTTTCGGCAGATGCTGCCAACTGGTATGCACTACACCCAGCGCAGCATAACAATCCTGCACCCGCTCGGTGACAATCCGTACCGCGCGGATGTCGTATAACTGATCAAAGGCCAGATGCTTTTTCTGCATCTTTTTCCAGATACTGAAAATATGTTTCGGCCGGCCATAGACTTCGCAATCCAGCTTCTCCACCACCATCTGGTCGCGCACAGCCTGCACAAAATCACGCATGTACTGTTCACGATCGAGGCGTTTTTCTTCCAGCTGGCTGGCGATTTTTTTGTAGATTTGCGGATGCAGATAACGAAAAGCTAAATCTTCCAGCTCCCATTTCAGTTGACCAATCCCCAAACGGTTGGCCAGCGGCGCGAAAATAGCATTGGTTTGTTTGGCAGCTAGTACCCGAGTTTCTTCATCGGCGTTTTTCACATCACGCAGATAACAGATCTGTGCCGCCAGTTTAATCACCACCGCGCGTACATCTTCAAC
This sequence comes from Rheinheimera tilapiae, assembly GCF_042432165.1. NCBI lineage: Bacteria > Pseudomonadati > Pseudomonadota > Gammaproteobacteria > Chromatiales > Chromatiaceae > Rheinheimera > Rheinheimera tilapiae. Next base: position 32,243 of record NZ_JBHLXP010000003.1, read on the forward strand.
CATCGTCAGCAGCATTTTGCGCAGATTGTCGGCTTGCTGCGCGTTTGGTGTCTGATTGGGTCCGACCGGGATGGTGCGGATCGCTTCCATCTGTTTGACGGCGGTCAACATCGTGATCACCGGCGGATCAAAATGCGTGTCCAGCGCGGCACATTCCAATAACTGGGCTTCGACCAACGGGAATAGCAGCGCGGCAGTCAGCGCATCTTTGTCCATGCGCAAATCAGCCAGGATCTCGACCATTTCCCAGCCGGTGCGCAGCTGCGGGCAACTGGCTTCGGTAAAGTCATGCTGATTCAGCCAGTCACCCGCAGCCAGCAAACAGGCAATTTTTTTCTCGGACAGCCCCAGTGAAATCAACCAGGCCGAGGTTTCCCCCGCATTGTATTCAGTGCTGTGCGAATGCCGGACCCTGACCATCTGTACCTCGAAACGTTAACAGCGTTTAATACTGTTCAAATAAAGCCATCAGTTCCAGATGACTGGTATACGGAAACATATCCATCACGCCGATTTTACTGATGCGATAGCGGTTTGCCAGCAAGACGCGGGCATCTCTGGCGAATGTCACCGGGTTGCAGGAGACGTACAAAATCTGTGCCGGTTTAAGCTTTACCAGTTCGTCAACGGCACCAGCAGCGCCCGCACGCGCCGGATCGAGCAGGACTTTCTGATACACCGGTTTATTCCAGTGTTGTCCTTTCCAGGGCAGATGCAAATCGGCTTGCGCAAAGGTGCAATTGCGATAGCCATTTAGTGTGGCATTTTCGCGGGCGCGCTGCACCATTGTGGTGATCCCTTCGATCCCGGTCACTGCCGCCACCAACGGCGATAATGCCAGACTAAAGTTACCGATACCGCAATACAAATCAAGCACTTGATCAGACTTTTCTGGCATAAGCCATGCCAGTGCCTGTGTCACCATGGCTTGATTAATGCGGCTGTTCACTTGGATAAAATCGGTCGGATCAAATTGCAGGACCTGACCCGCGGCCAACTGATACTGCGGCACCGGCGTATTGGCTTGCCAGGCGTCAAACTGATCCGTTGCAGCTTCGCCGAGCCAGAATGCATCCGGCCAGGCGGCAATCAACAGCGCTTTGTCGGCATCCGGTAGCGGCCGGATATGGCGGATCACCACAAAAGCCTGACCGTCCGCATCCAGCACTTCAGCATGCGTCACTGCACTACCATGTTTCAGTGCCGGCAGTGTCTGGCGCAGCACCGGTAATACTTTGGCAATGACTGGACTGAGTACGAGACATTCAGGGACATCAAGGATCTCTTTACTGCCAGCGCGGCGAAAGCCGACCTGAAACTGCTGCGTGGTTTTATCAAACCAGACGCCAATGCGGGCTTTACGCCGATAGCCGGTAGCCGCCGCCGACAATGCCGGTTGCCAGGGCAGTTCATTGAGTTTCAACTGATGTTGTAATAACGCAGCGACGGCGTCCTGTTTCAGTGCCAACGCGGACTCGGGCGCCAGATATTGCAACTGACACCCGCCACACTGCGTGGCAGAAGGACACAACGCGTTGATCCGTAGTGGTGAGGGCTGTAATACTTTTTGTACCACAGCGCGGCTGTAGTCTTTTTTCTGTTCGGTGAAGCGGACCTGCACTTGTTCACCCGGTAAAGCACCGTCAACAAAACAGATATTACCCTGGTGCGTACTGATGCCTTGCGCTTCGTGATCCCAGCGTTGGATAGTCAGAGCGCCATGTTGTGGCAAATTAGATTTTTTCTTTGTTTGATAGATGCTTACCATAATTTCGGGTCGGGCTCAGCCTAGGATATTGACACCAATTCCCGCACAAAACACCATAGGATTTTGCCGGAGCTTATGTCATGATAAATGATTGATAGCCCATTGTAGCAAGCAGCGCCCCAGATGACGAAAATTGCTTTACGCGATTGGATCCTGCTAATCACTTTATTGCCAACCCTGCTGGCCAGCGCCGGTCTTGGTGGCTATTTCAGTTATATGCGTTTCGCCGATTTATCGCGTGATCTGGCCGATCAGGCGAGCAATATCGCCGAACCGCTGGCGATCGCCTCGGCTTACGGCCTATTGGCCGACGACAAAGCTTATCTGCAACGATTGGTCAATGTAAGCCATCGTAAAAACTCACCACGGGTACGCACTATTGCTGTGTTTGACCATCGGCATCAGCTGATCGCCAGCTCCAATCTGCATAAAGATTTCGCTGATTTACATTTGCCGGCAAAGGCCTTATTACCCGACCTGCCGCAAATTGTGCAACAAGACAATTATTTACTAATCCGGGCGCCAATCCAGCTGGAGAGTAGTGAGATCCAGGCGCTGGCACTGAGCGCACGCAGTAATGATACGCAGACTAGCCGGTTGCTGGCCACTGAAGGCCGGCTTGGTTATGTGCTGGTGCAAGTCGACAAAGACAAGGTGATGCTGGCACAACAGAGTTCCATGCTGGTCACCATCTTATTGGTATTGCTGGCACTCAGTCTGGCACTGATGCTGAGCCTGCGTTTGCTTAGCCGGCTCAGTCAGCCGCTGCAACAACTGATTCTGCAAATTGAACGGCTGGCCGAGGGCCGGTTTGAGAAACATCTGGATCAACCTTTTATCGGCGAATTTGATCTGATGCGCCTCGGTGTCAATCAGCTCGCCAACGAGCTGAAACATTATAAAGATGAGATGCAGCACGCAGTGGACCAGTCGACCAGTGATCTGGTACAGACCATGGAACAGCTGGAAATGCAAAACGTGGCGCTGGATATGGCCAGACGCAAAGCACAAGACGACAACCGGCTCAAGTCTGAATTTCTCGCCAAGATGAGTCATGAGCTGCGCACCCCACTCAATGGTGTGCTCGGTTTTACCCGGCAGCTATTAAAAACCCAGCTGACGCATCACCAGCAGGATTACCTCAATACCATCCAGAAATCGGCCAACAGTTTGTTGTCGCTGGTCAACGATGTGCTGGATTACGCCAAGCTCGAAGAAGGCCGGATGCCGATCAATCCGGAGCCTTTTTCAATCCGTGACCTGGTGTACGATGCAGTGGAACTGTTGTCGGTCAATGCGTTTGATAAGCAGCTGGAACTGGCGCTGCAAATCGATGCCGATGTGCCGGATTCGCTGATTGGCGATCCATTGCGGATTAATCAGATCCTGATGAACATCGCCGGCAACGCGATTAAATTTACTGAACACGGCAGCATTGTGATCCGGCTGCAACATCAGCCCAGCACTGACGACGCGGTACTGCTGCATTTTGAAGTGCAGGATACCGGCATCGGCATCGCGCCTGCGCAGCAGGAGCAGTTGTTTCATGGTTTTGCCCAGGCCGACGGCAGTATTGGCCGGCGCTATGGCGGCACTGGTCTTGGTCTGATTATTTCGCAGCGCTTAGTCGCAGCGATGGGAGGCCAGATTGGCTTCCACAGCAAGGCCACTGAAGGGTCGACATTCTGGTTCAGTCTGGCATTACCGGCCCATCCACTGAGTGCCAGCGAACCGTTGCCGGTCGCGTTATTAACTGGCAAAACTGTGTTGTACATCGAACCACAACAATATTCGCGCGAATCAACATTAAGTTTATTAAACAGCTGGGGTATGCAGGTCTCTGCTTGTGCAACGCCTGGCCAATTACAGCAGGCGCTGGCGCAACAGGATCAATTTGATATCGCGCTGATTGGCCGCACCGTGTCACTGGACCAGCTCAATTCGATCATCGAACTGATCCGGCAAATTAAACCACATTGTCAGTATCTGTATCTGCTGGTCAATTCATTATCGCCCAACTTGCGTGAGGCACTACTGCAAAGCGGCGCCATGGCTTGTCTGGCCAAACCGGCACACCAACGCAAGCTGGCGGCGACACTGGCTCGGCCCTACAACCAGCACCAGGCAGTTGCGTTGCCCTCACCGACGGCACCCAAAGCACGTTTACGTGTACTGACGGTTGATGACAATGATGCGAATCTGAAACTGATTAATACCTTGCTCGGTGAGTTGGTTGAATCAGTCGATTCAGCTAGTCAGGGCGCGGAAGCCTGGCAATTGGCTTCGCATGTCCATTACGACATTATCTTTATGGACATTAATATGCCGGTAATGGACGGTATCACCGCCTGCCAACGCATCCAGCAAAGTTCGTTAAACGAAGACACGCCGATTATCGCCGTGACAGCCCACACTTTGCCAGGTGAGCGTGAGCGTTTGTTGGGACTGGGTTTCTGTGAATTTTTAAGTAAGCCGCTCGATGAACAAATGCTGCAGTATACGCTGAAGGAATGCTGCCCGGCCTTCAGTCAGACCAGTATGCAGCCCGTCTATGCCTCAACAGAGCCAGCGACAGAGGTTCCGGCATTGCCGCAGAGCCGGCATGTCGATTGGGAGCTGGCATTGCAGCGCGCAGCCGGTAAAACGGAACTGGCTCGGGAAATGTTGCAACTGTTGTTGGCCAGTCTGCCGCAGACATTAGCAGATTTAGAAAAGTATCGGGAGAGTAATCAGCGTGATGCACTGATCCAGCTGGTGCATAAACTACATGGCGCCACTTGTTATACCGGCGTGCCACATATTAAAGCGCTAAGCGAAACCATTGAAACCCAGTTGAAAACCGGCGCCAGCCTGTTACAGCTGGAACCTGAACTCTTTGATTTGACTGATCAGTTGCAGGATTTATTGGCTGAATCACTGCAGTGGTCACAATAAAACATGGTCGCAGTAAAACAGGACCGCAGTAAAACACAGCCTCAGGATTCAAAAATCACCGTAGCCATCGCAAAGGCCTGTTCGTCGCTGATCGACAACCAGGTCTGACGCAGGCCTAATTTCGCCGCTAGATCTGCCGCGGCGCCATGTAATTCCAGCATCGGACGACCGAACTCGTCGTTGCGGATATTAAAATGCTGAAAAGAAATACCACGGCCGATGCCGGTCCCCAGTGCTTTCGCTGCCGCTTCTTTGGCGGCAAAGCGTTTGGCAAAATAGCGGGCCGGCTGCGCATGAGCCTGGTAGATAACCTGCTCGTCCGCCGTCAGCACCCGCTCAATCAGCCGCGGCGAGCGCGCCAGACTTTGCTCAATCCGGCTGATCTCAACAATATCAGTGCCAAGACCCAGGATCGCCATTAGCGTCGCGCCTCCACCATCAGGCGTTTCATCTCTGCCACCGCCGGACCCAGACCAGTGAAAATCGCCTGCGCAATTAACGCATGGCCAATGTTCAGTTCATGCATTTGTGGAATGGCTGCAATCGGCTGCACATTATGCACATGCAAACCATGGCCAGCGTTGACGATTAAGCCAAGCGAAGCCGCATATTCAGCCGCTACGCGGATGCGCTCCAGCTCAGCTTTCTGCTGTTTGGGACAGGTGGCGTCGGCGTAAGCGCCGGTATGAATTTCGATATAAGGGGCGCCTGAGCGCGCCGCTGCTTCAATCTGGCGCTGGTCAGCGTCAATGAATAACGACACCAGAATGTTGTTGCCGCTGAGCTCATCAACGGCAGTTTTGATACGGTCGAACTGACCGGCGATCTCAAGACCCCCTTCAGTGGTCAGTTCCTGGCGTTTTTCCGGCACCAGACAACAAAAGTGTGGTTTGAGTTCGAGTGCGATGCGCAGCATTTCATCGGTCAGGCCCATCTCAAAATTCAGCCGGGTCTGGATGGTCTGGCGCAATAAAAACACATCCCGATCCTGAATATGCCGGCGATCTTCGCGTAAATGTACGGTGATCCCATCCGCACCATATTGTTCTGCCAATAATGCCGCATGCACCGGCTCCGGATATTGACTGCCGCGCGCTTGACGGACGGTGGCGACGTGATCGATGTTAACGCCTAAATAAATTGGTTGCATGAGATCTCCCTGACGCCTGCAGGCGTGGTTTAAATGCGTTAATCCTGACGGAATAATTGTCGACTGTGCAGCGGTGCCTGACCCAATAATGGCCGCAACAACTGACGGTTTAATTGTTTGGCGCAGCGCAGACTGCTGCTTTGCCAGTCGGCTTGGCTGATAGCCAGTAAATCGGCACCGGACCAGCCCTGCAGCGCTGCGACAAAGCCATATTCGTGGTGCCACTGATAACAGCCATCTTGCTGCAGTGGCATCCCTTCAGCATCGACACTGCAATCCACCGGAATGCCCAGCTCCTGCAACAGCGCCAATTCGGCTTCACGCAGCAGCTGCTCCAACAAAGGCCTGGCGGATTGCGCGTTGCCTTGCAATTGCAAATGCCACAGCGCCTGTACACTGTGCTGATAAATCTCGAATAACTCATCGGCCTGCGCATTGGCAGGAAACAACCGGCAAATCAGTTCATTCAGATATAAAGCGCTGAACAGCCATTCGCCTTGCAGTGCCAGTGCAGCCTGTTGCTCTTCAATGCGTCGTACTGTGCGTAACTCGCCCTGACCACTCAGCTCAACCCAGCACAAACAAAACAGCGGCCATGTACTACGGCCGCTGTGTTTTTTCGCCGGGCGACGGGCAACTGCCCGCACTCTGCCCTGATTTGGTAGCAATAAATCCAGGATCAGTTTCTGGTCCTGGAACGCAGTACTGTGCAGCAAATATGCTGAGACTGCGCCTTCAGCCATTAATCTTCGCCGTAACCGAGACTGCGCAACGCGCGTTCATCATCGGCCCAGCCGGATTTCACTTTGACCCACATCTGTAAAAACACCGGCTGCTCAAACAAATCTTCCATGTCTTTACGGGCTTCAGATGCGATGGTTTTTATGCGCTCGCCACCTTTGCCGATCACCATCCGTTTTTGCGTGTCGCGCTCAACCAGAATAAGCGCTGCGATGTGGTAGTGTTTTTCTTCCCACTTAAAGCGTTCAATTTCCACCGTGACCGAGTATGGCAATTCATCGCCAAGAAAACGCATCAGCTTTTCACGGACGATTTCTGAGGCCATAAAACGTTGTGAGCGGTCAGTAATGTAGTCTTCCGGGAAAAAGAACTCACAAGGTGGCAGCTGCGTGTGCACGATCTCGCGCAATTTACTGACGTTAGTGCCTTTTTCTGCCGACAACGGCACAATTTCCAAAAACTGCAGTTGTGTACCAAGCCATTGTAAATGTGGCAATAAATCTTCTTTGTCTTTATACAAATCGACTTTATTGACCGCCAGGATCACTGGCTTTTTCGCCACAATCAGCCGGTTTAATACCATCTGGTCATCGTCAGTCCAGCGCGTCCCTTCCACGACAAACACCACCAGCTCGACATCCAGAATCGAGGTCGCAGCGGCTTTATTCATCAGCCGGTTAATGGCACGTTTTTCTTCACTGTGCAGACCAGGCGTGTCGACATACACCGTCTGATATTTGCCAACGGTATCAATACCGACAATACGGTGGCGGGTGGTTTGTGGTTTTTTCGACGTGATACTAACTTTCTGGCCAATCAACTGATTGAGCAATGTGGATTTACCAACATTCGGCCGGCCAACGATGGCGACCAGGCCGGCGAAGGTATCGCCAGCGGTTTCTTGTAACAGATCATTCATGTTTTAATTGCTCCAGGATGGCCTGAGCACAATCCTGCTCGGCTTTGCGTCTTGAACTGCCGCTGGCTTGCACTGCCTCACGTCCGGCCACAGTGCAGCGCACTGTAAAGGTCTGATCATGGGCATCGCCTTCCACCGCCACCACATCATATTGCGGCAGCGCCAGACGCCGGCCTTGCAGGTATTCCTGCAACAAGGTTTTTGAATCTTTTTGTACGCCGGGTTCAATGCTGTGTAACCGGCTGCCAAACCATTGCAGGATCCGATCTTTACAGGCTTCAGCGCCGGCATCGAGATAAATCGCGCCTAACACGGCTTCCACCGCATCAGCCTGGATCGACTCCCGTCGTGAACCACCACTTTTCAGCTCGCCGGGGCCAAGGCGCAGATGTTGGGCGATCTCAAGTTCTTTGGCTATTTCAGCCAAAGTCACGCCTTTAACCAAAGACGCTCGCATCCGGGTTAAATCGCCTTCGCGGGTTTTAGGGAAATTCTGAAACAACGCCTCAGCGATGACCAAACCTAAAATGGCATCGCCAAGGAACTCCAGCCGCTCATTGTGCTGGCCTTTACAACTACGGTGCGTCAGCGCTTGCTCGAGCAGAGCGCTGTTGCTGAACTGATAACCGAGCTTTTTCTCAAGTTTACTTAAAGGAGGTAACATTCCCGACCTTATTTAATAGTGCCAAGGCGTTCAAACCGCACGCCAACCGGTACCCAACTAGGTAACCAGTGATTCGGATCTTCACTGAATTCAAAACTCATCCAGATAAAGACCGCTTTGCCGACCAGATTCTGCTCCGGCACAAAACCCCAATACCGACTGTCACGGCTGTTGTCACGATTATCGCCCATGACGAAATAATGACCGTCAGGCACCACAAATTCGTTGGTTGCCACGCCTGGTTGACGGTAGTAATTATGGATCGGTTCCGGCAACATCGCATTTTGCAGGATGTCATAAGACTTCGTCAGATTCTGCTCGGTGAAACGTTTTAATGGATATGGTCCTAAGAAGAACTCACCTTCATTGTTAAATTCCTGCCGCAGCGGTTCCACCGTCGGACACGGCTGGTTACTGGCTTTGTCACAAGCGCGCTGAATAAACAACTGCTTGTTTTTATAAATAATTTTATCGCCTGGCAAGCCAATCACCCGTTTAATAAAATCGGAGGTCGGGTCTTCCGGATATTTAAACACGGCAATATCACCATGGTCAGGTTTACCGGTTTCCAGCAAGGTGCTGCGCCACACCGGATCTTTGACGTCATAAGAAAACTTTTCGACCAGAATAAAATCGCCAACCAATAACGTCGGCATCATCGAGCCGGATGGAATTTGGAATGGTTCGTAAATGAATGAACGGAAAATAGTGATGATGGCGATTAAAGGGAAAATATCCCGCGCAGTTTCCGCGGCATAAGGCAGCGGTGCATCTTTTTCACGTTTTGGTTTGAACAACAAAGTGTCAATTAACCAAATCAAGCCTGACACCAGCGTCAGGACCACTAACAGAATTGCAAAATATCCAGCCATGAGATTAAGGTTCCTCGTTCAGAAAACGTTCTGAGCTTACTGAAAATTGCAGGGCGCTGGCGAGCGCCGTGATGGACTTTATTGTTACCAGCTGTAAGACCCGGAGCGCGGCGTGGGCTGGCTCCGGGGTGGGCTGCTTATTTCCCGACTTTCAGAATAGCGAGGAAGGCTTCTTGTGGAACTTCCACGTTCCCCACTTGCTTCATCCGCTTTTTACCGTCTTTCTGTTTCTGCAACAGCTTTTTCTTCCGGCTGATGTCGCCGCCATAACACTTAGCTAAGACGTTTTTCCGCAGCTGTTTGACCGTGGTCCGCGCGATCACGTGTGCGCCAATCGCGGCCTGAATAGCGATATCAAACATCTGCCGTGGGATCAGCTCTTTCAGTTTTTCCGCCAGCTCACGGCCACGGCCCTGAGCAAAATCACGGTGACTGATAATCGCCAGTGCATCGACGCGCTCGCCGTTGATCAAGATATCAACCCGTGACATATCAGATACCTGGAAACGCTTGAAGGCGTAATCCAGCGAGGCATAACCACGACTGGTTGATTTTAACCGGTCGAAGAAATCCATCACCACTTCCGCCATCGGCAGTTCATAAACCACCGCAACCTGACGGCCGTGGTAGGTCATATTCATCTGTACGCCGCGTTTTTCGATACACAGGTTAATCACGTTACCCAGGTATTCCTGTGGCACCAGAATGTGCGCTTCGACGATCGGTTCGCGAATCTCATCGATGTTGCCAACCGGCGGCAGGTCGCTTGGATTGTCGACCATCACCAGCTCACCGCCTTTGGTCAGCACTTCGTAAACTACTGTTGGCGCAGTTGTGATCAAATCCAGATCGTATTCGCGTTCCAGTCGTTCCTGGATGATTTCCATGTGCAACATGCCGAGGAAACCAATGCGAAAGCCAAAGCCTAGGGCGCCAGAACTTTCTGGTTCGTAGAACAATGAAGAGTCGTTTAAGCTGAGCTTTTCCAGTGCATCACGGAAATCTTCGTAATCGTCTGAAGATACCGGGAACACCCCGGCATAAACCTGTGGTTTGATGCGTTTAAAGCCAGGTAACGGTTCTGTCGCGGCGTTTTTCGCTAGTGTCAGCGTGTCGCCGACTGGTGCACCTTTGATTTCTTTGATACCAGCAATGATAAACCCTACTTCGCCGGTGCTCAGAATGCCGGTATTGGTCGCTTTTGGCGTGAAAATACCGACTTTGTCGACTTCATACACAGCACCGCTCGACATAATTTTGATTTTGTCTTTGGCCTGAATTTTTCCGTGTTTGACGCGGACTAACGAAACCACGCCCTGATACGGGTCAAACCAGGAATCGATGATCAGCGCCTGGGTTGGTGCGTCTACATCGCCTTCCGGACATGGAATGCCTTTGACAATAGTTTCCAGCACATCTTCAATGCCGAGGCCGGTTTTGGCTGAACATTGCACAGCGCCGATGGCTTCAATGCCGATAATATCTTCAATTTCTTCGGCTACGCGCTCAGGCTCAGCCTGCGGTAAGTCGATTTTGTTCAGGACTGGTAATACTTCAAGATTCATTTCCAGCGCGGTGTAGCAGTTTGCGACTGTTTGCGCTTCAACGCCCTGACCGGCGTCGACCACCAGCAAGGCGCCTTCACAGGCGGCCAGCGAGCGGCTGACTTCATAAGTGAAGTCGACGTGACCCGGGGTATCGATAAAGTTCAGCTGATAGGTTTCGCCATCTTTGGCTTTGTAATTCAGCGTCACACTTTGCGCTTTGATCGTGATGCCACGCTCACGTTCCAAATCCATGGAATCCAGCACCTGCTCCTGCATTTCACGGTCAGACAGACCGCCGCAGAATTGGATCAGCCGATCTGATAAAGTCGATTTACCGTGGTCGATGTGTGCAATGACCGAGAAGTTACGGATATGAGATATTTTAGACATTTTTTCCAATCAAAACTGAGCTGTAAAGCAGCAAGTGATCTGGCATGCGACAATGCCGCTGCCCCTTGCGGCAGATTAAAATTGCCGCGAATTGTACTCTAATTCCCAAATGCTTGCACTGTGTTCTTCAAGCCAGCGCACTGTCTGCCGGCTGCTGCAATACACTGATGTCTGGCAGGACCCGCACCAACTGCACACTGAGTTGATCAGCACGCCCCAGCTCAACCCGCCGGACGCACCACAATGTCAGTGCAGTGCTGACAACAGCACAGCCAAGTTGCAGCAATTCGTGCCACGACTGCAGATGTCCAAGCGCCAGTGCAGCAATAAAAACACAGAGTGGCAGCAGATACACCATTAACGCCGACCTTAATACAGCGCCAGGCTCAACACAGATCTCCACTTGCTGTCCGGGTAATAAGTCGGAGCTATCCGCTAAAAACAACTGTTGCTGGCGTACCGGCAATGCTTTTGCCACCAGACCGCTGCTGCAACTGTCTTGTTGCTGACAGCCGCTGCAGCTAGTAGATACCGGCGTCGACAGCCAGACGCCACCAGTGTCCTGCCGTACAACAGTCGCTTTGACTATCAGCCGTTGTGACGACGAAGCGTCGCTTGGTTGTGGACTGTGGCAGGATTTATCTTCAGGGGAACTGGTCATGGCATGTACCGTCGCAGGATAGGCTGTCGATTTTAGAGCAGTGACAGGCTGAACTCAATGCTATAGCCAAGAAAGCCATAGCATTGCAGTCAGGGATGATTATTCGACAGACGCTGCCAGCTTTGCCGCCAATTCCGGACGTAACGGTCCAATCACGGTCACATCAAGATTTTGTTGTGTCGTAACCAGAATGGTAACAGCGCCATCGCGTAGTTGCTGCTGTGGTAACCGTGCGGTTGGCTGCACAAACACGGAGATTTGATGCAAACCGTCACTGAGCAGCCAGTTCGCCAGCACCGGCACACTGCGGGTGCTAATCGGCGCCTGTTCGGCCAATAACTGATAACCGGGTGGGATCCAGTTTAATTTGAACTGGTCCTGCGGCGCCGGTCGGCTGACCAGAGCGTGTGGTTGTTCCGGCAGCTGTGCGCTGATCAAACTTTGCAATTCAGGTGGCAAGCTGGTTTTTAATTGCAAATGCACCACCATCCAGCGGTCCAGCACTTCGTTTTGTTCGTCGACGGTATCAACCCGTAGTGGAAAACCGGTTTCGGCGTCCTGCCACAACCAATAACTGTAGCGACTGGCGTCGCGCGCACTGAGGCGCAATAACTGTGCGGTACGACCCGACAGGGGCACACTGCTGCCTGGCACAATGTCATACAGCTGTTTGATCACGGCCAGAGGTTCGAACAATATCGCAGGTAGTTCTTTGATCGAGTCGTTTTGCGTGACTATGACCGGCGCATCCGGTGCGGCGTAATAAACTTTGTCGCCGCGACGGAACGTATCGGTACCGACACCGTCTTGAAGCAATAGTCGCTCTAACTCAAGCGGCACGGACAAAGCGCCGGATTGTTCATGCAGACCATGTAACCAGCGATAAGTGATCAGTTGGTTCGGCCTAACCTGAACAAAGGAAACGTCAAAATTGAATTTACGGACCGCCTGTTGGGTTCGTTCAAATTGCTGCCAGTCGTCGGCTTGCGCCGACACACTGCACAGTGACAATAGCAGGCTGACAGACAGCCTCACTAACCAACTTCCCCTGCTCAATATCACTGCTGCTGACCTTTACCCTCGTCCGCGGCAGCGTTTTTCGCCTGCTGCGCAGCAGCCTGTTCCATCAGTCGGATTTGTTGTTGGCGTGCCTGCATTAGTTCCTGCAGGCGACGTTGTTGTTCCAGCTGCAACTGCTGTTGCTGCGGCGTAAAACGCGATTCAACCGAAGTCTGACTCAGACTAACAGGCGCTGCGACACCGCCGATCGGGCTGGTTTGCAATACCGGCAGCGGCGTGGTGAGCGCATCGTCCGGTTTTTGTTGTGTTTGTTGTACACCGACTACAGCGACGAGTGCGACACTGGCCGCAATGGCGCCTTGCATCAGCATTTTCCACCAGCCCTGATTGGCCGCAGATTGCGTACCGGTCACAGCGCTAGCTGTCACTGGCTGCAACACCGGCACAGTTTCCGCTACTAATTGGTGAGCTTCTTCCTGTTCCAGCACTGCCGAAAACCGATCGGCGAAGTTGATATCGAGTTGGGGCGTCAGCTCCTGCCTCAGCACAGTGCCTGCTAATTGGTAACGCAACCAGCTGGCCTGCAGATCAGGATCAGACAATAACAAGTCGAGCTGCTGCGCACTGACGCTTTGGTTGTCACTGGCGGCGGAAAGCCATTCTTGATGTTCAGACGACATACTAATTCCTGTCTTCGTTGATAAATCAGCCAATAAGTGGCTTCAACTGGGTATCTATCGCTTCTCGGGCTCTGAAAATACGGCTGCGGACGGTGCCAATCGGACACCCCATCACTTCAGCAATCTCTTCATAACTCAGCCCATCCAACTCACGTAAGGTAATCGCCGTGCGTAATTCTTCTGGTAACTTTTCAATGGTGTCGAACACCACCTGGCGGATCTCTTCGGTCAGTAATAACTTTTCCGGCGAGTCCTGTACCTTTAATGCCTCACTGCCTTCGTAAGATTCGGCATCTTCTGCATCTACATCGGTTGATGGTGGCTTGCGGCCATTGGCAACCAGGTAATTTTTGGCGCTGTTTACAGCGATCCGGTACAACCAGGTATAAAAGGCGCTGTCGCCACGAAAGCCGGGTAATGCCCGGTAAGCTTTGATGAAAGCATCTTGTGCCACATCAGCCACATCGCCGTGATTAGAGACATACCTTGAGATTAAGTTCGCTAACCTGTGCTGATATTTTCGGACCAGCAAGTTAAAAGCAGCTTTATCCCCTTGTTGCACCCGTTGGACAATCTGCCAATCTAATTCTTGCTCGCTCATCTGGGAGCCATTCCCCTGTCTCATTACTGCTTTAAAATGTCATTGGCTCTTCTCAAGCGTATTCACTCAGATGAAGGGCTGCGGAAAAAGTTCGGTTTCACCGATAAAAAAGTTACAATAAAATGATCGCCATGCTGTTTTTCGGCATAAAAAGGCGTTTTTCGTTCAGATCATTTGCATTCTGCAGGCCGTCCGAACGGCGGCTAAAAGTCTACAGATCTGATTAGGATCCTGTTTTTTGTCGGGTAAGTGTATCGCATGCATCATCAAAAAGAACATCGCTGTGACGTTTTAATTGTCGGCAGTGGCGCGGCAGGCCTGAGCCTGGCGCTGCAGCTTGCACAAGATTTAAGTGTCATCGTGCTAAGTAAAGGCCCGCTGCGCGAAGGTTCAACTTTGTATGCTCAAGGTGGTATTGCCGCAGTGTTCGACGAAAACGACAGTATAGCGTCACACGTCAACGACACCTTGATTGCCGGTGCTGGCCTTTGCGAAGACGCTGCTGTGCAGTTTACCGCTGAAAATGCCAAAACCGCGATGGAATGGCTGATCGACCAAGGCGTGCCGTTTGACCAATATCGCGATGACGATGGTGTACTGAAGTATCACCTGACGCGTGAAGGCGGCCATAGCCATCGGCGGATCCTGCACGCAGCAGATGCAACTGGCCGTGCTGTTCAAATTACACTGGTCGATCAGGTCCGCCGCCACCCCAATATTCGCTTGCTGGAAAACTATAACGCCATAGATCTTATTACCGATGCCAAACTTGGCAACGAGGGTAACAAGTGTCATGGCGCTTATGTCTGGAATCGCGACAACGAGCAGGTCGAAGTAATTGCCGCCCGCTTTGTTGCTCTGGCGACCGGTGGAGCCAGTAAAGTTTATCTGTATACATCCAATCCGGATGTTGCATCAGGCGATGGCATTGCAATGGCCTGGCGCGCCGGTTGCCGTGTCGCCAACATGGAATTTAATCAATTCCACCCGACCAGTCTGTATCATCCGGACGCGCAGAATTACCTCATTACTGAAGCGATGCGCGGCGAAGGTGCCTATTTAAAACGGCCGGATGGCACCCGTTTTATGCCAGACTTTGACGAACGTGCCGAGCTGGCGCCGCGGGATATTGTCGCCCGAGCTATCGACTTTGAGATGAAACGCTTGGGCGTCGCTTGTGTGTATCTCGACATTAGCCATCAGCCAAAAGATTTTATTATCGAACACTTCCCGACGATTTATGCCAAATGCTTAAGCGTCGGTATCGACATCACCAAACAGCCGATCCCGGTGGTTCCTGCCGCGCACTATACCTGCGGCGGCGTCATGACCAACCTGAACGGCCAGACTGATATCCCGAATCTGTATGCAATTGGCGAAGTGGCTTATACCGGTCTGCACGGCGCCAACCGGATGGCCAGCAATTCACTGCTGGAATGTGTCGTGTTTGCCCAAAGTGCGGCGCGCAATATCCTGCAACAATGGCCAACGTCAACAGCCACACCGCAGCTGCCGGCCTGGGATGAAAGCCGCGTCAGTAACTCGGATGAAGAAGTGGTGATCACCCATAACTGGCATGAACTGCGGATGTTTATGTGGGATTTTGTTGGCATTGTCCGTACCACCAAACGGCTGGAACGGGCGTTACACCGGGTTGAACTGCTGCAACGCGAAATACAGGAATACTACCGACATTTCCGGGTCAGCAATAACCTGTTGGAGCTGCGCAATCTGACCATGGTGGCAGAACTCATTATCAAAAGTGCGATGCGCCGCAAGGAAAGCCGTGGCCTGCATTACACGCTGGATTATCCGGAGCAGGCTGCGCACAGCAGCCCGACGATTTTAAAACCCGAGTAGTCTCAGCACCTGTTGTACAAAAAAAGCCGGAATTCAGTTCCGGCTTTTTTTGTTGTGGTCCCAATATTTATTCCGGTGTCGCGCTGCCACCAGCTACTGCCGGCTTTTTCCGGTATTTCAGGATCAGCATCACCACATAAATCTGCAGCGCGGCAGTCGCCAGTTGACCGAGGATAGACTGCAACTCAAAATATTTTTCCGCATAGATATACAGACTGATATTGCCAAGTGCAA
>NZ_JBHLXP010000003.1:48395-107813 GCF_042432165.1 Rheinheimera tilapiae
AACAAAACTCATAGAAGCTCCTTGCGTGGAAAAGAAAAAATGCTGGAGTGCGGTGACGGCTCTACGCGTCGATTAACGCAACCATTGAAAGAGGCCGCGCAGCTCAGATGCTGCTTGCAACTGTTGTTGTTGCCAGCGCAACTGGCATAAAGTGCGGGCCAGCGTGCGAAAACCGTTTTCTGTAAAGGCATCACGAAATAACCAGCAACGCTTGATCTGGCCGTCCGTTGTCTGCCAGACCAACCAGACACCGAGCCAACAAATCAGACTCTGCGCGAGCAATTGTCCGCCTTCGGTCTGTAGCACCGGCGGCTCTGCGGCGCTATAACGGCGCAGCTGTAACGCCGGCGCCAGGCTTAGCACGAAGTCCTTCGCCGGTTCAGTTGTAGCATATAACAAATAAAATACCGGCAACCAGCCGCATGGCAGCCACCAGGGCGCGGTTGCAGATGCAAACCAGCCTGAGCCAGACCAGGCAAACCACATCGCCAGCATCAACATCATCCAGCATAACCGGCGCGGCCAGGCAGAAGTCTGCAAAGCGAGTTGCCGGCATTGCATCTGTTACACCCGGACCCGATTCAGGATCACCTGTACCAACGCCTGTAGTGCTGGATCCGGCGCTTGCGCATGTCCCATAAACCAGGCAAACAGATCCGGATCATCACACGCCAGCAAGCGCTCAAAAATGTGCTTTTCTGGCTCAGTCAGGGCGTCATAGCCGTGTTCAACAAACGGTGCCAATAACACATCCAGCTCGAGCATGCCACGACGGCAGGCCCAGCGTAATCTTGGTTTAATCATCAATGTCGTCATAACATTCCTGTATCTACTGCGTTGAACTGCGGTGCAGCCCGAAGCCAAATTCTAACAAAAAATCCGGCCAGGGGTTGTGCTTTTGCCGGGAACCCCCAATGATCTGGCCATTGTGAACGGTTTTGGTCGGGAGCCCGGCGGTTTTATGCAAAGTTTCTGGATGAGCGCTGAGCAACTGGCTCAGCTGTCAAATAATCTGTCGTCGGCCTTTATCAGCCCGCTGCCTGCATTTCATTTACTGAAAATCAGCGGCGCCGATCAACAAAAATTTTTGCAGGGTCAGGTCACCTGTGATGTGACCCAAATCAGTGCTGAACATTTCCTGCGTGGTGCTCATTGCGATGCTAAAGGCAAGATGTGGAGCACCTTTCACTTACTGCAGGCTGGCGACGATTTGTTGTGGCTGGCATTTCGTGACGAGTTGCAGGCCTCACTGACCCAACTGAAAAAATATGGTGTCTTTGCCAAAATCAGTTTTACTGAAGTGCAGGACCAATATGCCGTGTTTGGCATTGGCGGTGCCGACAGCGCCGCCTTACTCAGCGCACTGGGTTACCCGCAACCAGCCATTGGCCAGCAACTCACAGTTGCAGGTGGATACTTATTGGGCCTGGCAGCCGATCACTTTTTACTGGTGCTGGCAATTGATGAGGCCAAAGCGTTGTGGCAACAGCAGCAGGCCTTGATGGCCGCACCCACCCGCTGGTTAGCGCAACATATCGCCCACGGTATCCCTTATCTGGAACAGCCATTGCTGGGTGAATATGTGCCGCAGCAGCTGAACCTGCAGGCTTTAGATGCCATCAGCTTTACCAAAGGCTGCTACATGGGCCAGGAAATGGTGGCGCGGATGAAATATCTGGGCAAAAACAAAAGAGCCATGTACCTGTTACAAGCCGACACTGACCATACACCGGTTGCCGGCACTGATATCGAGATCCAGCTGGAACAGAACTGGCGGCGCAGCGGTGTCGTGGTCAATGCCGTGAATATTCAGGGCCAACTGCAATTGCTGGCCGTTTTGCCCAACGATATCAGCGCAACCGACCATTTCCGGCTGGCGACAGAGCCGGATGTCAGCTTACAATTACAACCTTTACCTTATTCAATCACCCCCTGAGGTCCTCATGACTATTCAACACAATAAAGTCGTCGCCATGCACTACAGCGTCAGCGATGCCAATGGCAACGAACTCGACAGCTCTTTTGGCGCCGAGCCTTTAGTGTTTATCCACGGCACTGGTTCACTGATCAGTGGTCTGGAACAAGCACTGACTGGCAAACAGGCCGGTGATAAATTCACAATCGCAATCGCGGCGGCAGATGCTTATGGCGAGCGCCACGACGAACTGACGCAGTCAGTACCACGCGCACTGTTTGAAGGTATGGACGTGGCTGTTGGTATGCGTTTTCGCGCTGCCGGTCCGGATGGTCACGAGCAATCCGTGATTGTACTGGATGTCACCGAAGACGAAGTGGTTGTTGATGGTAATCACCCGCTGTCAGGCATTGATTTGACGTTTGAAGTCGAAATCTTAGTGGTGCGCGATGCCACCGCTGATGAGCTGGCACACGGTCATGCCCATGGCATGGACGGTCATTCCGGTCACGACTAAGCAATCCGGCGGGCGGCCAATTCGCGGCGGCCCGCTATCTTCCTACCCATTCCCGCAATGACCTGCAAAACAAAATCCCAAAGATGACCCGCTTGGTCAGACCAGAAAAAACTGTTATAAACCAGACATCATCTCTGCCGGATAAAGCCGATGTCCCAATCTTTGTGTTATCAACCACATATCCGCCCTGCACCGGCAACTTTGATTGATCATCATGGCAAGCTGCAACTAGGCCTGTTTGATGCTTCCATTGCCGACCTCAATGTAACCGCATTCCGGTTGCATTCGGTGATGGATAAATCGGTCAGCCGTTTGGCTCAGCATTTTGCCTATAAGCAGTTTCAGTTTGTCTGTATCAGCGGCCCTGACTGGCTGCTGGCTGTGGCTATTGCCGATGTACGCTACGTTTGCTCCGGCTTTGCTTATCTGTATCAGCAGGGCAAACCGACCCGGGAATTTGCGCGGCTGGCGCCGTTAGGTTTTGGCTGTTTACTCAGCGACTCGCCGCAACATGGCGAAGCGAGCATGGGCAAAGGTTCGACGCAATGGCAGATCAACTGCGCACCAACCGGCTGGACTTTGCGGGTGCAGGCTGGTGGACTGGTCGCAGATCTGCGACTGGATTTTGACCAGCAACAGCCGCTGGCACTGGCAGCACCAACCGGCTACAACGGCTGGACCTACACAGAAAAAAACAATGCACTGCGCGTCAGTGGCAGCTTGCAGTTAGACGGTCAGGCGCTTGATGTACACAGCGCCCGCGGCGGCATCGATTTCTCCGCCGGCTTTATGCGCCGCGAAACCAGCTGGCGCTGGAGCTCGATCAATTCGCTACAACAAGGTCAGGCTTTTGGTCTGAATTTGGCCGCTGGGGTCAATGAGACTGGTCTGACTGAAAATGCCTTGTGGTATGACGGCCAGATCCAGCATTTAAGCCCAGCCCGGTTTGAGTTTGATCGCGGTCAAAACACGCCGTGGCGTGTCACGACATTATGTGGTGAAGTCGATTTAACCTTCAGGGCCGATTTCTGCCGGCAGGAAAAACTGCAGCTTGGTTTACTTGCCAGTAATTTCCGCCAATATGTCGGGCATTACAATGGTACAGTGCGCTTACGCGATGGCCGGGTCCTGCAGTTGCAGAATTGTCTGGGGCTGGCTGAAGATCACTATGCGAAGTGGTAACTAGCGCGTGTTACAAATATCAAACGCACTGGGTTTGCCTGATGAGATAAAAAATACTGTTCATAAAAAGGAGTGACTATGAATTTTTCCCCGCGACTGCTTGGTTTAGTACTGGCTCTGTCCACGCTGACGGCCTGTTCACCGAAAGAAGTCGGTGATGTGAGTCTTGGGCTTTTTACCACCAAAGACATTAAAATTCAGACCTTTAACGATCCGGCAATTCCGGGTGTTACCTGTCACATCAGCCATGTTGAAGCCGATTTATCGCTGGCTGATCCGTCCGATATGTCCATCGCTTGCCGCCAGACCGGCGAAATCACGGCGGCCATGCTCGGCAAAATCGACAAATCCAAATCCGGCGAAGTCATTTTCACTGCATCAAAAAGTATTTTGTTTAAGCATCTGAAAATCAGACGGATCTTTGATGCTGACAACAGGACTCTGGTGTATTTGTCATATTCGACCAAAGAAAGTGCCGGCAGCGATAAACATTCACTGACTACAGTACCGCTGTGGGGCAGCAAGGCCTGGCAAGAGCTGGAAGCGCAGCAGCTGGCAGCAAAAGCGGGTAAGTAACAATTCAACGACTCTCACCACAGAGCGCTGATGCGTTTGTGCTGTAGCTAAATAAAGAAACCCGCCAACTGGCGGGTTTCTTGTTTTAACAACCGTTTAAAGCTTGCGGATATTATCTACCGCGTCGCGGTCAATCAGCTTAATCAATGGGTCGACACCGATGTAAGTGGTACCTTTGGGCACGATAACCCGGACTTGCTGCTTACCGGATTTCAGCCGGTGTTTTTGTAAATATAACAGCTGGTTATCGGCAGAAAACTCATCCGGATCTGCGCTGAACGCGCCAATATCAATATCTTCGTCCAGCACTTGTTCGGTTTCGGCACCTTTGCCATCAGCACTGAGTCTGGCGGCCTGAATGGTTAAGTCCAGTTGCAGCTGGCCATCTGGCAATTCGGTTTTCTGCACCTCAAGCAGCCGTAAATCATACAAAGTAATTTGCATAAACTGCTGTTCGATAAAGGCTTTTTCTTCGCTGCTGACGCCGGTAGTTAAGTGGCGCAGCAGATCCAGCGTGGTTGGATAAGGATTTTGTTTATATTGGAACTCTTGCAAAAACGCCTGCAAGTTCGCGTCGAGCCGCTCTACACCAATCCGGTCTTTGATCGCCATCATCACAATGGAGCCTTTGCGGTAATGGATATAGCCCTGCCCTTCAGCACGCAGCAGTGGTTCTTCCGCGACTTTCTCGTCGGTGCGGCCACGTAAATAACGGTCCAGCTCATATTTCAGGAACTGACGTAACTTCGCCTGACCATATTTGGTTTCCATCACTCTGAGCGCGCTGTATTGCGCCAGTGTTTCCGGGATCACCGCACTACCCTGCACGTTGGCGCTGCCAACCTGATGGCCCCACCACTGATGCGCCATCTCGTGCGCAGTCACATAATAAGGCATGTCGATGCTGTCTTCGTTGCGCAAATCATTGATAAAACCGATGCCCTCAGAGTACGGCACGGTATTGGCAAAAGATTGCGCAAAATCACGGTAACCCGGAAACTCGATGATCCGCATCTGTTGGTGCTGGTACGGTGAAAACGCCCGATTAAAATAATCCAGCGAGTCCTGCATCGATTGCATCATCCGGTCCACGTTCCAGTGATGCGAAGGATGGTAATACACCTCCAGCGAGACGCCCTGATAATCCTGCTTCTTCACCGCCAGCCGTGCCGACAGGAATGAGTAGAAGTTAAACATCGGTGCATTCATTTCATAGCGGAAGTATTGGCGGCCATCCTGCTGCCACTGTTTCTTCAGATAACCCGGCGCCAGCGCGGTTTGATCTAATGCCGTGGAAACCGTGGCACTGAACTCAATGAAATCTTCGGCGCGGCCAAAACCACTCTCAGTGTAGCGGCTGCTATCTTCCAGTTTGTGCGCCCGCTGCACCGGTTCCAGACCGCGTTTGCTGCGTTCATGCCGCTCCTGCAGTTCAAATCCGGCGTTGTAACCAAACTGCGGCAACAATTCCATGTTATTGATAAAGGTGCCGTTTTCAACCACTGCGACATCAACATCATCATCCTGGAACCCCGGATTAGTGCGGCTCAGCACGAAGGTCATATCGATTGTTTGCCCCGGTTGTACCGGCGTACCGAACTCTAGCCAGGCGGTGCCCAGTCGATTGTCGCGTGGGCTCAAAGTGGCGCCCGGCGCGATGATTTCCATACTGCGGGTGTATTTCGGCCAGTTCACCAACATCTTAGTGACCGGTTTGTTGAATTTGTTGGTCAGCGTCTGTTCGACACGAGCTTCGACGCGCCGTTCGACCGGATAAATATCAACAAATGCTTCAACTTTAGTGGCGACCAGGATCGGATCGTCAGCTCCGGCTTTATAGGCCTTTTCATAATCCGCTTGTAAATCCATCTGCTGTTCCGCAGTGTCATATTGATTCAGCACACGGGTGTTGTAGTAAATCCAGCCACCTGTGCCGACGAACACCAGACTACCGAGCAAAATCACCGCCTGACCACCCGCACCAACTTGATAACGCAATTGCTGATAACGCACCGCCAGACTTTGCGCCGGCCCACGCTGGAACATGCCAAACCCCAACACAAACAGGATCGCGGTCAGGCCGCCCCAATACAGCACGTACCAGCTATGACTTTCCAGTGTCCAACCAAAGCGATTCAAATCAGAAAATGGTGCTGCCGGTGACGCGGCAAAATGCCACATGCGGTGGTTAAAGCCCCAGGCATCCAACACCTGCGTCAAGACGAAATACACGACAAACACACCCATACCGACATACTTGTTCGGGCTTAACACCTGAATAAGGAACGCCAGTACCACGGTCAGCATAAAGGGCAGGAAGTTGAAATACCCCAGCCGTATCAGGTATTGCAGCAAATCCAGGTCGTCAAAACCTTTGATAAGCTGGTAACTGATGGTGGTCAGAGTAAAAGCGAAGTACATCAACAACATCGCGGCGCCAACAGCCATTAGTTTTGACAGCCATAGCACCATATTAGCCACCGGCGTTGCATCGATGATATCGCCGATGCCCTGTGTACGTTCACGCCAGACCACTTCTGCACAGTAATAAGTCAAAATCAGCACCAGCAATAAACCACTGGAATCTGTCACCAGTTCAATCATGGTTTGGGTCAGCGGCCAGTCTGCAGTGCCGTAAAAGCGCTGCGGCGCAAATAAAGGCGCCAGCAAATTAAAGATACAAATCAGCAGCAACATAAAAAACGGCGCGCTGAACACCACCTGTTTTAACTCAAAACGCAGCCGTGTCCAGAACTGCGCCAGTGCAGATGGCTGTTGCGCTTTGGTTTGTAGCGCACTGATCGCAAACTCTGGCGTTGCCTTGGCCGCCTTGGTTTTGCCAACCCGGGCTTTTGGTGTTAACGCCAGCGGTTTGAACAAACCACCAAACAATGCCAGTAGCGCCACGCCAACCGCCAGCCATAACAAGCGATTTTGCAGCAATACACCGCTGAAACTAACACTCAGGGTATTTTTCTCGACGATAGTCCAGTACCGCGACACATCCGCAAAAGAGCGTAAACCAAAAGGGTCCAGCAACGCGGCCATCGTGCGGTATTCCGGCGCCTGGGCAAAACTGCCGGCGACCAGATACAGCACAAACACCACCACAGCCACCAGATACATCGCCTGCATCGATTTGAACTTACTGGCGATGGTGTAGAACAGTGCAGACAACACAAATAACGACGGCAAAGCGAAAATCAGATAAGCATCAACATAATAGCTGAGCACTGTTGGGCCAAAACGAGCCTGGTCGACCCAAGGCATCAAAGAGCCTAATAAAGTGCCAAGCGGGACCATCGCAAACACAGTCACCAACACTAAATAGGCACCAACAAAGCGGCCGAGCTGGTATGACAGGGGCGGCACCGGCTTAGTACAGACAAGTTCTTCCATCAAACTGGCGTGATTGCGCAGCGCCGTGCTGCTGACAAAATTCACCACCAGAAACATCGAAAAAATCAGCATTGTGGTGATAGTCCGGGTGATGGCAAAAGGCCCATTTCCCCAAATTTCGCCACCACCACCGATTTGTACGTTGTCTGATGCCGTGGCAAAAAACGCCAGTAAAAAGAACAACAAAGATGTGACATAAAACGACGGCTGGCGCTGGTAATAGCGCCATTCAAACCGAATCATCTGCAGGAACATAGTGCTGTCCTCACGCCGATTGGCGCTGGCGCGCCTGATGCAAACAAGAGAAATACACGTCTTCCAGATTGGCGGCACAAGTACTGAATCCCTCCGGCTGACTGATGGCAAATACATTCAGAACAGTTCGGCCGGCAAACAAACGCTTTGAGATCACGGGTAGTTGTTGCTCTAACTCCAGAGCCTCAGCCTGGCTAACGGTTTTGGTCCAGACCTGACCTTTGAGTTCATCCACGAGTTGTAGCGGATTGCCGGTCAACAGAATTTGGCCACCAGCTAACACCGCCATTTGCGGACACAGCTCAGCCACGTCGTCGACAATATGCGTCGACAGAATAATCACTTTGTCTTCGCCGAGGCTGACCAACAGGTTATGGAAACGATTACGCTCTTCCGGGTCGAGGCCTGCGGTCGGCTCGTCGACAATCAGCAGTTGCGGGTCACCCAACAGTGCCTGCGCAATGCCAAAACGCTGGCGCATGCCACCGGAGAAACTACTGACTGCTTTGTCTTTGTGCTGATACAGGTTGGTGTGCGCAAGCAAGGCTTCCACAGTGTCGCGACGGGATTTTTTCTCGTTCAGGCCTTTCAAAACCGCCAGATGTTCAAGCAAATCAAAGGCGCTGATGCGCGGATAGACCTGAAAGTCCTGCGGTAAATAGCCCAGCGTACGGCGCAGCGCGTTCGGATCTTTCAACACATCAATATTGCCAAACTGAACGCTGCCGCTATCAGCGGCCTGTAAGGTCGCAATAGTACGCATCAGACTGGATTTGCCGGCGCCGTTTGGCCCTAACAGACCGTACATGCCTTTGGGAATATTCAGGCTGACATTTTGCAGCGCTTTGACACCGTTATCGTAAGTTTTGGATAAATTTGTAATTTTTAGCATGGCCGCTCGGTTCCTGGCGAAGTAAGACCAATACAGCATGCCAAAGGGCGTTGCTCACGCCCAGTTAAATACCTTTACAAAGTGTGTCGGAAATTTCGGCGTCCTTTATAACTCGGCCCACATTCTCAGCAGATTATGATAATGCCCGGTCAGCGCCAACACTTCGCTGCTGTCACCTAATTGCTGACGCAGGCTTTGGATTTGCTGATCGAACGAATACAACAAAGCGCGCTTGGCGTCGTCGCGGATTTGGCTCTGGCTCCAGAAAAAGCTGCAAACCCGCTCACCACGCGTGACCGGCAATACCTGATGCAAACTGGTCGAAGGATACAAAATCAAATCACCGGCCGGCAGTTTGACCTGGTGTTCGCCGTAAGTGTCGATGACCTGCAGCTCGCCGCCGTCGTATTCCTCCGGTTCCGACAAAAACAGCGTCGACGATACGTCCGTGCGTAAACTTAAAGTACTGCCCGGCAAGATCCGCACTGCGCCATCGACGTGCAGGCCATAATGCTCGCCGCCGCTATAGGCGTTAAACAAAGGCGGCACCGTGCGAAGCGGCAACGCGGCTGATAAAAACTGCGGATGTTGATACAAGCGCTGTAAAATCAACGCACCCAGCTCGCGCGCCAACGGGCTGTCAACCGGTAACTGGCGGTTATGTTTGACCAAAGCACCTTGCGGCCCAACTGTGGCGCGGCCATCGGTCCAATTGCTTTGCGCCAGCAAACTGCGAAACTGCGCCACTTCGGCTTTGCTCAGAACAGCAGGAATATGTAATAACATCAAGCACCTCAATGGAAAAGGCAGCCACCGGGCTGCCTCTGTACTATTTAACTTCGGTCGGTTTAAAACGCGACATTCACACCGAGCTTGGCTGAACGTGGTGCGCCTTGGTGATAACGACCACCGCCGTTATTCAGCGACTGCACGTATTCTTCGTCCAACAAGTTGTACAGGTTGAACTGGACTGTCACGGTTGGGTTCACCTCGTAAGTCGCCATCGCATCAACCACCCAATAATCTGGCACTTCCAGCATTGAATTCGTTGCAGCCACCAGGTTTGTGGTATTCGACCGGGCTACTGAATCCATGTAGCGCGCGCCGCCACCCAGTTTCAGTTTTTCCAGCGTGTAAGTCCCCCACAGCGTAAAGGTGGTTTTTGGTGTCCACTGCATCACACCGCCATCGGTTGGGGCACCGTTATACAAAGCACCGCGGGTGATTTTTGGATTCATCAGCGCGATACCGGCATTCAGTTCAAAGTTCTGTAATGGAGAGCCGACCAGCGCCAGTTCCAGGCCGCGCACGGTTTTCTCGCCGACCGGTACATAAGTATTCAGGTCGTCGCGTACCAGTTCGTTTTTATTGACCGTTTCGAACAAGGCTGCAGTGGCGAACAGGTTTTTGTCCAGTAACTGCCACTTAGTGCCCAGTTCCAGGTTAGTGCCTTTTTGCGGATCCAGCATTGGGTTGTTTTGATTGGTTGCTGCAGTGCTCAGCGAGAAGTTAGTGCCGCCTGGTGGCAACTGCGACGTGGCATAGGACAGATATACAGAGCCATCTTCAGTTGGCTTGTAGTTGGCGCCAACTTTGTAGCTGAGTAAATTGTCGGACTTACGAGCTTCTGAGCCTACCAAAGTCCCGACCGGAATTGTCTGTGGCGTCGCTGCCGCCTGCACTGTGATGAGGTTGGTATCGGTGTTGTAGTGCTCGGCACGCAGGCCAGCGCTGACTTGCCATTGCGCATTTAAATCAATGGTATCCAACATGTATACAGCGGCAGTGCTGGTACTCCCGTCGGTTTTAGCACCGGTACGGACTGGCAATGCAAAAACGTCTGCGGTCGATGGGTTGTAGAGGTTGGCGTTGACCTGCGTCGTGCCGGTCGGAAGGCCCAGCGTGTAGTTCAGCTGACTTTCAAAACTGAATTCAATGCCAGACGAAATGTTGTGCGTCAACGCACCTTGTTGCAGTGTGGCATTCAGGTTGGTCTGGTTAATCAACAGTTGGTTTTGCTGATCTTTGCCCTGGCGGTTACGGTTCACTGTCCAGCTATTCAGGTCATTTTTCGTAGCGGCCGGTACTGTGATGCCATTGCCGGTGTTCACGCCGGTCAGGATATAGTCTTGCGACGACACGCCATAACGACTGGTATTTTGCAGCTTCACGTTGTCAGCAAAATCGTGTTCAATACGCAGCGTCAGCATGTCGGCAACGACGTGGTCAAAGTCGTTTTTGCTACCATAGAAGCTTTCGCGGTCGACTTTACCAAAAGCCGGCGCCGTATTGTTCGGGAATGCGGTGGCAATCGCGGCACTGTAGAAGCCTTCGAGGCCAATCGTTGGTACGCCGCCATCCGGGATATTGTCCTGCTGTACATGCAGCAGGTTTAAAGTGGTGCGGGTTTCAGTGTTCAGACCGAACGCCAGTGAAGTGGCAATACCGGTGATATTATTTTCCACCACATCACGCCCGGCCACACCGCTGTCCTGGCGCAGTAAATTGACGCGGATGGCCGCATTATCAATGGCCAACGTCTGATTTACGTCAGCACTAACACGTTTGTGTGATCCTGAACCTATAGTGGCGCTGCCGGTGATAAAGCTATCCAGCGTCGCCGCTTTACTGCTCATATTGATATAACCGGATGATGCACCGCGGCCGTTATCCACGCCGGCCGGGCCTTTAGCGATTTCGACTTGTTCGGTGTTAAAAGTATCGCGGCTGATAGTGCCCAGGTCGCGGATACCGTCGACATAAATACTGCTTTGCGTATCAAAACCACGCATAAAAATCGAATCACCGGTTGCGGTGTTGCCATTCTCCCCCATCAGCATGGTAATGCCCGGCGTGTTACGCAGGGTTTCTGACAAAGTATTGGCTTGCTGTTGCTGGAACAGTTCTTTTTTCAGCACCACAATCGTTTGCGGCGTATCAACCAAAGGTTTTACCTGCTTGGCGGAGCTGGCTTTCTCGGCGAATAGTTCGGTCGAAATCGTGCTGCCTTTGACTTCAACTTCCGCCAACTTGCCAGCGTCTTGTGCATATGCAGCCGGCATTGCCAGCATCAGCGCCGAGGCCAAAGCGGCCGGGAAAGGTTGGTTATGTTTTTTCGATTGAATGAACGACATCGTCAGGTCCCTATAAATACAGCCAGTACGGCTTCTGTAGTTTTCGGGCGTCATGGTATCGAGATCCATTCTCATTTGCAAATAGGAATTACTCCTATTCGTGTTTTATTGGTACTCGGCTTGCGCTGATGCTGGATATTGTTCAGACATCGTATAGCCGGCTATGAGCGAGTTGCAGAAATGCGGTTCAGATTGTTTGATATTGCGGCGGATATCAAAGGTGCAATTCGCTTTGCTCATTGCACCCTACGATCGGGCCGCTGGCTCGTAGGGTGGGTAGAGCGCAGCGAAACCCACCGGTTGTCGCACAACGGGTGTCACCAAAGCCAACTTCTGGCACATACCGGCACGCCTTGCAGAAGCCGCAAATAAAAAAACCACCCGAAGGTGGTTTTTTAATCACATCAACAGCTTAGCTGCCGTGTTTGTCGCTGTGACGCATATGCGGGAACAGGATGACGTCGCGGATGCTTGGCGCGTCGGCCAGTAACATGACCAAACGGTCGATACCGATGCCCTGCCCTGCGGTTGGTGGTAAGCCGTGTTCCAGTGCCGTGACGAAATCCTCGTCGTAGTACATGGCTTCGTCGTCACCAGCTTCTTTTTGTGCCACTTGCTCACGGAAACGTTCAGCCTGATCTTCGGCGTCGTTTAACTCGCTAAAGCCGTTGCCCAGTTCACGGCCACCGATGAAGAATTCAAAGCGGTCGGTGATCTCTGGATTGTCGTCGTTGCGGCGCGCCAGTGGTGAAATCTCGGCTGGGTATTCAGTAATGAAAGTCGGTTGTAACAGCTTGGTTTCGACCAGCTCATCAAACACTTCCATCAGGATACGGCCGTGACCGTAGTTAGCCTTCACTTCAATGCCTAAAGACTTCGCCAGTGTCGCCACCGCTTCACGCGTGGTGAGCTGCTCCAGCTTCACTTCAGGGTTGTAATGCAGAATAGATTCAGTCACGGACATGCGCGCGAACGGCTTGCCGAAGTCGAAGATATGGCCCTGATATGGCACTTCAGTGGTGCCCAGAACCGATTGCGCCAGACCACGGAACAGTTCCTCGGTCAGGTCCATCAGGTCATTGAAATCGGCATAAGCCCAGTAGAATTCCAGCATGGTGAATTCTGGGTTATGCCGCGTTGACACGCCTTCGTTACGGAAGTTACGGTTCAGCTCAAATACTTTTTCAAAGCCACCGACTACCAGCCGTTTTAAATACAGCTCTGGCGCAATACGCAGGAACATTTGCATATCAAGCGCATTGTGGTGTGTCTCAAACGGACGGGCTGAAGCGCCACCCGGGATGCTTTGCAGCATTGGGGTTTCAACTTCTAAGAAGCCTTTGCTGTTAAAAAACTGGCGGATATATGCCACTGTTTTTGAACGGATTAAGAACGTTTTACGTGACTGGTCGTTGACGATGAGGTCCAGATAACGCTGACGGTAACAAGCTTCCTGGTCGGTTAAACCGTGGAATTTATCCGGTAACGGGCGCAGCGCTTTGGTCAGTAAACGGATCTCATCAAGCCAAACGGTCAATTCACCGGTCTGAGTTTTGAACAGTGTGCCGCTACCGCCGACGATGTCACCCAAGTCCCACTTTTTGAAGCCTTCGTTGTAGACATTTTCCGCCAGACTGTCGCGGGCGACATACAGCTGAATTTTGCCGCCAACATCTTGAATCGTCGTGAAGCTGGCTTTGCCCATGATGCGGCGCAGCATCATACGGCCGGCCACAGTCACACGGATTTTTTTCTCTTCCAGCTCTTCTTTGCTCAGATGCTCATACTGCGCCAGGATCTGGTCTGAAGTGGCATCACGGCGGAAATCGTTTGGAAATGGATTGCCCTGTTCACGCAGCCCGGCCAGCTTATGTTTTCGCTCGGCGATCAGCTTATTGACGTCCTGATGTTCTTCAATCGGATTGTTCTGTTCAGACATTTTAAGTTCCTGATAATAAGCTAAATTACAAACCCGCTTTTAAGCTGGCTTCAATAAATTTGTCGAGATCACCATCCAATACTGACTGGGTATTTCGCGTTTCGACGCCAGTACGCAAATCTTTGATGCGCGAATCGTCGAGCACGTAAGAGCGGATCTGACTACCCCAGCCGATATCCGACTTGGTATCTTCCAGTGCTTGTTTTTCGGCATTTTGTTTCTGCAATTCAAACTCATAGAGTTTGGCGCGTAATTGCTTAAAGGCGTTGTCGCGGTTTTTATGCTGCGAACGGTCGTTCTGACACTGCACCACGATGTTGGTCGGTAAGTGCGTGATCCGCACCGCAGAGTCGGTTCTGTTAACGTGTTGACCACCGGCGCCTGAAGCCCGGTAAGTATCGATACGCAGGTCGGACGGATTGATTTCGATTTCGATGTCGTCGTCGATCTCTGGCGACACAAACACCGAAGCAAATGAGGTGTGGCGGCGGTTGCCGGAGTCAAATGGGCTTTTACGTACCAAACGATGTACGCCAGTCTCAGTGCGCAACCAGCCGTAGGCATATTCACCGGTAAATTTGATGGTACATCCTTTGATGCCGGCGACGTCACCGTCAGTGACTTCGTACAGTTCTGGACTAAAGCCTTTGGCTTCGCCCCAGCGCAGGTACATCCGCATCAACATGCTGGCCCAGTCCTGCGCTTCAGTACCGCCGGAACCGGATTGAATATCCAGGAAGCAGTTGTCCGGATCATGTTTGCCGGAGAACATCCGGCGGAATTCCAGCTTCGCTAGCTGGGCTTCGAGGTCGGCCAATTCAGTTTGCGCTTCGACAAAAGTCTCTTCGTCTTCCGCTTCAACCGCCAGCTCAACCAGACCCGCCACATCTTCCAGGCCCTGATCCAGTTTATCGATAGTGCTGACGATTTGTTCGAGCGCGGAACGCTCTTTGCCAAGCGCCTGCGCTTTCTCCGGATTGTTCCAGACGGCAGAATCTTCAAGCTCGCGGGAGACTTCTTCTAACTTTTCTTTCTTTGCATCGTAGTCAAAGATACCCCCGAAGCACGTTAGTGCGTTCAGCTAAGTCTTTGATACTGTTATAAACTGGATTGACTTCAAACATGATTTTGCAAGGCGCCTGAAAAAATAGGCGCCGATTGTAGCAAAATTTCGGCTATAGGTGCAGCCTTTTGCGGCGTTCCGGATGGCTGCGGTTGTTTAGAACAACCGATTCAGGCCGGCCACAGATGCCGCACCAATAACTGCAGATTCTGCTGATCACGGAACTCATTGATATCCAACTGATACGCCAGTTCGACTTGCTGAATTTGTGGGTTGGGCCAGCTCTTAATATCAGCGTTAAACCAAATCGCATCAAACAGTTTGCCGTCTGAGCCCTGCAACATCATTTTCAGATGTTTTTCCGCCAGTAAGCGTTGTTGCACCAGCTTAAAGCGGCCGTGAAACACCGGTTCCGGAAAGGCCTGGCCCCAAGGACCGGCATTTTGCAGCAGTTGCGCGAGGCTGATGTCGAGTTCCTGTGGCTTTAGTTCACCGTCGCTGTAGACCACTGCGGTTAAGTGTTCCGGCTGGATAAAACGACCGGCCTGCTTGCTTAATGCCTGCACAAACACGTCATATTGCGCTTCGGCGATGGTGAGGCCAGCGGCCATGGCATGACCGCCGAATTTTTTAATCAGACCCGGTTCAGCCGTCGACACCGCTTCGAGCAAATCGCGCATGTGGACACCCGCTACTGAGCGCGCTGAACCTTTCAGTTCGCCGTTGTCACCACGGGCAAAGGCGATCACGGGTCTGTGCCAGGCTTCTTTGACCCGGCCGGCCAGAATACCAATCACGCCCTGATGCCAGTCGTGCTGGTACAGGCACAAACAAGACGGCAAATCGGTACTTTTTAACGATAAGCGGCTCAGTGCAGCCATCGCTTCGGTCTGCATGCCCTGTTCGATTTCACGCCGTTCCAGATTCAAACTGTCGAGTTCGGCCGCCAGCCGCCGCGCATTATTGATATCAGGCGATAACAAACAGGCGATGCCAATCGACATATCATCCAGCCGCCCGGCCGCGTTTAAACGCGGTGCTAAGGCAAAACCAAAATCCTGCGCCGTCAGCTTGGCCGCTTTGCGATTGGCCACGTCAATCAGCGCCTGAATGCCTGGGCGCACTTTGCCACTGCGAATGCGCTGCAACCCCTGATGCACCAGAATGCGGTTGTTGTGATCAAGCGGAACCACGTCGGCGACGGTGCCAAGCGCGACTAAATCTAGCAGATCAGCAAGATTGGGCTCCGATATCTCAGTGAAAGACCCTTGCTCGCGCAGTGCTGCACGCAGCGCCAACAGCAGGTAAAACGCCACGCCAACGCCGGCCAGTGCTTTACTGGGGAACTCGCAGCCTGGCTGATTGGGGTTCACGATTGCGTCGGCGTCCGGCAGTTCATGGCCAGCTAAATGGTGGTCGGTAACCAGCACCCGCACACCGGCAGCTTTGGCGCGTGCCACACCTTCGATGGCGGAGATACCGTTATCGACGGTGACGATGAGTTCGGCGCCATGCTGCAGCGCCAGTTCGGCCATCTCGACCGACAGGCCATAACCATATTCAAAGCGGTTCGGCACCAGAAAATCGACATTAGCAAAGCCAAGCGCACGCAACCCAGCCAATAAAGTGGCCGTGCTGGTGGCGCCGTCGGCATCAAAATCGCCGACGATCAGAATGCGTTGTTGTGCAGCCCGCGCATCGAGCAGCAATGCCACTGCGGCGGGCATGCCTTTTAACAGCTGATACGGTAACAGTTGTTGTGCGCTACGCGCTAACTCGTGGTTATCGCTGATCCCGCGATGGGCATACAGGCGCTGAAGTACCGGATGCACCGGCAAAGAAAAAGCGGCCGGTGTCAGAACCGGCCGTTGTTGCAGGGTTTTGGCAAGGGTCATCAGGCTTATCGTTTCGCCAGTTGCGTCAGGGCCGCAGCCAGCGCAGCAGCTGGTTGATACCCTGGGATTAACGAGCCGTCCGGCAGTACCATGGCTGGCGTGCCGTTAATGCCAAAACTTTGGCCTAGGTGATATTGCGCCGCGACATTGTTGTCACATTTGGCGACTGACACGTCGCTACCGCCTTTGGCTTTAGTCATTGCACCCTGTTTGTCTTTGGAGCACCAGATCGATTCCAGCGTGCTAAACGTTTGGCTGTTTTCTCCGCCACGCGGGTAAGCCAGATAATGAATGCTG
The DNA here is from genome assembly GCF_042432165.1 of Rheinheimera tilapiae. Lineage (NCBI taxonomy): Bacteria > Pseudomonadati > Pseudomonadota > Gammaproteobacteria > Chromatiales > Chromatiaceae > Rheinheimera > Rheinheimera tilapiae. Next base: position 65,460 of record NZ_JBHLXP010000003.1, read on the forward strand.
ATGCCAGCGTCCAGATAATCTTGCATCTCGCTGTGCAGCTTGCGGCAATAACCGCAATCGGTATCGGTGAATACCGTCACCACGAATTTTTCATTTTTGGCTTTGAATTCAATAGCGGATGGCGTCATTTTGTTAACACCAGCCAGCCGCATCGGCTTCATCACTTCTTCATTGACGTGTACTTTGTTTTTTAAATCAAATACTTCGCCCTGAATCAAATACTGCCCGTCACTGCTTGCGAAAAATAACCCACGATCGGTGAACACCTGCAACAAACCAGGCACCGGCGCATTGGCCACTGACGTTGGCTTCAAACCTAATTCGGCCATGCGTTGCTGTAATTGTTGATCAGCCTGTAACGCAGCCGGCACGGCGGTAGTGGCTGCGACAATCGGCGCCACCGGTAATGCCAGACATAAAGCGGCGATGATTTTTTTCATAACAAATTCCTTGATCATCCACGCGGATGATGTGTCTGATGTAACTGTTGTAACCGCAGCTGCGCGACATGAGTGTAAATCTGCGTCGTCGACAGGTCACTATGGCCCAGTAACAGCTGTACAACCCGCAAATCAGCACCATGGTTCAACAGGTGCGTCGCAAAAGCATGCCGCAGCGTATGCGGTGATAACTCAACGCTGATACCGGCCACTTTGGCATAAAACTTAATCCGGTGCCAGAACGTCTGTCGCGTCATTTGTGCACCTCGTTGACTCGGAAACAATACATCCGACGGCTCGCTGAGCAATAACGGCCGGCCATGCGCCAGATACCGTTGCAGCCATTCGGCGGCTTCTTCACCAAAAGGCACCAGTCGCTCTTTGGAACCTTTGCCAAATACCCGTAACACGCCCTGCCGCGGATTAACCTGATGCAACGTCAGGCTAACCAGCTCCGTCACGCGCAGACCTGAGGCATACAGCACCTCCAGCATCACTTTGTCCCGGAACTGGATGGCCTCGTTTAAGTCCGGCGCCGCCAGCAGCGCAGTGACGTCTGCTTCCGACAACGACTTTGGCAGCGGCTGACCCAATTTTGGATTTAACACGCCGGATAAAGGATTCTGCGATATGACACCACGTTGATGCAGCGTCTGGAAAAACCGCCGCAGACTGCTAAGCGCCCGCGCCGTGCTGCGTGGCGACAATCCCCGGTCATACCGCGTGGCTAGATATGATTCCAGCAGCGCTGTGTTAGCCTCGCTCAAAGGCCGACCTTGTTGCTCGGCAAACAAAGCAAACTGGCGCAAATCAGTACCATAAGCACTGAGCGTATGGCGGCTGACGCCGTCACTGAGCCATAGATCATCAAGAAACTGGCTGATCTGCGCTTCCACGGCGTCACTTAGCAGCCGGACTTTTTTACGGGCATCCACCATTTAAACCACTCCCGACTGCACTTGGGTGCAGATGCCAGCTCTGCTACAATCGCCGCCTTGCCGCAGCCAGTCATATCGCCGGGCATTTGTGCTGCCATAGCTTCGACTCAGGGTTTGAAAGATGAACATTGCCATATTCTACGGTTCTACCACCTGTTACACCGAAATGACTGCCGAAAAACTCAAAGTGCTGCTGGAGTCGGATCCGGCGCTGCCTGTTGGCAGCAGTGTATCACTGCATAACATCAAACAGCAGCCGCTCGTGCGGATGCAAGAGTATGAGGTGTTAATCCTGGGGATCTCGACTTGGGATTTCGGCGAGTTACAGGAAGATTGGGAAGCGCATTGGGATGACATCAGCGGCGTCGATCTGAGCGGTAAAATAGTTGCGATCTATGGCATGGGTGACCAGATTGGCTACACCGAATGGTTTGTTGATGCGATGGGCATGCTCAGTGATGCTATTGCCGGACAAGACTGCCAGCGTATTGGCTTCTGGTCGACAGAAGGTTATCAGTTTGACAAATCGAAAGCAGTGACACCGGACGGTGAATGGTTTGTCGGTCTCGCGCTGGATGACGAAAATCAGTATGACCAAACCGACGAGCGGCTACTAGGCTGGACAGCACAGCTGGTCAGTGAGCTTGCTGAGCTGGGTTAAACCGGCTTACACAGCTCTGCTACAAGCCGCAGCGCGGTTGATTTTTTACACAAAAAAACGCTAACTGACTGATTCAACTCAACGCGACATTGACCGAAAAAAGTGCACAAATGTTAAAATAACTCTTGCGCCATCAATTTTCTCTGCATAGAATGCGCGCAATCGAAAGGCAAGACAGTTGAAAAACTGCTCGCGCAAAGCTTCGGGTCTAAGGGTAGTGATGCCTACGACAGCCGGGCTGCCATCCCACCATCACCGGGATGAAGATCAACAAAATGCCAGCGCGCTTTTGTATCTTTGCAGACTCTCTGCTTGCCTTTCATCGAATCCCCCCAGACTTTAGCTATGCCTGTTGGCACCGGAGTTAACGATGAATTTCAAGACACTGACTTTAATCGCTGTTGTTGTAAGCCCACTGTTCGCAATCGCTCCAGCCAGTGCTGATGACCAAATCGCGCAATCTCTGTGTGCTTATGTGGCCGCAAACGATAAAAACAGCATTCGCAAGACTTTATCTGACAGCAAACTCCGCATCAAAAACGTCTATGACGGCATTCAGTGTGATGGTCTGCCGATGATCCGTTTTGCCATTAAACACAACGCTGCTGATGCTGCTGAATTTATCGTGAAACAGCTGCCAGGCAGCCAGGTGTCTAAATCAGGTGACGTTGAATGGGCGCAGAGCAATGGTTTTGCTGCATCACCAATCATCGAAACGATCAAAGCGCGCAGCGCCAGCTAATAATCTTCATTTTTTAGCGCAAAATATCAGCCCGCACTGTGCCGCAGTAGCGGGCTGATTTCTTTATCAAACCACTGTTTTAGTTCAGTTTCTGCCCGTACCAATTCCACATCAGTACAACCGTTAAAACCGGCATAGGCCTGCAATGCTTTGGCAAACTGCTGACAAAAACGGCTTTTGCTGAGCCACTGCTTCTCCAGCTGTAAATGCTGCAACAATAAGCGTTGTTCGCTACGCTGAGCCTTCACATCGACCAGTCCCGCATAAGTAGCACCATAAAAGACAGGCAAGCTGTAATAACCAAACTGGCGTTTTTCCGCAGGGACATAAACCTCCAGCTGATAATCAGCACCGAACCAATGCTGTAGGCGCTGGCGTTGGATCAGCAGGTTATCAAAGGGATTAAGCAAATAGACCGCAGTGGCTTTGGCCGGAATTTGCCATTGCTCGCTGTGACCATAATATGTCTGCCCCTGAAACTGGAAACTCTGCAACACGCCGCTATGTGCCAGCTCCTTGAGCAGTGTTGTCACAGGCGCTTTCATACCCGGCCGTAAATAACTGATTTGTGCGGCTGTCCCCATGGCATGTGACTGCAAAAACCGCTCAATCAGATGACCGGCATATTCCTGCTCATCGGGCACCCGGCAATCAATGCCTGAAGGCAACACCCGCTCAGTTAAATCCAGCACTTTTTGAAAACGTTCACGCCGCACCACCATCAGCTCGCCTTGCATAAACAACTGTTCCAGCGCTTTTTTGGCCGGTTGCCAGTCCCACCAGGGGCCACTGGCTTCAGTGGTTTTGGCAAAATCGGCCGCCTTTAATGGTCCTTCGGCGCGGATGCGCGCCCGCACTTCCTGCATCTGCTGATGATCCGGGGCAAACCAGTGCTTCTGGCCCTGTTGCAATTGGGCTTTGCGATACAGGCTGAAGCGAAAATCGCGCATCGGTAAAAAAGCAGCAGCATGGGACCAGTATTCAAAAATCTGTTTTTGCTGCAACAACTCATCCAGCCACTGTGGCTGGTAGTTTTTAACCCGGTTGAACAACACATGGTGATGCGCCCGTTCCACCACGTTGATCGAATCAATCTGCACATAACCAAGCTGCTCTATAGTCTGCAGCACCCCGCTGCGGCCACTGAGCGGTTTGCTCAGCCCCTGTCGCGCCAGTAGTAACTGCGATAATTCTGCCTGTGTAAGTGGTAACGCAGTGGTCATCAGGAGCCCTTAGAAATTCAGGTAAAAGTCCGCCAGCAACTGCCGGTAAGCCGGACTATATTGCCCTTGCTGATCGCGGATCAGCAACTCCGGCAGATGTTCAGTCGCCATCGGTTGGCGCCCCAGCTCCAGCAAGGTGCGCGACAGCGCTTTATCCGGTTGGCTGCGTACTTGCTGCACCCGCAATAAATACCAGTCTGTACGGAGCGCTAACGCAAGCAGCCGGTCGGCTTCTTCAGTCGGTAAAATCAGGCTAAACCGGCCTTGGGCTGCCAGCAGCGTCGCCGCAGTCTGCAATAATCCGGCAAAAGGCAACTGGTCATTGTGCCGGGCCAACTGCTTTTGGCGGTCAGGATTGGTTAAAGCCGCGGTGAAATACGGTGGATTTGACAGGATCTGCTGATAGCCACGCGCTGCCAAGTGGTCAGCGCTGCCGGGATAGGTTAAAATATCCCGTTCGATCACTCGGATCCGATTGGACCAGGGACTGGCCGCGGCATTTTGCCGGGCTTCTGCCGCTGCGGCGGTATCCAGTTCTACCGCGTCGACCAGTTGCGACGGGCCCGTGCGCTGCGCCAGCATCAGGCTCAGCACGCCGCTGCCACAGCCAATATCGAGGCAATCCCCGGTGGTTGGCACTGACGACCAGGCGCCTAATAGCAATGCATCTGTGCCGACTTTCATCGCACAGTGCTGATGTGATACAAAAAATTGTTTACAACGAAAGCCTGCAGCCATAGCGCCCCGCGCAAAAGCTGCAGTGTAACGGATGCCTCCGCTGTCAGTACAGCGTCGCTCCGCCTAAGTTAACCCAGAAGGTATTTGACTGTGACTGACCTGACGAGCCCGGATGAGATCCTCCGTTTTGCTGATTTTGATCTGGACCCTGCGCTGGCCCGCGCTTTAACTGAAGCCGGTTTTGAAAAACCGACTACGATTCAGCAAGAGGCCATTCCGGTTGGCCTTGAAGGCCGCGACATCCTGGCCAGCGCACCGACCGGGACTGGCAAGACCCTGGCGTTTTTATTACCAGCACTACAATACCTGATTGACTTCCCGCGCCGGGAACCGGGTTTTGCCCGTGCTCTAATCATGACGCCAACCCGCGAACTGGCCTTTCAGATCTTCGAACAACTGCAAATTCTGACCAAACACACCACACTCAATTGCGGCGTGATCACTGGTGGCATCAACTACGGCAGCCACAAAGATACGCTGGAAAAAAATAACGATATTCTGGTCGCGACGCCTGGCCGGCTGATCGAGTATATGAACGAAGAAAGCTTCCAGGCCGACGAAGTGGAAGTATTGATCCTCGACGAAGCCGACCGCATGCTGGACATGGGCTTTGTCGCCGAGATGGATCGCATCATCAGCGATGCTAAACGCCGCCGCCAGACCATGTTGTTCTCTGCGACGCTGGAAGGCGTGGCGATTGAACGTTTTGCCAAACGCGCTTTGAAAGAGCCGGTCACCGTTGAAGCCGAGTCACCGCGCCGGGAAAAAGCCAAGATCCAGCAATGGATCCATCTGGCCGATGACGCCGAGCACAAGCTGGCCCTGTTGACGCATTTGTTGCAACAACCCGAAATGACCAAAGTGATTGTGTTTATCAAAACCCGCGAACGGCTGGCCAGCCTTGCCGGTCAGCTGGAATCCGTTGGTTTAAAAACCTGCTGGTTGCAGGGCGAAATGCCACAGGATAAGCGCCTTCTCGCGGTCTCACGCTTCAGCAAAGGTCTGGTGCGGATCTTACTGGCGACTGACGTAGCCGCGCGTGGCCTCGATATCGATGACATCAGCCATGTGATCAACTTTGATATGCCCCGCACCGCTGATGTGTATGTGCACCGCATTGGCCGTACCGGCCGTGCCGGCAAAAAAGGCATCGCGATCTCTCTGGTGGAGGCGCATGACATTGATATGGTTGGTAAAGTCGAGCGTTACACTGAGACCGCGCTGAAACGCCGCGTGATCGACAGCCTGCGGCCAAAACACAAAGAAGCCAAACCTTCGACCAAAACCAAAAAGCCAAAATCAGTCGCAAAGAAAAAAGCGCTGAAAAAAGCCGCCAAAGCCAAATAACCACTCTTAGTAAGAAAATAAGCCGCGATACAATCGCGGCTTTTTCTTTAAGAAGCGCTGAATGCTCAGCGCTTAAAGCATCCAGGCGTAACTGAACTTAAGGAACACCGAGCGGTCGTCCCGGGTCAGTTGTTGGATCTCATCATCGCTATAGGCGTGATCGCTGTAACCGGCAAAAAACAGAGTCTGCGGGTTCAGTTTGTAACTGTAGAGCAACTGCGTGCCAAGGTTTTTCTCGCGCTCAGTCACAACGCCCTGATTATTCAGCGGGTTTTGTGTGATGTCTGAATAAATCAGCGCCAAACGCACGAAACTACGCACCGAGAACTGGTAACTCAGGCGTAAGTCGGTCAGATTGGCGGTGAACACTTCGGCATCATCAGCGTCCAGTGTGCGGTAGGTGTGGCGCAGTGCGACCTGCGCATGGATATTGGCATTCCAGCGGATCTCCGGTGCAATTTCCAACCCCTCGCCTAAGCGGTTATTGCGAAAATCCAGCTTGTCTCCCATTTCCGTTTCCACTTCGATATAGACACCGGACCAGGGTTGCACCAAAGCAAAAGTACCAATGGTTTGCTCGGTAAACAGCTGAGTATTGGCGTCAACGACCAGTCGACTGCCATCCAACCGGCTACCAACCCGATCGCGCTCCGTCAGCATCAGCGAGACTTCCGACTGCAGCGGGCCATGGACGATTAATTCCGCTTCCGCTTCCTTTTCTAACAGCTCACCGGCCTGACTATGGCTGATATCCCAGTCACCACGCAGTTCAATATTGTTCCACCACTGCGTATCAGAAAACCACTGATACGACGCACCATGCACCTGTTTGGTCCAGTCGGTTTGTGGCATATAACCCATGTCGGCGCGGAATTCTGCGCTATAGCCGAGATAACGGCTGTACCAGCCAAAGCTGCGGCTTTCATGCTCGTACGCCAGATATTGACCAACACCTGACAGATCGTCACCGAGGCGCAACTTCGCTTCGCCTGCAAACTGTGCCGCCAATGCCTGCGGATAGGCGCTGTCACTGTGCAGCAACTGCGCAATCACTTTATCCTGTGCAGTGGCCTGATATTTCAGATCTACGCCATGCACGTAGTTATGGTAATCGTCACTGCTTCTGAGTGTGCTGATCCAGCCCAGCGATAATTTGGGGTCCAGATCAAACCGATAGCGCAGCACCGCGTTGTCACTTTTCTCGTTGATATATCCCAGATCTGAGCTGATATTGCCCGGAACGATGAACGTTGTGTCTTTGTCATTGGCGGCAAAGATGGCAAACGATTGCTGATCGACGCGGCCGGTTAACTTCAGACCAGCATCCGGCGACGACACATTACGGGTATAAACCAAATCCAGCGGTGAGCTGAAATAGTCGGCATTATCGAGGAAAAAAGGCCTTTTTTCGTCAAAAAACAGCGCAAAAGTATCGTTCATCGACACTTGGGCTTCGTCAGCTTCAATCTGCGAAAAATCCGGATTTAACGTGGCGTTCAGGCTGATATCCGGCGTGATACCCCACTTCAGATCCAGGCTCGGTTCGATATTCCGATCGCTTTTCCAGTCGCTATTTTGCTGCGGCTGGACTTCACGTTGCTGCTCCACGCCCATGACCAAAGACGGCACCAGAGTAAAATGGTTGCCCTGCCGGGCACCTTTGAACCCCTCAATGGTTTGCATCTGGCAAATCCAGCACGGATCTTCCCGTTCAATTTTGTTCGAGGATAAACGGTGACGCACATCGCGTGGATAAAATCTCAATAATTCCAACTTCCAGCGCTGCAGATCCAGTCGATCATTAAAATTCAGTAACCGCAGTGGAATCGCGACTTCAATCTGGTAACCAGTCGCAGTGATTTTACCGGCGCTTTGCCAAATACCATCCCAAGCGGCACTTTCCATCTTGGTAATTTCGTTTTCGATCGCATCGCCCTGCACGCCCAAGGCATTAACAAAAAACTGATAAGCCAGTTTGCTGTCATGGTAAGTGTCGAGTTTGATACCAACACTGTCGTCGTCCCACATCTTGTCACGGTCACGATAAAAAGCGCGAATTTGGCTTGGATCCGGATCTTCAGCAACAAAGCTGATATAGAAAAACTCACCGTCTTCCATCACCCGCGCCATGGTTTTCACTGGCGCCGGCGTGTTTTCACCTGGCTTGGTGTCATAAATAATCGGCATTTCACGGGCTTGTTGCCACTGCGGCTCGTTCAGATCCGCATCAATCACAATGGCCGGGGCCACGTGCGGGATCGACAGCGGTTCAGCCGCTGACAGTGTTGCCGGTAGACCGGCAAGCAGCAGCAACGAGACAAATAAAGGAGATTTCAACACAGGCATGCAACATCCATGGAAAAAGAAAACGGCTGAACTCCGGCGACCAGCGCCGAAAAATCAGCCAAGTATAAGGAGCGGTGACGTCCTGTACAGATCCATGCGGTCAATACAAGGCAAGGTGCGGTTACCGGTCTTGCCCGTAGCAATAAGAAGGACGGGAACTCAGCGTTCCCAGTAGGCTTCTTCCAGACTGTCTTCTTTTTCCGGTAAGCCCCGCGATAAACGCGGTGCGCTTTGGTTCAGGATGGCATAGCTGACGCGATTGGCGTATTTACAGATTTGCGCGAACGACGAATAAGCCAGATAGCTTTGTTCGTGTTTACTCGACAGCGGTAAGGCATGACGGTGAAAATGATTGGCGGCAATATCGTGCAAAATTGCCGCTAACGCGCCATCACCGGCACCATTGGTATTTTTGATCCGCTCTGGCCCGCCGAGATAAGGATCAATGTGTGAATACACCTTCATCGGATCCACACAGTGTTTTTTCTGCATCGGCCGGCTGAATTCAAATTCGTTGTAATCAGGTAAAGCACCGGATTTAATCGGATTGGTGGTTTCACGGCGCGCGCTGGCGTCGGTGTAACCACACAGATACAAGCCTTCAGGTCCGGCAGTGACCAGAACCATATCAGTCAGTTCCAGCGCTGCTTCAGCGGCCTGCAACGGATCCGTGATGCCAGTCAGCGCTGCGGCTTCCAGCTCGTTCATCGCCAACATATCGACGTAATCACGTACTGTGCTGAGGATCAATTCGCGGTGCTCTTCGACCAGATGTTTGGTCCCCAGACTCATCACCACCGGCACGCCATGACGCTTGGCCAGTTCCAGAGTACGGAACATCGCCTGCTGGATTGGCTGGCCGCTGGCACGCAGCGGATAAGCGCTGAGTACCAACGCAGCTGCTTTAGCTATAATATCTTCCGGAATCGCGTCTGCACTCAGTTCATCCATTGCGCCCGGATCTATCACGAATGTGCGTTCGCCATCCGGCGTGATCATGGTGATACCACGGCCAATATCGCCAGCAACACCATGCAGATGATTCATATCGACTTTGCTGCTGGTATGGCAGAGATAATGATAAGCCGGCGAACCCAGCGCGATATTGGCCGACATCACACCCAGTAACACTGATTTGTCATCCGCTAGCACTGAGTAGTTGTGAATAGTATTGCCGATGGTGCCACCGGCGAAGTGATCGGAAATGGCGGCACTTTGCACCAGTTCCTGGTAAATCTGGTCGGCTTTACCGTGTTCGACCAAATTCGACAAGCCTTTGCCGATGCCGTATTTCTGCAGGAATTCGTCGCTGACATTGGCCAGCACATCCACAATCGTCTGGTCCAGGCCGACCACATAAGTATCAAGTTCGGGTCTGACTTCAAAACTGGGTAACTGTGGTTTTGGCGAAGACACCGGGAAATAATGCTTCAGTTTACGGCGGCCGGGAAATTTCATAACGGATTCTCAGAGAAGGTCAGTCCAGTATTTTAGCAAAACTGACCGGTCACGGACTAGGGCGTGTTGACGTTTGGTGTTTGTTTTTGCAGCAGTTTGACAGCTTTTTATGCAAGGCAGTGCGAGAGCCGTGTAGTTATTCTACTCAAACGAGCACTAACGCCGCAGAAAGAGCTGCCAAACGCTGCCCGAAGGGTTCGTTTGGTGGCGCTTTGGGCTTTGTCACTCGTTGCTCACATAGAATCACTATGCTACGCGCCTCGTTTCGCGCCCAAAGCGCCACCAACTCGAACAAAACTTAATCACCAAACGTCAACACGCCCTAGGGCGTCTGGCTTAATTACAACAGATCAATACTGCAGAGGTTAACCAGCGTCGGCTTCTGCACGTAAAAAGGTCAGCTCATGGGCTTTGGACTGCTCCGGGCTAAAGCGGTAGCCCGCGACAGAGAAATTCTGCAAAGCTTCAATCGAATCCGCTTGTTGTTCAATCACATAACGAGCCATCAAACCACGCGCTTTCTTGGCAAAAAAGCTGATGATTTTATACTGACCATTTTTCTGATCTTTAAACTGCACGTTAATCAGCGGCTTCGCCAATAACTTAGGTTTCACCGCTTTAAAATATTCCTGCGACGCCAGATTCAATAAAAATGGCGCGCTGAGCTGTTCAAGTTGTTGGTTTAAGCTGTCAGTGATTTGACTGCCCCAGAACTGGTATAAGTCTTTGCCACGCGGATTGGTCAGGCTGGTGCCCATCTCCAGCCGGTAGGGCTGCATCAGGTCCAGTGGTCGTAATACCCCATACAAACCACTGAGGATCCGCAAATGCTGCTGAGCATAGTCCAGCTGCGGATCAGTCAGGCTCTGTGCCTGCAGCCCCTGATACACATCACCGTTAAAAGCAAACAGTGCGGCTTTGGCGTTGTCCGGCGTAAATGGTAAATGCCAGCTGCTAAAACGTGCCGCATTCAGACCGGCAAGTTTGTCACTGATATGCATCAGCTGACTGAGGTCGGCCGGCGTCAAAGTGCGGCAAACGGTGTTTAATTCGGCTGCATCCGTCAGAAAATCAGCTTGCGTCAACGGCAGTTGGCGCGATAACGGGGAAAAGTCTAGATCTTTTGCCGGAGAAATAACCATCAACATCGGTGCACATTCCTGAAGGTAAAACTGCGGGCGCGACTATAAGCTGCGGTCAAGCCAGTTGCAACAGCGAGTTCAGCTCTTTCATCACTGCCGCAAACCGTTTAGTGTTGCCTTCATTCAACTCACTCTGTTCCAGGATCTCGACACAGCGGCGCGCCAGTCGGGCGGTATCTTTGGTCACACCACCAATTTTGCTGATAGTCTGCAGTAAGTTCAGTGCCAGACTTGGGTTGTAAGGCATGTAGTCAAAGGCTTTGATAAAAAACTCCAGCGCTCGGCCATAATAGCCATTCTGATAGGCATCTAACCCATCATTGTTCAGCGTTTTGATTTCTTCACGCAGATTGTCATGGGCTTTGTGTTCCGTCTGGATCAACACAGTCAGGGTATTGGCCAGTAAATCATCGTGTTCGGCCATCGCATCGAGTTGTTGCATATATTCGTCGCTACGCGACAAATTACCGGCTTCAAAATAAGCTTTGGCTTTGTCCAGACAAGCTTCTGCGGTCAGCGGTTTACCGGTTTGTGCGGCATCACTTTTAGCCAGCAGCTCTCTGGCTTCGTCTATGTTGCCACGTAACACTGCGACCCGAGCCCGGATGGCCATTTCTTCATGCAGATAGGACTCCAACGAAAACCGCTTGCCAATATTGGCCAGGATGTCATCTATTTTTTTGAAATGGCGGGTTTGTTCTAATTTATTCGCGTCTTTGGTCTGCTCCAGAATTGCACGGGCATAATTCAAAAAGTTGTCTGGTGTGTCAAAAATAGAGTAACGCGCGGCTTGTTGTAGCCGGGCATAAATTTTGACCGCATCCTCTTTCAATCCATTGATATTCGCCAGATTCGCCAATGCTTTTTGCCGCTGGTAGTTTTTCGGCGACAGTTTGGTGACTTCGTTCAACGTATCATAGGCGTCTTTATATAACTGACGTTTTAAAAACAGCCGTGACAACCAGTCCAGTGCTTCAACCCGGGTTTCATCCATCTTGCTGAGTTCACGCAGTTCAAACTCGGCTTCCAGCCAGCGCTGCTGACAAAACCTTGCAATCGCAAGCCCAAGCTTGGCCCAGGCATAATCACGCCGCGCCAGAATGGTGATATAAAGCTGCTCGGCGGCCTGATAATACTCAATTTCTAGCAGCAGTTCGCCGCGTAGCCGCAGAGCATACACGGCATAGTCTGGATCATTCTTCACTACCAGTTCACAAGAGTTGGCCGCTTCGATAAACTTCTCTTCGGCAATCTCTTTGTAAACCTGATGCAATGCATGTTTGATCTCAAAAGCGCGCATCAGGCGTTTTTCCAGCTGTACAAAAGAAAATGGTTTGAGTAGATAAGTATCCGGTTGCAGTTCAACCACGCCATGCACAATCTGGCGTTGGCTCTCGGCACTGATAATAATGAAGCAACAGCCTGGTTTGAGCAGTCTCAGATGTTTCAGCGCTTCGAATAGCTGATAACCATCTTTGCCCTCACCGAGGTTGAAATCGGATAAAATGAAGTCATATTGAATTTCTGTGCAATTGGCGATAGCCGCATTGGCATCGGCAGCCGCTGCAATATGTTCGAAACCAATTTTTTGTAGCATGCCTTTAATCGACGCCCGGACCGGATCGCAGTCGTCCACTATCAGTACTTTTTTCGATTTGTAAAATCTGGGATTCAAATATTGCACTGCCTTAACAAATTGCGACCAAACAGCCGTACATGGCGCGAATACCCGTTCGAGGCCGGAACAACCGACTGGAACAAACTATAGTAATGTGACAAAAAATCAGCAATAAGCTCAGCAGAATTCTGTGAATTGACACACTTTCTGTTGTAATATTCCTACATAATTACACTTTTAAGCAGCATTCGTGCTGAAACTGCGACTAAAAATGGTTAAATAACAATATGACAACACTCCTCGAACAACTCAAAGCAGTCACTACAGTCGTCGTCGATAGTGGTGACCTGAACGCCATCGAACAGTTCCGTCCGGTCGATGCTACCACTAACCCATCTTTACTGCTCAATGCCAGTGCTTTGGATTTTGCCAAACCGTTACTCGCTGCTGCTGCCAACTATGCAAAAAGCAAAACGGCCGATCAGGCAGAGCAGATCAGTATTGCCGGCGACAAGTTTGCCGTCGACGTAGGCACTGCTATCAGTAAACTGGTACCAGGCCGAGTCTCTACTGAAGTGGATGCCCGCTTAAGTTTTGATACCGCAGCCACTATCGCCAAAGCGCATCAGCTGGTCGCGTTGTATCAGGAAAATGGCATTGGCAAAGACAAAATCCTGATCAAAATCGCCTCGACCTGGGAAGGCATTCAGGCTGCCCGTCAGCTGGAAAAAGAAGGGATTCAATGTAACCTGACGTTGTTGTTCCATCTGTGCCAGGCCCGCGCTTGTGCCGAAGCCGGCGTGTTCTTAATTTCGCCATTTGTCGGTCGCATTCTGGACTGGTACAAAGCCAGCACCGGTTTAAGCTATGACGCAGAAAGTGATCCGGGTGTGATTTCTGTGCGCGAAATCTACCGCTATTTCAAACAACATGGCCATAAAACCATCGTCATGGGTGCCAGCTTCCGTAACGTTGGCGAAGTATTAGCTCTGGCCGGCTGCGACCGCCTGACCATCGCTCCGGCGCTACTTGATGAGCTGAGTAAACAAAGCGGTGACCTGACGGTCCATTTGCAGGATCAGGGCGTCACTGCTGAGAAACCTGCAGAGTTATCTGAACAAGCTTTCCGCTGGGCACTGAACGAAGACGCAATGGCCACGGAAAAACTGGCCGAAGGGATCCGTAAATTTGCCATTGACCAGCGCAAGCTGGAACAAGTGATCACTGCCGCGCTCGCTTAAGCGCGGCTTTTTTAACAGGAGTTTATTATGTCGTCTGCAGTCTGGAGCGAATTGGCAGCGCTTGCCAAAGCCCCGTTGAACCTGCGTCAGGAGTTTGCTGAAGATCCACAGCGCGCACAGCGTTTTACCGCCAAAGCGCTCGGCATCACTTTGGATTACTCGAAGAATCTGATCACGCAAGGCATTTGGCAGCAACTGCTCCAGCTGGCCGCGCAAAGTCCATTACAGGCCAAACGCGCCGCGATGTTTGCCGGCGACAAAATTAATAACACCGAAGACCGCTCCGTTTGGCACGTCGCACTGCGCGCTCCGGCTGATCAGCCGTTGCAACTGGACGGTGAAGATCTGCAGGCGCAAATTGCGGCCTGCCGCGCACAAATGTATGCGCTGGTGGAACAGCTCAATAGCCGCCGGTATCTGGGTTATCGGGGCGAACCAATTACCGATTTAGTTTGGATTGGCATTGGCGGTTCCTTACTCGGCCCGCAAATGGCACTGGAGGCCTTAACGCCTTATAACCAAAGCCCGGTTAAAGTGCATTTTGCCGGCAATATCGATGGCGCCGTCGTCAGTGATGTGGTGAAGCCATTGAATCCGGCAACCACGCTGGTGTTTGTTGCGTCCAAATCATTTGGCACCGAAGAAACCAAACAGAATGCTTTAGCTGTGCGTCAGTGGTTCCTCGATAGTGGTGCCGATAAAGCCGCGATTGCCCAGCATTTCTGGGCCACCTCTTCCAATATCAAAGCGGCTGCTGAGTTTGGCATCGATGCATCGCATATCCTGCCAATGTGGGATTGGGTTGGTGGCCGCTATTCTCTATGGTCAGCCATCGGTTTCCCACTCTGCCTGACGCTTGGCGTTGCACAGTTTGAGAACCTGCTTGCTGGTGCGCGCGACATGGATACTCACTTCCGTGATGCGCCGCTGGAGCAAAATTTGCCAGTGATTCTGGCGCTGCTGGGTGTCTGGTATATCAATGGTCTTGGCTGTCAGGCCCAGGCATTATTACCCTACAGCCATTATCTGCGTTTGTTGCCGTCTTATGTCCAGCAACTGGATATGGAAAGTAACGGCAAGAGTGTCGACGTCAATGGCGCAGCTCTTACTGATGCCACAGCCCCGGTGATTTGGGGCGATGCCGGTACTAATGGTCAACATGCCTACCATCAGCTGCTGCACCAAAGTGCTTTAGCGGTGCCCGCTGACTTTATTTTGCCCGTGAAGGTCTCGCATCATTTGGCTGATCACCATCACCGGCTGGCGGCGCATTGTTTTGCGCAGTCGCAAGCCCTGATGCAAGGCAAAACCATTGCCGAAGCCAAGGCTGAAGTGCTGGCGCAAGGTGGCTCAGCAGCTCAGGCTGAATTCCTGGCACCGCATAAAGCGTCTCCGGGCAACAAACCCAGCAACACATTACTACTGCCAGAGTTGTCGCCGTACTACCTGGGTGCTCTGATCGCGCTGTATGAGCACAAGGTTTTTGTGCAGGGCGTGCTGTGGAACATCAACTCATTTGATCAGTGGGGCGTCGAACTCGGTAAGCAATTATCGACACCGATTTATCAGGTGTTATCCGATGCTGCCAGTCATGCTTTTGACAGCTCGACAGAGCAACTAATCAGTCAGTTCAAGCAAGGCTAAACTGCTGGATTTGCTTATTTTTTAGAAAGAAAAAGGGGCCTCACGGCTCCTTTTTTTTCGCTGCCATTTCTCATTCATCTTCGCTTCATTTTTCTGTCATCGATGTATTTTATTTTGTCAAAAAATGTGGTATCAATTTTGTTGAAAATAACAACAACAATGTAGCGAGGTGAAGTATGGAAAGCTTTGACGACTTACTGACTATGTTGGAACGACCAGCCGCGAAAAGCCGGCCGGTGAAGCGCAAATGGCGCGAGATCGAAGCCGTGAAGGAGCGGCAGCGTCTGAAAAAAGAGCTCGAAGATATTGACTGGAGCTTAGAAGACGACCTGTTTGAACAACTGATTTAACGTAAAGAGCCCGACCTTCACAGGTTGGGCTTTTTACTTTGGAACATTGCTCAAATAGCGCTCGCTGATTTGCCTAATAAAAAAACCGGAGGTAACTCCGGTTTTTTATTGCGCGGGATCGCGCTGTTGCCGGTCATATCCAGACATTTGCCCGATCACGGCGATGATACTCGGCCAATTGCCGTTTTGAATCATTTCTTTCTGCTGCGGCAAGATCGCTTAGAAAAGATTTCACCTGACGGTGAGTTACTTTCTTTTGTGTCGACAAAAGAAAGTAACCAAAGAAAACTCGAACCCGGTTACGCTCGAAAGCCCGATGAAAATCAACAGTTTGAGGCGCTGGGGCAACTCGCGCGGCGCTACCATCACCGCACTCAAACACTCCCCAGCTTAAGACCTCAAACTATTGATTTGCATCGGCTCGCTTCAACGGGTATCAGGGTTTTCTAGATGGATCATCTGAAACGCCAATTCAATAAAAAAGCCAACTACTGCAGAAGGCTGCCCGTTGGAGCCAGCAGATCAAAGATTAAAGCCTACACCTGCCAATCCACCGGCGTTTTGCCCATTTGCGCCAGCAACTCATTGGCCTTAACGAAGTGGCCGCAACCTAAAAAGCCACGGTGTGCCGACAACGGCGATGGATGCGGCGCGGTCAGCACGTGATGTCGGCTCTTGTCGATGAACTTTTGTTTATTAATCGCGTGTGAGCCCCACAGCAAAAACACCACAGGCTCTGCTTTGGCACTGATGGCTTTAATCACATTGTCGGTAAAGGTTTCCCAGCCCAAATGACGATGCGAGTTGGGCTCGTTCGCGACCACCGTTAATACAGTGTTGAGCAGCAATACGCCCTGACGGGCCCAGCTTTCCAGATAACCATGCTTGGGTATCACAAAATCCGGGTATTCCAGTGCCAACTCTTTGTAGATGTTTTTTAAACTCGGTGGCACCGGAATGTCCGGGCGCACCGAGAAGCACAAACCATGCGCCTGATTCGGCCCATGGTAAGGGTCTTGGCCGATGATGACGATTTTCAGCTGGTCAAACTCGGTATAACGAAAAGCGTTAAACACATCGGCTTCCGGCGGATAAATCACCGTACCGGCGGCACGCGCCTGTTTGACCGCCTCAACAGCTTGCTGAAAATACGGCTGCGTTTTTTCCGCGCCAATCACTTCTTGCCAGGACAACTGCACTTTTTACTCCAGACTTAATAGTACTTTGCGCAATTCTACAAAATCGGCCTGCAGATCGCCCGCTAAACTTGGCTCACCGGCGACCGCTGCTAACGCAGGCGGTAACGCAATCGGGTTGCCGAGGATGTTTTCCACCGATTCCTTAAACTTGGCCGGATGCGCGGTCCCCAGAAACAGACCATATTCACCAGGCTGAAGTTCGCGTTTTAACGCGCGATAAGCCACCGCCGCGTGCGGCTCGGACAAATAGCCCAATTGCGATAACTGGCGCACACCGAGCTGGGTATCTTCTTCATCCACTACTTGCGTCGACAGCGCCGAACGCTCGATCACGCCTTGCGCCAACAAATCTTCGACCCGCGGCCAGTTATTCGGCGCACTGACGTCCATCGCATTGGACAAAGTCGCCACTGTTTTATTCACCTGCCACTGCCCGCTCTGCCAATAACGCGGCACGGTGTCATTAGCATTGGTCGCGGCGATCATCCGTTTAATCGGCAGGCCCAGTGTTTTGGCAATGAGCCCCGCTGTCAGGTTACCGAAGTTACCGCTTGGCACTGAGATCACCAGCTGTTCGCGCTGGGCCGGTGTTAACTGCGCCACGGCTTCGAAGTAATAACAGACCTGGGCAAATAAACGGCTGATATTAATCGAGTTAGCAGAGTTGATATTAAGCCGGCCAACCAGATCGCGATCGTTAAATACTTCTTTCACCAGCGCCTGACACTGGTCAAAATCACCATCAACCGCCAGCGTATGGATATTGTCACCCAGCGTGGTAAACAGTTTTTCTTGCAACACTGAGATCTTGCCTTTCGGGAACAGGATCACCACCTGCACACCGGCTTGGCGATAAAACGCGTGCGCAACCGCGGCACCGGTATCACCTGAAGTGGCGGTCACGATAGTGGTGCGGCTGACATTGGAGCGTTGCTGCGCAGCGAGCAGCGCGCGCGCCATAAAACGACCGCCAAAGTCTTTGAAGGCTAATGTCGGGCCATGGAACAGTTCCAGACAGCCGATGTCGTCGGTCACAGGCGCCACTGGCGCCGGGAAATAAAAAGCTTCGCCCAGCATTTGTTCCAGCTCGGCTAGCGGCAGCTCATCCCCAATCAATGCGTGTAGTAAATGGGCGCTGCGTTTAGCAAACGGCATCGCCAGCAGCGCGTCGACATCGACTGTTGGCCAGCTGGCCGGGAAAAACAAACCTTGTTGCTCACCGAGGCCAATCCGCACTGCATCTAAAAAACTGACCTGCTGTGCCGGTACTTTGATATTTCTTAACAACATAATATTTCCTGGAGCATTGCTGCTAAATCATTGAATTTATTGTTCTGCTATCGCTGCTTACATCACCAATTACAGGGCGCGCGCCCCTGTGGTTGCCAGCTGGCAAATGTGCGTCATCGCATCGGCATTTTTTTCATAATGTGCGGCCAGATAATCGCGGGCGAATGCGGCCTGCTCTGGTGTACTACACAGCGCAAACAAGGTCGGGCCTGCGCCTGAAATACCGACATGACCAATCCCCTGCGCCATCAGTGCCGCCCGGATCGCCGGTAATTCCGGAATCAGCGGCGTACGCGCAGGCTCTGCCACCACATCTTTTAATGCCGCAAACGCTTCGGTTTCATCTTCGCTGTATAAAGCAGCGACAAAACGCGCCACAGTACCGGCAAATTGAATACTGTGTTTTAACGTCAGTTGCTGCGGTAATACGGCACGCGCCGCTTTGGTCGAGAGCACTGTACCCGGATAACTCAGCACCACCTGCCAGTGTGAAAACCACGGTAGTTTGCGATACAGTAACGGGCTTTCCGGTAACATCAGCTGTAAACCACCATGCAGCGACGGCGCGACATTATCGTAATGCACGCCACCACTGACGCCCCCTTCACAGACAGCTGTCAGTTCCAGCAGTTCACGCTCTGACAACGGCTTGCCGAAATAGTCGTTAAAGGCGTAACAAGCCACCACAATCGAACAGGCACTGGACCCCAGGCCACTGCCAACCGGCAAATGCTTGACCAGCCGCAGGTTCAGCCGCGGTAAAGAACGGCCGACTTTTTGCTCAAAGGCATAAAAACTAGTTAAGACCAGATTGTCATTGCTATCGCCTGGTAACTGGTGAACATAACGGCCCGCCAATTCCAGCGACATGCTGTCTGCTTCGCCGAGGATCTGTAACTCATCCCCTAACAAAGTACCGTCCACTGCTTCAAATGCTGCGCCAAGTAAATCAAAACCAACCGAAAAATTCCCGGTGGAGGCCGGCGCAAAATACGACTTCATGCTTAAACCTCCTGCTGCCAGCCCAATGTGCGCATCACATCGCCAAACACACCGGCGGCAGTGACCGCCGCACCGGCGCCATAGCCACGCAGTACAAACGGAATTGGCTGGTAATAGCGGGTATGGATCGCGAGCGCGTTTTCGCCATCTTTGACCTTAGCCAGCGGATGGTCCAGATCTAAGGCCTTGACCGCGACTTTGCACTGACCGTCGGCAATCTCACCGATAAACCGTAGCACTTTGCCTTGTGCCTGCGCCGCCGCCACTTTGTCCGCATACCAAGTGTCCAGTTCCGGCAATTTGGCCATAAAAGTCGCTACATCAGTTCCCGGTGCAAAATCGGCCGGCAATACGCCTTCGACAGTGACATCAGCTAAATCCAGTTCCAGACCAGCTTCACGCGCCATGATGAGCAGCTTGCGCGCCACATCCATGCCGGATAAATCATCGCGCGGATCGGGCTCGGTAAAGCCCATCGCTTTCGCTTTGGCGGTGACTTCAGACAACGGCAGGCCTTTTTCCAGCTCGCCAAACAAGTAACTGAGGCTACCGGACAAAATCCCTTCAAACGCCACCAATTCATCACCGGCATTAAGCAAACCCTGCAGCGTGTCAATGACCGGTAAACCGGCGCCAACCGTGGTTTCATACAGGAAACGACGGCGATTGCGCTGTGCGACCTGACGTAGTTCGCGGTAGTAATCAAGGCTTGCTGTGTTGGCTTTTTTGTTCGGTGTCACCACATGGAAACCAGCCGCCAGGAACTGACTGTACTGGGCCGCGATGGCTTCAGAACTGGTGCAATCAATCAACACCGGATTGGTTAAATGATGTTCCTGCACAAATTTATCCAGCGCCGCCAGTGAGAACTGACCAGTCGCGGCAGTCATATCCGCCTGCCACTTCGATAAATCAATGCCCTGCCCGTTTAACAGCAACTGCCGTGAATTAGCGATGCCATAGACACTTAAACGCACGTTGCGGTTTTGCAGGAACTGCTGCTGACGTTCAAACTGCGCCAACAATTCGCTGCCGACTACGCCGCAACCGACCAGGAACACATCGATACTGGGCACGTGGCTGAAGAAGTTTTCGTGACACACTTTCACCGCATTTTGACAGCTTTGTTGCTCTACCACGGCAGAGATGGAGCGCTCGCTGGAATCCTGCGCAATCGCCACCACGTTGACCCGCGCTTGTGATAAAGACGCAAAAAACTTGGCGGCAACACCACGGTGCTGGCGCATGCCATCACCAACCAGACTGACAATCGCCATATCGGTCTGGATAGACAAAGGCCGCAGCAGCTTGCCCTGCAGTTCCAGTTCGAATTCGGCTTCCAGCGCACGTTTGGCGGCAGTTAAATCCAGTTGCGCCACACAGAAGCTGATACTGAATTCACTGGACGACTGGGTGATTAAATTCACTGACACCTGCTCGCGCGCCATCGTCGCGAAAATGCGCGAAGCCATACCAACCACGCCTTTGAGGCCTGGGCCAGACACAGTGATCAGGGCCAGATGCTCTAGGCTGGAAATGCCTTTGACCAGGCTGTCGCCGCTATTGTGATTATCGATACAGCTGCCCGGCGCCTGCGGATTCAGCGTATTTTTGATGTAACAAGGGATTTGATAACGCGCCAGCGGGCCTATGGTTTTCGGATGCAATACTTTGGCGCCGAAATAAGACAGCTCCATCGCCTCGTCATAAGACAAATGGTCAATCAGCTTGGCATTTTTCACCTGACGCGGGTCCGCACTATAAACCCCATCCACGTCGGTCCAAATTTCACAAACCGAAGCGCGTAATGCTGCAGCCACGATAGCTGCTGAATAATCGGAGCCATTGCGGCCCAGCAAACACAGTTCGCCCTGCGCATTGCTCGAAACAAAACCGGCTAAGACATAAACTTGCGCAGCCTGTTTTTTCACTGCAGCACCGAGTGCAACTTCTGAAGCAGCGACATCCGCCACCGCATTCAGATAATCACCCTGGCTTTTCACGCATTGCACCGAATCAAGCAACACCGCTTTAACTTGCTGTGCCAGCAGTAATTCGGTCATCAGCGCCACGCTGAATTGCTCACCGAGGCCAAGTAACTGCGCCTTGATATGGTCCGGGCAATAATGCAGCAACTCGACGCCCTGCAATCTGTTACTGAGCGTTGCATCTTGTGCAGCGACCACCGCCTGCAGACGTTGCTGCGCCGCGGCATCAATCACTGCAGCCGCGTCAGCCTGCATTTTCTGCAAACGTTGGCGCCAGCTTTGCAACGCATCCTGATAACCAGTACCCAGAAAGGCCAGATCAGTCAACTCCACCAATAAATTGGTCACGCCATGCGGCGCGGATAATACCAGTCCTACCGGCTCGGTCTGTGGCTGCGACCGCACAATAGCCGCAACTTCCAGAAACCGCGCCACAGACGCTAACGACGAACCCCCAAACTTAAGCACCCGCATTTTTTGCTCCTCAGATAAAACGCAAAAGGCCCGTGACTGTTGAGGTCACGGGCCTTTTATCAAGACAATACGCCGCCGACCTCCTACCCCGCAGGGCTGGTGGTAATAATCGTGGTGGTTGTATTGATATTTTTTGTATATTTCATGCGTCTTATATGCGCATTGTTTTAGACGTCTGTCAATCTATATGTTCAAAATATTGTTAGTTTGCCTTCTTGTGATAGTCGGTCTCACCGGCCTGATAACAGCATACCCGATTCCGGCCTGAACGTTTCGCATTATATAACGCCATGTCGGCGCAACGAATCAGATCATCATGCAGGAAATGTTGCTTCGGCACAAATTCAGCAACGCCGATGCTGAGTGTGGTACGGATGGTCTGCTGATTAAACAACATCGGATAGTCAGCAACGGCCCGGCAAATCCGCTCAGCGACTTCTTCCGCCCCGTCCAGACCAGTATCTGGCAGGATAATGCCAAACTCCTCGCCACCGTAGCGACCAAACAAATCTGAGTCACGTAACAGGCTGCTGATAAAAGATGACAACTCAACTAAGACAAAATCACCGCCCAAATGACCATATTTGTCGTTCAGATCTTTGAATTTATCCAAATCAAACAAAATCAGACTCAGTGAATGCTGGTAACGCTGCGCACGATGTATTTCCTGCTTCAGCTGCTCTTCCCAGTACCGGCGGTTCTGTACTTTCGTCAGGCCATCCTGCCGGTTAGCTTTTTCCAGTTCAATCAGTGTGCGGCTCAGATGCTGCTGATAAACAAATGCATCGGTGGCATCTTCAATCAGGATACAAATCAGTGGCTGCTCGTGTTGGCCGGTTTCCAGCGGTAGCATGGTGCAATTCTGCGCCATGTACTGGCTGCTGCTGGTGATAGGCCGCAGATGCGGCAATTTAAAAATATACTGACGCTGCTCCCAGCTGCTAAAAGCCGGTGTTTTTAAATCCAGCACGCTCATCAACTTACGTTTGAGCCAAGCTTCCGGTAAATCAGCGAACACGCTAAACAGGGACTTTCCGAGCACGCCGGCCAACTGCAGGTTGCCGTGGCGTTCAATAAATGCGTTCAGATATTGAATATTGTATTCATCGTCAACAACAATCACGCCGCTGTTCAGTGCGGCGAGAATAGGACTGCTTAACATCGCATGCGACATCAGTAGGCTTCCAGGATCCGATCCAGGATATGTTTGATATTGGTCACTGCTTCGCCCGGAATTAACAGAATCATGTCGCAATTAAAAGAATGATCAATCAGCTGATAACTGATATCTACTTTCAACGCATGCTCCCAATGAAACGAGGTATTTTTCAGTACATCAGCGACATTGCCATGACGTGAAGACAGTATTCTAGGTGCAGAATATGACAAACTGTTTTCAATCTGGCTGGCTAAACCGTTTAAGAAGGTCGTCGTCAAAATTGAGCTGATGTCGGTCAACATCTCAATCTCTGAAACGTCCCCCGGCTCATAGCCCAGCAGCGTCGAGATTTTGTGCGCGTTTTCCATCTTATACAACACAATGGCTTCACCACGCACACCTTCGTTACCAAAAAAGCCCTGACTGACCAACGCAGCTTCAGCATCCTGATAGCGGTTTTCAAACTCAGCCGGAATATGCATGGCGCCAACAAGGGCTATCGACGGTACTTGCAAATGAACGAAAGTATTGAGGAATCGCGCTAGCTTATCGCTAGCCAATCCCATCGCCACGTTAATGATTTCCTGCAGGCAATCGCGCTGCTCTTCGCTGAAACCCAGATTATTCATATGAAACCATACTGTTTCAGTACGCCATTGATTTTGTCTTCGTTCACTGGTTTTTGTACAAACGCCAGTGCCCCAAGTTCCATTACCCGCTTTTGCATTTCCGGTTGGATGTCCGCTGAGATCACGATAACAAAACAGTCGATCCCTTCGGCTTTTATCGCCTCAAGCACACCCACACCATCCAGCTCAGGCATCGTCAGATCTAAAAATACCAAACCGATTTCCTGGCTGCGTAATACAGCCAGCGCTTCTAGACCATTACTGGCAGTTTGGAACTCAGCATCAAAAGACTCTGGCAGACTCTTTCTCACTTGCTTGCGGGCTAAAATTGAATCGTCACAAATCAGGACTGGCAAAGCCATGCAGAACTGCCTCTGAATTTCTAATAATTATTTGAAGTTACGGGCAAAATATAACCACTTGCCCCTTTGATTGCAACATCCGATCATCGTACTGTGTGAAATGAGCTGAAGCTTTTTGCCGATAACTGGCTCTCTTAACAGGCTGATTTGGACTATAGTTGGCCTGCTTCAGACGGCTACAGGCATGACTGATACTGTAACCTGCACGCACAGGGACAAATTCTGTAGTAAAGTATTTTAATTATTGTTTTTTTTAGCTAATTTTATAGCATGTGCTGGTAAGCACTCTGCGACAAGCAGCAGCGCGTTCAGAACTCACAGGATGTCAGATGCAACAAAAAAGTCTTTCGCGCAAGCTGCTGACCAAAGTGCTGTCAGTTTATTTCATCCTGACCTTTGTTGTAACACTGGGCCAAATCGTGGCCGAGTACTTCAACACAAAAAATCATATCAATGGTGAGTTGGCGACGTTACAACAGACCATCTCTGGCTCACTGACCCGCGCCATCTGGGAACTCAATACTCAACAGGCGCTGATTATCGCCGACGGCTTGTTAGCCATCCCATCAATTGAAGGCATTATTGTGCGTGACGACAGCGGTGCTGTGATCACGCAGCTTGGCCAGTATGTTGATATCAGTGAGCGCTACAGCAATCAGCTGGTCAAAGAGGGGGTGCGACTGACAGAACAGCAAAGTGGCTTGTTTGGTTATACCTTTCCCCTGATTTTTGAATTTTCCGGCCGCGCTACTCAAGTCGGTGATGTCACGTTGTTTTCAAGCCGGACCATTGTACTGGACCGGATCAAGGTCGGGATTTATTTCCTGATCGGCAACGCGGTGTTAAAAACCACCTTTTTGATCATTCTGTTCTTAATCGCCTTTCGCAAACAACTGACACTACCACTTGCCGAGTTAACCCAGCAGATTGAAGAGCTTGAGCTGGATAACCTTGAAGATACCAAGGTCGAAATCCAGCATGGCGACACCAATGAACTCGCTGTGATGGCCGATGCCTTCAACCGGCTGATCGCCCGGGTTCAGGATTACAAAGGCCAACTGGAAAGCACCCAGAAGCAATTGCTGCAAAGCAACGAAAAACTAGACCAGCACAATCTGATCTTGGAACAGGAAGTCGCCAGAAAGACCTCAGGCCTGAGTCAGGCAATGATGGATCTGCAACAACAAAAGCAAGAGCTCGAGGTAAAGCAGCAGGCACTACGCGAAGAAATTGAACGTCGCCGCCACACTGAAGATGCCCTGCGCAACAAACAGAGTGAGCTGGAAAAACTGGTTAACGATTTACGTCAGGCGCAAGACCGGCTGGTACAGTCGGAAAAAATGGCCGCCTTAGGTGGTTTAGTTGCTGGTATCACCCACGAAGTGAATACGCCGGTGGGTATTGGTGTCACGGCAACCAGCTTCCTCGCTGAAAAACTGGCCGCGCTTGAACATTCATATCAGGAAAAAAGCCTGTCGCCTAAAGCGCTGGAACATTTTATTGAAGAAGCCAAACAAGGCACTGAGTTACTGAATACCAATTTGGTGCGTGCTTCAGAACTGATTGCCAGTTTCAAACAAATTGCAGTCGATCAGACCAGTGAAGCGATCCGCACTATTCAGCTGCAGGATTATCTGACTGAGATTATCCGTTCACTGCAGCCACACTTTAAAAAGACCAAACATCATATTGAGGTGAATTGTCCGGAAAATCTGGTACTGAGCTGCCCGGCCGGTGCTATTTCGCAGATATTCACCAACCTGCTGATGAATTCTCTGATCCATGGCTTTGAAGATATTGACGAAGGCAACATCAATATCACCGTGATCGACGAGGGCAATATCGTCGACATCAATTACAGTGACAATGGTAAAGGTCTGACACCGGAACAGTTGGAGAAATTATTCCACCCGTTTTTTACCACCAAACGTGACCAGGGCGGCAGTGGTCTTGGTACGCACATTACTTATAACCTGGTACGTCAAACTCTCGGCGGCAGTATTCAGGTCCGTAGTGAACCAGGTCAGGGCCTGGCCTACCATATCCGTTTTCCAAAAGTGCTGAAACGTTAAGCAATTGACAATGCGGCGGCGGCGCTTTGTGCTGTCTGCCGGTTGTCGCTCCGGACTTTCCGGTTATACTGACCGTCTTCTGAGATCCGGACCTGACAGACTATGTGGTTTAAAAACCTGCGTGTATACCAAATTACTGAACCGTTAAACCTCAATATTGAAAAGCTGGATACAGCGCTGGCTGAACATAAATTCACGCCTTGTATGGGCCAGGATGCGCTGAAACTGGGCTTTACTTTTCCGCTGCACCCGAGCATTAAATCCTACGCCCACCAGCTGGAGCACTTGTTTGTATTCGCGTTGAAACGGCAGGAAAAAGTGTTGCCGGCAGCCGTGATCAATGAAGAACTACAACCCAAAATTGACGCATTGGAAGCTGAAAAAGGCCGGCCTTTGGGCCGCAAAGAAAAACAGGCGTTGAAAGAAGAGCTAATCCAGACATTATTGCCACGGGCATTTAGCCGTTCGACTGTGACTCAGGCGATCTATGACGCCAAAAACAACTGGTTTATCGTCAATACCAGCTCAGCCAGTCGCGCGGAAGATTTGCTGGCACTGCTGCGTAAAGCGCTGGGATCACTACCCGCGGTGCCTTGGATTGACAGTAATCAGCTCAGTCAGTCAATGCAGCAGTGGCTGAGCAATCAGGCCTTGCCTACTGGCTTTAGCCTTGGTCATGATGCGGAGCTAAAGGCTCCAGATGAAGAAGGTGCTAAAGTCCGGTTCAGCAACCATGTGCTGACCACGGATGAAGTGCAAAGCCACTTAGAAGACAAACTGGTGACTAAACTGGAGCTGGTGCAGCCGGAGCAATTGAGTCTGGTGATCTGTGAAGATGGCAGTATCAAAAAGCTGCAATTCGAAGAGTTACTGGCGAACAAAAACGACGAACTGGGCTGGGAAGATTTAGTATTGCGGCTCGATGCCGACCTGCTGGTGATGGCTAATGAACTGGCGCAGGTCCTGCAAGTGTTTAAAGACCAGGTTCAGCCTTTGGTAAAGGCGTAACGGTAAGCATTGGGGCGGGCTGTCTGGTGACGCGGACAGCCGATCCCATCACATAAACATCGTTTTTGCGTCTTGATAGTGCTGCTGTACTTGTGGTTCCTGCATAAAATCTAGCTTTGGAATTAGTCCTTGCTGCAAATAACTGTCCAACAGCTGCGATTCATTGCTGCGCAGTGGATATTGTTGGCGGGTGATAGCCGCCAACCGGACAAAATCGGTATAACAAGGCTCGTCAGTCACCGCTAACCCTGCCCAATCCTGAACCACCCGGACAAAAATATCAGCAAAAGACCAGCTTTCCAGGATCACTACACCAATCTTCGGCGATAAATCGCGGATGGCGTGACGTAGATAAGCCGGTTCGGCAAATACCGCCGGATACTTTTCAGCTTCGGTCAGGATCGGTAAAGCGCCAATCTGATACACCAACGCGGCAAGCGTCATAGTGTCCATATTCAGTGACGTATGCTTATGTTTTTGTTGATAAAACTTCAGGCATGCCATCGATATACAGGTAATTTCAATGGTATCACGCCACAGTTCCGCCATTTGTTCTAACACCTGCGGATGCTGGCTGACAAACAACTGCTCAAGCGCCATCGCCGTGGCAATATTTTTGACCTGAAACAACCCGATCCGTGTCACCGCCTGATTCAGCGTATTAACCTTGATACTGCGCCCTAAAAATGCGCTATTGGCGACCTTCAGCATCCGTGCAGCGAGCGCCGGATCCAGTGCGATCACTTCTGCCATCGCATGCAGGTTAATGTCGGGATCATCTGCCGCCTGGCGAACCCGCACAGCGATTTCTGGCAGCGTTGGCAACACCAGCACGTTATTGCGCAGTTTTTCGGTCAGAAGCGTCAATAATGCATTATCCGCCGACATATAAATTCCTCGCTGCTGATGAACGCTCCGACCAGATTTGTTGTAATGCGGCCAGATCGGTTGGGTTGTATGGTTGCGCCGGAAATTTTCCCCAGACCGGTGCCGGCCAGCTCTTGTCGGTCTGAAACCGGGCAATGTGGTGCAAATGTAATTGCGGTACCATATTGCCCAGTGCTGCCAGATTTAGCTTGTCTGGCTGATAGTCACTTTTGAGGTAAACACTCAGCGTGCGACTTTCCAGCCACAACTGATCTTGGTCAAGCTCGGATAGATCGATCACATCGCGCACAGCGACACGACGCGGAACCAAAATAAACCAGGGATACTGCTGGTCATTCACCAGTCGTACCTGACATAAAGGCCAATCGGCCAGCCATACTGAATCAGCAGCCAGCTGCGGATGGAGCTGAAAATGCTCTGTCATTCTACCTTCCATTGTTTCAGTGGTTCGCTTGTAACTGCTGGTGCTGCATGCGCTGAATAATCAGCTGGCAGGCCAAAGCGTCCTGAGATTTTGCCGACAATTCCAACTCAGCCGCCAACTGAGTGATCTCCGGAAAGCCCATACTGCCGGCACATCCTTTCAGACTATGGGCTTCATATTGTAATACCGCCAGATTATTGTCTTGTTGCAACTGTGCCAGTTGTGCCAACTGTGCCGGCAGACGTTCGGCAAAATCTTGTTTCAGAGCAATAATCGCTGGGTCTTGCTCTAGTTTAGCGGCTAAATCCTGCTCCAGCTGCTGCGCTTTACGCGTGTAGTTACGGATCATCGCATAAAAGTCGTGCTGCACTATCGGCTTGCCCAATAACGCCTGACAACCCGCCTCGAGATAGCGTTGGTGGTCTTCCCGCATCACATTGGCGGTCAATGCAATGATTGGCACATCGATACCGGCATGGCGGATTAACCGGGTAGCCTCTTCACCGCCCATCTCCGGCATTTGCATGTCCATAAACACCAGATCAAAATCTTCCAGTAAGAGTTTTTGCACCGCCTGATGGCCATTGGCTACCATGGTAAAATCTGCATTGATCTTACGAAGTAATACAGCGACCAACAGCTGATTGTCGGTATTGTCTTCAGCTACCAAAATTTTCAGTTGCGGCAGACAATCGGATTCCGGTTGCACTGCATCTGGGTTAGTACTCGGTTCGAAATGATCGACCAGGCTAATTTGCTGCGTTTCACAATGCATCAGGATCTCAAAACAGCTGCCCAGTCCTTTGACGCTTTCTACCCGGATATCGCCGTTCATTTGCTGCATCAGTTTTTTCGAAATAACCAGGCCTAAACCTGTGCCGCCAAAGTTTCGCGTGACGGTCGCATCAGCTTGCACGAAAGGCTGAAACAACTTGGTCAACTCTTCGGCACTCATGCCAATTCCAGTGTCTTTAATACGGATCACCAACAGCTCGTCACCGGACTGATAACTGACCTGGATGATAATTTTGCCGCGCTGCGTAAACTTCAGCGCATTGCTGGTCAGATTGAGCAATACCTGGCGAAAACGTAATTCATCAGTTCGCAATTGTGCCGGTAACGGATAGTTCAGCTCGAGCACACAATCCAGCACCTTGGCCTGTGCCTGATTTTTCGTTTGTTGGTAGATATCATCGATAAGCTGAAGAAAGTTAAATTGGACATAGGACAACTCGAGCTTATCGGCTTCAATTTTCGACAGATCGAGGATGTCATTGATCAGCTTCAGCAAATGGTCGCCGCTGCGCAAAACACGCTTTAGATAGTCGGTTACTTGCTCATGGTCTTGCTCGATAATCGCCTGCTCACTAAAGCCGATAATCGCCGTCAGCGGCGTACGGATCTCGTGGCTCATATTGGCGAGGAATACGCTTTTCAGCCGGTTCGCCTGCTCTGCTGATTCGCGGGCCAGGATCAATTGCTGGTTAGCGCTGGCAAGATTACTGTTCGCGCGAGCCAGATCCTGTGTCCGCTTCTGTACTTTTTCTTCCAATTGCTGTTTGTAAGCCCGTTCCCGCTCCCGGTAGACCCTGAGCTGGCGCACCATGACATTAAATGCGGCAAACATGTCCCCCAGTTCGTCTTGTTTTTTAACCGTCAGCAAAGTACTGAGATCACCACGGCCAACAGCGGTTTTAGCCTCGGTCAGCACTTTGATCGGTTCAAAAATGTATTTGATGAGCAACCAGTAGCACAACAATGGCAAACCAATGGCAATCAGGATGCTAAGTATAAAGACCAACACTGGTAAGAACTCAGAGACATCCATCAACTCTGTTTCTTCGACCGCACTAACCAACATGAAATTACCGGGCAACTCAGCACCTAGCACTAACATCGGTTTACCAAGTAGAACAATATGCTGTAACTGTCCGGCACCGACTGATTGTTGTACCTGGGAAAAATTGGATGGCGCCAGTGCGCTGCCGATCAGATTCGGTTTGTCTGCATAAGAAATGATGCCACCGGCGCTGACGAGCAAATTGACATTGGAAGGTAACATGCGGTTCTGCACAATCTGATCCAACGCATCGGTGTTCAGATTGACGACCAAGTAACCCCAAAGCCGGTCAATTTCGTTCGCATCACTGGCAAGCTGATAAATTTTTTGAGCAAGGATCACTTTAAGTTCTTGCTGATCATTTTCCCGACTAATAAAAATACCGGCATCTTCAATCATGCCCTGCAACGACGTAAAGTAATCGGCTCGGAATCGACTGCCTGCCGCGACTGCGCTCCCCGCCGCAACAGGCGACTGAAATACTAATTCACCGCTTAAGCGCAATAGTCTGATCTGCTCAGCGTCTGGGTACGCTTTTTGGTAGTGCTTTAGCTGGGTAGCCAGCGACTTTTCCGCATTGGGTTGCTCTGATAAAAATGCCAGCGTGGTCTCGGTCTGACTTAAATGCTGCAGATGCATCTGGTGATTACGCAGATAGACGTTGAGTTTATTTTGCTGGATCTGCAGATGCTGAGCGACTTTGATGAACGCCTGCTGGGCAAATGATGACTCGCTGTATCGATATGCCAGATAGCCAAATGCCAATGTGGGCAAAACCATCAACGGAAACATATAGATAACAAGAGTTTCGCGGAGTCTCATTCGTCCATTAACCTGACTCTGACCATAGGGAGGGTGTGACTACAGCATAAACAGACAGAACCCAACCGACAACCAATTTCAATGGAAAGCTGCTAGCCGTCAGTGTTTAACTTAACCTGACGGCCTGGGTTCTGCGAAAAACTGCGGATTAGCTTAAATAGGCTGCAGCAAGACTGCTTACCGGTGCTGCTGAAGGTTTGCCATGCTGCCAATCCCCGCCATCGACACCGCTGCCAGCGATATCGATATGCACATATGGCAAGCCATGTGACAATGCAGAGTTCTGGTCTAACCCGGCAGCAACCACTAAAAATGCCATCGGGAACTGGTGGCCACGCGCGGTGACTGATGATGGCGCGTTATTGCAGCTCAGCACATCATCGGCACAGGTACGGGCTTTAATAAAGGCGAAGTCTTCGCGCCGGCTGGACGACAATTCAGACGGATCTCCCCACAGTTCACCGGCAGCTGCGATAGTCGCTGACACACCAGCCTGTCGGGCCGCACCATTTTCGACCAATGCCGTATATGGCCCGACCGCACGCGCCGCATGGCCGGTTAAAGTAGCTACTGAAAACAGTGTTGGGTTTACCGCATGTTGAGCCTGAAGACGTAAATGTGACATCAGGTCAGCCAGCACCAGTCGACCTTCGGCATCGGTATTGCCAATTCTGACCCGAACCCCAGCATGACTGGTAATAATTTCATCGGCGACAAATGCGTCTGAGCCGATACTGTTTCGTACAGCACCGATCTCAGCGATAACTCGCAAGCCCGCAGGTTTTAAAAGTGCGACAGTTTTCATAAAACCGGCGACCGCAGCGGCCCCGCCTTTGTCGCGACTCATACCGGCCATACCACCGTTGATTTTTAAATCTGCGCCGCCGGTGTCATAGACCAAACCTTTACCTGCGAACAACAGTGTTTCGGTAACTTCACCTGCAGGCATATATTCCAACCGGATCACGGCCGGTTTATGCCGTGCTACAGCCAAAGAGCTGCGGGCAACGGCCATCAGCAATGGATAGTCGGCAAGCAGCTGTTCGGTATTCGTTTCTACTTTGACTTTTACATCGGTATGCTGGAATGCATCTACACAATAATCGGCAAAACGCAGTGGTGTCATCCGTTCAGGCTCGGTACCACAGAGGTCACGGGCCAAACGCCGGCCAGCTTCTGTCGCAACCAGAAACGCCGCCTGCGCGTCAGTGAGACCAAGCAGACCAATCTGCTGAACCGGTTCTACATTTTGTTCGCCACGTGCTTCACGCCCTTCCAGTGGCTGCCACAGCGCTTGTGCCGCGGCCAGATATGCAACTTCCAACGCCTGTGCATAACGCGCATCATCCGGTGCCTGCAGCCAAATCAGTGGGCGCACTGCGCCAGCCGCTTTGGCTTGTTGGATCGCGACTTTTGCCACATCAGCAAAACACCGTACATCATCATAATCACGCAATAATGGACCCGTTGGTGCCAGAATCAGCCGCTTACCGGCGGCCAGCGGGCAAATCAGCGTCACCGTTTCACGACCAATACGCTGGTCGATAGCCTGGTGGCTGGCAACAAATTCGGTCAACCCGGCGTCAGGTAACCGGGTGAAATGTTCAGCGATACAAATCAGTGCATCCCAGTCAGCAGCAGAAGCGGCCTGTAGGGAAGACACAGCGACAGGAGTTGGAAAAGCCATTGATTAGTCCTTGGAAAGGCTGCCAGACCAGCAGAGATCAGATAATTTTATTTTCTTGCCAGAGTTTTTCTTTACGCATCCGCTCCTGGCGTTTTTCACACGGATTCTCACAATCACAAGCTTTTTCGATGCCAAGCGCATCAAGACCGCCGCAGCTGCCAGCAATAGTTTTACGTTGCACGATATAACCAATTGCCATAGCCAGCACAACGATTAGCAACACAGCGAACGTCAACAGAAATACTTCCATGACAACCTCTTTAGGCATTGAAGTGAAACAACAAGTTAGTCGAAAACCAACATAGGGGCTGATATTTTACCAGTATTTTAGTCGTGCCGACTACGCCAGATGCACTTTACTACTTGTCGCTCATGGACGCGCCTGCACGCGAACCGATACAGATAGATTGTCGCACCAACTGGGTTGAACATTGCCCTATCGTTCAGCCATAAAAAAACCAACCCGCAGGTTGGTTTTTTCAAACTCACTAAGCTTAACCGCCGAAGTCATCCAACAGAATGTTGTCGTCTTCTACACCTAAGTCTTTGAGCATGTTGATCACCGCTTTGTTCATCATCGGTGGACCACACATGTAGAACTCACAATCTTCTGGTGCTTTGTGGTTTTTCAGATAGTTCTCAAAAATCACGTTATGGATAAAGCCGGTGTAGCCAGTCCAGTTGTCTTCCGGTTGCGGATCAGACAACGCAACGTGCCACTTAAAGTTCTCGTTCTCGGCCTGTAACATGTCGAAGTCTTCAACATAGAACATTTCGCGTTTAGAACGGGCACCATACCAGAATGACATTTTGCGCTTCGATTTCAGCCGGCGCAGCTGGTCGAAAATGTGCGAACGCATTGGCGCCATACCTGCACCACCACCGATAAATACCATCTCAGCATCGGTATCTTTAGCGAAGAACTCACCAAAAGGACCAGAAATTGTGACTTTCTCGCCACCTTTCAGGCTCCAGATATACGATGACATTTTACCGCAAGGTAAAGTCAGGTTATTTGGTGGCGGAGAAGCGATCCGCACGTTCAGCATGATAATGCCTTCTTCTTCCGGGTAGTTCGCCATTGAGTAAGCACGAATCGTCGGCTCGTCTACTTTGGACTCCAGCGTGAAGAATTTGAAACGTTCCCAATCACCGCGGTACTCTGCAGGAATATCAAAATCTGCATATTTGACGTGGTGAGCTGGTGCTTCAATCTGAATGTAACCACCGGCACGGAAAGGCACTGATTCACCATCCGGGATTTGCAGCTTCAGTTCTTTGATAAAAGTGGCTTTGTTATCATTAGAGATAACCGTACAAGCCCATTTTTTGATACCAAAGATCTCAGCCTCAACTTCGATGTCCATGTCAGTTTTAACGCTGACCTGGCAAGCCAGACGACAACCTTCGCGGCGTTCGCCTTTAGTCAGGTGACCAAATTCGACTGGTAACACATCACCGCCACCGGCGTGAACGTGCACACGACACTGACCACAAGAACCACCACCGCCACAAGCTGACGACAGGAAGATCCCCCGATCTGCCAGCACGCTGAGCAGTTTGCCACCAGCACTGACTTTCAGCGCTTTGCTGGCATCGCCATTGATATTGATTGTCACTTCACCGGCTGAAACCAGTTTGGCTTTCGCCACCAGGATCATCACGACCAGTGCGACAACCAGCAAGGTGAACATACCAACACCAAGATAAATCTCAGTATATTGCATTGTTTTTTCCTTCTACTACCGATGCTTACAGGGATACGCCTGAGAACGACAGGAAACCCAGACTCATCAGACCCACCATGAAAAAGCGTGAACCCAGACCACGTAAAGCCAGCGGCACGTCGGCATATTTCAGTTTTTCACTGACTGCAGCCATAACAGTGATCGCCATTGTCCAGCCGATACCACTACCCAGACCAAAAACTGTACTTTCAGCAAGCGTATAGTCACGTTCAACCATAAACGCTACCGCACCGAAAATTGCACAGTTCACCGTGATCAACGGCAGGAAGATACCTAAGGCGTTGTAAAGCGCCGGTACATACTTGTCCAGGAACATTTCCAGCACCTGAACCAAACCTGCAATTACACCAATGTATGCAATGAAGCCAAGGAAGCTTAAGTCTGTATCCGGAAAACCGGCCCAATCTAATGCACCCGGCGCCAAAAACTGCTTAAACACGATGTTATTCAACGGTACTGACAATGCCAGTACCACTGTGACTGCAACACCTAAGCTAAACGCCGTTTTGACTTGTTTGGAAATTGCAATAAAAGTACACATCCCAAGGAAAAACGACAGTGCCATGTTTTCAACAAAAACAGCACGTACAAACAAACTCAAATAATGTTCCATCTGCTACTCCTTAGTGCTGTTCTTGCTGCTCTGGACGCCAGGTCCGCAGGGCCCAAATTAACAGGCCAATGATGAAGAATGCACTTGGTGGCATTAACAGCAGACC
Organism: Rheinheimera tilapiae; assembly: GCF_042432165.1. Classification (NCBI taxonomy): domain Bacteria; kingdom Pseudomonadati; phylum Pseudomonadota; class Gammaproteobacteria; order Chromatiales; family Chromatiaceae; genus Rheinheimera; species Rheinheimera tilapiae. The sequence goes on from NZ_JBHLXP010000003.1 coordinate 100,659, forward strand.
GTTTGGTACGTACCAACCGCCAGCACTAACCAGTGGCAGAATTTCAACACCCAGTAATGTGCCAGAACCAAACAGTTCGCGAACTACAGCCACAATCACCAACAGCACGGTGTAGCCTAAGCCATTACCGATACCATCTAAGAATGACATCAGTGGAGGGCTCTTCATGGCATAAGCTTCGGCACGGCCCATAACGATACAGTTCGTAATAATCAGACCGACGAAAACCGACAGCTCTTTTGCAACGTTATATGCATAGGCTTTAAGGATTTGGTCAACTACGATTACCAGTGACGCAATGATCGTCATCTGCACGATAATCCGTACGCTTGATGGGATATGGTTGCGGATCATTGAGATAAACATGCTGGAAAACGCCGTTACCAACATCAGAGCAACACCCATTACCAGTGCTTTATCAAGCTTGGTCGTCACTGCTAACGCAGAACAAATGCCAAGAACTTGTAATGCGATAGGGTTGTTGGCGAACACTGGTCCAAAAACCAGTGATTTCATCTCTTTAGCACTAGCCATTGTTTAATGCTCCTTGACGCACTTTAGTCAGGAATGGGGCAAAACCTTTAGCTCCAGACCAGAACACAAAAGTATTTTGTACACCGTTGCTTGTAATTGTGGCACCTGAAAGGCCATCAACCTGATAGGCAGAAGCTGGATCCGCGTTACCCGGCTTCAGAATTTTGATCGCAGGCTGACCGTTTTCATCAGCAAGTTTCTTACCGACAAATTGTGCAACCCACTTCGGATTCTGAATTTCTGCGCCCAAGCCCGGTGTTTCACCGTGCTCGTAGTAGTTCAGACCTTTGATGGTATTGCCATCTTTATCCAGCGCCAGAAAACCATGCATAGTTGACCATAAACCGTAACCGTGTACTGGCAATACGATGGCACTGATTTGTTTAGACTCGATACCGTCCGCAAAAGCCAGATAGACAGGTGCTATTTTGGCGCGAGTCTTAATCTTAGCTTTATCGTCTTTTTCATCCAGAGTAATACTACCCGCTGGATCCTTCATCATCTTGCGATAATCATAAGACAGTGGATCCTGATCAACAAAATCACCAGTATCTAAATCGACCAGACGGATTTGCACATGCTTTTCAAACTGTGCTTTGATGTCTTCACCATTTAGCATCCCGGTTGCGATCAGAATATTTTTCTGTGCATCTAGTAACTTGTTTTCTGCTTGTTTCGGCCGCAAACCAACCGCTGACGCTGCTACAAAAATCGCACAGATCAGACACAAGCCAATCACGACAAAAAACGTTTTGCCGATGCTTTCGTTATTATTAGACATTACGAGCCAGCCTCCGCTTAATGTTTGATTGCGCGACCATATAGTCAAACAAAGGCGCAAACAGGTTGGCGAACAAAATTGCCAGCATCATGCCTTCCGGATAAGCAGGGTTCACCACACGAATCATTACAACCATGAAACCGATCAGAATACCGTAGGCCCATTTGCCCGTGTCGGTAAATGACGCAGATACCGGGTCCGTTGCCATGAAAAACAAACCAATAGCAAAACCACCTAATACAACGTGCCAGTACCAAGGCATCGCGAACATCGAGTTAGTGTCAGAACCGATCAGATTGAACATGGTCGCAAACACAATAGTACCCACCAGCACGCCGGATACTATGCGCCATGACGCAATACGCAGGTAAATCAGTGCCAAGCCGCCAACCATCAACGCCAATGTAGATGTTTCGCCAATCGAACCAGGAATAAAGCCGTAAAACGCATCCCACCATTGCTGATTGATCGACCAATCGGTGATCGAACCGTTTGCACCTTGCGATAACAAAGTTGCGCCTGAATAACCATCAGCAGCTGTCCATACTTTGTCACCGGAAATTTGCGCTGGGTAGGCAAAAAACAGGAAAGCACGACCAGCCAGTGCTGGGTTCAGGAAGTTACGGCCTGTACCACCAAAGACTTCTTTGGCCACAACAATACCAAAAGAAATACCGAGGGCAGCCTGCCACAGAGGGATTGTCGCAGGGAGGATCAGCGCAAACAGGATAGAAGAGACGAAGAAACCTTCGTTGATTTCATGTTTGCGCACAGAAGCAAACAGTACTTCCCAGAAACCACCGACCAAAAACACGACCGCATAAATCGGCAGGAACCAACAGGCACCGTACCACATTTTTGCGCCCCAGCCTGAGTCAGCTGTGAGTTCGCCGCCAAAGGCGTGGAACAAACCTACTTGCCAGGTGTCGGGTAATTTAATAGTTTCAGATAAGACTGACGCGGCCTGATGGCCGATATTAAACATACCGAAGAACATCGCTGGGAACAGCATTAACCAAACGAAAATCATGATGCGTTTCAGATCGATACTGTCGCGTACGTGAGTTGCAGATTTGGTTACTTTGCCTGGAGTGTACAGAATAGTGGCAACTGCTTCATAAAGCGCATACCACTTTTCATGTTTGCCGCCTTTTTCAAAATGCGGCTCAAGGTTTTCAATATAATGCTTCAAACTCATCTTAACCTTCCTTCTGGATGGTCGTCAGCGCATTTCGCAGTGCCACGCCATAGTCGTACTTACCAGGGCAGACAAAGGTACAAAGCGCCAGATCTTCTTCATCCAGTTCTAAACAACCTAACGTTACAGCACCATCGGAATCGCCAACCAACAAGTCACGCAGTAACAGCGTTGGCAGAATATCCAATGGCATCACGCGCTCATAGTTACCAATCGGCACCATGGCACGGTCAGAACCGTTTGTTGTAGTTGTCATGTTGAACAGACGTTTAGGGCTCAGATGAGACAGGTATGCGCGGGTAACCGAGAATTTACTAGCCCCCGGAGCCAGCCAACCAAGGAATTCTTTTTCAAACCCTTCAGCAAGGACTGAGATTTGATTATGGAATCGTCCAAGATAGGCATGCACACCAACAGCAGTTCTGCCAGCAAGCACTGAGCCTGAGATGATACGATTCGAACCGTCGTTCAGCTCACCTTCGATCAAGGTTGGGATTGAAGCACCCAGCACAGTTTTGATCAAACGTGGATTTTTCACGACAGGACCAGCCAATGAAATAACACGTTCAGCGTGGTATTCACCTGTAGTGAACAGTTTGCCGAGTGCAATCACGTCCTGATAATTGATATGCCAGACCACTTTGGTCAGTGAAACCGGCTCAAGGAAATGGATGTGTGTGCCTGGCAAACCTGCCGGATGTGGACCAGCGAATTCTTCGACCTGAACCTGGCCAGCTACCGGCACATTGGCGCCAGCTGCTTTACAAACGTAAACCTTATTAGTGGTCAGTTTGCTCAGCACAGTCAGACCATGCTGGAAGTCCGCTGCAGCAGCAGCGATGACGACCGCAGGATCAGCGGCTAACGGGTTGGTATCAATTGCCGTAACAAAAATCGCCCGTGGCGTACTGTCAATTGCTGGAATGGCACTGAAAGGCCGCGTACGAAACGCTGTCCACAATCCAGAATCCAGGATCTGCTGTTTCACAACACCAGCATCAAGGCTGTTTAATGCCGCAGCATCAAATTTCTGGAATTGCACCGCCTCGTTTGAGCCGTCAGCTTCAATCACAACGGATTGCAGCACACGTTTGGCGCCACGGTTAATCGCAGTTACGGTCCCGGAGATAGCGGCAGTAAATTTTACGCCAGGATTTTTTTTGTCTTCAAAAAGACCCTGACCTTTTTTTACTTTATCCCCAACCTCAACCAGCATTGTAGGACGCATACCGACATACTCTTCACCCAGCAACGCGACCGTTTTGACGGCAGGACCGTCATGGATCACTTGTTTAGGACTGCCCGACAGGGGAATGTCCAATCCTTTTTTAATTTTAATCATACGTACTTGCACTACTTTAACGGGAAGAAACAGGGCCTGGTTTTTACGGCTGCTCGCCTCGCAGCGCACCTGGCGAAAGCTGGCTGAATTTTAACCAGATTTCAACAGATACACGTACATAGCGGCGGATTTTAGCACTAAACCCACAGACCAGCTATGATAAATAACACTTTTATGCAGCCAGGACAGCGACTGTCGGCAAGTGTAGTCAACTTTGAATATATTGCGCATAATCTGCACAAATTCGCTGAAATTCAGCGGTTTTCCTGTTGTTGCCTTGGAGGCTGTCCCCTTCGTCCTACGTTCAAACAAAAGCCGCCAGAAAGGCGGCTTTATTATCTTAAGCTAAATTCGCCAGTGTCACCATCGGAGAAACATCAGCTTCGTAGTCGACATGGCTATAACCGAAGCCAAACAGACGCAGAAACTCCTGATGGTAGCCTTTGTAATCGGTCAACTCGTCGATATTCGCCGTTTCAACCTGTTGCCATAATGCCGTTACTTCAGCCTGAACATGGTCAGACAGCTCTTTACCGTCCATCCGCAAACGACCACCTTCATCCAGCACGCGCGCCGGGTTGTACAAACACTGCTGGAACAGGCCGTAAATTTGTTCAATGCAACCTTCATGGGTGCCTTCTGCTTTCATCACACGGTACAGTAATGAGATATACAGTGGCATGATTGGAATAGCAGAACTGGCTTGCGTTACCAGCGCTTTTAAAGACGCAACATAGGCATGACCACCCTGCCCTGCCAGCTTAGAGCTGATCGCAGATGCTGCCCGGTCCAGATCTTCTTTGGCGCGACCGATAGTTGCTTTACCATAAATCGGCCAGGTCAGTTCTTTACCAATGTAGGTGTACGCAACCGTCTGGACATTTTCAGCCAATACGCCGGCGGCATGCAGCTGGTCTAACCAACGTTCCCAGTCTTCCCCGCCCATCACTTTGACCGTGTTAAAAATCTCGTCTTCATTGGCCGGTTCTACCGACACTTCTTCAATCTCGCGCTTGCTGGTGTTAAGCGTTTTTGCCGTGTAAGCGTTCTGGATTGGTTTTAATACTGAACTGTAAATCTCGCCAGTCACTGGATCTTTGCGTCGAGGAGCAGCCAGACTGTAAACGACTAAATCGATTTTGCCCATTTCAGCGCGGATCAGAGAAATGGCCTGAGATTTCATCTCATCGGTAAAAGCATCACCATTCAGGTGTTTGTTCCACAATCCTTCAGCATTCGCTGCGGCTTCAAAAGCGGCAGTGTTATACCAGCCAGCAGATCCGGTTTTGCCTTCTGTCGCTTCTTTTTCAAAGAAAATACCCAAAGTCTTAGCGCCAGAACCAAATGCCGCAGTGATACGCGAGGCCAGGCCATATCCCGTTGAAGCGCCAATCACCAATACATTTTTTGGACCGTTAGCGACGGTACCATGTTGTTTGACGTAGCCGATTTGCTCATGAACATGTTCAGCACAGCCCACCGGGTGCGCATTGGTACAGATAAAACCACGGATTTTCGGTTGAATAACCATAAAAAATTAACCTGTGTGATGACAGAAACCGCGGTTAGTGTAAAACACTCACCGCCGTAACAGGTCTGATCAGCTTAAATAAAGCGGCTAATGCCGGCGATCGTACCAATATATCGAGCGAGAGAATCACTCAGTTCGCGGTCTTCTCTGCTTTTTTAGAACCGCCAAAGCATTTTGGTGAGGCAGGCGGCTTCTCCGCGTAATACTCGTACCATTCGCTGGGTGTATATGTATGCAAGGCAAGTGCATGGATTTTTTCTGCCAATTCTTCTGCCACGACTGCATTCACCGCTCGATGCCGCTGCAACAGCCGCATCCCATCAAATAACGGCGTGACAATCACAACTTTAAAATGGGATTCAGAGCCCGGTGCAACACTGTGCATGTGACTTTCGTTGATGACATCCAGAAATACAGGTTGGAAGGCATGCAACAATTTCTGTTCGATAGACGTATGGATCAACATGATTGTCTGCTCCTTCGTTCAGCATTAATACTCATAACTCACTTTAGCCAGTGCATTTTGCCTTGTCTGTAGCTAAACAGCTGCAAAAAAAGATAAAGATTCCAGCTTGATTATTGCCGCTTCGCTGCATCAACGCTGTGGCAAATAACGGAAGGTCAGATTAAAGCGCTCAGCATCCAACCGGGTTTGCTTTGGCACCCGGTGTTGCCAGTGCCGCTGACAAGCGCCCGCCATCACCAGCAAATCGCCATCGTTCAGTTCAATAGACAACTGGCTATTGAGCCGTTTATGCCGTAAATCAAAGCGACGCGTCTGGCCAAGACTCAGCGATAAAATCACCGGTTCATCGCCCAGCTCAGGCTCATCATCACTATGCCAACCCATATGATGCTCACCATGCTGATAGTGATTCAACAGCACCGCATTCAGTGGGTGTCCTGTCTGGCGGGTCAGGCGCTGACACAATCCATCAAGCCCGGCTTGCCAGGCTTGCGGATAAAATGTCACCCCAGAATAACGGTAACTGCAATGTGCGTCTCCCATCCAGATCTGCCGACGTGGGATAGCGACTGATCGGCCATATAACTTGATCTGTGGTTGCTGCCAGCTGAGCTCACGCAACTGTTGCTGTAGCTGCGTCGACTCTGTGGCAGATAAAAAACCGGGAAGCAGCCATATCTCAGCGTCTGGCAGAAAATAGCGCTGCAACAAATTGCTTTGCAGCGGAATGACCGGACTTTCGTTGTGACTTGTCTGCGCTTCTGTCAAAATAACTGCCCTTTATTTCTGCCGAACCAGCTTATGTCCAGCCAATTTACCTTAGACCAGATCCAACTGCAGCTGGATCGTTATCCGCCTGAGCAGAAAACCCGCAGCCTGCAGGCCTGGGATGCTGCCGACGAGTTGCTGATACGTTATGCACAGCAACAACTGCCGCACCATCAAGTCCCCTTGCTGCTGGTGAACGATTTGTTCGGCACTCTTGCCTGTGCGCTGCACGCCTGGCAACCAGTGCAATGGTCCGATTCTTATTTAAGTCAGCTCGCGACCCAACACAATCTGCAGCAAAATGGTCTGACAGCTGTAACGCAAATTGCCAGCACCGAGCCTTGTCCGGCCTTTGCCGCGGTGCTATTAAAACTGCCAGGTAACCATAGTTTTCTGCGTTATCAGTTACGACAAATTAAGCAACAGCTGCCGGATGGCGCATCGTTAATTGCTGCGGCAAAAGCAAAAGACATTCACGCCAATCTGCTACAAATTTTTGCTGAAGAAATTGGCCCGGTCAGCGCTTCTTTAACGG
>NZ_JBHLXP010000003.1:107942-185281 GCF_042432165.1 Rheinheimera tilapiae
CATGCCAATGTGTTCGCCCGAGAGCAACTCGATATTGGCGCGCGGTTCTTTCTGCAGTACTTGCCATCGGTCCAATCAGGGCAAAGAGTGATTGATTTAGGTTGTGGCAACGGTGTGATTGGGTTGGCGCTACTTGCAGCAGAACCACAAGCACAGATATTGTTTTGCGACGAATCATACATGGCAGTGCAATCGTCACGTGAAAACGTCAGCCGACTTTTTCCTGCGGCAAGCCACTGTGAATTTCTGGTCGATGACAGTATGAGTCAGCAACCGGACTTATCCGCCGACTACATTTTATGCAACCCACCTTTTCACCAGCAACAAGCAGTCACCGACCATATTGCCTGGCAGATGTTCGCTGACGCACGGCGCGTGCTGAAAATTGGTGGTCGACTGCGTATTGTCTGCAATCGTCATTTGGGTTACGGCGAAAAGCTGACACGGTTGTTCGGCGGTTGTATTCACGTAGCCAGTAATGCAAAATTCAGCGTCTTTGAAGCTATCAGAAGGAAATAGTTATGCGTTCAATCCTGCTTGCCGCCGTGTTTGCGGTCGGAGTTGCCGGTTGCAGCAACCCGGTCCCGTCTTTTATCGTGGCGCCACAGATTTTCTGGAATCAGTCTAATCAACTGACTAACACTGCTTTTGCCCTGAACGTACAGGACAACAGACCGACAAACGGTACACTGGTGATGCGCGATGGTGACTCCGTCAAGTCTTATCCGACCACCAATGATTTAACCGGCCAGCTGCAACAAACTCTGAGCAGCGCCTTAACTCAACAAGGTGCCCGTATTTCCGGCAATGAGCCTGTCATTGTCACCTTACAAATTAATCAGCTGGAAGCCAATGCTGAGTTAAAAACTGTCGAACATGTGGTGAAAAACAGCGTGGAACTGACGCTACTGATCGAACGTGAAGCCGGTTCATTTAACAAAAGCTACAGTGGTAAAAGCAGTTTCTCTGGTCCGTTTAAGCTCGATACCGCCGTGGCTGAACGCGAGTTACGCGTACTGACCGAACAAGTGCTTGGCAATATGTTGCGCGACCCAAGCTGGCAGGATTTCCTGAGGAACTAACCGATGAAGCTTTTTTTTGCAGCCCTACTGCTGCTAATCAGTGCTCCGGTGTTCGCTACCGGTGAACATCTGCAAAAAGACAATCTGTTTCCGCGCGTCAAACTGGTAACCACCGAAGGCGACATCGTCATCGAGCTGGATCGGATGAAAGCGGCGTTGACGGTGAATAACTTCCTGACTTACGTTGATAAAAAGATGTATGACGGCACCATCTTTCACCGGCTAGAACCAAACTTTGTCTTGCAGGGCGGCGGATATGATCGCGAATATATTGCTATTAAAAGCATCAAAGAGATCCCGAACGAATCCGGCAATGGCCTGAAAAACATTCAGTTCAGTGTCGCGATGGCGCATCAGGAAAAAGGCCCGCACACGGGTTCGAACCAGTTTTTTATAAACCTGAACGAAAATACCAGTTTAAACCCTGGCAAGACTTGGGGCTATGCGGTTTTTGGTAACGTCGTCGAAGGCTTTGAGACACTGGAAAAAATCAAACTGCTTGAAACTGGCCTGAACGAGAAACTCGGCTGGGAAAATGTACCGAAAAAGCCAGTAGTCATCGCCCGCGCAATATTACTTCCTGCTAAATAATACCGTCTATACTTGCCCAAGACACAGTGCTGCTTCGGCAGCACTGTGCTGATAAGCCCATTACGGGCTTGTTGTGGTTAACCAAAGTGGCTGTTGCCACCTTTGTTAAACAGGGTGTAGTTATGTTAGATGCATTTCTGGAGCAAAAATCTAAACAGCTGGTGTTTTATCTGGCGCGTTATCTACGCGGTCAGCTTCCGCACCAGGAGATGCATTTGTTTATCTGGGATACATTGGAAGAATGGGCTCAGCTTAAGATCAGCAATAAAACCCCGCAATCGTTTCGTGAGATGGTGTTTTGGCACTTAGTATACCAGCTGGAATTTTGCTCCGAATCTGACTTAAAAACTGACCGACACCTACGCCGTGAACTGCACCAATGTATGGGGTATTTATTGGGTAAAACCCAAGTACACGCCGACTTTGTCGGTATCAGGCCTTAAACACCACTTTGCTTTGACCGGTCCGCTTTGTTAAGGTGGCGGCTTTGTGACTGTACCGCGCTGGAGCAATGCCGGATGTCTGAAGTAGTGCGCCCCGCACCGGGCTGGTTAACCGCAATCCGGGTCTATCGCGACCCCCGTCTTTGGTTTATTTTCCTGCTAGGTTGTTCGTCCGGCTATCCCTGGGTGCTGATTAGCAGTGCGATGACTGGCTGGCTGAAAGATGCTGATTTGTCACGAGCAGCTATTAGCTATTTTGGCTCAGTCACCGCCGTATATGCGATCAATTTCCTTTGGGCGCCTTTACTCGACCGCGTACGGATACCTCTTCTGTATCAACATCTTGGTCAACGCCGCAGCTGGATATTAATGCTGCAGCTCTGGATTGTGCTGTTCACTGTCGGGATTGCGCTGACCAATCCTGCTGCGAGCCTACTCTGGACATCCTTACTGGCTCTTGCTATCGCCGCGGCAGCGGCCAGTATGGACGTCGCGATTGATGGTTACCGGATTGATATCATTGGCCAAGACCCGTTGAAGTTACCAACTGCTGCTGCGATGGGCGTGGCTGGTTGGTGGACAGGATACTCTTTACCTGGCTATCTCGCTTTTCATTACGCCGACCGCTTTGGCTGGTCAGTCGTCTATCTGGGACTTGCATTATTGTTGGCTATGCTTGCCTTAGGCACGCTGTGGGTACGTGAACCAGAAACTAATCGTGATTTATTGCAACAAAAAGCAGCAGAACGCTACCAAAACAGCCAGTCGCATCCGGCATTGCTTTGGCTGCAAGTGACGGTGTTTGAACCCTTCGCAGAGTTTATCCGCCGCAATGGTCTCAAAGTATCTGTACTGCTGATTTTGTTTATTCTGACATTTAAGCTCGGCGAGTCGTTTCTCGGCCGGATGTCGATCCAATTTTATCGGGAAGTAGGTTTTAGCAACGAGCAGATCGCCGAGTATTCCAAGCTGATTGGCTGGGGCGCCACGGTGTTTTTTACCCTGCTAGGCAGCTTACTGAATACACGTTTCGGTGTATTTAAAGGGCTGGTGATTGGTGGGATCGCCATGGCAGCCAGTAATCTGATGTTCGCCTGGCTGGCAAAAGTCGGCCCGGATGAACAAATCCTGTTCTGGACTATTATTCTGGACAACTTCACCACTGCATTTTCAATTGTCGCTTTTGTATCGTTTTTATCCGCTTTTACTGGCGTGGCCTTCTCCGCCAGTCAATATGCGCTTTTAGCCTCTGTCGGTAATTTCGGCCGCACCTCAATGGCAGCATTTGGTGGTAGCTTGGTTGACTGGCTTGATGGCGACTGGTCGATGTTTTTCCTATTGACGTCGCTGATGGTGATCCCAGCGCTGGGACTGCTCTGGTACATCATGTATTTATTGCGGCAGCGTGGACAACAAATCTAAGCGCCGGAAAACTATTGCTACCGCGTCGCGGCATTGTCGGAGGCCCTTTGCAGAGCGAGGGCTGTTTATCCGGCGAAATGCTAACAGATTGGCATTTCGAAATCCCGGGCTCTCTGTGCCGTAAATCCTGCAGATAAAAAAAGCCGCAATCTGCGGCTTTGTATCTCTCAGACGACTCAGTCCTTAAGGCTGAGTCACCTGACGCAATCCTTCCGCTGGGTCCACTTCTAATGCCTGGCAATACCGGACAAATTCCACGACATCTAAACGACGTTCCTGATTTTCTACCTTACCTATAAAAGAATGTGGTGTGCCCAGTACTTCAGACAGGCTGCGCATGGTGTGTCCCTTATCCTGGCGCTGGCGTTTCAGCCACAAACACAATCTTTTATTCTCGTCAGAAATGACGCTTTTGGTACCTTTCATAACTAAATAGTCTCCCAGCGTTGAACGCTTTTTTTATGTAAAACACTTCCTGCCGAATAAAAATCCAAACCTTATTGGTGTCCCAATAAGCAATAAAAATCGGTTCATTAAACCATAGGATGCGACGAGCGTACAGTTACAACAGTTAAAATTTGTCCGACCGGTAAGCGCTTGATAAAAACAATGTAATTTATTTTTAAATATCAAAGCGTTAACGCAATGCAGACCAAGTTTAAACGCAATAAAGCCACATTTTTTGCATGGTAAATATTAGCAATTAGTAATATTTTTGTTATCAAACCACCTGCATTCTATTCTATGTTGCTGGCAGATGTAACGTTTGGTGAAAAAATCAGCGGGAAAAACGGGGAGGACAGACCAGCCAGCAATGCGCCAGCTGGTGATTTCGACATTTAAACTGAGAAACTGGAACCACATCCACAAGTTGTCGTGGCATTTGGGTTTTGTACTGTGAAGCGGCTGCCCTGTAAGCCATCGGTATAATCAACAACACCGCCCATCAGATACTGCAGGCTCATCGGGTCAACCACCATGGTCACGCCGTTTTTGTCGATGGTTAAATCACCATCATTCACTTTTTCATCAAAAGTGAAACCGTACTGGAAACCAGAGCAACCACCGCCCGTGACATAAACCCGCAATTTTAACGCCGGATTTTCTTCGTCGGTGATTAATGCCAGCACTTTATTGGCGGCAGCATCGGTAAACTGAATAGGCATCTGGATTTCTGACATAACGACTCCTGACGGGACAGAAAATGGTGACGGATTATCTAATACCTGAGCGTTTTAATCAAGTATTTCACTTTGGCCATCCCAGGCTAGCTCTTTTTTCAGCAACACAGTCGTACCACCTTGGCCAGAGTTGCTGCTCAGACGGATCTCGAGTTTTTCGGCAGTAAAACCGGCAGGCAGCACAAAGTCACCTTCAACTGCCCGAAAGTTCTTAATCAACAACCGTTTCGCTTTGGTATTAAAACCGGCTAGTTTCAAAACATCAACTTCCACCGCTTTCTTCTTGCGCTTACCTTTGAGTTTGATTTCAATCTGAGCACGGCTTTGTTTTTTCTGTTTATTTTGCTCAATCAACAGCAAACTGAACTGATAACGGCCGACGGCACTACCTTGTTGTAAGCGGAAACTGTCGATCACCAACGTACCGCTCTCTGGCACGGGAGCGACAATTTTTTGGTATACCGCCAATTCTTTCTTCAAATCAAACAGTTTCTGCTGATGATCTTTGATGTCTTGCTGTAATAACAGATTGGTGTTTCTCTCGACCGCCAATTCAGTGCTGAGAAAATCACGCTGACGCAAAGCATCAGCCCGCGCGGCGTCAACCTGCTGCAGTTGCAGACCTTGTTGTTGTAAAGCCAGGCTTTGTTGTGCCTGCGTTTGCAGTAAGTGCCAATTCCCAAAGCCCCAACCCAGCAGTAACGCCAGCAAAATCGCCGGCACCAGCCACCAGTGTTGGCGTAACCAAAGAACAGCAACTTGATTGAATCGAAGTTTCATCAGCAGACTCAACATGTTATCTTTCGACTTTCAGCATCTAAGCTTGGTACTTTACCATGAATCGCGTGAAACAGTGGTTACCGCCACTGCGCCGCCGCCTGGCATTGCCAGTGACTTCATTACAACTCTGTTTGCTAGGTGCGCTCGGCGGCCTGGTTGCCGCGTTGCTTATCGTGTTGTTTCGCCTGTCGATTATGGCAATTCAGAGTTTCTACTTAACCCACTATGACGATTTTACCAGCCTGAGTCTGCAACATCGGGCTGCGTTACCATTTATTGCCGCCGCGATTATAACGGTGCTTGGGCTGGTGATAGGACTGAAGCATTACCGCCTTGGGATCCCTTTTGTCATCCACAGGATTAAACTTAAATATGGTCTGATGCCGTGGAAAAACACCCTGCACCAGTTTTTTGGTGGAGTAGCCGCGCTCAGTGCCGGTTTTTCGGTTGGACGGGAAGGTCCATCAGTCCACCTTGGCGCTTTTGGCGCCAGCATGTTTGGTAAATATCTGCGCCTGCCCTATAACAGCATCCGTATTCTAGCCGGTTGTGGAATTGCAGCCGGGATCTCGGCATCATTTAATACCCCACTGGCAGCGGTCATTTTTGTCATGGAAGTGGTGTTACGGGAATACCGCATTCATGTCTTTGTACCCATTATGCTAGCATCGACGATTGGCGCCTTAGTGACACAAGCTTTTTTTGGCACCGGCAACGATTTGCATACTCTGACTATGGCGACTCTGAGCAACTGGCACTTGCCGTATTTACTGCTGGCCGGCGTGGCAATGGGCGTGGTCGCGACTTTCTTTAATCAAAGTCTGATGCTGACGATGAAAACCTTTCAACGCTGGCATCTTGGCTTTCGTCTGTTGTTGGCTGCGTTATTGACGGCCGCAATCGGCAGTATGATCCCACAAGCACTTGGCGCTGAAACTGGCGCCATCCACTATGCGGTGTCTGCGCCGAATGAGCTGTTGCTACTTTTTGCCATTTTTGTCGGCAAAATTCTGTTGACGGTAGTTGCGTTGGGCTTAGGTGTGCCCGGCGGTATTGTCGGCCCGGTATTTGGTATTGGCATCGTGATGGGGACCATTCTGGCTTTTGTGCCATCGTTGTTTAGTGGTGATCACAGTGCGGTCGGCACCTATGCATTGCTTGGTATGGCCGGCATGATGGCTGCCACCCTGCACGCCCCGTTGGCGGCATTAGTGGCCGTGATGGAACTGGCGTCAAACCCGCAGTTAGTCGTGCCGTCGATCCTGGTGATCACAGCGTCTTATGTCACGGCCGTACAGTTTTTCCATACTAAATCGATTTTTCTGCAACAGCTCGATTTCCTGCAACTGCCCTACAAATTGGCACCGGCGGACGATGTGCTGCAAAAAGTCGGCGTGCTGGCCATGCTACAACAAAATTATTTGCTGCTGGATAATCCGTCTGATGCGCAGGTGATCCAGGCTTTAGACAATGCAGAATCACAACAGCAGGTTTTAGTCCGTCGCCAATACGCGGTTGACCAGCAATTTGAATTGGCGGCTTACGATGTCAGCTTGTCAATGTCCGGCGAAAGCGCGCTACGGTTTATTCCAGTTGGTGCGGTCAGTCATCAGGCCACAATGGCTGAAGTCTTTGCCGAAATAGGTGACCAGCGTGAAGGTGCGGTGCTGGTCTACGATGATGATGCCCCTGATCAGCCGCTCGGCCTTATTAGCTGGGAGCAAGTACGCGCACTATTAATGCGGCAAAATAATTTGTTATAAATCAAAACCACTCGGCAAAAACTGTGCATAATGCCGACGAAAAAAGGGGCCCTGATGAGCTGGTTATTAATCTATAAAGCACTGCATATCGCCTTTATGGTGGCCTGGTTTGCCGGCATTTTTTATCTGCCGCGGCTATTTGTTTATCACGCACAGACGGTGTCGCCTGAGGTGGACGCACAGTTTAAGGTGATGGAGCGGCGGTTATTATATTTCGTCACACCTTTTGCTGTGTTAACCGCGGTATTTGGCCTGCTGCTGATCCATAGTTATGGCGCAGCCTGGTTTGCCGCCAGCCATTGGCTACACCTGAAACTCGTGCTGGTAGCCTTTTTGTATGGTTATCATGGCTACTGTTTTAAATTGGTGGCGGACTTTAAACACAACCGCAACCAACGCAGCCCGCGCTTCTATCGCTTTTTTAATGAAACACCAGTGCTGATCTTATTTGCGGTGGTGATCCTGGCCGTCGCCAAACCGTTTTAGTACTGGGTTTGTCACGTCGCTTTGATTATAATGTCGTGCAGTTTGCGGCAACGCCGCCGTCTGTCACTCCCAGTTATAGGCCCCGAGCATGAACTTCAAAGGTCAACATATTCTGTCGGTCAAGCAATTTGATCGCGACAGTATTTCGCACGTCTTTCGTATTGCCCGTTCGATGGAACCATATGCCCTGCGGCAGAAACGAACCCGCGTACTGGATGGCGCCATTCTGGGCAATCTGTTTTTTGAACCCAGCACCCGCACCCGGGTCAGTTTTGGTTGCGCTTTTAACCTGCTCGGTGGCGAAGTCCGCGAAACCACCGGCATTCAGTCGTCCGCCTTGTCAAAAGGCGAATCTTTATTTGATACGGCTCGGATGATCAGCAGTTACAGTGACGTCATCGCGATGCGACATCCGCAAGCCGGCAGCGTGGCCGAATTTGCTGAAGGCAGCCGGGTCCCGGTGCTAAATGGTGGTGACGGTGCGAATGAACATCCAACGCAGGCCTTGTTAGATTTGTTCACCATTGAGCGTGAGTTGGCGGCTTCGCAGCAATGTGTCGAAGGTATGCATATCGCGATGATCGGCGATCTGAAATTTGGCCGAACCGTACATTCCTTATCAAAACTGCTGTGTCTGTACAAAAACATTCAGTTCACGCTGATCGCACCAAATGAACTGGCGATGCCGGATGAAATTGTCTCAGCGATTGAAAATGCCGGACATAAGGTCCGCATCACCGACCAGCTGGCCGGTAATATTGACGCTGATATTGTGTACCAGACCCGTATTCAGGAAGAACGCTTCCCGTCACAGGAAGAAGCCAATAAATATCGCGGCAAGTTCAGACTCAATCAGGAGATTTACACCAAACACTGTAAGTCCAACACCGTGATCATGCATCCGCTGCCACGCGATTCGCGTCTGGAAGCTAATGAACTGGATAACGATCTGAATATGAACCCGAATCTGGCGATCTTCCGCCAGGCCGATAACGGCGTGCTGGTGCGGATGGCGTTATTTGCGCTGACACTTGGCGTGGAAGATTTGATCCATAAATACGAATGCGAAGTGCCGTGGTACAGCGCCAAACACAAATAACAGCTCTGGAATTCTGCAATGACTTTATCTGAACAACTGTTCGAACGCGCCCAACATACCATCCCTGGCGGCGTCAATTCGCCGGTCCGCGCTTTTAAAAGCGTTGGCGGTACGCCGGTATTTATTGACCGCGCCGATGGCGCTTATTTGTATGATGTTGATGGCAAACGTTATATCGATTATGTCGGCTCGTGGGGGCCTATGTTGCTGGGCCACAACCACCCAGCAATCCGCGAAGCCGTGATCAAAGCAGCCGAAAAAGGTCTTAGTTTCGGTGCGCCTTGCCCGGCAGAAATCGATATGGCGGAGCTGGTCAGTAAGCTGGTACCGTCGATGGAAATGCTGCGGATGGTCAGCTCCGGTACAGAGGCGACCATGAGTGCGATCCGACTGGCCCGCGGTTACACTGGCCGCAATACCATTGTTAAATTTGAAGGTTGTTACCATGGCCATGCAGACTCGCTGCTGGTTAAAGCCGGTTCTGGTGCACTGACACTGGGCGTGCCAAATTCGCCAGGCGTGCCGGCTGATTTTGCCAAATATACGCTGACCTCTGAATTCAACAATTTGGCACAATTACAGGCTTTATTTGCAGAACATGGCAACGATATCGCGTGCATTATCGTCGAACCTGTCGCCGGGAATATGAACTGTATTCCGCCACAACCTGGCTTTTTGCAGGGCCTGCGTGAACTCTGCGACCAATATGGCAGCGTGTTGATTTTTGATGAAGTGATGACAGGATTTCGCGTCGCACTTGGCGGTGCGCAGGCGGTCTATGGCGTTCAGCCTGATTTGACGACCTTGGGCAAAATCATTGGCGGCGGCATGCCGGTCGGTGCTTTTGGCGGTAAAAAAGCCATCATGCAGCATATTGCGCCGTTAGGCCCGGTTTATCAGGCCGGTACTTTATCCGGTAATCCGATCGCCATGGCAGCGGGGCTTGCAGCATTAACCGCGATCAGCCAGCCAGGTGTCTATGACGCATTAACCGCGAAAACGACCACGTTGCTGCAAGGCCTGCAGCAAGCGGCTGATGCCGCCGGTGTGCCATTTTGTACCAATCAGGTTGGCGGCATGTTCGGCATGTTCTTCACCGACCAGGCCGAAGTCAGCAGTTACCAGCAAGCCACCAAATGCAACATCGATGCGTTTAAGCGCTTTTTCCACCTGATGCTGCAGCAAGGGATTTATCTGGCGCCATCAGCCTATGAAGCAGGCTTTTTGTCATTGGCTCACTCGGACAGCGATTTGGCCGCGACTATCGACGCAGCTAAACGCAGTTTCGCTGCGCTGTAATCAACTTCACTGTAACGGTTGTGGTTGTAACCAGACCACATCCGTTTCAGGGTCACGCGTCAGTTGCAGGAATAGCTGTTCATGATCCAAATGGCCGTATAATCCGGTCACCTGCAACAATTCCGGTGACTGCACCCGTTCACTTTGCAGCTGCCCCCAACGTGCCAGCCAGAGCTGACCATCCGTATCAAGCCAATACAAGCCATTGCTCGTCGTCGTCCAACTATTGCCATTCAGCTGGCGCCAGTTCAACTTCCAAGGTAATCGCTGCTGTTTGCCACTATCCGGCCAGACACGCAACATACTCCCATCTTGTTGTAAAACAAGTAAACTTTGGTCAGGTGCACAGCGCACATCGATGCTGTCAGCTAATAATTCAATCGGTATTTGTTGCTGATTCAATGTTTTGAGTTGCCACTGCTGGTGAACAAACTCGGCCCAATACCATTGTTTGTGACACACAGCAAGATGGCGTAACTGACGATCCTGAAATAGCACCGGTGTCAGTGCACCGTCACTGAGCGACACAACAAAAAGCTGCTGGTCGATCATGGCATGCAGCTCAGGCCCGGCCCACAGCAATTGGGTAATTTGCCGCCATTGGGTAAAGCGCGTCAATTGACTGACTTTTGTCCCGTCAAACCACCAAATCTGCGGTAAACCGGAGCGCTCCGATACCAGTGCGGCCTGTGCAGCATTCCAACTCAGTAACTGGTCCGTTTTATTACTGCTTAACCAAGGCAAGGCGGACAACAAAGTGGAAGTACGGCCGCCGGCCGCCGGCTGAAACGGCAGCAGATCAGCGCTGTCGCGAGGGATCTGCGTCGCTAACAAGCGATCTGCCATCCGTTGTTGATCAACAAAAGCCCCACTGGCCAGTTGCAATGGAATCAACTGCGATTGTTCCGCCGAAAAAATGAATGAACCTGCAGGGCTGGATAACAACAGGCGTTTCTCATCCCATGCTGACAAGGTATGAAATGCATAAGGAAAGTCGGCCACTTTTTGTAATGCAGCAGTGCTGAGGTGAAACCGGAACAGACTGGTGTTAAAGTCATCCTGTTGCAACAACACCCATACTTGTCTGCGCTCTAACAAAGCCGCAACGGGGCGCCGGTAAGCGGCGGAAAAGGTTTGTTGCAACTCGGCTTTTTGACCATTCAAGCGCCATAGTTGCGGCGCGCCGCTTTCAACATGCTGATCCAACCAAACCAGTTCATCCCCCTGCGCTGCTAATCCTTGTTGCATGAATTGCCGGCAAGGCAGCCAGGCTTCAGCTTTGACGTCGAGCCGCTCGGGTTCCATGCGAAAAATACTACATTTATTCTGTAGCTTCGCCTGAAACACCAACCGACCACCAAACCACTGCGCAGCCCCTAAACTGCTAAATTGCTGGTCCTGCAGTTGCTTGCGATGGTTACTGAGATGATGGGCTATCCAGCGCCATTGCCGTTCAGTCGTTTGCTGTTGATAGTAGACGGTCTGCTGATCAAGACTTAATAGCGGTTTTTGCTCGCGTCCTGCCATCGCACTAATGGTGACTTGTTGAGTAAAGCTCGGGATGAAATTCGTTTTACCAAAAAACAGCAACAGACTAATCACCAGAGCGCTGACTGCACAGACAAAGAAAGCTGACAGCAAACCCAATCGCCGTTGTTTTTCCCGGCGCCGGCGCAACTGAGCATTGACGACAGCGTCCGCGGTCACACTGCTATCCGATTCAGTCGTCAGACTGGTCGCAGCCGGGGTCTTTAGTTTCAATGCAACTTTATCAGGGACTACCGTCGGCGCAATTTGCAAGGGTGCTACCCAGCGATAGCCGCGCTTGGATAAGGTTTCGATGTAAGTCGCTGGTTTTGCTGTGTCTTGCAGCAGTTTACGCAACACACCAATGGCGCGCATTAAAGCCGCATCAGTGCCTTCAGCATCCCCCCAGACCGCATCCAGCAAGTCAGATTTGGCATGGATCAGCTCAGGGCGCTGCAGGAAATAATTCAGTAATTCGTGTAAACGAGGTTCAAGAACAATGGTTTGGACGTTGTCAGTGGAACTAGTTTCTGCTGATAGAACAGACGGATCCTCTGGATCTGCAATACGCCACAGCGTTCCCGTCCCCGGACTATATTTCCAGCAACCAAAACATAAAGTGGTATCCGCCAACTGCATGCAACACCCCCCGCCATCAGATAGCGGGGAGTATACATGAGTTTGTTTCTAACGCAGCTTCCGCTTTGGCCTACAAGGCTGCATAAACATCTAAAAAATATTGGAATTTTATTGGTTACGCACGTCACCCGTAATAATGCAGTATGGCCACTCGGCACAAGTTGATTCCGGACTTTGCGGCGGTAGCTCTGGTGAGCCCTGCTCTACAGGCTCGTTTGGCTCTGGTTCTACCGCTGAAGCCAAACCTGTAAAACCAATAGTTACTAATGCAAACAGCACAACCAAACAAGATTTTTTCATTTTATACAGCTCCCAGTTTAAGTAATTTAAGTGAACGACTGAGGGCATCATGAAAGAGGCTGTGTGTAAAAATATAAGCTTTTTTGGATAAATATCTGATAAATTTCAGCGCGTCAGGATCAATTCTGCAATGTCCACGTCTCCTTTTTTACCATCATCCTGAAATATAAATTTCTCATCCAAACTAACGAAAAAGCGCCTACCTAACAATTTTTGTTCTACTCCGGTGCTTTCAGTTTTTTTACTGGCGAGATTAAAGCGGTAGATCTTAACATCAGTGTTGTTACTCGAAGATGAGTAATAAATCGCTTTTTTCCGCAGGATAATTCTCGGAGACAAAAAATCCATTTTAGGGAAATTGTCTAACTGAATCACTTCACCGCTATTCACCATAACCAGCTCATAAGAGTCGTCGCCAATGCTGCTACGCAATACATAAGCTTGGTCCGGAGATTCAAGGTAATAATCCAATGTATCACTAAACACCTCAGCGTTTTCACTGGTTAATTCCTTGCGCATAATTTGCCAACGCCCATTGTGTGACAATTTATAGTAAATCGTCTTGCTATCGGCCCCCCAAGTAGGCTCTCTGCCATATTGCTCTGGAGTTGTAATAGAAATTGGCTCTTGATCCGGTTGTAAAAGCCAGATTGTCGCATTGACCAACACTAAGAGTTTCTCTCCATCTGGAGAGAATTCCAGTACCTTGGGGTACATTTGTCCACTGAATCGACTGATTTGCTTCTGCCGGCCATCAGGGTAATACAACCAAACCTGCTGATTGCCTGAACGATTGGAGAGCACAGCTGCTGGTCCGCCCGGCTGTGGATTCAGTTCAATCAATCCCTCTGTGCGAGTGGCAAAATCAATGGTCTCAAGGCTTGGTACCGGATTTTCCAACACATTATTCACTTTACGAATGCTACTTTGCCAGAAACGACCAATACTGGAAAAAATTCGGTTGTCTGTACCAACAAACACATCATGTGGTGAAGCATCCGTATGAGCGACAATACTGACTGCATTTGACTTCAAATCAATTAATGACAACGTATTTGTACCAGACGGGAAAATGATGCCACTGCCATCTACAGTCCAAGCAACATGAGCGGGATAATTATCATCAGGCTGGTAAACTAACCGGCTAGACCGGCTGGTCAGATCCAACACCCAAATTTGTCCGGCACTACCTGCCGCATCCCGCAGAAATACAATTTTGGAACCATCAGGTGAATAACGTGCAGCAAAATCTCCCAGACTGGTTTGAGGTGGCATTGTAATTTGCTCTGCCAGACCACCATTGACCGGCAACAACATCAATGCGATCCCGTCAGTACCAGTGCGCCAATCTGGATACACAATATACTTGCCGTCTGGTGACCAACTCATCCGTGCTCCCATGCTTTTTGCTCCGCACTTGGTCAACAGATCATCTGCCAGCACACTTTTATCAGCTGCGTTTAATGTGAGGCGGCGGATCTCGCAAAAACTATTGCGTTGCAGATACTGATATACGATTGAATTACCGTCTGGTGACCAGATTGGTCCGCGGATCCCGCCCTTTGAGCTTACTTTGATTTGTTTCTTTTCCAGAGACTTCAAATCTTGGATGATTAGTTCACTATCTGAATCAAAATCCAGAGAATGTGAATACACCAAATATCGGCCATCTTTCGACACATCCGGATACAGCTCCAACCCATCCATACTGGATAGAGGCTCAAAGCGGCCAAATGGTACTTGCGGGTCTAACTGGCTTTGTTGCCAGTATTGCCAGCCGCTGATAGCGAGCACGCAGCTCAAAAATGTACCGGCGAGCAGCCACCAGTGACGGTGATGTTTGCGTTCCTGTTGCTGGATAGCGTGCTGTTCTTCGATGTGGTTGTCGACAGGTTCGTCATTGCCCGAAGTTAAAATAACTTCCGCGACCGGCGCGATAAAACGAAAACCCCGCTTCGGGATAGTCTCGATATAACGCGGCTCGCGGCTGTCGTCGCCAAGCGCCACGCGCAATACCCGGATCACACGCGAGATTCGGCCGTCTGATACGTCCCGCACGCCCCAGACGTCGCTGAGCAATTCGTCTCGGGTGACCAGTCGGCCGGCGTTGACCAGAAAATAATTCAGCGCCTTTTGACACAGGTTATCGAGGCTGGCCGTTTCGCTGATTTCGCCCGTGTCATCTATTTTGACTAATTTGTCTTGTTGGGGCAGATACCACCAATCACCGACTTTTAGGTGTTGTTCTGGTTTGGCTGACATATGCTGCTCATTTCCTGTTAACAATTAATCGCAGGTATTACTAAGCGGCATTTCAACTGAAATAACCGGTAATAACAATACATTAACGCACGATTCTGCCACTACCCGACCTGATAATTTTGAAATAAATTGTTTACGGATCTTGTCCGGCACCGCGCGGAACAGTGAATTTGGCGGCATCTTGGCAAAGTAGCCACTAAACACCGGTAAAGCACCACTGCCACCGGTCAGGCCAATGGCCTGGTTATCATCGCGGCCCAACCAGACCACAATCGCCGTTTCATGATCAAAACCGCTAAACCAACTGTCCCGATAATCACTGGAAGTACCGGTTTTTCCGGCAAAACGCACGCGTGGAAATTGCTGCGCTAATGCACCAGCGGTACCATTTTGGGTCGCCTGATTTAATGCATATTGCAACAGATACAAGGGTTCCTGTGCGACACGTTGTTCAGGCAGAGCTTTGCGTTGGTGTAAGACCTGACCATCCTGCGTCGTGATAGCGCTGACCGCAGCCAGCGGCAAATACAAACCTTTATTCGCCATCGTCTGATACAACTGCGCCACTTCATACGGACTCAATTCGACTGCACCCAGCAGCGACGAGGGCTGTAACTGTACGTCCCGTTCCAGCCCTAACTTACGCAAGTTGCCAGCAAGCACCGGTAAACCAACCTGCATACCCAGCCTTACCGTCGGAATGTTCAGCGATTGACTCAGCGCTGCAACGATCGGCACAGGGCCGCGGAATTTTTTGTCATAGTTTTGTGGTTGCCAGCTGCGGCTACCGCTGCGCAGGTTCATTGGCGAATCCTGCAACACCGAGCCGAGATGAAACTGCTGTGGTTGTTGCAAGGCGCCGAGATAAACCACTGGTTTGACAATACTGCCGATCTGCCGGCGCGCTGACAGCGCGCGGTTATAGCCGGCATATTGCATTTGGCGGCCGCCGATAATGGCTTTCAGTGCGCCGCGCTGATAATCGGTCACCAACATCGCGCCTTCGATCTTGTCGTTCAGCTGACTTAAACGCGCTGCCATCGCCTGCTCCGCCGCTTGCTGGGCCATCGGGTCCAGATAAGTAAATACCCGCAGCCCTTGTTGTAGCTTGGACGTATCAGGCACCAGTTGACGTAGTTCTTGGCGGACTTTGTCGATATATGCCGGGAAACGGCCTTTTAAATGCTGGCCGAGCGGGATCACATCTAACGGTTGTTGCTTGGCGGCATTGTGCTGATCGTGATTCAGGATGCCGTGTTCGGCCATTAAATCCAGGATCAAATCACGTCGACTCAGCGCGCGATCAGCATAACGCCTGGGGTCGTATACCGAAGGGCCTTTGATAATGCCGACCAACATGGCGTATTCATGTGGTTTTAATTCCGCTAACGGTTTGCCAAAGTACAACCGGCTGCCTAAGCCCAGACCATGCACCGGATTGTCTTTAAACTGACCGATAAAGATTTCATTTAAATAGGCTTCAAGGATCTGGTCTTTGCTGTAACGGAAATCCAGTACCAGCGCGATCAGCGCTTCATTCACCTTACGTAGATATGTCCGTTGCTGATTGGTATACATATTTTTCGCCAACTGCTGGGTCAGCGTCGAACCGCCCTGCACCGTGCGTCCGGCCAGCAAGTTTTGCCAAAATGCGCGGATAATCGATAACGGCGATACACCATGATGGTTATAAAATTCCCGGTCTTCGACCAATAACAAGGTTTCACGTAGCGGCACCGGCACATCAGCCAGCCGGATCAGCTCGCGATCCTCCTGCTCAGCAGCGACAAGATGTTGCAGCAGTTGCGGTTCCAATCGGGCTTTTTGCAGTGGTTTATCGCCTGTGGACAAGCGCTGGACAAAGTCACCCGCAAATTCAACAGTGAACCTACGTACGCCATCGGCGCCGTCCGGAAATTCAAAAGCGCGCCGTACCACCGTGACCGTCGCCCCACTGACATGATATTGCCCCGGGCCATTTAAGCGCGGATCAGCGCTATATTGCAGCCTGGACAGTTCATCGAGAAATTGCACCTGACTCAGATGACTACCAGGTGTCAGTTCCAACGTGCGACCATACAACTGTGCCGGCACCTGCCATTTGTGCCCGGAAAATAATGTGGTGATTTTACTGTCGAGGTAAATCAGATAAATCGAGATTGCCGCCAGCAACAACAAACTGACCTTCAAACCGAACACCAGCACAGTGCGTAGCAGTGGGTTCATTGGCGATTTTTTTGTGGGTTTACGTTTTGCTGTCATCGGTCTGTCGCTTTGTTGGCCATCGCTTTTTTGGTTTTGTTGGTCGGTTCCGCGTCGGCCGGGTCGTCTGGCCAATAGTGTTTCGGATAACGACCGCGCATTTCCTTTTTTACATCCTGATAGGCATTTTG
Source organism: Rheinheimera tilapiae (assembly GCF_042432165.1). NCBI lineage: Bacteria > Pseudomonadati > Pseudomonadota > Gammaproteobacteria > Chromatiales > Chromatiaceae > Rheinheimera > Rheinheimera tilapiae. The sequence continues at coordinate 125,210 of NZ_JBHLXP010000003.1, forward strand.
CCAGAAACTAGCCAGATCGCGGGTGACCTGTAACGGCTGTTTCGCCGGTGATAATAAGGTGATGGTCACCGCGACCGCGCCTTGTCCGACGGTTGGCGTGGTCAGTTGGCCAAACATTTCCTGTAATCGGATCGCCAGCTGCACTTCGCCGTCGGCCTGATATAACAGCGCAACATAAGTGCCTAACACTGAACGCCAGCTGGCTGGCAACAGCGCATCCAATTGCTGTTGCCGGGCATAGTCCAGCTGATGACGCAGGATCTGCGCAAGGTCCAGCTGCTGCAGTTGCGCCAGGCTGCGCACATCTGCGAGATATGGCCCGAGCCACTCACAGATAGTGTCTGCCAGAATCTCGTCAGACAACTCCGGCCAACCGGACTCAGGTTGTAACTGGCGCGCCAAAGCCAGCCGGTGTTGCAGTTGCCGCGCTGTTTCGCTCCAAGGCAGGCAACCCAGGCCTTTTTTCTGCAGATAATCCTGCCAGGCACCGCGCCGGTCTTCGCCGCTGATTTGCTGACTGCTGTTCTGCCGTTTTAACACTAAAGCGCCGAGGCGCAGTTGTTTTTCCGCGCTGAAACGACCGCTTTGTTCATCAAATTCAAGCCGCGTCTGCCAGGTTAAATCGGCTTGCCAGCTTTGCAGCAACGCGTCCAATGACCAGCGGGCAGCCACACTGATCACGGCCTGCTGCTGCCACAAGCGCAAATCGGCCACGACTAGTACTGCCGAACCTTGCAGCGCATCATCCGCTGGCAGAGTGGCGCCGGTGCCATTGGCCAGCAGATAACCCTGACCACGTAACTGAGCAATGCGGTCCGGATAAGCGCGGCTTAACAATTCGGCGGTCAGTTCCAAGGGCTGGTTATTGCTGTGACGACTGTGCATCAGCTGCAGCAATTGTTGATATTGTTGCCGCGCCAACTCAGACTGCAGCCGCAGCTGACTGCTCAGCTCGGTTTGCATAAAGCGCCGGGTCTGTTCCAGCTGTGCGGCGATAGTCGCTGCGAGACTAACAGCACCTGCGTGGCCTTGTTGCTCCAGCGTGTCAGCATATAACAACATCGCGGCCAGTCGTGGTTCAACCGGCAGCGCCAACATCTGTTTGCCTTTGCGGGTCAGTGTGCCTTTGTCGTCCAACGCACCGAGCAGTTGCAGACATTGCTCTGCCGCGCGCAGTTGTTTTTCCGGCGGCGGGTCCAGCCAGAATAAATCGCTGACCTTGGCGCCCCAGCCGGCTATATCCAGCCGCAATGCCAACAAATCGGCCTGTAAAATATCCGGAATGGTCTGGGCGCGACGGCGCTGCCATTTCTCCACAGTATCCAGCCGATAGCAAACACCCGGCATTAAACGCCCGGCGCGGCCGGCGCGTTGCGTCGCGGCCGCCTGACTGATTTGAATAGTTTCCAGTTTGCTAAAACCCAGCCTGGTTTCAAATACCGCCGCCCGGGCTTGTCCGGAATCGATCACAACACTGATACCGTCAATGGTCAAACTGGTCTCAGCGATGTTGGTTGCCAGTACCACTTTACGCTGGCCCGCCGGCGGTGCGGCGATCGCCGCCTGTTGTTCAGCCAGCGTCAGGCTGCCGATCAGCGCATGCACTTTCACAGTAGCGTCTGGTAATTTGTCACGCAGATATTCGGCACACTGATCGATTTCGCGCTGGCCGGGTAAAAATACCAGCAGATTACCGCCATGCTTTGCTAAAGCCTGCAGTACCAGCGCCGCGCATTGCAGTGCTATCACCTCGTTAGTTGGCGTCTGATAACAGACTTCCACCGGAAAACTACGGCCATGGCTTTCTAACAGTGGCGCCTGCAGTTGCTGACAAAGTTTGCCGGTGTCGAGTGTGGCCGACATCAACAACAGTTTCAGGTTGTCGTTCAGCTGCTGTACTTCCAGCGCCAGTGCCAACGCCAAATCAGTTTGCAGACTGCGTTCATGGAACTCGTCAAAAATCAGTAGATCGACAGTATCAAGCAGCGGATCTGCCAACATTTTGCGGATCAACACGCCTTCGGTCACCACCAGCAAACGGGTAGCTGCACACTGTTTCTGCTCGAGCCGGATTTGATAGCCCACTGTCTGACCAACCGCTTCACCGAGCTGCTGCGCCAGATAAGCGGCGATACTTTTGGCAGCAAGCCGGCGCGGCTCCAGCATGATGATCTTTTTATTGGCAAAAGCAGAATGTTGCAGCAGAAACAACGGCAGATACGTCGATTTGCCGGCACCGGGTGGCGCGGTCAGGACCACGACGGGCTGCTGTTCCAGCTGCAGCACCAGCTCGGGCAAAATATCGGCAACCGGCAAGGCTGCGGTAGAGAGCGACGTCATGGCAGTCCGTGTCAGTAGAAAAAACGTGGGCTGCGATGCTGCGCGGGCAGCTTCGCAGCCATTTGCATCAAGCGGTTTCGCGCAGCAGTGTTTCAGCGATCAAGCGGATACCAGTGCCAGTGGCGCCGGCGCCCCAGAACCCATTGGCATTGCCCTGAAATGCTGCGGCCAAATCGACGTGTAACCAACCAGCCCCTTCATTCCCAACAAAACGGCTGAGGAAACCGGCGGCATTGCTGGCGCCACCAGTGCCGCCACCTTTGACCGGACGGCTGTTGGCGGTGTCGGCATAGGCTGACGGACATTGTTGTTGATGCCAGCGTTCCAGTGGTAAAGGCCAGGCTGGTTCTGCCACCGTATTGGCATAGCCCAGCACGCGCTGTTGCAACGCCTTATCCAGACCAAAAATCGCATTGTATTCGGTCCCGACTGCCATCATCGCCGCACCGGTTAAAGTAGCAGCATCAATGACCAAGCCTGCACCAGAAGCGGCAGCGATTTGCAGACCATCAGCCAGCACCAAGCGGCCTTCTGCATCGGTGTTAACGATTTCGACAGTCACACCGTTTTTGTAAGTCAGGATATCACCGAGTTTAAAGGCGCGGCCGTTGATCAGGTTCTCGGCGCAGCACAAAATCAGCTGTACGCGACTGTTCAGACCTTGCGTAATGGCCAGTGCCAGCGCCGCAGTGACGGTGGCTGCGCCGCCCATATCACATTTCATTGTCAGCATGCCTTCAGAGGCTTTAATCGAATAACCGCCGCTGTCAAAAGTAATGCCCTTGCCGACCAGTGCGGCCGCCACAGGCGTATTGCTGTCGCCAGATGGATTAAAATCCAGCACTAAAATCGCTGGCGCGCGGTCACTGCCGCGGCCCACAGCATGCACACCAATCCAGCCTTCGCTGAGCAAAGCGTCACCGCTGATGATGCGATGACTGACTTTGCTGCTGCCAGCGACGGCACTGATAAATTCGACGGCTTCATGGCAAAGCTTTTCCGGATAGAGATCTTCCGGCGCAGCATTGGTCTGTTTTTTTGCCCAGGCAAAACACTGTTGCAAAGCGACCAGTTGCGCGACGGTGGCTTCGTCACCAGTCCAGTGCACGCCGCCGAGTTTTTTCGCGCTGCAAAAGCCTTGATAAAAGGCCCATTGCTTGTCCAAAGTCCAGCCTTCACCTGCTAACTGCGCGGTTTGCACGCCCAGACCGTCTAAACTGCGGCCGGCTTTCTGAATTTGCCGTAGTTGTTCGTTGCCGCTCTGATGGATTTGATAGCCATCAGCGGTCGGTGTTAACAATGGATTTTTACCAAAACGGGGGTCAGCAGCGACACTGCTTAATTGAATTTGCAACAGTTCAGACATAACAAAACCTCTAATTCGGAACAAACACTGCTATGCGCCGAGTGTATCACAGCGTCATGCTGACAAAACAGCAGGCAACATAGCGGCCGCGCTCAACTGTCACCGCATTCAGCTGCCCAGTATCGTATGCAACATTTTTGCACTCAGGCCCAGCAATAACAGGGCAAAAATCTTCTTTAACGTTGGCACCGGCAGCTTGTGCGCCAGGCTCGCACCGAGTGGCGCGGTAAAAAAGCTGACGGCAGAGATCAATAACACCGCCGGCAGGTAAATATAACCAAGACTGAACTGCGGCAAGCCCACTTGCTCCCAGCCGGCGATCGCGTAGCCAATACTGCCACTGAGCGCGATCGGCAGGCCGATTGCAGCAGAAGTGCCAATGGCTTGCTGTACCCGCACATTACACCAGGTCAGAAATGGCACGGTCAGCGAACCACCGCCGATCGCTACCAACGCAGAAATGCCGCCGATACCAACGCCAGTTGCTGTCATCCCCAGCGCACCCGGCAAGCCACGGCTGGGTTTAGGTTTGATGTTGAGCAACAGTTGCAGTGCGACATAGGCCATAAAACAGCTGAAAAAAATCGCCAGCGGCAAGGTAGGCAATAAGGATGCAATAAAAGTTGCACCAAAAGTTCCGAGCACAATCCCCGTACTCATCAGCCTTACCACCGGCCACAACACAGCCTGATGTTTTTGGTGAGTACGCGCACTGGCAATGCTAGTCAGGATGATGGATGCCATCGACGTCGCCAGCGCCATATGTAACAAATGCTCAGGTAAAAAATTCAGTGTGACAAATAAACTGGTCAAAACCGGCACCATAATAGCGCCGCCGCCCACGCCCAGTAAGCCGGCAACAAAGCCAACAACTGCACCGAGAATTAAAAAAGCCCACCAAATCTCCATACTGTCTCCAATTTTCTGTTATTGTGCCGCCCCATTTTGCGGTTTCACGCCGGAAAATGGCGGAAATTTCTGCAGCTATTGCTGCAAAAACAGCAGAACCGGGTGACGAAGCCATGGTCTGTCTGTATACTTCCGCGGCTTTTTTAATGTGATTGCGATGGTGCCGATATTCTGCTATCAATAGCCGCCATCTTTTTGCTTGGCACTGTTATACAGGAGACTACCATGCCAGAAGGCAAAACTACCAAATCTCTCGGCCTGTTGGCCATGGCTGGCGTGCTGCCTTATCAGGAAGCGCCGGGCGAAGAGTACATGAACCCGAAGCAGCTGGAACATTTCCGCAAAATTCTCGACGCCTGGCGTCAGCAGCTGCGTGAAGAAGTTGACCGCACGAAAAACCATATGGCCGATGAAGCTGCAAACTTCCCGGATCCAGTGGACCGCGCGGCGCAAGAAGAAGAATTCAGTCTGGAACTGCGTGCACGGGATCGTGAACGTAAACTGCTGAAAAAGATTGAGAAAACCTTACAGAAAATCGAAGACGAAGATTTCGGTTTCTGTGATACCTGCGGCATCGAAATCGGTATTAAACGTCTGGAAGCCCGTCCAACGGCTGATCAGTGTATCGATTGTAAGACGCTGGCAGAGATCAAGGAAAAACAACTCGGCGGTTAATGATGACCGCTGAATTCTCCTGTATCAGGGGCCGGTTTGCGCCATCGCCATCCGGCCCTTTGCATTTCGGCTCTTTAGTCGCCGCAGTTGGCAGTTATCTGCACGCCAAATCCAAGGGTGGTCAGTGGCTGGTCCGCATCGAAGATATCGACACGCCCCGTACAGTCCCTAACGCAGACAGCGAGATCCTGCGTACGCTGGAGCAATTTGGTTTGCACTGGGACGATAGCATCGTCTGGCAAAGCCAACGTCTTGATATATACCAACATTATTTTGACCAGTTTCAACAAAAGCATCAGCTCTATGGCTGTCAGTGCAATCGCGCCCGCATTGCTGGTTTAGGCGGCATCTATGATGGTCATTGCCGGACTTTACAGCTCAGCAGCGGGCAGGATGGGCCGCTGGCATGGCGTCTGCAAGCCGTTGATGTAGCAACAGAATTTACCGATTTACTCACCGGATCTCAGCAAATTCCCAGTGCGTTGGCGGCAGAAGATTACATCATCAAACGCCGTGACGGTTTGTTTGCCTATCAGTGGGTGGTGGTGATTGATGACATCGAACAGCGCATCAGCGAAGTGATCCGTGGTGCTGACCTGTTGCAAATGACACCGCGTCAACAGGCGCTGTGCCGCGCTTTTGGCGCACCGGTGCCGGCTTACGGTCATTTGCCCCTTGCAGTGACCGCGCCGGGACAAAAATTGAGTAAACAAAATCATGCTACCGATATACGCCGCTTTGCACCGGCCCAGTCCCTGACCGCTGCTTTACAGTTTTTAGGGCAGCCAGTGCCACCGGATGCCACACGCCTAGGCGTCGCTGAATTGCTGCAATTTGCCTTGGCGCACTGGCAAAACGCTTTAGTACCGCAGCAGGGCGAAATCCAGATCCAGAGTTTCAACTGACAAGCCACAGCAGATTCACGCCCAGCCCGGTATTTTCATTCATTTTTTCACCAGCCTGCGTTATCATAACGCCAATTTTTTTTCGCCTGTCAGGTGACCGGCTGCCGGCTGCATTGATGTCCGATTTTCACCGGAATTTACTGCCGGAATGCGCCACCGCAACTCACCAAGCCAATACCGTTCTTTCAAGGAGAAAGGCCATTATTTCCAGAGTGTTAGATTTTTGTCGCAAGCTGACCGGCAAAAAAGCCAAGGCCATCACCGAAGCCGTGGTGGAACAAACTGAAACGCAGCCGGAACCTGCCGCCGCGGCTCCAGAGCGCCGCCCTCGCCGCACCAATGCGGAATACAGCCGTAACGACTCACAGCGGCCAGGTCGCCCGCCCCGCGAGCGTTACGACAACCAGCGCCAGGATGGGTCCCGCGCTGCAGCGAATCATGCAGAGCGCCCGCGTTATGACTCACCAAGACCGCGTCGCGATAGCAGCAATCTGGGACCAAAACTAAATCCAGATCATCAAAGCGACATTTTACCGGCGCTGCGCATTATTTCCCGCGACCAGCACACCATTTCGCGCAAAGACATCAGCCCAAATGCACTCAAAGTGCTGTACCGTTTAAACGATGCTGGCTTTGAAGCTTATCTGGTCGGCGGTTGTATCCGTGACCTGCTGCTTGGCCTGATCCCAAAAGATTTTGATGTAGTGACCAATGCCACGCCGGATGAAGTGCGCGCGGTGTTTAAAAATTGCCGGCTGATTGGCCGGCGCTTCCGTCTGGCCCATGTAGTGTTTGGCCGTGAAGTGATCGAAGTTGCGACCTTCCGTGGCCATCACAGCGGTGGCGAAGAAGAAGAAAACATTCCGGCTGGCGTGCGCTCTGATCATGGTCAGATCCTGCGCGACAACGTCTACGGTACTATTGAAGAAGACGCTGAACGCCGCGATTTCAGCATCAATGCACTGTATTACTCAGTGCGTGATTTTGCCATTTACGATTTCGCCAATGGCGTTGAAGCCATCCAACAACGCAAAATTGAACTGATCGGCGACCCGGAAACCCGCTACCGCGAAGACCCGGTGCGCATTCTGCGCGCGATCCGCTTTGCCACCAAACTGAATATGGATTTAGCGCCAGCAACTAAAGCGCTGATCCCTGAGCTTGCGATCCTGCTGAAAAATATTCCGGCAGCGCGTTTATTTGATGAATCGCTGAAATTGCTGATGGCTGGCAAAGCCTTCGACAACTTCGTGATGATGCGTGACCTTGGCATCCTGAAACAACTGCTGCCGCAAGTGCATAAAGTGCTGAAGCAAGACAGTGAAGGCAAAATGTTTAGCCTGATCACGAACGCACTGCAAGACACCGACGAGCGCGTGGCACAGGATAAACCGGTCACACCAGCTTTTATTTACGCCGCCTTGCTGTGGTATCCGGTCGAGCTGCGGATGCAGACTCTGCTGATTGAAAGTGGCCTCAATGACATCGACGCGCTGAATATCGCGATGACCGAAGTACTGGATGATTTGGTACGGACCATCGGTATTCCAAAACGCTTTACGCTGGTAGTGCGTGACCTCTGGTCGCTGCAGGGCCGCCTCAGTAAAAGAGCCGGTCGCCGCGCCTTTAAACTAATGGAATTACCAAAATTCCGCGGCGCCTTTGATTTTATGCAGCTACGCGCCAAAGCTGAGGGTGGCCAACTGGCCGAGCTGGCCTTGTGGTGGCAACAATTTGTCCATGCCGACGACGCTGAGCGCGAAGAGCTGGTGCTGGATTTGGGCAAAGAAGGCGTCGAAGTGAAAAAACCACGACGCAAACGCAAACCAGTGCGCCGCAAGCCGGCGGCCGATCAGGCATGATTCGGGTTTATCTGGGGCTTGGCGCCAATCTCGATGCGCCACTGCAGCAGTTGCAGCAAGCGGTAACGGCGTTATCGCAATTGCCGCAGAGTCAGCTTGCTGCAGTCAGTAGCTTTTATGGCTCAAAACCGATGGGACCACAGGACCAGCCGGATTATGTCAATGCTGTGGCAGCCCTCGATACCACTCTGCCAGCAGAAACCTTGCTCAACGAATTACAGCGGATTGAGCTGGAGCAGGGCCGGCAACGTAAAGATGATCGCTGGGGACCGCGCACGTTGGATTTGGATATCCTGCTGTACGGCGAAGAAATCCTGGCTACACCGCGGCTGACAGTGCCACATTATGGCATGCACCAACGGGAATTTGTGCTCTACCCTTTGCTGGAACTAGCGCCGCAGCTGCATATTCCGGGCCTCGGCGCGCTGGCAGACATTGCTAAACAGGTGCCGCGCAACGGCCTGACGATTTTGACGCCTGGTCTTGAATCGGGTCTGGCAGCACCGCAACGCTGAAGCGGTCGGATTTTGTACCGCCGTACGCTTGCAGCTTGCTGTCGGATATGCCATCTTGCGCGCGGATTTTTTAATGGTCGGATGAGAGCATCATGGCAAAAATTACCACTGCAACTTTGCTGAAAATGAAACAGCAAGGTGAAAAGATCACTATGCTGACGGCTTACGACGCCAGCTTTGCCAAATTGTTCGCTGACAGTGGCGTCGAGACTTTATTAGTCGGAGACTCGCTCGGCATGGTACTGCAGGGCCAGCCCGATACGCTGCCTGTCACCGTCGAACAAATCGCTTATCACACCCGTTGCGTCCGTGCCGGCGCCCCACAAGCTTTTATCATCGCTGACATGCCGTTTATGAGTTATGCCACGATGGAACAGGCCTTTGCCAACGTCACCCCGATGATGCAGGCTGGCGCCAATATGGTGAAAATGGAAGGCGGTGAATTTCTGTTACCGACTATCAAAGCCCTGACCGAGCGTGGTGTTCCGGTTTGTGGTCATATCGGTCTGACGCCACAATCCGTCCACGTGTTTGGCGGGTTTAAAGTACAGGGCCGCGACGATGCCGCCGCTGAACATATTCTGCAACAGGCCATTGCGCTGGAGCAGGCTGGTTGTCAGTTGTTGGTGGTCGAATGTATCCCATCATTGCTGGCCGAGCGGATTAGCTTGGCACTGCGGATCCCGGTGATTGGCATCGGTGCGGGTGTAGTCACTGACGGTCAGGTGTTAGTGATGCACGATTTATTGGGCATCAGCAGTGGTTATATTCCGAAGTTCTCCAAGAACTTCCTGCAGGAAACCGGCGATATCAAAAAAGCGATCAGCAAGTTTGTCGCGGATGTGAAAAGTGCGGCCTTTCCTGGCCCTGAACATAGTTTCTGATACGGGAGTCGGCGAATGCTGGTAATTTCTGACATTAAAGTTTTACGCGCCACAGTTCGCGCCTGGCGTCAGGCCGGCCAGACTGTTGCCTTTGTGCCAACGATGGGCAATTTACATTCCGGCCATTTTAAATTGGTGGATGAAGCCCGCCAACGTGCCGACCGCGTGATCGTGTCGATTTTTGTCAATCCAATGCAATTTGGCGCCAATGAAGATCTGGCCAAATATCCGCGAACTTTAACCGAAGATTGCGCCGGTCTGACCGAACATCAGGCTGATGCGGTGTTTACCCCAACGCCTGAATTAATTTACCCGCGGGGTCTGGACACACAAACTGCTGTCGAAGTACCAAAGATCGGTGACCAGCATTGTGGTGCCAGCCGCCCTGGTCATTTCCGCGGTGTTGCCACCGTGGTTAGCAAACTGTTTAATCTGGTGCAGCCGGATATCGCCTTGTTTGGTAAAAAAGACTATCAGCAACTGGCGGTGATCCGGCAGCTCACCATGGACCTATCGTTCCCGATCGAAATTATTGGCATCGACACAGAACGGGCAACTGACGGTCTGGCACTGAGTTCGCGCAATGGTTATTTATCCACTGAAGCCCGCGCCACCGCACCGCTGATTTATCAGCAGTTGCAATGGTTGCGTCAGCAAATCAGTGGCGGTTTTGCTGATTTCCGTGCGCTCGAGCAGCAGGTTGCGGACACCCTGAGTCAAGCTGGCTTCAGACCGGACTACATTCATATCTGTAACCGGCAAACACTGGAACTGGCTGACAGCAACAGTAAACCATTGGTGATTTTGCTGGCGGCCTATCTTGGTAATACCCGCTTGATCGATAATCTGGAAGTCTGATGCCATCGGCACTGGAGCTTTGCGCCAACCTGCTGGTCGCAGGCTCCATCTGGCTGGCAGCCCGCAACTCGACACTGACCTGGTGGGCGACCATCGCCGGTTGCGCTTTGTTTGCTGTGTTGTGTTATCAACATCAGCTCTACGCTGACGTCGTGCTGCAATTGTTTTTCATCCTGGCCGCTGTCTGGGGTCTGTTCAGCTGGCAGGCCGCACAAGCACTGCCGATCCGACAATTACCCAGCAAGTATCTGTTACCTTATTTGGCTGCTGCGTTACTCGTTGCGGCCCTCTATGGCGCTTTATTGCATGCCTGGACTGACGCTTATGCGCCCTTTTGGGATAGTCTGGTGCTGACACTGAGCGTGCTGGCTCAGCTGCTGTTGATCCGGCGTTATCTGCAGAACTGGTGGTGTTGGCTACTGGTGAATAGTATTGCGATCCCGCTGTATTATCACCGCGGTCTGGAACTGACCGCGATGTTTTATGCGCTGTATTGGTTCAATGCTGCTTATGGTCTGTGGCAATGGCGTCAGTGGTTGTCGCCAGATAAAGGATCTGGCTCCGCCGGCGCTTCTGCTGATAAGTCAGCCGGCTGAGGCGTCACCCGCTTCACCCGGCCCGCCTTAACCAGCGCATCACGCAGCAAAAACTCAATCTGCCCATTGACGCTGCGAAACTCGTCGTCCGCCCAGTGTTGCAGCGCCTGCAACATCTGCTCGTCAATGCGTAGGGCAAAAGCTTTTTTAGCCACAACTCACCTGTTCGCGTTAATAAATAGTACCGGTGTTAATCACCGGGGACACACTGTGATCACCACACAAAACGACCAGCAGATTGCTGACCATCGCGGCCTTACGTTCTTCATCCAGCTGCACCACATCTTTTTCTGACAGACGCTGCAGCGCCATTTCGACCATACCAACCGCCCCTTCGACGATTTGCTGGCGCGCCATCACGACTGCGCGCGCTTGCTGGCGCTGTAACATGGCACTGGCGATCTCCTGCGCATACGCCAGATGACTGATGCGCGCTTCAATCACTTCAACACCGGCTTTGTGTAAGCGGTTTTGGATCTCAGTGCGCAGCAAGTCGGTGATATCGCTGCCGCTGCTGCGCAAGCTGATTTCGGAGTCTTTTTCCGCTTCATAAGGATAACTCGATGCCAGATAACGCAGCGCTGCTTCACTCTGGATATTGACGAAGTTTTCATAGTCTTCCACTTCAAACACCGCTTCAGCGCTGTCGACGACTTTCCACACCACTACCGCGGCGATATCGACCGGGTTGCCGGCATGGTCGTTGACCTTTAATTTGCTGCTTTCAAAATTCCGTACCCGCAAACTGACTTTTTGTTTGCTGTAAAACGGATTAGCCCAGCGCAAGCCATTTTCAAAGTCAGTGCCAACATAACGGCCAAACAACTGCAGCACGGCGGACTGATTCGGATGCACCATATAAAAGCCAAACCAGCAAATAAACACAACAATAGATGCCAACAGCGCCAGTACTTTGATCAGCGGCGGCATCGTCACAATCAACGCGATAGTCGCAATCTGCAGCACGAATAATACAAACAAAGTAGCAAAACCTGAACGGGCTTTTGCCGGGGTCTCTTTCAACATAACTCACCTCAATGTGATATCAATTTAATATCACATTAGATCGCATTGGATCTGATCGCAAGTGATTGTGTAATTTTTCAGCGCAAGAAAAACAAAAACCGCCAGAAGGCGGTTTTTTATGTTCCAAAAGGATCGCAGGATCTTTGCTAGATCATACCAAGGTGACTTTGGCGAACTTGCGTTTACCGACCTGGAAAATCGTGCTGGAGCCTTTTTCGAACACCAGTTTGCTGTCTTCCACTTTGTTGTCGCCGTTCAGCTTCACTGCGCCTTGTTTGATCATCCGTAGCGCTTCTGAGGTGCTTTCTACCAAACCGGCTTCTTTTAACAGCTGGGCGATCGGCAAGCTCTCGCCTTCAAGCGTCAGCGTCAGTTCCGGGATCTCGTCTGGTAACGCGTTTTTAGAAAAACGCTGGATAAAGTCCTGGTGCGCTGCTTCGGCGTCTGCATCCGAGTGGAAACGGGCGATGATTTCTTTCGCCAGTTCGATTTTAATATCACGTGGATTGCGGCCTTCAACTGCTTGTTGTTTCAGCGCGGCGATATCTTCAATAGCGCGGAAACTCAGCAGATCATAATACCGCCACATCAGATCATCCGAGATCGACATCACTTTACCAAACATCTCGGTCGGGCTGTCCGTGATGCCGATGTAGTTGCCGAGTGATTTCGACATCTTCTGCACGCCATCCAGACCTTCCAGCAGCGGCACCATCAAGACGGTTTGCGGACGCTGACCTTCGTCTTTTTGCAACTCACGGCCCATCAGCAGGTTAAAACGCTGATCGGTGCCGCCCATCTCGATGTCGGCTTCCAAAGCAACTGAATCCCAGCCTTGCACCAGCGGGTACAAAAATTCATGGATCGCAATCGACTGATTGTTGGCATAACGCTTTTTGAAGTCATCCCGTTCCAGCATCCGGGCGACGGTCTGGCGCGCGGCCAGTTTGATCATACCGGCGGCGCCAAGCTTTTCCATCCATTCAGAGTTAAAGGCTATACGAGTCTTGGCTGGATCCAGGATCTTAAATACCTGATCCTGATAAGTCTTCGCATTTGCCAGTACATCTTCCCGCGTCAGTGGCTTGCGCGTGACATTTTTACCAGTTGGATCACCAATCATCCCGGTGAAGTCACCGATCAGGAAAATCACTTCGTGACCCAGTTGCTGGAAGGTGCGTAATTTATTGATCAGCACGGTGTGGCCAAGGTGCAAATCTGGCGCTGTTGGATCAAAACCGGCTTTTACTTTCAGCGGTTTACCTTGCTTCAGTTTTTCGATTAATTCATCTTCCAGCAGGATCTCTTCTAAGCCCCGCTTGATCTCGGCCAGGGCCTGTTGCCACTGCGTCATGCGCCAGTTCTCCGGATAATATTTCAGCGATTTATCTAAGTCCGCATTCTACTGCAACATTACTCCCGATTAAACGCACAAAAGTCTTGGATCTTGCAAAAAATCGTTATATGCTCATTTTTTACGTGGAAAGAACCATAATAATAAGAGATGCGCCTTCAATGATTTCATCTTTGCCTACTCCGCACCGTGTTCTGATAGCCACATTGGCCACTATTTTGTCTGTGACGCTGCTTCTGCCTTCAGAAAAGGCTGAAGCGTCCAAAGACAACGAAAAAAACAGTTTAGAAGTTGGCAAGCGTTATAGCCTTGCTGTCCCTGTTGTCACCGAATCCTTACCACAAACTGCTGAAAGCACCATTCCGACTGAAGACAACTCATTAGAGTGGATCTCGGTGGAAGTGAAAAAAGGCGACATTTTAGGTTCTGTATTCAAACGCGCAAAAATCGACGCTCAAACCATGCAGGCCGTGCTGGATTCAGGGAAAGAAGCGAAGAATCTGACCCGGCTGTTTCCGGGGGCACAATTAGAATTCGGTCTGAATGCTGAAGGACAATTGCAAGAACTGCGCTACAACCTGAGCAATCTGAAAACCTTACGCGTCACTCGCAGCGATGACGGCCAGTTTGTCGCCAAACAACTGCAAAAAGAAATTGAAGTACGGACCGAAGTGGTCGCTGGCATCATCAGCGGCAGCTTCTGGGGTTCTGCGATGAATGCCGGCTTATCTGAAGCGCAAATCATCGACCTGGCGAACGTATTTGGTTATGACATCGACTTTGCATTAGACATCCGCTCAGGCGATTCTTTTAGCGTGATGTTTGAACGCCAGTACGCCGAAGGCCAGTTCATCGGTAACGGTGCTATCGTAGCCGCCCAGTTCCAGAACCAAGGTCAATTATATCAGGCTGTGCGCCATACTGACGGTAGCTTCTACAAGCCGGATGGCGGTTCAATGCGACAGGCCTTCCTGCGCGCCCCGGTTAACTTCCGCTATGTCAGCTCCAATTTTAATCCACGTCGTTTACATCCAGTCCTTGGTAAGATCAAAGCACACAATGGTGTCGATTATGTTGCGCCGATGGGTACGCCAATTATGGCGGCCGGTGATGGCAAAGTGATCGAATCGGCGATGAAAGGTGCGAACGGTAACTACGTGGTCATCCAACACTCAAACGGCATCGTGACTAAGTATCTGCACTTATCCAAACGTGACGTCAAACGTGGCGAGAAAGTGAAGCAAGGCGACATTATCGGACGCTTAGGCGCTACCGGCCGTGTTACTGGCGCACATCTGCACTATGAATTCGTGGTTGGTGGCGTGCACCGGAATCCACGCACCGTCAAACTGCCACAGGCTGAACCTCTGCAGGGCGTTGCCCGCGTCGAGTTCACCAAAAACGCGAAGCAACAGATCGCACAGCTAAAAGCGCACGAACGTGTTGTGCTGGCTGCGAACCAATAATTAGTTGTGACTGCGGCCCCCACTGCTGAAGCACTCTATATCGGCATCATGTCAGGCACCAGCCTGGATGGTGTCGATGTGGTGCTTGTTGATTTCTCCCCAGCTTATCCAAATCTTATTCACAGCTTGTGCCTGCCCTACCCTGCTGAATTAAAAGCAGAATTGGCACTTTTAGCCCAACCGGGCGCTAATGAAATTGAGCGTTTGGGTTTGGCAGAAGCCGACCTTGCAGCTTGTTATGCCAGCGCGGTACAACTGCTGTTGCAGCAAAGCGGCATCGATCGCAGCAGGATCCTCGCGATCGGTTGCCATGGTCAAACGATCCGACACAGACCTAACGCCCGTCAGCCATTTAGTTATCAGATTGGTGATCAGCACCGGCTCGCCATGTTGACGCAAATCCCGGTGATCGCCGATTTTCGCCGAAAAGACATTGCCTATGGCGGACAAGGTGCGCCTTTAGTGCCGGCCTTTCATCAGGCGATCTTCGCCTCGAAAGAACATGGTCGCTGTATTCTGAATATTGGCGGCATCGCCAACATCACCTTGTTGTTGCCACATCAGCAAGTGCAGGGCTTCGATACCGGTCCCGGCAATTGTCTGTTGGATAACTGGATTGAATTGCAACAAGGCAAAGCCTATGACGCCAATGGCGCCTTTGCCGCCAGTGGCAAGCTAGATGCAGCTCTGCTCGGTCTGTTACTCAGCGATGCATATTTCCGCCAGACTGGTCCGAAAAGTACCGGCCGCGAATACTTTCAGCTGAACTGGCTACAACAACAGCTACAGCAACTTGAGGCTTTGACTGGCCACATGCCGGCCCCTGCTGACATACAACGCACATTAAGCCGTTTTACCGCAGGTACTATTGCCCTCGCGGTCAGCCGTTTTGTCGTATCTGAGGTCTATGTTTGTGGCGGCGGCGCGCATAACGCCATGCTATTACAGGATTTGGCCGAATTGCTGCCGCAGTGTCAGATCAACACCACCGCTAGTTTGGGCATCCATCCGGATTGGGTCGAGGCGATGGCATTCGCCTGGCTGGCGTATGCTTATGATGAACAAATCCCCGGCAATGTGCCCGCAGTGACGGGTGCCAGTGAGGCGTTGGTACTGGGCGTGCGCTACACGCCCTGATAAGGTTCTTCGTCGTTATTTCGCGACAGGCGAAAAAGTCCCAACTGCTGCTGCAAACTGCAAAATCGCCTGTTGCCAGCCCTGCCCAAGCGTATCAACCAGTGCCGGATACCCTTCATCCGGCTGCGGCAATTGCAACTGGAAGTTCTGACTATGCACTTTGTCACCCTGCAGCAAATGGAAACGCCCACTCACGAGCGCAATGCCCTGCTGCTGACCATGAAACTGCTCCACTTGCACCAACAGCCGCACAACATCACCCGCAGGCTGCTGCCCTGTGACCCGATAAGCCGGTAATGCCTGTTGCAAACCGTTCACCAACAGACGCTGCAGCTGCTGATCCAAAGGATCTGCCCACTGATGTTGGCTCGTCTTGTGCAATTCAACAGTGGAAGTCTGTAAAATCAGCGAGTTACTGTTCAGATAAGCCGCAACCATTACAGGTTCAACATATAACACCGGCGCTGTGGCGTTTGGTTGCACACTGACAACTGCAGGCTGTGGCAGCTGGTAATAACGTAACTCTACTGAAGAACTACAGGCCGTCAGTAACGATAACGCAGCAAGGCTGCTCAGAAAAAATCCCGATCTCATGGTTGATTTCCTTGCTCTGGTTCCGGATCTGCCGCCGGATCTGCGCTGATGATCAGGGCATTACTCTGTTGATTCAAGGTCTGGACCACAGGTTGCAAATCCCGCAGCACTTTATCCATTGCCTGCAAATTGCTGTTAATCCGCTCATATACCGGTGAGCCCGGGCTTAATCCCGCCAGCGTTTTACGCAGGTCTGCAAGGCTTTTATTCACTTCTGCTGGCAATTGCTGCGTCGCATCAGCTTTGACGAGTGCATCAAGACTTAACACCAGTTGCTGGCTTTGTTGCATCAAATCTTTAGTGGCGTTCAGCGTGGCAGAACTATCGGCCAGCACTTGTTCCACTGGTAAATTGTTGATTTTATCCAGCGCCTGCAGCACTTTCTGTTCAATATGGCCAAGGCCACTGCGGCTGGTCGGCAGAATTTTATAACCGGCGAATTCTGGTAATGGCTCTGGTAATAATGGCGTTGCCACTATCGCCGGTGTCTCTGCATCCGTTGTGGCATTCGCTGTCACGCCATCGGCTGACGCAGCGACGGCCGCTGGTGCAGCAGCTGTTGCTGACACGCCTTTGCTGTCAGCCTCCAATTGATTCAGGTCGATATACAAACCACCAGTCAACAGGTTGCCGGTTTTCAGCACCGCACGCAGGCCCTTGCTGACCGCCTGATCTAGCTCCAGCCGCAACTGCGGCAACGTCAGATTGTCATAGAGCCGGCCGGTTTCAATCCGGATCAGCACCGGAATGCCTTTGTTAAAGGCAACCTCCAGCGGATTTTTCATGTTAAAGAAATAAGGTACCGACGCGACAGTACCAATCCGCACGCCACGGTATTCGACTGGTGCACCAGCGGTCAGGCCGCGGATCGACTCGTCAAAAAACAGCAGATATTCCAGATACTCGTTGTAAAGGCCATCCTGAATGCTCTTCCGATTCTCAAATAGCTGGAAATCGGCATCATCAACTACTTTGTTCCCAGCCGGCCAGCCATCGAGCACATCAAAAGTCACACCGCCGCCCAGCAATGTAGCCATAGAGGCCATCTCGATCCGCACGCCTTCGGCCGACATATCCAGCGCCATGCCCGACGCTTTCCAGAAGCGCACATTTTCGGTCACCAACGCATCATAAGGCGCGCGGATAAACAACTGATAGCGCATGTTGCGTTTGGTCATATCGAACTCGCT
Organism: Rheinheimera tilapiae; assembly: GCF_042432165.1. Taxonomy (NCBI): domain Bacteria; kingdom Pseudomonadati; phylum Pseudomonadota; class Gammaproteobacteria; order Chromatiales; family Chromatiaceae; genus Rheinheimera; species Rheinheimera tilapiae. The sequence goes on from NZ_JBHLXP010000003.1 coordinate 142,887, forward strand.
GCGCTCGACAGTCCCGACGTCATAACCACGGTATAAAATCGGGTCACCAACCGCCAGCGCGGCCGCGTCACTGCTGCTTAAAAAGATCCGAACGCCAGGTGCATCCGGCGGTGCGATGGGCGGTGTTTCTAACAGTTCAAAAAAGTACTTCCCGCTGTCACTCTTGCCGGGTTGCAGTTCGATATAGGCGCCGGATAACAACGTATTGAGACCACTGACGCCGCCGCGGCCAATAGTCGGTTTCACCACCCACAGCTGTGATTCGTCGTTCAGCAAATTGGCTGTACCCGGGTTCATCCGCGCCCGGATCACTACCTGTTTCAGGTCCTGTGACAGTTCGACCGACACCACTTTACCAACATCAACACTACGGCTTTTAATCTGAGTTTTACCAGAGATAATGCCTTCGGCATTGCTGGCCAGCATCGTCACGGTCGGCCCCTGATTTTTAAAGGTGTGGTACAGCATCCAGCTGCCGATCAAAACTGCGGCGACCGGCACTATCCAGATCGGTGACCATTGGCTGATTTTACGAATGTTCGCCTGTACCGCGCTGTTCGTCACGTTGTTGCTCCATTTCTGCAGGACTCGGATCCCATAATAACCGGGGGTCAAAACTCATTGCCGCCAGCATAGTGACAATCACTACCGCAGCAAATACCAAAGTTGCAGCGCCGGGATAGACGCCAACCAGACTGTCAAAACGCACTAATGCTGCCAGGATCGCGACGACCAGCACATCCACCATCGACCAGCGGCCGATCCAGTCCACCAATGGATAAATCCAGGTGCCATGTTTGCTTCGTTCCGCCAGTGGCAATGTCGTCAGATAACACAACCAGAACATCACCAAAATTTTGACAATAGGCACCACGACACTGGCCAGCAACACCACAATCGCCACCGGATAGGCGCCGTCCGCCCACATCAGCACGATGCCACTGATAATGGTCGATTCGATACTATCGCCTAACGACACCGTCTCCATCATGGTCAGCAAGTTGGCAGGAATATATAAAATGCTGGCGGTAACCAGCAGCGCCAGCGTTTTCTGCACGCTCGATGGAATTCGGGCCCGCACTTTACTGCCACATCGACTACAGCGGGTTTCCTGTAGTGGCACCAACGCAGTACAGCACTGACAAACTTTTAATTGCTGACTGAGTCCGGTCTCACCCGCCTCGGCGGCTCCCACTGGTTGCGGCGGCGGTGCAATACGTGACCAGAGTTCGTGACGGTCGACCACCTGAAAAGTACGCAGATGCAACAAACAAAAGCCACAGAATGCCCAGAAACTCATGCCGAGGCTCAGTTCAAAATGGGTCAGCAGTTTAACAAAACTGACTAGTAGCCCCATCAAAAAAATGTCGACCATACTCCAGGGTTTTAATGCATACAGCAAACGAGCCACCTGCACTAACGCAGGCAAGCGGTAAAACATCCCAAGTTTCAAATAGATAATTGCGACCATACAAATGGCCGGGATCGCCTGAATAAACAGCCAGACCAAAACCGCCAGCCACGGATAATCCTCATCCAGCAGCACTGCGGACGTATCGAGGAAAGTCATGTCGCGGTGGCTGCCGGCTGCATCCATGCCGACAAAAGGGAACAGATTGGTCAGCACTAACATAAACAGTGCCGACATCGCATAAAGAATTGGTCTTAATGCAGATTCACGCTGCCGCGCGTCGAGCTCATGACCGCAGCGGCTGCAGTCAGCTTCTTCGCCGTCTTGCAGCGCCGGTAAATGCTGCAATAAATCACAATAGCGACAAAGCACCAGCTCCGGCGCAACGGCGCTGGTAAGCGGTGCATCTGTCTCAGCGACCTGGTTAACAACAGGTGCTGATAATATATCAGGCACGCGACTCAGATCGCCTCTTCGTCTTCTTCACCGGTGCGGATGCGGATCACGCGCTCGACGTCAAATACAAAGATTTTACCGTCGCCGATACGGCCGGTCTGCGCGGTTTTCATGATGGCTTCGACACAGCGGTCGACCTGATCATCGGCGACCACGATATCTAATTTCACTTTGGGCAGGAAATCGACCATGTACTCCGCGCCGCGGTACAACTCAGTGTGACCTTTTTGCCGGCCGAAGCCTTTCACTTCAGTCACTGTCATACCGGTGACATTGATATCTGCCAGCGCTTCGCGCACGTCATCCAGTTTAAAAGGTTTGATTATTGCTTCAATTTTTTTCATAAACCGCTCTACCTTTGTTTACGCAGTGCTGAGGTGATGGGAACCCGGCGATCTTTGCCAAAATTACGCGCAGTAATTTTGGGCCCAACCGCCGACTGCCGGCGTTTATATTCATTAAAATCAATCAGATTGAGGACGCGACGTACTGTGGCTTCAGCATAGCCCATCGCCAGAATGTCGGACAGCGATTTATCCTGCTCGACATAAGCTTCGATGATCGCATCCAGTTCATCATAAGGCGGTAGATTATCCTGATCGGTCTGGCCTGGCGCCAGCTCAGCTGACGGTGGACGGTCAATCACGCGCTGCGGGATCACCGCTGAAATGGTATTGCGATAGGCGGCCAGGCGGTAAACCAGGGTTTTCGGAATATCTTTGATCACGGCAAAACCGCCGCACATATCACCGTATAAAGTGCAGTAACCGACCGCCACTTCACTCTTATTGCCGGTAGTCAGCAGTATGCGGCCGGTTTTGTTCGACAGCGCCATTAACAGCACACCGCGTAGACGTGCCTGTAGATTTTCTTCCGTAGTATCAGCTTTGCGACCGGCAAACAAAGGCGCAAGCTGTGCCATATAGGCATCATACATCGGCTCAATCGATACCACGTCAAACTCGATGCCCATCGTCCGGGCCTGTTCTGTCGCATCGTCGACACTCATGCCGGAGGTATAACGGAACGGCAGCATTAAAGCCTGCACTCTGTCAGCGCCTATCGCATCTGCTGCAATAGCCAGCGTCAGCGCCGAATCAATACCGCCAGAAAGCCCGAGTACCGCACCGGGAAAACCGTTCTGTGTGATGTAATCACGGGTGGCGACCACTAAGGCCTGATACACCTCGGCTTCCACCGCTTGCGCAGCCGGATGGGCGTGCTGATGCAAGACGTGCCAGCCCTGCTGCTGATGGCGCAACTGTGCGGAATAAATGCCGGTTTCAAAGGCTGGAGCCGCAAGCGCAATATCGCCTTGCGGGCTGACAATCAGCGAACTGCCGTCAAACACTAATTCATCCTGACCCTGCATCTGATTGACATAAACAAAGCCAAGTTGCAGCCGTTTTGCCAGCGAAGTCAGCAGATGCTCACGCTGAGCTTTTTTACCGATTTCATAAGGCGAGGCATTTAGTACCAGCGCCCAATCTGCGCCGGCAGCTTTGGCAGCGGCGGCGGGTTCACCGTGCCAGACGTCTTCGCAAATCAACACGGCGAATTTTTGCTGGTTCAACTCAAACACGAAGGTATCAGTGCCAGCGCTGAAATAACGTTCTTCGTCAAACACGCCGTAATTGGGCAGACACTGCTTAAAATAGCGGCCAATCAGCTGACCACCACGGATCACTGAAGCGGCGTTATACAGCTTACCGTCTTGCTGCCACGGATGGCCAATCAGCATAGTGCATGGCAATGCGGCTATCTGGATCCGCTCCAGTGCATCGCTGACGTATTGCATTAAATCGGCGCGGAACAACAAGTCTTCCGGCGGATAACCGGTCAGCGTCAACTCAGGAAAAACGACCAGCTCAGTACCGGCGTCAACCGCCAATTGCAGGATCAAATCACAGTTTTGCTGCACAGCACCAACGGTAAAACGCTGCTGGATCAAACTGACGGAAACGGTATGCGACATATCAAAGCGCCTGTACAACAACTTGGGCGCTATGGTAGCGATTTTTCGCTGTTTTCTCAAACCGCCTTGTCTATCGCCCGCTGTTGTTTCGTCTGACCGCGACACAGACTTGCATCCAGTGGGGCCGCCGACTAAGGTAAATAGGTGTATTCACGGAACAGAAACACAGGAAACATCATGGCATATCCTTCTCACCCTGCATCTTCGGCAGCAGCCGATCCAGCGTTTACCCTCACTGAAGTCGCCGTCTGTCTGGCCATCTTTGCTATCTTGGCATTACTGGCCATTCCGAGTCTGACCGAACTCTTCGCCCGGCAACATGCTGAACGATTTATGCAGCAGTTTCGCCAACAACTGAGCTACGCCCGAGTACAAGCAGTTAGTCTCGGCGATGTTATTACCGTCTGCCCGCGTCAGTCGTTGCAGTGTGACGGCCGCTGGACCGACACACCGGTCCAGATCTTTAATACGGATCCAACCGCCAGCGTATTAAAACAAATTGATGCGTTAAAACCACAACACCGGCTGTACTACAATCGCGAGTTACTGGAATTTCGCGCCGATGGCAGTCTGAATGCCCTGCAAAACGGCACTTTTGTTTATTGTGTTGCTCAGTATTCCTGGTACGCCAGTCTCAGTCTCAGTCAAAGCGGACGCAGCCAGCTGGAATGGCATGAACAACCTTGTCCGCATTGACCTCTGTCCCTGCTTGTTGTGTTAATGCTGCCAGCAGTCTGCTTCGGGACTGCTGATTTGACGTCCGGTCTGATCAAGCCGGAACCACTGACAAGCCAGATCTTTACGCTGTGGTCCTACCGCTTCAGCCTGTAACAGATAACCTTCTGCACTTAACACCGCTGAGATGCGAAATCGACCGCTGGCAGTCAGATAGCTGTCGTCAGGCGCCGGTAGCCGAGACAATGCTGCAGTGTACTGCTGCCGCTCCAGATAAAACTGTTGCTGCAAAATTGCCAGCCGTTGCAGTTCCTGTGTCGCTTCAAGCCGGTAACTGCCCAGCACCTGCTGCTGATAGCCCGGCACCAACATGGCAAGCAGAATGCCCATCAGTGCGACAACCAGCATCATTTCAATTAAGACAAACCCTCGCTGTAACCAGATCATCAGTACACCTGCTCATAGCGAAACAGTGCTAGCTGTTGTTGCTGTTGCATGTGCTGCGGAGCCAAGGTTTCCACACAGAATAAGCAGGACGGATCCAGCCGTTGCACTTCTGGCACAATGAGTTGTTCAGCAGACCACAGCTGATATTTGCCGTTAGCAGGCTCCAATCGCAAAGGTGCTTGTTGTGCAGCCGGCAGCTTCAGTGTGGAAGTTGAGTTCAGCGCCGCACCACTAAACAACTGCAGCACTTCGATCTGGTCGTATGCCATCGAACCAAGATCCGGATCATGACTCAAAGGCAGATACATAATACCGGCAAGAATTTTGGCCGCTGTCACAGGCCGCCCCACTAATGGCCGCTGCCATCCCGCTTTATTCAAATCAACATGGTCGGCAATATCGGTCAGGTCAAAAACCCGCTGCAGACCAACCGGCCGACGCAACACCATCAAACGGTAGCCGCTAGCATCCCGCCCTTGCAGGATAAAAACATCGCCCTGTTGCCAACCTTGTGTCACCGGCCAACGCGCACTGATCAGTTGCCAGCTGCCGTCAAATCGCCAGCCACTCTGGCGAAAATCAGCCACGGTGGATGCCTGCCAACCCGAAGCGGACTGCCAGTCGTATTGCAGCAATAACCCCTCAATACTCAGTAAATACAAGCGTTCCGCCAGGCCATCCTGATCCGGATCTGCCGCCAGCGGCATCAATGCAAAACTCGTATTCACGGCGGGCACTGACAACTGACGTGGCACACCGGTTTGAGCGTTGAACAGCCGGATGGGCACCTGAGCATTTCCCGGTAACACCAGCCATTCTGCGGTTGGATCATCAGCTAATCGCTGCGCGCTGATCTCTGCAGGCAACCACGGCTGTGTCGAGGGCTGCATGGTTGCAGACCACATTGACCGCCAGTCTGGTTGCGGCGACTGTAATGATGGTAGCTTCAGCAGTACTGAACGAAGTTCAGCCATCCGGGGATCCAGCCAAAATAGCTGATAGTCCGCCCGGCGGCCTGTATGGTTGCGCCAGCCCCATTGCAGTTGTGTAGCGTCAGATGCAGGTGGCGCGTACTGTTGTTCCACCGGAGACTCCGGTCTGATTTGTAGTATCGGCGAATCAGCACTTTGTCCCGAGAACACCACACCACAGTGGCTGAGCTGCAACCGGGAGAAATTGCCGGGACCGCTCAGTGGGCGACTCTGGTACGTGGGCATTCGCGGTATCAGCTTACAATCTTGTTCGGCAGACGAGGCGTCTATTGCAACCAGCGTTCCGGTTGCGGTTTCTTGCCAATAACTGTCCTGCGCACCACCGGGCTGTGCCATTGCGGCAACAGGCTGAAATGCCATCAAAGTGTACAACGCTACATGTCTCATAGTTCCCCTCCTTGGGTATGTGGATCCACTTGCCAGATAAGTTGGATCTGGCCAGCATCGTTTGGTTTCAGATCAGCCTGTTCTGTCCGCAGTAACCGGCATTGTTGCCAATGCGCCGGCCAAACCTGAAACTGAGCAGGACACTGCGATAAAATTGCAGGTTGACCTGCTTGCGCGACCGGGCTTTGCACTGTGGCTTCAGCGCTGATTGCCTGGCGCTTTTGCTGCAGACCGGCCTGATTAAATCGGCTGCTCAGCTCACTCAGCATTAGTGCCGCGAGCGCCAGCGCACTGATCAACAAGCCAAATAACAGACATAACACCAGCACAAATCCTTTTGTTTGCATCGGCGTGTTCTCCTTATGCCGAGGGCGCGACTTTCACTGAACTGCTAATCAATAAACGTCGGTAAGGATCGCCCCGTGCCTGAAACTGGCGTTGACCGAGTTGGTAGAGTTGTTCATTGCGATAACCGGATTCGGCCTGTAATGCCCGCAACAGAACAAAGTAACGGATTTGGCGGATAGTTTGGCGTTGACCCCAGCTCGCTGCCGCCAGCTGATCGGCGGGAATGAATTGCTCGGCCTGGCCATCAGCGTCCAGATCCAGACCGATTTCAACCGCAATCATCTCTACACCGTCTAACACCGCCGCGGTATCCATCGTCAGGTTCCCTTGCTGATTACGCACCAAACGTTTGCGCATCAGTACTGGCACAGACTCTCCTGCCAACGTTTGCTTCGCGACGTAATACACTTCATGCCGGTAAGGCCAGTACCAGAATTGGTTGTTCAGGCCAGCATCGCCACTGCGGATAAATCGGCCTGACAAGCCACTTTGTTGCAGGTAACTGCGATTGGCGCGTAAGTCTGCTAACCGCAGCGGATCTCCCGCCAGGTGTTTTAACTGGATAAAATCGGATTGTTTTACCGCGTTAGTCAGGCAAGCCGGTGTATTTGCGGCGCCAACGGTGCCTGCATACAAAGTCAACCAGATTTGGCCCGCCAGCGGAAAACTACCACTGTCAATGCCAGTGCTGTGACAATCACCTTGTACCGGAATTGCCGGTTGCGACGGCTTTACCTGCGTTACATCAAGCCCGGCCCAAAACCCGCTCTGGCTCAGTTCACGCTGCAGTAGTGTGTGGCTCTGAATGGCTGTCTGATGTAAAAAGGTCAGCTGGCTCTGTTGCCTGAATGCCTGCCACTGCACCACAAAAGCATGAGTAAGCATCAGCAGAAGCAGTGCCGACAGCAACAATGAGATCATCTGCTGGAGCAATAAAAAACCCCGGGCTGGGCTGCACAGATTCGGCTTTTTCACGGTGTTCTGTCCAATACGACCTGACGCCTGCCAACGCCGCTGCTACAAAGCTGTGAGCCAGAAGCGGACGGCGGCACATTGCTTTGCCAACTCAGCACATAACGAATGCCATTTGCGCCAACGTCAATACACAGTTCAGGGTCAATCAGTACTTCAGCCAGCGGCTGTTGCAATAACTGCTGTACAACACGACTCTGTCGCAAAGTGACTGGGGCACAAGCCGCACAAGGCTGCGTGTTGATAATGATGGGCTGAGCTGCCAGCAGTGTTGAAAAATCCGCACTGTGGCTGATATCAATTAGCAGATGCGTGGCCGTCATCTGCTCTAGTGCAACTTGCATGGTCCGGCGGGCAAACCATTGACAGTTCAATGCTGCAGTCAGTATCAGGCTGATCAGCAGCAACGCCAGCAAGGCCTCAATGAGGCCGAATCCTTTGGTAAACACAGGTATATCCTTACACCTGAAATTTACATTTAATTTAACTTATATTTTCAATTAAGCAATCATTAGAAGCATTTTTTAATTTGGTCTGCACTGCTGTCGCCGTTTGCAGATCGCACGCCGGCCTGATCAATCGCCAGCGCGCCACAACTAGTGTCACCACTCTGAGCGCCTTTGGGCTCCGCGGTTAACGTATAAGTCTGCGCATCCGCGTCCAGGGTAAATGCATAAACACCCAGCAATGTTTGTTGACAGTTACTGTCCGGCAACTCTGTCGGCTCACCGTTATTCACGTTGTACGTCATACTGGATGTGTGTACCCGTTCCATATATTGAGACAGTTCTGTCAGGCACGCGCCGGCCACTGCCCGCCGGTTTGTATTCAGATAATTCTGATAGGTTGGCACTGCCACCGCCAACAATATGCCCGCCACCGCAACGGCAATCATCAGTTCCATCAGACTAAAACCGTGTTGTTTTTTCATCATCGTTCCCCCTGTTAGTTGGTGAGTTCGCGCCATGACTGCATACCGGTATTGCGCGTCGGATCGATGGTTCTCGATTCGATACAGCCCCCTTCACAGTTATTAAAACTCTTTATAATGTCGCCAATTTTCGCTAGCCGTGTCACCGAATTCAGACTGCTGACTTTGATCCCACTGACGATGGTTGGATTCCCAGACACTGTGACTTTGTCATTGTCGTCAAAGTCGTCATCGTCATCGAGATCAAAGAAAGTCTTCTTCAGCCGGGCGCCGGTGTAGGGCGATACGGCCATCAAATAACCGGAACCACTTGGATTACACACGTTAGTATCGGGGATTGTGGTATTCATCACCAGCTCGGGGCCAACCATCAACGGCATGTCGACGATACGTTCACGCGTATCAATCAGGTCCATATACCAGCCTTTTTTCCCGGAGGTCAGGCTGTTGGCAGACGTGATCACCCGCTCATCCCCGACGTTGGTAATTGTCCGGCTATCCAGTTCGCTCCGACCGCTGATAGTGGTGCCATCCATAATGCCATACCAGGTTTGCTGATCCGCATTACTCGGATCATTAACGTTCAGGTAGCGGCCTGTACCAAAGAATAGCCAGACTTTGCCGGTGGTCGGCTGCACACTGGCCAACACACCACCGGTCACCATCTGACGGGTGCCGCTGCCATTTTTCGCCTGAAACAATGGCTGGCCGCTATAAGCAATTTTCCACGCGGCTGTCGATGTTGAAGAGATGTCAAACTTCCAGACATAACCATGCAGGTCGGCGCCATAAACCCAATCGGTATTGCCATCCGCGTCGACGTCCAGCAGATTCACTTCAGATATCCCGTTTGGATCGGCGGCATCGCCCTTACCCGTCGCCAGTTGTTTTAAAACAGTACCGGTCGCGATATCAATCACCAGCAAGCCAGATTGGTTGGTGCTGTTGTTATAGCCATACCCTGCAACAACCACCCATTGCCCGGACTCAGTCCTCGTCACCTGTGGTGTGCCAAGATAAGACCCAAGCTCAGCAAAGGATTTATCCCACAGCACTTTACTGCTGGTGATACTACCGGGATCTGTGACATCGATAGCGAACAGTCCATTACCACCACGTCCCATCGAGCCAATCAACACGCTGCGCCATTCGCCGCCGATGTAAACGTCTACCACCACCGGTGAACCATCCACCGAGAATTTATGACTATAGTTCGGTTCAGAATATTTCTTTAACACGCTGACCGTATCAGATGGCAACGGAGCCATCACTGCTCTGGGGATATAGCCCATCACTTCAACACCGGTATTAGCATTAAAACCGTGTAACATGCCATCGTTGCCGCCGACATAAAGCATTGGTGTGCGGGTTTTGGCTGCCCCTTCAATAAAACTCCGGTAACTGCTCGCACCGGTCCAGTTATAACGGTGGTAACTTAAATCGTAAGGCGCTTCCACCAGTTCAGGCGATGAATTCACTAAGTCGCCGAGGATTTTCCCACGATTGCGGTAAATACCCCCTGGATTACGTTTTTCCAGCGTGGTGTCACCTCGCAGATAATCCAGCACTGTACTGGTATCCCCCAACACGGTTTTCTCTGCGGCTGACAGGTTACTCCAGGTGAAGGCTTTGGCGGCGCCGCTATCCGAACCGTACATTAAATTGCGACTGTTGGGGGCCGGCATTACATCAGTAGCTTTCCAGATAGGTGTCACAGTGTCTTCGGTATCATAGGCCCAAAGGTCACCACTCCATTCCCCCGCGACATAACGCGCCTGATAGAGGTTAGATTCGGATTGCAGCGAGTTAATTGCGGTGGCCGCAATATTCGACGAAGTCCCAATCCGCTCGGCGATGGCACTCAGCGTATCCGCCAGACCTTGCGAAAAGGCGACTGGGTCGCTGGCGGCAAAGAAGCCACCACGGCCATTGACAGACGCATGTAATAAATCGTCTATTTTGCCCGGATCAGTACTGGTAGCGGGCCATGAGACGCTGGCACCACTATTGATGGCATTAAATGCGGTCGTAGGATTGACCGATCCCTGTACACCGAAACCCACACCAAATGTAACCATATGCTGCCAAAAAGCAGGGTTTGCTGCGGAAGTCGGAACAGTATTTTCCATTTTTCTGGAGACTGACCAACCGGCGTCCATGTCAGTTTTCCAGTAGTTCATCGCGATATCACCCAGTGTGTCTTTGGTATTGAACGCAAAGGGGTTACTTGGGGTGTAGGTATAGGTTTTGCCCTTCGGTCCGGTTATTGTGCTTCCGGCGACATTGTCATGCTCACCACCTTGTGCACTGTCGTTGTAATAACCATCTGTCATCAGAATGGTAAAACTCTGCCGGCATTCTAGTAATGCTGAGGTTGAGTTGGCAGGATCAACGCGCCACGGCTCCTCTGTGCGGTAATAGTTGCCGGCACTGATTAAGGCACTGCGCAAGGGGGTCCCGCCGGAATCTGGCGGCAGGGTATAAAGCCAGTTAAAGAACGCTGTTCTGTTGGTACCGCTAAACTGTCTGACACCGATTTTCGATGCCATTTCATTGATGGAACCATACCCGACCCGCATCGCCGTACTTTGTTGATGGAAGGCACTGCCTATCCCGGATTTAGCAGCGAGTAAACGGGTACGGTGATATGAAAACCAGTTGGCAAAGTTCTGCTGCTCAGCCGCAGTTGTTAAGCCTTTTTGCGTGTAACAGGAGTCGCTGTATACACTATTGATGCAGCCTGTAGTGTACGTGAAATAAAACGCAGCACCTTCTGTGCCACCCGGGCTTACAGCGAAGACCGTCTTGGCTCCGGTATTGATACTGCCCGCGGCCATGATCGCCCGGTAACCACTACTCAAATTGATTGTGGCAGAAGTGCTGACATATCCATCGACTCTTGCGGCTATATAGGAGGCAGGTCCAAAAGTTGTGCCATCCGCCTTCGTTGGTACCGGGTACGTAATACTGGGATTATAATAGAGCTTGTTCATGTGAACCGAAGCCAGATATGCCCGCCCCGTCATATCGTAAAAACACATGCTCAATCCGGCATAAGTTTTTTTCGAACAACCGCTGCTCACATTGGCATTATCCTCGAGGTTTTCCGGCATCATGCCTTGCAACATCGAACCTGAGTCATCGATCACAAAGAAAATATTCGGATCGACCGTCGAACCAGTTTCCAGAGGCGCGGAAGCAATATCTATCGCCGCCTGCACCGTGCCACTTGCCAACAAGGCGCCGCACAGCAGCGATTGCCAGTGCCATTTGTGCTTTTCCATCATGCTTCTCCTGTCGACAAGTTCTTAAATACGCCACACCACTTGCACCACCACCGCCGCCCGTCCAGCCTGCGGCTGGTTACGCACGGTAATACGGTAGGTCTGTCGTTCACATAGAGGATTTTCTTTGGGTTTGCAGGTTGGATCTTGCCGGCTGGTCCAAAAGCCCATGTTTTCGACCAAAAACTGACCATTGTAACTGACACCATTGACCGCCACTGCCACAGTACCTGCATTGCCCCAGATGGCCGCATTATTCCAACGATCGGCCGTGCCCTGCACCGGTGCCGGAATTGGTGCATTAAACCAGGCACTACCTGCCGCTGGTGGCAATAAGGTACTTACCTGCCGCAAGGTTGCTTCAGCCACTTGTTTGGCGATTTCCCGATCGTTCAGATTAGAAGCCATTTTTTCCTGCAAGGTGGTACCGCGCATGGCACTGACTGCCAATAAGGTAATAGCGACCAGCATCAGCAGACTCAGCACTAAAGCGATACCGCGTTGTTGTTGTTGCAGCATAGTTCCGGCCTCAATGATTCCGCAGGTTAATCACCTGAGTGAAGGTGCGCAAACCTGCCGCCACCGGCATTTTTGCATCGTTCGCCAGCGTCAGCGTCGCGCGCAGCGCCACGACTTGTTCCCAGTCAGGCACCGCATTGGCATTGGTATAATTTGCGCTATCGCGTGATAAATACTGCACCTGCAAGTTTTCCACACCAGGCAAAATCTCCTCAGTACGCATCTGCCCTGCGACCAGCGCCACACGATATAGTGAATTCCCATCTGCGTTGGTGCCAACAAACCAGCCAACAGTCTCCAGTGGCATCACAGTACCGGCATCGGCGGACAAACTCTGTTGGAAGTTGACACCATTGGCGCCAAAGCCAAAGTTCAGAGACGCATTGCCCGGCGCCCCGGCCCCAACTGCATGGCTAATGTTGTTCCCCACGATTCCCGTCACCTGGAAAATTACCGCCATTTTGGAATCACAGGCCAGAACAATGTCATCAGCAACGATGCCCGCCACATTCTGATTGATCACCATTGGTGGCACTGCGGTTAGGTCATGCGAAACAATTGATGCGCTGGTACCACGGCCATACATCAGCTGCACACCGTCGGTACCGGCAACTGGCGGAATATCGGCGCCGGCAAACTGTGGCACGGCGCCTTGTTCGTATCCCTGAATACCGGCGGTCCAAATCGCCCACCAGGCCAGCGGCGGATTCAAGACATTCACGACCCGTTGCGGGATCATATTGGCGCAACCGGTAAAACCGGCATGCATGGCATCACGGCTTAGCAGCTGGAAACTAACCTGACTGGATTGTTGCGACTGCATCAGCTTTTGTTGCACCTGCGCAGTCTGAATATTCGATACATAAACACCGATCACACCGGCGACCAGAAAACTGCCCAGTAACAGTGCAATCATCAACTCGGTCAGAGTAAAACCCATGTGGGCACGGTAAGTTTGTCTATTCATCATAAAATCCTTACCTGCTGGCGTATTGTCATTTCGGAGAGACCGCCGAGCGCCCGCGAATCATCCCAACTGACCACAATGGTATAAATGCGGTTTGCGCCGTCATACGACACTTCACCACAGCTGCTGGTGGCCGCGCCTAACGCCAGCTTCAGTTCGTTAATCCATTGCGTACGTTCCACATTCTGTATGGAGCCGCCGAGATTAATGGTGTTACAGGTTTTCGCCTGGGCAAACACGCCAGTTCGGGCCAACACTGCATTGGCACGGATCCGCTCTGCCATGCTACCGGCCAGCATCACTGCCATGGTGCGTTGATGCGCGCTTTGACTGTTTTTCAAATTCATCGTCTGCAAACCAGCGACGCCTAACAAACCAATCGCCAGCACTAACACAGCAATCATGGTTTCCAGCAACGAAATCCCCTGCTGGGATCTGAAAGTTGGTACAGGATTCATGAACAATCCCCGTCAGTGTTTTGTGTAACTTGTTGCAGGCGACCACCAGAACTAAACCGCACTTCATACATATTCGGATCCAGGCTTCTATCAGCAATACAGATTCTGATCATGTCGCTCAGCGGTGTATTGTTACCAAACTCGCGGATAAGCCCTTGGGAATTAAAGCGGATGACGTGTTGAGCGGTGGTCAGCACTTCGCCAGAACTGATGGTTACCGTAGTGCTGGTAAATGGCTGAGCCCGCAGTACCGGTCCGGTTTCAGCACCAATCGCGGCGCCGGCAGCGCGGATCAGCCAGCCGCTCCAGCCGGATGTCGGCGGCGCCGAGCAGACCTGACTGTCGCTACTGTGGCAAAACACCACATTTTGATTCAACCGAATGGCTTCAGTACGGGCAAATACCAACGCATTCTGGATCTCTCGGCTTTGCGATTCCAATTTGCTACTGCCACCGATGGTAGAAAAACCAGGTCCGGCAACGATGATGCCAATACTGAGGACCACAATCGCCACCAGCAATTCGATCAAAGTGACGCCATGAACCTGATGCGCAGACTTCATACATTCAATCCTGTGCAAAGAAAAAACAGATGGGCAGTGTCAGTATCATGCCGCAGTGAAAGCAAGAATTCGAACCGTATATCGGGAAATTCTGACCGTTGGTCAAGGTCGGGCGATTGTTGAGCGATGCTGTATTAATCGGGCTGCAGCAATAACCTGACCTGTGCCAGTTCACGGCGGCTGATCTCGGGCTGGACAGGACAATCCCGCAACAGTAAAAGATGCTGCCCATCGGCCGAGCGGCTAATGCCACAGATACGTTCAGCCAGCACCAACGTATTGCGGTGGATACGCACCAGTTGCTGCGGGTACTTTTCCTGCAGCTGTTTCAGACTAGTCTCCGTCAGCGCTTCCCCGCCCTGATAAACCAACCGCACGTACTTATCATCGGCCTGCAGATAAAACAGCTCACTGAGCAGAATACTGCGTTGTTCCAGACCGACGCGAAAACTCAGGCGTGGCGCCTGCAGTTTTTGTTTTTCCAGATGCACCCGCGTGCTGACACCGAGGCGCTCCAGACATAGTTGCAATTGTGCCAGTCCAATCGGTTTTAGCAGATAATCCGCCGGTGCGACCTGATAGGCCGCCAGCGCATGTTGTGGATGTGCGGTGACAAAAATCACCGCCGGCGGTGGCTGAATACGTGCAAGATCAGCGGCGACGCTCAGACCGTCCGCCCCTGGCATTTCGATGTCGAGAAAGACCAAGTCTGGGGTCAAATCGGTACACAACTGCAGTGCCTGCGCGCCATTTTCGGCCTCAGCGACTAACTGATAACCGGGGATCTGGGCCAGCAAGCGACTAAGCCGACTGCGGGCCAAAGGTTCATCATCAACGATCAGCACGCGCATCGGCACTGTCCTTGGGTAGCGGTAAAGTTAACTTTAATCCATAGCTGTCCGGACTCATCACCGCGACGAGCCGGGCGCGATCACCATACATTAATTCCAGCCGGCGGCGGATATTGCTCAGCGCAATGCCATTACCGCCGGAATGCGGGCGTACATCGCCACGCGGATTTTCAATCAACAGACTTACAGCGCCGGAACCGACGGTCAGTTCCAGCCGGATTAAGCCAGGTTCAGAGCGGGTTTCGATGCCGTGGCGAACGGCATTTTCCAGCAGCGGCTGTAATGTCAGACAAGGAATTGTCAGTAGAGGCAACTGCGCAGGCACTCGCCATTCCAACTGCAAGCGATGTTGCAGACGTAGCTGTTCCAATGCCAGATAACGCCGCGCCAATAACAAGTCTTCTTCGAGGGTCACTGCGGTGTCGGAATGTAATGCGGCCCGGAACAAACTGGCCAGGTCCAGTAATGCCTGTTCGGCTTGATCAGGTTGGCTATGCGTCAGCTCGGCGGCGGTATTGAGGCTATTAAACAAAAAATGCGGCCGGATCCTGGCCTGCAGCGCATCGAGTTCAGCACGCGCCTGAGCATCCAACCGCAGCCGCTGCTGCACATACAAAATACCCAGCTGGATCCCAATGACGCCGACCAGTAGGCTCATCAGCAGCACTTGCAGCAAAAAACTGTGATAATCACCGGCGCCCGGCCAACCGGCGCTTTGTAAAAACTGATGGGCAAAAGTGCCAACCACCAGACTGATCAATAATAACAACAGCAGGAAAAACCAAGCCAGTGCCGGCGGACTGAACTGGCGCCAATAGCGTTGAAACAAACACAGCAAAGCCAGTAACGGTAAGGTCACCCAATGCACAAATAAGGAAATCAGACCCAGACGTGACCAGAACTCTGTGGTCACGCCGGGAACCAGCGCAAGCAGAATTGCCAGCGCCTGGGCCAGGATGATGATGCGAAGCACAGTACCACTTCGGCAAAACTCCGGCAGCAGTTGTTCGACCGGCATGCGAGGCGCCTTTGCGCCCCGCTGCGATTGCGCACCGCGTTGCAAATCAGCACCGCGCTGCAGGCCCTTCACTCAGCGCAGCTCCGCCGGTACGGCAAATACGACGTTCTCTTCACGCCCAGGGTGCTCAATCACTTGTTTGCCACCCCAGGCAGTCAGTTGCTGCACCACTTGCTGCACCAGCACTTCAGGCGCTGAAGCTCCGGCTGTGACACCAACAGCTTTCACGTCCTGTAGCCAGGACTGCTGAATATCTTCCGCCGTATCAATCAGGTAGGCACAACAACCCATTTTTTCAGCCAGTTCACGCAGACGATTAGAGTTACTGGAGTTTTTCGCACCAACCACCAATAACAACTGCACTTTGGCAGCCAGTTCGCGCACGGCATCCTGGCGGTTTTGTGTCGCGTAGCAAATATCGTCTTTGCGTGGGCCTTCGATGTCCGGGAACTTCTGCCGCAGCGCATCAATCACATCCGCAGTATCATCGACCGATAACGTCGTCTGGCTGGAGAAGCACAGCTCTGCCGGGTTTTTCACCTGCAGCTTGGCCACATCTTCTACCGACTCGACCAGATAAATGCCGCCTTCCGGATTGTCGTATTGGCCCATTGTGCCTTCGACTTCCGGATGACCGGCATGGCCAATCAGAATACACTCAACGCCTTTGCGGCTGGCGCGGGTGACTTCCATATGCACTTTAGTCACCAGCGGGCACGTAGCATCGAATACTTTGAGACCGCGCTGCTTCGCATTTTCCCGCACCGCCTGTGACACGCCATGCGCAGAGAAAATCACGATATTGCCATCCGGCACTTCATCTAACTCATCGACAAATACCGCGCCACTGCGACGCAGACCATCGACGACAAACTTGTTATGCACCACTTCGTGGCGTACATAAATCGGCGGTTCGTACAGTTCCAGCGCACGGGATACGATGCTGATCGCACGGTCGACACCGGCACAAAAACCACGTGGGTTGGCGAGAAAAATATCCATAATCAGTTGATTACCTGCACAATTTCGACGTTAAAAGTCAGAGTCTGCCCAGCGAGCGGATGATTAAAATCAATAGTGACCGAATCGCCGACCACTTCACGCACCAGTCCGGGCAGTTCGGAGCCGTCCGGCATCGCAAAGCCAATAATCATGCCAACCTGCGCAGGAGCGTCCAGCGAAAACTTGCTGCGATCGACATAATAAATATTGTCTGGATTGGGCATGCCATAAGCATCCTGCGGTTCCAGTGTGAAGGTCTTTTTATCACCGGCTTGCATCCCACTCAGCTCTGCTTCAAAGGCAGGTGATAAAGACCCATCCCCCATCTGCAATTTGGCCGGTTTGTTATGGACGCGGGTACTTTCCGCGGCACTGCCGTCTGAAAGCTTGATATCAAAATGAAAAATGACCGTACTGCCTGCACCAATCATCAATTTGTCCTCGTTTGCGCCGGTTCATCTTCGGACGAAAAACTGTCCCAAATCAGTAAACCCGCACCAATCGTAATGGCACAATCGGCGATGTTAAATATCGGATAGTGCCATTGCTGGTAATACACATGAAGAAAATCAACCACATAGCCGTACAGGCTACGGTCAATTAAATTCCCGATGGCACCGGCGACAATCAGCACCAGCGCCAGGCTGAGTTTCAGCTGCGAGCGCTGCAACCGGCTCAGCCAGACACTGAGTACGCAAGTCACGACAATCGCGATCGCTGTAAACAACCAACGCTGCCAACCGCCGGCATCACCCAGGAACGAGAAGGCTGCACCGTAATTGCGGGCATAAGTAAAATTGAACACCGGCAATAACTGGATGGACTCGCCCAGCGTGAAATTCTGCAAAACCCAGATTTTGCTGAGCTGGTCAGCGACCAGCACCAGCAGCGCTATCCACCAGAAGCGCCAGCCTGTTTCATTGAACAAACGCATCAGGCAAAAGTCCTGTGTTCACCGGCGCCTTCGACGTTGTCGACACAGCGCAGACAAATCAGCGGATGCGCAGGATTTGCGCCCACGTCATGGCGATGGTGCCAGCAACGATCACACTTAGCAGCCGTTGAGGTTTGCACCTGCACAGACAGCCCGGTCAACGCCGTCGCTACTGCATCAGCAGGAGCTGTTTCAACTTTGACCGCCGCGGTCGACGTCATCAACACAAAGCGCAGTTCATCGCCGAGCTGCAGCAATTGTGCGCCAAGCTCGCCTTCTGCATACAGCGTGACTTCAGCCTGCAATGACGCACCGATTTTGCCGTCTTTGCGCGTGACTTCGATAACCTTATTCACTTCGTCCCGCACCGCCAGCAACTGGCGCCAGAACGCGTCCGACACTTTACCGCTTGGTACTGCAGCAAAACCATCGTACCAAACGCCGGTAAAGACAAATGGCTCCGTGCGCGCTGGTAAAGCTTCCCAGATTTCCTGCGCGGTGAAACTCATGATCGGTGCCATCCAGCGCACCATAGCTTCAATGATGTGATACAGCGCGGTCTGACAAGAACGGCGCGCTAAACCATCGGTCTTGGCGGTGTACTGACGGTCTTTGATCACGTCTAAATAGAAGCTGCCCAGTTCCACCGTACAGAAATTCATCATCTTCTGACTGACCAGGTGGAATTGGTAATCAAGGTAATCGGCTTCAATTTCTTTTTGCAATTCAGCCGCGCGCTGCACCATCCACAGATCCAGCTCGACCAATTCATCCATAGGCACTAAATCGGTTTGCGGATTAAAACCATTCAGGTTCGCCAGGATAAAACGGGCGGTGTTGCGAATGCGGCGGTATTTGTCGGCAGCACGGTTTAAGATCTCATCCGACACGGTCATTTCTGAGGTGTAGTCGGTGGTCGCAACCCATAGACGCAGGATATCAGCACCCAGTTTGTTCATCACATCCTGCGGTGAGACCACGTTGCCAAGTGATTTCGACATCTTGCGGCCTTCACCGTCAACGGTGAAACCATGCGTCAGTACTTGCTTGTACGGCGCGTGGCCTTTGATGGCGACGCCGGTCATCAGCGACGACATAAACCAGCCACGGTGCTGATCTGAGCCTTCCAGGTACATGTCGGCCTGCGTCGCGCCGCCGAATTCCGGGCGTGGATCAATCACGCATGCATGCGTCACACCGGAATCAAACCACACGTCCAGCGTGTCGGTCACTTTGACATAATCAGCCGCTTCAGCGCCCAGCAATTCTGCCGCTTCTAAATCAAACCAGGCCTGAATACCAGCCTGCTCGACTTTGACAGCAACCTGTTCCATCAGCGTTTTAGTATTTGGATGCAAGGCACCGGTGTCTTTATGCACGAACAGCGCAATAGGCACACCCCAAGTGCGTTGACGCGAGATACACCAATCCGGACGGCCCGCCACCATGTTTTCAATGCGTTGCTGACCCCAGTCCGGGATCCAGCGGGTATTGTCGATTTCTTTTAAAGACGTGGCGCGCAGACCGGCCTGATCCATGCTGACAAACCACTGCGGCGTTGCACGGAAAATGATCGGCGTTTTGTGACGCCAGCAATGCGGGTAGCTGTGTTTGTAAGCTTTGTGTACCAGCAAAGCGCCGGCTGCTTGTAATGCTTCAACGACAGAATCATTGGCTTTAAACACATGCTGACCGGCAAACAGCGGCGTGTCCGGCAGATAAACGCCGTTGCCACCGACCGGGTTCGCAACTTCCAGACCGTATTTCTGACCTACCACAAAGTCTTCCTGACCGTGACCTGGCGCCGTGTGCACAGCACCGGTACCAGAATCGGTCGTGACATGCTCACCCAATACTACCGGCACAGTGAAGTCGTATAGCGGATGCTGCAGCTGCACCAGTTCCAGTGCTTCACCTTTGGCAAAACCCAGCGCGTGGTATTTCTCAATGCCAGCGCGGGCCATCACGTCTTTGACCAAATCTGTAGCCAGCACCAGGCGCTCTGCGCCATTCGGCCCTGCTTCGACCTGCACCAGGCTGTAGCTTAATGCCGCATTCAGTGCCACTGCGCGGTTAGCCGGAATGGTCCATGGTGTGGTGGTCCAGATCACAATCGAGATTGGGCCTGTACCGGCATGACCGGCCGGATGATCGAATTTATCTGCCACCGCTTCGTCAACGACGCGAAAACGTACGTCAATGGCTGGAGAGACTTTATCCTGATATTCCACTTCGGCTTCAGCTAAAGCCGAACCACAGTCGGTACACCAGTGCACTGGCTTAAAGCCTTGATGTAAATGGCCATTTTCAATGATGCGTGATAAAGAACGAATGATATTGGCTTCAAACGCAAAATCCATCGTGCGGTACGGATTGTTCCAGTCACCGAGCACGCCCAAGCGGATGAAGTCGGTTTTTTGTGCTTCGATTTGCGTCAGTGCGTATTCACGGCATTTTTCGCGAAATTCAGCAGCGGATAACTTCACGCCCGGCTTGCCGTATTTTTTCTCAACAACCAGCTCAATCGGCAGACCATGGCAATCCCAGCCCGGTACATAAGGCGCGTCAAAATCGGCCAAAGTGCGGGATTTCACAATGAAGTCTTTCAGGATTTTATTAACGGCATGGCCGATGTGGATGTTGCCGTTGGCGTACGGCGGGCCGTCGTGCAGGATAAATGTCTTTTTGCCCTTTTTCGCGGTACGGATTTGGCCGTATAAATCGGCCGCCGTCCAGTTCGCTAACATTTGCGGTTCACGCTGCGCCAGATTGGCGCGCATCGCAAAGGCCGTATCCGGCAGGTTCAGGGTATGTTTGTAATCACTCATCCGATAAATCCCGTGTTGGCTGTCGCAAACCGCAGCAGGCGGCGCGGACGTTAAATCTGCGTGGCAAAAAAAGCCCGAGCCGCGTCGGCATCGTGCTGAATTTGCTGCTGTAATTCATCAATCGAACTGAACTTCTGTTCAGCGCGGATTTTTTTCCTCAGCACCACTTCAATTTGTTGGCCATATAAATCGCCTTTAAAATCAAAGAAGTGAGCTTCTAATTGTTCTACACGGCCCTGGACTGTCGGGCGTAAGCCAATATTGGCGACACCGCGAAAATGCCCCAGCGCACAATGCGCTTCGATCGCATACACGCCTTGTAACGGCAATTTTTTCCGATACAACCAGACGTTTGCGGTGGGGAAACCCAGCTGTCGTCCCAGCTTCTGACCATGTCGGACCCGCCCCATCAGCGAGAACGGTCGCCCCAACATTTCGGCAGCGCTGTCGAGTTCATCCGCAGCCAGCGCTTCGCGGATCAGCGTGCTACTGACCCGGTGCTGTGCCAGTTTCAGGCTGGCGGTCGGCGTTAAGCCAAAACCATGCTCCGCCGCGGCTTGTTGTAACAACGCAAAGTTACCGGCGCGGTTTTTGCCAAAACAGAAATCGTCACCGACGATCAAATGCCGTACATCGAGCTTTTCCAGCAATAACTGCCGGATGAAAAAATCGGGTTCCTGGCCGGCAAAAGCCTGATCAAATTTGACGCAGAGCAGCCGATCCAACCCTTGCTGTGCCAGCCAGTGATACTTTTCCCGAAACCGGGTTAAGCGCGCCGGCGCCACTTCAGGCTTAAACAGCTCCAGCGGCTGGGGTTCAAACACCATCACCACTGCCGGCAACTGCAGTTGCCGGGCGATTTGTCTGACCTGCGCCAACACCGCCTGATGCCCCAGATGGACGCCATCGAAGTTGCCAATGGTCAGCACACAACCCCGGTGCTGCGGCAGAATATTCTGCAGGCCACGAATCAACTCCATCCGTTTGCGCTTCTCTGTCTTGCTGTCTAAACGGCCGATTATAACGACATCAGTCGTGACTTTCAGCAACAGATTGCCGTTTCAGGTCGCGCAATCGGACACCGAGCACTGCAAGAGCGACAAAATACAATGGAACCGCAGCCAGGATCACGAATCCGACCGTCTGTGCCCGCACGGCAAAACTACTGTCGCGCAGCATTGCCATGTCTGGTAACAAGTACCAAATGAGCCCCGCCATTGCACTGGCAGCCAACAAAGCACGACCAATCGTAAGTAACGTATGGCGGGATAACTGGTAGATATCGGCTTTCTTAAGGCCCTGATATAACAGCCATGCATTCAGCGCCCCTGACATCGTTGTCGCGAGCGCGAGACCAACATAACTGATAAAAGGCGCTAACATCAGGTTAAATACCATGTTGGCGACCATGGCGATAATGCCAATCCGTACCGGCGTTTTAATGTCCTGCCGCGCGTAAAACGCCGGCGCTAACACTTTAATCAGCATCAACGGCACCAGACCAATGCAATAAGCAATCAGGCTCCAGCTGGCCTGGGTGGCGTCAAAAGCGGTGAATTTACCGTGCGCAAATACCGTCAGCAGGATCGGTTCTGCCAGCGCAATCAGGCCAAACATCGACGGGACACCTAACAAACAAATCAAGCTAATGGACCAGTCGAGCGTGGCACGAAAATCTTTCTGATTATCCAGCGCATGCAGGCGCGACAGGCTTGGCAGGATCACCGTCGCAATCGCAATCCCAAACATACCAAGCGGGAACTCCAGCAGACGATCCGAGTAGTACAGCCAGCTGACCGAGCCGGTTTGCAGGAACGACGCGATAATGGCATCGAGTAACAGATTGATTTGACTGACAGATACGCCAAACAACGCCGGCAGCATCAGCTTGCGGATGCGGATGATATATTCATCGTGCCAGGCCCAGCGCGGCCACACCAACAAACCGGCTTTGGCCAAAAATGGCAGCTGGAATAAAAACTGAAACAAACCACCGAGGAACACCCCCCAGGCCAATGCAGCCGCAGGATCTTCTGTGTAGGGTGTCAGCCACAGCGCAGCGCCGATCATGGCGATATTTAGAAAAACCGGGCTGAATGCAGCCACGGCAAACTTGTTGTAGACGTTCAGCACCGCGCCGGACAAGGCGACAAAAGTGATGAACCATAGATATGGAAAGGTTATTTTCAGTAACACACTGGCTTGCTCGTACTTGGCGGCATCCGGTCCACCACGCAGATAATCTTCAAACCAGCCCATGCCAAACAGCGCCATCAACACCGGCGATCCAAGCATTGCCAGTAAAGTCACCACAGTGACTATCATGCCCAGCGTGCCTGCCGCCTTTGCCATCAGTTCGCGAACGGCATCATCGCCATGCTTAGCTTTGACTTCTGATAGCACCGGCACAAACGCCTGTGAAAATGCGCCTTCAGCAAACAAGCGTCGCAAAAAATTCGGAATGCGATTAACCATCAAAAAGACGTCGGCTGCGGCCCCGGCGCCGAGCACATTGGCGGTCACGACATCACGGACCAACCCAAGGACACGGGAAATAAGGGTCATCACACTGACAATCATGCCGGATTTCAATAACTTCGCAGACAAGGTAAACTCCATGTTTTAGCTGTGACGCTATTGTCACTAAAGCCTCTGCTGAATGCCAGCTTCCTGTGATTTTATTCCGGTCAAATTCCCTGAAAACAGCCGTAAAATGATTTGACACAGGGCGATAAAATAGGCATATTATGCGGCCTTTAAAGAGTCCCGGTTTAGTTTTTAGGAGTGTTACCTTGGCTAACATTAAGTCTGCTAAGAAACGCGCTATTCAATCAGAAAAGCGTCGTCAGCAAAACGCAAGTCAGCGCTCAATGATGCGTACTTTCATTAAGAAAACCTACGCAGCAGTGTTAACTACTGATGCAGTAGCCGCACAAGAAGCGTTCAAGAAAATGGTTCCAATTCTGGACCGTATGGCAGACAAAGGTCTGATCCATAAAAACAAAGCAGCTCGTCATAAGTCACGTTTAAATGCCCACGTTAAGGCATTGGTAACTGCTGCTTAATTGACCAGCTCACAAAGAAACGCCGAAAGGCGTTTTTTTGTATCTGCTGCGTCCTGTCTGCAGGGCCGGCGCTAACGAAGAATTTCGGGATTTTTGGTTTCTACCACTCTTTCCGGCCTTTGTCAGAAACAAAAAACCAGCCTTGCGGCTGGTTTTTTTTATTTCCCCTGACTGACAGCGGACCTGAGGTAACTCCATGTCTGCCTCAGTCCCGCAATAATCAGGCGGTTTTGGCGCAATACAAAGAATGCATTAAGCCAATCACTGCTTCCGCTTCTTTACTGTTCATACTGTAAAACACTGTTTGCGCTTCTTTGCGGGTTTTCACCAGCTTGTTGCGGCGCAACAATGCCAGATGTTGAGATAAAGCAGACTGGCTTAAACCCAGCTTCTCGTTCATCTCGCCAACTGATAATTCACCACTGAGGAGATGGCACAGGATTAACAGACGACGTTCATTCGATACAGCTTTCAGCAGTCTTACCGCTTTAGCTGAATTGTTCACCATATCTTGTAAGTTCATGTTGTTTGCACCGTGCATGTCTAGACGTCTCATTATCTAACAGCCGGGTCACGGCTTACAATAGATTCTTGTGAAATAGTTGCTTATTTTTTCTAATTATTTAACTTTCAAAGTATTTTATTTCTTTCTTGTTCACCTTCGCCAGCGCAGTAAAAATTATCAGGCAAAGGCTTGTAAACCAATCATGGCGCGGCATTCCAGCACCAAAGCGAAAATTATACCGTGCTAATTAAGCAGTTGCACACCAACAAATTGTTAACTTTTGTATGTTTTCGCTTGGCAGAGGCTGCGACTAATCCCATACCAAATGAGTTGCCCCGCACTTCTGTGCCAAAAGCGCACTGTGTTAGATTGGTGCTGCTATCAACTATAAAAATCCAGGAATATGATGAATTCATTAAAACCGCTGTTATTGAGCCTGCTGCTGAGTCCATTGCTCAGTCAGGCCAATCCAAAACCATTAAACGAACAGTTGGCTTATCAGCTGACCGAAAGCCTCACCACTGAAGTGGGACCAAGACTTGCCGGTAGTCCGGGCGATCGCGCATCTGTGGCCTGGGCGACAAAAAACCTGCAGGCACTTGGGTTTGATAAGGTCTGGACCGAAGAATTTGTCACACCTTATTGGCAACGTGGTCAGGCGCGACTGGAAATACTGTCGCCATATCCACAGTCCTTGGTACTGACCGCGCTAGGCGGTTCAGTGGGAACCCCCGCCAATGGCATCGATGCCAGCATTGTGATGTTTGACAGTCTGGAAGCGCTGATTGCTGCTAAACCTGAACAGGTCAAAGATAAAATCGTGTTTATCAATAAAGCCATGACGAAAGATAAATCTGGCTCACAATATGGCAAAGTCGTCGGAGCTCGCGCCAAAGGTGCTGTCGAAGCAGCAAGGTTAGGCGCCAAAGCATTGATTATCCGCTCGGTTGGCACTAGCAGTAACCGTTTTGCCCATACCGGCAAAATGACCTATGACCCGGCAGTACCAAAAATCCCGGCCGTGGCCATTTCGGTGCCTGACGCTCAACAACTGGCCCGGGTACTAACCAAAGCGCCTGAAGCCAAAATCAAGCTACAACTTGACACCCAACAAACTGAAGATGCTGTTAGCCATAACGTGATTGGTGAAATTACCGGCTCAGAACGACCAGATGAAATAGTGCTGATTGGCGCGCATCTGGACTCATGGGATCAGGGCACAGGCGCGTTGGACGATGGCGCTGGAGTTGGTTTGGTGATGGCAACTGCAGCACTGATCAAGCAACAAGGCCAACCAAAGCGGACGATCCGCGTCGTGCTGTACGGCAATGAAGAAGGCGGTTTAGTTGGTGCCCGTGCCTACGCAGCCAAGCATGCGAAAGAGCTGGATAAACATGTGCTGGCCTCTGAATCTGATTTTGGTGCCGGCCGGATCTGGCAATTCTCGACAAAATTTGGCCCGAAATCCTTACCATTTGCCGCCGAAATTCAACGGGAACTGACACCATTGCAGATTCAGCCAGGCAACAATGACGCTTTTGGTGGTCCAGACGTGTCTGTGTTGAAAGCGCTGGGCGTCCCGGTTGTCAGTTTGGAACAGGATGGCTCAGACTACTTTGATTATCACCACACGCCTAATGACACCTTAGATAAGATTGACCCGGCGGCACTGCAGCAAAACCTGCAAGCCTGGATCCGAATGACCAGCAAGGTCGCCAACAGCACTATCGATTTTCGCAAATAATTGGCAGCCCATTACAGCTGTCATGCAGAAAACACCCGGCAATCTCCGGGTGTTTTTTTATGCGGTTAACCAGAAACCCGTTTTGCTGAGGCGTTTGCCGCAGGCCGGCGCTGCAACGCACGTAAAGTCCAGACTTGCAGACCCAGCACTGTCAGAATGACCGCGGAGGGATACATCAGCGTGTTTTCACTGTAAGCCAGCAGTGACAACCCCAAGGTCAGATAACTAAAAGGCAACAACTCATAACACCAAAAAGGCAACATGCCATGGATTTGTGATGATAAACGGTGACGAGTTCGGCGATGCTCAGAACGCACCACCCAGACAACGGCCCCTGCTAACACAAACAATAAGGCCGAAGAGAACGCATAGGGATTTTTCACTGAACATAGAATGGCCAGTCCCAGACTCATATACACATAAGGTAAACTTTCGTATATCCGTTGCGGTATCATCGGCGGCCTCCATTGAAGCTCAAAGCTCTATCTTTGCAGTCTAGCTGAAAGCATGGCAGCTGCCAGTGAGGGGGGCTCTCTGCCGGCATCACAATGAATTACCATAACCGAATGGTCTAGGCCGGCCGGCCTGCGTATAATCAGCCCTAACCCGCATTGGTGATTTGAAGTATCCAAGATGGCAAATGAAGATTTAGATCTGTTTTTACAAGAAATGTCTGGTGTAAAGCGACTGGACGCTGATGTGTTGGCCGATGAAAATGGCGCTGGCGCCCCGACGTTAGCACAATTGGCCAGACGCAAGGCGGCAGAACTCGAAGCAGAATATGACCCAAATTACCTGAGTATGGAATATGTCGATTTGGTCAAACCGGATGATGTGTTGGCATATAAAAAAGATGGGGTGCAGGAAGGGGTTTATAAGAATCTACGGCTCGGTAAATATCAAACCGACGCCACGCTAATGCTGCTCGGTAAATCGCTGGTGGAAGCGCGCTCAGCGCTATCGCAGTTCATCCGTGATTGCCATCAGCGCGGTATTCGCACTTTGTTGATTCATCATGGCATGGGACGCGACAGCAAACCACATCCGGCTATTTTACGCAGTTACACTTTTAAGTGGCTGCAACAGATCCCTGAAGTGCTGGCCTGTCATACCGCATTAAAAGCACAAGGTGGTTACGCTGCGACCTATGTGCTGTTACAGAAAAATGCTGAGCAAAAACGCGAAAATCGCGAGTTGCATCAGAAACGTTGATCGTACTTCAGTAATAAATCCGGTCAGAGCAAGCAGATGATTGCCGCTTCTGCCCGGGTAAATAACGCTGAACAAGCCATCAGGATCACGAGAATGGCGATTGCGGTGAAACCAAAACCACGGCTGGATGCTTTACGCATAGAAGTACCCTTACTGTTATTGTTATCAGGGTGAAAAAAATCTGCACCCAGCTGGTGTCCTGGCCATGTGGCCTGCGTTGATCAAGATGATCAACTGTTCCAAAACTGGGATCACTATCAGTGTAAAGATTTTGCCGTCGGATCACAACAGTTCTAACCATTTGATCCGACGCTTTATTCAGTTCTGTTTAAAACGCGCCAATCTGCTTTGTACAAAAGGGGCATCTAACAACGCAGTCGTATAATCCAGCGGGACTTCAGAAGGCTCAGTCACTGTTTGAAGCAGCACAAAACCGGCTTTCTGGTAAGTCGACAGTGCTGCCGGATGGTCGTCACTACAAGTGTGCAACCATACCCGACCGGCACTCCAACGTTGCGCCTGGGCGATAGCTGCCTGCACTATTGCTCGTCCTAACCCTTGCCCGACAAAAGACGGCAATAAGCCGAAGTATTTCAGTTCAACACTGTTTCCGTCTTCCGGGTGGCGACACAATTCAAAATAGCCCGCTGGCGTCCCACGCTGGTAGAGCACAAAAGTTCGCACATGCCCTGAATTCAAATGTTCGGACCATTGCTGATAAGTCCAACCGAGCCGGCCATACCAACGCCAGAGCGCGCCCACCGCAACGAATAAAAATTGATTAAGTTCCGGGCTTGGCACTTCGGCTTCCAGCAAGCAAACGCCGGCCGGCCATTCTGGTAATGTTAAGGTCGGTCCCTGGTAGTCCAGATGCCAGGTGGTCACCATACGGGGCTCTGCGGTCACATCGTTCATGCTGTTAGCTTTTCCCTTTCAGGTATTTTTTTGGATCCGGGCCAGTAGCGCAGCAATGTGTTGTTGTGCTGCGTCCGTTTGCAGTGATTGAAATTGTTGGCGAAACTCAAAAGCGACGGCATCATCTTGCCGGTCGCAACTGCGTAATTGCAGCATCGACGTCTTGGTTTGCCGCACCAACGCTGTTGGGATCGTCGAAAGGTGCGCGCACAGCAGCTTGGCCCGTGTTACCAGCATTTCCTCGTCAACCAGTTCTTTGACAAAACCCTGCGCCAGCGCATGTTGCGCTGATAACCGCTCGCCGGAAAAAATCATCGCGGCAGCCTGCTGCCAGCCAACCAGCTGCGGCAGCAACCAGGTGTGTCCGCCACCAGGATGGATCGCCAGATTAAAAAACCGGCTTTCGAACCAGGCTTCAGGACTGGCCAGACGAATATCACAAGCCATCGCCAGATTCATACCGGCGCCTAAAGCCGGGCCATTGACCAGCGCGATGGTAAACAGTGGGCTCTGGGCCACCGCGGTAAAGGCAGAATAAATCTGTTGCAGCTCTGTGCCATCACCGTGCGAAGCCTGCTGTAAAACGGACAAATCTGCGCCGGAGCAAAATGCTCCGGCCTGACCGGTCACCGCTAAAGCTTTGACTGCAGAATTATCCAATAATCCCTCTACGGCGCTAGCGATTTCAACTGCAGAAGCTGGGGTTAGCAGATTGCGTTTTTCGCTGCTGACTAAAGTCAGCACAGCCAGATGATCAATAATTTCTAAGGTATAAGCAGCCATCAGTAGCCTCTTGTGCGGTCAACCTGATTCAGCAGTGGCAGACCAGCCTGCACACGGCGGTAGTTTTCAGCGATTTGTGCCACGGCAGTATCGGCGTTGGTCACCGCTGAAATATGCGGAGTCAACAGAATACCTGGCGTAGTCCAGAATGGATGTTCAACCGGCAAAGGTTCAACCCGAAACACATCAAGGCAAGCCGCAGCCAGCTTGCCGGTTTGTAATGCGCAGAGCAAAGCCTCATCATCGACAATAGCGCCGCGCGCCACATTCACCAGAATAGCGCCGGTTTTCAGCTGTGCCAGCCGGGCTTCATTCAACAGATTTTCCGTGGCGCCGGTCAACGGCAATAAACAAATCAGCAGGTCCGCCTCTGCCACAGCTTCAGCAAACTGATGATCGCCGGCAAAACATTGAACACCGTCGATCTGATGCAAACGGCCCGACCAGCCGCTGACCGCATAACCGAGGCCAGCAAAGTGCCGCGCCGCCGCACTGCCGAGCTCACCTAAGCCCAATACCGTAAGATGACGGATTTTGCGTGGTGAACGTGGCTTCCAAAGCTGCTGTTGCTGGTTGGTGCCAAATTCATCAAAGCGTAGCCGGTAATAATTCAGCACAGTATCAAGATATTCCAGCATCGACGCCGTCAGGTGTGGGTCGACGATCCGTGCCAAGGGCAAAGAAGCCGGCAAGGTTAGGTCAGATAAGATGCTGTCGACGCCGGCGCCGAAGGATTGTAACGCTTTAAGGTTGGGTAGCGACGCCACGGCACCGGCAGGCTGCTTCCAAACCACTGCAAATTCCACCGCATCCGGCTGGCTGATCTCCGGCCAAACCTCGATAGTGACGTCAGGCAGCTGTTGTTGTAATGCAGTAACAACAGCATCAAGTTTTCGGTCCGGAATAATCAGCGCGATACTCATGGCAGGCTCAACAGAAAAACAGAGACCTGCATTCTAAACAGGCCAGTCCCTGCCTGACCAGCCCGCCATTGTTACAGCCGGCGGAAATTTCAGCAAACTGCCATAATTCTGTGACCGGACTGTCATACAGCCTGCTTAGCCTAGGCCCACACCAAGACGCAAGTCTGATTAGGCGCCGGGAGCATGGCATGTTAAATGTGGAACAAGTGGTCCAGCGGCATATGCCGCAACTGAACAACAACAGCTGGCTGGCCAAACCGGTCAAAGGCGCATTGAAACATCTGTTACATGAGGATGAGTTTCAGCGTTTTGCTGCTGAATATCCGCATTTATACGGTCTCGACTTTGTCGAACAGGTACTCGATTATTTCTCTTTTCGTTGTCAGGTGCGGGATAACGAACTGGAACGCATTCCGGCTGCCGGCCGTGTCGTCATTATCGCCAATCACCCGATAGGCTCACTGGATGGCCTGGCATTGATTAAGCTGATCAGCGATATCCGGCCTGATGTCAAAGTCGTCGCGAACCAACTCCTTGGCAGCATTGGCCCACTGCGCGATTTATTGTTACCGGTCAATAACATGCAAGGCGGTACTGACCGTCGCTTACTGGACAATATCGGTGCCCACCTCGCCGCTGAAGGCGCTGTGATTATGTTTCCGGCCGGCGAAGTGTCCCGGCTTAAACCCAATGGCGTGCGCGACGGTAAATGGCAAGGTGGCTTCTTACGCTTTGCCCGGGCCGCCAAAGCACCGATCCTGCCGATTTATCTCGACGCGCGAAATTCATTGCTGTTTTATGGCGCCTCCATGTTGTACAAGCCGTTGTCAACGATGCTGCTGGTGCAGGAAATGTTTAAGCAAAAGCATAAACATATGGGCCTGCGCATCGGCGATATGATCCCTTATGACAGCTTTGCCCAGCCTTTGCTTGATCATAAAACTATGGTCAAAGTGTTTAAAAAGCACTTATACCGCCTCGCCAAAGATAAAGCGCCGCTGCTGAAAACCCAGTCGGCCATCGCCCACCCGGAAGACCGGCAAGTGCTGAAAAAAGCCATCAGCCAATGCCCACGCCTTGGTGAAACCGCTGACGGCAAACAGATTTACCTGTACCAGCCCGAACCCAGTTCGGTGTTACTACGCGAAATCGGCCGGCTGCGTGAAATCGCCTTTCGTGCCGTTGGTGAAGGCAGTGGCAAACGCCGTGATACCGACAAATACGACAGCTATTATCAGCAGCTGATTTTATGGGACAACGAAGAGCTGGAAATTGTCGGCGCTTATCGTTTTGCCGAAGTGGCATCTGTCGTAGCCGAGCATGGTCAGCAAGGCCTGTACACGGCGTCGCTGTTCCAGTTCAGCGAACAATTACAACCGGTACTGGCGCAGGGGCTGGAACTGGGCCGCAGTTTTGTCCAGCCAAAATACTGGGGCAAGCGCAGCCTGGATTATCTGTGGTACGGCATCGGCGCTTATTTAAAACAACGGCCGCAGATCCGCTATTTGTTTGGTGGTGTCAGTCTGTCGAATAGCTACCCAAAAGCGGCGCGCGATTTACTGGTTTATTTCTACACCTTGTATTTCAGCCCGGAAGATGACAGCGCCCTGCCGAACCGGCCTTATTCGCTCGACATCACGACGATGCAGCAACTGCAGCAGCATTTTAGCGGCGATAATTACGCCGAAGACTTTGTGCAGCTCAAGCACCTGCTGGCCAATATGGGTCTTGCTGTGCCGACTTTGTACAAGCAATACAGCGAACTGACCGAACCCGGTGGTGTGCAGTTTTTGTCTTTTGGTGTCGACCCTGAGTTCGCCGACTGTATCGATGGGCTGGTGCTGGTAGATATCAGCAAGATCAAAGCGGCAAAACGGGCCCGCTATCTGGGCGACGAATAAAAAAACGCCGGCAAATGCCGGCGTTTTCTTTTAACCACAACAAATTAAATCTGTGGCTGTTTAATCTTCGAGCCGACCAGACCGTAATAACAGATATAAACGTAACAGAATACCGGAACGATGAAGCTCAGCTGCAAACCGATAGTATCTGCCAGCACCGCTTGCAATACCGGCACCAAGGCGCCACCGACGATTGCTGCGCACAACACGCCACTGCCGTTACTGGTGTAGCGGCCGAGGCCTGTCACCGCCAGACTAAAAATAGTCGGGAACATAATCGAGTTAAACAAGCCAACTGCCAGTAATGACCACATCGCTAAGGCACCGCTGCTGACGATAGCAACAATCACCAATGCGGCTGCAACCACGGCTGTGAAAGCCAGTACTTTGCCGGCGGAAACTTTCTGCATCACCGCAGCACCGATGAAACGCCCCACCATGGCACCGCCCCAGTAATAACTCAGGTAAGCCGCAGCCTGAGCTTCCGGCATGCCGGCGATATGTGGCTCGCCTAAGAAGTTCACCAGATAACTGCCAATCGACACTTCGCCACCGACGTAGACAAAAATACCCAAGGCGCCCAGCACCAGATGGCTGTGTTGCCAGGCTGAACCCGGATCAGCATTTACTTTTTCATCAACATGATGCTCTGAGACTGTTGGCAGATTTAACTTGGCAAATATTGCGGCCAACAAGAGTAAAGCGCCTGCAAGCATCAAATAAGGGATCTGTACCGCTTCGGCTTCCTGCAGTTTATGTTCGGCAGTACCGGCTGCTGCGGTCACTGCGCCCATAATCATCAGACCACCAAACCACGGCGCAATGGTAGTACCAAGCGAATTAAACGCCTGCGTCATCGACAAACGGCTCGAAGCCGTTTCAGCTTTGCCAAGTGCAGTCACATAAGGGTTTGCCGCGACTTGTAAAATAGTGATCCCTGCGGCCAGCACAAACAAAGCGCCCAGAAACAACGCATAGGTCTGAGTTGCTGCTGCCGGATAAAACAACACGCAACCACTGGCGGCAATCAACAAACCAATGACAATACCGCGCTGATAACCGGCACGACGCACCAGCAAACCTGCCGGCAGCGACACCAGGAAATAAGCGCCAAAGAAACAGAACTGAATTAACGATGCCTGGGTGTAACTCAGGTCAAACACATTTTTCAGATGCGGGATCAAAATGTCATTCAGACAAGTGATAAAACCCCAGATAAAAAACAAAAACGTCAGGCTGGTCAGGGCAAAACCATGATTCTGCCCGCTGGCGTCGGTTTTATAAGCCTCGCCGGATGGTGTGGTTACTGACATACAATTTCTCTTGTTATGGAAGTGTCTATCCTGTGCATGACTAAAGCGGCCAAAGCGGTCTCTCCCCTCTGTCAGTCAGAACTGACGAAGCCCGCGGCCAGATTTAGCTATTTGTACTATACGCATCAATATCCGGCTTGCAAACACCTCAACCTTGCCATACGTATGTAAGTTTTCAACATTTCAGCCGCTTTATACCTTTTATCGCGCCAGCTTCAACGAAACAGCAAAGTTTGTTTTACATCAAACTTTAGCGCTGCAAAGCGGCTTGTAGCGGCAAAAGCTTGATCCAGCCCAAAGTTTTACCGGTTCAGAAGCGCACAATGGCCGCAGTTAAACAAGACCTGTGTCTCTGAAGGAAAATAACATGAAAACCAAACTGAACCTGTGTGTGCTGGCCCTTGCTGGTTTTACTGCTGCCGCCTCTGCCAATATTTCTGTCAACGTTGGCGCTATCACTGTGGCACCGAATGACAGCAGCAGCTCATTAAACGTGGTGGAAAAAGTTGCCGGTTTACCAACAGGATCAACGGCAGTCTCTGTCGACAACAACACCCAACTGGGCCTGACTATCGATTATAAAATTGATAAAAATTGGACCGCTGAACTGATTGCTGCAACGCCATTCAGCCACGACATCGCCGTAAAAGGTTCAGCGATTGATGGCCTGGCAATTGGTAACACCAAACACTTGCCGCCAACTTTAGTCGCGCAGTACCATTTTGATATGGGTAACAGCAACTTCGACCCATTCGTAGGCGTCGGTCTGAACTACACCAAATTCTTCGACGAATCAGCATCAGGTGCGTTAAAAACCACGCTGCAAGCGCTGAAAGTCACCACAGCTTCTGATGACGTTGACCTGAAGTTAAAAGCGAGCTGGGGCCTGGCGCTGCAAGCCGGTTTTAACTACAAACTGAGCGATAACTGGGGCGCCCACTTTGCGGTCAGCAAAATGGATATCGACACCACCGGTGAAGTGCGGGTCAATGACAAAGTGATCCAGAGCGTCGACGTGCAAATCGACCCATGGGTCTACATGGTTGGCGTGCGCTGGAGCATGTAATCAAGAATTTATCCTGCGGCAAACGGGATAAAACGCAGGCAGGCAGCCAGTGTAGCAGCACGGACGGTGCAGAATAAGGGGGAACAAAACAGCGGCTTTGCCGCTGTTTTTATATCCAGGATGGATGGTATGCCGGAAATGCATGGAGCAATTTTCGGCGATGTCCAGGATGGATGGTATGGTGAAACAGGGATCTCAAAAACGCCAAGCTGTTGGCGTTTTGCCTGTGAACACCATGAGCTCTGCGAATGGTAAATGCATGGCACGTGGTGCCCAGAGCTTTTCGGCGATGTCCAGGATGATATAGAAAATCAGACTCTGTTGTTAGCCTGGTCCTTGTTGTAACGCCGGTAACGTCAGCACCCGATCGGCCGAGGCAATAGTCTCAGGCCTGTGCGCGATGATGATTCGGGTAATTTGCAGCTGCTGTAAGGCGCTGCTGACCACCGCTTCAGTTGCCATATCCAGATGACTGGTGGCTTCATCCAAAAACAAAATCTTCGGCCGCCGGTACAATGCCCGTGCCAGTAGAATTCGTTGTTTCTGCCCACCCGAAAGTGCTGAACCCATGTCACCAATCAAACTGTGATAGCCCATCGGCATCCGGCTGATATCCTCATGCACCGCCGCGAGTTTGGCACACTCTTGCGCCCACTCATCATTGGGCTCGTCAGCAAAAAAACAGATATTGTCGCGAATAGAGCCCGACAGCAGCTGGTCATCCTGCATCACTGCGGCGATCTGATTGCGATAACCAGCCTGACTCAGCTGAGTCAGCGTCACACCGTCTACCCGGACTTCACCCTGTTGTGGTGTAAAAAGCCCGAGCATCAACTTTAACAACGTCGTTTTGCCACAACCAGAAGGCCCAACCACGGCAACAGATTCACCCGCCGCAACATCCAGGCTGACCTGCTGTAAAACCAGCGCGCCATTGCTGCTATAAGAAAAACTCAGATTGTCGACGCTGATCTGGCCGCTTAACTCGATCTCGCGCTGCGCGATACCGCCCTGCTTGTCTTCACGCGGTGTGGCGACAATATCCGCCAGCCGGGCAAAATGCAGGTTCAGCATTTTCAGCGCCAAGCCTTTATCAATCAGCCGCGACATCCGTTCCATAAACTGGCTTTTATAGGCAATAAAAGCAAACAACATCCCGGTACTAAAACCACCATCGAGTACCAGCAAAGCACCAAAATAAATCACCAACACATGCTCAATACCAGTCAATAACCGATTGATATGCTGAAAACTTAAGTTAAACACGCCAAGCTGGATGCCACGATTCGCCGCGGCCACATACAAATGCTGCCAGCTGGCTTCGCGTTTAGCTTCGGCACTAAACAGTTTTAACGTTTGCATGGCGCGAACCGTTTCAATCTGGTGGCTTTGCACCTGAGCCTGCGCCACAATTTGCTGTTCCGACACTTTGCGATATTGGTGGTACATCAAAAGCTGCACGATGCCATAACACAGCAGTGCTATCAGCACGATCAGGCACAATAACGGGCTATACCACAACAGCACGACCAGAATAGCCACCGCCATCAGGCCATCAATCACGGCCTCCATCACACCGCTGGTCAGGAGTTCGCGCACTTGCTGCAGCGAACCAAAACGCGACAACACATCGCCAATCTGGCGTTTTTCGAAGTAACTGAGCGGCAAGCGGATTAAATGATGCAGCAGATTCGCTGCCATCTGAATATTCATCGCACTATTAAAATGCAGCAACACAAAAGCGCGCAGCACTGAGGTGCTGATCTCAAAAATTAGCAACAAACCGAAGCCAAGTGCCAGCACCAGTAACAAACTGCGGTCCGCACTAAGCAGAACATCATCGACCACCAGTTGCAGATAATAAGGCGCGACCAGTGTAAACAGCTGTAATAACAGCGACAGACTCAGGATCAGTGCAACTGAGCGCTTCAACCCGCTGATATTGGACCAGAAATCCCGCAGACGCAGCCCAGCATCAGCCGGTCTTTGGCTGAAATCCTGCGTCGGTAATAACTCGAGCGCAACGCCAGTAAAATGCTCTGACACTTCGGCGAGGCTCAGTGTGCGCTCACCACGTGCCGGGTCATGGATCACCAGCTTGCCGCGGCGCACTGATTTCAGCACGACAAAATGATTCATATCCCAGTGCAAAATCGCCGGCAGCTGCAATTTGCCAAGCGCTGCGGGTTCCAGCTTCAACGCGCGGCCACTCAGTGCCAGACGACTGGCAAATTCGACCAGATCTTTCATGGTACAGCCAGCAATTGAGCTGCCAAACAAAGCGCGTAATTGCTGGATACTTAAGTGATGGCCGTAAAATCCGGCCACCATGCCAAGGCAGGCGATGCCGCACTCCGCCGCTTCGGACTGTAATAACACCGGTAGCCGCTGGGCGGGCCATAACTTCAGTTGACTGGCGAGCTGACTCATCAGAATTGTCCCCGTAAGGCCAGGATCGGGTCAAACAACCACTGCCATAAATTACGTTGTTCGGTGATTAAATCCGCTTGTAAAGTCATGCCGGCCTTGAGCGGCAATTCCCGTTGATAGGCCTGAATGGACTGACCGCTAAGGCGCACTTTCAACCGGTAACTCGGTTGCTGCAGCGCAACTTCAGCCACTTCGGAGGGTAACAGCACTGTATTACTCAGCTCATGTACGGTGCCGCTAAATACACCAAAACGTTGAAACGGGAAGGCATCGTAGCGAATGCGCACCGGCTGACCGGCACTGACAAAGGCAATAGATCGGGTCGGCACATACAGGATGGCTTCCAGCTCGGCATTGACCGGCAACAAGGTCAGCGCCACAGCGCCGGCATCTAAAGTTTGACCGGCGCTGATCCGCAGCGCACTCACCTGCCCATCCACCGGAGCGGTCAGCCAGATCTCTTGCTGTTGCTGTAATTCAGTGCGTTGATTTTTCAGGGCGGACAGCTGATTGTCGATTTGCGCCAGTTCAGTTTGCTGGCGCAGCGGCAACTGGCTGAGTAAATCCTGATTTTGCTGCAGCTGTTGCTGTAATTTCAGCTGTTCCGACTGCAGGCTTTTTTCCTGCTGTTGCAGGGCCAGCAACGCGTCTTTTTGTTTATTGATTTCAAGCCCAGAGATGTAACCGCTGCCGGATAACTTCTGTAACTGTGCCAGCTGTTGCTGATTAATCGTCAGACGTTCACGGAAGGTCACCAGCTGCAGCGCCAGTTCCTGTAAGCGGGCTTTGTCATTAGTGATTTGATTCTGCAGCGCTTGCAGTTCCAACTGATGGCGCTGTTGCAACTGTTGCTGCTCATTGATTTTGTTATCCAGCATCCGGCCCATTTCAGTTTGCAGGCTTTGGCTTAAATCTGTCTGTCCGGCACCGATTTTACTGCTGTTTAGCTGCAACAACGGCGTGCCGGCTTTCACCTGCTGACCTTCCTGCACATTAAGTTTGCTGACGACGCCACTATTTTGCGCCTGCACTCGAACCTGGCCCTGCACCGGCTGCAGCAGCCCTTGCACGGTTTCTTTGCGGGTATAGTCGGCGCTAAGCAGAAAACTGATGCTGAGCACCGCAATGACCAATAACAGCAGGCTCAGCCATACCAGCTGCGGCGGTCGGGTCAGGTTGATTTGGCCTTGCAGGCGCTGTTGCTGCCTGGCCAGCACTTCGGGCCGGAAAATTGAAGACATTGGGTCGCTTCTGTTGGAATTGTTATAGCGCGTCACTGCGTGAGGTTCAGCTTAAAACGAACAGCTGCCAGAGTGCAACCGACAATAGTGCAACCCGCAATAGTGCAACCGGCAATAGCTGACGGCGCGCTGTGTGTACCAGGTGGCCGCAGATAAAAAAACCAGCCGAAGCTGGTTTTTTATTAGCACCATCCCTGACGCTCACCTTGCAGGCCAACGCGATGCGTTGTTAAAAACCGCTCCCGGCGGTTTTTTATCAAGTAGGCAGGGTCAGAAAATTAACCTAACCAAACCCGCGCATTGCGGAACATACGCAGCCATGGGCTGTCTTCCTGCCACTCGTCCGGGTGCCAGCTGTTGCTGACCGCGCGGAACACGCGCTCCGGGTGCGGCATCATGATAGTGACGCGGCCATCCGTAGTGGTCAGTGCCGTGATCCCGTTAGCTGAACCGTTCGGGTTGGCTGGGTACTGAGTAGTGACCTGACCATAGTTATCGACAAAGCGCAGTGCGATAGTGCCGCTTTGCTCTGCTGCCGCTAAGGCTTGCGCGCTTGCAAACTCGGTATGGCCTTCGCCATGTGACACGGCGATTGGCATCCGTGAACCGGCCATGCCAGCGAACAGCAATGACGGATTCTGCTGCACTTCGACCAAACTGAAACGTGCTTCAAAGCGTTCAGATTTGTTGCGGACAAAACGTGGCCACAAATCAGCGCCCGGAATTAACGATTTCAGGTTCGACACCATCTGACAGCCGTTACAGACGCCGAGTGTGAATGTCGACTCGCGCTCGAAGAACTGGCTGAATTCACGCCGCGCCAGCTCGTTAAACAGGATGGATTTGGCCCAGCCTTCACCGGCACCTAACACGTCACCGTAGCTAAAACCGCCACAAGCGACCAGACCGTTAAATTCTTCCAGACTGCGACGACCGCTCAGAATGTCGCTCATGTGCACGTCGACCGCAGTGAAACCAGCACGATTAAAGGCTGCCGCCATTTCCACGTGCGAGTTGACGCCTTGCTCACGCAGCACGGCAACTTTCGGCTTAGCACCTTTGAGGATATAAGGCGCAGCAACATCTTCGTTTAGGTCAAAACTCAGTTTGACGTTCAGACCTGGGTCTTGTTGGTCCGCTTTAGCCGCGAATTCCTGTTCAGCGCAGGCCGGGTTATCACGACGAGACTGGATCTGATTCGTTGTTTCAGCCCAGATACAACGCAGACGCGTGCGGCTGTCACTGTAAATCACTTGCTCGCCACGGCTTACCACCAGCGCATCAGTGTTGCTGACTGCGCCCAGCACATAGCTGTTTGCCGCCAGACCATGTTTCGCCAGCACTTGCTGGACATAAGCCAACTCACTGTCCGCAACCTGAATCACAGCGCCCAGCTCTTCACTGAACAGTACCGCCAGATCATCGTTGCCTAGAGCGTTGATATCGACGTTCCAACCGGCTTTACCGGCGAAGGCCATTTCCGCCAGCGTGACCAGCAAACCACCGTCTGAACGGTCGTGGTACGCCAGCAGTTTTTGTTCATGGGTCAGCTGCTGAATGGCGTGGAAGAAATTCGCCAGTAGTTCTGGTGATGCCAGATCCGGTGCGTGTTGGCCCAGCTGTTTGTAAACTTGTGCCAGACAAGAAGCGCCTAAGCGGTTTTCACCAAGGCCTAAATCAATCAGCAACAACGAGCTTGCGCCCTTGTCGGTGCGCAGCTGTGGCGTGACGGTTTTACGCACGTCTTCGACGCGGGCAAAGGCGGTGATCACCAGTGACATTGGCGCTGTCACTGCTTTGTCTTCACCGTTGTCCTGCCACTTGGTTTTCATCGACATCGAGTCTTTACCGACCGGAATAGTGATACCCAGCGCCGGACACAGTTCTTCGCCGATAGCTTTGACCGCCTGATACAGGCCCGCATCTTCACCCGGGTGACCGGCTGCAGACATCCAGTTGGCGGATAACTTAATCCGTTTTAAATCACCAATGTCGGTCGCTGCAATATTGGTGATAGCTTCTGCCACCGCCAGACGCGCTGAAGCGCCGAAGTCTAACAGGGCGACCGGCGTGCGCTCACCCATCGACATGGCTTCGCCGTGATAAGTATCCAGCGCGGCAGTTGTCACTGCACAGTTCGCCACCGGTACCTGCCATGGACCGACCATCTGGTCACGCGCCACCATGCCGGTGACAGAACGGTCACCAATGGTGATTAAGAAAGTTTTTTCGGCAATCGTTGGTAAACGCAATAAGCGTTCAGTCGCAGCCTGAATACTGACACCAGCAAATTCTAACGCTTTGCCGCTGGTTTGTTTTGACGCGACGTCACGGTGCATTTTTGGTGCTTTGCCGAGTAATACCGACAATGGCAGGTCGATTGGTGTATTGCCAAAATGCGTATCTGACAGCGTCAGGTGCTGCTCAGCCGTTGCTTCGCCAACTACCGCATAAGGTGCGCGTTCACGTTTACAAATTTGCTCGAACACTGGCATTTTGTCGGCTGGGATCGCCATCACGTAGCGTTCTTGTGACTCGTTACACCAGATCTCTAACGGAGACATGCCTGGCTCATCGTTTGGTACGTTGCGCAGTTCAAACTTGCCGCCAACGCCGCCGTCATTGACCAGTTCCGGGAAGGCGTTAGATAAACCACCGGCACCGACGTCGTGGATAAACACAATCGGGTTGTCCGCGCCCAACTGCCAGCAGCGGTCGATCACTTCCTGACACCGGCGTTCAATTTCCGGGTTTTCGCGCTGCACTGAGGCAAAATCCAAATCTTCGGCAGATTGGCCAGAGGCCATCGAAGACGCTGCACCACCACCGAGGCCGATATTCATCGCTGGGCCACCGAGCACGACTAACTTGGCGCCAACCGGTAAATCACCTTTTTGCACGTGTTCAGCACGGATGTTGCCAAGACCACCGGCGATCATGATGGGTTTATGGTAACCACGTACTTCCTCACCGTTGTGGCTTGGCACTTGCTCTTCATAAGTGCGGAAATAACCGAGGATGTTTGGCCGGCCGAATTCGTTGTTAAACGCAGCGCCGCCGAGTGGGCCTTCGGTCATGATGTCCAGCGCCGACACAATGCGACCTGGCTTGCCAAAATCGGTTTCCCATGGCTGTTCAAAGCCAGGAATTCGTAAGTTCGATACTGAGAAACCCACCAGACCGGCTTTTGGTTTAGAACCCACGCCCGTCGCGCCTTCGTCACGAATCTCACCACCAGAACCCGTGGCTGCGCCTGGGAACGGCGAAATCGCCGTTGGGTGGTTGTGCGTTTCGACTTTCATCAACACATGAATATCTTCGTGATGGTACTGATATTCCTGTGTATCCGGCGTTGGGAAGAAACGGCCGGC
The DNA here is from genome assembly GCF_042432165.1 of Rheinheimera tilapiae. NCBI lineage: Bacteria > Pseudomonadati > Pseudomonadota > Gammaproteobacteria > Chromatiales > Chromatiaceae > Rheinheimera > Rheinheimera tilapiae. The sequence goes on from NZ_JBHLXP010000003.1 coordinate 184,374, forward strand.
TTTTGAGCCTTCCATCACCGCTGCGTTGTCTTTGTATGCTGACAACACATAGTCCGGCGTCACTTCCATGGTGTTTTTAATCATTTTAAACAGCGACTTCGGCTGTTTTTCACCGTCGATGGTCCAGTCGGCGTTGAAAATTTTGTGGCGGCAGTGCTCAGAGTTGGCCTGCGCAAACATATAAAGTTCGATGTCGTTCGGGTTGCGGCCAAGCGCAGTGAAGTTGCTGAACAGGTAGTCGATTTCATCATCGGCCAGGGCCAGGCCCAGACGAATATTGGCTTCGACCAACGCCTCGCGACCACCGGTCAGAATGTCGACCGAAGACACCGGTGCCGGTTCAGCTTTGCTAAATAGGGCTGCGGCTTGCTGGAATTCAGTGAACACCACTTCCATCATGCGATCGTGGATGAGTGCAGCCACTTGTTGCTGCTCAGCCGCAGACAGTGCGCGCGTGGTGGTCAGGTAATAAGCGACACCGCGTTCTAACCGCAGCACTTTGGCAAGGCCGCAGTTGTGCGCGATATCGGTCGCTTTAGACGACCAGGGAGAAATAGTGCCAGGACGTGGCGTTACCAGCAATAACTGGCCGGCCGGCTGGTGCGATGCCAGCGTTGGTCCGTAGGTCAGCAGTTTTTCCAGCGTGTTGTGCTCAGCAGCGCTCAGGCTGTCAGTCACATCAGCAAAATGCATAAATTCGGCGTAAACATCGCTGACAGGCAGTTGGGCCTCGGTACACAGATCGATGATTTTCTGAACTCGGAACTCGGACAGTGCAGCTGCACCACGCAGGATTAACATAGATTTTTTTCCCGTGGGTTGGTCGTGGACGGAACCTTGAAATCGGCGCCGCATTATAAAGAAAAAAGCCGCCCTTGGGTATCAATAAAGCCGTTTGTGCGCGCATT
>NZ_JBHLXP010000003.1:185410-384496 GCF_042432165.1 Rheinheimera tilapiae
CTGTCTGTATTGCTGTGGATTGTCCTGCTGACCGGCTGTAGCCCGGCGCCGGCACCTATGCATTTACATCAGATTTATCAAAGAGATAGCATTCGAGTTGGCATCTTAAATGGTCCTACCAGTTACTTTGTCGGCCCGGACGGCGCCACCGGTTATGAATATGAGCTGGCGCAGGCCTTGGCAGATAAACTGGGCGTCAAACTTGAACTGGTCAGCGCTTTTTTTATCGATGAGCTGTTAGTGAAACTCAGTAATGGCGATATTGATTTAATCGCCAGTGGTTCGACTATCTCCGAAGCCTTACAACAAAAATACCGACTGGCGCCGGCTTATCAGCTGGCTGACGAAGTGCTGGTGTTTGGCCAGCAAACCCGCCGGCCCAAAACACTGCAGGATCTGTCTGGTCCTATCGTGGTGTTAAAAGGCTCCAGCCAGGCCGAAACATTGCTGGCATTAAAAACATCTGAGCCGCAGCTGCAAATTGAATTAAACGACACCGACGACCCAACCGAACTGCTGCAAAAAGTCGCCGAAGGTAAAATCGCCTATACCCTGGCGGATTCGCACATGCTGGCGATTAATCAGCGTTTTTACCCCAATCTTGGCGTGGCTTTGACTTTAAAACGCCAGCAACCGGTTGCCTGGCTGCTGCCGAAAAATAATGATGATTCGCTCTACTCAGTGCTGATTGAGTTTTTTGGCCGCAGTTACGAAGGCGCGGATTTGCTGACGCTTGAAGATAAATACTTTGGTCACGTGCGGCGTTTTAATTATGCCGACACGCTGGATTATATCGAAGCGATCGACAGAACCCTGCCACGTTACAAAAACATGTTTGAGCAACATGCCGGCCCACTGGACTGGCGTCTGCTGGCCGCACTGGCGTATCAGGAATCACGCTGGGATCCGAAAGCGCGTAGCCCGCAAGGTGTCGTCGGCATGATGATGCTGACCGTCGATACTGCAAATCTGATGAAAGTATCGAGCCGCGTCGATGCATCACAAAGTATCAGAGGCGGCAGCCGTTATCTGCAGCGGATGCTGGACCGCTTACCCGAACGGATCCCGATGCCAGACCGGCTCTGGTTTGCGTTAGCCGCTTACAATCTGGGTTTAAGCCATGTTGAAAGCGCGCGTTTGCTGACAGAAAAAGATGGCGCCAATGCCGATAACTGGGCCGAAGTGAAACAGCGGTTGCCGCTGTTGCGCCAGCGCAAATATTACAGGCAGACCCGCACTGGTTATGCGCGTGGCGATATGGCGGTGTATTACGTGGAAAATATTCGCCGTTATTACGACACTTTGTTGTGGGTTGATGAACGCAAACAAGCAGAACTGGCAACACAAAAACCAACGGTGCAAAAACAAGGTAAACCGACGGCTGCAGCGACAGCATCAAAAACGGCTAAAACCGCGACAGCACAAAAACCTGCGCTGAAATCTGATAGCAAAGACAAAAAATCTGAACCAAAACGCAACTGAATGACTCGAATCGTTTCTGTTACAAGGCAGCGCTTGCTGCAGTGTGCTTGAAGATGCGGGACTATTTCCCCTATAGTGGCGGCATTCAGTAGAAGGAAGTGGATATGTTAAGAAGAAAAAGACCAAAAATGTTGCGCAAGCGCCGGTTGATGGATGTAGGCGCCAGTCGACGTCGGGTCAAACGCAATATGTCGGTGTTAAAACTGTTTCGCCGCCAGCGTGAATATAATCAGCTCGCGGCATCCCCTGTGTCTGCAGTCGCTGAGATCTGCGGCTGAGTCATCTCTGTTTGTTCGGCATTTTTCTGCAATTTCAGCGCTTTTTGCTCAGCGCGGCGTTTCTTAAAAAAATCTGACAATTGCCGGGCACAGTCTTCAGCCAGCACCCCGCCGCACACCTCCAACTGATGGTTCAGTTGCGGATGACGCACAATATCAAACACCGAACCACAGGCACCGGCTTTTAAATCGGTCGCCCCAAACACCAACCGCTGCACTCTACTGTGAACTAAAGCGCCGGCGCACATGGCACAAGGCTCCAACGTCACATACAAAGTACAATCCAGCATCCGGTAGTTTTTCAGCACCAGACCTGCCTGTCGAATCGCCTGCATTTCCGCGTGCGCGGTCGGATCATGCCGGCAAATCGATAAATTCCACCCCTCACCCATCACCTGACCATCTTTAACCAGCACTGCGCCGACCGGCACTTCACCGGCGGCTTCGGCTTTGGCAGCCAATTGCATCGCATATAACATCCAGTGCTGATCGGTATCGCTGCTGTTCACGAAGGTTCTCCTGTCATCATCGCGACCGATTTTATCATGGCAAGCGCCAGCTGCAGCGGTGAAAATCACCAGAAATTGGCGAAAATAAACTATTCACAGTTGCATGCTGTAACAAGTTCGTTGTTTTATAAGTGAAAAATTTATGGCATAACAGTTGCCAGACGACTTCTGTTCAGTCAAAAAATCAGAGGGGAATTCAGATGGGTGTATTTGATATTGGTTTTATCGCGGTTGTTGGCGCATTTGCTTATGCCTTTTATGAACAGCACACCAAGACCAAAGTAAAACTGGCTACCGCCAACCAGAATACCGACGATGTGCGGGCGCAGCTCGAGCAGTTAAAGCAGCGGGTAGCCACCTTAGAAGCCATCGTTACCGACAAATCCTATACATTAAAAGACCAAATCAACCGGTTATAACCGGTCTGATACGGAAACAAAAACAGCAGCCGGGGCTGCTGTTTTTGTTGTAAACGAGAAGGACTATTCCCACTCAATCGTCGCTGGTGGTTTACCTGACACATCATAAACCACACGGCTGATGCCGTTGATTTCATTGATGATACGGTTCGACACATGGCCCAGCAGTTCGTATGGCAGATGCGCCCAGTGCGCGGTCATAAAGTCGATGGTTTGTACCGCACGTAAGCTGACAACCCAGTCGTACTTACGGCCATCGCCCATCACACCGACTGATTTCACCGGCAGGAACACCACGAAAGCCTGACTAACCTGGTCGTACCAACCGCTGTTACGCAGCTCTTCGATGAAAATCGCATCAGCACGACGCAGAATGTCGCAATATTCTTTTTTCACTTCACCGAGGACACGCACGCCCAAACCTGGTCCCGGGAACGGGTGGCGGTACAGCATGTCGTATGGCAGACCGAGCGCCAGACCGACTTTGCGCACTTCGTCTTTAAACAGCTCACGCAGCGGCTCGACCAATCCCATCTTCATATCCGCCGGCAAACCGCCGACATTATGGTGCGATTTGATCACATGGGCTTTGCCGGTTTTCGAGGCGGCAGATTCAATCACGTCCGGATAAATAGTGCCTTGTGCCAGCCACTTGGCGTTTTGCAGTTTTTTCGCTTCTTCGTCGAACACTTCAACGAACACCCGGCCAATGATTTTGCGTTTGGCTTCAGGCTCGGCTTCACCTTGCAACGCATCGAGGAAGCGTTGTTCGGCTTTGACATGGATAATGTTCAGACCGAAGTGGTCGCCGAACATTTCCATCACCTGTGCGCCTTCGTTTAAGCGCAGCAGACCGTTATCAACAAACACACAAGTCAGGTTCTTCCCGATGGCGCGGTGCAGCAACATCGCCACAACCGACGAATCGACGCCGCCGGACAGGCCTAAAATCACCTGATCATCGCCGATTTGTTTTTTCAAATTGACGATAGCGTCATCGATGATCGACGCTGGTGTCCATAGCTTTTCACAGCCACAGATATCGACGACAAACTGCTCCAGCATGCGCAGCCCCTGACGGGTATGCGTCACTTCCGGGTGGAACTGCACGCCGTAGAATTGTTTAGCTTCGTTCGCCATCGCCGCATGCGGGCAAGTTGGCGTCAGCGCGGTCGTGACAAAACCTTCCGGGATCGCAACGACCTTGTCGCCATGGCTCATCCAGACGTCGAGTAAACCATGACCTTGTTCATTCAGGTGATCTTCGATGCCGTTAAACAACGCGCTTGGGCTGACCACTTCAACCTGGGCATAACCAAATTCACGTTTGTCAGAGCTGGCAACTTTACCACCCAGCTGTTCGGCCATCGTCTGCATGCCATAACACACGCCCAGCACCGGTACATTCGCTTCAAATACATATTGCGGTGCACGTGGGGAACCGGCTTCAGTCACACTTTCCGGGCCGCCGGACAGGATAATACCGGTTGGATTAAATTCAGCGATTTGTTCGGCCGTGACGTCCCAGGCCCAGAGTTCACAATAAACACCAATTTCGCGGACGCGACGCGCGATCAGTTGAGTGTATTGCGAACCGAAATCGAGGATCAGGATTTTATGGAAATGAATATTTTTGCTCATATCAACCTTTTTAAGGTACGGGGCCATGCTGGCCCGGAAAATACAGCGCCGGCGTCAGGAGGTCTGAGGCCGGCGCTGGAATTTTTTAACTGACGCGGTAGTTTGGTGCTTCTTTGGTGATCTGCACGTCGTGGACATGCGATTCACCCATGCCGGCGGCAGTCACTTTGACAAACACTGGCTTAGTGCGCAGCTCGCCAATGTTGGCACAGCCGGTCAGACCCATCGATGAGCGCAGGCCGCCCATTTGCTGGTGAATGATGTTTTCAATCGGGCCTTTGTAAGCCACACGGCCTTCAATGCCTTCCGGCACCAGTTTTTCCGCGCTGTTGCTACCCTGGAAGTAACGGTCTGATGAACCGTTGCGCTGTGCCATGGCACCCAGAGAGCCCATACCGCGGTAAGATTTGTAATAACGGCCCTGATACAGTTCCACGTCACCCGGTGCTTCTTCGGTACCAGCAAACATCGAACCGACCATCACACAATGCGCACCGGCTACCAACGCTTTTGACACATCACCGGAGAAACGGATACCGCCGTCAGCGATGATACAAACGTCCATGCCTTTAACACCTTCCACTGCGTCGGCAATGGCGGTAATTTGTGGTACGCCACAACCAGTAACAATACGGGTGGTACAGATAGAACCAGGGCCAATACCCACTTTCACCGCATTGGCACCGGCTTCGGCCAGCGCTTTCGCACCTTCAGCTGTGGCCACGTTACCGGCGACAATCTGCAAATCCGGGTACATAGCACGGGTTTGTTTCACCCGGTCCATCACGCCCTGCGAGTGACCGTGTGAGGTATCAATCAGCAGAATATCGACACCAGCTTCCACTAATGCGGCGATGCGCTCATCAGTACCTGGACCTACGCCGACAGCGGCACCGACACGTAACCGGCCAAATTCGTCTTTACAGGCGTTTGGTTTGCTGGCGGCTTTATAGTAATCACGCACTGTGATTAAGCCTTTGAGTTTAAAGGCGTTATCAACCACTAAGACTTTTTCGATGCGGTGTTTGTGCATCAGCGCTAACGCGTTCTGACGCGGAGAATCTTCATGCACAGTGACCAGGCGTTCACGCGGTGTCATTACTGAAGAAATTGGCGCTTGTGGGTTGGTTTCGACGTTTAAGTCACGGCCGGTGACGATACCGAGCAGATTGCCCTCAGCATCGACTACCGGGAAGCCAGAGAAACCATGTTGTTGCGACAGCAGCTGCACGTCACGCACGGTTTGTTCAGCACGCACAGTGACCGGATCAGACACCACACCACTTTCGTATTTTTTTACTTTACGAACGTTGGCGGCCTGTTCTTCAATGGTCATGTTCTTGTGGATAAATCCTAAACCACCTTCCTGCGCCAGCGCGATGGCCAGGCGAGCTTCAGTAACGGTGTCCATTGACGCGGAAACCATCGGGATATTCAGGCTGATTTTGCTGGTCAGTTGAGTCCGCAGATCTGCGGTATGAGGTAGTACGGTGGAGTGCGCCGGTACAAGTAACACGTCGTCAAATGTAAGGGCTTCTTTGACTATCCTGAGCATTGCAACAATCTCGCTGTGGTGGTTAAAAATCGGGGAATGTTGCGGCGCAATTTTATCCGCAAAGCGCGTTTCAAACAACGCATTTTTTGTTTTTGTGACTGTATTTGTGCTAGTTTAGCCAGATCACTTGTTATGCCTGCCTGCTATGAATCACACGCAAAATCCCAGCACAAACCCGGAGATCTATACGGTTTCGCGGCTAAATGCCGAAGTTCGCCTGACATTAGAGCTGCAATTCCGCCAGCTTTGGCTCTGTGGTGAGATCTCAAATTTTGTTGCCGCCAGTTCCGGTCATTGGTATTTCTCGCTCAAAGACGCAGCAGCGCAGGTTAAAGTGGCGATGTTTAAGCAGGCAAATCGCAATGCCGCTTTTGTGCCGCGCAACGGTCAGCAAGTGCTGATCCGCGCCCGCATCAGTGTGTATGAACCGCGGGGTGAGTATCAGTTGCTGGTCGATTTTATCGAACCCGCCGGCGATGGCTTGCTGCGTCAGCAATACGAAATGCTTAAAGCCAAGCTGACCGCAGAAGGCTTATTTGCGCCAGAACGGAAGAAACCGCTGCCATCACAAGTGCAGCGGATTGGCGTGATCACCTCGCCGACCGGCGCCGCAGTGCGCGATATCCTGACGGTATTGGCGCGGCGCGCGCCGGCGTTGGAAGTCATTCTCTATCCGGCTTTAGTACAAGGCGCTCAGGCCGCGCAGGATTTACAGGCTGCGCTGGCGCATGCGATCCGGCGCAATGAAGTCGATGTGCTGATCATTGGCCGTGGCGGCGGTTCACTGGAAGATTTGTATTGTTTTAACGATGAGCAACTGGCCCGTCAAATCGCCCACTGTCCGCTGCCGATTGTCAGCGCCGTTGGCCACGAAATCGATTTTACCATCGCGGATTTTGTCGCGGATGTGCGGGCAGCAACGCCTTCTGCTGCGGCCGAACTGGTGTCTCCCGATCAACAACATCAGCTGACGCAGCTGATCCAGCTGCAACAGCGCTTGCAGCGTGGGATCCGTCTGCAACTGGGCCAACAGGCCCAGTGGTTTTTACAGCAACACAGCAAGTTACAGCTGCTGCATCCGAAACGGCGGCTGGAGCAGCAGCAACAACGCCTCGATGAATTACAGTTGCGGCTGCAACGTGCCGGCCAGCAACAACTAGAGCGCAAAGAGCGCGGGCTTGAGCAGCAACGGCAACGGTTATTGCAGCATGCACCACGCACAGCAGTGCTGCAGCAACACACCACGATGCTGCATGAACGGCTGCAACGCGCGATGCAACAACAACTGCAGACGTTGACGCAGCAGTGGCAGCAACATAGCGCTTTATTGCATCAGGTCAGCCCGCTGGCCACACTCAATCGCGGGTACAGCTTAAGTTTCACTGCAGAGAATACTTTGGTTAAATCGGTGCAGCAGCTGAAAAGCGGCGACACACTGACGGTGCGCTTTGCCGATGGCGCTGTGCTGACTGAAGTAAAACAGGTAAAGGCAACCTAGCGCACTGACGCCAGCGCTGTGCGGATCAACGCGACTTTTTCTGGCCGCTCAAACAACTGATATAACTCCAGCCAGTCGGTAAGTGCCATCCAGGGTAAATCATGGCGCTGTTCACAGCGGTTCGGCGCAAATAGCCATTGCCGCATCGCGCCGGCTTGCCGGACCTGAATACCCGCCATCACCTCAATCACCAGGCCAGAGTGATGCCGATACCGGCGGAAAAACCGGCTGCAATATTGCGGATGCGCCGCCACCGGCAACTCAGTGCTGAACTGCTGCAGACGCGCCGCCAACTCAGGTGCAATGGCTTCGCTGCAGACTAAATCAATATCGCGAAAGTCTTCCTGCAGTTGGCGTTCAACCAATAACAAACTGCCACCGATACCCCAATCCGGTAACGTTGCCAACGGGGCAAGCAGCGCCAGCGCCTGCTGAAATTTGTCTGACATCACTGCAACTCCCTGACACTTTCTTACAGATGTACAGCAATTGGCCGACAGTTATCCGCGCCACGCTTTGGCAAACTGCCTGCCATCTGTGTCTATATCAAGCGAGTGTATCATGCGATTTGCCTTCTCCCGACTGACTCTGTGTCTGGGCCTCTGCAGCCCTTTACTGCTAAGCGCTGCTGAAACCGCTAAACCGGACCCGGCATCACCCATTGAACGCATTCAGGTCAATGGCAGTGCCCTGCCCGCAGCCAGTCAGACCAATGACGAAACCGAGCAGCTGTTGAAAGTGGCTGGCATTATGAATGACCCACTGGCGGCCGTATTCAGCTTGCCAGGCGTGGTATACGCCGGTGGCGATTTTGGTGGCATGCCGGCGGTACGGGGTTCCAGTCCCGACGACAATGCGTTTTTAATTGATGGCTTGCCGGCTGGTTATTTGTTTCATATGTTCGGCAACAGCGTGTTTAACGAAGCGCTGCTGCATGACTTTCACCTCGACAGTGGTGGTTTCGGCGCGCAATACGGTAATGCCACCGGCGGTGTGTTTTCGGCAACCTTACGCGACCCGAAACAGCAGGACATTGGTGGTGAAGCGGAGCTGAGTCTGTTGCAAATGAGTGCTTTGGTTGAGGGCGCTGTCACTGACGACCAAGCGTTTTATCTGGCGGCTCGACAAAGCACAGTCCAATTGTTTATCAAATCCGGTGATGAACTGGATGATGGCGTCAAAATTTACCAGCCGCCAAAAAGCAACGACTATCAGGCGCGTTATCTGTTTCAGCTATCTCCGGAGCAAAAACTGACCCTGACACTAACCGGCGCCAGCGACAGTGCGCGGGCCAATATCAGTAAAGCCTCAGAGCAAGGTCGTACCGATCCGGAATCGGTAGGAGATGTGCGGATTGATAGCGCTTTTGCCAACCAGCAACTGAGTTATCAATACCAGCATCCGGTCGGACATCAGTTGCAGTTGCGGTATCAGCACAGCAGCAACAGCGAAGACAATCAATATGGCGGTGACCAGTTTGTCAGCTACGAAGATGAGCAACAGTTTTTGCAATTGCAGTCACGCTGGCAGCTGACAGCAGCACAGCGACTGGAAGCCGGTGTCGAACGCAGTCAGCGTGATGCAGACTATCGTTTTGATGTGATCCCTTATTATTGCACCGACCATCAGGCCGATTGCTTTGCTCAGCGCGGCGATCGGATCAAAGCCAAAGACCAACTGCATTACAACACCGACAGTGCCTTCTTGCAGCATCATTGGATTTGGAATCAGTACCTGAGTTCGTCAGTCGGTCTGCGTTACGACCAGCAGGACTATACCGATGAAAGCTTTCTGCAACCGCGCGCAGAACTAAGTCTGCAGCTGACACCACAGCAGCGCTGGTTTGTCCGGGCCGGACGCTACAGCCGGCTGGCCGATCTAGAAAAAAGCCTGCCGCTGCTGGGTAATCGTCAGCTGAAACAACCAACCGCGACCCATTATGTGCTGGGACAGGACTGGCAGTTTGCCGACAACTGGAATTTCAGTACTGAACTTTATTTGAAAAAACTGCAAAAGCTGCCACTCGGTCTGACTGACAAAGACGCCGACCAGGCGCTGCATTACAGCAACGACAGTGAGGGGCAGGCCTATGGCACAGAATTACTGCTGAAAAAACAACGCAGTTCCGGCGACTGGTATGGCTGGGCGTCGCTGAGCTGGTCGAAAGCCGAGCGCACTGATCTACGCCGAAACCTGACTTCTGAGTATTATCTGGACACGCCGCTGGTGGCGAACGTGGTCGTAGCTTATCCCTACGATGAAAAATGGGACTTCAGCGCCCGTCTGACGGTACGCTCCGGTGCCAAATATACGCCGATCATTGGTAATAAACCGAATCCTTATTACCCGGATTACCGTGTGGCAGTATATGGCGAACTGAATTCAGCAACGTTGCCGGTATATCATCGGTTGGACTTACAGGCTGAACAACAAAGCACTTTATTTGGCCTGCCAGTCACTTATACCTACGCTATTCTGAACGTGTTAAACCGGAAAAATGTATCAGGTTACTTCCTGCAAAAAGGTAAAGCCGGCGAAATGCCTGAGTATCACATTGAGGCGGAGGAAAATCTTGGTTTGTTCCCGTCGGTGGGCCTCAAAGTGCAGTTCTGACGCCTGCACTCATTCCTGACGGGGCGACACCTGCTTACACTTTTTAAACATTCCATTTGCGGCTCCAGCGGTTATCATGGGGCCGTTTTTATGTGGAGCAAAGCATGCGACCCTGGTGGTGCCTTTTTTTCCTGATATTGAGTAGTACTCGCTGTGACGCCAGCTGGGATGAACTGGAGTTTACCGGTTACCTGGCGGTAGGCACCGGCTTCCAGCGCGCGCTGGTTGGCCCGCTGGACCGGACGGTGAATGATAAACTGCTGCTGAACTTGTCGGCCGATCTGCAATACCGCAACTTTTTTATCGAATCAGATGACCGCCGTAATGTACTGCGTTATGGCAGTGGACTGCTGGGTTATCATTTGCAGCAACAGGAAGACAGTGCCCTATCGCTCATTGGCACCAATTATCATGATGCCATCGGACCTGATCTGAATACGGGCACTGGCCGGGCGCATTTGCCTGAGCTGGATGGTTTACAGCTGCGTGATTCCGATTTTCTGCTCGGCCTGCGCTATCAGCGCTTCTGGCAACAGCATTATATGGCAGTAGAAATTGGGCAGGACATTGAGTCGCATTACAGCCAGCAACTGCGGTTGTTGTACAGCTATCGCCAGCCGCTACGTAACTGGGATTTATATTACAACGTCGGTGTGTCATTTTCGGCGGCGAGACTGGTGAATTATTATTACGGCGTCAGTGCCGCAGAGAGTCAGAGCGGACGGCCCACATACAGCGCCGGCGCCGGTCAGCAGCTACATCTGGGCGTCAGTGCTTTGTATCCGCTCAGCACCGACTGGCTACTTGAACTTGGCCTTGCCGTGAATGGCTTCAGCAGTGCTTATACAGGCAGTCCGCTGGTCACCCGGAACAGCGAGTTCCGCAGTCTGGTGAAATTCCGTTATGTGTTCTGACCAACGGTATCGCCCTACTCTGTTCACCCTGCTGTGCTGCGCTTTGCTGAGCAGCCCGGTGGCCGCTGTTGCTGAGGCAACCGGCGGCATCAAACTGGCATTGACCCCAGCCACCTGCGTGGCGCTGCAACAGGGGCGCCTGTGTTATGCCACAGTCCATGTGCGCTGGCAGAGCGCCACACCGCAGGACTTATGCCTGCAGGCCGGCACACAAAAATTATATTGTTGGCCCACCGGTCGGGAAGGCCAATGGCGTTATGAATTCGCCGAATATGACGGCCAGCAGCTGCAGCTGGTCAGCCCGGACGGCATCCAGGCGCAGGCGACCATCAGCGTCAATTGGGTGCAAAAGAACCCACGGGTGAAACGCCATTGGAGATTATTCTGACATGACAAACGCGGCCTATGGCACCATTTTACTTGTCGAAGACGACCTGTCGCTCGCCAGCTGGGTGCAGGAGTTTTTACAGCAAAAAGGTTATCAGGTATTGCTGGAACAGCGTGGCGATACGGTGCTGCCGCTGTTAAGGCGCCAGCATGTTGACTTAATTCTGTTAGATCTGATGTTGCCCGGTCTGAACGGGCTCGACGTCTGCCGGCAGATCCGCCGCGACTATGCAGTGCCAGTGCTGATGCTGACTGCTCAGGGCGAAGAGGTCGACGAAGTGATTGGGCTTGGCGTTGGCGCGACCGATTATCTTGTAAAGCCAGTGCGGCCGCGGATCTTGCTAGCGCGCATTCAGGCGGCGCTGCGTCAGAGCGCAGATGCGACGCCCAGTCAGCAGCTGGTGTTTGGCAGTCTGACGATTTGTGCCAGTTCACGCCGGGTTTTGCTCGGCGAGACCGATATTGTGCTGACCAGCGCCGAGTTTGCCTTGTTGTGGTATCTGGCCAGCCGGGCCGGTCAGGTCTGCAGTCGCGATCAGGTGTTTCAGGCGTTAAAGGGTCGTGAACACGACGGTCTGGACCGGCGTTTTGATGTGATGGTGTCGGTGCTGCGGAAAAAACTCGGCGATGATGCCAAAGAACCCAAACGCATTAAAACGGTATGGGGTCAGGGCTATCTGTTTGTCACCGAGCACTGGACGATCTGATGTTTAAACTGTCACTGAGCCTGTTGCTGTCGGCAATTTGTGCACTGTTTATGCTCGGTGCCGTCCTCGACCAACTGGCCAATGACGACAGCCAGCCCGCACCTGACCAGTTACAGTTGTATACTACAGTGCTTGATACCATCAGCCAGCAGGCCGACCAGCAGCAACCGGCACAACTCAGTGCTTTTATCACGGCACAACAGCAACATTGGCAATTAGCATTACATCTCTTGTCACGCGACAGCCTGGCATTGCCACCGGAACTGGAAGGTCAACTACATGCTACCGGCGGCCTGGCGCTGGCCGGCACTGACGGCATGTCTTATCTCAAAGCATTACCAAGTCATCCACAATGGCTACTACAGTTGCAACTGCCACAAGCAACCGGCCATCAACCGGGCGATTTATGGCTGACGTTAGCATTATACGGCGGGCTTAGCCTGATCATGCTGCTATGGCTGGCACCGCTGGCGCGCCGGCTTTGGTTGCTGAGCCAGACCGCTGGCCGTTTCGGAGACGGTGATTTACAAGCGCGGTTGCCACCCAGTCGCTGGTCATACATCAGTGCACTGGAACAAAGCTTTAACCAGATGGCGCAACAGATTGAACAACTGCTGGCCGACAACCAGTTATTGGCGTCCAGCTTATCGCATGACCTGCGCACGCCGATTGCCTGTTTCCGTTTTGGTCTGGATGCCGCGTTGGAAGAACCGGATCCACTGCGTAAAGATCAGTATCTGCAGCGGCTGGAACAGGATTTAGACCGGATGGAAGCGATGGTCAACGCCTTTCTCGAATACGCCAGTCTGAACCGGCAACATCAGCATTGGCAACTCAGTCAGGTCGACCTGCAGCAGACTTGCCAGCAAGCCATGCATAGCTGTGAACCGCTGGCCGCCGCCAGACAATTGCAACTGCAATTCGTCTGTTCGGCTGACTTACCGAGCATTTGTGGCCATCCACACTGGTTGTACCGGGTGCTGCTGAATCTGCTGCAAAATGCCTGTCGTCATGCGCAGAGTCAGGTACAACTGGGGATCTGGCAACAAGACCAGCAGGTATACATCCGCATCAGTGATGATGGCGCTGGCATTGCACCTGCCGATGCTGAGCGGATCTTTTTGCCTTTTGTCCGGCTGGAGACACAGTCGAGTATCGCGCCACAATTCGGGCTCGGCCTCGCGATTGTGCGTAAAGTGCTGGACTGGCATCAGGCCCGGATCCACCTGGAAACCACAGCACCAGCAGGCGCCAGCTTTTTGATTTGCCTGCCGCTACAAAACACAAAGCCGGCTTGATGCCGGCTTTGTGGTTAAATTGTTGACCTCATCACCACTCACAACACTATGCGAATGTGGCATTGACGCCAAACTCAGCCTTGGTTGTGGCCGATTTTTTTCTTGTTCGCCAGATTGGCTTTCGCTTTGATCAGTCGATCACGTTTGTACTGCTGATTTGGTGTCAGTGTATTGCGCTTCTCAGCATACGGGTTTTCGGTGCCACGGAATTCGACCCGGACCGGTGTGCCCATTAACTGCAGCGATTTGCGGAAATAGTTCATCAGATAACGTTTATACGAATCTGGTAAGTCTTCCACCTGGGTGCCGTGGATCACGATCAGCGGCGGGTTGTAGCCACCGGCGTGTGCGTATTTCAGTTTAACGCGACGGCCTTTCACCAATGGTGGCTGGTGATCTTCCTGCGCCATATTCATGATTTTGGTCAGTAAAGCGGTATTCACCCGACGCGTCGCCGAATCAAACGCTTCTTCAACCGATTCAAACAGATTACCAACACCAGAGCCGTGCAGCGCTGAAATAAAATGCAGGCGGGCGAAATCGATAAAACCCAGCCGGCGATCCAGCTCACGTTTCACTTCATCTTTAACACCGTCATCCAGACCGTCCCACTTGTTCACCGCAATGACCATAGAGCGGCCGGCATTGAGCACGAAACCGAGAATACTTAAATCCTGCTCGGAAATACCTAAGCGTGCATCTAACACCAGGATCACGACGTTGGCATCTTCAATTGCCTGTAACGTCTTGATCACCGAAAACTTTTCCACCACATCATCGATACGGCCCCGGCGACGTACACCGGCGGTATCGATCAGCGTGTATTCACGATCACCGCGTTGCATCGGAATATAAATCGCATCACGGGTGGTGCCCGGCATGTCATAAACGATGACCCGTTCTTCACCGAGGATCCGGTTAGTCAGCGTAGATTTGCCGACGTTCGGGCGGCCTATAATCGCCAGTTTGATATGTTTGTCGCGTTGCTCCTGATCATCTTCCGGATCAATAGCTTTAAGATCTTCACCAGCCTCAAAAGCCGCCAGACGCTGCGCTTGTTGTTCAGTCAGCAGCGGCACTAACGCCTGCTGTAATAATGATGTGACGCCGCGGCCATGCGCGGCAGCAATCGGGTAGACTTCGCCGATGCCTAAACTATAGAAATCAGCAATCGCCGTATCAGCATCCAGACCATCAGTTTTATTGGCGACCAGAAACACGGTTTTGTTGACGCGACGGATGTGATTAGCGATAGCTTCATCGGCAACTGTTGCACCGGCGCGGGCATCAACCAGAAACAGCACGACGTCGGCTTCATCGATGGCTTTTAATGACTGCTCGGCCATTTCCAGCTCAATGCCTTCTTCGCTGCCGTCGATACCGCCGGTATCTACCACGATAAATTCCAGGCCTTCATAATCGACAGAGCCATATTTGCGGTCGCGGGTCAGGCCCGGAAAATCGGCGACCAACGCATCGCGCGTGCGGGTCAGGCGGTTAAATAACGTGGATTTTCCGACATTGGGACGGCCAACCAGAGCAACTACCGGTAACATGTTTCACCTCAACTGAGCTGACACGCACCTGTTGGAGTCAGCTTCTGCAATCAAATCATCGTCAGCACTGACGATGGACTTTATTCGTGGCAAGCTCCTGCTGAGCCTGCCGATGACGGCTGTTGCAAAAGCAACGGACCATCCTTCCTGTACATCCTGTACATAAAAAAAACAGGCCTGCGAACAGGCCTGCTTTGGAGAAACTCGCTGGGCAGCCTTTAGTCAGCAGTGCGCAATACGTCGATTTCGCCGTTGCGTGTCTGCAGGATTAAATAATCCGATGTGCTGACAGCTTCGGTGTAAAAACCTGAACTGTCAAACTCATGCCGCGCCAGATATTCGCCTTTGTCGCGGCTGAACCAGTGCAGATTGCCCTCGTTATCACCGACGACCAGATAATTCTTATACACCGCCGGACCTGTGACAAAATGCTTATGCAAGGTCTGCTGCGACCAGATCTCCAGGCCATTGCGGGTATCTACTGCATACAATTTACCAGTTGAATCAACCAGATAAATGATATTATCGACAATCTGCATATCGAGGAAACTGGCGTAATCGCGTTTCCACAGCACCCGGCCACTACGCAATTCCATCGCGACAAGCTGACCGTTATAGGCAATGGCGTAGATTGTACCATTTTGCACTATCGGTGTCGCATCCACGTCGATAATCCGCGCCAGGTCAGTTGAGCCTTTCGCAACAGCCACTGCTTCTTCCCAGGCCGGCGCACCTTGTTCGGAGATCAACACACCTACTTTACCGTTACCGCTGCCGTAAACCACACCGCCTGCAGCAGTGGCAACTGACGAAATGCCGCGCAGAGTCAGTAAGGCGTTTTCGGTTTCATGCATCCAGCGCTGTTCACCGGTATCTGGCTGCAGCGCAAAAATGCGGCCACCACCGGTATTCACCAGGATCAGGCCTTCACCGGCCACAGGAGCCGCTAGCACTTCACCTTTGACTTTAACATGCCAAACTTTCTCACCCGTTTCCGGATTCAGCGCCAGCACATCACCGTCTTCAGTGCCGACCAGCACTTTGTCAAAACCAACTGCGACACCACCAGCCAGCTTGGCATTTCGGTTATTCCACCAGTGACTGATGCCACCAAACAATGGCGCATCGTCACCATTGCGCAAATCGTAGCTCCACAACTTGTCGCCATTTTGCAGATTAAACGCAACAATTTCGCCGGCACGACTGGCAACGAATACCTTGTCGCCAAATACCGCAGGTTTAATTTTCGAATCGTAATGTTCAATACCATCGCCAACCGAGCTGCTCCAGACATAGTCCGGCGTTACTTTGTTGTCGATTTCAGGTAAAACCAGTTCTTCTTCATCGTTTGACGAGCAACCAACCAGCACAAAGGCCAGCAGCGCTGGCACCAGCGTGGTGCGCACAGATAACTTCACAGCAACCTCTTAGCCGGCAACGTGGGCCAGTTCGTTCAATTTGACATCTAATAACGGGTTTTTGCCGACTTCAGTTACGGCTTGTGCCGCTTTGTAAGCAGACAGTGCAGCAGTTTCATCACCAGACTTCAGCAAGACATCACCTTTCAGCTCGTTCTGCTGCGCTGCAAAAGCCGCCGGCATTGTTGCTGCAAGTGTGGCTAATGCTTCTTTATATTTGGCTTGTTCTGCCTGGACCCGTGCCAGCCGTAATTGCGCAACGGCAACGACTTCCGGAACTTTACTTGCTGCCGCAACAGCAGATAATTGCAGCTCAGCTGCAGCATAATCTTTTAATACTACCGCTTCTTTGGCCGCCATCAGCGCAGTCAGGTGGCTGTAGTTAGAATCTTTGTGATCGGCAATGAATTTTTGTGCGTCGACCAGCCAGGCTTTTTTATCCGCGCCTTCAGCCGCGGCTTTGTCCACCAGAACGGCATAGGCCGCTGACTGAGCCTGCTGCGCTTCTAATTGCTTGGCCTGATAAAAGCGGAAGCCGTATAAGCCACCCAGGCCGATGACAATACCAGCCACCATCGACAGGCCATGTTCGCGGAAAAAGCGCTTAATCGCTTCAATTTGTTGTTCTTCGGTGTTGTAAATTTCCATCAGGGACTCCGTTAAACCTGAGCCAGTACTGCGGCCAGATCTGCAATAAGGACAGTTTGTTGTGGTTGATCGGCGCGTAACCATTTGACAGTGACCTGCCCGGCTGCCAGTTCGCTGTCGCCAAGCAACAGACCGATCGCAGCACCAGATTTATCCGCACGTTTTAATTGTTTCTTCAGATTGCCACCACCACAGTGCAACATGACACGTTTGCCCGGCAGGGCCAAACGCAGCTGTTCGGCAACAGAGACGGCAGCAAGTTCCGCGGCGTCACCTAGCGGCATCAGATAAAAATCCGCTGCATTGCTGATTTGTGGTAATAACGGCAGGCTTTGCAGTAACAGCACCAGTCGTTCCAGCCCAAGGCCAAAACCCACCGCCGGCGTAGCTTTCCCGCCCAGCTGTTCTACCAGGCCATCATAACGGCCACCGGCACAGACGGTGCCTTGTGAACCCAGATTGGTGGTCACCCACTCAAACACGGTTTTGTTGTAATAATCCAGGCCGCGGACTAAACGCGGATTGATGGTGAATTCAATACCAGCGGCCTGCAGACGCGCTTGCAGCCCGGCAAAATGCAGTTTTGAATCTTCATCGAGATGATCGAGCAGTTGCGGCGCACCGGCCAGCATGTCGGCCATCGCCGGATTTTTGCTGTCGAGCACGCGCAGTGGGTTGCTGTACAAGCGGCGCTGGCTGTCTTCATCCAGCAGCTCTTTATGTTGCTCCAGATAAGCCACCAGCTTATCGCGATAAGCCGCACGGGCTTCATTCGAACCAAGCGAGTTCAGCTCCAGCCGCACGTAAGGTGTCAGGCCCAGTTGCTGCCACAGTCGTGCCGATACCAGAATCACCTCGGCGTCAATATCCGGGCCCTGCATACCAAACACTTCCAGACCAAACTGATGGAACTGGCGGTAGCGGCCTTTTTGTGGCCGTTCGTGGCGGAACATCGGGCCCATATACCACAACCGTTGTTCCTGGTTATATAACAAACCGTTCTGAATACCGGCGCGCACACAGCAGGCTGTGCCTTCCGGCCGCAGTGTCAGGCTGTCGCCGTTTCGATCGGCAAAGGTATACATTTCTTTTTCGACGATGTCGGTGACTTCACCAATCGAGCGCTTAAACAGCTCGGTCATTTCGACGATCGGGAAACGGATCTCGTCATAACCGTAACTGTTGACGGTCTGCCGGATCATCTGCTCAACGTATTGCCACACCGGGGTATCCTGCGGCAGACAATCGTTCATTCCGCGGATAGCTTGAATTTCTTTAGACACTTAAATACCTGAATAGCTTAGTTTTATTCTACGTTTTTCACATCGATCAGCTGTTTTTGAGCGGCCAGGTACATACGGACCTGCTGCTCCAGCTGTTCGGCGACAGATTCATTGTCGATGCGCAGTTTTTGCCGCTCGCCTTTGAGATAAAAACCGCTTTTTTTGCTGGCGCCGGCAACGCCCAGATCAGAGATCAGTGCCTCACCGGGCCCATTAACCACGCACCCTATCACAGATACGGTCAGTGGGTCGACCACATCTTCCAGCCGCTGTTCCAGCTCGTTCATCGTCTTGATCACATCAAATTCCTGCCGCGAACAACTTGGGCAGGCAATAAAGTTGATGCCACGGGAGCGAATGCGCAGCGACTTCAGAATATCAAAACCAACCTTAACTTCTTCCACCGGATCGGCTGCTAAGGAAATCCGCAGCGTGTCACCAATGCCCTCGGCCAGCAACATGCCCAAACCGATGGCAGATTTCACTGCACCGGCCCGGGCGCCACCTGCTTCGGTAATGCCCAGATGCAATGGCTGTTCGATTTGTTTGGCCAATAAACGATATGCGCCGACGGCCAGAAACACGTCAGACGCTTTAACGCTGACTTTAAACTGATCAAAATTCAGCCGATCCAGAATATCCACGTGGCGCATGGCCGATTCGACTAACGCGGCCGGGTTAGGTTCGCCATATTTTTCCTGAATGTCCGCTTCCAGCGAACCGCCGTTGACACCGATGCGGATTGGAATATTGTGAAAACGAGCAGCATCTACCACTGCCCGGATCCGATCTTCCCGACCGATATTGCCCGGATTAATCCGTAAACAATCAGCGCCGTATTCTGCCACCTGCAACGCTATGCGGTAATCAAAATGGATATCAGCGACCAGCGGGATCGGCGATTGTTGTTTAATCAGCTTAAAAGCTTCAGCTGCGTCCATCGTAGGCACCGATACCCGGACCAAATCGGCTCCGGCTGCTGCGATGGCCCGAATTTGCGCCACAGTGGCATCAACGTCAGTAGTTCTGGTGTTAGTCATCGACTGCACCGCAATAGGCGCATCACCGCCAATCAGCACAGTGCCGACACGAATTTGTTTGGAAACACGACGGATAATTGGATTTTCAGCGTACATCTTATTCGGACCCGGTTAATGTCAGGCGCGCAACCTGACCTTGCTTATAGCCTGATAAATCAATTGGTTTGCCAGCGAGACTGGCTGTCACTGCCGCGGGATCGCCAAGTGTGACCTTCAATGGTCCGATACCGGTTAAGGTCAGCGTCTGTCCAGTGTTTTGCATGTTATACGCCAGGCGTTTGCCGTTGGCGTCAAACACCGAGACCCAACACTCAGCGCTAAACTGCAACTGCAGCTGTAACTCACTTGCGGCGGGAACTGTGGGGGTGACGTCCGATGGTGTCGCAGCGAGTGCAGTAGCATCTGTTTCAGTTGTAACCGCAGTCTCTGCCAATGTGCCGGCAGCCGCATCTGGTGCTGGCGGCAATGGAGTGTCCGTCGCGGCTGTGGCGGCAGGCACCTGCGCTGTCGTCACCGCTTGTGTGGTCGGCGCGGCTATCGTCGTATCATTTGCGCTGGCAGGCACTGCGAGCGAACCTGCGGCGTCGGTCGCTGTGATCTCGACGTTATTCACCGCTGCCTGCGGTATTTCAGCTGCATTTGAGGCCGTTGCAACACTGGTTTCGTCGGATTCGGCGACCACTGTCAATACCGGTGTTGTCGATACAGCTGGCGTTTTCACTGCAGGCGAAGTCGCAGTTTCAAGTTCTGGCAGCATTGATACCGGCTGGTCATTAAGCATATGCGTTTGCCAGAACCAGACCAGAAACAAACCAATCAACAATACTAATAAAAAATATGTCGCCAGCATAAAACGGCTTTCAGCGGCATCCCGGCTGGTCTTTTTCGAAAAGCTGTGCATCGGCGTTGGCTGCGGCATGGCGCTCAGCAACTGGTCAAATTGCGCCAGGACGTCGGTCTCATCAAGTTTGAGTAAACGGGCATAATGACGCAAATAGCCCCGAATAAATGTCGGCGCTACCCGGGCGTCCCATTGCTGCGATTCAAGCTGATGGATCACTGCGGCTTTCAGATTCAGGTGCGCGGCGGCCTGTTCGAGGCTCATGCCAAGTGTTTCGCGCCGTTGTTTCAGCATGGCACCAGGTCCGGAGGTGGCAGTAGACATCGTCATAGTGCGGACTCCACCGGGTCATGCAACAGAATAGTTTGGCCATTGCTAAGTGCCGCATCAGTCGCAAGCTGATTCCAGGCTGCCAGTTGTGCCAGCGCCAGATTAAATTTGTAAGCGATGCTGAACAGCGTATCGCCATCCTGCACTTGATATTCACGTGGCAGTGCGGCTGCTTCGGATAACTTCAGCACCTGACCGGCCCTCAAGTCGCCAGGATCAGTCAGCTGATTCAGCCGTTGCAACTCCGACACACTCAGTCGGTATTTGCTGGCGATGCGAAATAAGGTTTCGCCATATAGCACCTTGTGTGTGCCGGGCTGAGACTGGACGGATGCTGAGGTCACGGCATCTGTCGACGGCTCGCTGCTTGGCGCTGTTGCGGGACCTGCCGTCGCCTCAGCCGGAGCTGGCAATACTTGGGGCGTCAGCGCTGGCTCTGGTGAGGCCGCAGGCTGTGTACCTGTCGTTTCCATTCGTGGCAGACTGCGGTCAGTGGTCAAGCCATAGGCCTGAGATTCTGGTTCAACGCCAGTTTTGCGTTTAACAATTTTGATTTTTGGGTTGCTATTGGGGGTTGCCGCCAATACTGCCGGATCAACACCAAGCAGGCTGGCTTTATATTGCTGGCGCAATTTTTCCGGTTCAGAAGCGCTGAAATCCGCTGACAGCATCCAGGCTGTTTCCGGACTGGTCTGGTATACCGACAACATAAATTTTTCAGCGGCTTGTTGTTCGGTTTTATCATCGAGCTGGTAGGCAATCATATAACGCAACAAAGTCGCCTGTGGCGACACTTGCCCTAATTCTTGCAAGCGTTTTTGCCAGATCCGGGCTTTTTCCATGTCACCTTTGGCGTAATTCAGTACCGACAAGTTGTAGACAATGGAATGTTTCGCACCGTTGTGGCGTAGCGCTTGTTCCAGATATTGTTGATATTTATCAAAATCTTTGCGGCCTAGCGCACAAAAAGCCAAATTTTCGTAGCTCTCGGCTACCCGGATGTAACCCGGGCGTTTCACCGCAGCCTGCAGTAATTGTTCAGCTTCGTCGAACTTATTGATTTGGCACAGAAAAGCGCCGAAGTTATTGTAAGTATCGGCGTTATCATTGTCTTTGCGCAGGGCGTCACGGTAGGCGTCTTCAGCTTGGTCAAACTCGCCAACCTGTTGATAGTAATAGGCCATAGCGTTGGACACTTCCGGCAGATCCGGCGCCAGTTCGCGGGCTTTTTCCAGATTAAAACGGGCTTGAGACGTTTCACCGCGTTGCAGGTAATTCAGGCCCAGTGACAGGCGGGTCCGGGCAATCTGTTTGTTATCCGTCTGGCGTTCACCCTGCCGTTTGCTGTCGACAATAGTCGACTCTGATACGCAACCGAATAGCAGCGCACTGCAAAGCCCAACGCCAGCAAGCCAACTCAAACGCATAACTGATTGCCTGTCCTTGTCTTTTCAGACCATTTTTACTGAAATTTCCTCACCTTTCATCTGTTTTTTTACCAGACGTTTGGTGCGGTCGATCACGTCACCGACCAGCTGCCCGCAAGCGGCATCGATATCATCACCGCGGGTCTTGCGCACTATGACAGTAAAGCCATATTCCTGCAGAACTTTATTAAAACGATCGATGCGCGAATTGCTGGATCTTTTATACGGCGAACCCGGATATGGGTTAAATGGGATCAAATTGATCTTGGATGGGGTATTTTTCAGTGCCTCGGCAAGTTCATGTGCCTGATCAGTGCTGTCGTTGACGCCTTCTAACATGACATATTCCACGGTCACTTTATCATTGGCACGAGAATCGGCAACGTAACGTTTGGCTGCCGCGAGGAATTCTTCCATCGGGTATTTTTTATTTACCGGTACTAATACATCCCGCAGGGCATTATTAGGGGCGTGCAGCGAAATAGCTAACGCCACATCGATTTTGCCCTTGAGCAGATCCAGCGCTGGTACTACACCGGATGTAGATAATGTGACACGACGCTTGGACAGACCAAAACCATAGTCTTCCATCATCAGTTCCATCGCCGGTACCACGTTATTGAGATTCAGCAAAGGCTCGCCCATGCCCATCATCACGACGTTGGTAACCGGTTTTTCGCCGGTATCGCCATAACTGCCAATAATCTGACCGACCCGCCAGACCTGACCGATGATTTCCGATACCGTCAGATTGCGGTTAAAACCTTGCTGCGCAGTTGAACAAAAAGTGCAATCCAGTGCACAGCCAACCTGAGAGGACACGCATAAAGTACGACGGTCTTTTTCCGGGATCCAGACTGTTTCGACTTCCTGGCCACCTTTAAGCCCCATCACAAATTTGATGGTGCCGTCCGCACTGTCTTGCCGTGTTACAACCACAGGTGCGTCAATGACGGCATGGCGTTTCAGCTTTTCACGCAGCACTTTGTTGATATTGGTCATCTTGTCGAAATCATCGACGCAGAAGTGATAAATCCATTTCATCAGCTGATCAGCCCGGAAGGCTTTTTCGCCAAGGGACACCAAAAATTCTTTCATCTGCTCACGGGTCAGATCAAGTAAGTTGATTTTCTGTTCAGGGCTGGTGGTCATGATTCACTCCGATGGCAGCTGGGCTGCAATCTAACTTGCTGGATTGGTGCGGCGATTTTGTCTGGTATATCGGTCCGCATGGTGACGCAGTGGCCGACAGATATGACAGAAAAAATCGTCTCTGGTTCAAGACAAGAAAGGGGCCAAGGCCCCTTTCTGTCCGTGTCCTGATGATATGATTGGCGCGAAACGCCATCCTTTCATCTGTAACGGATTAACGTGTACGGCCACACAGTTCAGCATCGCTGAAGAAGAAAGCGATTTCACGGGCAGCTGATGCAGCAGCATCAGAACCGTGTACTGCGTTTTCATCGATGCTAGCCGCATAGTCAGCACGTAAAGTGCCGGCTGTTGCGTCTTTTGGATTAGTAGCACCCATGATTTCACGGTTTTTACGTACGGCGTCTTCACCTTCCAGTACCTGGATCATTACCGGGCCTGAAGTCATGAAAGAAACCAGTGCATTGAAGAATGGACGCTCTTTGTGTTCGCCGTAGAAACCTTCAGCCTGTTCACGGCTCAGGTGCAGCATTTTCGCTGCAACGATACGCAGACCTGCTGATTCAAAACGGTTGTAGATAGCGCCGATCACGTTTTTGGCAACTGCATCTGGTTTGATGATGGAAAAAGTACGTTCTAAAGCCATGTCAGACTCCCTTTAAAATAATGGTTGAAAATTTAGCGGTCGCGAATTATACGCTATCGCGCATTGCTTGCCTATGTTTTCTGATGGTGCTGACAGGCTGATGACATCACCATAAAAAAACCCGGCAAAAGCCGGGTTTTTCACAGGATCATTACGTCAGAACTTGCCAACCACTTTGACGGTCGCATCGACTGCTGCAGCATCAATATACCCGATTGCCGTAGGGTCTGCTGCCACTGCCGCTTTCACATCAGCATCTGTTGCCAGCTCTTTTGGCGGCGTACCTTTACCGGTAAATACCAGCTTTGACCAATACGCTTTCATTTGACTGGACGACTTTCCTAACACTTTAGTGTCAAATTCGGCCCGAGCCGGTGCTGCTTCCGCCAGATTTAATGGTGTGGCTTTACTACCGTTGTTAAAAGCACTGCCACGCCCGGTAAACAACCGGCTGATCTCAGCCTGATCCAGACTGGCCGCATTAGACGGGTGCACGACCACTGCGACCTCAGCGGAGGCTGCTGTCGCTGATAAAACCAATGGAATAGCTACAAATTTCAACCAGTTCATGGTTTTCTCCACACTTAGAATACTAAATCAATGCCAAACGTAATGGCTTTACTGTCACCGGCAACCATTTGGCCATTTATGCCGTCATCGGTGACGTCGTCGTATTGCACTTTAAACGCTGCTGAACTATGGAAATCCCAACGCGCACCAATACTACTGGTGCTATGCATCTCAGATTCCGAATCAAAATCAGCAAAGGAAATAAAAGGTGTCCACTGCCCCACGCGATATCCCGCCGACAGTAAATAGGTGTCAAAATCACCGCCATCGAGAGTCAGGCGGTTAAATTCAGTCAACACCACCCAATTGTTGTAATCGATGTTGGCCGACAAACCGGCAAACTTACCACGACGGGAATCATCACCATCCCAGGTGACTTTTACGCCGTTGCGATAACGTTCGTTCTGGTAAGTCATGTAGGTAAAGCGTAAATCCAACCAATCGCGGTTCAGACTCAGCACACCACCAACAATATTTTTCCAAATTTCGCGGATTGGCTGCGAACCAAAAAACTCGGACAACAGTTTGTTCTCGGTGTCATCTTCGCGGCCGGTATAAATATTACCGCTGACCGTCCAGTCATTGACCTGATAATTAAACTGCGCATTCACGCCGTTGTAGTTAAAGATCTGCCAAGTGTAGTTATCCGCCGCCGGGCGGATCCACAGGTAGGCGTAACTGACATCGAAAAAGTCAGAATAGTAATAGAGCGGCAAACGCTTTTTACCGGCTTGCAAGGTCCAATGTTCATTCAGAGTGTATGACAAATACGCCCATTCGAATTCGGCATTAAAATCATCTGCTCCGCGACCAACGACCTGAGCCGTCGCCGTCAGACCTTCTGTCAGGTCTGCACTGATTTGCAGGCCATATTTCGAATCTGGTTTAAAACTCCAGTCTTCTTCATAAAAACCGACGATTGGATAGTTAGCCAGAAAAGTGGGCTCAAGGCCAAACTCAGGCACGCCTTCCCCACTGATCACCTTACCGCCAACTACTGAGGCAAAACCAGAGATATCAACATCGGCATAAACACTGCCGCTGACCATACTTGCAGCCAGCGCGGCTGCAATCAGGGATGTTTTCATCGCAAAACTCCTCTCATACTTTCTGCTGCTCCCCTGCCGGGGCTTCATTAAAAGACCAGATCAACACCCATGCTCAGCAGCCGGTCTTTTTGCAAGCTGTAGTTGTCTTTGGCTGAGCTCAATTGCACTTTAAACGCTGCGGATGGGTGGAAGTCATAGCGCATGCCAAAACTCCAGGTATCGCGATCAACCAACTGACTTTCAACCACGCCAGCAACCGTCTTTTTCAGCGGAACCTGTGCCGGAATTGGTTGGTAAATAGCTGACTTACTCTCATCATCGTCTTTTTCATAAGAAATATAAGGTGTGATGCTGTCAAAACGCCGACCCACCGACAGGTAATAAGCATCTTTGTTAGCAAAATAAGTGTTCTTTACCCGGACGTGGGTGTATTCCGAGACTGCCACCCAGTTATCGCGGTCATAACTCAGACCAAAGCCAAAAAAACTGCCTTCATCTTCATTAAAATCAATTTCACGCGCGACTGCGCCAAAACCAAACTGGGTCAAAGCAGACAGCAGCGGGTTTAACGCGGTTGCATTAATAGTGACATCAGCCATGACATAAGCCAGTCGTGCGCTCAGCCAATCATTGCTCAGCTCCCAAGTGACGCCGGTCGCGTCCTGGATTTTGCTGTCTGACAGTGCTCCGTTAACAGATAACTCACCTTCATAGGAGCCGAAAATCAACTGCACATTGGATGTCATATCGGCGATAGTGCCGGAATAATACAATGATAAACCATCCATCGTATCGAATTGCAGGTCGTACACCGCTCGTGGCGTGCGCATCCAGTCATAGGCGTAACCCACGTCAAGATAATCAGAATATTTATAAAATGGGATACGGATCCGGCCGGCATTTAACCGCCAGTTATCATTGAGCTGATAACTGAGAAATGCCCAGGCAAACTTCGCATCATAGTCATTGGCACCTTTTGCCATCAACTGCGCAGTGACCGATAACTTTTCCCCGAGATCAGATGAAAGTTGTACTGCAAATAGCGATTCTTCTTTGAATTCAAGGTCATTGGTATAACCGTACAGGGTGTCATCTTTGCCTGTGGTCAAGCCACCTTTTATTGATGCAAAGCCATTGATATTTACTTCAGCCAGTGCCGTGTTTGACGTCACACAGGCTGCAGCCACCACCAATCCAATCAGAGTCTTTTTCATTCACACACGCTCCAGACTTACCACGACATTTTTCAACCAGCTTAGTTCACCGAAGTAAAAAAACCAGAAAATTCAGAACTATAAATTTAAGTTCCATAACGCCTGAAAAAAAATTTAGCGGACTTTATATTAGATTTCAGCAACTTACAAGAAATGACACGGATGGATAAAAAAAGCCTGCTGATGCAGGCTTTTTTGGTATCGAATCTCAGAAATTCAGTTATAAATCAATGGCCTTCGCTAACCATATTGATCGTATACTTAGGAATTTCCACAACCAGATCAACATCACTGACCCGCGCCTGGCAACCGAGACGGGATTCTGGCTCAAGCCCCCAGGCCTTATCCAACATATCCTCTTCCAGTTCATCACTCTCGTTCAGTGAATAAAAACCTTCACGCACCACCACATGGCAAGTGGTGCAGGCACAGGACTTTTCGCAGGCATGCTCAATGGAAATGCCATTTTTCAGCGCGACATCCAGAATCGTCTCACCGGAAGTGGCTTCTAATGCGGCACCATCGGGACACAATTCCGGGTGAGGTAAAAAAATAATTTGGGGCATATCAGACCTCGTCGACCTTATGACCCTGCAATGCCATCCGGATAGACATATCCATCCGTCGCGCCGCAAAATCATCAGTTAAATGATTGGTATGTTCGATAGCTGCTTTGATTGCAGCGGTATCTTCACTGTTGGCCAGCTGCAGCAGTTGATGCAGCGCCAGTTCAATCTGGTGCAATTCAGTAGCAGACAATAAATGTGCATCGGCGCTGATTGCCGCAGAAACCGCTTCATGCACCCGGTTCGCTTCGACCTGTTGTTCACGTAATAACCGCAGTTGCATATCCTGCTTGGCGTACAGCATCGAATTTTGAATCATCTGTGCTATCTGGTCATTGCTCAGACCATATGATGGCTTCACTTCAATGGACGCACTGACGCCACTGGATTTTTCTTGCGCAATAACACTTAGCAGACCATCCGCATCGACCTGGAACGTGACGCGGATATGCGCGCCACCGGCTGCCATTGGCGGGATCCCGGTCAAATCAAAGCGGGCCAGCGAACGGCAGTCACTGACACCTTCGCGCTCGCCCTGCAATACATGGATTGCCATCGCGGTCTGACCATCTTTAAACGTGGTAAATTCCTGCGCCCGCGCGACTGGGATCACAGTATTGCGTGGGATGATTTTCTCGACCAGCCCACCCATGGTTTCAATGCCCAGCGACAGCGGGATCACGTCAAGCAGCAGGGTATCGCTGTCCGATTTATTCCCCACCAACACATTAGCCTGGATAGCCGCGCCGATGGCGACCACTTTGTCCGGGTCGATTGAGGTCAGTGGTTCGGTTTCAAACAATTCTGCCACCGCCTGACGCACCAACGGCACACGGGTGGAGCCACCGACCATGACCACCTTGGCAACGTCAGCCACATCAAGGCCAGCATCACGCAAGGTTTGTTTACAGGCACGCAGCGTGCGGCGCACTAATGGTTGCACCAGGGCTTCAAACTCAGCACGGCTCAGGCTGAATGTCGTGGCGATGCCTGCAACATCCAGTTGATAGCTATAGCTATCGACGCTACTGATGGCTTCTTTGATTTGGCGGGATAACTGCAATAACTGGCGCAATTGTTGATGGCTCAGTTCAGTCAGACCTGCCTGCTGTTTCAGGTGACTCAATACCAGGTGGTCAAAATCGTCACCGCCCAATGCAGAATCGCCGCCGGTAGCCAGTACTTCAAATACGCCACGGCTCAAACGCAGGATAGAGATATCAAAAGTGCCGCCACCGAGGTCATACACCGCAATCACGCCTTCCTGACCAGAATCCAGGCCATATGCCAGCGCAGCAGCTGTAGGTTCGTTTAATAACCGCAAGACATTCAGACCGGCCAGACGTGCCGCATCTTTGGTGGCCTGACGCTGAGCATCATCAAAATAAGCCGGTACGGTAATGACGACGCCGGTCAGTTCGCCACCCAGTGTCTGACTGGCTGTATCTGCCAGCGTCGCGAGAATTTCTGCTGACACTTCCACCGGGTTTTTCACGCCTGCGATAGTCTCCAGCGCGACCAGACCTTGCTGATCGACCAGCTGATACGGTAAATCCGCAGCATGGGCAAGCGTTTCCTGATAACCACGGCCCATCAGGCGTTTGACCGAAACAATTGTATTATGCGGATCCAGTGCTGCGTCCGCCTGCGCTGTTTTCCCCACAATCACCTTGTCAGTGGTGTAACGCACGACCGATGGCACCATGTCATCACCCTGCTTATTTTGCAGCGTTCTGGCTTCACCACTGCGTACCGTGGCAACTAATGAATTGGTGGTGCCGAGGTCAATACCGGCAGCAAGTTTGTGTTGATGTGGCGCGGCGCTTTGGCCGGGTTCAGCAATTTGTAATAAGGCCATGGCGTTTAGTCTTGTGTCTGCTGTGCAATAAACTCAAGCTCTTGCTCGAGTTTGAAGAAAAATTTGAGTTTGCGGATTATATCAGCTGCAGCTAAATCCTGCTCATGTGTGTCATGGCCGAGGGCAGCACTTAAGGTGGCCAACAGCTGCTTTTTCTGCGAACGGATTTGTCGCTCTGCGTCGTCAATCAGTGTGTCAGGATCCGACGCATCAGCGATTTCGGCCAGCAACTCGCGCAATTCCATTTGTTGCAGCAGAAAAACAGTATCGGTAAAACTGCGCTGCTCGGCACTGATTTTTACACCACGCAACGCTAACAGATGCTCAGCGCGCAGCAGAGGCTGCTTCAGACTGTGATATCCGTCATTGATATTGGCAGCTTGTTGCACTGCCAATAAACGGTCACGCTCTGAAGCGCTGGCGAAGTTATCCGGGTGGAATTGCTTCTGCAGCGCCAGATAACGCGTGCCCAGCTCGGTCAGATCCACATCAAACTGCGCAGGAAGCTGAAACAGCTGGTAATAATTCATCGATGTACCTGTCTAAACGGTAAAGCTCTCACCACAACCGCATTCGCCATTGACGTTTGGATTGTTGAACTGAAAACCTTCGTTTAAGCCTTCTTTGACAAAATCCAACTGCGTGCCGTCGATGTAGACCAGACTTTTGCCGTCGACGATGATTTTTAAATCGTCTTGCTCAAATACCTGATCGTCTTCGTTAAGATCATCAACAAATTCCAGTACGTAAGCCAGGCCAGAACAACCTGTGGTCTTCACGCCGACACGCAGGCCGAGACCTTTACCACGGTTAGTCAGAAAACTACGCACCCGATCTGCAGCTGCGCTTGTCATCGTGATCGCCATCGCAGTTAACTCCCGTGACGTTGCTTGTAATCCGCAATCGCCGCTTTGATCGCGTCTTCCGCCAGAATAGAACAGTGAATTTTCACTGGCGGCAATGCCAGTTCCTGTGCGATGTCGGTGTTCTTGATTTGTGCCGCTTCGTCCAGGCTTTTGCCTTTGACCCATTCAGTCACCAGACTGCTGGACGCAATAGCGCTACCACAGCCGTATGTTTTGAACTTGGCGTCTTCGATAATGCCCTGCTCATTCACTTTGATTTGCAGTTTCATTACATCGCCACAAGCCGGAGCACCCACCATACCAGTGGCCACTGTTGGGTCGTCTTTGGCGAAAGCACCGACGTTGCGCGGGTTTTCGTAGTGATCGATAACTTTGTTGCTGTATGCCATGATCTTTACCTCAATGTCAGGTTGGGTTTGCCCAGCCTGTGCTTAGTGAGCCACCCAGGCCACTGTATTTAAATCAATACCGTCTTTGTACATGTCCCACAGTGGCGACATTTCACGTAATTTGGCGATCGCTTCGTGCACGATTTTGATCGTGTGGTCTATCTGCTCTTCGGTGGTGAAACGGCCAATACTGAACCGGATTGAACTGTGCGCCAGTTCATCGGACAATCCCAGCGCTCGCAGCACGTATGAAGGTTCCAGACTGGCTGAAGTACAAGCTGAACCTGAAGACACTGCGATGTCTTTCAGCGCCATAATCAGTGATTCGCCTTCGACGTAGTTGAAGCTGATGTTGGTAATGCCCGCTACACGGTGGGTAGCATCGCCGTTTAAGAACACCTGTTCGATGTCTTTGATACCATCCCACAACCGCTGACGCAGTGTGGCAAAGCGTTGATTTTCTTCAGCCATTTCCAGTTTTGCAATCCGGAAGGCTTCGCCCATCGCCACGATTTGGTGCGTCGGCAACGTGCCTGAACGCATGCCACGTTCGTGACCACCGCCGTGAGTTTGTGCTTCTAACCGGATCCGTGGTTTGCGGCGCACGTACAAAGCACCAATACCTTTCGGACCATAGATTTTGTGGGCTGAAAACGACATCAGGTCAATTTTCAGTGCCTGCAGATCAATGTCAACCTTGCCGGCAGCTTGGGCTGAATCGACATGGAAAATGGTGCCATTTGCGCGGCACAGCTCGCCAATTGCTGCTACATCCTGCACTACACCAATTTCGTTATTCACCATCATCACGCTGACAACAGTGGTATCCGGCCGCAATACCGCTTTGAATTTCTCCAGATCTAATAAGCCGTTGGCTTCTACATCCATATAGGTCACTTCAAAGCCTTCACGCTCCAGTGCACGCATGGTGTCCAGCACCGCTTTGTGCTCGGTGCGCAGCGTGATCAGGTGCTTACCTTTTTTATGGTAAAACTGCGCCGCGCCTTTAATCGCGAGGTTATTAGACTCGGTGGCGCCTGACGTGAAGACGATTTCGCGAGGATCTGCGTTGATTAAATCCGCGATTTGACTACGGGCGACTTCAATCGCTTCTTCCGCCTGCCAGCCAAACCGGTGTGAACGTGAGGCCGGATTACCGAACTCGCCATCCATCGTCAGATATTGCATCATTTTTTCCGCAACCCGCGGATCAACCGGGGTGGTCGCGGCATAGTCTAAATAAATCGGTAACTTCATGCTGGGCTCCGTCTGAAGTCTACAACTGGCAATTGACTTCAATTTCGCTGATAGGATGTTTTAACTGCCGGCTATCCTGCCGCTTGGCCACGCGCTGAATTTCATGCTGGCTGACCAATTCACCCAGAGTGATCTGGGTCAGAAAATCTTCAATGCGACCGCTTAAATCGCTCCACAAACTGTGAGTCAGGCATTTGGCGCCGCCCTGACAATCGGATTTACCCTGACAACGTGTGGCGTCGACTGACTCGTCAACGGCACTAATCACTTCTGAGACGCTGATCAGTGCTGCCGGTTTCCCCAACTGATAACCACCGCCGGGACCACGCACACTGCTGACCAGACCATGTTTACGTAAGCGGGCAAACAATTGTTCAAGATAAGATAAGGAAATTTCCTGACGAACCGAAATGTCAGCCAAGGGCACCGGGCCGGAGCTGGCATGCAGCGCCACATCCAGCATGGCGGTGACGGCATAACGCCCTTTCGAGGTAAGTCGCATCTGAACTCCGGAGTCCGGTTGTGGGATGGCGCCGATTTTACATTCCTGACTGATTTAGTCAAGTATTAATCCTACTAAATTAGTCAGGTATTATTGCCACATTGGCAACACAGACGGACTAAATCGTCGGGTCAAATTCGTCCAGTTGCTGCTTGCGTTGCTCTGCCGCTAACCGCTCTGCTTCACGAAAAGCCTCATCTTCAATATTCATGGTAGGCACTTCAGTACAGACGTTGCCACCCAGCTGATTGACGCTCTGGCATAGCTCAGCCACCTTGTTATCAAGGCAGTGAATATGGTCCAGCATCCGGCCTATCGCATTGGCGACTGGGTCTGGGTTGTCGCTGGCCACCGCGTACGCATCAAAGCCAAACTTTTTTGCCAACTGCTGACGCTGCTCCGTCACTTCCGCGCCTTGTTTGGCGACAATACGGCCTGGGATCCCGACAACTGTCGCTCCCGGTGGCACGTCTTTAACGACCACGGCATTGGAACCGATGCGGGCGTTTTCGCCGACATACAAAGGCCCGAGAATTTTGGCCCCGGCGCCAATGACAACGTTGTTGCCAAGCGTCGGATGGCGTTTACCCGGATTCCAGCTGGTGCCGCCAAGCGTTACACCATGGTAAAGCGTCACATCATCACCAATCTCTGCAGTTTCACCGATCACCACGCCCATGCCGTGATCGATAAAAAAACGCCGGCCGATTTTCGCGCCGGGATGGATCTCGACGCCGGTCAGCCATCGCGCAATAGTACTTAAAAACCGCGCCAGCCATTTAAAATTGGCGCGCCACAACCGGTGGTTCATCCGGTGCCACCAAATCGCATGCAAACCCGGATAGTTAGTCAGAACTTCAATAAAATTGCGTGCTGCCGGGTCGCGTTCAAATACGCTTTTAATGTCTTCTCTGATACCTGCAAACATAGCCCGATCCTTGTATTAATCGTCTTGCCGGCCCTGCCGGCCAAAGCGCTGCACTGAGGTTAAAATGCCGCGCAGAATATTCAGTTCAGTTTCATCGGGCCGCGCCCGGCTAAACAGCCGGCGCAGCTTAATCATGATATGGCCGGGGTGCTGACGGATAATAAATCCGGTCTGGTCCAAAGTGGTTTCCAGATGCTGATAAAAACCTTCCAGCTGCTCTGCCGTTGGGAATTTTTCCGGCACATCGGCTGGCGGCAATGTTTGCTCACCTAACAACGCCATGCGGATCTCGTAACTGACCACTTGCACTGCCATCGCCAGATTCAGCGAGGTGTACTCGGCGTTGGTCGGAATACACAGATGAAAATTACATTGTCTGAGTTCATCATTCGACAAACCATTACTCTCACGGCCAAACACGATAGCCACCGGGCCCTGTGCCACTTCAGCGGCAACTTTCAGACCACATTGACGTGGATCCAGCACGGCTGTATCCAGGCTTTTGGCTTTATGACTAGTGCCGATCACCAGCGGACAATCAGCGATAGCGGCACTCAGACTGTCGACAATGCGGGCATTGGCCAACACATCACTGGCACCGGCAGACAATGCATACGCCTGACCGTCGACTTCGGTTTTTGGCGACACCAGCACCAGCTGCGACAACCCCATGGTTTTCATCGCCCGCGCCACCGAACCAATATTGCCGCTGTGGGTGGTTTCAATCAGGACGATGCGGATCTGTGCAAACATGGATATTGTGCCCGGGCTGCTGTTATGCCCAGAGAAAAGGCATAGCATTGTAAAAAAGAGCGGTATTTTAGCATAAGGCTTTTACTCTTGGGCAGGAAAAAAAGATGTCTGGCCATCTAAAGTTCAAAGTCTGAAGTTGTGACTTCGACGTATTTGCCACTGCAAAGCCCTGATGGCTTTGCTAGAATAGCGCCCGTTTCTCCCACAATAAGGATAGATCGCATGAAAGCTCTGACTTCGCTCGTGGTTATTTCCAGTTTGTTCGCCCTTTCCTCCTTTAATGTTACTGCAGATACTGCCGCCATTCAGGCCGCAGTCGACAACCAGGTCCGCAGTGCCACCAACAAAGCCCGTGACCAATATCGCCATCCGGTAGAAACACTGAGTTTCTTCGGCGTCACGCCACAAAGCACTGTGGTTGAAATCTCTCCCGGCGGTGGCTGGTACACTGAAATTTTGGCGCCGTTGCTGCAACAACAAGGCAAATATTACGCCGCACATCAGCCAAAAGATGCCAAATCTGAATATGCGCAAAAATCACGCGCCGACTATCTGGCAAAACTGGCCGCCAATCCGGTCTACAGCAAAGTTGAAGTGACTGAATTTTCTGCGGCTGGTGGCAAACAAATCGCACCGGCGGGCAGCGCAGATGTCGTGTTGACATTCCGCAACCTGCATAACTGGTACATGGCCAAAGGCGATGAAAGCCTGCTGACCGCATTTAAATCTTTCCATACCGCGTTAAAACCGGGTGGCGTGCTGGGCGTGGTTGAACATCGCCTGCCAGAAAGCAAACTGAATACTGACTGGCAAAAATCCGGTTATATGCCGCAAAGCCTGGTGATCAAGCTGGCAGAACAGGCCGGTTTTGTTTTAGACGGCAGCAGTGAAGTGAATGCGAATCCAAAAGATACAGCCGACCATCCAGGCGGCGTCTGGGCTTTACCGCCTACTTACACCAATAAAGAGCAGGATAAAGCCAAATATCAGGCCATTGGTGAAAGCGACCGGATGACCCTCAAATTCCGTAAACCTGCAACTAAATAAGTGGATAAACCGATGAAAGTTCTTGTGATTGGCGGCGGTGGCCGTGAACATGCTCTGGCCTGGAAAGCGGCACAGTCGCCAAAGGTCAGTCAGGTGTTTGTGGCACCGGGCAATGCCGGTACCGCACTGGAAAGCACTTTAACCAACGTCGCCATCGCGGCAGATGATGTCCCGGCTTTGCTGGCTTTTGCCAAGGCTGAACAGATAGCACTGACTATCGTTGGGCCTGAAGCACCGCTGGCACGCGGCGTGGTAGATGCATTCCGGGCTGATGGCCTGCATATCTTTGGCCCAACCAAAGGCGCGGCGCAGCTGGAAAGCTCCAAAGCTTTTGCTAAAGACTTCCTGGCACGGCATCAAATCCCTACAGCCACTTACCAGACTTTCACCGATATCTCCGATGCGAAAGCTTTTGTCGTTGAGATGGGCACACCGATTGTGATCAAAGCCGACGGCCTGGCCGCCGGCAAAGGCGTGATCATTGCCCAGACCGAAGCCGAAGCTTTTGCTGCCATTGAAGATATGCTGGCCGGCAACAAGTTCGGCAGCGCCGGCAGCCGTGTCGTCGTCGAAGAGTTTCTGGTCGGTGAAGAAGCCTCGTTTATCGTGATGGTGGACGGCCAGCACGCGCTGGCTTTTGCCTCTTCACAAGACCATAAAGCCCGCGACGACGCTGATAAAGGCCCGAATACCGGCGGTATGGGCGCTTACTCACCAGCTCCGGTGGTCACCCCTGCTGTGCACGATTGGGTCATGCAGCAAGTCATTTACCCAACGGTGCGGGGCATGGCGGCAGAAGGTCAGGTCTATACCGGTTTCCTTTATGCCGGCCTGATGATCGCGCCTGATGGCACGGCCAAAGTACTGGAATTTAACTGCCGCTTTGGCGATCCGGAAACACAACCAATCATGCTGCGCCTGCAGTCGGATTTGGTTGAGCTCTGTGCAGCTGCCTGTGAGGGCAAGCTCGATACACAGCAGATCCAATTCGACCAACGTGCCGCAGTCGGCGTGGTACTGGCTGCCGGTGGTTATCCGGATGACTATCGCAAAGGCGATGTGATTTCCGGGTTACCGACCGACGATAACCTGGAAGCCAAAGTGTTCCATGCCGGCACTGTACTGAAAGACGGCCAGGTACTGACAGCCGGTGGCCGGGTGTTGTGTGCGACCGCCTTAGGTGCCAATGTGACTGCTGCCCAGCAAGCCGCGTATCAGCTGGTGGATCAAATCCACTGGGATGGCGTATTCAGTCGCCGTGATATCGGCTATCGCGCCGTAGCGCGGGAACAGCAGAAGTAAGCTGTTACGTTGCAGAATGACTTTGTAAATTGCCGGCTAATGCCGGCTTTTTTTCCGGCCGGTTTTTCGGCTGTTAACCAGGATAAACACCATGCGTTTGACCTTGATCTCGATTGCACTGCTGGCGAGCAGCCTCAGTGCCCCGCTGCTGGCCGCAGAATGCACCACACCTTTTATTGCCATCCATGATATTCAAGGCCCTGGCGATAAAAGCCCAAAGGTGGGCACCACCCTGACCACCCGTGGTGTGGTGTTAGCGGTGTTATATGCCGACAGTAAAAACCCGCAGTTACTGCTTGGCAGCATCACCGCGGACCAAAACCCGCTGAGCAGTGAAGCATTGCTGGTCACCGACAGCCAACAAGCCAAACAACGCCAGGCCGGTGATGTGATCCAACTGACCGGTACCGTGCGCGAAATGGCCGGCATGACCGCGCTGACCAATATCACGCAAGCCGAATACTGCAGCCGGCAGCCAATACCTGCCGCCACGGCGCTGACCTTACCGGTTAACGCGCCAGAGGCGTTTGAGGCGCTGGAAGGCATGTTGCTGAGCTTCGCCCAGCCGCTGATCGTCAACGATAGTTATGGCCTGTCGCGTTATGGCGAACTGGTGCTGGCCGACAAACGGTTGCCAGTGGCCACCGAAGTAGCATTACCGGGCGATGCGGCCCGCGCACTGGAAGCTAAACATCAGCTGCATGAAATCACCATTGATGATGCCAGCATGAAACAAAACCCTCAGCCCGTGCGTTTCCCGACCGGCGATCTGTCAGCCAGTAATACAGTGCGGGTTGGCGATACGGTTAATAAGCTGCAAGGGTATCTGTTGCAAACCAAAGTGGGCTATCGGCTGGTCGTCAGTCAGCAACCTGAATTTGTTGCAACCAACCCACGTCCGGCCACACCTGCGGCGAAAAAAGCCGGTGAACTACGCGTCGCCAGCTTTAACGTGCTGAATTTCTTCACCGGCGAAGGCAACAGCCCCAAATTCCCGACCAAACGCGGCGCGACGGATGCGAACGAACTGCAGCGCCAGCAAGCCAAAATGCTGGCGGCGCTGGCAGCGATGGACGCCGATGTGATTGGTTTATTAGAAGTCGAAAATAACGGCTTCGGTGCCGGCAGCGCATTAGCAACCATTGTACAAAGCCTGAACCAGCAACTCGGTAGCGACGTGTATGCCTTCGTCCAGCCCAGCGAAAAACCTGGCTCTGACGACATTATGGTGGCGATGATTTACCGTAAAGCCAATGTCGAGCCAATCGGCTCCACGGCGGTCTATACCAAGGCGCCGTTTGATCGAGGCAGCCGGCCCCCCCTGGCGCAAAGCTTCCGCGATCTGACGTCGAAACAGCAGCTGACGGTCAGCATTAATCACTTTAAATCCAAAGGCAGCTGCCCAAAACAACCAGGGCCAGATTCTGATCTGAATGATGGCCAAGGTTGCTGGACGCCGACCCGCGTCGCTGCAGCAAAAGCACTGACCGAATGGTTGAACACCGAACCAACCGGCATCGATACGGACTATGTGCTGGTGATGGGTGACTTAAACGCCTACCGGATGGAGGCACCGCTGCAATATCTGGAGCAAAACGGCTGGCAGCATCTGGCGCCAAAAGATGCCGTGCATTCGTCATTTGTTTATCGGGGTCGCTCTGGCACACTGGACCATGCCCTGGCCAGTCCGCAGCTGAAAGCCAAGCTGCAGCAATTCCAGCATTGGGGAATTAATGCTGACGAACCGGCAGTACTGGATTACAACACTGAGTTTAAATCCAAAGCCCAGCAGCAATCGTTGTATGCACCCAATCCATACCGCTCGTCGGATCATGACCCGCTGTATATGGACTTTAAGTTCTAGATAGCACAAAGCCCCGCTCGCGGGGCTTTGTTTTCAGCAATACACTCAGACACTGAGTGCCGCACGGACTATCATGCTGAACACTGCGCCGACGCCAACAACCCAGACTATCGATCGCAGCAGAGCGTAATCCAGCAGATACAGCAAAATAAAGGCGACCCGACAGCCGACATAAAGCCAGGCCAGCACCTGCATCGTTAGATCGTAATTTCCGCTGACAACACAACCCAGCACCGCCGCCAGAAACAGCTGCAACGCTTCAAAACTATTGTAATGCGCTGCGTTGGCGCGGGCGCCCATCCCTTCCAAGCGCGCTTGCTGCGCCCGCGGCAGGTGATTGTCATAACCACCGAGTTGATTCATCGCCCGTGCAACCGGCAGTCGTGCCAGATAAGGCAACAAAGCGACGGCAAATAGTGCCCACAGAATAACGGCCATTACCCCTCCTGTTCACAGACAAAGGCCAGCACTGGCTGCACCGGGTTGAGTTTAAAACGGCTGACTTTGCCGTCACATTGTTTGGATAAATCAGCCCAGGGTAACCAATGATCACCACTCAGCTGAAAAACATATTTGCCGGCACTAACCAGCACTGTGCCCTGGCTGGTGATAGCTAAGTCCTGACCATTGGCTGGCATTGGTAACAGCGCATCGGCTTTTTTGCCGCCCGCCTGATATCGCCACAACCACAACGGGCTATCTGCCGGTTGACCTGGTCTTGGTGCGGTAAAGAAGAAGCGGTCGCTATTGGCCTGATATAACAGCGCCCGGCCAATATGGCCGGATAAAGTGGTTAGTTCGCCGTCTTTATTGCGGTACACGGCGCGGTTTGGTCCGGTGCTGTCTTCCAGTAAAAACAACAGCAAATCCTGATCAGATCCCCAGACGTGATAACCAACGCCTTTCAGTTCCGGATACAGCAGCTGCTCGGTTTGACTATTGATTTGCCATAAGCGCTGGGTGCCATCGGCTTCAACCCGCACCACCGAATAATCAGTGTCTGAACCTGGCACCGGTGTCGCGGAAAACTCACCAAATGGCGTGGCGCGCAGCGCTTTGCCGGCCCCACCCTCGCTTACCAGTAACCAATGAATATCGGTCGCCATCGGCCCTGTGCCAGCCTGCGCAGTCCACAATAACCGGCTGCCATCACGACTGAACACCGGTTGATTCTGATAACCTTTTTGCTGAATAGAACCAAGGACTTTGCTGATCTCAACACCGCGTTCGGCACTTTGATACTGAGCATAATGAATCACGTATTGCGGGTCCGCGCTGGCGCTCATAGCCAGAAACAACGCGGCAAGACTGAACACTTTCATGAAATTCCTGTTGAATAAGTCGAAGGCGACATTCGCTGCCGCTTGCTGTGACTTCACTTTATCCTTTATGGTAAGACCAAAGCAAATTACAGCGGAGTGCGCGGATGTCACAAAAAAACCCGATTATTGCCGTGACCGGCTCCTCCGGAGCAGGTACCACGACTACCACTAATGCCTTTTCACATATTTTCCGCGCCCAGGGCATTGACGCGGCTTTTGTTGAAGGCGATTGTTTCCACCGCTACAGCAGACCGGAAATGGACCTTGAAGTTCGCAAAGCCAAAGAACAAGGTCGGCATATCAGTTATTTTGGGGCTGAAGCCAACGACTTTGGTGCACTGGAACAATGTTTTTCCCATTACGCCGAGCATGGCAGCACTAAGATCCGCAAATACCTGCATACCTTTGACGAAGCCGTGCCGTTTAATCAACTGCCCGGTACTTTTACGCCATGGCAGGAGATCCGGCCAGAGACGGATTTATTGTTTTATGAAGGCCTGCATGGCGGTGTGGTCACTGATCATCATAACGTCGCGCAGCATGTCGATTTGCTGATTGGCATGGTGCCGATCATCAACCTCGAATGGATCCAGAAAATCATGCGTGACACCTCGGAGCGCGGCCATTCGCGCGAAGCGGTGATGGCCAGCATCGTGCGCAGCATGGATGATTACATCAATCATATTACGCCGCAGTTCTCCCGCACCCATATCAACTTCCAACGCGTGCCGACGGTTGATACTTCCAACCCGTTCAGCGCGAAAGATATTCCGTCACTGGATGAAAGTTTTGTCGTGATCCGCTTTCGCGGTATCAAACATGTCGATTTCCCTTATTACCTGCAGATGCTGCAAGGGTCATTTATGTCGCGGGTCAATACCCTGGTGGTGCCAGGAGGCAAGATGGGGTTGGCGATGGAACTGATTTTAACGCCGCTGATTGAAGAGCTGATGGTCAAACGCCGGCAGGCGCGCGGTCAGGTCAACTGGTTAGAATAAGTGGCTGAAGCGAGTGGCTGGAATGTGAGACCGGCACGGCGGTTTGTTACAGCAACAACTGCCAATAACCGACGCTGTGCCACTGGCCAAATTTAAAACCGATATCCGGCAGCAGCGCCACCTGAGTCATCCCACACTTTTCATGCAGGGCCACGCTGCCTGGGTTTGGCTGCACGATACCACCAAGGGCGGCGTGATAACCTGCCGCTCTCAGTGCAGCAAACAACTGCTGGTACAAGGCATAACCTAAACCCTGGCCTTGGGCGGTTGCCGCTAAATACACAGTCACTTCCACCGAATATCGATAGGCGGCGCGGGCTTTCCATGGCGTGGCATAACAATAGCCCACCACGTCATTACCATGCGTTGCCACCAGATAGGGTAAACCCTGCTGGAGTATGGTGGTGATCCGGCTCGCCATCTCATCGACCGGCACCGTCTGCTCTTCAAAGCTGACGGCGGTATGCTCGACATAATGGTTATAAATCGCTGCGATTGGCGCGGCGTCAGTCACTGACGCCGGTCGGATCTGATAAGTCACTTTGATATTTTTTCCATGACCGGCTGATTTAGCCTAAATCCGGCAGATTTCGGCCATAAAAAATCTCGCGCATTTCGCGTTTGACCTTTTTCGCGATGTTCTGCTGTTCGTCAGTTGCCACAGATTCAACACCAGCACCAAAGATGTAATTGTCCAGCTCGAAGTCTTTTAACATCATTTTGGTGTGGAACAGGTTTTCCTGATAAACGTTGACGTCAATCATCTGATAAGCATTTTTGGTCGCGTCATCCATAAAGTTCTGGATCGAATGGATTGGGTGATCGATGTAATGCTTCACACCGCTGACATCACGGGTAAAACCCCGCACGCGGTAATCGATGGTGACAATGTCCGACTCAAAACTGTGGATCAGGAAATTCAGCGCTTTCAGTGGAGAGATCACGCCGCAGGTTGACACTTCGATGTCGGCACGGAAAGTACAGATGCCGTCATGCGGGTGGTGTTCCGGGTAGGTGTGCACGCAGATGTGGCTTTTATCCAGGTGTGCCACTATCGCATCCGGTGTCAGGCCTGTGGCTTTGTCTTCCATCGGCTCTTCACAGACCAGGATGGTCACACTGGCGCCTTGCGGATCATAATCCTGTCGGGCGATATTGAGGATATTGGCACCAATGATATGCACCACTTCGGTCAGAATATCGGTCAGCCGGTCGGCGTTATATTGCTCATCGATGTAGGAAATATATTCCTGCCGATGTTGCTCGGTCTGCGCGTAGCAAATGTCGTAAATACTGAAACTCAGGCTTTTGGTTAAATTGTTAAAGCCATGCAGCTTCAATTTTTCAAAAGGTTTTACCACGGTATTCGGCTCTCCGCTGAGTGACGTGCACTCAGTATAGGTTAGTCAACTGCAGAACTGGCAACTGTCAGCCCTGCGGCTGCAGCTCGCTTGGGATCACGGTGAAAGAATGCGTCACTGTCATCGCCTTTTGCAGCATAATCGACACTGAGCAGTATTTCTCAGCTGACAGATTCACCGCGCGCTCGACATGTTTTTCACTGACATTAAAGCCGGTCACTTCAAAATGCAGATGGATTTTATCAAACACCCGTGGCACAGAATCCACGCGCTCACCACTTAACACCACGCGGCAATGTGTGACTTGTTGTTTGGCTTTTTGCAGGATACTGACCACGTCAACTGACGAGCAGGCACCAGCCGACATCAATAACATCTCCATCGGGGTTGGGGCGACGCCATTATCTTTATTTGAGTCAAATACTACGGCGTGCCCTGAACCAGAACGGCCAATAAAATTGCTGTCACCTGCCCAACTGACGGTGGCGTGAAGTTGATTATTCTCAGCCATGAAAGGCTCCTGCTGTCCGGGGGAAAAGGCTATTCTAGCGAAAAAAGTGCTTCGCCTGCCAGCAGTTATGCGGATGTCGTACCGACTTAGTCCATCAGATGAGCGATGGCGGTATCAAACAGATTTTTAATCAGCAACGAAACTTCATTGATCAGTTCAATTTGCTCTTCAGTAGCCGGTTTTTCGATGACTGACGCCAGCACTTCCTGGAAGTCGTACATGATGCCATCGACTTCACGCACAATTTGACTGCGGTGGATAGTCTCAAGCTCGGTGTGTTGCAAACATAACTGGATAATTTGCTCGGCAATTTGCTCTTCGATAATCACGCCCAGCGTTTTGCGATGCGACGTCGGCGTGCCTTGTTGCTCGAATAACGCTAAATGTTCGGTCAAAAACTGGATCAGATGTTCGTAACCGGGTTTGTCCGTGACCATAGCTCTGCGTACCGGGAGTGGATGAGGGACTTCAATCTGCCACAGATTGCGTTTCAGCGTAAAGCGCTGAACTTAAAAATATATCCGGGATTGGAGCCGGGCAAGTTTGTTTGCCGGATCTGTGCACAAATAATCACAGACTGCTGACAAAGAACCCGCGTTGGCGGGTTCTTTGTCAGTACGATCAGAACTGCAGACCTGGTGATAACTGCACCGGCAGTTCACTGCGAGCCAATTCCACTGACGCCACCGGATAAGCGCAATAGTCGGCGGCATAATAGGCACTGGCGCGGTGATTGCCACTGCCGCCGATACCACCAAAAGGCGCGGCAGAGCTGGCGCCGGTAATAGGCCGGTTCCAGTTCACAATGCCGGCACGGATGCGACGGAAGAATTGGTGGTACAGCGCTTCATTGTCCGATAACAAACCTGCAGACAAGCCAAAGCTGGTCTGATTGGCCGCTGCGATGGCCGCATCAAAGTCGCTGTAGCGGAATACTTTCAGCAGCGGACCGAAATGCTCTTCATCCGGCAACGCTTGTGCGGCCGAGCAGTCAAGGATCCCTGGTGTCAGTAAGCCAGTATCCGCGGCCAGCAGACGCATCGGCAGCAACACGCGGGCGCCAAGTTCAGTCAGTTGGTCCTGTACGGCCAGCATGCCCAGCGCGACTTTATTTGAGATCATCGAACCAATAAACGGTTGCTCTGCAGCATCGTACAACCCAACGCGGATATTGGCAGTGACTTCGAGTAACCGCGCCAGGATCGCGTCACCAACCTCACCTACCGGTAAATACAGACGACGGGCACAAGTACAACGCTGACCGGAAGAAATAAACGCCGATTGGATAATGTCATGCACAGTGGCATCGATATCACTGACATCGGCCACGATCAGCGGGTTATTGCCGCCCATTTCCAGCGCCAGAATTTTGTCCGGCCGGCCGGCAAACTGTTGATGTAAAAAATGGCCGGTGCGCGAACTGCCGGTGAAAAACAGCCCGTCCAGCTCCGGATGCGCGGCGATGGCTTTGCCGGTCACCACTTCGCCCTGCAGTAAGTTCAGCACGCCAGCCGGTAAGCCGGCCGCTTGCCATAGTTTCACCGTGGCTTCTGCTACCTTCGGCGTCATTTCACTGGGTTTAAACACCACAGTATTCCCCGCCAGTAACGCCGGAATAATATGACCGTTGGGTAAATGCCCCGGGAAGTTATAAGGACCAAATACCGCGACCACGCCATGCGGTTTGTGCCGCAGCACAGAGCGGCCTTGTGGCATTGGGTTTTCTTTTTCACCGGTGCGTTCCTGATAGGCCCGGATCGAGATATCGACTTTACCAATCATCGCCGCCACTTCGGTGCGGGTTTCCCACAGAGGTTTACCGGTGTCTTCAGCAATGCAAAGCGCTAATGCTTCTTTGTGTTCATTCAGCTGCTGGCCAAAGGCGCGGATATAATCGGCG
This sequence comes from Rheinheimera tilapiae, assembly GCF_042432165.1. NCBI lineage: Bacteria > Pseudomonadati > Pseudomonadota > Gammaproteobacteria > Chromatiales > Chromatiaceae > Rheinheimera > Rheinheimera tilapiae. Next base: position 229,310 of record NZ_JBHLXP010000003.1, read on the forward strand.
CGCTGATGGAAAGTAAGATCTGCCCAGGCATCAAATGCAGCGCGGGCTGCCCGAAATGCTTGATCAACCTGTTGTTCAGAGGCGGCCTGACCTTGCCAGATTTGCTGGTTTTTCGCCGGATCTATTGAACTGAAAACTAGTCCCTCGCCCGCAAGCCACTGACCGTTAATAAACTGCACTTGTTGTGTCATCAAACTATTCCTTCAAAACGGGCTTATAAACGGGCTAAACGCACCCAGTCACCATCACTGACCTGCAGCGCTTCGGCAAACTCGGCTGGCAGATTCACCTCTGTGGCGGTCTCTGCGACATGCAGATGCGTCCAGCTGGCGCGGAAATTTTCGCGATCGGTATTGCAGACCAGATACGGCTGGCCACCACTGACCGGCGCGATGCGAACCTGCAGACGACGGCTGTTACGCGCCGTCCGGATATGCTCAAGCTTGGCTTCTACGGTTGGACCGGCATCAAAAATATCGACATATCCGGTGGTGGAAAAACCTTCAGATTGCAGCAGTTGCAGCGCCGGGCGGGTTTTTTCGTGCACTTTGCCAATCACGGCCTGAGCTTCTTTACTGAGCAGACTGACGTAAATCGGATACTTCGGCATTAATTCCGCAATAAAGACTTTCTGGCCGATGCCAGTCAGGTAATCGGCTGTTGGAAAGTCGACCGAAAAGAAGTGTTCCTGCAACCATTCCCAGAATGGTGAATTGCCGTTTTCATCCGACACGCCACGCATTTCGGCGATGATACGGTCGGAAAAACGCTCGCGAAATTCCGCCATAAACAAGAAGCGAAACCGCGACAACATCTTGCCGCTGTTTTTCTCGCGGCGGTGTTCGCGCAGGAATAAAGTGCAGAGTTCAGTCGCCCCGGTGTAATCGTTACATAGCGTCAGGATATCTACAGTTTTATAAACCCCCAGTGCGCGGGAGGTATGCACAACTTTGCCCAGATGATAGTTATAAAACGCATCATCCAGACCTACAGCAGCTTCTATGGCACTGGTGCCACAGATTTCGCCGGTCGCAGTGTCTTCCAGCACAAACAGGTAGCCCTCATCGCAAGGGCTACTGACGGCTTTACGAAAACTCTGTTCCGACCGCTTAATTTTGCGCTGCAGCAGCTCATCATTGACCGGCAATGACGTAAATCCATGGCCGGATTCGACTGCCATTTCATAGAGCACCGGGAAATCTGCGGCGCGGATTGGACGGATCACCATCATAGGTCGCTTCCTCGGAGTTGTGCGGGGGCTTCAATCCCGCAGTGTTTTGCTTTATCCGGCGGCTTGTTATTGTTATTGGCAGCCGCCGTTGCTTCGTTTTACCCTTCATCCTTGAAGATTCGGGGGTGTTGGCCGCCTTCACTCACACTAGTCACATAGCTATGGTATTTGATACTTAACCCTGCACCACCTTCGCTACAGCGCGGTCAAACCGGGCCATGCCTTCGATAATGTCTGCATCCGGGATCACCAGACTTGGTGCAAACCGCACTACGTCATAACCGGCCATCAGCACGAATAAACCTTCGGCTGCAGCGGCTAACAGGAAATCACGCGAACGGCCTTTATATTGCTCGTTTAACGCAGCGCCTAATAACAAGCCCTGGCCACGTACGGCGCTGAAAACATGATATTTGGCGTTGATTTTCTCAAGCTCAGCACGAAACAGTGCTTCTTTGGCTAAAACGCCGTCTAACACTGCAGGCTGGTTGATGGTGTCGATGGCGGCATAAGCCACAGCACAACCGAGCGGATTGCCGCCATAAGTAGAACCGTGGGTACCGACTTTCAGGTGCGAAGCAATCTCAGTGGTGGTCAGCATGGCGCCGATTGGGAAACCACCGCCGAGTGACTTGGCGCTGGTCAGAATGTCCGGCACCACCGGCGTATGCATATAGGCATACAGTTTGCCGCTACGGCCAACACCGGTTTGCACTTCATCAAAAATCAACAGGGCATTGTGCTGGTTACAAAGTTCACGCACGCCTTGAATAAACTCGGCTGTGGCCGGGATAATGCCGCCTTCGCCTTGTACCGGTTCCATAATCACGGCGCAGGTATTGTCAGAAATCAGCGCTTTGAGGCTGTCGAGGTTGTTGAATTCAGCATGCAGTACTGCCGCAGGCTTTGGCCCGAAACCATCTGAGTAAGCCGCCTGACCACCAACGGTCACAGTAAAGAATGTGCGGCCGTGGAAGCTTTTGCCAAAAGAAATGATGTCTTGTTTGTGCTCACCGAATTTCTCCAGTGCCCAGCGCCGCGCCAGTTTTAATGCGGCTTCGTTGGCCTCAGCGCCTGAGTTGGCAAAGTAGACTTTGTCGGCGAAGGTATTATCGACCAGCTGTTTTGCCAGACGCAGCGCCGGCTCGTTGGTCATCACGTTGCTTAAATGCCACAGCTTGCCGGCTTGTTCTGTCAGCGCATTCACCAGCGCCGGATGGCAATGGCCTAATGAACTTACCGCAATACCGCCGGCAAAATCGACATATTCGCGGTCATCCTGGTCCCAGACACGGGAACCCTGGCCACGCACCGGAATAATTGGGGCCGGTGCGTAGTTTGGCACCATGACTTCATCAAACAAAGCGCGGGTAACGGGTAAAGCTGCTGACATGGTAAGTTCCTCTGAGTGCGGGAGGCCGTGATTGGCTTATGCAATTATGCAAAATTACGGCAGATTTTTATTCAGAATTATTTGGCAGTATTACAGAAAAAAACCGCGAAGTCTCGGGTAAAAATCGCTGAAAAGCGCGAAAATAAAGGGCTGCAGATAGATTTGCATTTCAGGTGAATAACTAAGCAACTCATTGTTTCCGTATGCAGGCGCCGACTCAGTGCTGGCGCGCTACAGAACGACAACAGCCGGCAGAGCCGGCTGTTGCATGAATATGGTGAAAATAATCTGGTCTGATCTGTATCAAGCAGGCAATTTAGTCGATATCCAGCCGATCTAAGCGGGTTTGTTGCAACAATTGCCGATGTTCCGGCCGGATCTGTACTTCCTGCATCCATTGCAGCTCTTCCGCGTCGGTCAGTAATTTGTATTTGCGCAAAGTCTGCGCCTGCACAAAATACACGGCCTGATGCACGATCTGTGTCAGACGGCTGGCGCCGCTATAGCCCACTCCTTCGGCGAACTGGTCCAGTACCTGGCTGAGCGGGACGCGTTTTAAGCCCCACTTCGCGACCAGGTCGGCGCTGATATTGGCGGAAAATTCCTGAAAACAAGAATTAAGGAAACTGGCATCCGCATCCAGGCTATCCAGTGCATCTGTCAATTCCGTATCCCGGGCGTCACGGGATTTCAGCATCGCGGCCTGTTTAACTTGTTGATAGGTGCGCAAATAAGTGCGTGCCACCACCAGATATCCCAATGAATGGAACAAGCCGGCGCAATAGGCGACAAATGGATTTTCACCGGTTTCCTCGGCCAGCCGCTGCGCCGCCAGCGCGACTGCAATGCTGTATTGCCAGATTTGGCCTTTAAAACCAGTAAAAGGATCGGTGGCATGGGGCAAAGACCGTTTGAGAGCAAACACCGGCAGAATTTGCTGCATCGCTTCCAGTCCCAACAATCCCAGAGCAGGCTTAATCTCTTTAATAAAATTACCGGACGGGGTTTTATTGCGGTACTGCGGCTGGTTTACCAGTTTCAGTAAATCTTCTTTCAGCCAGTCCACCGGGCTTATCAGATTTTCCAGCTGACTCAGTGTCAGCGCCCGTGCACTCAGCACATCTAACACCGCCGGAAATCCATCCGCCAGGTTAAATACGGTGCTGGCGATAGTGTCATATTTACCGAGCTTCAGAAACAGTTCTTCGGCCACCTGATCGTGCAGATGCGCCTGAGTAAATTCAACAAATTGTTGTTTGGCGATTGCGCCGGCCTGACGGTTAAAGGCGGCCTGCTGTTCAATATCGAGCAGAGTGCGGCCCGCCGAAGCCTGTTGAGGCTGTGCTGCTGCATTGGCAGCTTTTTGCGCCTGACGCTTGTAACCATAACGTGTTTGATCTGGTTTTATTTCGAGGATGCAATCAAAAAAACGCTGTTGTTGCACTTGAGCAATTGACGACATGGAACCGCTTAATACTTTTATTCTGATTCCGGCAGTTTGCGGTGGCACAGGCTGCGCTGTCAATGCGCGCGCGCCTTTAGCGGCGGTGTTCGGCCAAAAAATTAGCGAGTAACTGATGACCTTGTTCGGTCAGAATGGCTTCGGGATGAAATTGCACGCCATGCAGCGGCAAATGGCGGTGCGCGATGCCCATAATTTCATCGATTTCACCGTCGGCAGTCTCGGTCCAGGCGGTCAGGCGAAAGGCTGCCGGTAATGATGTTTTATCAACGATCAGCGAATGATAACGGGTAACACTAAGCGGATTGTTCAGGCCGCTGAATACCGAACTGTTGTCATGGCGGATCAGCGAGTTTTTGCCATGCACTACCTGGCGGGCGCGGATGATCTTCGCGCCAAACGCTTGTGCCAGCGCCTGATGCCCCAAACAGACGCCCAATATCGGTAACTTGCCGGCAAACTCAGAGATAGCAGCCAGCGAAATGCCAGCCTGATCCGGACTGCAGGGGCCTGGCGAAATCACTAAGTGATCCGGCGCCATGGCTGCAATACCGGCCAGATCAATCTCATCATGCCGTTTCACCACGACCTGTTGCCCCAGCTCAGCAAAATACTGCACCAGATTCCAGGTAAAAGAGTCGTAGTTATCGATCAACAGCAGCATGGTGTGGCGTTTCTCCTGAAGCCGGATAGAGCAAAGGCGGCGGATTCTACCGCAACTGAGCGGCCGACGCACAGTCCCGTGGTGAACATCGGGCTGAAATGACCAGATACACATTCAGTTACATGTTTTTGTTCCCAGCATCCCAACCATTTTGGCGCTCACTCTGACTCATTGGCATTGATATAAGGAATTGCTGATGAAAATAGCTGATACCAGTGCGCAAGATGAAGTTCTGCGCCCCACCCACTCGAAACCCCGCTGGCTGCTGCCAGTTACTGCTGTTGCCGGTATTGGTTTGTTGCTATGGCTGGTCTTGCCGGCAGTACAAAGCTGGTCAGCGTCAGATATCTCCGTGCCGCTTTCGCGCGTGCGCATTGATACGGTGAAAAGCGCTGATTTTACCCGCGATATTTCCGCCCAAGGCCAGGTAGTGGCAGCAGTCAGTCCGAAGCTGTATGCGCCGGCGGAAGGCACTGTCACGTTGCTACTCGATGCCGGTACTGAAGTGAAAAAAGGCCAGATCCTCGCCACCCTCGACAGTCCGGAACTCAATAACAAGCTGCAGCAGGAACAAGCCACATTGTTCAGTCTGCAAACCAGCTATGACCGGCAGAAAATTCTGGCGAAAAAACAGCAGCTGACTGACCAAAAAGCTGTGGATATCGCACAGGTTACGCTGACCACCGCCGATCGGGAAAAGCGCCGCGCCGAACAAGGTTATACGCTCAAAGCCATCAGTCAGATTGACTATGAAAAAGCGCGCGATGATTTGGAAACCGCCAAAGTGCAGCATCGCCATGCAGTCGAAGATGCTGTGCTGAACAAAGAAAACCTCGAGTTTGAACTGCAAAGTCTGGCGCAGGCGCTGCAACGTCAGCAGCTGCTGGTTGGTGATTATCAGCGTCAGGTCGACAGCCTGAACGTGCGCTCGCCGGTCGATGGCCTGCTCGGTAATCTCGCTGTGGAAAACAAAACCTACATCATCAAAAACCAGCTGATTTTGTCGGTGGTGGATTTAAGCCAGTTCGAAGTGGAAATCGCCGTGCCGGAAAGTTATGCCAATGATTTGAGCATCGGCCTGCCGGTTGAAGTGACCGTTGAAAGCCAGGTCTACGCCGGCAAACTTGTCACCATTTCACCGGAAGTGTTTGAAAATCAGGTCAAAGGCCGGGTGCGCTTCACCAAAGATGCGCCGACCGCCTTGCGGCAAAACCAGCGACTCGCCAGCCGCATTCTGCTGGAACAACGCCCTGCGGTATTGCAGGTGGCACGGGGTCAGTTTTTGGATAGCAGCAACGGGCGTTTTGCTTATCTGGTGCGGGACGGTATGGCGGTGAAAACCCCAATCGAAACCGGCGCCCGCAGTATCAATGCCGTTGAAATTCTGTCGGGCCTGAAATCCGGCGACCAAATCATTACCTCTGGCACTGACATTTTTCAGGGCGCCAGCACAGTGCAACTGAATTAAAGCAACTGAACTAAGCCACAACGAATCATCAAGCCGGGCAGTGCCCACAGGAGAATCTATGCTCAGCATGAAACACATCAGTAAATCTTTCGCCACCGACAACGTCGTCACGCACGCACTGCGTGATATCAATCTGGACCTCGGCGAAGGCGATTTTGTCAGCGTGACAGGCCCGTCCGGCTCCGGCAAAACCACCTTCCTCAATATCGCCGGCCTGCTGGAAAGCTCCACTTCCGGCGAATACTGGCTGGATGGCGAAGACATCAGCAAGCTGGACGACAAAGGCCGCTCGCGGATGCGTAACCAGAAAATTGGTTTTATCTTTCAGAGCTTTAACTTAATTCCGGATTTAAACCTGTTCGACAATGTCGACGTGCCGCTGCGTTATCGTGGTTTTAACGCGAGCGAACGGAAAAAACGCATTGAGTATCATCTGGACCAGGTCGGCCTCGCGTCAAGAATGAAACATCTGCCGTCACAGTTATCCGGTGGTCAACAACAACGGGTGGCGATCGCCCGTGCGCTGGCGACCTCGCCACGTTTTTTACTGGCGGACGAACCAACCGGTAACCTGGATTCGAGCATGGCGCAGTCGGTGATGAGCCTGCTCGAAGATATCAATGCCAACGGCACCACCATTCTGATGGTGACACACGATAACGGCCTGGCGGCACGCGCCAAACGGCAAATTTTTATCAAAGACGGCCATGCGCAGGAACTGGTACAAGGCCAACATCACCACAACATTCACAATCTGGCTGCGGTCTGAGGAGGCGGGATGTTCAGTTATTATCTGAAGCTGGCACTGCTCAGCTGTAAAAGAACCTGGGGGATGACCCTGCTGATGGTACTGGCGATTGCACTGGGCATCGGCGCCGCGATGACCACAGTCACCGTCAATTACCTGATGTCGGCCAACCCTATTCCGCAAAAAAGCGACCAGCTGTTTTACGTACAACTCGACAACTGGGAGCCGAACAATCCATTTTTTGACAATGGCGATCCGCCGGACCAACTGACCTACCGTGATGCAACTTATTTGTGGCAGGCGAAAAAAGCGCCGCGTCAGGTGATCATGAGTGGCATGTCCGCGGTGGTGGAACCGAAAGATAAAGATGCCCTGCCGTTTATGGTGACAGGCCGCGCCAGCAGCGCTGATTTTTTCCCGATGTTTGACGTACCGTTTTTATATGGATCCGGCTGGGACGGCGCGGCCGATGGGAAAAAAGAGCTGGTCGTCGTGATCAATGCCGAGCTGAACGAACGACTGTTTGGCGGCCGTGATTCAACCGGCGAAACACTGCGTCTGGCCGGCAAAGACTTCCGCATCAGTGGTGTGATAGCGCGCTGGGATCCGAAACCAAAATTTTATGACATCACCACCGGCCCTTTCGAAGATGTCGAAGAAGTCTTTGTGCCTTTTTCGCTAATCACTGAGCAGTTTTTTGACCGCTCCGGCAATACCAATTGCTGGAAACCAACCGAGTCTGGCTTTCAGGCATTTCTCGATTCTGAATGTATCTGGACTCAGCTATGGGTGGAATTACCAACCAGCGCAGATCGTGAGGCTTATCAGAGCTTTATCAACGCTTACACCGCGGAGCAACACAAATTCGGCCGCTTTGCCCGGCAGGACAATAACAAACTCAGTGATGTGATGACCTGGCTGGAACAACGGCAGGTGGTATCGGACGATGCCAGCATGATGATGGCAATGGCGCTGATGTTCCTCGCGGTCTGTCTGCTTAATACGGTTGGCCTGCTGCTGGCAAAATTCCTTGGCAAAGCCAGTGAGATTGGCGTGCGTCAGGCGCTCGGCGCCAGCCGCAACGATTTGTTTTTACAGCATCTGGTCGAGTCCGGCGTGATTGGTCTGGCCGGTGGCGTGCTGGGATTGCTGCTGGCCTGGCTGGGGCTGGAAGCGGTCAAAGCCATGTATGGCGACTGGATCCGCGACCTTGCCGTATTGGATCTGAATATGGTGCTGCTGGCCATCGCGCTGGCGATAAGCTCCAGCATTCTGGCCGGCCTGTACCCGACGTGGCGCGCCTGTCAGGTGCAGCCATCGCAACAATTAAAAGCGCAATAAGGAGCTTCTCATGTTAGAACTCGGACCTATGCTGCGCGCCTTAATGCGCAACAAAATCGGTGCGTTGTTGATCGCACTGCAAATCGCGCTGACGCTGACCATTATGGTGAACGCCATTTTTATGATGCTGGCGCGTAGTGCTCAAATGGCCAGACCCAGCGGCCTCGATGAACAAAATACCTTTTACCTGACCAACACTGTGTTTGCACCGAATTACAACCTGCAAGCCGCCCTGGCGCAGGATTTACAACGGATCCGGCAGACGCCCGGCGTGGTGGCAGCGACACAAATTAACGCCATCCCACTCAGTGGCGGCGGCTGGTCGATGAGCTTGCAGAATAAACCCGGTGATGATATCGACGGCACCGGCGTCGCCGTGTACATGGTTGACGAACAAGGCATTGCCGCGATGGGGCTCGAACTCATCGCCGGCGAAAACTTTGCGCCCAGTGACGTGATCTGGCGTGATCAGGGTGCGACCGAATGGCCGGCCAAAATCATTCTGTCGCAGGCGATGGCGGCACAGATGTTCGACGGTGACTGGAAAAAGGCGCTGGGGCAGACGCTGTACATCAACAACCATGAGCCGATGCAAATCACCGGGATCATCAAATCACTGCAGGCGCCCTGGAACGGCTGGGATAACGTCGAAAACGCTATGTTGGTGCCACAACAGCTGGACAGCCGTAACAGCCGCTTTTTTATCCGCACTGAGCCGGGCCGGCGCGACGCGCTGATGCCACAGCTGGAAAAAGCGTTGGCAGAGAGCGATAAAGGCCGGATTGTGCGCAATATGCAGACCATGGAGCAAACCCGGGCCGACAGTTATCGCGAAGATTTGGCAACCTACAATATCCTGCTGACCGTCATTGTCGTGTTAACGCTGATCACCGGTTTTGGCATTGTTGGTCTTGCGATGTTCAGCATCAATCGCCGCACCCGGCAAATCGGCACCCGTCGCGCACTCGGTGCCAGTCAGTGGCAAATCATGCGCTACTTTATGCTGGAGAACCTGCTGATTAGTGGCCTTGGCGTGCTGCTTGGCATTGGTGGCGCAGTCGGCCTGAATATCTGGCTGGTCAGTACCTTCGCGATGAAACCGCTGACGCCAGGCCTGCTGCTGGTTGGCTGCGCCGCACTGTTGGCCGTCGGGCAACTGGCAGTCAGTTACCCGGCACTGATCGCCGCCCGCATCTCACCAGCCACCGCGACCCGCGGCCGGGCTTAAAGCAGCCGGCACAGGCGCTGTGAAAGCAGCGTCTGTGCTGATTGGTGTCAGATGCGGAAATTTGCAGATATATGCGGATAACCTGTACGGCGTGTGACGCCCAGCGGGCTTTCGCTTGCGCGTACCTACTTGCTAATTGAGATCGTAGGTACCGGCAAGCAACGCGTCGCCGTACTATTTTCGTTGAAATTTAAACGACGCAATTCGCCCACGGCATAGATTCAAATCTCAGCCTCCCATCAAGCCAACTGCTGTTGCAGGTAATCCAATAACAACCGCACTTTCTGTGGCAAATGCTGATTCAGCGGATACAACGCCCAGATGCCGTCGTCTTTTGGTTGTAACTCTGGCAACAGTTCGACCAAAGTGCCCTGTTGCAGATGTGGCAACAGGTAATAATCCGGCAGTTGCGTGACGCCGAGGCCCTTCAGCACCGCATCGGTCAACGCGACACCGCTGTTGCATTTGATATAAGGCGTGGGCCTGATTTGTAATTTCTGGCCTTGTTGCTCAAAACGCCAATACTCGACCGAACCAACCAGACAACGATGCTGGCTCAAATCGCTGAGCTGCACCGGCACGCCCTGCTCGGCCAGATAAGCCGGACTTGCAACCAGATAAGCGCGCCGGCTGCCAAGTTTTCGCGCCTGCAAACCGGAATCACTGAGCTGGCCCAATCGGATGGCGCAATCAAAACCGCCTTTGACCAAATCAAGCTGGGCATTGGTTAAATCCAGCTCCAACTGCAAGCGTGGGTATTTTTTCAAAAAGTCATGCAGCAGCGGCGCAATCACGGTTTCACCATAAAACACCGGCGCGGTCAGTTTAATCAGGCCCGACGGCTGGCCCTGTAAATCCAGCAGCTGCTGATTGGCCTGTGCCAGCCCATGTAACAAAGGCCGGCACTGCTGCAAATACAAAGTGCCGGGTTCGGTCAGATGCACCTGCCGCGTGGTGCGTTGCAGTAACAACACCTGCAGCCGCTGCTCCAATTCGCGCACATTGCGGCTGACCTGCGCCACCGACATGCCGAGCTGACGCGCCGCCGCAGAAAAACTACCCAGTTCCGCCACCGCGACAAATTCGGACACGCCCTGCCATTCTTTCATTTATGCAAAACTCATTTTCATTTTTGCCTGATTATCTTCGATTAAGAAAAAATTACAATGTACCGTACTCTGTCGTCGTTTATTGGGCCATCTTTTATCAGGTTGCCTATTATTGGCTATCGTGATGACCCCGCCCTCTTTACAGGAACCAAAGCATGCAAATGATTAAAACCCGCGCCGCCGTCGCCTGGGGCCCAGGCCAGCCACTGTCGATTGAAGAAGTCGATTTAATGCCACCACAACAAGGCGAAGTGCTGGTCCGTATTATCGCCACCGGCGTCTGCCACACCGATGCGTACACACTGTCGGGGCAGGATTCTGAAGGCAAATTCCCTTGTATCCTCGGTCACGAAGGCGGCGGTATTGTTGAAGCGGTAGGTCCTGGCGTCACCAGCGTGGCGGTCGGCGACCATGTGATCCCGCTGTACACGCCGGAATGTGGCAAATGCAAATTCTGCTTATCCGGTAAAACCAACTTGTGTCAGGCGATTCGTGCCACGCAAGGTCAGGGCCTGATGCCAGATGGCACCACGCGTTTCTCCAAAGACGGCAAGCCAATTTTCCACTACATGGGCACGTCAACTTTCTCTGAATACACTGTGCTGCCAGAAATCTCACTGGCCAAAATCAACAAAGCCGCGCCGCTGGAAAAAGTCTGTTTGCTCGGTTGTGGCGTCACCACCGGCATGGGAGCGGTGATGAATACCGCCAAAGTGAAGGAAGGCGACACCGTGGCGATTTTTGGTCTCGGCGGCATTGGTTTGTCGGCGGTGATCGGTGCTGTGATGGCCAAAGCCAGCCGCATCATCGCCATTGATATCAACGAATCCAAGTTTGATATCGCACTGAAATTAGGTGCGACCGATGTGGTCAATCCGAAGAACTTCAACAAGCCAATCCAGGAAGTCATCGTTGAGATGACCGATGGCGGTGTGGATTTCTCCTTTGAGTGTATCGGCAACGTCAATGTGATGCGCTCAGCGTTAGAGTGCTGCCACAAAGGCTGGGGCGAGTCGGTCATTATCGGCGTGGCACCGGCAGGTGCGGAAATTTCTACCCGGCCATTCCAGCTGGTAACAGGCCGGGTCTGGCGCGGCACCGCTTTTGGTGGTGTGAAAGGCCGCAGTGAACTACCGGATTATGTTGAACGTTATCTCAATGGCGAGTTTGAGCTGGATACCTTTATCACGCACACTATGCCGTTGGAACAAATCAACGAAGCCTTTGATTTGATGCATGAAGGCAAATCGATCCGCACCGTGATCCATTTTTAATCTGTTGAGCCGACGTCCAAGCGTCGGCTGTTTTAATAGGATTTGAGTATGTCATTGACGCAACTGGCCGAATCCCGTCTGTTTGGCGGCCGCCAGCTGAAGTTTGAACACTTTGCCAATACGCTGAGCTGCAAAATGCAGCTGTCGGTGTATTTGCCGCCGCAAGCGGAAACGCAAAAAGTGCCGGCGCTGTATTGGTTGTCGGGCCTCACCTGTACCGATGAAAACTTCTCAGTGAAAGCTGGTGCACAGCGCATCGCGGCGGAGCTTGGCATTGCGCTGATTATTCCGGATACCAGCCCGCGTGGCGAATTGGTGGCCAATGATCCGGCCTATGATTTGGGCCAGGGCGCCGGTTTTTACGTCAATGCCACTGAAGCCCCCTGGACTGCGCACTACCGGATGTACGATTACATTAGCCGCGAATTGCCGGCCATTCTGCCGGTGGCCCTGCCACTGACACAGGTGAAGTCGATTAGCGGGCATTCGATGGGCGGCCACGGCGCTTTAGTGCTGGCGCTGCGTCAGCCAGCGGCATATCGCTCTGTCTCGGCTTTTTCACCGATTTGCCAGCCAAGTCAATGTGAATGGGGCCGCAAAGCCTTTAGCAATTACCTTGGTGATAATGTTGCTGATTGGCTGGAATATGATGCCAGCGCCTTATTAGCCAAAGCGACAATGGTGCCGCCGATGCTGGTAGATCAGGGCGATCAGGACCAGTTCTATCCGGCACAACTACGCACTGAAGCCTTGATTGACGCGGCCGCCAGCAGTGGTGCCAAAGTCGATATCCGTTTTCAGCGCGGCTACGATCATTCTTACTATTTCATTAGCAGCTTTATCGAAGAACATCTGCGTTTTCACGCACGCTATTTGTTTGAATAAGTAGCTGTAACACCTGTTAAGCCTCGCTGGCCGCCTGCCCTGCAACGTCGGCAGCCAGCTTTTCCCCACGCCGGCAGAGCCGGCGTTTTTTTATCTCCATTTCCGGAAAAACCCGCTATAGCTTAATAAACCCTTTGCAGTTCCCGTTGGAGTATCAGCCATGCAGCAGCAAGACAAAGTTAAAACCCCATTCGACACCGCTTCGCAACCAAACGCAGCCACACAGGATTTCCTATTCCAACCCGATTATTTCCACGGCGAACTAAACGCCAGCGAAGACAGCTTAGAGTGGCAGGAGTTTGCGCTGTTGCAGCAGCATGGTAGTGGGGGCTGAGCGCTGACTTCGGACCATAACTGCTCGGTCTACTACAGCAGACCGGGCGTCACACGCAAGCCGTGAATACTCCCAGATCTGCTTTTGTAATCGTCCGGCCGTTTTGAGAGTTCATTGGAATCGTCACAACGTGCCGGTTGCAGACGCTTGAAAAATATATGCTGATTTTCTGTACGGCGGCGCTCACGCTTGCACGTACCTACTCACAGAATGAGACTGTAGGTATCGGCAAGCGCAGCGTCGCCGTACAGATCGAAGCTAACTTCGATCCTTGCATTGAAGCCGAAACGGCCTCAACTAATGCCCATGTCGGGTAACTGTCGGGTCGTAGCCCGCCAAATGTCAGGTGAATGCCGGGTATGTGTCGTCACCGTCAGGTATGCTAAAACGCTAAGTTGCTGCTGCACTGTCTGCAAGGTGGGTCCATGATTCTAAAACAATTACGTTTGAGCCGTCTGTTGTCGCAAGAACAATTGGCGCAGATGTCCGGGTTAAATGTCCGGACGATTCAGCGCATTGAGAGTGGCCATAAGCCCAGCACTGAGACGTTAAAGTGCCTGGCAGCAGTGCTGGAAGTTGATGTGTTAACACTCACTGAGGAGCACTTTACCATGGATAAAAAATCCACCGATTGGCAGCAGTTACCGACCGGCCTGAAATGGCTGTTTGCGCTGAATTTCTTCAGCTTCAGACCCAGTCGCAGCGCAGCCTGCCGGGTCGAAATCATCTCGCACGGTTTTGGCTTTGTGTTTTGTTTACTCGGGATTTGGAGTGAACCGGCATTGGCCGGTGGACTGCTATTGCTGGCGAACGCTTATCTGTTTCGCCTGCATTTATGGCTCGGCGATAAATACGGCGTCTGGTACGACGCGGATGGCCTAGGCTGAGTTTTGTCGATGAACTGGTTGGTGGCAGTTGCAGACTTTGGCGGCACCCGTTGTGCGACACCCGTTGTGCGACAACCGGTGTGCGACACCCGGTAGGTTTCGCTTCGCTCTACCCACCCTACGAGCCAGCGGCCCGATCGTAGGGTGCAATGAGCAAAGCGAATTGCACCTTGTAGATCGCGCGACGAATACCTTTATTTGCGAAGTTGCCGATTGCGGCTGAATCGTCTCTTTGTGCCAGTTGCAGACGCTTGAAAAATATATGCTGATTTCCTGTACGGCGGCGCTCACGCTTGCACGTACCTACTCACAGAATGAGATATTAGGTATCGGCAAGAGAACTCCGCTGGACGTCACACACCGTACGATGATTGTCGCGGTCAGTAGACTGTCCCACTTTCGCCACTCGCCCAAAGCCACGCCCCCCAAACGCCGATAAAGCCAGCCCCACTGACCGCCACTGAACCACCATTCACCGAAGCCATTCATTTAGCGGTTGTTTTTTCTGCAACTGAGCTTGTATGTTAACTGCACTCTCAGGCGACGTGATTTGCGGCGCCGCCCTGCCATACAACTACAAGGACGCCCGATGAAGCCGTTGAAACTCACCCACTTACTGTGGCTGATGCCTGCCTTTTGCCCTGTTGTGACGCTGGCCAATACCGCGGTAAGCCAGCCCGCAGCAGTGACGCAAGCCGCCAGCAAAAAATCTGCGATTGCCGCTTTTACCAAAGGCATGGTGCAGCAACAGGGTTATTTTGATTTCTATTACGATGCCAAAACCGACAAAGTCTATTTGCAGGTCGATAAATTAGAGCAGCCGTTTATCTTCCAAAGCTCGTTACCTCGTGGCGTCGGTTCTAATGATATTGGCCTGGACCGCGGCCAGCTGGGGGAAACCCGGCTGGTGCAGTTTGAACAATTCGGCAATAAAGTGATGCTAAAACAGCTGAACACCTATTACCGCGCCAATTCCGCCAATCCGGCCGAACGCCAGAGTATCAACGAGGCTTTTGCCAGTTCGGTGCTGGCCGGCTTGCCGGTGGTGGCTAGCGACGGCAACAAGCTACTGGTCGATTACACCGCATTTTTGCACAGCGATATGCATCAAATCAGCGCGAAGTTAGAGGCGCAGCAACAAGGCAATTTCAGCCCGGATGCCAGCCGCAGCGGGGTCTATCTCAAACGCAGCAAGGCGTTCCCGCGCAATACCGAACTGGAAGCCATGGTGACTTACATCGGCACTAAAGCCGGTGAATTTGTCAAACAAGTCACGCCGGCACCGGAGGCGATCACAGTGCATCTGCACCATTCGCTGGTGGCGTTGCCGGAAGATGGTTATCAAGTTCGCGCCTTTCATCCCTATTCCGGTTTCTGGAAAGTGGAATACATGGATTACGCCACCGCCTTTGATGCGCCGATCGTTCAGCGTTTATTACCCCGCCACCGCTTACAGAAAAAAGACCCGGCCGCCGCGATTAGCGAAGCGGTTGAACCAATTGTCTATTACCTCGACCCTGGCGTACCGGAGCCGGTGCGTACTGCACTGAAACAAGGCGCCGGTTGGTGGGATCAGGCCTACCAAAAACTTGGGTATAAAGATGCATTTCAGGTCAAAGACTTACCTGCAGATGCCGACCCGATGGATGTGCGCTACAACGTGATCCAGTGGGTGCACCGGGCGACGCGTGGCTGGTCCTATGGCTATGGCGTGACCGACCCGCGCAGCGGCGAAATTATCAAAGGCCATGTCACTTTAGGCTCACTGCGGGTGCGGCAGGATTTCCTGATCGCAACCGGCCTGACCGCGCCATATCAGCCAAACGGCAGCACTGAAGCGGCGAAAACCATGGCATTGGCGCGTATTCGTCAGCTTGCTGCGCATGAAGTGGGCCATACGCTGGGGCTTATTCATAACTTTGCCGGCAGCGCCAATGGCCGCTCGACGGTGATGGATTATCCGCATCCACAAGTAGACCTGCGCAATGGCAAATTAGCGCTGGACCAGGCCTATCGTGAAGGTCTTGGTGAATGGGACTTGTATGCAATTGCCTATGGTTATGGCGACCACAGTGACAGCGCGCGCGCAGCGCTGGTGCAACAAGCCAGACAACAAGGCCTGCAATTTATCGCCGATGAAGATGCGCGGCCGGAAGGTGGTGTCAGTGCCATTGGCCATTTGTGGGACAGCGGTGCCGATCCGGTGGCGGAGCTGAACCGGCTGAGCCAAGTCCGCGCCGCTGCACTCAAACAGTTTGGCCTCGATAACATCGCAACAAACCGGCCTTTGTCGGCGCTGCATGAAGCCTTAGTACCGATTTATGCGCTGCATCGTTATCAGGTCGAAGCGGTCAGTAAACTGGTGGGCGGCGCCCATTATGAATATGAATTAAAAGGCGATTACGACCAACCGAAAGGCTTTCAGTGGGTAGAAGCAAAACAACAACAGGCAGCGTTGGCGGCGTTACTCGATACGCTGACACCCCAATTTCTGGCGCTGCCGAATGAGCTGCTGGCGCTGATCCCGCCCAAAGCCTATGGCGATGCTGACGGCCGCGAGAGTTTTCAGGGCCGCGTTGGTTTAGCCTTTGATCCGCTGTCGGCGGCCGAAGCCTCGGCCAACCATACGCTGAGCCTGTTATTGCATCCACAGCGGCTGAACCGCTTAAGCAGTCAGCAGCAACTGGATGCGTTGCTACGCACTGTGCTTGACCAGACGATTTTGGCCGACAGCAGTAACGATGCCACAGGTCTGCTGCAGCAACGCGTCAGTCACGTGGTCTTCTACCAGCTGATGCAAAATCTGCTCAATGCCGAGTTAGCACCGGAAGCGCGCGCCACGCTACGTGAGCGCATGACCGACCTTGGCAAACAACTGCAAAAACGCGACGACGGCACCGCACAATTGCTTTCCTGCCAATGGCAACAGTATCTGCAACACGGCACCTGGCAACCGGTGTTTGTGCCTAAACAACTGCCGCCGGGCGCACCGATTTAACCGGCATCCGAGCACAGCATCAGAGAACAGGGCGGCTAAAACCGCCCTGTTGCTTTCGCAGCGCCGCACAAAATCCTATCCCGCCCTCGATACAGCACCAAAGTGTTATGTCGATTTTTTGCACAGACTCCTATGGTAGATGTCTCCCCCCCTGCAACTGAGTGAGCACCTGCTATGCCTTTATACCAACGTTTAATGTCCCGTGTTTTTACCGTCGTACTCCTGCTTGGCACTGCGACAGCCCAGGCCGCCTGTCTGGATAATGTCGTGTTGGTGCATGGCAATACCGCCACGCCTGCCAGCTGGAACAACACCTACAATCTGTTGCTGAGCAAAGGCTACAGCGCCGCGCAGATTTTCCGCCCGGCCTGGGGCAGCACCAGCTGCGCCGCTTGTAACGACCATAACGGCAGCGAAGAAACACCGGTTCGCAGCGCGATCCAAAATGCGCTGGCCAGCTCCTGTACCGGAAAAATCGATGTGATTGGTCATTCGATGGGCGCGACGCTGGCCGCGCAGCAAATCAACAAACTGGCGGTGGCGAGCCAGATCGATGCCTTTGTTGGCGTCGCCGGAGCCTTTCGCGGCTTGCTCAGTTGCGGCGTCTATCCGTTTAACGTCGTGACCTCAACCTGCGGCAGCGCTGGTCTGTCCGTCGGCAACCCGTTTCTCGACAGCCTGTACGGCGTGCGGTTTGGCGCCCGGGTCTATTCGATTAAAAGCAATATAGATCAGGTGGTGTGCAGCACTGGCTCTTGTCTGATTTATGGTGTGCACAGCAGCAGTATCTGGAGTCAGGACGCCACTTATACCTATGCGCTGGGCCATTTTGGCCTGCAGACTGATACCGCCGCCAAGCAGTATGAGCTGATCCGCTGACAGGCAAAATTACGACTTTAGTACTGGTTTTTCTGTCCGTCCGGCGAATGTTCAGTACCGGACGGCAGGCATAACATCAGAGTGGACAAGGCAGATGGCAACGACCAGCTGACCATAACAACAAATCCACGGGGTAGATGATGATTTATGCAAATCCTGGGCAAGACGGCGCCCTTGTTACCGTCAAAGCACAATATGGCAATTACATTGGCGGCGAGTGGCTGGCGCCGGTTAAAGGCCAGTACTTCGATAATATTTCGCCGGTAACAGGACTGCCGTTTTGTCAGATCCCACGTTCAACTGCAGAAGATATTGAACTGGCGCTGGACGCCGCCCATGCCGCTAAAGCGAGCTGGGGCAGCACATCTGTGACCTTCCGTTCGAACCTATTACTGAAAATTGCCGACCGTCTGGAGCAACATCTGGAACAAATCGCCGTGGCCGAGACCTGGGACAATGGCAAGGCCGTGCGGGAAACCCTGAACGCCGACGTACCGCTGGCCGTTGACCATTTCCGCTATTTCGCTGCGGCGATCCGAGCGCAGGAAGGCAGTATTGGTGAAATCGACCAGCACACTATCGCTTATCATTTTCACGAGCCACTGGGTGTGGTGGGTCAGATCATCCCATGGAATTTCCCGCTGTTAATGGCGGCGTGGAAGCTGGCACCGGCGCTGGCCGCCGGCAACTGTGTGGTGTTAAAACCCGCCGAACAAACGCCGTGGTCCATACTGAAATTTATTGAGATTATTGAAGATTTGCTGCCTGCCGGTGTGCTCAACGTCGTCAATGGCTATGGCCGTGAAGCGGGCGAAGCGCTGGCCACCAGTAAACGCATCGCTAAAATTGCCTTTACCGGCTCCACGCCAACCGGTTCACACATCCTCAAATGCGCCGCTGAAAACATCATTCCATCGACGGTCGAACTGGGTGGAAAATCGCCGAACATCTTCTTTGCCGATGTGATGAATTTTGAAGACAGCTACTTAAGCAAATGTATTGAAGGCGTGGTGCTGGCGTTTTTTAATCAGGGCGAAGTCTGTACCTGTCCGTCCCGCTTGTTAGTGGAAGAGAGCATCTACGATGCCTTTATTGCCAAAGTCATCGAACGGACCAAAGCGATCAAACGCGGCAATCCGCTGGATACCGACGTGATGGTTGGCGCGCAGGCCTCCGCGCAGCAATTCGACAAAATCATGAGCTACTTAACCATTGGCCGTGAAGAAGGTGCGCAGGTTTTAATTGGCGGCGATAAAGAAGCGCTGACCAACGATTTAGCCGGCGGCTTTTATATTCAGCCGACGCTGCTCAAAGGCCATAACAAAATGCGTATCTTCCAGGAGGAGATTTTTGGCCCGGTTGTCGCCGTCACGACCTTTAAAACCGAAGCGGAAGCCTTGGCGATAGCGAACGACTCCGAATTTGGCTTAGGCGCCGGCTTGTGGACTCGTGACATGAATCGCGCCTATCGGATGGGCCGCGGCATTGAGGCGGGCCGTGTCTGGACCAACTGCTATCACCATTATCCGGCCCATGCCGCTTTTGGTGGTTACAAAAAATCTGGTGTTGGCCGCGAGAATCACAAAATGATGCTCAATCACTATCAGCAAACCAAAAATATGCTGGTCAGTTACGACGTCAACCCGCTGGGCTTTTTCTAAGCCCAGCTTTGAATGGACCTTCTGCCTGTCACGGCGCCGGACTTGTGTCCGGCTTGCCTGTGACAGGAAAATCCTCCTACAATCCGGTCCATCTCTGCCGCCCAACCTGCACCGAGGCGAAGCAATGTCCTGCCGTTCCGATCTGATTGTCGCTGCCATGTCCGCAGCCGCTGATGCCCGCGTGGCCGTTGCCGAACTTGCCGCGCAGTTATTGCCGGCCAAACCCGGTTTTGTGCTGTTTTTTTGTTCGGCCGAATATGACCGTTCTGCGCTCGAACACGCCTTTGCTCACTTTTTTGCCGGTGTGACGCTGGCCGGCTGTACCACGGCCGGTGAAATCACCCCACGCGGTTACGATCAGGGCACTA
The DNA here is from genome assembly GCF_042432165.1 of Rheinheimera tilapiae. Taxonomy (NCBI): domain Bacteria; kingdom Pseudomonadati; phylum Pseudomonadota; class Gammaproteobacteria; order Chromatiales; family Chromatiaceae; genus Rheinheimera; species Rheinheimera tilapiae. The sequence goes on from NZ_JBHLXP010000003.1 coordinate 249,240, forward strand.
TCTGTGCACTGGGCTTTAGTGCCAGTCATTTTCAGGTCGCAAAGGCTTGCATTCAGGACTTGGCTGCCTTTGATTTGTTGCAGGCACAACAGCTGGTCGATGGCCTGTTACAACACAACCAGCCGCAAGCCCTGCCCCCAACAGCCCGGCCTTTTGTGCTGACCTTACTCGATGGATTATCCGCGCAGGAAGAAATGGTCTTGCTGGCATTGGAAGCCGCGCTTGGCAACATCGCCCATTTTGGCGGTTCGGCCGGTGATGACAACCTGCTGAGCGCCACGCATATCTTTGTCGACGGCCGGTTTTATCAGGGGGCGGCCGCGGTCATTATGCTACACACCACGTTGCCTTTTGAGGTGTTCAGCACCCATCATGTCAGTGCATTGAGCGATAAACTGGTCGTCACCGCTGCGTCTGCGGATATGCGTACAGTGCATGAACTCAATGCCGAGCCGGCGGCGCTGGCCTATGCCGCCGCCATCGGTTGTCAGGTGACCGACCTCAATGCCACCGTATTCGCCCTGCACCCGCTGGCGGTCAGAATTGGCAAAGATTATTATGTCCGCTCCATTCAGCGGGTTCATGCCGATAACAGCCTGACTTTTTATTGTGCCGTGGGTCAGGGCGCGGTCCTCACGACGATGCAGCCCCAGCCTATTCTGCCTGACTTGCAGCAGCGCTTTGCCGAGATTGAACAGCGGATTGGCGAGCCGCTGATCACCATTGGCTGTGATTGTGTGCTGCGCCGGCTGGAAAGCACCGAGCGTCAGACATTGCAGCAAGCATCAGAGTTTTTCCGCGCGCACCGCGTCTTTGGCTTTAACACTTATGGCGAGCATTTTCAGGGCGTACATCTGAACCAAACGTTCACCGGCGTCGTCATCGCGCAACCGGCGGAGGGCTGACGTTGAGCCATCACGACTCGCCGGCAGATGAAAGTTTGCCGCAACAGCTGCTGGCGCTACAGGCCGAAAACCTGAAGCTGCGCAAAATCAATCAGGCCCTGATTGAACGGGTGGAAGCAGGTCATGTGGCACTTCATACCGGCCCCGCGGCGCCTTATGCCGCCTTTCAACATGCGGCCGTGCTGGCAGAACAGGTGCGCGAACGCACCGCCGAGTTATCCCGCGCCTATGACGAGCTGCGACGCTCTGTGCGTTACTCGGAAACCCTGGCTGAAAGCGAACGCTGGATCCGCACTATTACCGACCATGTCCCGGCGATGATTGCATACCTGTCGGCTGCGGGGATCTATCTGTTTACCAACCGGGGTTATGACGAATTTTATGGCGTGCCGGCCGGCAGTTTACTGAACCAGACGCTGGACGCTGCGCATGGCCCGCAGGGTGCAGCGCGGCTGGCGCCTTATGTGCAGCAGGCACTGTCCGGCGACAGTGCCATTTTTGAAATCGACGAACAAAATGCTGCCGGTGAATGGCGGCATTTGCTCAAAACCTATGTACCGCATCGCGACGAGCTACAGCAAATCAGCGGTTTTTTTGTGTTAACCCGTGACATCACCGAACGAAAACGCACCTCAGAAGCGCTGCGGCAGGCGAATTTGCATCTGGAACAGCGGGTCGCTGAACGTACCGCGGCCCTGACGGCACTGAACCAGCAATTGCGGGACGCCACGGCAGCGGCAGAACAGGCCAATCAATCGAAAAGCCAGTTCCTGGCGGCAGTGAGCCATGATGTGTTGCAGCCGCTCAATGCTGCCCGGCTGTTTAACGGGGCTTTGCTGGAACAACCGCTGGATCAGAACCAGCAACAGCTGGCGCAATCCGCCGGACGAGCGCTCGATGACGTCGGTGATTTGCTGCGCACCCTGGTCGATTTATCCAAACTGGACGCCGGCCAGCTACAACCGGATTGCAGCAGTATCGCACTCGGGCCTTTGCTGGCGGCGCTCGCGAGTGAATTTAACGCGATGGCAAGCAGCAAGGGGCTACGTTTTCGCGCAGTAGCAACCACCGTCACGGTGCGGACAGATCCGGCCTGGCTGGCGCGGATCCTGCGAAATCTGCTGACGAACGCGCTGCGTTATACCCCGCCCGGTGGCGCCGTATTGCTGGGTTGCCGGCGGCGCGCAGCCGGTCTGGAGATCCAGGTGCTCGATAGCGGTGTGGGCATCGCAGCCGAGCATCTCAGCCTGATTTTTCAGGAGTTTCAGCGTTTACCACAAAGCCGGGCGACTGACGCCGGGCTCGGCTTAGGTCTGGCGATTGTCGAACGCTTAAGCCGGTTATTGGCGCATCCGCTGCGGGTGCAGTCAGCGCCTGGCCGTGGCTCCGTTTTTGCGCTGCAACTGCCGATCACCACACCGCTACAACAGACGCCACCAGCGTTTCTATCGGTAGCGGAATCGACGGGCGGCACCATCTGGGTGATCGATAATGACCATACGATTTGTCAGGCGATGACCACTTTGCTGGCAAGCTGGGGTTATCAGGTGTACAGCGGCGCCGATGCCACAGCCTTTACCGGTCAGGAAAAACCCGATCTGTTGATTGTCGATTATCATCTGGCTGATGGCCTGACAGGCACAGTGCTAGCGCAACAATTCACAGCGCAACCTGGCTGGTCACAGCTGCCGGTGTTGATGATCACCGCCAACAGCCAGCAGCAACTGGCTGTTGAATTAAAACAACAGGGGTATCAGGTGTTATACAAACCGGTACGGCCGCTGCAGTTAAAAACGCTGCTGCGGCATCTGCTGGAACGAAAAGTGATTTAGAGATACAAACTGAAATCGAGGTCACGCGCTAACAAAATGGCCTGCACCCGGCTCGGTACGCCCAGTTTGGCCAGTACGGCGGAGACATGCGCCTTCACTGTGGTCTCGGCGATACACAGGGCTTCGGCGATTTGTTTGTTCGACTCGCCACTGACCATGCGCTGCAATACTTTGATCTGCTTTTTGGTCAGCCCGCGCAGCAACGCTTGCTCGGCTTTGTGTTCAAAGGCGTTGTTGCTCAGTACAGGACTCTGACGGAAGGTATCAGCCGGCAAATAAATATCACCGTTGAGTAATTGCCGCAGTGCACTGACAAGTTGCTGTCGTCCGGCCGCTTTGGAAATAAAACCTGCTGCACCAAACGCCATCGCTTGCAACACGGTCTGCTTGTCGTCTTCAGCGGACAACATCGCCACCGCAATCTGCGGGAATTGTTGCCGTAACTGCACCAGACCATTTAATCCGGCCATGCCCGGCATATTCAGGTCCAGCAAAATAAAGTCCAGAGCGCTGTAGCGCGTGGCCATTGCCTGCACTTCAGCCAAAGAGCCGGCTTCAAGCACGGTCAGGTCGCTGAAGTGCTGGGTCAGCACGTCTTTGAGCGCATCCCGGTATAACGGATGGTCATCGGCTACGCAGATATATTGCATCGGATCCAGCTTTGAACGGGTGTTGCAGCAGAGTAAAGACTGGCGCCATTTTGTGCAAGCGCTCGCACAGCAGCCGGTGCCGACAGGCCTTTTTGCTGTCAGGCAAACGCACTGGGCCCGTGAAACCCGCTGAAAAAACTAGTCCTCTGCCCACAGATCTTCGTCCTGCGCCCACATCGCCAGTAATTGCGCTTGCCGAGCCAGTTGTTTCGCCTGAGCCGCCACATCGCCAGCCAGAACTGGGCTGCCTTGCCAGGCCTCGCCTTTGCTGGCTTTTGCTGCTAATGCCGCCCAGCGTTTGGCAAATGCAGCCATGGCGTCACGGGGTTCAGTCAGGTCTTCGGCCGGCAAATGATCAAAAGGCACTGGCTGTGGCTGCGCACCTGTGCTGTCGCCTGCCAAAATCCAGTGGCCGGCATACCCCGGATCTTGCGGATCTTCGACCACCCATAAGCCAACATAAGGTGCGGTATACCACTCAGGCCAGTCACAGATCAGGCCATGCGGAATTTGTTGCGCCGCCACATAACTTTGGATCGCCGTAAACTGCTGCTCACACCAGTCAAAATCAGCACTGTCATCCCACTCCATTGCATCCGCCCTGTTTTTTCATGTTGCGCAAAGAACGCTATTGTCGGAACTCGTACCGGTGATAGCAAGCAGCATTTGCACTCTGTACGCAGCTCTCCAACGGATAGCAACCCCGGTGCGCCCCGGCACAATTTTATTTTCCTTTGCGCTACATCAAACGACGGTGAATTAACACAACTTACCGGCGAAAACAGGCGTAAAGTACCGATTATCGCAGCAACTCGCCGGGACTCAGACAGGACTTTTACATGCTCAACACTCTGACAGGGAAGCAAAGGCTGCAAGCGGCCGTGATCGCCGTGGTGGTATTGGCCGGCGCCGGGCTATTCTATCAAAACTACCTGCAGCGACCGGCTTTGGACGGTTTGTTGCAAAGTAATGGCCGGATTGAAGCCACAGAAATAGCCATCGCCGCCAAAACTGCTGGCCGGATCAAAAATATTCTGGTGAACGAAGGCGACTTCGTCAGTGCCGGCCAGTTGCTGGCCGAAATTGAATCCGACGCTTTGACCGCACAGTTGACGCAGGCACAGGCGCAGTTGCGTCAGGCACAAAGCGCTGCTGTGACAGCACAAAGCCAGTTACAACAAAGGATCAGCGAAAAAGCCGCGCAATCCGCCCTGTTGGTCCAGCGCCAGGCTGAACTGGCCGCAGCCAAAAACCGGGCTAAACGCACCGGCACTCTGGCCAAGACCGGCTCAGTATCGAAACAACTGGCCGACGATAACGATACGCTGGTGGCAAGCGCCAATGCCGCTGTCAGTGCCGCCCGGGCACAAATCAACGCTGCAGATGCAGCCATCGCCTCCGGCGAGGCACAAATTTTGGCGGCACAATCTGCCGTCGATGCGGTCGCCGCGACAGTGGCCAGAGTTCAGGTGGAGCTGGCTGACAATCAATTGACTGCGCCACGGGCTGGCCGGATCCAGTATCGGATCGCCCAAAGCGGTGAGATTGTCGCTGCCGGTGGCAAAGTACTGAGCCTGATCGACCTGACCGATGTGTATATGACATTTTTCCTGCCTTCCGGCCAGGCCGGGCAGGTCGCGCTGGGTACTGAAGTCCGGCTGGTGCTGGATGCGCTGCCACAATATGCCATTCCGGCCCAGCTGTCTTATGTCGCCGATGTCGCGCAGTTCACGCCTAAAACCGTCGAAACGGCCAGTGAACGGGAAAAACTGATGTTCCGGGTTAAAGCACGCATCGATAGCGCGTTACTGGAAAAACACATTACAAAAGTGAAAACAGGTTTACCCGGCATGGCGTATCTGCGGCTTGACCCAACGACACCCTGGCCGGCCAGCCTGCCTCCGCTGGTGCAATAAGTCATGGCAGTGACCCCGCAGGCCGCTCCTGTTGCCCGAGTGCGGCAGCTGTCGCAGCACTATGGCGACACTCTGGCGCTCGACCAGCTGGATTTGGATATTCCGGCCGGTCAGATGGTCGGATTGCTCGGCCCGGACGGCGTCGGCAAATCCAGCCTGCTGGCGATCCTGGCCGGGGCGCGGCAGATCCAGCAAGCCGCCAACGGTAAGACCGAAGTAACAGTGCTTGGGGCCAATCTGGCAAAGGCAGGCGAGCGTAACCGCGTCTGTCCGCAAATTGCCTATATGCCGCAGGGTTTGGGCAAAAACCTCTACCTGAGCTTGTCGGTGGAGGAAAACCTGCAGTTTTTCGCCCGGTTGTTTGGGCATGACGCGTCAGAGCGGCGCCGCCGCATCGATGAACTAACCGCTGCTACCGGCCTGTCGGCCTTTCTGGCGCGTCCGGCGGGTCAATTGTCCGGCGGCATGAAACAAAAACTCGGCTTGTGCTGCGCGCTCATTCACGACCCACAATTGCTGATCCTGGACGAACCGACCACAGGCGTCGACCCACTGGCGCGCAGTCAGTTCTGGCAGCTGATCCAGCGGATCCGCGCACAAAAGCCCGACCTCAGCGTGATTGTCGCCACCGCTTATATGGATGAAGCCGGGCGTTTTGATCACCTGCTGATCATGCATGGCGGCCGGGTGCTGGCCAGCGGCTCGCCGGCGCAGCTGCACCAGCAAACCGGCACCACCGACCTCGAAGCAGCTTTTATTGCTTTGTTGCCAGCGAAGTTACGCAAGCAGCACCATCAGGTCCTTGTGCCGCCACTGCTGACCGATGCGAACACGGCTGTAGCCATTGCTGCGGAACAGCTCAGTATGCAGTTTGGCGATTTTACTGCGGTGGACCGGGTCAGTTTCCAAATCCGTCAGGGCGAGATCTTTGGCTTTTTAGGCTCCAACGGTTGTGGCAAATCCACCACGATGAAAATGCTGACCGGTTTGTTGCCGGCCAGCCATGGTCAGGCCTGGTTGTTTGGTCAGCCACTGCGGCCAGACGATATTTCGACCCGAACCAGGGTCGGTTATATGTCACAGGCCTTTTCGTTGTATAGCGAGCTGACCGTGCGGCAAAACCTGGTGCTGCATGCCCGGCTGTTCCATGTGCCGGCAGCCAGCATCGATGCCAGGGTCGCGCTGATGCTGCAACGCTTTGGCCTGACGGCACAACAGGATGCACTGCCGGAGCAATTACCACTGGGAATGCGGCAGCGTTTGTCACTGGCTGTCGCGATGGTGCATCAGCCGGAATTACTGATTTTGGATGAACCCACTTCAGGTGTTGACCCGGTCGCCCGGGATCAGTTCTGGCAACTGCTGGTTGATTTGGCGCGGCAGGACAAAGTCACCATTTTTATCTCGACCCATTTTATGAACGAAGCGCTGCGCTGTGACCGGATCTCGCTGATGCATGCCGGCAAAGTGCTGGTCAGCGACACCCCGGCCGCCATTATTGCCAGTCAGCAGGCCACCGACTTAGAACAAGCCTTTATCCGTTATCTGCAACAAGCCGGCGCCGGCGAACAAACCCAAAACGCAGCTGTCAGCACGGCAGCACCCGCAGTGACAGCCGCGCCGGCATCGCGTCACTTTAGCTGGCGCCGGCTGTGGAGCTATGCCAGTCGCGAAGCACTCGAACTTAGGCGCGACCCGATCCGCGGCGCTCTGGCGCTATTGGGCAGTCTGGTGCTGATGCTGTTTATCGGCTATGGCATCACGATGGATGTGGCCAATCTGAACTTCGCCGTACTGGACCGCGACCAGTCACTGCTGAGCCGCCATTATGTGCAAAACCTGGCCGGCTCACGTTATTTTATCGAACGGCCGGCGTTGCAGAGCGGTGCAGAAATCGACCAAAGGATGCGCAGCGGCGAACTGGCACTGGCGCTGGAGATCCCGCCCAATTTTGGCCGCGACATCAGCCGCGGCGACTCGGTACAAATCGGCGCCTGGATCGACGGCGCTATGCCCAATCGCGCCGAGACGATTAAAGGGTATGTGCAGGGCATGCATCTGCACTGGTTGACGCAACAAGCTCGCGAAGCGCTGGGAACCAACGTCAGTTTCAGCGCCGGCGTAGAAACACGGTTTCGCTATAACCCGGATGTGAAAAGTCTGGTAGCTATGGTGCCGGCCATGATCCCGCTGTTACTGCTGATGATCCCGGCCCTGCTGACCGCCCTGTCCGTTGTACGGGAAAAAGAACTGGGTTCTATCATCAACCTGTATGTCACGCCGGTGACCAAGCTGGAATTCCTGCTTGGCAAACAACTGCCCTACATCCTGCTCGCGCTGCTGAACTACCTGCTGATGTTAGTGGCGGCGGTCACTATATTTGCTGTGCCGCTGACTGGTAGTTTTGTCGCCCTGACGCTGAGTGCGCTGGTCTATGTGGTGTTCGCCACCGGTTTTGGCCTGCTGGCATCCACCTTCACTAAATCGCAGATCGCCGCCATCCTGGTGTCTGTGCTGGGTACCATTATTCCGGCAGTGCAGTTTGCCGGCATGATCACTCCGGTGTCGGCCCTAGAAGGCAGTGGCCGCTTGATCGGCATACTGCATCCGGCCAGTTATTTCCTGTCGATCAGCCGCGGTCTCTTTAATAAAGCGCTGAATCTGCAGGATATTTATCCGGCGCTGCTGGCGATGAGCCTGGCGGTACCTGCGGTATTGCTGCTGGCGCTGTGGTTATTACCAAAACAGGAGCGCGGATGACCTCTCATCGCAGCAATATCTGGCGGCTCGGCCAAAAAGAACTGTGGAGCCTGTGGCGCGATCCAGTGATGCTATTGCTGATCTTCTACTCGTTTTCGCTGAATATTTACGTGGCGGCGACGTCGATGCCGGAAACATTGCACAAAGCGCCGATTGCCATTGTTGATGAAGACCAGTCGCCGTTGTCGGGCCGGATCCGTAGTGCCTTTTACCTGCCGTATTTTTTACCACCGGTGCAGATCAGCCTTAATGACGTTGACCCGGCTCTGGACGCCGGCACATACAGCTTTGTGCTGAACATACCGCCTGATTATCAGCGCGACGTATTGGCAGGCCGGACACCGCAAATTCAGCTGAGTGTCGACGCCACGCGGATCAGTCAAGCCTTCAGCGGTGCCGGTTATATCAGCCAGATCGTCGCCAGTGAATTAAATGAATTTAAGCAACACCACCGCATCAATACGGTGCTGCCGGTCGATTTAGTGCTGCGTGCGCGCTTTAATCCGAATCTGACTTCGAGCTGGTTTGGCTCTGTGATGGAGGTCATCAACAGTGTCACGATGATTTCGATTGTGCTGACCGGTGCAGCGCTGATCCGCGAGCGTGAACACGGCACTATCGAACATTTGCTGGTGATGCCGGTGACACCCAGCGAAATTATGCTGTCTAAAGTGCTGGCGATGGGGTTGGTGGTGCTGGTAGCCACCGGACTATCGCTGACGCTGGTGATCCGCGGCGCTTTGCACATCCCGGTGGAAGGTTCAGTTCTGCTGTTTCTGACCTGTGCTGCGCTACAGCTGTTTGCCACCACGTCGATGGGGATCTTTATGGCGACCGTTGCGCGTTCCATGCCGCAATTTGGCCTGATGCTGATCCTGGTCCTGTTGCCTCTGCAGTTGTTATCCGGCGGCATCACCCCGCGCGAGAGCATGCCAGAACTGGTACAACAACTGATGCTGGTGGCGCCGAATACCCATTTTGTCATGGCGTCTCAGGCCATTTTGTACCGTGGGGCCGGGCTGGATGTCGTCTGGCCGCAACTGCTGGCGCTGGTCACTATTGGCACTGTGCTCTATATCCTGTCGCTGCGCCGCTTCCGTGCAACTTTAAGTCAGCTGGCTTGAAACCGTCACTGTACCTCTGACTGGTAAACCGGTGGCAATTTCGATACATTAAGCCGGATGTTGAGATCACGGAGTTGCATTTTGCCCAGGATTTGGTTGCTGTGTTGTTATGCCTGCGTCTTGCTGCTTCAGTCCGCTCCGGCGCTGGAACTACACGCCACGCCGGTGGAAAAACTGCAAAATGTTCCCGGTATCGTTTATGACGTGGCGCAGGACCAGCAAGACTTTCTGTGGCTGGCGGCAGAATATGACGGCTTATTACGCTTTGACGGCACCGAGTACCTGCGTTTTAGTCCAGCCAATGCAGGCCCGCCGTTCAGTTACAGTCAGGTCGTCAACGACAGTCAGAATAATCTTTGGGTGGCCACCTGGGGCCATGGCCTGTGGCAACTCGACCCGCAGCGCAGACACTGGCACCAGGTCAGCGCGCCTGTACCGGCCGATGCCCGCATTCAGTTTATGCAGCACGACAAAGCGCAAAACCTGTGGATTGGCACGACCACAGGCTTGTATCTGTTGCGCGCCAATGCCACCACCGCTGAAATTGTGCAGCCACTGCTCGGCCAGCGCATCTGGCAACTGACCGAACAATCCGATGGCACCCTCTGGGTCGCAACGAGTCAAGGCCTCTATCAATTTAACCCCGTAAGCAAGGCATCGGGCAGTTGGCTGCAAATCGGTGATTTAGCAGGTACAGAGATCCGCGCGGTCACAGTCCATGGCGACTATCTGCTCATTGGCCGGCGCGCCGGGATTGAACTGCTTGATTTACGCGATGGCGTGATCCGCCACCGCTCCGATTTAGGCAATACCAACGTATTTATGAGCGAAAGCGCCGACCAATGGCTGGTCGGTTCTATTGATGGTTTGTACCGCCAGCGTCTGACGCCAACGGGTTTGGAATCTGAACTGCTGTTGCCAGCGGTTGATGCAAGGAGTCTGTACCGCGACCGGCAGAACAATATCTGGCTCAGCACCCGCTACAGCGGCTTGATGCGTGTGCCGGAACCACCACTGAAAAGCCGGCAGCCGTCCGTCAGCGCCTTTATCAGTCCGACGCAGAAACACCGGCTGGGCCCGCACAGTGTCACCACCAGTGCCCGCTGGCAACCGCTGGAGAAATCATTACTGCAGCTAAAAGATGGCCGTTGGCAGGAACTGATTTTTGCACCGGAGTATCAGGTAGCCTATGTGCGTGACGTCGTTGAGTTTGCCGGTCAGACGCTGGTTGGCACCGATCAGGGCCTGTACCGCTACCAGCCGGACTCAGGACTGACGCCAGTCCATTTACAGACCAACACCCCCCGTCTGAATATTGAACGGATGGCACGGGCCGCCGATGGCGCTTTGTGGCTGGGTCTGTGGGAACATGGTGTCTACCGCATCGCTGCGCCTTCGGATACCGCTGCTGCATTGCCACCGCCGGTGCAGCTGCAAACGAAACTGCAGGCACAGGAAGGCGTCATCGACATCCAGCAAGATGCGCAGCAGCAGCTGTGGCTGTTAAGCCGCCAGGGCAAACTATATCAGGGCCTGCCGACCGAACTGAAACTGCGCTGGCAGCCGCCGCAAGATCTGGCAACCGGTTATTTTAATTGCCTGCTGGCAGAAGCTGACCAATTCTGGCTCTGCACTGATCGCGGTTTACTGCGGGTTAGCAAAGACTTCAGTCAGGTTGATATGCTCAGTCTGGCGCAAGGTTTGCCGGATATCCGGGTCATTGGCATCACCCGTACTGAACAGTTTATCTGGGTACTGACCCGCAACGGCGTGATGTTAATGCGGCCGGATGGCACTGATATCCGCCTGCTGACGCCACGTCAAGAATTAAATCTGGCAGCGGCACAGTTACACGGTATTGTGCCGCTGCCATCCGACCAGGTCCAGTTGGCAACCAGCGATGGCTTATGGCAGATCGCGCACACTGATTTGACGCCGGTGCCGACCAATATGCAGCTGCATCTGACCGAGTTCAGGCTGAACCAGCAACTGTTCAGCCTGAACGAATCCAACACTGTCTTACAGTTGCCGGCGCGGGTGCAGGAACTGCAGCTGAAGTTCCGCTTGCTCAGTTTTCAGCGCCATTTACAGGTCAATTATTTTTTCCGCTGGAACGCGCAGCAGCACTGGACGGCTTTTGGTCCAGAAGCAGTCTTAACACTGAGCCAGCTTGCACCGGGGCGGCATCAGCTTGAAGTGATGGCACAGGCCGGTGGTCAGTTTATTCATACCCACCCATTGCAGCTGGATGTACCGGTGCCCTGGTGGCAACAACCAGCCGGGATTGGCCTGCTGACGCTGGCCGGCAGTCTGTTGTTGTACCTGAGCTACCGGTATCGGGTAAACCGGCTGCAACAACGGGCGGAGAAGCTCGATGCATTGGTCGCCGAACGCACGCAAGCACTGGAGGCCGCCAACCAGCAACTGCAACACTTGTCCAATACCGACAGCCTGACCGGTCTAATGAACCGGCGTGCCCTGCAATATGCCGCCGGACTGCTGCAGGCGCAGCGTAGCCGTCACGCCGCCCCGCTGACTTTAGCCCTGCTGGACATTGATCACTTTAAACAAATCAACGATATGCACGGTCACGATGCCGGCGATGACGTGTTGCGTCAGGTCGCGGCTTATCTGCGTCAGCGCCTGCGCAGTCAGGACTTGCTGGCTCGCTGGGGTGGCGAAGAATTTTTGTTGTTGATGCCAAATACCACGCTGCCGCAGGCGCAACAACTGGTCGATGCGTTACGGCTGGGGATCCGTACGCTCGACACCAGCCCGCTTGATATCGCACTGAGTGCTACCTTCGGCATCAGCCCGGTTGAAACTTCGGCCCTCGCGCTGGAGCAGGCAATTAAAGCCGCCGACATGGCGTTATATCAGGGCAAAACGCAGGGCCGCGATCAAGTGGTGTTGGCCGCAACTGCCAGCTGATTTTTATCCTGCCTCCGGTTTCTTTTCACCTTGCTGGAAAGACACAAGTGCTTGGTCTGCATGTCGGTTTTATCGATACCGATTTAACCAAAGATCTGGACGTGCCGAAAGTAACACCGGCTGCTGTGGACGAAACCACTTGCGCCAACCTGGAACAAGATGCGCATCAGGTGCTGGCCGATGATGTGACCCGGCAGGTGGATTTACTGGTGCAGGAACTGCCGAAGATGCTGCAGATCCGAGCGAGCTGGGCCGAATAATCCGGCCCAGTGGCCTGAACGTCCGGAAAACATCTTTCAGGAAACCGGCTCATCCCACTGCAGATTGTCAAAATCGGTTGCTAACAACACCAAACTGACCGCCGCCAGCAGGTCTTGTTCCGCCACAGGACTTTGCTGCCAGACCAGCACCCGGCCAGCATTGATTTTCTCAATGGACCACCACAGTTGCTGTTGTTTTTTCAGGTGAAAGCCGACAGGCACAGCGCTGCTGAATAAGCCACCTTCCAGCTGATGCTCCGATGTGATGTCGTACACAGCATTGGCAGTGACCAACTGGCCCGACAGACGATTCAGCTTATCCTGGCGCAGCGACAATTCGCCCTGATGCTGGCCGGAAAACACACAGGACAACAGCGGCATATTGCCAAAGCTTGGATCCAGCGACAGGCTGCCTTTACTGACACGCAACAACCAGCCATCACAAGTGGCGGTAGTACCGGTATTTGTTGTCAGGCTTTTTGCATGATAAGTGCCGCTAAACCCCAGCTTGCCGACTTTAACACCGGTATCCAGCCGGCCTTTATCACTGAGTTGACCGGTAGACCAGGTCCCGAATTGCAGTGGTTTATCCCAGGCAAAGGGATTTGCCCCCTGCACCTGATGCTGCGCAACAGCGCCAGCGGACGCGGGCAGCGCCATCCGGGCCGTCGAGACACAAGCACTCAGCAACACTGCTGAAGTTAAACTCAGACAAAAAGCTACCGCATTTTTCATTGCAGATCCTCACAGGCTTTGGTGGTCACCCGCTCGCGCCACGCTTCGCCATTGTAAAAATACTCAGGGGGCCGTCTGTAATTCTTTGTCAGGACAACTGCTACCGGCGACCCGACACTATGTACAAAATGTATACCGCTGATGATTATTGTTACCACCCGGCGGCTTTCCCCGGCCTTAACCACGCCGCAACCTTATTTTTGCTCAGCCAGCAGTGCACGCATCGCCTGATACTGCGTGGCATCGACCGGCGCCAGGGCGCGGCTGTGCTTAAATTCAACCCAACCTTGCTGCAACCCCTGCAATACAGCCGCAGCCGCTGCTGGCTCTGCCAGCAGTGTTGACCTCAGAGTTTCGCAGGGCAGCGTCTGGCTGTTACATAATAAAGGTCCAAACGGCAGTTCGGCGGATCGCCAAATCTCCGTGATCCCGGCAGGTAAGTTGGCAGGCAAAGCCGCAGTCGCCATTATGGCCAGACCTTCTGATGCTGCGCTCAACGCCGGTAATACAGCCTGATGGCTGCCAACGTAATCAAAGCGCAGCTGACTAAACCGGTCAGCCAGCCGAGTTTTCAGCTCGGCACGGCCAATCAGGCCCCCGGAGGCCGAATCCGGCCAGACCGCATAGACAGTCAATGGTTGCTCTTGCTGTAATCTCGCCGGCAGCTGCGCCAGGTCTGGCAGTTGTTTTGCCAGCAGACTGGAGCTGTACACTGCTTGGCAGACCGGTTGGGACGAGCTCATCGGCACGACAAAATCCAGCATCTGTTGCTGTTGTTGCAAAATTTGCAGATAAGCCACCAGGTTAGGCACCACCAAATCAACACTGCCCTGCCGGGCCCACTGCACCAGCTCATTCGGATTACTGGCGACCTGGACTGTGACAGCACTTTGTTGGGTAGCCGCCAGCCAGGTGGCAAGCGGCGTGACGGCAGCCTTACGGTCTATATCCGGGTAGGCATAAGTGGCTACGACCAGCGGCCGCGCCACACTTTGTGTGCAGCAGCACAGCAGGAACAACAGGTAAGGCCCACGCAACAGACCAAACCACTGACGCAGATTAAATTCTGACATGAACACTCCCTCAATCAGTGCGGCAGCCACGGCACAGCCGCCTTGCTAAAGCTGGCAGCTTAACGGCCTTATCGCCGGCAGGTCCATTTCACTTTGTAACTAATTTGCAGGCATGTCACAAAACCGGGGGCCGCATGGGCAGAGCAACCCGGTCAGTTCAGATCGCGTCGCTCTGGTAGGTGGGCGCCTGATAATCCGTCATCCGCAGCACCTGATGAATACCGTCGATTTTGTCTTCTGCATGATGATTGACATACAACAGTGTTGACTCACCGCTGCGGGCCAATACACTCAGAAGCGCCAGCACTTTGAGCCGGTTCAGCTCGTCCAGGCCGTTGCAGGGTTCGTCTAAAATCAGCAGCGTCGGGTGTTTCACCATGGCGCGGACAATCAGCACCAGCCGCTGGTCGCCAAAAGACAACGACTGGAACGAGTCTTTTCCTTTCGCCTCCAGCCCAATCAGCGCCAACCACTCCAGCGCCAGCTTGATTTGTAACGCCGATGGCTGGTCATACAGACCAATGCTGTCATAAAAACCCGACAACACCACATGCAGCACCGGGCAGCCGACGCGATATTGCAGCTGCAGGCTGTTCGACACTAGCCCCAGATGTTGCTTGATATCCCAGATACTTTCACCGCTGCCACGCTGATAACCAAACACCTGTAAATCGTTGGTGTAACAATGCGGATTGTCGCCGCTCAGCATCTGCAGCAAACAGGTTTTGCCTGAGCCGTTCGGCCCGGTAATTTGCCAGTGCTCACCCCGATTGATTTGCCAGTCGAGCCCGTAAAAAATCACCCGCTCGCCATACTGCACTTTGCCCTGACGCAGCTTCACTAACGTCTGCTCTGCCAGCGCTGGCGTGAAGCGGTCCCGATCTTTCGCCGGTAAAGGGCCGGGCTCTTGTTGCAGTTGATTCAGCTGTGCCAGTTCCGCCAGCTCCACCGCGCTGATGCCGCTGTCGGCCGATTGCCACTGGATCTCGCCGTGCGCCAGATACAGAATTTTTTGCATAAACGCCGGCAGTTCACTGAGCCGGTTTAGCACCAGCACCAACGTCATGCGCTGCTGCAATTCCGCCAGCAGCAAGTGCAGCGCCGCGCAAGCGTCTACATCGAGGCCATTAAAGGGCTCGTCCAGCACCAACAGTTCTGGGTTTTGTAAGATAGCTTTGATTAACAATAACTTGCGGGTCTCGCCAGTCGACAGCGCCAAAAAGGCCGTGTCGAGCCGCTGCTGCAACCGCAAAACGCCGGCCAGCTGCTGTAACTGCTGTTCCTGTGCGGCTGACCACTCGACGTGGTCGCGGCAAATGATGTCGCGGGCGCTGCTGGGGTCAACCTCCACATCGAGAATATCGGCGTCGCCTTTGCGCCTCTCGGCTTCAATCAAGGCCTGCTGCTGGGCCGTACTGACCCAGCCGATGCGGGCCGGTAGCACTGCTGTGCCTTCCAGCAGCTCGGCCTGATCGGCAATCACAGCAGCAAGTGCCGACTTCCCGCTGCCATTAGCGCCAAAAATCGCACAGTGCTGACCGGCAGCGATCTGCAGCTGTGTTATCCGCACCTGATGTGTCAGGCCCAATAAAAACCGGCATTGCTCAAAGGTCACCATCGAAACTGCTTACCTGCGCCATGAAAATCAGAAAGCACCAGCTTACTGTGAAATGGCAGCAGACAACACTGCGAATTCATCCTGCCCTGCAGCAAAGCCGCCCATAGAGATAAGTTAAGTACCCACTGATTGCCCATCAGTCCGGCTGATCACAATAACAGCAGGCCTCGGCGGCAGTTTCGCATCAAAATCCGGCCAGCGGGTTGACGGCTGTTCAAAGCTACTGCCGTCTGCCGGATGCTGTACCGAGCAAAACAAATACTGATCGTCGGGCGTGAAAAATGGCCCGCAAATCTCCGAACCCAACGGCGCACGTAAAAAGCGCTTCATCAGCGCGCGTGATGCGCCACTGACATCGGCAGCCCAAATGCCTTCGGCGATGCCAAAATCTTCTGCGCCGTCCGACGTGATCCAAATGCGGCCCTTGCGATCAAAAGCACAGTTATCCGGACAGGCCAGCCAGCTATTTTTGCCGGTTGCCGGGTGGTAGCTGGTACTCGGATCATCGCGCCGCCCAGCCAGTAAAAACATATCCCAGGCAAACACCGGCGCGCTGTGGTCGCCTTTGGGCGCTGTCATCTCGACAATCTGCCCGGCTTTATTCTGCGCACGCGGATTGGCAGGCGAACGCTGCGCCGCAGTCCGATCCGCGTTTTTCGTCAACATCACATAGACAGCGCCATTGACCGGATTCACTTCCACATCTTCCGGTCTGTCCATCGGGGTTGCCCCCAGTAAATCCGCCGCTTTACGCACATCAATGACCACATCGGCCTGACTGCGAAAGCCGTTGGCCACTGTTAAAGGCCCGCAGCCGAACACCAGCGGCAACCAGGCCACAGTGCCATCTGCAGCAAAACGCGCGCAATACAAAGTGCCTTCGTCCAGCAATTGCAAATTGGCAGCGCGGTTATCCGCTTGATAGGTTTTGGCGGAGACAAATTTGTATAAGTATTCAAACTTCTGGTCATCGCCCATGTAGGCCACAACCCGGCCATCGCTATTGATATACACATTGGCGCCTTCGTGTTTGAAGCGGCCTAAAGCGGTGCGCTTTTTTGGCACTGAGCGCGGGTCGTACGGGTCAATCTCGACAATCCAGCCCATGTGGAAACTTTCATTTGGCTGGGCGCTCATATCCCAGCGCGGATAATGCGCCGACCAGCTTTTTTGCGGGGTTGCCGACATGCCAAACCGTTTCAGGCTGGCAGCCTCAGGGCTTTGACTAAAATCGCCGCCGAACATCATGTCGATGTTTTCTTCACCGGTCAGCACTGTGCCCCAGGGCGTCACCCCACCGGCACAGTTGCCATAGGTGCCGAGCGTATGCACGCCATCCTGCGAGATGGCGGTTTTCAGCCGGGAACTGCCGGCGGCAGGCCCACTGATCTGCATTGGCGTCAGTGGCGTGATCCGACGGGTATAAGCGGAATCTTTGCGCTGATGCCATTGGCCATCACGCCATTCAATCTCCACCACAGACAAACCATGGGCCACGATATCGGTATCGGTTTGCGCTTTGTTCAGACTGACATCATCGGGCGAGCCCGGCCACATCAGTTGTGGCACTGTGTATTCATGGTTGACCACCAGCAAGCCGTGCTTGGCGTTAGAAGAGCCTAAAGGCAGCGGTAAAAAACCAATAAAATCATTGTTATAGCCAAATTGCTGCTGTTGCTTTTCGGCGGATTGCTGAAGCGGGTCAAACGCCGGCCCAGCCGCTGCAAGCGGCTCGCCCCACTTCAATAAGACCTGCGCTTTGTAACCGGCCGGAACTTCCAGCGTCGGCGTCATCTCATGGCCGGTTTCGCGAAATGTCAGGCTGGATTGCACGCTGCCAGGTTTGGTTTCAACGGCAAACACCGGTAAACCTGCAGCGACAGCGAGCAGACTGCTGCTTTGCAGAAATCTTCTTCTGGATAAACGTTTATCTAATACTTGCCGGAAGTTTTCACTCATGCTGTTGTCCTGTGCTGACCTGCAATAAAGTCTTGTCTCAACCCGATGGAATCTTCACCTTTGGCGCGACGCTATCGCGTCGCGATTTCCAGCAGAAACAATGTGACAATATCACACTTTCATGACAATTCTACGGCGACGTTTCCACTGATGGACTAGGCTGCCCCGCCCACAAGCCTGATAAAAATTTGCTCTATTTGCTGTGATCTAACGTAAGGCCTATTACAGAAATTAATCATGAGATGACCAATGAAAGTGCTGCTGTTGCTGGCTGGGTGCGTCGCTCTGACGGGGTGTTCAGTGTTTGGCCAAAATAATGTCGAAAGTGCCCCTTATACGCTGGTAAAAGCGGACCAAGCCTTAAAGATTGAGGTGCGCAACTATGCATCGATGGTGCTGGTCTCGGCCGAGATGCCGGAAGGAAGCCGCAATACTGCGTTCAGAAAATTGTTTCGTTATATCAGTGGCGAAAACTATGGCGCAACGGAGATCTCGATGACGGCCCCGGTGCTGATGGCCGGCAACGCCGAAGTAAAGCCCGGTACTGAAATTTCGATGACGGCTCCGGTGTTCATGGGTATGCAGGGGGGTAAATCGCAGATGTCATTTGTGATGCCAAAAGAATTCACGCTGCAAAACACGCCGAAACCGAAAGATCCGACGCTGCAAATCAGCGAACTGCGCAATTATCAGGTGGCCGCGATCCAATTCAGCGGGACGCTGAGCGCAGGCAACGTCGCAGAGCATACGCAAATCTTGCAGGATTGGTTAAAAACACAAGGTTATGTTGCGATCGGGGCGCCGCTGGAAGCCGGTTATAACGGCCCGATGACACTACCGATGTTGCGCCGCAATGAGATCCTGATTGAAATTCAATAACACCAGATGCAGTACTGCCCGTCGCAGCGCGTTCAGCCGCACGGGCTTGTCGCTTGTTTAGCCGGCTGCCGCAACGAAATGCATGACCTCGGGGCGAATGGGCAACCAGATCCGAAAGGTACAGCCCTCACCTGCTACAGAATCGACTTCAATCCGGGCGCCAAACTGCAACAGTTGCTGCCTCACTGCTGACAGACCAATACCACGTCCGGATAACGCACTGACATCGTCTTTGGTCGATAAGGCGTCGGCAAAGATAAACTGTGCAAGCTCGGCCGGTGATAACTGCTGACTTTCAGTCTGACCGACCAGTTGCAGCGCAACAGCTTTTTGCCGTACTTTTTCCAGCTGCAAGCCGCGGCCATTATCGCGAATTGATAGCTGCAACCCTTGGTCGACTTGCTGTAACTGACATTGAAGATCAGCAACCGCGGGTTTGCCTTGAGCGATCCGCAATGCCGGTGGCTCGATGCCGTGATCAACCGCATTACGAAACAAATGCACCAGCACCTGGAACAACGGCTGGTAAAACTCCGTATCGACCCTGGGGTCCTCGCCGGTCAACCTGATCGCCGACAATAACTTACCCTGTGACTGCGCCAGTATTTGTGCCATCTCAAAATGAGGCCGCAGCAAACTACTAAAAGACTGAAATTGAACGGCTTTGAGCTGCTGGGCCAGCACGGAATGATGATGCTCGAGAAATTGCACTACATCCTGGTGTAATTGGCGCGGCAACGGTAAATGCGGATCCGTGTCGAATAAGTGTGCCGGGAGTTGGCGTTCTAACAGCTGTAAAGCTGCCTGTAACTGACTGTCGAGTAATTCGAACGGCACTGACTCCTGAGCAGAATATTGCGCAGATGTACTTTCCAATAGGTTCTGCAATCCATCTTCAATCTGATGTAACGCCGCCGGCAATGCAGGACAGCGGATCTGCGCCAGCAAGCTTTTAAAGGTATGAATATGGCGATATAACCCGGTCAGGTCATCAGGCGTCATCAGTAACTGTGAACGGCTGCCCGCTGTTTGCAAAAAATGCTGGAAACTCAGCAGCACCTGCCGAACCTCATCCGGATGATTTAACGCATACACGATAAACGCGGCTTGTTCTTGTTGTTGCTGCAAGGCCGCGGCCAATCTGGTTTTTTCGGTGATATCACTGAGGATCACCATCAGACTATCGGCGGTCAGCCGTTTGTATTCGAGCTGATACAACCTCTCATGCAAGGATAATTGTGCTGGTAACAAACTTAAAAAGGTGGTCACCATGGCCGGTGATTGGTCCGGTTGCAAAACTTCAGTCAGTACCTCGGTCAATAATGCATGCAAAGACGGCTGATCTTTGGCAAGCAGATCAACCACTGAACCTGTCAGCGTGGTGCTTTGAAAAATATTCAGACATTCTTTGCTAAAACTGGGCTGGATCTCCAGCCGCTGGTTGCACGTTAAGAAGCCTTGACCCGTGTTATCCAGCAGCGTCTGCACCTGATGCAAATGGGTTTGATTTTCCTGATGGATCAGGCTCAGTTGTTGATGCATCTGTTTGAGCGAGGCCAAACTGTCACTGAGCGCCTGAGTGCGCTCCTGCACCTGTAACTCCAGCAGACTGCGATACTGCTTTCTTTGCACCGCGCTGGAAATATGTTGCGACACAAAGTCCAGCAGCTTGCGTTCTTGCAGGGTATAACCTGGCTGGTCATGGTAAATCTGCACGACCAGTACTCCCATCACGCCTTGCTCGTCGCGCAGTGGGATACCCAGCCAGCATTTAGCAATACTGCCAAACGTCGCCGCCAGCCCGGTTTTTTGTTCGATCTGCTGACAGTCGCCAAACAAACTTTCGCCGTGCTCTATCACCCACATGGTCCAACTACCGGCCAGCCGCTGCGCCGGGATCTGTTCGTCAGGATGTGGCAGATCTTTATCCATCTCGTCAGCAAAATAGGCGAACTGCACACTCTGTTGCGAAGGATGATACAGCGCGACGTAAAAATTGCGGGCAAACATCAGGTTGCCGACGATTTGATGCACATGAAACAAAAAGGTATGCATGTCGTCATTGCCGGCGGCGAGCTCGTTAATGCTGAATAACGCCTTTTGAATGGCCTCGCTTTGAGTTTTTTCGTGTACTTCTTTTGCCAAAACCTGATTGAGATTGGTCAGTTCCTGCAATGAGGTCTGCTGGATGTTTAACAGCTCGGCCCGGGTCTGCGCTTGTTCCTGCTCCAGCGTTCTGGTTCTGAGTGCCAGGCCGCCAGATAACACGATCGCTTCTAAGATGACGCCTAAAAACAAAATATATTCTGTTAAGCCGGTTGCCGGGATTAACGCCACAGTTTTGGCAAACTGAATAAAACCACCGGCTAGTAAAAATACTTTGCCAAGGAAAAACAATGGAGCGCCGGTAACTTTGTGCGCAAAGGCCACACCAGCCAGCACAAATAGCAGCAATACCATCAATAGTGCGTTCAGCATGGCCAGCATCATAGCGACCTGATAATCCAGCCATACCGTCAGCAACAGCGCCGCCGACAACCAGCTGCCGATCTGCAAAATCTGCTGAAAAGCAGCCGGCAATAACGAGTGCTGAAAGTATTGTTTGGCAAACAGGTAACTGCTGATACTCACCAGATGCAAAGTGCAGGGCAATAGCCACAACAGCTCGCCGCCGAGTTTTGCACTGATATACGTGCTGGCGATGCCGCTGACGGAGACAAAAACAAACAATAGCGCCGTCAGAAATAGCAAATAGATGGCATTTGCCGCTTCTCGTATCGAGCAGGCGACAAACAAATTATAAAAAATCAGCAACGTCAACGTACCGATAATAAAACCATACCAGAGATGGCTATTACGCTGTTCGGCGATAAATTCGTTTTCAGTGACCAGACTGATTGGGACGGACAGGCTGGTTTGGCTTTCTATCCTGATCAGGTACCCACTGATTTTTACGCTGTCAGGCGGCAACGCGAAGTAGTGACTGGTACTGTATACCGAGCGGCTGGATGCTGGCAGTTTACTACCGGTCTGCCCGAGCAATTGGACCTGGGACGCGGCTGTTACATCAGCAAATGTCACGCCGTAAAACAGTGCGCTTTGTAATAGCGGATAATCCAGATTCAGATAAAACTGGCCAGCGCCGGCCGGTGGCGCAGTCTTTGGCTGCCACCATAACCAAAACACCGACTGGCTATAGCCGGCACTGAAATGCTGGCCGGGTAAGTGTTGAAATTGCCCCGCTTGAAAGGCCTGCACCACATCGTCCGGCGCCATTTTTTTGCTTGGGTCTTCCAACACCAGAACACGAAAATCTGTCGCAGGCCCGGCGTGCAGCGGCAACGGGGTAAACGACAACAGTAGCCAGCATAGCCCCCACACTAAGGCATAGGCCGGCATCAGGGCTTTCATGAGGCAACCAGACTGCCGAGCACAGCAGGTGAGATACAGTAAAAATCAAACACCCCTGCTTCGACCTGCAGGCTGGCTTTTTGGATCAGCACGTCGGAAATACCTGGCTTTAACTTCACCGCACGCATAATCAGTGGCAGAGACAAATGAATTTCTTTATCGGCGATCGCCAGCGCCGCAGTCGCATTGCCACCAACGACATTGGCCATCTCGCCAAGCACGGCTTCCATCACATCGTCTGTCTCCGCCATCCCCAGCCCGGCAATTTCCCGCTGCATGAAATGCCACGCCAACTTGTGGTCAAAGACAAATAACAACATCACGCTGACCGGGCCAGTCAGACTGATCATGGCACACACATCACGGGTTGGCTCAATGTTCGCCACACGGCCAAATGGCGTGAATGGCGGATCTGCAACCAGTGCACTTTGGAGTGCTGTACGTAACAGCGGAAGAAAAATCGCGTTGGGGTCAAAGGACAACTCAGCTGACGTCTGCATATCACCCCCTTGCCGTTAAAGCCCGAACCAAATGTTCATTCAGGGTTTCAGATTGCACGGGCTTCATCACATAGCCTTTCGCTCCGGCTTTCAGTGCTTTCACCACCATCTGCTCCTGGCCGTGCGAAGTCACCACGATAATTCTGGCTTCTGGATGCTGGTTTAAAATTTGTCGGGTGGTTTCAATACCGTCCATACCGACCATAGTGATATCCATCGTCATCACATCTGGCTTGACCTCATCGTATCTTCGGATCGCATCATTGCCGGAAAGCACAGTGGCACAAACGTCATAACCGAGAGACTCAATCACGTGCTGGAGTTTTGCCAGCATGATCGGCGAATCATCAACACACATCACACGTTTCGCGGGCATAGGCACCTCACAGGCTATCAGGCAAATTTGTCTCATTTGTCCTTTAAGGCTAGTGGGATTCTTTAAATCTACAAGGCTGAACTGAAGTTTTTTCGTTGGTGTAGCACGACAGATCAGGGATCGGACAAGACTGAAGCAAAGTATTCTGGTCACAGCTTTCGCAAGCTGAGGCGGGCAGATTGCAGGCTCAAAGGCGGATCAATTGAATAAAGTCAGACACTTGGCAGCGCGTGCGCAGGTGTCTGCTCAAGAGGAAACCGGCTCGTCAGGCGTATGATGGCGACAGACGAGCTTGGTAAATGGCGCAGAACATCAGCTTCGACACAATAACGATGCAAACTACTGCGGATATTTCTCTGCACGCAGGCACTGTGCCCGTGGCGCTCGCTCAGCATCGTGGCTCACTTGCCAGCCCTGCAGATTGTCTTCAATCAATTGGCAAAGCGCCTCGATATGCCGCGGCTCCGCGTTCAACGCGGTAATGTACTCATAACGCTCGCCGCCGGCATGCAAGAAATACTCTTTGTTTTCTTCGCCGATCTCTTCGATGGTCTCCAAACAATCAGCGGCAAAACCCGGGCAAAAGACCTGCACACTCTTCACGCCTTGCGCCGGCAGCTCTTTTAATGTCTCGTCGGTATAAGGTTTTAACCATTCTTCGCGGCCAAAGCGCGACTGGAAAGTGGTCAGATACTGATCTTTACTCAGGCCCAGTGCTTCAGCGATCAGCCGCGATGTTTTATAGCATTCACAGTGGTAAGGATCGCCATTCATCAGATAGCGTTTGGGGACGCCGTGATAGGACAAAATCAATTTGTCGGCCTGACCATGTTGCTGCCAGTGTTGGCGGATTTTTTCCGCAGCGGCCTGAATAAATGGCGGATAATCCGGATAATGCGAAATAAAACGTAAGTCCGGTAACCAGCGCCGGCGGGTAAAGTGAGCCGCCAGTTCATCAAACGTAGAGGCTGAAGTTGAGCCAGAATATTGCGGATACAGCGGCAGCACTAACAACTTGCGCACGCCTTGGGCAAACATCTTTTCCAGTACCGACTCAAAACTCGGGTTGCCGTAGCGCATGGCAAAATCCACCACCACATTCTGCATGCCCCGCTGCTGCAACTCTTTGGCGATAGCATCGGTTTGCGCCTGCGTATTAAACAGCAGCGGCGAGCCCTGGTCAGTAAACACTGTGGCATAGGCTTTGGCCGAGCGACGTGGCCGGATACGTAAAATCACCCCGTTTAAAATCAACCACCACAACAAACGCGGCACTTCGACCACACGCGGATCAGACAGAAACTGTTTCAGATATCGGTGTAAGGCTTTTGGCGTGGGCGCGTCCGGTGTGCCCAGATTGGTCAATAAAATGCCAATTTTGTCCGTTTGCTGATGGTCGTACTGAGGGGAATTGATATAGCGCATAACAGAATTCTTGCTCTACTGGCTGATGAACGTGGCTGTACGCTAATTTCTCACGAATGGTTCAGACACACAAAGACTTCAGGCTTTTTTGCCGGTTCTTTTGCCGGTTTTTGTGCCAGTGCACTGCGCGGGCAGAGATCAAGGCAGGACAACCAGCAAACACTGGGCCGTTTTGCCAAGAAGGCCCCGCAAGGATCAAGACAATCCTCCGGGGCCTGTTGTGACTCTGGCTCAGCACTGTCGATCAGAACGGCAACTGCGCCAAAATCTCATCGTCAACACGATTGGCCAGTGTGACCTGCAACTTCGGTGTGCGCGCCATTTCGCGTTTGATGGCAAAATCGGCCTCGCTGTTACGCGCCCAGCTGCGTCGTGCGATGCCGTTGTTGACGTCAAAAAACAGCATCGATTTCAGGCGGCGATCTGCTTCAGCCGAGCCGTCCAGCAACATACCAAAACCGCCGTTCATCACTTCGCCCCAACCGACGCCGCCACCGTTGTGAATAGACACCCAGGTCGCGCCACGGAAGCTGTCGCCAATCACGTTGTGAATGGCCATGTCGGCGGTAAAACGGCTGCCGTCATAGATGTTGGAGGTTTCGCGAAACGGTGAGTCGGTGCCGCTGACGTCGTGATGGTCACGACCTAATACCACAGGGCCAATCTCACCACGCGCAATGGCGGCGTTAAAGGCTGCCGCAATTTCAGCGCGGCCTTCGGCGTCGGCATATAAAATCCGTGCTTGTGAACCGACCACCAGCTTGTTTTGCTTGGCGTCTAAAATCCAGGTGATATTGTCCTGCATCTGCTGCTGAATTTCTTCCGGCGCGTCGAGCATCAAACGTTTGAGCACTTCTGCCGCAATCGCATCGGTTTTATCCAAATCTTCGGCTTTGCCTGAAGCACAGACCCAGCGGAACGGGCCAAAACCATAGTCAAAACACATCGGGCCTAAAATATCCTGCACATAAGACGGATATTTAAAATCGATGCCGTTTTGCGCCATCACGTCGCCACCAGCGCGTGAGGCTTCCAGCAAAAACGCATTGCCGTAGTCAAAGAAATAAGTGCCTTTGGCGGTGTGTTTATTGACGATGGCAGCGTGGCGTTTCAGCGTGTCCTGCACCTTGGCGTGGAATAATTCCGGCTCCTCGCGAATTAAACGGTTCGCTTCGTCATACGAAATACCAACCGGGTAATAACCACCCGACCATGGGTTATGCAAGGACGTCTGATCTGAACCTAAATGCACGAAAATATCTTCAGCATCAAATGCTTCCCACACATCAACCACGTTACCGATATAGGCAATCGACACCACTTCTTGTTGCGCTTGTGCTTGTTTCACGCGGGCGATCAAAGCCGGCATGTTGTCGATCAGTTCATCAACCCAGCCCTGCTGATGGCGTTTTGTTGCCGCTTTTGGGTTCACTTCAGCGCAAACCGTAATGCAGTTGGCGATATTGCCTGCTTTGGGCTGCGCACCGCTCATGCCGCCAAGACCTGCCGTTAAGAAAATTTTGCCTTTTGGACTCTCGCCCTTGGGCAGTACTTTGCGAAACGCATTCATCACCGTGATGGTGGTGCCATGTACAATGCCCTGTGGGCCGATGTACATAAAAGAGCCGGCGGTCATCTGGCCGTATTGCGTCACGCCCAGCGCATTAAAACGTTCCCAGTCATCCGGTTTGGAATAATTCGGGATCATCATGCCGTTGGTCACCACTACGCGCGGTGCTTCGACCGACGACGGGAACAAGCCCATCGGGTGGCCGGAATACATATGCAGCGTCTGGTCATCCAACATTTCACTTAAGTATTTCATTGTTAAGCGATATTGCGCCCAGTTCTGAAACACCGCGCCATTGCCGCCGTAGGTGATCAGCTCTTCCGGATGCTGCGCTACCGCCGGATCTAAGTTGTTGTCGATCATCAGCATAATGGCGGCCGCTTGTTGGCAGTTCGCCGGGTAATCGCTGATCGGCCGCGCTTTAATCGCATAGTCTGGCTTAAAGCGGTACATATAAATCCGGCCGAAATCATTGAGCTCGCGGGCAAATTCTAGCGCCAGCTCAGCGTGCCAGGCTTTGGGGAAATAGCGCAGCGCATTACGTACCGCCAGCTGTTTTTCCGCTTTGGTTAAGATGTCTTTGCGCTTCGGCGCCCGGTTGGCATCCGCCGGGTACGGCTTCACTGCCGGCAGCGTTGCCGGAATACCTTGTTTAATCTGATCCTGAAAATTCATGCGGGTTTCCCTTATTCAATTCAGCGCAAAGTTGACTTTTAAGGCCTGGGTTTTCACCAGCTTGATCATCGCGTCGATATCCGGTTTTAACAGGCGGTCTTCTTCCAGCTTGGCGACTTTAGCGCGGATAATCGCATGATTCTGTTCAATTAAATCTGAACAAGTGTTAGGCCGGCGGAACTCAATGGCCTGGGCGGCATACATCAGTTCGATCGCTAGGATCTTCTCCAGATTGCCGAGAATTTGATTCAGCTTCCGACCAGAGATACTACCCATCGACACGTGATCTTCCTGCCCCATCGAGGTCGGCACGCTGTCGGCCGATGGCGGGAAACACAAAGATTTGTTTTCGGTGACCAACGCCGCCGTGGTGTATTGCGGGATCATCATCCCGGAATTGAGGCCACCGGCTTTGGTCAGCAAACGCGGCAAACCGTGCAGGCCTTCGAGCAACAAATAACAACGGCGGTCAGAGATATTGCCAAGCTCTGCCGCGGCAATCGAGGTGTAATCCAATACCATCGCCAGCGGCTGGCCATGGAAACCACCACCGGACAGCGCTTCTTCTGCGCTGATGATAATTGGGTTATCAGTGACTGAGTTCATCTCAATCTCAACCAGCTCTTTTAAGTGGTTAAAAGCGTTGCGCGACGCGCCATGCACCTGCGGGATACAACGCAGCGAATACGGGTCTTGCACGCGGGCGCAGCCAGTGTGTGAGTCCATATTCTGTGAATCTTTGAATAAACGCCGCATCCGCGCAGCTACTTCGATATTGCCGGCAAAAGGGCGAATTTCGTGCAATTCGGGCCGAAACGGTGAACCACTGCCCTGCATGCCTTCGATGCTCATCGCACCGGCAACGTCGGCCAGGTCGAGCAAATACTGCATTTTGGTCAGCGCGGTAATACCGTGCGACAGAATAAACTGAGTGCCGTTAATCAGCGCCAGGCCTTCTTTTGCCTGCAGTTCCAGCGGTGCTAAGCCATGCTGACGCAGTGCTTCAATCGCCGGCACCGATTCTTTGGTTGATGCTGCGCCGGCGGGCCAGAATTCGCCTTCACCAATCAGCGGCAGGAACAGATGCGACAACGGCGCTAAGTCGCCGGAAGCGCCCACCGAGCCTTGCTCCGGCACCACCGGGATCAAATCCAGTTCAACAAACTTCAGCATGCGTTCGATCACTTCGAGCCGGATGCCAGAGAAGCCCTGACACAGCGCATGCACTTTGGTGATCAGCATTAACTTGGAAATCGGCTTGGCGATCGGCTCGCCAACACCCACCGCATGGGTGATCAGCAGGTTTTTTTGCAGCAGCGCGGTTTCAGCCGGAGAGATTTGCGTGTCACACAGCGGGCCAAAACCGGTATTGATGCCATAAATCGCTTTATCGGAGGCCGCCATCACTTCGACATTGCTGCGGCTTTGCTGGACGCGGGCAATCGCTTCAGCACACAGCTCCGCTTTAATAGTGCCATCGGCAATGCCATTAACCGTCGCTAAATCCAACCGATCTATCCCGTATTTAAACGCCATCTGTGACTCCTTATTCATGTCTGTCTGCTGTGTCAGGCGCTACTGAATCTAAAGGCCTGACATAGGATTGATGAACGCATGCTAGCTTGCCACTGATGTTTTATAAATACATAATAATCGTAACTCATTCCGGTTTTATCGAACTAAAGCCAAACCCAAAAGGCCACTGTCTGATGCAGGTACAGGACGTCGATTTACGCTTATTGCGTATATTTGTCACTATCGTTGAATCCGGCGGATTGTCTGCCGCCGAGTCGCGGTTAAATATCGGCCGCTCGACTATCAGTACGCATTTGTCGGACTTAGAGATCCGGCTGGGCTTAAAGCTGTGTAAACGCGGCCGCAGTGGTTTTGAACTGACCGACGCCGGCCGTATCACCTATCAGGCGTCGTTGGAACTGCTGCAGCAATGCGAGACTTTTGCCAGCACCGTCGCCGGCTCCAAACATCAGCTGGCTGGCCGCGTCACCATCGCCATTATTGATACCTTGGTCAGCGACCCGCGCTGTGGTGTGGCGCAGGCGATCGCCCTGCTCAAAGCCAAAAGCGATAATCTGCAGTTTGATATTTATGTTTGTGAAGCGCGTGAAGTGGAAACCTCAGTGGCAAACGGTCGGTCGCTGGTTGGCATCGGTGTTAGCCGCCATCACATTCGCGGCCTCGATTATGTACCGCTGCACAATGAAACCAACTTCCTGTATTGCGGCAAAGGCCATCCGTTATTTGACTGCGATACGAGAGAAATCAGCAAGTTATTAGCGCAGGCCGAAGTGGTCACCAGTAACTACCTGCGCGACAAAGAAAGCCGCAACGACGGCCTGAACTACCAGAACAGCGCCAGCGCCTACCACGACGAAGGCATCGCCCATCTGATTTTGTCCGGCCAGTTTATCGGTTATTTACCCGAACACTACGCCAGCCATTGGGTCGACAAAGGCCTGTTCCGCGCCATTCTGCCAGAGCGCTACTTTTACCAAATCCCGGTGATGCTGATCACGTCAAAAAGCCACAGCGCATCGCCGCTGGCACAGGCGACGATTGAGGTGATCAAAAAGTGCCATGCTGGATAACTATTAGAACCTTTACAAAAAATTACAAATGTTAGTTTTGGTATTGAAGATTCCACTTTATTAGCCTTTAATGAATAAGCATTAAAAATGCAACATTACAATAAGATAGTTAATAAAAAGGGAACACAATGAAACACACCAACTACTTGCTTGGCACTATGCTGCTGGCCACACTGTTTAGTACTCAAGCGTTGGCCGATGGCATTCGAGCTAGTCTGGCACTGGCCAAAACTAACTATACCTCCGCCGAAGACATTAAGGTGATGGTCACCCTGACCAACGAAGAAGCTGTACCGGTTCGGATCTTAAAATGGTACACCCCAGCTGAAGGGGTTGAAGAAGCCTTATTCAAAGTCTCGGTAAACGGCGTAGCCATCGATTATCTTGGCGCTCATTACAAAAGACCGGCAGCCCAAGCAAAAGACTATATTCAGCTGAAAAGTGGTCAGAGTGTTAGTTATGAAGTGGAATTGTCGTCACTCTACGACTTAAGTAAAACAGGTCAGTATGAAATTAGCTATCATACTGAATCATATACACTATTCACTAATAACCCAGGGCAAGATAAAAAACTGGCGCGCCTTGGTATTGACGGTATCAGCTCAGCGCCGGCTAGTTTCTACTTAGAAGCAAAGCAAGGTGGCATAGTGACCGCCGCCAAGCCTGGTGATGGTGGTGGTACGACCGTCAATGGTGTGACTTTTACCGGCCGATGCAGTAATACTCAACAAACATCGACACTGGCTGGTTTAGTTGCCGCTAAATCGATGTCGGCAGATGCCAAAAGTTACCTGACAACCTATTCAAGCCCAAGCACTTCTATTCGTTACAAAACCTGGTTTGGTAACTATGACGCCGGTCGCTGGAGCACTGTAAAGAGTAACTTTACCAATATCGACAGTGCGTTAAACACCCAGCCACTGACGTTCGATTGCAGCTGCAAAAAGTCATATTTTGCTTACGTATATCCAACTCAACCGTACAAAGTGTATTTGTGTAATGCATTCTGGACAGCGCCAACCAGCGGTACCGATTCCAAAGGCGGCACCATTGTGCATGAGTTGAGTCACTTTAACGTCGTAGCTGGCACTGACGATGTGGCTTATGGCCACAGCGCAGCCAAGTCACTGGCAATCAGCGACCCAACTCAGGCTATTCAGAACGCAGACAGCCACGAATATTTTGCAGAAAATACCCCGGCTCAAAACTAAGCAAAATTGCCAATAGCAACAGCCTTTGACTGGCTTGTGCAAAAGCAAACAACGGGTATGGTAGTAGCAACTGCCACTACCCGTTTTTTTCAAATGCAAAAACTACTAATCCTTTTTCTGCTGCTGAACGGAGTATTTATGTCAGCATCCGGCTATGCCGTGCCTACGCAGTTGCTGCGATGTAACGTCAGCCCCACTGAAACGCCCTGGCAGCTTAAAGTGGAACTCATTAATCAGAGCAAGCAGCCTGTCGTGATCCTGCGCTGGTATAGTCCGCTCGATGCCTGGTTCAGCGAATTTTTGCATATCACGCAACAAGACCAAAAGTTACTGTATCAAGGTGCTAAAGCCAAAAGGGGCAATCCGAGCGCAGAAGATTTACTGGTGTTATTGCCGGATGAGCGACACACTGAACTGCTTGATTTAACAAAGGCATATCAGCTTAGACCTGCAGCGGCAATGATTGATTTTTTGCCTTTTGCCGTGCTGTTACATCAGCCGGACCAGCCATTACAGTGGCAACCGGCCCAACAACAGTGGTTGCAATGCCCACAGCTTTATATGCCGGCATCAGGCACTGCTATTTAAACCCAAAAGGCGAAACGACCAGGTTGAACGATCAAAGGGCTGGTTTGGAGTTCGATATAAAATCAATCCTTTGGTTATGGCTGCACTTTATATTTTTCCAGCCGCAAATCACTGCAATCAGCTGCTCCCCCAGCTTTACCTAACGTTTACTCCGCCTTTACCCTCTTCTGGACAAAAGAAATCCATACTTAATTCATCACTTTGTTGAGATCCAAAAGTTGGAGTTTCGTGATGAAAAAACAGAATATTAATCTCGCCATAGCCTTATCAGCCATCGCAATGCCAATCCTGTTGACAGGATGCGGTGGCAGTGATGAATCAACCGACAGCGTTAGCGTATCAACCACGGGCAGCGGGACAACCGCGCCGACTACACCTGCAATACCAGCAGCACCAGTGGTCAGTAAACAGCCGGAAAGCGTCACGCAATCCCCATATGCGAAAGTCGAATTTTCTGCCACTGATGCCAAAAGCTATCGCTGCCAACTCAATACCGAGGCCGTATCCGAATGTGTTAGTCCGGTTATATTTTACCCGTTAGCTGCCCAGCAACATCAACTCCAAATTTGGCATGTAGCAGCAGATGGCCGCCAGAGTCAGCCTGCGGTCGTACGTTGGCAGGTCAATAGTATTTTTCCGGCAAACAGCACTGAACGGCCACATGCTGATTTAGCCACAACGACTGTCCAGCCAGCACTCAGTAACGACAACAGCTGGCGCGGAATTTTCCGGATCAACTGCGACCTGTCGCACAGCGGCTATGTCGACCCTATTGTGTATCCCGGTAAAACTGATGCGGCTCACTTACACAATTTTTATGGCAATGTCCTGCTTGATCAGCACAGCACTATCGAGACGCTTTTTACCACCGGTGATGCCAGTTGTCAGGGGAACACTCTAAACCGTTCAGCCTATTGGGTGCCGGCATTATTAGCGCCTTCCTATGACGCCGATACCGGACAGCGTCTTTTGGATAAAAATGGCGACCCGGCCTGGAAAGTTGTCCCTGCAGTCGTTGGTGGCGACGATCAGGCCCATGAAGTTTTTTATTACTCAGCCGGTGTCGACGACGTCAGCAGTATTCAGTCCATACCACTGGGGCTGAAAATGATCGCCGGCAACCCAGCAGGCAAGCCAGGGCAAGAGCAAGATAGCGCGATTGTGCGTTGGCATTGCCAATCCTGGGAATCCAGTGATGGCAAAAACCCACGCTGGAGCGCAGGTATTCCGCAGTGTCTCGCGCCCGATCGCGTGCGGATGGATATCTTTTTCCCCAGTTGCTGGAACGGCTTAGATTTAGATTCTGCTGACCATAAAAGTCATCTGGCATATCCAGTGAAATCAACGACTAGTGCCGGCATGGTTTGTCCGGGCACTCATCCGGTGCCAATTGTCCGCGTCAGTTTTCACTATGCGTTTGGTGTGAAACCAGATGTTTACGACCCCAAAACCAAATCCAGTCAGGGCTGGCGATTAGCTTCAGATTCCTATGACAGCACAGCAACCACACTCGGCGGTATGTCTTTACATGGCGATTGGTTTAACGCATGGCATCCGGAGGCACTGCAGAAAATTCTCGATGTTTGCATCAAAAAACGTCTGGATTGCCACGACGGCAATCTGGGGAATGGCTTTCGCCTAAACGGCACCAGACCCGGCGCGCAAAACACGCCAGAGATCATTAATAAAGGTCTGGGGCATGGCGCACATGGCGGGCATTAATGGAAACTTAGTTGCTAAACAGCTTAGATTGTCAGTTTTATCAGCTTTTTGCAGATAATGCCGCGGCTAAACGACAAGAACATCGGGCAGTAACAGACTTTGGTATGCTCTGGATAGACCTGTCGAATCGGCCCACTTTGTTTTATAGCTGCGGTGAACTACCCACACGACAAAATGGAAGGTCTGTGGCGTATCGACGGGCAACGCCTTGGCGTGATTAACGACGACGATTTTTCCACCTGGGTCAATAACAACAAACTGGAGTAAAAGTACCGGGACCCGGCGAACAGTAAAATCGACGGTAATACTTTGTATATCATGGAAAAACTGGATTTAAATCCACAACTGACACTACGACTCCGGCAGCATCAGCCCCGCTGTGGCGCTGATGCTGCTTCTGACTATTTGCGGCAAGGTCATACATGCCGGTAACTACCTGTTCTGTTTAGAACCTAGATTCAACATACAAGGTACGTGCAAGCGTCAGCCCGCTGGGCGTCGCACGCCGTACATAATGCCACCAATCGTTTTTCTGATGTTCGCTATTGCCACTCTGCCAGCATCGCTGGTGCCGGGTATGCAAGCTTGCAACAACACAACTACTTTGCAACACTGGTTACTTCACCGCATGGAGCGGACGAGACGTAAAGGAATACGCATGCAGGACAGCAATCTGTTATTGATGTTAAACGCTATCGGTACCGCTTGTACTGTGCTGTTGGCCCATAGCGCCTTCCAACTTCCTGCACCGGCCACCATGCAGCAAAAACGGGCATTGCGTTATTTTCGTCTGGCATTGGTGGGCTGGGCGCTGGCTTTTGCGATTGGTTCGCTGCAGTTGTTCAGTGCCAATTGGCCGGCACTACGACCGGTGTCAATTTTGTTCGCGAACCTGACCTACTGCAGCAGTTACTTTTGCATTTTGGTGGCTGTCGCGACCCGCTATCAGTACAGTGCTATTGGCATCCGTACCTGGCATTACGCCGCGTTACTGGCTTTGTGCAGCATGCTGGTTATCGCGCTGCTCGATAACTTTTTATTGCGTAATCTGCTGATCCCTACCCTTTGCACGCTGTTGCTCGGGCTGGCGCTGCGACTGAGTTATCTGCCCGCCAAAGCGACAGTCCAACCCCGGCACCGCGGCGACCAATATCTGCGGCTTAGTCTGTTGCTGCTGTTACTGAATCTGCTACTGACTAACCTGCTGATGGTGCCTCTGACCGCGTCGGGGATCCCAACCTCGACCCGTCTGCTGATGTTTATCTTACTCAACGGCATTCTATTGACCAGCGCGATAAATTCAATTTTTCACTACGACCTGACCGAAAAGATCCGCCACGAAGGCCAGACGGATGCATTAACCGGGGTGTATAACCGGAAAATTCTGCCGCAACTGCAGCCACAGGCTGCCGACTGCGTCCTGATGGCAGATCTCGACCACTTTAAACGCATCAACGACACCTATGGCCACGACGCCGGTGATTATGTGATCCAACAATTTGCAGTATTGCTGCAGCATGCAATACGCCCTGCTGATACCGTGATCCGGATGGGGGGCGAAGAGTTTTTGATCCTGCTGCGTCAGACTGACATCAGCGCCGCCCAACAGATCACAGAACGGCTGTGCCGTCAGGTAGCCGCCACCGCGCTGAATTTTAAAGGGACTCCACTGCAAATCACCGCGAGTTTTGGCCTGTGCCCGGTCGGCCAACACGATCTGACACAAGCCGTTCAACAGGCAGACCAACTGCTGTACCTGGCTAAACAACAAGGTCGTAATAGGTTGGTAAGGAGTTGAGATGGCAAAGGCAATTGCTAGCGACTTTTTAGCACTGAAACCAAACGAAGTTGTTAAAAAGCGTTTGGAGAACGTAGTTTCGCGAATATACGGCAGGTACAACTGAGATAAAAACAACAAAGTGACGGAAACGTCATTTTGGAATGCTGTTAATGAGACAGCAAAGTATCTTTTTAATATGTTTTGAAAATTGCTACGAACGTGAGTATTGGTGCCTAGGGTCGGACTCGAACCGACACGGGTTTCCCCGGCGGATTTTGAATCCGCTGCGTCTACCGATTTCGCCACCCAGGCATTTGAGAGGAATTTGGAGCAGTAAACACCCGCATTATACAAAGCCTTCTAGCCCCTGCAAGCAAAATCTCAGTCCTGACAATCAATTGCGCAATTTTGCAGCAATCTTTCATGCAGTAGACGCAGCGGATTCAAAATCCGCTGCGTCTTGTTTGTTTCAGTTATGCATTCCGCTGACGCGCAACCAGTGCTCTTCAATCTGAATACCATCCTCCAGCCCCTGGTGCAGCCAGTTATTGCCGCTGATTTTGCACTGGAAATGATAGGTTTTGCCCTGCAGCCGTGGCAGCGAGGTTGCGTCGACCTGTTCGTGGTAGCCGTTGGCGTCGGCGCTGAAACTGCCGGAGGCGGCGACCTGAAACTTGCCGTCGGGCGCCCAGGTGATAAAGCTGAAATGACGGCCGGCGATCAGTTTGCGGCTCTTAGTCTGCTGATCTTTGATTTCAGCCACTACCTTGCCGCTTTGGTCGCGATAAATCGCGGATTGCAGCTCCCAGCTGCCCTGTAGCTCTTTGCTGCTACAGGCGTTTTCGGCGCTGGCGCTGCTGATAATCAACAAGGCACACAGCGTGCTACAGAGGCGGATTTGAGATTTGGTTCGGCTTAACTGAAGTGACATTGATGCGTTCCTGCGCAATTGACAACGTTGTCAATCTGCCTGAATTTCGCACAGTGGGCAAGTCAAAGCAGTCGCCGCGGCTGACGCCCTGCCAACCGTCATGTTAGACTGCTGCCAGTTCTGAACTGGAGTTTGTATGTACACTGAAGCCCCCCGCGCCAGCCTGCTGCGCCGTTTGTCTGCCATCATGTACGACCTGCTGGTCATTTGTGCGATCTGGATGTTTGCCATGGCGTTGGCACTTGCTGCCGTGGCGCTGCTGGCCAAAGCCGGCGTGATTTCACTGCAGGGTTATCAGGACGAAGCGGAGTATATTCAAAAACATGCGATCTGGTTTCAGCTGTACAGCACGGCGTGTATCTTGTGGTTTTATCTGTATTTTTGGGTCAAAGCCGGTCAGACACTCGGCATGCGCGCCTGGCGGATGTTGTTATTGAGCGCCGATGGTAAACCGGTGACTATGCGTCAGGCCTTCATCCGCTTACTGACAGCATTGGGCGGCATTGGTAATTTTTGGTTGTGGGTGCGCTGGGGCAAAGGTCTGGCACTGCAGGACCAGTTAGCCGGCACCATCGTAGTAGTGCTGACCAAAGAACAAAGCAGTGCATTGAATTTACATAGGGACGCGCGGTAGCCGCCGTTATGCGACACCCGTTATGCGACACCCGGCGTGTTTCGCTCCGCTCTACACGCCCTACTGTCAACTTTGGTAGGGTGCAATAAGCACAGCGAATTGCTCCGGGATGCACGGTAACCGTTATGCGATAACCGGCGTGTTTCGCTCCGCTCTACACGCCCTACGGCCAACTTGGGTAGGGTGCAATAAGCACAGCGAATTGCACCGGAATGTACGGTAACCTTTATGCGACACCCGTTATGCGATAACCAGCGTACAACACCCGGCGTGTTTCGCTTCGCTCTACACACCCTACCCCCACCTACCCGCGTTTTTGCATCAGATACACAGCGATACCGATAAACAACACACTCGGCGTAATGGCGCCTAACAATGGCGGTAGCTGATACACCAGCGCGACCGGGCCAAACACCTCGTTGGCCATATAAAAGCCAAAACCGGTCAGAATGCCCATCAGCACGCGCGCTGCCATCGTCACGCTACGCAGCGGGCCGAAAATAAACGATAACGCCAATAGCAACATCGCGACAATCGTCAGCGGCTGCGTGGCTTTGCGCCAGTACGCCAGCTGATAGCGGCTACTCTCCTGCTGATTGACCTGACGGTATTCGATATATTCGGCCAGGCCTTTTAAGCTCAGCAATTCCGGTTTAATTGACATCACACCGAGTTTGTCTGGCGTTAACGTTGAGCGCCAGCGCTGTTCCGGCCAATGATGTTTCTCAATTTTTTCATCGCGAAACGCCAAGCGGCTGACGTCCTGCAACTGCCAGACGCCGTTAAAAAAACTGGCGGCACGGGCGTGAACAATCGCCTGCAGCGCTAAGTCGGGCGTAAATTCAAAAATGGTGATGTCTTTCAGCGCACCATCGTCCGACACCTGGCGGATATTAACAAAATCATCGCCGTCTTTGGCCCAGACCCCTTGTTGCGCGGCCAGTAAGTCCCCGCCGGAAATGGCTTTGGCTTTTAATTCACGGGCGAATTTCTCCGCCGTCGGCGCGCCCCACTCGGCCACCGCCATCACCAGCACCATCATCAGCAAGGCAGTTTTCATCACCGAACTGATGATATTGAGCCGCGACAAACCGGCCGCTTGCATCACGACCAGCTCGCTGTTACTGGCCAGCATGCCAAGGCCAATCAGGCCACCGATCAGCGCTGCCATCGGGAAAAATGTCACCAGATCACCAGGGATGGTGAACAAGCTGAACATCGCCGCCACCAACACTGTGTAGTCACCACGGTCAGTCAGCCGTAATTGGTCAATAAAACGGAACATGCCGGATAACACCAGTAGCACGGTCAGGCTCAGCAGCGTGGTGGATAAAATGATCCGGCCAATATACAAATCGATAATTTTAAGCATGTTGCCTCCGGCCCCGGCCATGCAAACGGGCGGCAAAACGCTGATAACCGGCGCGACTTTGCAGCAATAAAAATACGCCAAGCAACAATGCCATCGCATGGATCCACCACATGCCGAGCCAGGCCGGAATTTTCTCATTTTCAATCAGGTTGCGGCAGACAATCAGCAAAATGTAATAACCAAGGAATAACGCCAGCGCTGGCAATAACTTACCAAATTTACCCTGGCGCGGATTGACCCGGCTCAGCGGCACAGCCAGCAACATCAAAATGGGAATGGACAACGGGATGGCCAGCCGCCAATGCCACTCAGCTTTAGCTTCTGCGGTGTCGATAGCTAGCAACTGGTCCGTCGGTAATGAACTGAGTTTACGCCGCCGTTGCTCGACCTGTTGTTCACGGATTTGAATGTCATACCGACCAAATTCCAACACATCAAATTGTGGTGAATCGACAGACCCGGCATAACGCCGGCCGTTACTCAGGACCAAGCGTTGTGCGCCATTATTGTCTTCGGCAACAGCGCCGGTTTCGGCATACACCACGGAGCCGGTTAAGTTATCTGCGCTGGCCGACTGAGCCAGAAACACGCGGGACAATTGAGTTCCGTCGCGGTTCATGTCCTGCACAAACACTACGGCTTTTTCATTGGAGGTTTGCTGGAAACGGCCGGGTAACAAGGTCGACAGCCCGGAATCGGCATCGGCCTTGGCCATAATTTCGTATTCACGTTCCGCCGCCCACGGGCTCAAATACATCATCAGGCCGCCGGCGGCCAATGCCATCCCCAGGCTCAAAATCAATGTCAGCCGGGTGACATACCATTCGCTGATGCCGGTGGCATGTAAAACCGTCATTTCGCTTTCGGCATAGATGCGGCTGTAGGCCACCAAAACGCCTAAAAAAGCGGCTAAAGGCAGGATCAACACCGCCAACTGCGGTAATTTCAAAGAAATCAAAGTCAGCACTAACTGACCCGGTAATTCACCTTCTGAGGCGTCCGCCAGTATTTTCACGAAGCGCTGGCTTAAGATGATGGTGATCAGGATCAGAAATACAGCGAGCTGAGATTTAAAGACTTCACCAATCAAGTAGCGAAAAACAATCAAAAAAGCCCCCTAAAAACCTGTCTTTTTGCTGGCACGCTGGTAATTTTTAAGTAAACTGGATATTTATAGCAATTATTATCAACGAAACTGCAGCGGATTCCGAGCTTTTTATTAGCGCAGAACAGCTCTTCACCAAGCATAGCGCCCAGTCCGGCCCCCTGCTGCAATTTGTCTCTTTGAATCAGGAGTCCCCATGGAGTTCAGCGTTAAAAGCGGAAGTCCGGAAAAACAACGCAGTGCCTGCATTGTCGTTGGTGTTTATGAGCCACGCCGGCTGTCCGCCGTGGCCGAACAGCTGGACAAAATCAGCGAAGGTTACATCAGCAATCTATTACGTCGGGGCGACCTTGAAGGCAAACCGGGTCAGATGTTATTGCTGCACCATGTGCCGAATGTACTGAGTGAACGCGTGCTGTTGGTTGGCTGTGGCAAAGAACGTGAATTAGACGAGCGCCAGTATCGCCAGATCATTGCCAAAACTATCAGTACACTGAACGAAACCGGCTCGATGGAAGCCGTGTGTTTCCTGTCGGAATTGCATGTTAAAGGCCGCGACACCTACTGGAAAGTGCGTCATGCCGTCGAAACGACGCAGGACTGCCTCTATGTATTCGACAAGCTGAAAAGTAAAAAAGACGAAACCCGCCGCCCGCTGCGCAAAATCGTCTTTAACGTGCCGACCCGCCGTGACCTGACCATCGGTGAAAAGGCCGTCGAGCATGGTTTGGCCGTGGCTGCTGGTATCAAAAAATGTAAAGACGTCGGCAATATGCCGCCGAATATCTGTACGCCGGTGTGGCTGGCAGATCAAGCGAAGAAGCTGGCCGAACTGTCAGACAAGGTCACTGTTGAAGTCCTTGGCACTGCTGAAATGGCGGCGCTGGGCATGAATTCATACCTCGCGGTGGCGCGTGGCTCGGAAAATCCGGCCGCGATGGCCGTGATCCATTATCAGGGCGCCGCCGACAATAGCGCACCGGTCGTTTTGGTAGGCAAAGGCCTGACGTTTGACACCGGCGGCATCAGCATCAAGCCGTCGGATGCCATGGATGAAATGAAGTACGACATGTGTGGCGCCGCCTCAGTGCTTGGCACTATGCAGGCCGCCGCCTCGCTCGGCTTACCGCTGAATATCATCGGCGTCTTAGCCGCAGCGGAAAACATGCCAGATGGCAATGCCTATCGCCCGGGCGATATTCTGACGACGATGTCTGGTCAGACAGTCGAAGTGCTCAATACCGACGCCGAAGGCCGCTTAGTGCTCTGTGACGCGCTGACTTATGTCGAGCGCTTTGACCCGGATGTGGTCATCGACGTGGCAACCTTAACCGGCGCCTGTGTTATTGCGCTCGGTAAACATGCGTCTGGCTTACTCAGTAATCACAATCCGCTGGCGCATGAAATTCTCAATGCGTCCGAGCAAAGTGGCGACCGCGCCTGGCGTTTACCGCTGTGGGACGATTATCAGGACCAGCTAGAAAGCCCGTTTGCGGACTTCAGCAACCTGGGTGGCCGCGCCGCCGGTACTATCACGGCCGCCTGCTTCCTGTCGCGCTTTACCCGCAAATACAACTGGGCGCACCTGGATATAGCCGGCACCGCCTGGCGCAGTGGTGGCAAAGACAAAGGCTCAACCGGCAGACCGGTCGCGATGCTGACGCAGTTTTTAATTAACCGCGCTGGCCATCATCCACAGGATTAACCTAAGCAGCCGCCCGGTGAGGCTCGCCAGACCGGGCAGCTGTGTATGAGTGCGTGTTAATGAGAGCCAACTAATGCAAGTACAATTTTATTTGCTGCAACAAGATGAGCTGGCAGGCATGCCGGCTCATTTTGCTTTGACCTGCCAGCTGTGTGCCGATTTGTTTCGCGCCAACCAGCGCGTCTTCGTCTACTGCCCAAATCAGCAAGACGCCGAGGCGGTCGATGAGGTATTATGGCAGTTTGACGCTGAACGCTTTGTGCCACACAACCTGGCAGGTGAAGGCCCGGCCCGTGGGGCTCCGGTCGAGATCAGCTGGCAAGGTCCAAGGACCAGCCGCCAGGTGCTGATTAACCTCACCGACACTGTGCCCGCTTTTGCCAACCGCTTCAGTCAGATCATCGAATTTGTGCCGGCGGCCGAACAAGGCAAAGCCGCGGCGCGACAGAAATTTAAACATTACCGTCAGCTTGGGGTGGAACCGCAAACGCGTACCCCCGAATAGACCCGAATCTTCAATGATGAAGGGTTTTAAACGCTGAGCAGATCAG
Source organism: Rheinheimera tilapiae (assembly GCF_042432165.1). Taxonomy (NCBI): domain Bacteria; kingdom Pseudomonadati; phylum Pseudomonadota; class Gammaproteobacteria; order Chromatiales; family Chromatiaceae; genus Rheinheimera; species Rheinheimera tilapiae. The sequence continues at coordinate 290,044 of NZ_JBHLXP010000003.1, forward strand.
GCAGATACCATGGAAAAAACATTTAATCCGAGTCAAATCGAACAGGCGATGTACAACGCCTGGGAAAGCAAAGGCTATTTCAAACCGTCAGGTGACAATAGCAACGGCGCGTACTGCATCATGATCCCGCCGCCAAACGTCACCGGCAGCCTGCATATGGGACACGCTTTCCAGCAAACCATCATGGACGCGCTGACCCGCTACAAACGCATGTTGGGTAAAAACACCTTGTGGCAGGTCGGTACCGACCACGCCGGTATCGCCACGCAAATGGTGGTAGAGCGCAAACTGGCTGCCGCCGGCTTACCGGATCGTCACGCCATGGGCCGTGATACCTTCATCGAAAAAGTCTGGGAATGGAAAGCAGAATCCGGTGGCACTATCACTTCGCAAATGCGCCGTCTTGGCAACTCAGTTGACTGGGATAAAGAACGTTTCACGATGGATGATGGCCTGTCGAACGCAGTACAGGAAGTGTTTGTCCGCTTGTATGAAGACGACCTGATTTACCGCGGCAAACGCCTGGTGAACTGGGACCCGAAACTGCATACCGCCATTTCTGACCTGGAAGTTGAAAACAAAGAACAACGCGGCCACTTCTGGCACCTGCGTTATCCGCTGGCCGATGGCGTCAAAACGCTGGATGGCAAAGATTATATCGTGGTCGCCACCACCCGGCCTGAAACCATGCTCGGTGACACCGCCGTTGCCGTGAACCCGGACGACGAGCGTTATCAGTCGCTGATTGGCAAAGACATTCTGCTGCCACTGGTGAATCGCCGCATCACGATTATCGCTGACGAGCATGCCGACAAAGACAAAGGCTCGGGCTGTGTAAAAATCACGCCGGCGCACGATTTTAACGACTATGAAGTCGGTAAACGCCATGGCCTGACCATGATCAACGTGATGACGCCGGATGCAACGATCCGCGCCACCGGCGAATGTTTCTTCACCAACGGCGAAGAAAACACCGCACTTGAAGCGCCAATCCCTGCTGAATTTGCCGGCTTAGAGCGCTTCGCCGCGCGTAAAGCCATTGTTGCCGCTTTAGATGCGTTGGGTTTGCTGGATAAAGTCGAAGAGCTGACCAACACCCTGCCATACGGCGACCGTTCAGGCGTGGTGATCGAACCGATGCTGACTGACCAGTGGTATGTCCGCGTGGCACCGATGGCGAAAACTGCTATTGAAGCGGTGGAAAACGGCGACATTCAGTTCGTGCCAAAACAATACGAAAACATGTACTACAGCTGGATGCGTGACATTCAGGACTGGTGTATTTCCCGTCAACTGTGGTGGGGCCACCGTATTCCAGCCTGGTACGCTGCCGATGGCAAAGTTTATGTTGGCCGCAATGAAGCCGAAGTACGCGCCAAACATGGTTTAGATAACAGCGTATCGCTGCGTCAGGACAACGACGTGTTAGATACCTGGTTCTCGTCTGCACTGTGGACTTTCTCTACGCTGGGCTGGCCAGACAACACTGAAGATTTAAAAACCTTCCATCCGACCGACGTGCTGGTAACGGGTTTTGACATCATTTTCTTCTGGGTGGCCCGGATGATTATGATGACGATGCATTTCATCAAAGACGAAAACGGTAAGCCGCAGGTGCCGTTTAAGACTGTGTATGTGACCGGTCTTATCCGCGACGAAAACGGCGACAAAATGTCGAAATCTAAGGGCAACGTCATCGATCCGCTGGATATGATTGACGGCATCAGCCTCGAAGACCTGCTGGAAAAACGCACCAGCAACATGATGCAGCCACAGCTGGCAGAAAAAATCGGCAATCAGACCAAAAAACAATTCCCGGAAGGTATTGAAGCCACCGGCACTGACGCCTTGCGCTTCACCTTAGCCGCGCTGGCGTCAACCGGCCGCGACATCAACTGGGATATGAAGCGCCTTGAAGGTTACCGCAACTTCGTCAACAAGCTGTGGAACGCCAGCCGTTACGTGACGATGATGACGGAAGACAAAGACACCGGCCTCTGCGGCGGCGACATCGAACTGTCGCTGGCTGATCATTGGATCCTGAGTCAGTACCAGGAAACAGTGACGCAGTTCCGCCAGTACCTCGACAGCTACCGTTTTGATATGGCGGCCAATACGCTGTACGAATTTACCTGGAACCAGTTCTGTGACTGGTATCTGGAGCTGACGAAACCTGTGCTGTTCAAGGGCACTGAAGCGCAGCAACGTGGCACCCGCCAGACACTGGTGACAGTGCTGGAATCACTACTGCGTCTGATGCACCCGATCATGCCATTTATCACCGAAGAGATTTGGCAGCGCGTAGCGCCGCTGGCGAAAAAAGATTTCAGCGCCGGCATCAGCATTATGAACCAAGCCTATCCAGAAGCGGACAGCGCGTTGATTAACACTGCTGCACAAGCCGATATCGAGTGGGTCAAAGGCTTTATTCTGGCCATTCGTAACATTCGCGGTGAAATGGATATTGCACCAACCAAGCCACTGCCAGTGTTGCTACGCAATCTGTCGGCAGAAGACAGCCGTCGTTTGGAGCAAAACCGCGCCCTGCTGCTGAACTTAGCCAAACTAGACAGCATCACGGTATTAACTGATGCAGATACAGCGCCTGCGAGCGCTACGCAGCTGTTAGGTGCGATGGACCTGTTGATCCCGATGGCAGGTCTTATCGACAAAGACGCAGAGCTGTCGCGTATTGCCAAGCAACTGGAGAAAATGCAGCAGGAAGTCAGCCGTGTAGCCGGCAAACTGGCCAACGAAGGTTTTGTTGCCAAAGCACCGGAAGCGGTACTGGCGAAAGAACGTGAGAAACTGGCCGACGCCGAAGCCGCAGTGGCCAAACTACTGGTGCAGCAGGCACAAATCGCTGCGCTGTAACTGGGTATCTGCTAAATGACTAAGGCGACCTGCGGGTCGCCTTTTTTATCAGGTGACTGTCATAAATCTGCCATCAACTACAACTAGGCTGAGAAACTCAAATTGAGTGGAGTTGGCCATGTTACCTTATAAAAAATTGCTATTGCGTCGAAACGCATTTTTCCGGCAGCAACTGTCAATGCAGCATCAAAGTGCATCAGCGGTAACGGAAAACATAGAGCCACAGCTTCAGGCCGCAATTGAAAGCCATTCAACAACGCTCCACTCACCCATTGACGAGGCCTCATCCTATCTCGCTACAAACGCGTTGCAGCAATTGTCGCGCTGAGTTAAGCGCAGGTTGACTACCGCACCAGAACAACACGACATTGCTAAGAATTTATTCCATCCAGCTTCACTTGCACCCACGTTATTTTCATTCCCTCATGTTGAATTACAACACTTAACAAATGTCCATATTTTATACACACCATATATCAACAACTCTGAATTATTCATATTTATCAATTAGATAAATTTTGGCTCGCTTTTTGCCAATGTAAGCGCGGACATGTAGTTTCGTCTGAAGGTCACAATACAAATCACATGGAGAGTCTTATGCGTAATTTAATCGCTGCCTCAGTACTGGCAGTCGCTGCAGTGCCAATGACGGCATCTGCAAGCCTGGTCACCCAATGGCAATATCTGGCAACTTCTAACTGGTCACAACCTGTTGTGTTCTCTGCTTCTGGTAATGGCACAACTTCAGTCACAAACGACGTGATCAGTTGGGGTGCTACTGGTGGATCTTACAAAGGTGCTGGCGCGAAAAACCGCAGTGCGCTCGAGATCGCTGGTATGGCTGCCCCGGCAACCGTAAATACCAACGCAGTCAATGCGTCGTTAACCAATTCAATTACTCACTACAACAACGTCCTGAATGGCTACTCAACGTTAACCAGCGCGGTGTTAACCACCTCACTGCAGTTACAGCCATGGGCGCCGGTGATTGGGCCTGTGTTCCCGCCTAAAGTGCTGAACTTTGATATCCGTTTTAAAGAAACTAGCAATACAAACTCGGCCGCGAACTGTGGTTTTGCCAGCACTGGTGCCTGTGATGATATTTTTGTCATCGACAACCCGGCCAGCCTGGTTACTAAGTTCGTTTACGACGGTTACAAATACACAGTAAAACTGGTGGAAACCACACAAACTCTGGGCGGTTTGTCAGCAGCAGCTTGTGCTATTGCCAATTCAGCGCCTAATTGTGTTGGCTTCCAGACTGTTGAAGGTCAAAACACCACGGCTCAGTTTGGCTTCACCATTGAAAGCGAGAAAATCTCAGTACCAGCACCTGCGACACTGGGTTTATTGGCGTTTTCAGTATTGGGTTTGAGCTTGTCTTCGCGTCTGCGTAAAAAAGCCTGATAAGCATCTGGCGAAACAAAGGCTCTGCGGAGCCTTTTTTTTGGCGCGTTGATTTTATGAAGTTCTAATTTCAGCCAGTATCCGGCAAGCGGAATAAATTTCCAGCCGATGCAAGGTTCCAAAAAACAAAAAAGCCTGCAAATGCAGGCTTTTATACGACGTGTTCAGTTATTTCGCTGAGCGACGACGACCGTACATGAACAGAGATAACAAGCCCAGACCCAATACACCAGTTCCGGCTGGTGCTGACACTTCCACGCCGTTGATCAACAGACCAAACATTGCAGCAGTCGCAGCTTGTTCAATAGTTTTGAAGCCAAGGCAACCCGCACCAGCACCTGCTTGCGCACAAGCAGCTGGGCTCAAACCTGTCAGACTTGAAGTAGTTTCAACCACCGCTGTGGTGTATTTAGCGCCGTTGTAGTTGAAGCTAGTGACCAAATCACCGACTTCGATCACAAAGATGTCGTCACAGTTTGACGCGCTGTCAAAACCGCAGCTGCCATCGTTTGGTGTTTCAATGAACCGGATGGTGAAATTCAATGTTTTAGTAGGCAACGCTGAATCTGGCGTTGGCAGGAAAGGTTTCAGTTTTAACGTGGTTTTTAACAGCGCAGTTTCAAGGCTTTTGGTACCACCGGCCAGAATGTTATTGAAGTGCGTAATGACGTTAGTCAGTACCGGCATCATACTATTCGTAACTAAATCAGTACCACTCTGTGGGCTGTTACTAATCACCAGCGCACTGCGGTTTTTCGGGCTGCTGCTATAACTGCCGCCGGTGGCACCCCAGCTCAGTACTGAGCTGCTGGTTGCTGTGGTACCGTCTCCAGATGCCTGGAAGGTTGCGCCTGTCCATTCAGATGCGACTTCATATTCCCACTGAGTGACCAATGCTGCTTGAGCGAGCTGCGGTAATAAGAAGGCACAAGCCAGTGCTGTAGTTTTGATTAATCTTTTCATGATCTTCTCCTTGAGAACGAATTCGATACTGTAGACATCTGGGTACGGCTTCGGTGTCCTGGTGAAGATGTAAGCATTAACTGGACCAACATTAAAGTTCTTTCTAATTCAGTAATTTATAATGTACCTAAATTGACTTCCGTAAATTTTTCTGACAGTCATACCACTTTCCCTGACATTTGTGGCGGCAATAAAAAAGGAGCTGGTCATAGCTCCTTTTTGCAGTCAGTTCAGAACGAAGTAGTTATTCTTCGTCATCCTCATCAAATTCTTCATCACCTTCATAGTAGGTACCCCAGCCGTCATATTCGATACCGAATTTTTGTGCCAGTTGTTCCAGCTTGATCGCGTCTGCGGTGATATCTGTCGCGTTCAGTGATTGTTCGCGGATCGCGTCAAATACCCAAGCGCTGCCGCCGTCTTCAAACTCCACTTCTTCTGCGTCTGTGACTTCAAACCCAAGCTTAAACACTTCCACTGCCAGCTTTTCCAGCTGAGCAAAATCGGCATGATAAAAATGGTGTTCGACTGTGTACTCGGCATCCGGATCACTGCCGTCTTCTAAAAGGGCATTGACGGTTTCTTCGGTAAATTCTTGCCAGTTTTCAGACATCTGGATCATCCTGTGACAGTTGTAGTCTGCGCAGTGTAATCGCTGCTTAACTCGCTATCAAGCTGAGCAATTTTTGCGGCCATCATCTCGCGCACCTGAGTGGCGATTTCCCTGACCGGCGCATGCAGTTCGGCCGGACTTAATGGCGGCAGCAACTCAATAATGATACGGCCATTATTCCACCGATTTAACCGGATCTTGTTGCTGGTGCTGCTCATACAAATCGGCACTATGCCGACTTGCGCCTGCTGAGCGATATGAAAAGCGCCGGTTTTAAACGGTAACAAGCCGCGACCCCGACTGCGCGTCCCTTCTGGGAATACCCAAACTGACAGCTGATCGCGGGTGATGCGCTCCACCGCGCCTTGCATAGTGCCAACAGCTTTACTTTTGTTATTACGATCAATCAGGATATTGCCAAGGAACCAATATAGCTGGCCAAAAAACGGGATCCATTTCAGGCTTTTTTTGCCAATGGTGACAGTGCCGGGCACCAAAGCACCACTGATGGTAAACAAATCATAATTATTCTGGTGATTGGCCAGAAATACACAGGGCATCGCTGCCGTGACAGCCGGATCACGGCGGATCTCCACAGTCACGCCTAAAATCTTACTGGCTTTGCCATACCAGCTCGACACTACCCCAACGTTCTCGCGATGAAAAGGCCGGACCAGACATAACACCAAACCCGCCACCGTTGTGACGACAATAAATACAGCCAGTAAAAAAATTCGAATGACAGCTAACACGGCATAACCTCACTTCAATCAGGCCGGCAGTATAAACTGTTTACAACTGTACGCTGGTTTGATCTGTACAGAATTGCCGGTATTCCGTCAGATTTGTTGCAAGTTAGCCCCATCTTCAGCAATTCCGGAGCACAGATGTGTACTGAGTGGTCACTGTAACAACTGTCATCGCGGGCATTTTGTTCTGCTGCAAAAAGCAGAAACCACCCGCAGGTGGTTTCTGTTGTGTCTTACAGTGCGGAATCACCGACTTCGCCGACCAGCAGCTCATCGATGCGCTGGAGCCCACGGGGTAACTTATTCCCGCGCCGGCCCCGTTCACCAACATAATGTGCCAGATCAGAGGCTTTGATCGTCATCTTACGTTTACCGGCGACTAGAGTGACACCACTGTCGGCCGGCACAACGGCCAGGATTTTCAAATACTCTTCGCGACTGGCGGCACGTGCCGAGGCGATACTGAGGATCTTATTGCCTTTGCCTTTGGCCAGTTTCGGCAGCTCAGACACTGGGAACACCAACATCCGGCCTTCATTGGAGATCGCGACCACCTGATCAGTGGCCGGATCTTTAATCGGTTGCGGTGTCATCACTTTGGCGCCAGCCGGCAGACTCAGCAGCGCCTTGCCTGCTTTATTACGACTGATCAAATCTTCGAAGCTAGCGACAAAACCATAACCCGCATCGCTGGCGATCAAAAGCTGCAGTTGGTTCTCGGCCATCAACACATGCTCGAAATTCTCACCAGCCACTAAAGCAAACCGCGTGGTCAGCGGCTCACCCTGACCGCGGGCCGATGGCAGATCATGTGCTTCGGCGGCAAAACTGCGGCCGCTGGAATCGATAAACGCCGCATATTGATTGCTGCGACCGCTCGCGGCCGATTTAAAGCCATCGCCCGCTTTATATTGCAGACTATTGCCGTCCACGTCGGTGCCTTTGGCACAGCGCACCCAGCCTTTTTCCGACAGGATCACGGTGACCGCTTCACTCGGTAGCAACTCTTTTTCACTGAGCGCTTTGGCTTCTTCACGCTGGACGATCGGACTACGACGGTCATCACCATATTTTTTCGCATCGGCGAGCAATTCGGTGCGGATGAGTTTGGTCAGTTTGTTTTCACTGCCCAAAATGCCCTGTAGATATTCACGCTCTTTGTTCAGTTCGTCCTGTTCCGCGCGAATTTTAAACTCTTCGAGTTTCGCCAGATGACGCAATTTCAGTTCCAGAATGGCTTCGGCCTGACGATCAGTCAGTAAAAACCGCTCGATCAGCACCGGTTTGGGCTCATCGTTTTCGCGAATAATACGGATCACTTCGTCAATATTCAGAAACGCGATTAACAAGGCTTCCAGTACATGCAGCCGATCCAGCACTTTATCGAGGCGATATTGCAAGCGGCGACGCACCGTATCGCGACGGAAAACCAGCCATTCGCTGAGAATTTCCAACAGGTTTTTTACCCGAGGCCGTTGATCGAGACCCAGAATATTCAAATTCACCCGATAGGATTTTTCTAAATCCGTCGTGGCGAATAAATGCTGCATCAGCTGTTCAACATCGATGCGGTTGGAACGTGGCACTATAACGATTCGGGTCGGGCTTTCGTGGTCTGACTCATCGCGCAAGTCTGACACCATCGGCAGCTTTTTCGCATTCATCTGCGCGGCGATCTGTTCCAGCACTTTGGCGCCGGAAGTCTGATGTGGCAACGCAGTAATGACAATATCACCATCTTCAACGGTATAAATCGCCCGCATCCGCACACTGCCACGACCGGTTTCATAAATAGTCTGTAATTCATGCTGCGGCGTGATAATTTCGGCATCGGTCGGATAATCCGGCCCTTTGACATACTGCAGCAAATCCGGCACTGACGCTGCAGGGTTGTCCAATAAATGACAAGCTGCTTCAGTAATTTCACGCACATTGTGTGGCGGAATGTCGGTCGCCATCCCCACTGCGATACCGGTCACGCCATTCAACAAAATATGCGGCAACCGGGCTGGCAATACTTTGGGTTCATCCAGTGTGCCGTCGAAATTCGGGATCCAATCGACCGTCCCCTGCCCCAACTCACTTAACAGCAACTCGCTGAAACGCGACAGTTTGGCCTCGGTGTAACGCATGGCGGCGAAAGATTTCGGATCATCCGGCGCACCCCAGTTACCCTGACCGTCGACCAGCGGATAGCGGTAAGAAAACGGCTGCGCCATCAGCACCATGGCTTCATAACAGGCACTGTCGCCATGCGGGTGGAATTTACCCAGCACATCACCAACGGTACGCGCTGATTTTTTATACTTCGCGACATGCGATAAACCGAGCTCAGACATGGCATAGACGATACGGCGCTGCACCGGCTTCAGCCCGTCGCCGATATGCGGTAACGCCCGGTCCATAATCACGTACATCGAATAATTGAGGTAGGCTTCTTCAGTAAAATGCCGCATCGGGCGTTGTTCAATCCCGTCGGCGCTGATGATGATATCAGTCATGCATTACCCTTTTCGGCAAAATTAGCCTTATTCTGTGGCTGAAAGACTCTGACGACGACGCCGCCATTGCCACAGCAATAACGTCAGCAGGATCAGACTGGTGCTGGCAAACAGCCCAATCCACAGCCATTGGATCTGACGCTTACGTTCCACTTCCTGTAATCGCAGAGCCTGCAGCTCATTGTCCTTTTGCAGCAACTCGTTTTTCGCTTGTTGACGCTCCGCATCAAAGCTCAAACGCAGCTTCTGCACCTGTAAATCGCGTTTATCGTCTTGCAGGCTGACATAATTTTTGAAGAATTGATCGAGCAGGCTGTAGGCTTTTTCAAAGTCGCCGTTGTCTGCATACAAATGCGACTTTAACCGGTCAAAATGCAGTGCAAAAAATTTGTCTGACACATTGCGTTGATTACCAAGCGTCTCTGCCGCCAAATCCACTTCCTGAAACGCCAGGCTGGTTTGGCCCAATGCCCGGTAAATCAGCGCTTTTTCAAAATGATGCTCGCTAAGCTGATACGTCGATTGCAGATAAGGTAGATACGCATCAGCCTGCTCCATGTAAGACACGGCGGCATCGTACTTTTTCATACCACGATGAGTCGTCGCAAGGCCAAGATAGGCATAATACGATTGCACCGGATCTTCGGCATGCAGGCTCGCTTTTAACATCTTGTCGAATATTTCCAGCGCCAGTTCCGGTTTACTCTGGTAGCGATAGGTCATTGCCAGATTGTACCAGACCGAAACTTTGCTTTTCTCCCAGCCCAGCTCATCGAATAAGCGATAAGATTCTTCCAGCAGCTTGCGCGCTTCTTCATCACTCATCAGCATGGTGTACATTAAGCCCAATTCGGCATTCACACTGGCCAGCACTTCTTTATCGCCAAGCTTCACGGCGCGGTCGTAGGCTTGTTTTAATGTTTCCAGCGCTTCCTGATCCTGACTTTCTTCCGCCAGCATCGCCGCCAGATTAAGCTGTCCCAGGATCATCAGTTTTTCATCTTTTAACTCGGTCGCTAACGCCATGCCTTTTTTATAGTATTCATTGGCCTGAGCATATTCCCGATGCATTTCCAGCGCGTATCCCATACTAAACAGCAGTTCAACATGGGTTTTACTGAGTAAATCCGGCACCAGCGCCAAGCCGCGTTCTGCGGCAGCTAATTGATCGCGATGCCGGCCGAGCGCCTCGTATATCAGCGACAATTCGTTTAGCCAACTGGCTTGCTGCGTGACATTCCAGTTACCAAAATCAGCTTCATGGCTCAACGCCTGCTGCAACATGGCTTCCGGCTGAATATTTTTCTGTTGCTGAATTTGCAGTAACCAATCCGGTAACGCTGCAGTATTGGCATTGTTGGCCAGCGCAGATGCCGACCAACACCAAAGGCAACTCAGTATTATTGCTGCACAGACTTTCATAGTAATAATAATTCATCCAAAGTGCATAAATTGGCGGTTCAGAGTAGCGTGACCGATCAGCGCTGACAATCCCAGATCACTATCCTGTTCAAAAAACAAGCGATAGAGCAGTCGCAAAAATTCGCCTTCGGTGCGTTAAGCCAGAATGGCACGATCGCCTTTGTGCTCCAGCCAGTCCTTACGGTCGTTGGCGCGTTTTTTCGCCAACAACATATCCATCATTTCCAGCGTCTGGCGTTCATCATCGATGGTCAGCTGTACCAACCGGCGGGTATTCGGATCCATCGTGGTTTCCCGCAGCTGCAGCGGGTTCATTTCACCGAGGCCTTTAAAACGTTGCACATTGATTTTGCCGCGTTTTTTCTCAGCCTCCAGCCGATCGAGAATGCCATTTTTTTCATCCTCATCCAGCGCGTAATAAACGTCTTTACCAATGTCGATGCGATATAACGGTGGCATGGCAACAAAGACATGGCCAGCGTCAACTAGCGTGCGGAAGTGCTGCATAAACAGCGCGCAAAGTAAGGTGGCAATGTGCAGACCGTCTGAGTCGGCGTCGGCCAGAATACAAACCTTGCCATAACGCAGTTGTGACAAGTCCGTTGAATTTGGATCCAGTCCAATCGCGACTGAAATATCATGCACTTCCTGCGATGCCAGAATTTGTTCAGAATCGACTTCCCAGGTATTCAGAATTTTCCCGCGTAGCGGCATGACCGCCTGATATTCGCGGTCGCGTGCTTGTTTGGCGGAACCGCCGGCTGAATCCCCTTCCACCAGGAAAAGCTCGGAGCGGCTGACATCGGAGCCACTACAATCGGCCAGTTTGCCCGGTAATGCCGGGCCCGCTGTGACTTTTTTCCGCACAATTTTCTTTTCAGCACGTAAGCGTTTTTGCGCGTTATTGATGCAAAACTCCGCCAGTGTCTGCGCGACTTCGGTGTGCTCATTCAGCCACAGGCTGAAACTATCTTTGACCACGCCGGTGACAAAGCTTGACGCCTGGCGGCTTGATAAACGTTCTTTGGTCTGGCCGGCAAACTGCGGTTCCTGCATTTTCAGCGACAGGATATAGGCACAACGATCCCAGACATCTTCAGGTGTCAGTTTGATGCCACGTGGCAGTAAATTACGGAATTCACAGAATTCGCGCAGTGCTTCCAATAAGCCTTGGCGCAGACCATTGGCGTGGGTGCCGCCCTGCGCGGTTGGGATCAAATTGACATAACTTTCGGTCAGCAGCTCGCCGCCTTCCGGTAGCCATAACACGGCCCAGTCAACGGCTTCAGTACTGGCGGAAAAGGCACCGACAAACGGCAGCTCGGGTAATGTCACTGACTCTTTGACCGCGTCAATCAGGTAATCGCGGATCCCGGCGATGTAACACCAGCTGTAGCTCTGATCGTTGATTTTATCTTCGAATTTGACCGTCAGCCCCGGGCATAACACCGCTTTGGCTTTTAATACATGCAGCAAACGGCTGACCGAAAATTTGGGTGAATCAAAATACTTCGGATCTGCCCAGAAGCGCACGCGGGTGCCGGTATTGCGTTTGCCGACAGTCCCGGTGATCGCCAGTTCACTGACTTTATGACCATGTTCCAGCGCCATTTCGTAGACGTTACCATCGCGACGCACCGACACTTCAACCCGGCTGGATAATGCGTTGACCACCGAGATCCCGACGCCATGCAGGCCGCCCGAGAACTGGTAGTTTTTGTTGGAAAATTTACCACCGGCGTGCAGCCGGCACAGGATCAGTTCGACGCCGCTGACGCCCTCTTCCGGGTGAATATCGACCGGCATACCACGGCCATTATCAATGACTTCAATCGACTGATCCGGATGCAGAATAACTTGCACTGTGTCGGCATGCCCGGCTAACGCTTCGTCGACACTGTTATCGATGACTTCCTGCGCCAGGTGGTTAGGTCGCGAGGTGTCGGTGTACATACCCGGGCGACGCTGCACCGGCTCAAGGCCCGTCAGGACCTCAATGGAATCGGCATTATATTGTTGTTCTGTCATGCATAGGTTCCGGAGTCTGAATTGCGTTGAAGGCGCGGGTCCAACAGGACTGTACCTGAGGCTGTATCAATCCACAGTGTTTTACGCTAATTGGCCGAAATTGACAATATCCGCCAGCCGGCTTTGCAGGTTCTGATAGCTGTGATCGCCGCCTTCTTGTACATCTGTTTGACATTGTTGATAAAAATCCAGCGCTTGACGGTAGTCCAGCACCTCGTCACCGCTTTGTAATAACACCAGATATTGTGATGGCCGGCGCAGTTGCTGTACCTGTAAATCTTGCAGCAATGGCAGATGTTCAGCCCGTACTTCGTAATGCTGCTGTCGCACCGGATGATAATAACGGCCCAGATGCTGTTGCAATAACAGATGCGGCCGCACCGCCGGATTGATCAGGACCGCCCGACAGCCATATTGTTCCGCCAATGCCGTGGCCAGAAAACCACCTAAAGAGCTGCCAATGATCAGCTGCGGTGGCTGTTGGACACATAGCAGTTGTAATTCCTGCCAGGCTTCGGCCGGCGTATAGGGCAAATCCGGCACGGACAACCGATGCTGTGGCAGATGTTGTTGAAAATAATCCCGCACCAGCAGCGCTTTTTCTGACTGCGACGAACTGGCAAAACCATGTAAATACACAATATGTTGTGACGTCAAAACTGTAAAAACTCCCATTGCAGACGGCCATCTGGCGTAAATACCCAGCGACAGGCGCGTGGACCTTGATCCTGCGTCTGCCAGTCCGGCGTCTGTAAAAACTGTACTGAGCTGGCCGGGCAGCCCACTTGGACAAACTCCGGCAAGTCATATTGATAGGCATGGTGGCAATGACCGTGCGCCAAGCCGCGCAGTCGCGGCTCACGCTTGAGCATCGCCAGCAAACCGGCTTTGTCCTGCTGATCAAACCGGTCGATAAAACTGCCAACCGGCAGCAAATGGTGATGGCAGAACCAGAAAATTTGTTGATGGCCGGCCTCGTTAAGCCAGCACTCCAATTCGGCGAGCCGTGGTACCGGAAAACTGCCGGCCGGCGTGTCGCCTTTACTGTCGAGTAGCCACAATTGCCAGCCGGGCAGCGCCAGCCGGCGCTCGGGCCGAAACGGTGGCTGCTGACTTAGCTGATCAAGTGCACCCCGTTCGTCATGATTACCCGGCAGTAAAAACACTGGTGCCGGCCAGTCGGCCAGCAACTGCTGCAATAACGTGTACGAGTCAGCGCTGTGATCTTCAGTCAGATCGCCGGTCAGGATCAACAGCGGCGCTTCAGCCCGCAGTTCATCCAATACAAGACGTAAATGGTGATAAGGCTTGATGCCCTGATACAGGGCATCCGGCGTGGCTAACAAATGGCAATCGGTGATCTGGACCAGTGAAGACACAGGCCAGTGAAAAACAGCATTAGTCACTGCATCACCACAGCACTGCAAAGCCCCTGCGCACGACATAAGCTGAGCCAGTCACGAAGCAACAGATTAATCTGACGTTTTTCATCGGGCAGTAACATATCGGTGTTCGGATAGTCGTAGACGGCTTTAAATTGCCTGATCTGCTGACAAGCCACCACTTCAGCCAACCGCGCGTCGTGATATAACCGCACCTCAAATTGCGGACGTAGCCAGCTGACAACCTGCCCGGTAAACGCAGGTTCACTGATATGCTCGATACGGATAGTGCTGGTGAATTTGCAGAGCTCCTGCAGTTTCAGCAGGTACTTATCTGCGGCACTAACCTGAATTTGCACGGCATCACCAACCTGACCGGAACGCGGCAATAAATGGCGCAGCTGTGCGTAATTGCGTTCACACAGACTCAGAAAATCCGGCACATAAGGCTGATATCGCCGTTGTTTGCTCAAACTCATCGTTGACGAGGATCCCATTCTGGTCAATTCAGGCCGGTACAGCCCATTGCTCTCGTACCGACTCCAGGTGCAATGACAGCCATTGTAACGCAATGACAGTCGCCGCATTGTCGATTTTACCGGCATTCAGTAAATCGACCGCGTGTTGCCGTTGCATGACATGGACTTTGATATCTTCATGTTCTTCCGCAAGACCAAACACGCCCTCCTGGACCGGGCCTGTTAACTCGCCCAGATACAAATGGATACGTTCTGTAGTGCCCCCCGGGCTACTGAGGTAACTTAATAGCGGGATCATCCGTCCCAGCGACAGCCCAGCTTCTTCCGCTGCTTCGCGCCGAGCGACCTGCTCGGGCTGCTCAGCAGGGCCAAACATGCCGGCGACGGCTTCCAGTAACCATGGCGTTGCGGAACTGCGCATAGCACCGAAGCGAAATTGCTCAATCAGCACCACTTCGTCACTGTGTGGATTAAACGGCAATACGACAACCGCATCACCGCGTTCGAAGATCTCCCTTGTAACAAGGTCACTCCAGCCGCCCTGAAACAAGCGGTGGCGGAACTGATACGATTTCATGGTAAAAAAACCGTGGAAAACAGTGTGTTCACCGTGAATTTCCACATCTTTCGCAGCGAATGCCGGATAATTAATTGCTTTGTTTTCAGCCATCTCGGGGCTCACATTCTGTTACACTTGGTGCGTCAACTTTTACGCGATCGGTTCGACTTAGTGTACGCGAACACGTTAATATCCGTTCAATTTTGTTTTCCATGGAACCTGGTTATGAAAAAAACTGCTTTATGTTCATTGGTGTGCGCGGCCCTCGGCTTGTTCAGCCTGCAAGCCAGCGCGGAGAACCTGCAAAACGTTTATCAGCTGGCACTGAAAAAAGATCCACAAGTACTGAAGTCCGCCGCACAGCGTGATGCCGCCAAAGTTGGCATCGATATCAGTAAAGCGAATTTCCTGCCGGATATCAGTTTAACCTCGTCACTCGGTAAATCGCGGGATGATAAAGGTGGCGGCATGACCGCTACTGGTACCGGTTATACCAACAGACTCAGTCTGACCCAAACCGTCTTCAATTGGGGTGACTGGGAACGACTGTCTAACGCGGAAAAAACCGCATTACAAGGCCAGACCTATTACAACGCAGCGCTGCAGGGCCTGATTGTCCGTGTATCACAAGCCTATTTCAGTGTTTTGAGCGCCAACGATGATTTAACTTTTGTGGTCGCGGAAAAACGCGCCGTTGAACGTCAGTTGGAACAAACCAAACAACGTTTCGCTGTGGGTCTGACGGCCATCACCGATGTGCACGAAGCACAGGCGCAATATGACAGCGTGGTCGCCCGTGAAATCGCCGCAACCAACGCGCTGGAAAACGCTCGTGAATCGTTGCAGGAAATTACCGGTGAATATCATTCCCAGTTAAGTCCACTGAATACCAGTCAATTCAAGCCAACAGCACCGAAACCTGCCAACGTTGTTGAATGGGTCTCAATTGCCGAAACCAATAGTCTGGATTTACAAGCTCGTAAGCTCGCGGTTGAAATTGCCCAGAACAATATCGATTTGGCGGAATCAGGCCATTATCCGACTGTTGGCCTGAGTGCAACGAAAACGCTGCAGGACAGCCGTAATATGCCGCAACAAGATTCAGAAAGTGTGAACCTGAACTTGAATGTGCCAATTTATTCCGGCGGTGCCACTTCGGCCTCAACAGAACAGCAACGCGCGAACTATGTAGCCACCAGCGAAGATCTGGAACTGGGCCACCGCTCTGTGGTGCGTCAGGTTCGGGTGAACTACAACAACGTTGGTGCGGCCATTGCCGGTATTAAGGCACTGGAACAGGCGGTAGTTTCAGCTGAAAGTGCATTAAAAGCCACTGAGGCCGGTTTTGAAGTCGGTACCCGGACTATTGTCGACGTCCTGATCAGTACCCGCAATCTGTTTGATGCCCGTCGCAATCTGACTAAACAACGTTACGACTACATCCTGGCAGTGCTGTCGCTGAAACAAGCGGCCGGTACCCTGACTGAAGCCGATCTGGCGACTGTCAACGCCGCACTGGGCGCGTAATTCACTACAAAGCGAACAACTGAAACAAGGCCACACGAACCTGATAAAGCTCAGACCAGTGTGGCCTTTTTGTTTCTGCACTGTGCAGCTTCAGACTTTTCGCTACAATAGCCGGTTTTCAGCAGCAAGGATTTCTTGTGTATCAGGCGCCGCCATTTTCTCTGACCCTACTTCACCCCCGTTATTGGCTACTTTGGCTGGCTCTTGGCATCGCTTATTTGATCAGTTGGCTACCATACCGGATATTGATGTTGCTTGGACGTGGTCTTGGCCGGCTCAGCTTTAAATTGCTCAAATCCCGTGGCCGCATCGCCCGGCGCAATCTCGAACTGTGTTTTCCGGACATGCCCGACCACGAACGGGAGCTGCTGGTGCAACGCAATGCAGAAGAAACCGGCTGCGCCGCGATGGAAACCCTGATTGGCTGGTGGTGGCCGACATGGCGGATCCGGCGCTTCGCCCATTTTAAAGGTTACGAACATATTCAGGCGGAACTGGCGAAAGGCAAAGGTGTGTTGCTACTGGCACCGCATATGCTGCATCTGGAAGCCGCCGGCCGGGTCTTTGGCCTGACCCACCCAAGTATTGGTTTTTACCGCCCACACAACAATGCGTTGATGGAATTCTTCATGTATCGCGGCCGCAGTCGTGGCAACAAATACATGATTGGCAAACGCGATGTCAAAGCGCTGCTGCGCGCTTTGAACGACGGCGAAGTGTGTTTTTATCTGCCTGATCAGGACTATGGTCGCAACCGCGCTATCTTTGCCCCGTTTTTTGCCGTGCAAGAAACTGCCTGCACCAATGGCACCTTGTTGTTTGCCAGCGCCGCCAATTGCGCGGTGATCCCGATTTATACCAGCAAACTCCCTAATAATCAGGGCTATCAGATTGAAGCGCTGCCTGCTCTGACCGATTTTCCCGGCAAAGATGAATACGCCGCTATTTGCCGCGTCAATCAGTGGGTAGAACAAGCCATTCTGAAACATCCGGAGCAATATATGTGGGTACATCGCCGGTTTAAAACCAGACCGGATCCGGACGCGCCTTCGTTGTATTAATGTTTACAGACCAAGCGACACATCACAGAAAAGCTGCTGGCATCTGCATGCCGCAGGGTTTAGTATTAAGTCTCTAATACCAACAGGGCAGTTACGATGGGATTTTGGTTTAAACACATCACAGCGCTGGTTTTTTTATTCGCCCTTGCCGGCGTCTTGCTGTTTTATCCAGATCTGTTGATGCCAAAACCTGAGCCAGTCAAAATTGAAGTCAAAAAAGCCGCTGCGATGGAGTTCACTAACTTCTATGAACAGCTGCGCTATTCGCTGGACACCAGCGTCGACAAATCAAAAGAGTTTATTATTAAACTCTCCGACACCAGTGATCAGCTGACCAGTACGTTGGAGAGCCGCACCAATACCGTACCGCCGATGCCAGACAACTGGAGTGGTGTATCACAGAACCGTAAGTTCGAACCCGGCAGCAAAATCCGTGACCATATGATGGCCTTCGCCAGAGAAGAGGAGATGGAGCTTATTTGGACACTGCCGCGCGATTATGTGGTGAAACATTATTTCCAAAGTGACAGCGATTATCTCGGCACACTCAAAGGTATTGCCAAAGCCATAGCACCGGACTTTGAAACGCCGGTACTGGCTTATTTCTGTCCGAAACAACGTGCAGCAGTTTTGACCGACAAATCCAGTCTGTTTTTAGAGCAAAACTGCCAGCATTTAAACGCCGAGCCAGTTAAGCGCTAAGCATAAACTGCTGCCAGGCATCCCTCACCTGCTGCTCTGCGCCCGACAAATCCTCAACCGCAACTTCTGCCGGGGCTAAAGTCTGACGATGGCTACTGCCGCGCAATTGCTGATACGCTTGTTGTAACTGCTGCGCCTGGGTCAATGACATCAAGCCGCAGGCCGCCGCTGCATCCAGAATACGGATATTGTCACTGTACTGGTACAGTGCCGGATATACAGCACCATAGCCAAGCACCAGAAACTGACTGATAAATTCTAAGTCGACAATACCGCCAGCTTTGTGTTTCACTTCGGTGGACGCTACGCCATGATGCTCGCGCAGCTTTTGTCGCATGTCCCGCACCTCACCGCGTAACGCTTCGAGATCCCTTGGTTTTGCCAGAATTTCTGCCCGAATTTGCTCAAAACGACTAGCGATCGCTGCGTCACCGTAAATCAGCCGCGTGCGCGCAAGTGCCTGATGTTCCCAGGTCCAGGCATCCTGACGCAGGTATTCACCATAAGTATCCACATGCACCGTCAGCAGGCCAGCGTTGCCGGATGGCCGCAACCGGGTGTCAACTTCATACAATAAGCCGCTGGTTGTGCGAGTGGTGCACAGGTGCAATATCCGTTGCACCAGCTTGAGATAAAACTGGCGGGAATCAATGCCACGCGCGCCGCTGGTCGGCGCCAGCGAGTCACACTGATGCAGGAAAACTAAATCCAGATCAGAGCCATACCCCAGTTCCAGTCCGCCCAGTTTGCCGTAAGCAATCACGGCAAAACCTTTGCTGCTATGCGCATCGAGCCCGGCCGGATAACCATATTTATCCGCCATTTGTTGCCATGCGAGCTCGACGACTGTATCCATCAACGCTTCGGCCAGCCAAGTCAAATGATCAGACACTTTCATCAACGGTAAAATGCCGGTGATATCGGCCGCGGCAATGCGCAGGGTCTGTGCTTGTTTGTATTGGCGCAACGCTTCCATTACTAATTCCAGATCGTCTTGCGGCACCCGCAGCATTTGCTGCCGTAGCCGGTCGCGGTAGTCTGCAACAGTTGCAACCTGATACAACAATTCAGGATCAATCAGTTCATCCAGCAACATCGGATAACGCGCCAGATGCTCTGCCAGCCAGCCGCTGCGGCCACAGAGCTTTATTAACTGTTGCAGCGCCGGCGGGTTTTCAAATAGTAATTCCAGATAGGCGGTACGCGAGACGATTTGCCGCAGCACACCCAGCACCCGCTCCAGTACCAGAGGCCCCGCTTGTTCCTGCTCTACCCCATGCAGCAAAGCGGGTAATAACTTTGCCAGCAATTCGCGCCCGCGCGGGCCAACCTGCCGTTTCTGGCTGTCCGCTTTAAACTGCTGCAGATGTTGCATCAGCAGTTCAGCATCTGCTGGCGTCAGCCAATCCAGATGTTCAGCCAGCTCAGTCGCGGACTGATCGCTGTCCCACAACATGCGACCAAGCAGCAGCTCTTGCGGTTCCGTTTGCTCTTCCTGTGCGATCACTAAGCGGAATTGCTGGTGAATACGCATCATCGCCATATTTATCTGCTGCTGCAACGCGGGCCAATCGGACGCTTGCAGCGCCAGAACAAGACGCTGCTGGCTCAACGCATCAGCGGGCAAAGTCTGGGTTTGCTGATCATCCATGCCCTGCAGATGATGTTCGACCCGGCGTAACCACAAATAATCGTGATACAGGATCTGTTCCGCTTCCGGATCCAACAAGCCTTCCTGCAGCAGCGCCTGCATCGCAGCAAAAATCGATTGTTGCTGGATGGCTGGAATACGACCACCGCGGATCAGCTGCAACGTCTGAATGATAAATTCAACTTCGCGGATGCCACCGGCGCCGAGTTTGATATTGTCGACACGGTTCCGCCGGCGGTTTTCCTGCTCAATCAGCTGTTTCATCCGCCGTAACGATTCAATCGCTGAATAATCGATATATCGGCGATAGACAAAGGGTTTCAGCATGCCCTGCAGTTCGGCAGCAAAAGGCGCCACCGGATTCAGAATGCGCGCCTTGAGCATGGCGTAGCGCTCCCAGTCGCGACCTTGCGCCTGGTAATAATCTTCAAAGGCAGCAAAACTCAGCACCAGCGGACCGCTGTCGCCAAAAGGCCGCAAGCGCATATCCACGCGGTAAACAAAGCCATCAGCAGTGACCTGGTTCAGTAATAAAATGATTTTCTGGCCAAGCTTGGTATAGAACTGCTGATTTTCCGTGCTGCGCCGGCCACCACTGGTGTCGCCATTGTGCGGATAGACAAAAATCAGATCGATATCGGAAGAGAAATTCAGCTCGCCACCGCCCAGTTTACCCATGCCGAGGATCAGTAACGGCATCACCTGACCGTTACTATCAAGCGGTTGGCCCCACTGCGGTGCGAGTTCCTGCCAGGCCCATTGATACGCCAGATTAATCAGCTCGTCTGCCAGCGCAGAAACGCGCTGCAATGCCACACTGATATCCTGTGCCCGCAACAGGTCATCCGCCAGAATCTGACACAAGCTGGCATTGCGGTAGCGTCGCAGCGCGGCCATTGCCTGTGCTTCGGTATGCGGCTGGCTGAGATCCGGTGCATTAAAACCGGGTGCGCCGCTAAGTAACCCTGTCAGTATTTGTGGCTGTAGTTTCAGGCAACGACCAAGCAATGGACTGGCCGCCAATAACTGTTGTAATTGCCGCTCTTGCACTTCAGATAGGCTGAAGTCCAGCTGTGCCCGCTGCAGCGCCAGCGCCTGGCTCAATTCAGCTGGCAGGTTTAATAATATAGCAGTGGGCTGGTGCGACATGGACAGACTCCCGATCAGGCATGTTAAACGATGCGATTTAGCGTGGCAGGCTCAAGTAACCAGATACTGTATTGCAACAACCAAGATTGCAGCGCTTGGGGTGACGGCTGTAAACCCAATGCTTCCGCCAGCGGTAATATAGTAACAGCGGCCGGTTCAGCAGCAAGCGCCTTGAGCCACTGCTGCCACTGCTGATCCAACATGGTTTGCGCCGCCAGTCCCCGGCTTACCAATAATTGATTGCGCAAAAATGTGCCCAAGTAGTCTGCCAGCGTGTCGGTCGGGCGAAAGTCTTGCCATTGCAGCGGTTGTTGTTTCGCCAGCAAATAACCGCGCTCAGCTTTGGATTGCACGCCCAACTGCAACGGGAATTGTTGCACCAGCGCCGCAGCCAGCGTGAAGATCTCCGCCACTGCGCCGCTTTGTAATTCAAGCTCGAGCTCACAGATCACTTCCTGCAGACCGCTGCCGAGTACAGTTCCCTGATCAAACACCAGCTCAATCCGTGCACCGCCAGCGGTTTGCAGCAGTAATGTCTGCCGGACAAAATCGGTGCGGAATAATTCCTGCAGATTGGCCTGTAACGCCGCAACATCGGTGCCTGCAGGCCAGACTTCCGCTGGAAAATCGCTCAGAACTGGGACTACGCCGGTGGTCGGTACATTATATTCAGGTCGGATATGCGCTGCGCCATGTTGCTGGCCGGCCAACTTCAGGGTCTGTTCAAACCGCCCTTGTTTTTGCCGGGTGCGCAGGCCACTGTCGTGGCGGCGGAACCACTGATCAGCAGTGTCAAAATAAGCATTTAACAAGGTTTTTTCGCCGAGGCACTCCACGGCTGCCAGTTGCTGGCGGCAATAGTCCACCACAGTGGCAAAAATGGCTGCAGCATGCTGCGCCGGTAACAATAATTTCAGTTCCACTTCCAGCGACATAACAGGTCCTGATCACGCCAAAACGATTTGTCAGGCACACTAAGCCAGCCCCATTGATGCTGCAAGTGTTTTTGCTTGTCAACCTCAGCACAACTCCCTATGATCGGGCGCAATTATGCTTGTTGCAGCCTACCGGAATTTGTTATGTCTACTCTGAAATCTGCTTGTATCGCCACTGTGTTGGCCAGTTTTGTTGCATCAGCCCAGCAAGTCCCCGCTGAACAAACTTCAGCACCCGTCGCACAAACTGTGACTGAAGCGCCGGCCAAAGCGGCAGTTGCCGAAAAACCAGCGTTTATCATCGATAGTCTCAGTACGCCATTACGCTCTGGCCCGGGCAATGAATACCGCACTATTTCCACGGTACGTGCTGGCGAAAATGTCACTTTTATCGGCGACAATCCGGCCAATGGTTTTGTCAAAGTCCGCGACAGCAGTGGTGGCGAAGGCTGGCTCAGCGGCGAATACATCAGCTATACCGCCAGTCCGAAGGCCAATCTGGAAGCGCTGAAACAGCAACTGGGTCAGCAGGAAATGATAGCTGCCCAGTTTGATCAGGAACGTCAGGCCTTGCAGGCAGAGGTCAGCAAAGCCCAAACCGAGCGCGATGAAGCCGTCAAAGCTGCTGAACTCGCCAAGCAAACCGCAGCCCAACTGACCACCCGATTGGCCGAAGAAAATCCGGAATTACTGCAGAACAAAATGGTGATTGGCGGTGGCATTTTATTGGGCGGTATTCTGTTTGGTCTGATTTTGCCATTAATCACACCAAAACGCCGGCGCAATGATCGCTGGATGTAAGATGATTGATAAAATGCAACAAAGGGAGCGAAAGCTCCCTTTTTATTACGTAGTCAGCTATCACGCCTGCGCCGCAGAGCCTTGTGGCTGCTGCGCCCGATACCGCATCTCCAGTACCGGAATGGTAAAGCCGTAACAGATCACCACAATCAGCGGTTGTAACCAGAAACTGTGTTGCGGCATGGTCAGATAGGCCGCCACACAAGCCACAGTGCGGACCATGGTATGGACATAAGCCACCGGCGCTTTTGCCACAACGCCAAACACCAGCCACATCAATCCGGTCTGCACAGCTAAGGCAAACGGCAGTGCCAGATAGTTTTCCATAAACAGCGGAATGCTGATGGCAAACACCAGAAAACTCATGCCAACAGCGGCCAGGAAAATAGTATCGAACCAATTGCGTTCAGTGTTTTTCTGAAAACTGATGTTCTCACCGGTCAGTCGTGAGATCGCCATCGCCAGATAAATGATGCTGCCGGTGCCGATAAAAGTCGCCATCACTTGCTGATAAGGCGTCAGTACAAAAGACAATGCCCCAATCAATGCCCAGATAATGGCGCCGGACAACGGCATCGCCAGATAACGTTTGCTACGAAATTCAATCAGTTGCTGGTCTAACGTTTTGTTGTTTTGCATGGCACACCTCCGTGATTTGATGATGTCAGTATCCCGGTTATGTGCATGGTCAGTCAGTGTGCTTTGTCATCAAAAACCATGACATTTGTCACGGCATGTATCAGCACCAGACCTCAGTTTTTATCCTGTGTTTTGTCGTCCAGCGGCAGGCCCGAATCCTGTTTCACCTGTTCAATCACCACATAAGTGTGGGTCTGCAATACGCCCGGTAAATCAACAATCCGGCCTAATACCGCCCGATACGCCTCCATACTGGATAAACGCAGTTTCAGCAAATAATCAAAGCCACCGGCGACCATATGGCACTCGGCAACCTCGGCAATTTGCACCACGGCATCGCGGAACTGGTCAAAGATCGCGCCGGTGGTGCGATCGAGAGTGACCTGAATAAAAGCTGCTGTACCGAGCCCCAGTTTGGATGCCGACAACTTAGCGCCATACCCTTCGATAAAGCCTTCCTGCTCAAGCTTTCGCACCCGGTCAATACAGGGGCTTGGGCTTAGATTGACGCGCTTGGCCAGCTCGACATTTGAAATCCGGCCATCCTTTTGCAAAGTGTCTAAAATGGTTCTGTCGATGCGGTCTAACGGCCGGCCTTTGGCATTCATAGCTGATTCCGTATTTTTTCTGGTTAAAGCATTATAAAACCAAATTATGTATGGTTTAAATCGAAATTTAGCCACCAAATACGGTAGTGCTTTCACTAAAATGCAGCATTTATTTTAAATCAACCGAGATAAAAATTATGCTATTTCACGGCGAACTCCCCTCCCCAAGCCCTCTACGCCAGACGCTGCGCCAGTTTTATCGCGCAGATGAAGCTCAGGTACTGGAAACTCTGTTACCGCTGGCCGATATCGGCGACCAGGCCCGCTCACGTGCCTGGGAACGCGCCCGCCAGCTGGTGGTGAATATCCGGCAGGCGCAGATTGGCAAAGGCGGTGTGGATGCGCTGCTGAATGAGTTTTCGCTGTCGACTGAAGAAGGCCTGGTATTGATGTGTCTGGCCGAAGCGCTGCTGCGGGTACCAGACAAACACACTGCTGACCGCTTGATCCGCGACAAATTATCGAACGGCGACTGGAGTTCGCATTTAGGCAACAGCGAGTCGCTGTTCGTCAACGTCTCAGCTTGGGGCCTGTTACTGACTGGCAAACTGGTTAATTACAGTGACGACCATAAAAAAGACCAGTTTGGGTTATTAAAACGCACCTGTGGCCGTCTCGGCGAGCCTGTGATCCGTCAGGCCGTGCGTTATGCCATGCAAATCATGGGCACACAGTTTGTCATGGGCACCACGATCAACAAAGCCGTGGAACGCGCCACTGAACTGGAAGCCAAAGGCTTCACCTACTCTTACGACATGCTGGGCGAAGGCGCCCGCACGATGGAAGATGCCGACCGCTACTTCCAGAGCTATATGATGGCAATCAATGCCATTGGCACTGCTGCGAAAAAACGCGGGCCGCTGAAAAGCCCGGGCATTTCGGTCAAATTATCCGCCATTCACCCGAAATATCGCTTCTCACATCGTGACCGCGTGATGGAAGAACTGGTTCCGCGCTTAAAAACACTGGCGTTAGCCGCCAAAGGCTATGACATCAGCTTCACCGTGGACGCTGAAGAAGCAGACCGTTTAGAGCTGTCGATGGACGTCATTGAAGCCGTCTTCGCCGATAAAGATTTAGCCGGCTGGGAAGGGTTTGGTCTGGCGATTCAGGCTTATTCCAAACGTTGTCTGCCGCTGATTGAATGGCTGCGGGAACTGACAGTCCGGGTAGGCCGCAAACTGATGGTGCGTTTAGTTAAAGGCGCTTATTGGGACAGCGAAGTAAAAATCAGTCAGATCGAAGGTCACAACGATTTCCCGGTATTCAGCCGTAAACCATCGACCGATGTGTCCTATCAAGCCTGTGCGCGCAAACTGCTGGAATACCGTGACAGCATTTATCCGATGTTCGCCACGCATAATGCCTACACGGCTGCCACTATTCTGGAAATGGCACCGGATCGCACCGGTTACGAGTTCCAGCGCCTGCACGGCATGGGCGATGCGCTGTACGACCAAATTGTTGCAGACGACAAAGTACCATGCCGGATCTACGCACCGGTTGGTGAGCACTCAGACTTGCTGGCCTACTTAGTACGTCGCCTGCTGGAAAACGGCGCCAATAGCTCATTCGTTAATAACATTGTTGATGAAAGCATTCCGGTGGAAAGCCTGCTGACCGATCCGGTTGAACTGGTGCGCAGCTGGAAACAGAAACGCAACACACAAATTCCGCTGTCAGCCGACCTGTATGGTGATGAGCGTAAAAACTCTAAGGGTATTGATTTAACTGAAGTGGATGCCATTACCCCGCTGCGCAACAATATGCAGCAGTGGCTGACCACCGCGACCAGCAGCACCCCGGTAGAAGGCGCCAAAGCGGTGCGTAATCCGGCGAATCACGCCCAGGTGATAGGTTATGTCGAGCACCACACACCAGAACAGATGAAAGCTGCCATAGACCGGGCCGAAGCTGCCTTCCCAACCTGGAGCACAACACCGGTTGCTGAGCGCGCCCGTCTGCTGCGTGCTTTAGCCGATGCCTTAGAAGCACATCGCGATGAACTGATGGCGATTTGTGTCAAAGAAGCCGGTAAAACCGTGCCGGACAGCGTGGCGGAAATTCGTGAAGCCGTTGATTTCTGTCGCTATTACGCTGCTCGTGCTGAAACCATGTTCACCGGTACGCCGCTGCAAAGCCGTGGTGTGGTGCTGTGTATCAGCCCGTGGAACTTCCCGCTGGCGATCTTCTTAGGTCAGGTCACGGCTGCCGTTGCCGCCGGTAACACCGTCATTGCCAAACCAGCTGAACAGACTTCGTTAATCGCCATTCGCGCGATTGAACTGTGGCGTGCCGCCGGTCTGCCAGCCGGTGTGGTCGAACTGACTATCGCACCGGGCCGTGTCATCGGTGAGCACGTGGTACCAGACTTACGCATTCAGGCGGTGATGTTCACCGGTTCGACCGAGACCGGTAGCTGGATCGCGCGCAAGCTGGCCGAACGCGGTGGCGAGCCGGTGCCTTTAATCGCCGAAACCGGTGGTCAAAACTGTATGATCGTCGACTCCACCGCATTGCCGGAGCAAGTAGTGGATGACGTGGTGTCTTCAGGCTTCCAAAGTGCCGGTCAGCGCTGTTCTGCACTACGGGTGTTATTCCTGCAGGAAGATGTCGCCGACAAAATCATTCATATGATCAAAGGCGCGATGAAAGAACTGCATGTCGGTGATCCATCGTTGTTCTCTACCGATGTCGGTCCGGTGATTGACCAGAAGGCTCTGACAGGCCTGACGGCGCACGTTAAGTATCTGGAAGGCAAAGCCAAACTGCATTACGAGTGCCCGATCCCGGCTGGTGAAGGTCATTTCTTCTTTGCTCCGCGTTTGTATGAAATTGCCAATCTGGCCGTGCTGCAACGCGAAGTATTTGGCCCGGTCGTGCATATCATCCGTTTCAAAGCCGAACAGCTCGATGATGTCATCGCACAAATCAATGCCAGCGGTTATGGCCTGACGATGGGTGTGCATAGCCGTATCGCTGAAGTGACCGCGCAGGTCGCGCGTGAAGTCAAAGCCGGTAACATCTACATCAACCGCAATATGATTGGTGCTGTGGTCGGTGTGCAGCCATTTGGTGGCCGTGGTCTGTCAGGGACTGGTCCAAAAGCCGGCGGTCCGTTCTACTTAACCCGCCTGATTAAAGACAATCTGCAGGTGACTGAAGCGCCATTATCAGACGATAAAAAAGCCAGCCTGCTGGCCGCATCTGGCAACGACAATGCGCTACAGCAAAGTCTGCAACTGGCAGCAAAAGCCCAGGTCGAATGGCAGAAAAAAGATATCACTGCACGTAGTTCGGTCATTCGCCAATTTATGGCGCAGCTGGCTTCAAATGCCGTTGTGGTCAAACAGGAAGGTGATCTGGCGCAGGTGCTGGCCAGTGCGCGTGGTCTCATCGGTCATATCGAAAAAGAACTGGCGACGCCGATCCAGCTGCCAGGACCAACTGGTGAATCCAACCAGCTGCATCTGGAAGCCCGTGGTGTTGTCGCTTGTATCCGTGACGAATCTGGCTGCTTTAAGTACTGGATGCTGTCAGTGCTGACGGCGTTGGCGGCGGGGAATGCGGTGGTTGCAGTGGTTGAAGATAAAGACCTTGCAGAAGCGGAAGCGATCCGAAAAGTGCTGCTTAACGCCAACCTGCAGCCAGCTTTGTTCAGCGTCGCCAAACTGACCCAGCTTAAAGCGCTGATCAGTAACCCGCTGGTCGCTGCAGCAGTCATTGAAGCTGGCAGCGCAGTCAAAGCGCTGACCGGTGAATTGATTGCCGCCCGCGATGGCGCTATTTCGCCACTGATCACGACTCCAGCCGATGAACGTCTGCTACACCGCCTGGTCACAGAAAAAACCGTCACTATTAATACCACTGCAGCAGGTGGCAACGCCTCGCTGATGACGATGAGTGATAACGCGGTTTAAATCGAAAAGCTTTCGTCAGATAATACCAGGCCCGCGATTGCGGGCCTTTTTTATGCTTAGTGCGACGCTTTTGCATTTTCCGGCACTTTTGCTTATGTTCATTCAAACAACCTGCAGGCTATTGATATGACAAAACAAGCAGTTCCAATCGACGAACTCGCACTTGGCAGTTATGTCATTGCTGTCGCCCGCCAAACGGGTGATGTGGTGATTAAACATGCAGGTTGGGTTCGCAGTGAACTACTGATCGCGACATTGAAACAAAAAGGTGTACTGGAAGTATTTATCGATCCGACCAAACAGCTGCCACCGCCGAAAGAACTTCCTGTTGCACCGGCAGGATTTGAGTCCATCGCTGCCACACCCCGGGCCGATTTTGCCCAGGAGTGCAGCCGCACTGAACTGACCCTGCAAAGTACCCGCCAGCAAACTGCAGCTACTTTTGAGAAAATGGCACAGGCTGACAGTGTCGATCTGACCGAACCTGCACAAAACTGCGACAAACTGCTCGACAGCAGTAGTCGCAATCCACAAGCATTACTTTACCTGCAACAAGTCCTGCAGGAAGATGATGTTCTGTTGCGCCACGCCGTGCGCTGCGCCTGCCTGATGGCGGCATTTTGTCAGAGCTTGCAACTATCTGAGGCAGAGGCCCGTGACTACACGCTGGCCGCACTGCTGCACGACGCCGGCAAGGCCCAGCTGAAACAACTGTTTCCACAGGAGCAACCCACTGATCAAGCCGCGTTACCTTATAGTCTGACCTTGTTAGAACAATCGGAGTGTCCCGCCCGCAGTCTCGATGCAGTCGCCGGACATTTAGCGCCTTTAGCAGACCAATCCGCGCCAGCCCGGTTGCTCGCTATTGTCAATCGCTATGCGAATCTGCAAGAACTCGCAGATCTCGGCAAAATAGACATGGCCACTTTAAGAACTCAGTTGTTAGCGGCAGCAGGTAAGGCCCTGGACCCGCAACTAACGCAGATTTTTCTCAGTGAAATGGGGCTTTATCCGCCGGGTTCCGCTGTCAGACTGAAATCAGGGAAATTGGCTTTGGTACTGGAGAATCATCCCAAATACTCGGACAAACCCAAGGTCAAACTGTTTTATCACAGTGTGCATCGGCATCATTTGCCGGCGAAGGTACTGGATCTAGCCAAATTACCGGAAGAGCACATCGTAGCGGCAGCAGATCTCAGCCAGTTTGCTTTAGATTTGCGGCAGTACTTTTAATGGTAAACGCCCGGTTAAGGCCTGGTTTTTAACCGATACGACCATTCCGACAATGCCTCCATGCTAAATAACTGGCGGCCAGTTTGCATCAGTACATATTGGGGGGTGATTTCTTTCAGCTGAATGTCTGCCGTGATCCACTGGCCTTCCTGTAAATCCTTGCCATTGACTTTCACCCAGCGTTGCTTTGGCTCTGAAGCATATACATGCGCTTCGAAGCGTAACGGTGCGATCTGACGCTGTAGTGAATCATCCAGCGTACTGATATCACGGGCTGGCGCCGCGTGTTCGGTGATCTTAGCCGGTCGACGTTCACCTTTTGCGGCTTCCAGCGCGTATTGAAATTTGTCTTTTAATTCCTGAGGAACTTCGTCGGCGCTGAGTTCGGGTTGTTGGGCCGCAAGTTCTGCGACAGGTGCATCAGGGTCCGCTTCCTGCATCGGTATTCCCTCATCAAACTGCTCCAGCACCGCGACTTGCTCATCGAGACTTTGCCCCTGAGACTCTTCGCGTTCCGCTGAAATCACCAACTGCGCTTCTTGCTCTTCACTGGTCGGCACAGTGGTGAGATCACTGAGGATCAATCCGGGATTTGCCGGTGGTAAAGCCGGTGTGGCCACTGGAGTGGTCGGCGCTGCAACTACGACTGTTACGGGCTCGGCGACGGGTTTGTGGGTGAACCAGAATGCGAGCGCAAATCCAAGCCCCAACCCACATAGCACTAACAACACGATGGCCAGATATTGCCAGCCACGTGCCGGCGCCGTTGGCGCAGCAGTAGTTTCAGCTACGGCATTATTCTGTTGTTTCAGTGCATCCATTAATAACGACATAAAAAACCCGGACTCCGGTTTAATTTAGGTTTGTAACCATAACAAAGACAGACTAACGCCAAGCGCCAGACACAACACAAACAATAACGGCCAAAGCCAGACCGGCAGACCTGGTTTTGGCGCCAGTGGTTTAATCGCCAGAATTTCGCCGGCGGCCAGCTCGATCAGTTTGCCATCAATCAGGGCCTTTTGCTGGCTATACCCGCCCAACAGCGCGCGATCGCACAACAGATTCAATAGACGCGGGATACCGCCAGAAAATTCAAAGAGTTTTTTCAATGCACTATCAGCAAAGACCGGTCGGCTGCAACCGGCCACCTGTAAACGATGCTCGACATAATACTTCACTTCCGGCAGCGTTAGCGGCATTAAGTGATAACGCGCCGTAATTCGTTGTGCCAGTTGCCGCAAATCCTGGCGTTGCAGTAATTGTTGCAGTTCCGGCTGGCCAATCAGAATCACCTGCAGCAATTTTTTCGTATTGGTTTCCAGATTGGTCAGCAATCGCAGCTGTTCCAGTACTGCGGGCTGCAGATGTTGCGCTTCATCGATGATCAGAATGGTATTGATGCCGGCCTGATGGTTTTTTTGCAGTTTTGTCGTGATTTTATCAGTCAGCAATTTCAGGCTGGCATCGGTTTTTTTGTAGCGGATCTTCAATTCATCACAAATAGCAGCCAGCAACTCCAGTTCAGACAAAGTCGGATTCAGGATAAAAGCCACCTGAGTATTGGGCGGTAACTCGGCCAGCAAACAACGCGATACGGTGGTTTTGCCAGTGCCGACTTCACCGGTCAGTAACACAAAGCCACCGGCATCCCCTAAACCATAACGCAGATGCGCCAAGGCTTCAGTATGACGACTGCCCAGATACATAAATTCAGGGTTCGGCGCGATGGAAAACGGCTGGCTGTTCAGACCAAAAAATGCGGTGTACATGGCTTCCTGCTCAGACCTGGAGCGCAATTGTTGCTGGAGCGTTATAATGGCAAAAAATCACCTGTCAGGAAAGCGTGTGAAGATTTATCTTGTCGGCGGCGCCGTGCGTGATGCCTTGTTGGGACTGCCATGCCAGGACCAGGATTTTATGGTCGTCGGGACCACCCCCGAGCAAATGCTGGCCGAAGGCTATCAGGCGGTTGGCAAAGATTTCCCGGTATTTATTCACCCAAAAACCAAGCAGGAATATGCATTAGCGCGGACTGAGCGTAAGCAGGGTCAGGGCTATACCGGTTTTGCCTGCTACTACGCGCCGGACGTAACCTTAGAAGAAGACCTGCTGCGCCGAGATCTGACCATCAACGCGATGGCACAGGATCCGCACAGCGGGGTGATCACCGACCCTTACGGCGGACAGCTGGATTTGGCGGCTAAAGTGCTTCGCCATGTATCTGCTG
Organism: Rheinheimera tilapiae; assembly: GCF_042432165.1. Taxonomy (NCBI): domain Bacteria; kingdom Pseudomonadati; phylum Pseudomonadota; class Gammaproteobacteria; order Chromatiales; family Chromatiaceae; genus Rheinheimera; species Rheinheimera tilapiae. The sequence goes on from NZ_JBHLXP010000003.1 coordinate 321,477, forward strand.
CTTTTGTCGAAGACCCACTGCGTGTTCTGCGTGTGGCCCGTTTTTACGCCCGCTTCGCAGATCGTGGTTTTACCGTCGCCGCTGAGACGCTCACGCTGATGCAGCAGCTTGTGCTGAGTGGCGAACTGGCTCATTTGACTGCAGAGCGCGTTTGGCAGGAAACCGCCCGAGCCTTACAGGAAAAGACGCCTGCCGCTTATTTTGAATTGTTACAACAGGTCGGAGCCTTGGCCGTTCTGATGCCGGAGCTATCGGCTTTATGGGGCGTGCCCAACCCACCGCGCTGGCATCCGGAAATCGATACCGGCGTGCATTGCATGCTGGTGTTGCAACAAGCCGCGCTCTTATCACCAAGGCTAGATGTGCGTTTTGCCTCGCTATGTCATGATGTTGGCAAAGGTTTGACGGCGCCCGAACTGTGGCCATCGCATCATGGCCATGAGCACAGCGGGTTACCGCTGATTGAAGCCATGTGCCAACGTTTGCGGATTCCGAATGACTGTAGGGATTTGGCGCTGCTGGCCTGTGAGTATCATCAGCTGGTGCATAAAGCGCAGGAACTGCGAGCGGTAACAATTCTTAAGTTATTTGATGGCATCGACCTCTGGCGCAAGCCTGACCGGCTGGAACTATTGCTGACTTGCTGTATTGCCGATCTACGCGGCCGCACCGGTTTTGAGCAAGCCGACTATCCGCAGGCAGAGTATCTCAAAGCTTTAGCCACTGCTGCCCGGGCGGTCGACATCAAAGCTTTGGTCGCTGCAGGGCATCAGGGCCCAGCGATGAAACAAGCTGTCGCTAGTGCGCGGCTTGATAGCATCCAACAACGAATAGAAGCATTCAGGAGCATTCCCCATGAACAGGCGTAAATTTTTATTGGTGAGCGCTGCGATTGCCGGCGCTGGTATCACGGGGATCTATGGTGCTGGCAGTGGCTTTGTTGCCGATTTGGCCGCTCTGCAACAAGAGCTCAAACAAATGACCGGTAAAACCCTGCGTAGCAGCGGTAGCTGGAATGTCAGTCAGATTTTTCAACATCTGGCGCAAAGTGTAAGGGGCTCGTACCAAGGCTATCCACAACAGCGCAGCTGGTGGTTTCAACACAGTATTGGCCCATTGGCGCTACAAGGCTTTAAAGCCGCGGGCGCAATGCGTCATCCACTGGATGAAGCGATCCCTGGCATGCCTGATCTGGATGCGACGTTAGATCCGCAGGTTGCTCTGGCTGCATTGCTGCAGGCATTGGATGAATTCGCTGCAGCGACCACGCTGGCACCGCATTTTGCTTATGGCACCCTTAATCATGCCGATTTCCAGGCCGCTCATCAGCTGCATATCCGCCAGCATTTAAGCCAGATCACAGTGGTCTGAGTAGGTTCTGACGGGAAATTCAGACTGCTTGCCTAACACCTGCAGCGATTTTATCGAGAAACCAGGGCGGCGCCATCGGCGCAAAATCAATAAAAAAGGGCAGCCACGGCTGCCCTTTTTTGCATCTGTACAGCGACTAAACTGCTTCGAGTTCCGCTTGGCGGATCATGTCTTTCTGGTGGTCTTTCGCCAGTAACACATAAATCGATGGCAGCACAAACAGCGTGAAGATAGTGCCGATCGTCATACCAAACACCAGCACAATACCAATGGATTGACGTGCTTCTGCACCCGCGCCGTCTGCGAAAATCAGCGGTGTATGACCGGCGATAGTCGCAATACTGGTCATCAGCACCGGCCGTAACCGCAACACTGAAGCTTCGCGGATCGCATCGATTTTCGCCCGGCCTTCTTCCTGCAGCTTGTTGGCAAATTCCACCACCAGGATACCGTTACGGGCAATTAAGCCGACCAGCGTCACTAAACCGACCTGCGAATAGATATTCAGCGTACTGCTGATAGCGTCGGTCCAATGCGGGATCGGCGCGTACATTTTCCAGAAGGTGAAAATCAGTGCACCAAACATCGCTAGTGGCACTGACCCCGCCAGAATCACGATCGGGTCACGGAAGCTGTTGTATTGCGCCGCCAACACCAGGAAAATCATCGTTAAAGCCATCAGGAAGGCCGGCAGGAAAGTGTTGCCCTCACGCTTTAACTGCCGTGATTCACCGGTATAATCGATGGTGTAAGTTGCAGGCAGGATCTTGCGTGCTTCCGTTTCCATATATTTCAGCATTTCATCCAAAGAACCAGCGCCAACCCCTGAGATTTTCACCGCATTGAGTTGCTGCATCCGGTTGATAGAGCGCGGAACCGTTGAGTGCGTCAGCGTCGCAATCTGGTCCAGCCGGATCATGCTATTGTCAGGCCCGGTGATATACAGCTTGGACAAATCATCCGGCGTCAGCCGTTCAATCCGTTTTACCTGTGGGATCACTTTGTAACTCAGGCCGTCTTTATTAAACCGGTTTACCCAGCCACCACCGAGCAGAATGCCTAAATCCTGCGTCACAGTGCGCATGTCCAGGCCCAAATCAGCCACTTTTTCACGGTCAATGTTCAGCTGATATTCCGGCTGGTCAATTTTCATATCCAGCATCGGCGGGAAGAAAAACTTGCCGCTTTGTGTGAAAATTTGTTGCAGTTTCAACGCGTAGTCATAAATTTCCTGACTATCCGCGGTGGAAGCAATCACAAACTCAATCGGGAAATTGCCGCCACCCGGCAAGGATGGTGGTGTGATTGGCAGGATCCGTACCCCGGCAATTTCGCCCAGTTTCTGCTGCACGTCCGGTAAAATCTCAGTAGTCGTCCGCTCACGCTCCGCCCATGGTTTTGTCACCATGCCGCTGAAACCACCAGTCGGGAAGGTGATTTGGAAGGTAAAATCAGTCTCTGGTACGGACATAAACACTTCATTGACCTGTTTGCCATAAAATGACGCCTGGTCAATGGTTGAGTTCGCCGGTGTATCAACAATACCAAAGATCACGCCCTGGTCTTCAGTGGGCGCTAGCTCTTTGCTCGACATGATATACAGCGGCACTACACAGATAGAGATAAAACCCCAGAACAGGTAAACGCCAATACGGTTTTCCAGCGTGGCATTGAGTTTACGGCTATAAAACGCGGCAAACCGATCAAAGATTTTCGACAACGGCGCTTTGATCTCACGATGCGGTGACAGCATCCGGGATGCCATCATCGGGGATAAAGTCACCGCGACTATCGCCGAGATGGTAACCGCGCCTGCGAGTGTAATAGCAAACTCACGGAACAATGTCCCGGTTAAGCCACCTTGCAGACCAATCGGGATATACACGGACATCAGCGTCACAGTCATTGCCAGAATGGGCCCCGCTAATTCACGGGCAGCAACCAGAGAGGCGTGGAAAGGCTTTAAACCATCCTGAATGTGCCGCTCTATGTTTTCAACCATAACAATGGCGTCGTCGACCACTAAACCGACTGACAATACAATTGACAATAAAGTCAGCAAATTCAACGAAAAGCCACAAAGCTGCATGATAAAAACAGCGCCAATCAGTGACAACGGAATGGCTACCAGTGGGATCAGCACGGAGCGGCTGAAGCCGAGGAACAAGAAAATTACTACGATAATGATAATCAGCGTCTCAGCCAGTGTTTTAATAACGTCTTGGATCGCTGCATCTATGTATTTGGTCGCGTCGTACGACACTTCACCCGATAACCCTGCCGGTAAATCCGCTTTGATTTTTTCCATCTCAGCAGTGACAGTCCGGATGACTTCCAGACTATTGGCATTTGGCGCGACAAACACCCCCATAAATACCGCAGTCTGACCGGAGTAATTCACTTCCACGCTGTAGTCGTCCGCACCAAGCACTACATCGGCGATATCAGCCAGGCGAATCACACCATCGGCATTTTGCCGCACCACGATACGCCGGAAATCCTCAACGTTGGTCAACCCGGCATTCGCATTCAGGTTGACCTGCGTGTAACTACCTTTGGTTTGGCCTATCGCTGCCTGCACGTTTTGTGCTTGCAACGCGGCCCTAATCTCGGCTGGGGTGACCCCAACGGCCGCCATTTTTTCTGTTTTCAGCCAAATCCGCATCGCAAATGTACGGCCACCGAGGATCTCCGCCTTTTGGACACCATTCACCGCAATCAGGCGTGGTTGTACCGAGCGCGTCAAAAATTCGGTGATCTGGTTTTGCTCCAGAATATCTGAGCTGAAACTCAGGTACGCCTGAGCAAACTGGCTGTCAGCAGCTTCAATCGCCAGTGACGGTACCTCGGCTTCCGGCGGCAATTCGCCCCGCACCTGATTCACTTTGGCGCTGATTTCAGTCATCGCTTTCAGTGGGTCGTAGTTCAGTTGCAAATGCGCCGTAATGGTCGACATCCCCATGGTACTTTGCGACTCGATATAGTCGATACCACCCGCTGACGCGATAGCGCGCTCGATGGGCGACGTGATAAAGCCGCGGATCACATCCGAGTTCGCGCCGATATAGACGGTGGTGATCTTGATCACTGCGATGTCACTGCGTGGGTACTGCCGAACTGATAAGCTGCTGAGCGATTGAATCCCCGCCAGCAGAATCAGCAAACTGACCACGATCGCCAGTACCGGTTTCTTAATAAATATATCAGTAAATTTCATACAAACCTGCCTGTGGCGCCTTAACTGTCAGTGGGCGTTGGATTGGCTTTGAATTCCGGTGTCGGTTTTGTGCCAATCACCACAGCCTGGTTATTGAATAACTTGAAAGCACCGGCACTGACGACTTTTTCGCCTGCCTTTAAGCCCTTAGTGACTTCGATGAAGTCTCCCAACGCTTTGCCTGTCTGGATAAACTGCTGACGGGCGACCAATTTGCCGTCTTTTTCATCGACGACAAACAGCGTATCGCCATAAGGTGCATAGATAATGGCTGCAGCAGGGACCGCGAGCACTGAATGCGGGTCGCTTAAAGTAACGGTGGTCGTGACTGCCATCCCCGGCACCAAAGCTTTGCTGCCGTTATCCAGTGAGGACTGAACCGTCACATTGCGGGTTTCCGGGTGAATTTCTGTGCCTATCGCAGTCACCAGACCTTTTACAACCAGGTTATCTCTGCCACCAGTGGAGACTTCAACCGGCAGACCGGTGTTCATCTGGCTGAGCCAGTCTTGGGGCACCGGAAAGTTTACGCGGACCCGGTTTGTCGCCTGCAAAGACACAATCGCAGTGCCGACTTGCAGATCGGTACCAAGGTCGACCTGACGAATACCCACCCGGCCATCAAAAGGCGCGCGGATTAATTTCTTCTGAAGTGTTGCATTGAGGTCATCAACATCACCCTGTGCCGATTCAACTTGTTGTAACGCGGTATCAAGCTCGCTCTGGCTGGCAAGTTTATTGGATTTCAGTTCGCGGATCCGCTGGTAACTGGTTTTCGCCAGTTTTAACCGGGCCTGTGCAGCATTGAGCTGAGCGGCTTCGTTAATTGACTCTTGTTCAATCAGAACGTCACCGGCTTTAACCTCGGCACCGGATTGAAAGGTGATCCGCTTGACTTTACCCGGTACCTGGGCGGAAATCATAATGCCCTCGTCCGCTTCAACGGTGCCAATCGCTGTGTAGGTATTAGGCCATTGTTGCTCTGCGGCAACAAAGACAGAGACGGTTTCAGGCGGTTGCACCTGGCCACCACCGGCAGCCATCACACTGAACTGGTCCATTTTCACGGCAACAATAGTACCGACCAACACAGCTGTGATCACGAGAGACATCAACACAGGTTTCAGGATTTTCATATTAAGAGCCAAGGTTGCATTTTAAGGGGGAAGTGTCAGGCGATTTCAGAACTCCTTGCGAAATCACCGAAAAACACCTGTATAAAATAACACGGTTTTTTAGTTGCAACGAGATTGCCTCGCACAAAAAGTCAGCAGAGAAATGTAAAAAGCTGTGAATGACGGGTACAAATGTTAACTTATAGCACGCTTGCGGCCGACGCTTTTTCCAGCTGGTTCAGAACTGAAACGGGATCACCCAAAGTTTTTGCGGGGTGTGATAATCATGCCAAAGCTGTTGATATGACTGGTGTAATACCGGATGTAATGTATCGGGTGCAATCTCAGCAAGCGGCTGCAGGACAAAGGCATTATATAAAATTTCTGCTCTTGGCAACTCCACCGGCTCCGAACAAATCAATTGATCGTAACTGAGTAAATCGAGATCCAGACTGCGACCACAATACTTAATACCGTCACGCACTCTGCCATAATTGTCTTCCGTGTGTTTGCACAACGCGATCACTTCGGACAACGCGAGTTCGGTATCCGCTCCAATCACCATGTTGTAAAAAGCATCGCCGACAAAACCCACTGCTTCGCTTTCATACACCGACGATAACTGCAGCGGTCCAAGCAACTGAGCTAGGTCACGCACCGCGCCACGCAAATTCAGTTCACGATTGATGTTGGTACCAATGCTGATGTAGATCCGCGCCATCAGTGGCGGCTCCGCACGATGCGAACGCCAACTGTTGTAGCAGCTGCCACAGCACCGGGTTTATCGACCTGCACCATCACCTGCGTGGTGACGAAATCAGCCAGCAGCATAGCGGCAATGCGCTCTGCCAGTGTTTCAATTAATTCAACCGGGCCGGACTGTACCAACGCAGTCACCCGCTCGCAAACAACGGCATAGTCTAATGTTTGCCTGATATCGTCAGCGTTCGCGGCAGCACGAATATCAGTACACAGCTCCAGATCAAAAAACAGACGCTGTTGAATAGTTTTTTCCCACGCGTACACCCCAATTACAGTGTCGACAGCCAGTTGTTTAATAAAAACGATATCCATCAGAATGTTCCGCTGTTATAAGAAGTCTGGAGAAACACAGGCTGGTCGGATAGGCAAACGGACGAAAAGTCTATAATCTGACCGTCATGCTACGTGCCCGACCTTTGTGGCGCGATCTTAACGCAAAATCAATAACTGAGGAACTTCATTGATGACCCCGCTGATTGGCGGGATGATGCTGTTAGCCTATTTATGTGGCTCGGTATCATCTGCGGTAATAGTAAGTAAACTGTTCCGTTTACCTGATCCAAGACTTCATGGCTCTGGTAACCCTGGCGCGACCAATGTGCTGCGTCTTGGTGGCACGCTACCGGCAGTGCTCGTTTTGGTGTTTGATGTGCTCAAAGGAACCATTCCGGTCTGGGGGTCCTATTTCCTGAAAATCGATGCATTTTATCTCGGAATGATCGCTATCTGTGCCTGTCTTGGTCACATCTACCCGCTATTTTTCGGTTTTCAGGGCGGTAAAGCCGTCGCAACAGCTTTTGGTACCATGATGCCGATTGGCCTCGACCTCGCGGGTCTGCTTATTGCAACCTGGATTATTTTGATTGGTGCGACCGGTTATTCGTCGTTTGCTGCCATAGTGACTGTCGGCCTGGCGCCAATATTCACCTGGTTTATCAAACCGTTATATACAATTCCGGTGTTAATGCTGAGTATTCTGATCATTTTCCGCCACCGGCAGAATTTGCTTCGTCTGTGGCACGGTACCGAAACAAAAGTGTGGGATAAAACCAAACGCCCGAAAGAATAGAAGTCGGGATCAAACTCGCGCTACTTTCCTGAAGTGAAATAAAAAATGCCTGAAAAATCAGGCATTTTTTATTGTCGTGAAACGTTCTAAACCGGCGGCAGCTGCTGCATTGGCCAGCGAGGTGTAACACCAATCGACAAATCCTGCGCCTGACCTGCCCGTAATCTCTGCCAGCCGGCATAAGCGATCATCGCGCCATTGTCGGTACAAAATTCTTTACCGGGATAAAACACCTGCCCTTTTAATGATTTCATCAGGTCAGCAAGCTGCATGCGCAGCGATTCATTCGCACTGACACCACCAGCCACCACCAAAGATTTTAACCCCGTTTCTTTCAGCGCACGGCGACATTTGAGTACCAACGTATCAACAACAGCCTGTTGAAACGAGGCCGCAATATCGGCTTGAACCTGAGGTGTTTTACCTTCAGCAGCAATCACATTCGCAGCGGCAGTTTTCAGACCGCTAAAACTAAAATCAAGACCAGGCCTGTCTGTCATCGGTCGCGGAAATGCATATTTTTTCGCATCGCCGCTTGCGGCCAGTTTGGCCAGCAATGGCCCTCCTGGATATTCCAGCCCCATCAGCTTGGCCGTTTTATCAAAAGCTTCGCCGGCCGCGTCGTCAATAGACTCCCCTAACAACTGGTAACGACCAATGCCATCGACCCGTACCAGCTGGGTATGCCCGCCTGACACTAACAAGGCCAGAAATGGAAACTGCGGCGCATGCTGTTCCAGCATCGGCGCCAACAAATGACCTTCCATGTGATGTACTGCCAATGCCGGTTTATCCCACGCAAAGGCCAGACTACGGCCTATTGCCGCACCAACCAACAAAGCCCCTGCCAGTCCAGGGCCTGCGGTGTAAGCGACACCGTCAATCGACTCGGCAGTACAACCGGCTTCAGTTAAAGCCTGTTTGATTAATGGCAGAGTTTTTCTGATATGATCGCGGCTTGCCAGTTCGGGGACCACGCCGCCATAATCGGCATGCAATGCGATCTGGCTGTAAACGATATGGCTCATCAGGCCTTGTTCTGTGTCAAAGATCGCAATTCCGGTCTCATCACAGGATGTTTCGATACCTAAAACCCGCATGAATATCCTCTGGCAACAGGCCCAAAGCCGCGGATTGTAACGGTTTTGACCGATCAGCACCAGTCACTTGCCAAATCGCTTTACTTTATCGCCGCTCTTTGAGTAAAATGCCGCACCATTTTTAAACGTATTGGTTAGCCGCTGACCGGGTCGCGGTATCCTAACAACCGAGGTGAGATTTTAATGCCTGTAGTGAAAGTGAAAGAGAACGAACCGTTTGACGTAGCATTACGTCGTTTCAAACGCTCTTGCGAAAAAGCCGGTGTTCTGGCTGACGTTCGCTCTAAAGAGTTCTTTGAGAAACCAACTTGGGTTCGTAAGCGTAAAAAAGCAGCTGCTGTGAAACGTCACATGAAAAAGCTGTCACGCGAAAACGCTCGTCGTATCAAGCTGTACTAATAGCTGTTACTGCTGACGATGGCTCTGCTCGAGCAACTTCAGGAAGCGCAGAAAGACGCCATGCGGGCTAAAGACAAATTACGTCTTGGCACTATCCGCATGGCACTGGCCGAGATAAAACAACGCCAGATCGATGCGCAAATCCAACCAGACGATCCGAACGTTCTTGCGGTTTTGACTAAAATGGTCAAACAACGTAAAGAGTCGGCATCGCAATATTTAGCTGCCAGCAGACAAGACCTTGCTGACACCGAGCTAGCTGAAATCACAGTAATAGAGCAGTTTCTACCGCAAGCCTTAACTGCTGCCGAATTAGATGAACTGCTACAGCAGGCCATCAGCGCAACAGGCGCTTCCGGTATGCAGGACATGGCGAAAGTGATGGCGTGGTTAAAACCTCAGGCACAGGGCCGTACTGACATGGGCGCACTAAGCGGCCTTGTTAAATCTCGGTTGAGCTAAAGCGCGACCGCCTCAGGACCGTCACCACATTCAGCTGTAAAACTGCAACACCGTGCCTCAGTGCACGGTTTGTTTTTTTCTGGCATCAGCATTCAGCAGGAAGGAAAAAGGTGGCAGGACAAATCCCCAGACCCTTTATTGACGACCTGTTAGCGCGCACCGATATCGTTGAATTGATAGACCAACGCGTGCCGTTAAAAAAAGCCGGCAAAAACTATGCGGCTTGCTGTCCGTTCCACAGCGAAAAATCTCCTTCTTTTACTGTCAGTGCAGACAAGCAGTTTTATCACTGTTTTGGTTGTGGTGCGCACGGTAATGCCATCAGCTTTATGATGGCGTTCGAGCAGCTCGAGTTTGTTGAAGCCATAGAAGAACTGGCCAAAATGCATCACCTGGAGGTACCAAGGGAAGGCGGACAAAAGCCTTACCTGCAGGCCAGTGCGGATGATTACAGTCAGATGGAAAAAGCCGCAAAAATATATCAGCAGCAGCTGGAACAGAATGAAAACGCTCAGGCTTATGTCGCAAAACGCGGTCTGGCTGAGCAGACAATTCGAAAATACGGTATTGGCTATGCGCCGGATAGCTGGGATTTACTGCTCAAACAATTGGCCACCACCCGTCAGGGCCGTGATCAATTGTTTGAGTTGAAACTGACCAATCGCAATGATAATGGTCGGGAGTACGATTTTTTCCGTGACCGGCTGATGTTCCCGATCCGCGATAAACGCGGCAGAGTGATCGGTTTTGGTGGTCGTGTATTAGGCGACGGTACCCCTAAGTATCTAAATTCTCCCGAAACCCGTTTGTTTCATAAAGGCCGTGAATTGTATGGTCTGTACGAAGCTCGCCAGCAACAGGAACGTTTGGCGATGCTGCTGGTCGTAGAAGGTTATATGGACGTTGTAGCCTTGTCGCAGTTCGGTATTGAATTCGCTGTCGCTTGCCTCGGCACGGCGACAACCGGTGACCACATGCAAACCATGTTTCGATATACGCCGACTGTTGTCTGTTGTTACGACGGCGATCGCGCTGGTCGTGATGCCGCTTGGCGTGCATTACAAAGCGCGCTTCCCTACCTGAAAGATGGTGTGGAACTGAAATTTGTGTTTCTGCCGGATGGCGAAGATCCGGATACGTTGGTGCGAAAAGAAGGCAAGGAGTCGTTTGTCACGCGGCTGCAGCACGCGCTACCACTGAGCAATTATCTGTTTGAGCACTTGCTGGCCGACATCGATGTCAGCAGCGATGCCGGGAAATCTGCTTTGTGGAATCGAGCCAACGAAATGATTTTGCAGATCCCAAGTGAGTTTTACCGGGAGACGTTGTTAGACCGGTTGGCAAATTTAGTTGGCAGACCACGCTCCAATCAAAGTCAGCCGAAAACAACTAAAACCAGTCCGGCGGTGTCAACAGCCACTAAAATTACACCAATGCGCCGTGCTATCGCATTGTTGTTGCAGCATCCGGCGCTCGCGACTGTGATGCCGGAGGCGCCTGAACTGGCGCAGGCTAATTTACCTGGGATTGAGATTTTACTGACGCTACAACAAAAATTATTACAGCAGCCGGGCCTGACCACAGCGCAATTGCTGGAACACTGGCGCGGCGCCGTAGAGTACAACATTCTGAGCAAGCTGGCGTTATGGGAACACCAGGTGGCAGAAGAACAACTGACTGCAGATTTTCTTGATACCTTCAGAGCACTTGAAGATCAGTATCTGCAACAACGGCTGGAAGCCTTACAACGCAAGGATCAACTGACCAAACTCAGTCTGGCCGAACGTCAGGAATATGCCATGTTGTTAAAGGCATTTAAGACGAAATAACCGTGAAGCAGTGGGCGTTTGCTGGCTAGAAAAGCCGCGCTTTGTTATAATCCCGCATTCGCATTTTTGAAAACTAACTATATCGGGTGGAAGAGCAGCCTCTATGGAGCAAAATCCTCAGTCGCAATTAAAGCTTCTTATCTTAAAAGGTAAGGAACAAGGTTATTTAACTTTTGCTGAAGTAAACGATCACCTTCCACAAGATATCATCGACTCTGACCAGATCGAAGATATTATTCGCATGATCAATGACATGGGCATCCAGGTCTGCGAAACAGCTCCAGATGCTGACGATTTGATTATGTCAGATGCAGCACCGGATGAAGACGCTGCGGAAGAAGCCGCGCAAGCGCTGGTCAGTGTGGACAAAGAATTGGGCCGCACGACGGATCCGGTTCGGATGTACATGCGCGAAATGGGTACGGTAGAACTGTTGACCCGCGAAGGCGAAATTGACATCGCTAAACGCATCGAAGACGGCATCAATCAGGTGCAAACGTCGGTCGCAGAATACCCGGAAGCCATTACCTACCTGCTGGAACAGTGGGACAAATTTGAAGCCGAAGAAATCCGCTTAAGCGACATCGTCACTGCGTTCGTCGATCCGAATGAAGTGGACGATTTGCCGCCGACTGCGACGCATATCGGCTCTGATGTGCCGGAAGAAGAGCTGGCCGACGAAGATGCAGATATCACCGCCGACGACGAAGAAAGCGAAGACGGTGAATCCGATGAAGCTGATACAGGTCCGGATCCGGAGCTGGCACGCGAAAAATTCGGTGAATTACGGGTCCAATATGATATTACCCGTAAATCTATTATCGAAAACGGACGCGAGCACGCACAGACCAAAGCCGAAATCGAGAAGCTCTCTGAAGTTTTCCGCTGCTTCCGCTTAGTGCCGAAGCAATTTGACCGCTTGGTCAAAAACATGCGCGAAATGATGGATCGCGTTCGTGTTCAGGAACGTATCGTCATGAAGCATTGCGTTGAATACGCAAAAATGCCGAAGAAGAACTTCCTGAAATCCTTCACTGGCAACGAAAACAGCAGTGCCTGGATCGACGCCGAAATCGCCGCGAATAAACCATATTCAGCCAAGTTGGCAGATATGCGCGAAGAGCTGGTCCGTTCAACCGACAAGCTGCGCAAGATCGAAGAAGAAACCGGTCTGTCGATTTTCAAAATCAAAGACATCAACCGTCGCATGTCGATTGGCGAAGCGAAAGCCCGCCGAGCGAAAAAAGAGATGGTTGAAGCCAACTTACGTCTGGTCATTTCGATTGCGAAAAAATACACCAACCGTGGTCTGCAATTCCTTGATTTAATTCAGGAAGGCAACATCGGTCTGATGAAAGCGGTCGACAAGTTCGAATATCGCCGTGGTTATAAGTTTTCAACTTATGCGACCTGGTGGATCCGTCAGGCTATTACCCGTTCCATCGCAGACCAGGCCCGGACCATCCGGATCCCGGTCCACATGATCGAAACCATCAACAAACTGAACCGGATCTCCCGTCAGATGTTACAGGAAATGGGTCGTGAGCCATCACCGGAAGAACTGTCTGAACGCATGGGCATGCCGGAAGATAAGATCCGCAAAGTGCTGAAAATCGCCAAAGAGCCAATTTCGATGGAAACACCGATTGGCGACGATGAAGATTCGCATCTGGGTGATTTTATTGAGGATAATTCCTCAGAGTCACCACTGGATTCGGCCACGATGGAAAGCTTGAAAGCCGCCACTAATGAAGTTCTGGCTGGCCTGACGGCTCGTGAAGCAAAAGTATTGCGGATGCGTTTTGGTATCGACATGAATACCGACCATACGCTGGAAGAAGTAGGTAAACAATTTGACGTTACGCGCGAGCGGATCCGGCAGATTGAAGCCAAAGCGCTGCGCAAGTTGCGTCACCCTTCCCGTTCTGAAGTACTGAAAAGCTTCCTGGACGAATAGATCAGCGACAATCATAGTCAGCAAAAACAGGCGCCTACCGGCGCCTGTTTTTTTTGGCTGAAATTTAGGCAATCAACTGAAGTCGCTGACATTTCTCCGGTGACAAGGCAACAAAAAATCCATATACTGCCATCGCTTCACCAACCAGACCCATGTCTGCACGCTGGCCCCATAGCTCAGTTGGTTAGAGCACTCGACTCATAATCGATTGGTCCCTGGTTCAAGTCCAGGTGGGGCCACCATTTATCAAATTGTATTTCAACAGCAGCGCTTGACGCCATTCCATTTACGTTCCTGTTCACGCTGAAAAAAACTTTTGCGATCCAATGGCACTTCATCTGGATGAACCAGCACATGATGGCGCAGATAACGCTCGTAGGCATCATCGCCAGACAACTGCCGTAGCAATGCCCAGCTTTTTTTTAAAAATGCTTTCATCCGATTACTCCTGAGCAGACTGAAGATGCTGGCGAGCCACGTACGGCGTCTCGGACGACGGCAAAATACTGAGACCACAGTGGCGCCGCCAGGCCATCCGGAGCATATCGCCGACCACTAAATACAGCAGCACCACAAACAACATCGCCAGCCAGGCATCGAGCTGCTGATTAAAAATCAATTGTGGTGCCACAGCCGCCTTATCAGCCGCCAATAAGCCCGCATCCAGTTTGTGTTGTAAGTCACTCGCTGCGGCAAAAAAGCCGACCCGCGGATCTGTGCTGCTGATTTTTTCAAAGACCGCCGTGGTCGTCAGGATCAATAACCACAGTAACGGCAGCGCCGTGACCCACAGATACTTAACACGACCGGTCTTGATCAATATGGAAGTCGCAACCGTCAGTGCGATAGCAGCAAGCAACTGGTTGGAAATACCAAACAAAGGCCAGAGGATATTGACGCCGCCATTGGGGTCGATCACACCGATGTAGAGAAAATATCCCCAGCCGGCGACCACGATCGTCGAGGTCAGTACCACCGAAGGATACCAGCTGGTTTGACCCAATTTGGGCGAGAAGTTACCTAGCATATCCTGCAGCATAAAACGTCCCACCCGGGTACCGGCATCCAATGTGGTCAGAATAAACACTGCTTCAAACATAATGGCGAAGTGGTACCACATCGCCAGTAAATGCTCACCAAAGGCAGAGGCAAAAATACTGGCCATCCCGACCGCCAGTGACGGCGCACCACCGGTGCGGGCAAATAAGGTCGCCTCGCCCATAGTCGCTGCCAGTTGATTCATTTGTTCCACAGTGACCGGGAAACCCCAACTGGTGATTGTCGCAACCGCAGCTTCCGGTGTGGCGCCAACAATGCCGGCCGGGCTGTTAATGGCAAAATAGACACCAGGGTCCAGTACACATGCGGCAATCAGCGCCATGATGGCGACGAAGGACTCTAAGGCCATACCGCCATACCCAATCATCCGGATATCGCGTTCATTTTCCAGCAGTTTTGGTGTGGTCCCGCTCGAGATCAGCGAATGAAAGCCGGAAATAGCGCCGCAGGCGATGGTAATAAACACAAAAGGAAACAGGCTGCCGGCAAAGATAGGGCCGGTGCCATCGATAAACTGCGTCAGCGCTGGCATCTTAATTTCCGGCTGCAGAATGACAATAGCCACTGCCAGCAAAATCACCGTGCCGAGCTTCATAAAGGTCGACAGATAATCCCGCGGTGCCAGTAACAGCCACACCGGCAAAATCGCTGCGAGTAAGCCATAACCAATGACGGCAAACGCCAGTGGCAGGCCCGGATGATTAAACCATTCGCGTAAGCCAGCTTGTTGGTCGACCCAACCCCCTGCCCCAACCGACAACAGCAACAACACCACGCCTAATAACGAGCCTTCCAGCACTCGGCCTGGCCGCAAATAGCGCATATAGAGGCCGATAAAGACCGCAATGGGAATGGTGGCCGCCACCGTTGATGTCGCCCAGGGCGAATGCTTCATCGCGTTGACAACCACCAACCCCAGGACCGCAATCAGGATGATCATGATTAAAAATGTCGCCAGGAGCGCAGCAAAACCGCCGATGGGCCCTAATTCATCACGGGCCATCTGGCCTAAACTACGGCCATCCCGGCGCATCGAGCAAAACAGGATCACCATATCCTGCACGCAGCCCGCCAGCACACTGCCAACCAGAATCCACAGTGTTCCCGGTAAATAACCAAACTGCGCAGCTAATGTCGGTCCAATCAGTGGGCCTGGGCCTGCAATAGCTGCAAAGTGGTGACCAAACACCACCCAGCGATTGGTCGGCACATAATCACGACCGTCGGCAAGGCGCACTGCCGGTGTGGCGCGGGTTTCATCCAGCATCAGTACCCGTGCGGCAATCCAGGCGCTGTAAAAACGATAACCAATCAGGTAGGTACAAATCGCCGCAACAATAAACCAGATCGCATTGATCGATTCGCCACGGTTCAATGCGATACCGCCCGCCGCAGCTGCACCTGTGATGGCGATGCCAAGCCAGAGCAAGCGCTGCGACCAGCCTTGCGGTACTATCGGAGTGGTCGGTGTGTTCATGAAAATCCCCGTCTGAAAGTTTTTGTTTTTGTTTATTTTTTAACGTTCTGTTCTATCGGGTTCGCCCGCGGATGTCAACGCAACCACCAGAGGTCGGCGCAGCATTGACGACTTTGTTGTGCTGGCCAAAACCCTCATGCGCCAACCGGTTCTGGCTGCTTTGATTCAGCTTTGGTACAGTCTGCAACTGGCAGCCTGCAGGTTGGCGCCACTCTATGGCCTGATTGAGGACAATATGCGTGTACTTCCCCTGTTCCTAAGTTCTTTAGCATTCGCAGGTAATGTGCTGGCGCAGCCAGTGTTTAAAGCCGACTTTGAAGGCAGCAGTAGCTGGAACATCTTAAGTGGTTGTCAGCTGCAGCATGAACTGGCCCGCAGTGGTCAACAGGCACTATTTTGCAGCCGCGGCCCAGCCAGTCTGGTAACACCAGCATTGGTGACCGAGCCTGGCATGCTGGAGTTCTGGGTCAAACCGGAAAATGCCTATACCAGCTATCGCATCAATATCTTAAGTTCAGCCTCTTTAAAAGCAGATGCGCCCTGGCAACAAATTGGTTTGATTGAAATGTCGGCCAGCAGCGCCGATTATCTGGCGCACCGGATCTCGATTGACGACCCGGGCCGGAAATTTATCCGGTTGGATATAGAAAGCAGCAATGGCGGCATTGCGCTGGATGACGTCAGTATCGAACGCATTGGTCTGGACGTGGCGCTGCAGAAAAACGAACAGCGCATTGTCAGCGGTATTTTAGACCGTCTGAAGCAGAATAAGAACCCGGAGCTTCAGGCGGAACAGTTCAAAAGTTTGGGCCAGAACTACGCAGCACAACTGGAAACGCAGCGGCAATATCTTGAGTATGCCAACGCAATCTATGCAAGCATCACACTGGTTCTCGCCAGCTCTGAACGCAACAAAATGTCGAATCCAATGGCTTATGCCTCGTTTCGCAGCATCATCAGTGATACAAAACGCGTGTCATCGCCGCTACAACAGGCGAGGCTGACATCGATGGTAAAACCCTTTGGTGATCTGGCAACTGCCACGCTCAACGTGGTCAGTGGCGGCACTTACTCCGCGTTTGCCGAGCCATTTAAATCCTTTCTGGCAGCGACTTTTGATAAATCCAATTACGAAAACGCCGATTTAAACCGCAAAGACCGCAAATTCGCCGAGCAAAACGGTCTGAAGATTTACGAAAATGCTGAGCGTTTTCTCAACGAATTGGAAAAAGAGTTGCAGCAGGTCAATGCGCTTGATAACGAACTAGGCAATATGCAAAAGCTGGTGGAAAGCTATCGCAAAGATTTAGACAAACAACTACGCAGTTATATTCAGCATGCCGGCCTTGCGCGGACGCAGGAAAACTTCGGCCGGGTCATGAGCAAAGAAGAGAGTATTCGTGGCAGTATCAGCAGCGAAATTGCAGGCAATATCGGCAATCATGCGCAACAATTGCATGATCGCGAACAGAACACCGAACTGGTGCAGTATCTGCTGAAAACATCCGAACAATTAGAAAGTGTGCAGGAATACAAAGAGCGGTTTAATCAGGTCACCGCAGCAGCACTCACTTTTTACGATCGTTTTGAACGTTCCATCGCTCCGGAGCAAAATCCGTTCACCGACAGCGCCGACAAAACGGCCTGGGAAAATCACGCCAAGAAAGCACGGGCTTACATTAAAGAATCGAAAGAAGCTTTCAGTAAAGCCTACCTGTAACAAGTACAGTGCGGCAAAAACAAAAGCCCCGCAAGCGGGGCTTTTTGCTATGACGATTTCACGAATTAAGGCAGGACAAAACCAACTGCTTCATTCACCTTGGCTAAAGTTGCTGCCGCACGACGACGCGCCTCCGCAGCCCCTGCCTGCATCACTTGCTGTAAAGTGCTGTGGTCATTACGCAGTTCGTGGAAACGCTGTTGCACCGGTTCCAGCAGTGCAATGACCGCATCCGCGACATCACCTTTCAGGTGGCCATACATTTTGCCTTCGTATTCATTGACCAGTGCATCCACTGATTTGTTGGTGACGCCCGATAAGATACTGAGCAGGTTAGCCACACCCGGTTTGTTGTCGATATCAAAATACACACGTGGCGGATCTTCAGAATCCGTCATCGCCTTTTTGAACTTCTTGCTGATCATCTTTGGATCTTCCAGCAAGCCAACGAAATTCCACGGATTTTCGTCTGATTTTGACATCTTCTTGGTTGGTTCCTGCAGGCTCATGACCCGTGCTGCAACTGGCGGGATATACGGCTCAGGCACAGTGAAAATATCGCCGTGCAAAGCGTTAAACCGCATCGCAACGTCGCGGGCCAGTTCCAGGTGTTGTTTCTGGTCATGACCGACCGGGACCTGATTGGCCTGGTAAAGCAGAATGTCAGCAGCCATTAACACCGGATAGGTGAAAAGGCCTGCATTGACGTTGTTATTATGGCGTTCTGATTTGTCTTTAAACTGCGTCATCCGGCTCAGTTCACCGAATTGGGTGTAGCAGTTCAGTACCCACGCCAGCTGGCTGTGCTCAGGTACATGCGACTGCATAAATACAGCAGAACGTTTCGGATCAATCCCGCATGCCAGATACAGAGCCAAAGAGTCGAGCGAAGCGCTGCGCAGTGCGGCTGGCTCCTGACGGACCGTTATAGCGTGTAAATCAACAATGCAATACAGACAATCATAGTCATCCTGCATCCGATCCCATTGACGCAAGGCGCCGAGATAATTACCGATAGTCAACTGACCGGACGGCTGCGCGCCGGATAAAACGATAGGTTTGGCCGTATTCTTCTGCATGAACGCTGGGATCCTGTCTGCATACTGCATCATCTGCTTGGCAGTATTGTCAAAAAATTGCGCCGATTATAACCGGTTCGGCCAGCTTTGCCACGCCCGTTGCAAGGCTGGTCCATGTGAGCTTCTGCTCAAGCTGGACGGGTTTTGGCTAACTCCGTGCGCATCGCCGTGATCACCTGTTGGTAATCCGGCTGGCTGAAAATAGCCGAACCCGCGACAAACATATCCGCACCGGCAGCGGCAATGGCTGCAATGTTGTCGACTTTAACACCACCATCGACTTCCAGCCGGATGGGTCTACCACTCTGGTCGATAAGTTGACGCGCCTGACGCAATTTATCCAGCGTCGCCGGGATAAAGCTTTGGCCACCGAAGCCCGGATTTACCGACATCAGTAAAATCACATCCACCTTGTCCAACACATAATCGAGATAACTCAACGGCGTCGCCGGATTAAACACTAAACCAGCCTGACAACCTTCATCTTTGATCAGCTGCAAAGTGCGGTCGACGTGGCGCGACGCTTCCGGATGGAAGGTAATGATCGAAGCACCCGCTTTGGCGAATTGCGGCACCAGGCTATCCACCGGTTCCACCATCAGATGCACATCAATCGGCGCCGTGACGCCATAGTTGCGCAGTGCCTGGCACAGCATCGGGCCGAAGGTCAGATTCGGCACATAGTGGTTATCCATCACATCAAAATGCACGACATCGGCGCCTGCAGCCAGCACGCGGGCTACATCATCACCGAGGCGGGCTAAATCCGCCGACAAAATAGAAGGGGCTATCCAAAACGGTAACATTCGTCTCTCCCAGCTTGCAAAGTCGTCACTGTAGCCGATTTCATAGCGCCGCGCAGCCGCTTTACCGATGATGCATCCAACGAAGCGCCCAAAAAACAGGCAACTCTGCACCACTATCGCGCATTTACCGCTGGTTGATTCAGCGATAAAAGTCTATCTTATTGAAATAAAACATCTTTCATTGATGGCACAGAACTGGAATTACCTTTGGCGACCATTACAGATAAGGGCAAAGCAAATGAAAACAATGGCAACTAAAACAACAAGTTCGTTGATGCAGGGAAAAAAACTGGGCGCTATCGCATTATTGGTCGCCAGCTGTTTTGGCGGTGCTGCACAAGCCGCCACACTGACCGGTAACGTGGGTTATGTGTCTGACTATCTGTTCCGTGGTATTTCACAGACGAATGAAGGCATGGCCTTGCAAGGCGGTATGACGCTGACTGGCGAGTCTGGATTTTACCTGTCCACCTGGGCCTCTAATATTAAATTCGGCAATGGCTCCATGGAGCTGGACATTCTGGCCGGTTGGACCGGAAAAATTAACGAAGACTGGACCATTGACGTCGGTGCAATGCAATACCGCTATCCAAACGGCGACAATGAAACCGACCAGTTTAACTTCAACGAATTCTATACTAAGTTTATTTACAAAGACTTAGTCCTTGGTTTCGCCTACTCAGATGACTATTTTGCGTCTGGCGTTAATGAGTACTACTACCTGTCAGCAGACTACACCTACGTGTTGCATGACAGTTTAAGTTTGCTGTTGCACCTCGGCCACAACCAATTTGCCGACAACGCTGAGTACAATACCTTTGTTGCCGCCGGCCCATTGCGCGGTGATGCGTATCTGGACTGGAGTGTTGGTTTAGGTACTTCGGTATTGGGTTCCGCCGTGCAGTTGAAATTTGCGTCAACGAATATCGAAGGCAGTGCGGGCTGCGATCTGTGTGATGGCCGCTTAGTACTGAGTTTGAGCAAGACTTTCTGACAACAGAAAGATACGACATCATAAAAAATTAAAAAAACAGCCTTTGTCCACGACCCGAACCGGCAGCCGCAAGGCCGCCGGTTTTTTTCTTGCCACAGCCAAGGGGCTGGCGTAAAATCCACCAGTTATTATTTGCATGGACGTTCTGATGAAAACAAAAACTCTGCTGAAATCTGCGTTGCTGCTGCTGCCATTGACAGTCGCTATCGCGATTTCTCAAGGTCCGGAACAGCAGAATGCTATGGCCAGCTGCCAACAACAGCTTGTGGTGGCGGAGTCGGGAATTGAAACCCTGCAACTTCAATGTGACGGCACCCAACAACAAAGCTGGTTAGGCTGGGCGCAAGGTCATAGCCGCTCTACCCAATTCCACTTTATTGATTTGTTGGAATTACTGAACCGGCTACATACCCACCAAGATAGTGAATAACGGCCTCTTCTGCTGATGACAGGCACTAAGCCCGGACTCAGACAAATCCTCAAAGCTGTGTTCGGCGCTTTTATCGGTGTGCAATCTGAACAACAACGCCAACAAGACTTTCAGACCCAAGATCCTCTGCCCTATATTATTGCCGGCGTGATTGTCACATTATGCTTTGTACTGGGTTTAATGCTGATCGTGCGTTGGGTACTCAGCTGAACCTAGCGTCGGCTTACTTCTGTCGGTAAATAGCAAACAATTCAGCGACTTTTCCGCGACTGCTACCCTTCTGACTAATAGAGCGTCCAACCTGGATTGAATCCAGTTCAGCGCCGGCATAGATCTTCCGGGTCAACGGCGTATCGTGATTACTAATCACCACAGTATGACCGGCCGCTTGTGCCGCTTCTGCCAGATTGGCAAGCTCCGCCTGATCATCAAAAGTAAAACTGTTTTTTGCGTAAGAGGTAAAGCTCGCCGTTTTCGACAACGGCACATAAGGTGGATCACAATAAATCACTGTCGGCGGCGCTGGCAGCCGGGCAAATAATTCCGGATAACTCAGACAGGTAAACTCGGCTTTTTGCGCTTTTTCGGCAAAACGCCACATCTCTGCAGCCGGGAAATACGGTTTTTTATACTTGCCAAAAGGTACATTAAACAGACCGGACTGGTTGTAGCGGCATAAGCCGTTAAAACAATGCCGGTTCAGATACAAAAACAATAAAGAGCGTTCAAGTAAATCTTCGCTCTGATTAAACTGCTGACGGAGTTCAAGGAAGCGTTCTTTGTTATTGTTCTGCTGAGTAAAAAACTGCTGTGCTGCGCCAATCAGCATATCTGGCTGACTTTGCAATAACCGGTACAATCCGATCAAATCTGCATTAATGTCATTCAGAACATAAGCAGGATAATCGGTATTGAGAAATACTGAACCGGCTCCGACAAAAGGCTCAACCAGTAAATCGCCAACCGGCAAGTGCTGACGGATCGCCTCGGCCAGATTGTACTTACCGCCTGCCCATTTCAGGAAAGCACGTTGTTTGGCTATTTTTACGGCTTTAGTCAACGCAGCTGCCCATTAGTTAGTACTGATTTCACTATGGATATCACTGATCGGCTTGGCGAACCCTTGCTGTAAAGGCACCGGTAGTTGCGCCGTCTGTTGTTTAGCGACAATCGCGCTAGAGAAAGGCGCCATCACTACAACCAGCTGTCGTTTACCGTCTTTTTTCCGCTCATAGGTATAAGTTTGTAGATTGCTGTACGACTGACGGAAACTCTGCAGCGCTGTATCATTGGAAAACACCACCAATTGCAGTGCGTATTGGGTGCCCGGCAATGACAACAGATCAGATTCGCTATAGCGGTATGCACCGCCAGACTTCGTCTGAGTATCGATTGGTGCCTGATTCAACTCTGCCGACGCTTCTGCCGCTAAATCTTCTACTGGCTCAGTAACTGCTGTCGTCGTGGCTGGCGCTCGCTGCGTCGTAATATTACCTGATTCTGCCGCCATTTCAGACTCGACTGTGGCTTCTTCCGGCAACGAAGTCGCAGGGCGTGTTGTACTGGCTACAGTGCCGACTTCAGCGCTGATCTCAGCGGCTAAATCCTGTTGCGGCGTCTCAGCCACCACCGGTTGTGTCGTTTCTACAACTGCAGTGTCTGTTGTACTGGTCGCTTGCTGCGTAGCCGGCGTTAATGACGCATCTTCAGCAGCTGCGGAAGATTCTTTATTAGCGCCAGTAAGATCCGGAGCGCTTTGTTCGGTGAAATCTACCGGCTTCTCGAGACCTTTCGCCTGCGCGGTACCACGTTCAGCTTTTTCCAGTTGGTTGACCAATTGTTCAACTACGGCTTTCTCGGCCGGCGGCGGCGGTGGCGCCTCTTTGACTTGAGTCACAGTGCCAGCGACTTCCTGCTCTTCTGGCAGATAAGTCAGTGTACCGATGCCATCCCCTTGTTGCAGCTGACGTTCAGTCCAGAACCAGAACACAACGACACCAACAATCACGGCCATCCCGATGGTAAAAACCCATAGAGGTCCGGCAACGGATGCTGTTTGAACAGTAGTCTTTTGCTGCTTAGGTGTCTTTGCCGCCAGTTGCGGATTTAATAAGACGTGTAAATTACCTTGGGACTGCGCCAGGCGTTCCGCAATGGTCAATGTACTGAAAGCGCTGTCTTGTAGCAAAACTCCGGCGTCTTCCATTGTGATCGGCGCCAGCGGTAAATTGAGTTCAGCGTGTGCATCAGCTTGTTCTGCGGTTGCGATCACGAGGCATGGGATTTCAGCCAGCTCAGTCCACAATTGTTCAGGCAAATACTCCGACTGGTCTAGGATCAGTGCCAACGGTTGGCGACTCTCACGGTCGCCAATCAAACTGAGCAGAGTCTTATCGGTGACCACACCGTGACCAAACCACTGCTCTAGTAAATGCTGACGAATTTTACCGGCGCTGAGTTCAGGTTCGACTGTCAGCAATGCCAGATTGAATTCGTCGGATAATAGATCTGCGACCGCTAAGGCCAGTGTGGATTTACCGGAGCCTGGCCCACCAATCAGATAAATCAGCTGATAAGGATTAAACTCGAGTTGAAAAACCAACCGTTCCAGCCATTGGCGCTGTGACGGCAACAAGCCTTGCTGTGTCGCCAGTTTTTGATGTAAATCAGCCATATGCGGCGCCAAATACCTGAATAAGTTCTTGTTCTGTCACGTCATCGACGATAATCGCACGTCCGCATTGTTGCAACAAGATAAAGCGCATTTGTCCGGCTTTGACCTTTTTATCGGTCTTCATATAGGGCATAAAATGCTGAATTGTCATACCAGACGGCGGCGTTACCGGTAACTGTACTGCTAACAATAAACTGCGGATCGCATCCACATCAGCAATGTCAATCCAGCCGCGCGCCGCTGACAGTTGCGCAGCCATCAGCATACCAACCGCGACGGCTTCACCGTGCAACCAGCTGCCATAACCCAACCAGGCTTCAATCGCATGCCCAAAGGTGTGGCCGAGATTAAGCAGGGCACGCTCACCCTGTTCAGTTTCATCCCGACTGACGATGTCGGCTTTCATCTGACAACAATGGCGGATCATCTGGCTAATGACTGGTTCTTGTTTCGCCTGGAGCTGCGTCTGATGGCTAATCAGCCACTGCACAAACGCAGCATCACCAAGCAGACCATATTTAATGACTTCGGCCATACCAGCGGCGAACTCACGCGGCGGCAGGCTTTGCAGCATATTGGTATCGATCAGCACAGCCTGAGGCTGCTTAAAAGCCCCAATCATATTTTTGCCCAGCGGATGGTTTACGGCGGTTTTACCACCCACGGACGAATCAACCTGGGATAACAAGGTGGTTGGAATTTGTACAAAGTCGACACCCCGCTGATAACAGGCCGCGACAAAACCGGTCAGATCGCCAATCACACCGCCGCCCAAGGCAACCAATAAGCCATCACGTGGGAATTTTTGTTCCAGTAAAAAAGAATTGACCTGTTCAAACGACTGCAGGGTTTTATAAGCCTCGCCATCAGGCAGCAGGTACTCGCTGATTTCCGCAGTGCCAAACAGTGCCCGCACCTTATCCAGATACAACGCTGCAACTACAGGATTGGAAATAATGACGACTTTTTTGTATCCCCAGATCGGGGTGAGTTCGGGTTGCTCAGCGGCGCTTTGACAAAGCGCCGGAGCAATCAGGATGGGATAACTGCGCAGACCAAGTTGAACCGCAACTTTTTCCATCTACAGCTCCCTTCTGAAATTAAAAACCCAGTTGTTCGACGATTTGGTTAGCAACAGCGCGGGCGCTTTGCTCGTCGGTACGGATGGTAAAATCTGCGATCTCTTCATACAGTGGATTGCGTTCTGCCGCCAGACGCTCCAGCACATGTTGTGGTGCTTCTTCGGTCTGTAACAGCGGACGACGCTTATCACGTTGTGTGCGGGCTACCTGTTTCTCAATCGGAGTTTCCAGATAAACCACAATGCCGCGTGCTGACAGACGGTTACGGGTCTCGCGACTCAGTACCGATCCACCACCAGTTGCCAGCACAATGCCCTGCATACCTGTTAAGTCTTCAATGACGTTTTCTTCGCGCACCCTGAAACCTTCCTCACCTTCCAGATCAAAGACCCAGGCAATGTCGGCGCCGGTACGGCGTTCAATTTCCTGATCCGAATCATAGAATTCGAGGTGCAGCATTTCTGCTAAGTGACGGCCAATGGTACTTTTTCCTGCGCCCATTGGGCCAACGAGGAAGATATTGCGTTTCTCTGCCATATGTCGTAATGCTAATTCAGCTAACTCAAGAGGGTTGATGTCAGGACCAAAAAGCTCCCGTGAAAATTTTAAGCGCTGAATTATGGCAGTATTGACGCGGGCTTCGCAAGCAAAAGTTCAAAAGGGACAACCGTTCGGTTGTCCCTTCTGCAATTAGCGGGTCTCGTTGATGATTTTTGGTGTAACAAAAATCAGTAATTCTTTTTTCTCGGTTTTGTCCAGCGAGCGACGGAACAAAGCGCCAGCGTATGGAATATCGCCTAACACCGGGATTTTAGAAACCGTATTGGTAGTTTGTTGCTGATAGATACCACCCAACACTATCGTTTCGCCATTATCTACCAGTACTTGAGTCGTGATGCGCTGGGTATCAATGGCGACGGCGTTACCGGTTGGCGTCTGCACGACCTTACCTTCAGTATCCTGGGTCACCGTCAAGTCGAGGATTATTTTATTGTCTGGCGTGACCTGTGGCGTAACCTCGAGACTTAACACGGCCTTCTTAAATTCCACTGTCGTTGCACCGCTTGATGCAGCCTGTACATATGGAATCTCCACACCCTGCTCAATCCGGGCTTTTTTCTGATTCGCCGTAGAGATCCGCGGAGAAGCGACAATTTCAGCTTTGTTTTCCACTTCAAGCGCTGACAGTTCAAGGTCAATTAATGTACCGTCTCCGAGCTTAGAAATATGGAAACCGATTTTACCCGCGCCTTCGGTATTGACTGGTAAATTAACGTTGTAGCGGCTATCCAGCGAGGGAATAGTACCATTCGCCAGCGACTGCGCCGCTGCGGCAGTACCCGACACCGCTTTAGTGAGCTGTTGATCACTGAAGCCCCAACGGATCCCTAACTCCTCCGCAACACTGTCTTTGACTGTGACCATGCGCGATTCAATCAGCACTTGCTTGACCGGCACATCCAGCCGTTCAACCAACCGGCGCACGTTCTCAATCGCTTTGGCCGTGTCTTTCAGCAAGATGGTATTGGTACGTTCGTCAACCGACACATTGCCACGCGCCGACAATAACGAGCTGTCTTTACCGTCCAGCAATTTGGCGAGATCTGCGGCTTTGGCATAGTTAACGGTAATAAACTCAGAATACAGAGCTTCTAATTCTTCGACTTTTTGCCGTGCCTGTAACTCTTTGGCTTCACGTTCGGCCAGTTCATCGGTCGGCGCCACCATCAGAATGTTGCCATCCATCCGTTTATCCAGACCACGCACTTTCAGCACAATATCCAGCGCCTGATCCCATGGCGTACCGTCAAGACGCAGCGTGACGTTGCCACTGACCGAATCGCTGGTTACCAGGTTAAAGCCGTTGTAGTCGGCGATAATCTGCAGCACTGTCCGTACCGGAATATCCTGAAAATTCAGGGATATGGCTTTACCTTTGTAATCTTTGCCGCCTTGCATAAAACCACCGGCCATTGCGTCTTTTTCTACGCTCAGGCTGAAAACATTATCCACTTGCTGATAGGTAAAAGTGAATGCGGCAGTAGGTTCAATTTCCAGACGAGTGATCACCCCATCTTTAAAAGTTTCTATGCCTTTGACGACAGTCCCGAAATCCAATACATCTAACTGATATAACAAATCATCAGCGATATCGGTGTTGTGGAACTCCACGACAATTTTGCCCAGATTCTCCCGCACATCGATGGCTGCTGAGCTGTCTTTCAGGAAAACCAATACCTTGCCTTCACCTTTTTCACCACGGCGAAAATCGATAGCCTGTACTTTGTTGATATAAGCGTTGGCATCCGGCTTCGCACTGCTACTGGCACCATCACTGACTTGCAGGTAAAAAGTGTTGCCTTCCAGTCGGGTTTTATACAGTTTCAGATGTTCTAAAAAAACCGCAGTTTTAATGCCTTTTTGCCAGAACTCTGTCCGCGCATTTTTGACACCGGCTTTGTTGATCGTGACATCGGTGAGTTTTTCTTCAAACTCGGCTTCAGGAAAGGTCAGCTCGATCCGCGAAGGTTCATTAAAAATCTGCACTTCCGGCGCAGCATTTAACGCTTCGTCGAAGACAAACTCAATCTCAGTCTCGCCAGTACTAAGCGGACTATATCTGACGTCATATAACAGCGGAGCTGCTGTCGCGGAGCCAATGCTCAGCAACCAGCAACCTAACGCGATGCGGCACCAGGCTGATCGTTGTTTTTGCATGTGTTTTAGTTGATCCATATGATGCTCACACCTTATTTGCGCGTTGCGGCATTGGGGTCGGCCATTTGCATGGTGGTCGTCCGCTCTTTCCAACATCCGGCGCCGTCCGGGATTAATTCAATTAATTCAATCTGGTTTGCATCAACCTGAATGATCCGGCCATGAAACAATCCAATGTAATTATTTTTACTGACTCTGTGCAAGGTTTTGTCGGCAGCCTCAATCAGCGCCCAGACATTATCACTGTCTCCGAGCGTGCCACGCATTGCCAGATTATCCAACGCAAATTTTTCCAGCGGTTCCTTGCGTCTGGCAGGATCTGGACTCAGACAGTCCTGCGATTGTGAAAATTGTTCCTGCACCGCTTCCGGTCTTGGCGCACTGAATGGGCTACGGGCATTCACTGATTGATAACTGATATGCACAAAAGGCTTGGCTTTTGGTAATGGGGGGATACCTGCCGGGGTGTTCGCTTTGACTGATTCCATAAATTGCTGGATATCAGTCAAAGAATCATTACACCCCTGCAGCAACAACATTATGGCACTGAGTGCCAACAACCGGCCAACAGGACGACTCATGGCGCCTCCTTATACCGGTATGTTTTGGCAACGACGTTAAACACCAGCCGATCGTCTTTATCAGTCGTCACCGAAAAATCGTGTAAAGATACAATGCGCGGTAATTTAGCGACTTCACTGACAAAATTGCCAAACTGGTGATAATCGCCGACGACATCAATCTGGATTGGCAATTCAGTGTAAAAATCTTTTTCTATTTCCGGCATCCAGTTGATGCGGACAAATGTCAGTCCGGTTGAAGTGCCGGCATAAGTGATATCGTCTAGCAAGCCAGGCGTTTCGTGAGTCGCAGGTAATTGTTTCAGCAAATACGAGAAGGTTTGTTCCATCTCAATCATCTGTTGCTTATACAACTCAAGGTTGACTGCCGCTGCGTACTTCGCGCGATAAATTTGCCGCAGTTCCTGCTCACGGGTCTCGGCATTTTGTAGCGTGGTAATTTTTTCATCGACTAGCATGAAATAACTTAAAGTCGCAACCAGGATGCTGAACACGACTATTAACATCGATTTTGCGACCGGCGGCCAAGACCCCACATTCGCCAGATCCAGATTGTTCAGTTCTTCCAGATTAATATTCAGGCTCATTTGGTGCCTCCCGCCGCAGCTGGCTTCGGTTGATTCGAAGCACCATGCACCGTGTCATAACTTTTAACCATCAGGTGCATTTTGAAATCACTGAGTAACTGGGTTTCATCTTTGGCCGCCTCAATAAATTCGAGTAACGGATTAGACAATAACTCTGAAGTTTCAACGGATCGGATCATATTGGACAGTCGGTTATTCGATTCACTTTTACCGACCAACAATAACGACGGGCCTTTCTTTTCCAGATTGGTCAGGTAAACCCCAGCCGGCGTCACTTTGGCAATTTCGTCCATAATCTGCGTGCCGAGGTTTCTGCTGCTTTGCAGCTGGGCAATCAGCTCCATCCGTTTTTGTAGATTTTTTTTCTTTTCGTCGAGTTGTTTGATTTCAGTTATCCGCTGGTCAAGGATCGCAATTTCCCCCTGCAGATAATTGTTGCGACCGTCCTGCCCTTCAATCATCGAGCTGTATACAGCACTTACACCAAACACAAGCAAAAAACTGCTTACGCAGGCCGCGGTTATTGTGGTCATAAACCGGGCTTGTTGCTGTTTCTTTTGCGCGTCGCGCCAGGGCAGTAGGTTTAGATATGCCATGTTGAGAAACTCCGCATCGCCAGACCACAAGCCACCATTAATTGCGGCGCCAGTTGCGTCAGCTGCTGCCGGTCAACTGCGGGGCCAACTTCCATTTGCTGAAACGGGTTTGCCACTATCGTGTGGATCCCAAGTTCTTCGGTCAGTAATTTATCAATGCCTTCAATCAACGCGGTACCACCAGAGATGATCAGATAATCAATACTCTCTCGTCCGGAAGTTGTTAAATACATCTGAATACCACGACGAACCTGCTGCAGGATCATGGTTTGAAACGGCGCCAGCACCTCAAATGTGTAAGTCGGTGGCAAGTCATTGCTGACTTTAGCCTGTTCCGCTTCTTCATAAGTTTTGCCGTAATAGGAAATAATGCTGCGGGTATACTGCTCGCCCCCAAACATTTGATCGCGGGTGTAATGAGTTTTTCCGCCTTCGAGAATACTCATCAGCGTCATCGTGGCGCCAATATCAACGACGGCAATCAATTTCTCATGCGCATCTGGTGGCAGCTGGTGGAAACACAATTCAGCAGCCCGGCTTAAACAGTAGGATTCTACATCAACAACTTTGGTCGCAAAGTTACCAGCGTCCAGTGCGGACACCCGGCTTTGCACGCTTTCAGTTCGCGCGGCACTGAGCAGTACATTTACTTTTGACGGGTCGTTGGGGTTCAGGTCCTGTTTCTCAAAATCCATACTGACTTCGCTGAGCGGATATGGGATCAGGCTGTCGGCTTCAACTTCGATTTGGCTGGCTAACTCATCATCCGACAGGCTGGCATCCATAAAAATCACTTTAGTGATTACAGTAGAACCGGACACTGCCGCTGCAGCAAACTTGATGTTTTTCGGAATTTTTTTGCGGATTTTGGCGATGACAGTGCCCACAGCTTCGATATCCTGGATCTCGCGGTCTGTCATCGACCCTTTAATCATAGGTTCTATTGCCAGGGCTTCTACTTTATAATGCTCGCCGTGTTGGCTCAGCAGAATAGCCTTGACGGTATGAGCGCCAATGTCGACGCCCAGGATGAGTGGATTTTTCGCACGAAACAACCGATTTATCATAGCTTCCTGCAGCCGTCTCAAACTTATGATTATTATGTTTTCGCTGTGGCGTACGTTGTTTTTGCACGAGAAACAACGTGCTTCAACAACTACTAATGAATTTATACTAGCAGCCTATTTTGGTAAAGGGCAGCAAAAATTGGGGCTATTCAGTGTCTTGGCTTAAAAAACTTGTCATTATCCTGTTGAGTTGTCTGACCTTAGGCGTACTTAGCATTGGCATCACTTATCTGGTGCTTAAAAACGATCTGCCGAGCGTCGAAACGCTGAAAGATGTGCGCCTGCAAACACCGATGCGGGTTTTCAGTCAGGACGGCGAATTAATTTCCCAATTTGGTGAAAAACGCAGGATCCCGCTTAAACTCAACGAAATGCCACCGATGCTGATAAAAGCAGTGTTGGCCACCGAAGATTCACGCTTCTATGAGCATCCGGGTATTGATTTGATAGGCGTGATGCGTGCGGCCTCGGTTGTGGCCACCACTGGCGACTATAGCCAGGGTGCATCGACTATCACTCAGCAGTTGGCCCGGTTGTTCTTCCTGAGCCGGGAAAAGAAAATCATCCGCAAGGTCAAAGAAGCTTTTCTGGCGATCCATATCGAAGAGCTGCTAAGCAAAGACGAAATCTTAGAACTGTATCTGAACCGGATTGAACTGGGACAGCGTGCTTTTGGCGTCGGTGCCGCAGCGCAAGTGTATTTCGGGAAAAACATTCAGGACCTGACGCTGTCAGAAATCGCAATTATCGCCGGTTTGCCACAAGCGCCTTCAGTGCTGAACCCAGTCCGTTCTCCCAGCCGTGCCCGTGCCCGCCGTAATATTGTGCTGGGCCGCATGCTGGCGGAAAAATATATCACGCAGCAAGAATACGACGATGCGATTCAGGCGCCTATTGTTTCCAAGTTACACGGCGCTCAGGTCACAGCTTCTGCCCCTTATCTTGCAGAGATGGTCCGGCAGGAAGTCGTGGCCCGTTATGGTGAAGAAGAAGCCTATTCCAAAGGGTTCCAGGTTTTTACCACCGTTGATGCCCGCCAACAAACCAAAGCAGTCAATGCGTTGCAAGCCAATCTGCATGCCTATGATGAACGACATGGCTTCCGCGGCGCTGTCAAAACAGTCTGGCCTGCGGAAAAAGTGGTCGCTGCCGATGGCAGCATCAGTTTTAAAGAAGATAAACGTTTTTCGGACGAAGCCATTCTGGCCTACCTCGATGAGCAGGATAGTATTGAAAAATTGCAACCGGCGGTTGTGACGCAGGTCATGGCTCAAAGCGCTGAAGTGATGATCTCCGGCGGTCGTAAAATAGAACTGCCGTGGGATGGGCTGAAATGGGCCCGGGCTTATATCAGCAATGAACGACAAGGCAATGCGCCGAGTCTGGCCGGTCAGGTACTGGCGCCTGGGATGCTCATCTATGTGCGCGAACAGGAAGGCCAATGGCGTCTGAGCCAATTGCCACAGGCCAGCAGTGCATTGGTCGCGATGAACCCGAAAGATGGCGCAATCCGTGCTTTAGTCGGTGGCTATAGCTTCAGTCAGACGCAGTTTAACCGCGTAACTCAAGCCAACCGTCAGGTTGGCTCCAACATTAAACCTTTTATTTATTCCGCCGCGCTCGAGCATGGTTACACGCTCGCCTCCGTCATCAACGATGCACCGATCCATGAATGGGATGAGGGCTCAGGACAGGCTTGGCGACCGAAAAACTCACCGGAAGAATACGACGGTCCAATCCGCTTGCGCGAAGCCTTAGCAAAATCGAAAAACGTGGTGTCTGTTCGCTTAATTAGTGGTGTCGGCATTGACCATACCATTGGTCATCTGGCGAAGTTCGGCTTTCATGCCAAGGACTTACCCCGCAATCAGACGTTAGCACTTGGCTCTGCATCGTTGACCCCTCTGGAGCTGGTGACGGGTTATGCTGTATTCGCCAACGGCGGCTATCTGGTGAAACCTTATGTCATCACCAAAATTCTCGACGACCAGAATAATCTGATTTATGAACATCAGTCCGTCAGTGTCTGTGACCAGTGCGAACAGCTTGCCACCAACGCTGCGGAAGCAAACTCTGGCGAAGTGCAACCGGTAACCAATGATGCACCAGGCACGCCGGCAGTGGCAGCAGACCCGGCGGTGACAGAACCGCCAAAACCGACCGAGCAATACGCGCCGCGGGTGATCTCGGCACAAAATGCCTTCCTGATTGCCGAAGCAATGAAAAGTGCCATTTGGGGTGGACCGGGCTGGAATGGCACGGCCCACAAGTTAAAAGCGTTAAAACGTCGCGATATCTCCGGTAAAACCGGCACGACCAACGACGTGAAAGACGCCTGGTTCAGCGGTTTTACACCGGATCTGGTGATCACCAGCTGGGTTGGTTTTGATGATTCCGAAAGTGTGTTAGGCCGTTCTGTCACCTTAGGCGGCGAATCAGGCGCAACCACTGCGCTGCCAAGCTGGCAGAACTTTGCCGAACTGGCGCTGGAGAATACTCCTGAGCAATTCCCGCCAACACCGACAGGGATTGTCTCAGTGCGGATCGACCGCAAAACCGGTTTGTTAACCCAGGCCAGTGATGATAGTAGTGAGTTTGAATACTTCATGCAGGGCACTGAACCGACGCAATATGCCGACCCGGTGAATCCGTTACAACCGGATCAACAAAAACCGGCGGAGATTGATATTTTCCGTTAAACAGCGCAGGTTGCGCCAAACTGCTCCCTGCGTTTGGCGCCTGCCCTGCCGCGAAAACAATAAAGCCGCATCACTGCGGCTTTATTATTGGTCGGACAGACAACGCTGAGGCTATGCCAGTGTTTCGAACCAGGCTTCTGCCGCGCTGAGAGCCTGCCCCACCTGCACCGGACAAGTACCACCCAGCGCCGAGCGTTTTGCCATGCCCGCTTCAATGGTCAGTGCCGGATACACGTCTTCGCTGATAAGCGCACTGACTTCCTGCAGCTCAGCCAAGCTCAGCTGCTCCAGCGCGACTTGCTTGGCGGCAGCTTTTAACACCAGCTCGCCGGATAACTCGTGCGCATCACGAAAGGCAATGCCTTTACTGACCAGATAATCAGCAAGGTCGGTGGCATTGCTGTAGCCAAGTTCAGCCGCTTTGCGGCAACGGTCCACGTTGACAGACAAATGTGGCAGACAAGTCGCCAGCACCAGCAGACATTGTTGCCAGGTACTCATTAAATCGAAAAAGCCTTGTTTGTCTTCTTGCATATCTTTGTTGTAGGCCAATGGCAGGCCTTTGAGGATATGCAGAATCGCCACCAGATGGCCGAGTACCCGGCCGGTTTTGCCGCGCAATAACTCGAACACATCCGGGTTTTTCTTCTGCGGCATTAACGAGGAGCCGCTGGAAATTGCATCGCCGAGTTTAAAGAAGCCCGCTTCGCCGGAGCAGAAGAAAATCACATCTTCCGACAAACGCGATAAGTGCGTCAGACAGATGCTGGCGCAGGCCGACAACTCGACGACATAATCACGATCTGACACTGCATCAAGACTGTTGCGCGCGGCCTGGCTAAAGCCTAAACGCTGCGCCAAAGCCTGACGGTCCATCGCTACACCAGTGCCCGCCAAAGCGCCTGACCCTAACGGGCAACTGTCGAGGCGTTTTAACGCATCGTCAATCCGGCTTAAATCACGACGGAACATTTCAACATAAGCCAGCGCCCAATGACTGACCAGCACCGGCTGTGCACGTTGCAAATGAGTAAAACCAGGCATCACAGCGCCATGGTGCAGGCGGGCGAAATTCAGTAAAGCGCCGATAGCGCCAGTCAGCGCCTGTTGCACCAGCTGCGCATTCAGCCGGCTCCACAAACGTAAATCGGTCGCGACCAAATCATTACGTGAACGGCCGGTGTGCAATTTTTTTGCGATCACACCGATTTTGTCGCCGAGTTTCAGTTCAACCCAGCTGTGAATATCTTCTTCAGAGGTCGCAAGCGGCAACTGTGGATTGGCCGTCACTTCATCTGCCAGTTCTGCCAGCGCGCGGTCGAGTGCCTTGGCCTCGTCCGCAGTGATGATGCCGCCTTCGAGTAAACCACCGGCCCAGGCACGTGAACAGGCGATATCCTGCTGCGCCAGCAAATAGTCAAAACTCAATGAATCATTAAATGCCCGGAATTCTTCCAGACTCGCTTCCTGGAAGCGGCCGCCCCACATCGCCATACTGACCTCAACAAATCTTATGAACAAAAGCCGGGCAAGCCCGGCGTTTTTTTAACACTTTCCGGCGTTATTCTTTCACGCTATGCAAAGCGCGGATGCGGCTCGCCAGGCTGTACAGGCGGATAAAACCGGCCGCATCTTTCTGGTTATACACTTCATCACCGTCAAAAGTCGCGAAGGCTTCTGAATACAGGCTGTTCGGTGAACGGCGTTTAGCCACTGTCACCTGACCTTTATACAGCTTCACTACGATGTCACCGGTCAGCTGTTCCGCCAGTGAATTAGACGCGGCAAACAGTGCATCTTTTAACGGCGTGAACCAACGGCCGTCGTATACCAGCTGTGCCACTTCCAGGCCCACTTCTTCACGGTATTTCAATGAAGTGCGGTCATAAACCAGCGATTCAAGCGCGCGCAGCGCCGCTACGATAATAGTGCCACCCGGCGTTTCATAGCAGCCACGGGATTTCATACCAACCAGACGGTTTTCGACGATATCGATCCGGCCAACACCATGAATAGAGCCCGCTTTGTTCAGCTGCTCAATGGCCTCAACACCTGATACCGCTTTGCCATCAATGGCTGACAGTTCGCCTTTAACAAAGCTCAGTTGAATGTATTCGGCTTTATCCGGTGCTTGCTCTGGAGAGTTGGTCCACATCCAGACTTGCTCAGACGGCTCGTTCCACGGGTTCTCCAGCTCGCCGCCTTCATGTGAAATGTGGAACAGGTTGGCGTCGCGGCTATAAATTTTGGTCGCGGTGGCTGTGGTCGGCACTTTTTTCTCGGCGAGGTAATTGAGCAGCGACTGACGGGAGTTGAATTCCCACTCCCGCCACGGCGCAATGACTTTTAACTGTGGAGCTAAGGCAGCAAATGCGCCTTCAAAGCGGACCTGATCATTACCTTTACCGGTACAACCGTGACACAGCGCGTCAGCGCCCAGTTTCAACGCCAGCTCAACCTGGGCACGGGCGATAATTGGCCGCGCCATCGAAGTACCCAGCAGGTATTGGCCTTCATACACAGCACCGGCTTTCAGTGTTGGGTAAATCACTTCTTTAACAAACTGTTCTTTTAAATCCACGACGTAGCAGCTGCTGGCACCGGAATTGATCGCTTTTTGCTCAACGCCTTCTAAGTCTTCAGCACCCTGGCCAACGTCGGCCACAAAGGCAATCACTTCGCAGTCATAGTTATCTTTCAGCCATGGCACGATGGCCGAAGTATCCAGACCACCGGAATAAGCTAAAACGACTTTTTTCACACCTTTTTTTAATTCGCTCATGAGACAAACCTCAACTAAATAAACTGACTAAAACGGCATTCTGGACATGCATGCGGTTTTCCGCCTGACGCAGCACCAGAGAATAATCACTGTCCAGCACTTCGCTGGTCACTTCCTGACCGCGGTGCGCGGGCAGGCAGTGCATAAAATGTTTGGCGCCGAGGCGCTGCATCACTGCAGTATTGATCTGAAATGGCGCAAAGGCCCTTTCGATCTGCGCCGGATCGGCTTTATTGCCCATCGACAACCAGGTATCGGTATAAATTGCATCCGCGCCAGCAGCGGCAGACACGTGCTGACTCAACGTCAGTTTGGCGCCACTTTGCGCTGCTAAGGCCTGCGCCCGTAACAGCACATGCGCATCCGGACCAAAGCCCGGGGGCGTCACCACGGTCAGTGTCATGCCTAAAATCGCGGCACCCAACATTAGTGAGTGACAGACATTATTGCCGTCGCCGACAAACGCCAAATGGACTTTAGACAAATCGCCCAGCACTTCCTGCAAGGATAATAAATCAGCTAAGGCCTGACACGGATGGTACAGGTCACTTAAGGCATTGATCACTGGTTTTTTGCTGCTCGACGCCAGTTTTAACAGCGTTTGTTGTGAATAGACTCGTGCAACAATGGCATCACACCAGCAGGCCAGATTAGAACCGAAGTCTTCGACCGATTCCCGCACGCCCATGGCGCCGTTTTGCTGGTCCAGATACACGCTGTGACCGCCAAGCTTGTAGATGCCGACGTCGAAGCTGACCCGGGTCCGCAATGAAGGCTTTTCAAACAATAACGCGATACTTTTGCCTTTTAACGCCTGGCTGTACTCTTCCGGGGTTTGTTTGATTTGACTGGCCAGCGCCAGTAAACCGGACAACTGACTTTTGCTTAAATCCGCTAAACACAGTAACTGCGATAATTGACTCATTGTTTCACACTGCACGGCCGCGACGGGCCACCTTTTTTTGAGGAAATCTGTCCGGCAACGGACACCTCTCCTGTTCAGGGTGCCCGCGCGTTAGAAAACAGATTTCAGTGGGGTTACCAACTGATACAAGTGCCAACTTCCTGCTGTTGCATCAGCTTCAATAAATCTTCCGGCTGCTGCCAGCCTGCGACGATGATAGGTCGTCGCAATGCCGCGGCCGTTTCCAGCGCCGCGTCGAGTTTCACTTTCATGCCGCCTTTAATCACACCGCTATCAACCAGCGCCTGCGCTTGCGCGCTATTCAGCGATTTAATCAGCTGACCATTGCCATCCAGAATGCCTGGGACATCTGTCAGCAACACCAAAGTACCCTGCACCAGCTGACAAATGGCTGCTGCGGCGATATCAGCGTTCACGTTCAGCAATTGGCCGTCATCACTTAAGCCAATGGAGCTGAATACCGGCACAAAACCTTTTTGAATCAGCGTGTTGACCAAAGTGCCGTCGTTGGCTCTTGCAATACCCACAGCGCCCAATTTGGTATTGACGTCAAATTTGAGGCTCTGCCCGGCTGCCAGCGTCAAGCCTACGGCGTTTAATCCGGCCAGCTGCGCCCGTGCGACCATCAAGCCATTCACCGCACCGGCTAATGCTCCAGTGATGACCGGCATTTGCTCTGGCGGTGATACCCGTTGACCATCAATCTTTTGCGTGTCAAAACCAAAAGTCGCCAGCCAGCTGTCGACCTGTGCACCGCCGCCATGCACCAGTACCAGTGGATATTCCGCGGCCAGGCCCTTAATGACAGTCAGTAAACTATCCAGCGCCTGCATATCTTCCAGCAGCCGACCGCCCATCTTCAGCACTAATGGTGACTTATTCATGACAAACTCCGCCGCCAAGCAAACCTGCCGTTTCCGGCTTGCCAAATTTGACGTTGGCCGCCTGCATGGCCTGCGCCGCAGCGCCTTTAAGCAGGTTGTCGAGCGCTGACACCACCACAACTTGTTCACCGTCGATTTGCCAGAAAATATCGCAATATGGCGTACCAGCCACATCCGCCACATTCGGCGAGGTGGTTAATAACCGCACCAGCGGTTTGCCGTGATAAGCCTGTTCAAACGCAGCTTTGACCTGCTCGACAGTGACACCGGCTTTTAACGTCACGACGCTGGTCGCCAGAATGCCGCGTTTAAAATTACCAAGGTGTGGCGTGAACACCACTTTACGGCCCAAATTCTGTTCGATTTCCGGTCTGTGTCTGTGCTTAAAGAAGCCGTAAGCATTCAAGCCGACTTCACAAAACGAGGTGCTTAACGCAGCCTTACGACCGGCGCCTGAGACACCACTCGTCGCACTGATCACCGGGATATTGTCGTCGGTGAGTAAGCCGGCTTTCACTAAAGGCAACAGAGCAAGCGATGCCGCCGTAACGTAACAGCCCGGCACAGAAATCAGCTGTGGTAACGGCTGGTCCAGCCACTCCATCAGTGAATACACGGCTTCGTTAATCAGTTCAGGATGCTGGTGCGCATAACCATAATATTTGGGATATAAATCCGGGTCTTTCAGCCGGAATGCGCCGGATAAATCGACCACCACAATGCCGGCCGCCATCAGTTTCGGCGCAACTTCTTCACTGGCCTCATGCGGCAGCGCTAAAAAGGCAACATCGACTTTGCCGCGGATATTCTCAATCTCAGCGTCGGTCCAAGGCTGAACCAGTAGATCAAGCTGACCTTTATGCCGCGGGTACAACGAAGAAAAAGACTCTGGCTGCCGGCCGGCAGAGGCGTAGGCATGGCAGAGTGCAAAGTGAGGGTTACGCGCCAATAACACGCAGAGTTCGGCACCGCTATAACCGGCGGCACCTAATACTGCGCTGCGAATCACTGAACTGGTGGCAGATTGTGATGACATCTTGTGGTCAGTCTCCAAATGCTAAATAAAAAATGGCCACACCAAAAACTGCGGCCAGTGTATCGGGGTCTTCATGCACTTTCAAGAATTATTATGCTGTTTTTGTGAATTATTATATTATTCAAATTCACTTTCAGCTGTTGCATAAAGATGCAACGCGCGCCAACGCAGACAAAGCAAGGCCCGGCACGCCATGACTGCTATTGTCGCAGAGTACAGACTGCATGAATATGAAAATTTAGCAGACGGCAAAGCGGCTGCCAGCCGGGCCTGTTACAGGCCCGGGTTGTCGAGCGCACTGAAACCGGCCAGATAGTCCGTGTCCCGTTTTGGTATCAGCCGCAGCGCGTCTGCCAGGGTAGGATAAAAAGATAACAAACCGTCAATGGGCCGGACTTTGGCTTTGGCCAGCGTTTTTAACACCTGAAATTGCAAATCAACTAACATCACATGGCATTGATACTGCGACGTTGCCGTGAGGAACTTATCAAAGGCAGCAAGCCCACCGGCGTCGAGCAGCGTGACACCATCCATCAGGATCACCACCTGTTGCTGCTCTTTGCATAACACCGCCAGTTCAGCAAAAACCCGATCTGCCGCAGCGAAAAACAACGGCCCGCTGATGCGAAATACTTTATGCCGCGGCGCTAGTTTTTCACTCACCAGCCTTGGATTTTCAGTCACGTCCGACACCTTGGTCATTTCGGCGACTTCGCGTACAAACAACAGTGCCGCGATGATAATGCCGCAACTGATGGCGATCACCATGTCAAATAACACGGTGAAAGAGAAACAAACCGCGAACACCAGCACGTCGCTACGCGGTGCTGTGTTGATCAGATGCAGCGCTTTGGGTGCCTCACTCATGTTCCAGGCCACGACCAACAACAATGCAGCCATCCCAGCTAATGGCAGGTAACTGAGTACCGGCGCTAAAGCAAACAAAGCCAGTAACACGACACCGGCATGGACCATACCGGACACTGGCGAAACAGCCCCTGCCCGCACGTTCGCTGCGGAGCGCGCCAATGCTGCGGTGGCGGTCATCCCACCAAAAAATGGCGCGACGATATTGCCAATACCTTGTCCCAGCAATTCACTATTGGCACTATGACGCCGGCCTGTCATACCGTCCAACACCATGGCACAGAGCAGCGATTCAATAGCGCCGAGCATCGCCATAGCAAAAGCCGCCGTTAATAAGTCTTTGACCAGCTCAGAACTCCACTGCAACGGTTGTCCGTCCGCCCCCGGTAATAACCAGGGCCATTGCAGGCTCGGCAACATATCCGGAATGCCGGCAGCAACAGAACCGTCGGCCGCAGTGTAATGAAAACGACTGCCGATGGTTTCGACCGGATAACCGAAGTGATTGAGCGCAAGCGCCAATAAAGTGGCAGTGATCACTGCAGGTAAATGCGGCGGAATACGGCTGCCGAGCTTAGGCCACAGCAACATCAGCCATAACGTGATGGCTGCGACCAGCATCGCTGGCCAATGTGCAGTGTCTGCCGCTTTTAGCAGCACCTGTAGCTTCTCCAGATAATGTTCCGGCATCACATCAACGCTAAGTCCGAACAAATCGCGCAACTGCAAGGTCGCAATCACCACGGCAATGCCAGCGGTGAAGCCTAAGGTCACCGCTTCCGGGATGTATTGGATAAACCGGCCGAGCCGCAGCACCGCCATTGCCACCAAAATACCGCCGGACAGCATAGTGGCGAGCAATAAGCCGCCAAGACCGTACTTTTGCACGACCGGATATAAAATGACGATAAAAGCCGCAGTCGGGCCTGAGATGCTGTAGCGCGAACCGCCACAGAGTGGGATCAGAAAACCGGCAATAATTGCCGTGTACAAACCATATTGCGGCGGCACACCACAGGCGATGGCCAGCGCCATTGCCAACGGGATGGCAATAATGCCGACGCTAATACCGGCCAGGATGTCTTTACCGAGCTCAGAAAAACCATACCCTTCCGCCGCTGCTTCACGCAGTGCATGAAAAATCCGCAACGAAAACAAATGAGCACGGTGCGACATCAAACAGCCTCACAACCCTAAAACTCTATTGTAGGAATAAAATCACGGCGCCAGAAATTTGTTTTGAATTTTCTGCAGAATTTTCCAGCGGTTAGGATCGAGCAATAGAGCCCAGATACTGAGTTCGAACAGAGTTTTTAAAGTCAATTTAATGGCATGTTGATGTTCATAAATCCAGGGTTTGCTTTTGCCATAAAAGGATGGATCCATGGTATAAATCACATATTCCATCGCCTGCAAACAGGCTATCAACGATGAAAACGCCAGTAGCAGCGCCATCAAATACACCTGGGGAACATAGCCCTGCCTTTTTGCCCGAAATAATTTCAGCAATGCCGTATCATCATGATAATGCACGATACAAAACGCCATCACCAAATCTATCAGTGCCGAACATAGGTAATACACCAGAGCAGTATCCAGCGTTTTAAGGAAATAAGAGATTGGGAACTGTAGTAACTTTATAAAGACGATTAATAACAGCAGCGGCAGGATCTGCCGGCGTTGCAGACTGAACAAAGCAATGATGGCAATAGAACCGAAAGAAATCAGTCGCTCAAAGTCGGGCTGATGATTCAGATAAAATGGAGCCGCCATTGCAATGATACATAACAAAGTGGCGGCTGTATTTTTTAGAAAGTCTGATGTCTGATTCACAGAACCTGCATTTGTCCAAATTTTAGTTTTTGATCCAGATTGGACCGTCGCTGTCACCGATATGTAATGCGCTGACAACGCCATCGTTCGATTTCAGTGAAATGCCACCGCTGACTTGCGCCAGTTCAGCTGAATTTAACTCGACCAGCTCTGCTGATTGTTCTTGTTTAGATACTGGAAACAGAGCTGCGAACAGTTTTGATTTTGCATTGAATTTCATGATGAGTAAATCCTTTAATTGTAAAGATTATTTGGTTTGGATTCTAAGTACCCTGACCCGGATCATGCAGATCCAGCGGGCGCAAATTGAAATTGCAAAGTCAGTGCCAGCTACTAAACCATCAAAATAAAATATGTTTTTTCATTATATTTCAACCACATAAAACACAATCACAGGAAGATCCATCAGCAATTCGCCAAAGCCGGCTACAGATCCGACCTCAAGCGGCGATATTTTTCCGCCGCTGCCGGGGCTGCTTGCCACATTTTGCCGCCGGTTAACTGTCAAGATTCTGTCACTTCATCCATCAGCTGCGGCAAAATGCCACATGCCGCAAAGCGCAAACAGCGGATATAGTCAGTGCTGACTCAGTACAGCGTGCATTGGACCGTGACTTTTTACGACCGACTGCGTAGTCTGAACCTGTCAGTTTTTTGCAACGGGCGCTAAGCGCCCGCTTTTTTTGAGAGCGCTTTATGCTGCAGGATCCGCTCAGCCCTGAGTCAAAACCTCACAGTCAAATCAAGCAATTACAGAAATTCCGTTGGGGCTTGGTCGGCACGGCTTATTTAGCCGCCCTGGCAGCCTGGATCTTTCATTATCCAATTAGCAGCTGGCCATTGATGCTGCTGTTGTTATCGTTGTACGGCTGTACCAACCTGTCATTGGTGTGGCTGCCCGGCGCGGCACAACACCCGCAGCGTATTTTTGCATTGGCGATCCTGTACGATCTGAGCTTATTTACCCTGATGCTGGCTTTGTCCGGTGGTGCTAGTAATGGTCTGATTGCTTTGTTGTTATTGCCAGTTGCAGTCAGTGCGGTGTTGTTGCCTCGCCGCATCGCGTTGCTGACCGCGACGCTGGCAGTCACTTGTTATCTGCTACTAGCGATCTTGTTGCCACTGAGTCAGGTTGATCCGAATACCGGCCAACTTATTTATGACCCGCATGCCGCACACCGCAGTCATCAGGTTTTTATCGATGGCACAGAGCAAAGCCAGATGATGCCAGAACAATTCAGCTCGCATTTGTGGCAAATGGCCTGGGCTTTTGCCTTGTCGGCGTTTTTTATTGCCGCTTTTGGCAGTGCGCAGGCGCGACTGGTACGACAGAAAAGCCGGGAGTTGTACCAGTTGCAACAACAGCAATCTCAACAGGAACAGATGCTGGCTGTCGCGACTTATGCGGCAAACGCAGCACATGACCTGGCAACCCCGCTACAAAACCTGACCTTGTTGACCGACGAATTAAGTGACTCCCCGCCGGATCCCACGCTGCTGGCTGACCTACGCGAGGAAGTCCGCCGCTGTCAGCGTATTGTCCAGCAACTACGGCAAAACGCGCTGCAGCTGCGCCAGCCGCAAGCCAAAGAAGCACTCTGCGGGGTGGCACAGCGGGCATTAAAACTATGGCTGGTGAGCCGGCCAGAGATCAGTCTGACGCTGACAGAACACATCGACCATACCGAAAATCCGGTCGCAGATGCGCTGGCCTGGTCTGCCGCACTATTCAACATTCTGGATAATGCTGCGGACGCCAGTTTGGCTCAGCAGCAACCGAGGCTCGATATCAGGATTAGCCAGCACCAGCAGCAGTTTAGTATGCAAATCAGAGACTTCGGCCAGGGGTTACCAGCAGAACAGCTGGCAACCTTGGGCAAAACACCGTATGACAGTGCTGAAGGCCTCGGTCTTGGCCAGTTTTTGGCAAACAGCAGTATTGAACGCTGTGGTGGCCAGGTGTTGAGGCGTCGGGCAGAAGGTGTTGGCCTCATCACCGAAATCCGTTACCCAGCAAAGGGTGTCCAATGAAACTGACTCTGTTAGATGATGATGAGATCCTGTTGCGAACCTTGCAGCGGCGATTTACGGCTGCCGGTTATCAGGTTCAGACATTTACCACGCCACCGCCACTGGCAGAACTGCTGGCGACAGCAGCTGACGTCTGGCTGATTGATTTGCGTTTTGGTGATACGTCTGGCCTCAATTACATCGCACCACTACGTGCAGCGCTGCCCAATTGCCGTATTTTGTTGCTGACGGGTTTTGCCAGTATTGCCACCGCAGTGCAGGCGGTCAAACTTGGCGCCGACGACTATTTGACTAAACCTGTTGATTTTGCGGTGTTATTGCAGGCACTGACCAGCGAGCCCAATCAGCCCGTAACGGGTGAACCTTGTTATGAAGACAAAGAGACTTTATTGTCGGCCGATCAGATGGAATGGGAGCATATTCAGCGGGTGTTGGCGCAGCAGGATGGCAATATCAGCCAAACTGCGCGGCTGCTTGGTATGCATCGACGTACCTTGCAGCGCAAGCTGCTAAAACACAGACCCGGCTAATATTCCGGGTCTTGTCTGTTAAAAAACTTCAGAGTAGTACTCAGGCGCGCGGATTGGCCCAGGCCGCAGCTTGTGCCTGACTATGCCGCGCCGCCTTGGCAGCCGCAATTTGCTGACGGGCCAGGATCGCCAGATCGGCGTGGATCCCCCCGGCAGTAACCTGACGACCAGCGCCTGGCCCTTTT
This sequence comes from Rheinheimera tilapiae, assembly GCF_042432165.1. NCBI lineage: Bacteria > Pseudomonadati > Pseudomonadota > Gammaproteobacteria > Chromatiales > Chromatiaceae > Rheinheimera > Rheinheimera tilapiae. The sequence continues at coordinate 365,400 of NZ_JBHLXP010000003.1, forward strand.
AGCACCAGCGGATTAGCCTGATACCAGTCACTTTCTATAACAAACACATTGTCGCAGGCCTGGATCGCCGCCAGCGGATGATCAGGTGCCACTGTCAGCAGCTCGACCCGGGCTTTCGGACCTTGTGGTGTTACCGCAAGCGTTGCGACATAACGCAGCACCTTTCCGGCCGCTGTAGCACTGGCATAAGTATCGGCAAGAGCATTGTCGAGTTCGGCACGGCGCGCCCAGAATTCATCCCAGCTCAGCGTATCCAACCCGGCCGGCAGCAGCGGCGTTAATGCGATGTCGCTGATATCCAGACTGAGCCCCAGTTCACGCGCTAACACCAGCAGTTTACGCTGTACATCTTTGCCGGACAGATCATCGCGCGGATCCGGCTCAGTCAACCCTTCCGCCTGCGCCTGCAGCACAAATTCGGAAAAAGGCGCACTGCCGTCGTATTTGCACAATAACCAGGACAGAGTACCGGAGAAAATGCCACTGATTTGATGGATTTGATCACCGGAGCTTTGTAATTCCTGCAGCAAACGCTGCACCGGTAAACCGGCGCCACAAGTGGTATTGGCCTGCCAGCTGACCTGCTGCTCAGCAACGGTGGCGATGATCTGCTGATATTGCGGCAATGGCAGCGTCACGCCTTGTTTATTGGCGCTGATTAAATGGCAGCCAGTGCGGACAATATCGACGTAATCTTCGGCAAAGCTGCGGCTCGGCGTGATATCGACCAAGACTTTCGGATCCGGTAAACCAGTCAAATAATCCAACAGATCCTGCTTTTGATAAGGCGCGGCAACAGCAAGTGCCTGCTGCCAGTCTGCAACATCGATCTGGTCGCTAAATACCGCCTGGCGCGAGTTAAACAACCCGGCGAGACGCAACTCAATCTGGCCGGCGTAAGTCTGTTGCTGTTTCGCTAACAAGCTGAGGAATTCTGAACCGACATTGCCAGTCCCTGCCACCACGATATTCAACCGAACTGTGGTCGGCAGTAACAACTGGTGGAGTTCCGTCAGTTCGTTGGCCGTCAGCGCAGGACTAAACAGCCAGAGTGCCAGTTCGTCATCCTGAAAACTATGCACAGGTTGCTGGCGTTCCAGCCAATGCGCCGCCTGCAGCGGTAGCTGACGTTGTTGCCGTGCCGCCGGTTTCAGCCAGGCAACGGCATAAAATTGTTCAGAGCTGACGCGTGGATAAATCTGTTGTTGTCCGAGGAATTGCAGCAGCACTTCCAGATTTTTTTGCGCCACCAGCCATTGTTTGCAATTGGTTGCCGGCGCAGCAAAGACCGGGAACTGCAGTGCTGCAGCCGCTTGTTGCGGGCTGACTTTACAATGCGCCGGCAATGTCAGTAACACGGCATCGGCCAGATCTGTGACAAATTGCACTTCAATGGCGCTCTGACGGCTGACACGACAACCCGGTTGGTCAGGTTCATAACTGCTGCGCACTATCAATTCTGCCGGATGCTGGGCCAACGGGTTTAACGTTTTAGCGTGCAGCACCGGATTGCCCAGTTCTGCCAACCGGATCGCCAGCGGCCACGGCACCTGGCGGTAAGCGCGCGCTGACGGCACTTTACGCGGGTCTGCGCTGTAAATCGCATCGACATCAGTCCAAATATGTACTGCATCGGCTTTGATCAGCGCGCCGACTATCGTCGCAGAATAGTCACTGCCGTTGCGACCCAACGTGATGCTGTTGTGCTGAGTATCACGGGCGATAAAGCCGGTAACAACATTAAAACCGGCTTGCTGCAGCGGCGCCAATAAGGTAGCTGATTGCTGCCAAAGCACTTGCGCATCGCCCAGCGGTTGGAGCTCGAGGCGTAAAAAGTCACGAGCATCAATAGCTTGTGCCGCTTTATTACGTTCAGTGAGAACCGCACTCAACAACAAGGCCGACAATTTTTCGCCGGTCGCTAACACTTCATTGTGCTGACCCGCCTGCACCAAAGCAGGTAACTGCGCCAGCCAGTTATTCAGTGTATTCAGTGCCTGCGGTGCAGTTTGCGCAGTTAAGGTCCGATTGACCAGCAAGCGTAATTGCGCCGACAGTTGCTGCCATTGGCTATCAAAACTGACCGCATCTGCGGCTGCAGCGATCAGATCCAGCAAATGGTCGGTGGTATCGCCTGGCGCCGACACGACGACCCAGGCACTTTGTTGCGGTTGCTGCAGCAGAATGTCTGCCACTGCATGAAAACGTTCAGCGGTGGCAAGGCTGCTGCCACCGAATTTGTGCACGATGACCTTGTCGGCCTCTGCGGAAAGTTGTTGTACTGCCATGTTCATTACCAAAATGCGGCCAGGGCTGGATTCAGCCGGAAATGTTGTTCGTTTTGTACAGGAGCTGGTTTGACTTCGCTCGGCGCAGTGTCATGGCCTGCTGCAGCGTTGCCACCATCTGCCCGGATTGCCGCAGCAACGGCGGCAAATGCCTGCTCCAGATCGGCCAGCAAATCGCGTGGATCTTCAATCCCGACCGACAAGCGGATTAACGTCGGGCCTATCCCCGCTGTTTTTTGCGCGGCGGCGTCCATCGACGCATGTGTCATAGTGCCGGGATGGCAAATGAGGCTTTCAATACCACCTAACGATTGCGCCAGCGTAAAGCACTCTAATGCTTCGAAAAATACACCGAGGTATTTGGCATCTGCCGCCAGATCAAAGCTGATCATGGCGCCAAAACCATGTTGTTGCGCTTTGGCGATGGCATGGCCCGGATGATCTTTTAAGCCCGGATAATAAATCTTGCCGGCCAGTGGTTGCTGTTGCAGGTAGTCCACCACCAAAGCAGCGTTTTCCTGATGCGCTTTAATCCGCGGTAACAAAGTGCGGATGCCACGGAGTGTCAGATGGGAATCAAAAGCGCCGGCTGTGACGCCGAGGCAGTTGGCCCACCATTTCAATTCATCGCCCAATGCGGCGTCTTTCACAATCAAAGCGCCACCGACAATATCGCTGTGGCCATTTAAATATTTAGTGGTGGAATGCAACACTAAATCCGCGCCGAGCGCGATCGGGTTTTGCAGTGCCGGTGATAAAAAGGTGTTGTCGACCAGCACCAGCGCCTGCAGCGTTTTCGCCAGATCACACACAGCACGCACGTCAGTGATTTGCAGCAGCGGATTACTTGGTGTTTCCAGCCAAATCAGTTTTGGCGAGGCGGCGCTGATTAGTTCTGCCCAGTTGTCTTGCTGAAAATTGACGATCACTAACTTAAAGGCGCGTTTTTTATTGGCCAGATTGGTGAATAAGCGGTAGCTGCCACCGTAACAATCGTGTGGGATCACCAGGGTATCGTCCGGCGTCAGCACCTGCAGCGCCAGCACACAGGCCGACATACCGGTATTGGTCACCAGAGCCTTAGCACCGCCTTCCAGCTGGCACAAAGCATCACCGAGCAGGTCACGGGTTGGGTTATTCGAACGCGAATAATCGTATTTTCCCGGCTGTTTAAACGCCGGTAATTCATAAGTAGAGGTCAGATACATCGGCGGCGTCACCGCACCATAAGCGGGGTCCTGCGCGATACCGGCGCGGGCTGCAACTGTGGCGGAGCGACGTGTGGACATATCAACCTCATACTTTTAGATGTTTAGACGGCTAAAAGTATACAGCGCCAAAAAAGGATGTCAAAACATTTAGACGTCTATCATGATTATTTCTTGCGCAGCGTTTGTTTATGCGCGTATAAAGAGATAAAATTTCGGGCCAAAACGCACAACAAATAATTAAATCAAGGTACAACTATGGCAAAGTGGAATGGTGAATACGTTCACCCCTATGCAGAACACGGCAAGAAATCAGAACAGGTGAAGAAAATCACCGTCTCCATCCCCCTGAATGTATTAAAAGTTTTAACTGATGAGCGTACCCGCCGCCAGGTCAACAACTTACGCCACGCCACCAACAGCGAATTATTATGCGAAGCTTTTTTGCATGCATTTACCGGCCAGCCACTGCCTGCCGATGAAGATTTACGCAAAGATAACCCGCATCAAATCCCGATCGAAGTCCGCAATATCCTGACCAGCATGGGTAAACCGATTCCGGATATTCAGGAAGCAGAATCAGACGAAGAATAAAGACCGACGCAACCGAAAAATTAACAACGACAGGTTGCAGTAAGAGTCGATAATAAATTCAAACAACAGGCATAAAAAAACCGCGGCTCGCCGCGGTTTTTCTTTTTATCGCAGCGAAAAAATCAGCTTTCCATATAGTGTTTTGGCATTGGAATACGCGCAACACCTGAGGCTACTGCCGCATCTGCCACCGCTTTGGCAACGCGCGGCAACAAGCGCGGGTCCATCGGTTTTGGAATGATGTATTCAGCGCCAAATTCGAGTTTCGCGACTTGTGCGGCCTGTAACACTTCCGCCGGCACCGGTTCTTTAGCGATGGCGCGGATCGCATGCACAGCAGCAATCTTCATCTCATCGTTAATCACACTGGCCCGCACGTCTAAAGCGCCGCGGAAAATAAACGGGAAACACAACACGTTATTAACCTGGTTCGGATAATCCGAACGACCGGTCGCCATGATGAGGTCTGTACGCTCGGCGTGCGCCAGCTCTGGCTTAATTTCCGGATCAGGGTTTGAGCAGGCAAAAATCACCGGATTCGCCGCCATCAGCTTCAGCGCTTTCGGTGGCAATGCATCAGGCCCGGAGACACCGATAAAGACATCTGCGCCATCCAGTGCGTCTTCCAGCGTCCGTTTGTCCGTGTTATTGGCAAACAAAGTTTTGTATTTGTTCAGATCTTCACGGCGGGTATGGATCACGCCTTTGGTGTCCAGCATGTAGATGTATTCACGTTTGGCGCCGCATTTAATCAGCAGCTCCATACAAGCGATAGCGGCAGCGCCGGCGCCCATACAAACGATGGTGACTTTCCGGATATCTTTGCCCTGAATTTCCAGCGCGTTTAACAAACCGGCCGCAGTGACAATGGCGGTACCGTGTTGGTCGTCATGGAATACCGGAATATTGCAGCGTTTGATCAGCTCTTTTTCAATCTCAAAACACTCAGGCGACTTGATGTCTTCGAGGTTAATACCACCAAAGGTGTCGGCGATATTCGCCACTGTATTGATAAAGTCTTCAGTGGTGCGATGGGTCACTTCAATGTCAATTGAATCCAGATTGGCAAAACGCTTGAACAACAGCGCTTTACCTTCCATCACTGGTTTAGACGCCATCGGCCCCAAATTGCCAAGGCCTAAAATCGCGGTGCCATTGGTGATCACTGCCACCAGATTGCCTTTACCTGTGTACTTGTAAACATTATCGATGTCTTCGGCGATTTCACGTACCGGTTCAGCGACACCCGGGCTGTAGGCCAGCGCCAAGTCTTTGACCGTCTCGGCCGGTTTAGTAATTTGAATGCCGATCTTGCCCGGTGTAGGTTTGGCATGATAATCGAGCGCTGCTTTCCTGAAGTCTGACATGGTAAGAGTCCTGAGGCTTAGCCCTGTGGGCTTTATGTTATTTGCCAATACTTTTGCGAGGGTAAGCGCAAAAGGCGGCCCATTGTAAAGAGCCTGACGCGGCATGCCTATTGACTTCACGCTGGTTGTACCTCTGTCCAGAGTCAGCCGGTGAACACAATAGTTGCCTTTTTACGTGGAGGAGCGGCGGAAAATGTCTGTGCACTTTTTGGCCATCAGGCTTGTTATAACAACTTTTGGGCGTGGTGCCAAGCGGCAAAATCATAAGAGGTAAGACCAGTAGGTGGGATTTGCTTAAAGATGCAAAAACCTGTCATGAACTGGCAGATATTTGTGCAGACAGAATGAATTTACATGCAAATCCGTAACAAAGCAGCAGGTTAAGTAATTGATTTAAAATAGATTAAAATGGATTTAACTCGGCGGTGGGCAAATAATCGGCAAACAGATTATGCAGCGAACCGCAGGCACAAAAAAAGCACCCGGAGGTGCTTTTTTGCGGTAACGCGACTGGATTATTTTGCGCCCAGTACTGCGAAACGTTTTTTGAAGCGGTCAACACGACCACCTACGTCCAGAACTTTTTGCTTACCTGTGTAGAACGGGTGGCAAGCTGAGCAAACGTCCAAGTGGATGTCTTTGCACAGTGCTGAACGGGTTTTGAATGCATTACCGCAAGTACAAGTTGCAGTGATTTCTTTGTATTCCGGGTGGATACCTGGTTTCATGGCTTACCTCGTTAGGCCGTATCGCTATCTGATCAGCTCACTGTCAGACACCATACGCATTTCAGTTAATTTAGGGCGCGTAGCTTAATAGATCCGACCTGCCGGTTCAACTTTTTCTTCAGTTTTTGCAGAAAAAAGCAGCGGAATAGTGCGGTTGCTGATCTGCACTGAAAAAAGCATTGTGGCGGGTCAGTCCGACTCGCTACACTTTGCCACATTCTGGCCCTGAGATCTTGCCTGTTGAACCGAGTCCGCGTCGCACTGCCTGTCCCGCTCCATCAGCATTTTGATTATTTGTTGCCCGAGGGTATGCAGGTCCAGGTTGGCGTGCGGGTGCGGGTGCCGTTTGGCAAGCGAGAGCTGATCGGCATTGTCTGGCAACTTGATCCGGAGAATGCCCATCCGGATAAACTGAAAGCGCTGTTGGAAGTGCTGGATCAAACGCCATTATTCGGCAATGAAATCAAACAGTTGTTAAGTTTTGCTGCAGATTACTACCATCATCCGCTCGGCGAAGTCCTGGTCAGTGCGCTGCCGGCGCTGTTGCGCGAAGGCAAGGCTGTCTTGGCAGGACACGGTCGGTTGCTGCAACTGACTCCACTAGGCAGCAGTCTCAAAACAGATGCGCTGCAACGCGCCCCCCGCCAGCTGGCGCTGTGGCAACGCCTGCAACAGGCCGCTTGCCGTGAAGATGAACTCGTCGGTGAAAGCCCGCAAATTAAAGCTTTGCTGGAAAAAGATTTGGTAGCATGGCAAGCCATTGAATTTAGCCCCTTTGTACCACAGCCTGACCGGCAAACACCATTACAGCTCAATCCGGCGCAGGCGTTGGCAGTCAGCGCCATCAATCAGTCGGCCGGCAGTTTTAGTCGGTTTTTGCTGGAAGGTGTTACCGGCTCCGGTAAAACCGAAGTCTACCTGCAATGTATCAGCCCGGTGCTGCAGCGCGGCCAACAAGTGCTGGTGTTGGTACCGGAAATTGGCCTGACACCGCAGACGCTGGCGCGTTTTGCCAAACGTTTTGCCGTGCCTTTGCAAATTTGGCATTCCAACATGACCGATCAGGAACGACTGCTGGCCTGGCAACGCAGCCAGAGTGGCGATGCCGCGATCACGATCGGTACCCGTTCAGCACTGTTTTTGCCATTTTTACAGCTTGGCTTGCTGATCATTGATGAAGAACATGATGCTTCTTTAAAGCAACAGGAAGGCTTCCGCTATCACGCCAGGGATCTTGCCGTGAAGCGCGCAGCACTGGCGAGTTGCCCGATAGTGCTGGGGTCAGCCACCCCCAGCCTTGAATCGCTCTATAACGTGCAGCAGGGCAAATTTGCCCATTTACCATTGCCAGAGCGCGCAACCAGCCAAAAAGTGCCGAAAATTGAGCTGATGGATTTAAAACAACAAGTGCTTAAACATGGCCTGGCGGATGGCACGCTCGTTCAGATCAAACAGCGGTTGCAGCGCGGTGAACAAGTGATGCTGTTCTTAAACCGCCGCGGTTTTGCCCCAGCACTGATCTGCCATGAATGTGGCTGGCTGACCGAATGCCAGCGCTGCGCTGCCTTTACGACTTTTCATAAACAAAGCCGTCAGCTGGTATGTCACCATTGCGGCGCCAGTCGGCCGGTTCCGCATCAATGCGGTCATTGCGGCAGCACGCAGCTCGCGCCGGTCGGGCAAGGTACTGAACAGCTCGAAGAGCAGCTACAACAGCTGATCCCGGACTTTCCTGTGATCCGGCTCGATCGTGACAGCACGCGGCGTAAAGGCAGTCTGGAAGCCTTGCTGGAGGAAATTAATCAGGGCCAGCCGGCCATTATTGTTGGCACTCAGATGCTAGCCAAAGGTCACCATTTTCCCAAAGTCAGTCTGGTGGTAATTGTCGATGTCGACAGCGCCTTGTATTCCAGTGATTTTCGCGCCTCTGAGCAACTGGCACAGCTGTTGACCCAGGTGGCAGGCCGCGCCGGGCGTGGTGATATAGCCGGCACTGTGTTGTTGCAAACCCATTATCCGGGGCATCCGTTGCTGCAGGACGTGATCCAGAATGGTTACAGCTCGTTTGCCCGCAGCGCTTTGCTGGAGCGTCAGCAAACGCGTTTGCCGCCTTATCAACATCTGGCGCTGTTTCGTACCGAATCTTTTGACAGCAATGATGGTCTGTTATTTTTAACCGGTATGCAGCAGCTCATCGCGACCGAATGCCCCCAAGTGCAGTATTTAGGCCCATTGAAGCCACCATTGGAACGAAAAGCCGGTAAATTCCGCTGGCAACTACAGCTGTTTTGCCGAGATCGCCGGCAACTGCATCTGGCGCTGGATCTGGTGTTAAGCCAGTGCTGCAGCACTACACTTTCACGCAAAATCAAATGGCAACTGGATGTCGATGCGCTTGATCTGAACTAAAAACTGCGGGCGACAGTACGCAGAAGCGCAATTCAACCTTACTTTTTTGCCGCTAAATCCAGTACAATCCCCTCATATTTGTCGCCGCAAGAATTTGGCATGCCTCATCAAGATTATGTAAAAACGGCCCGGCCAGCACCGCGTCCGAAGAAAAAACCAAATGAAAAGAAACCACTACCAGTATTGCTGATAGGCGTAGTGACCATATTGCTGATCGCATTTGGCGCTTTTTTATGGCATATCTCGCACCGCCCCGGCGCAGAAGCTGCGGCTGAGCAGGCCAAAGCCGCGGTAGTAACCCCAGAACCGCTGGATGAATTGCCACCGAAACCAGCTAAAGAGCCTTACACCTATATCAAAGAGCTACAAACCAAAGAAATTCAGGTAGAAGCCGATCAGCTTGCCACCAAAGCGCCGGCCAATATGTTTTGTGGCACTTTTAAAGCGATGGATGGTGCTCAGCAATTAAAAGCCAAAATGGCTTTTGCCGGTGTCAGCTCCGAGATCCGCGAATCTTCCGGTAAATACCGGGTAGTCTCCGGCCCATATGTCAGCAAACGTCAGGCCCAAAACGACAAAAACAAACTGCTGAAACAAAAAATAGCCAACTGCTGGGTACTCTAAATCCCAACACGGGCCGCACGCTTGAAAAATGCGGCCCTGCCCCACATATCTGCGTTATCTGTCCTCTTTGAATTGATGTTATGACCACTATTGTTTCTGTACGCCGCAACGGCCAAGTTGCGCTCGGTGGTGACGGCCAGGTCACTCTCGGTAACACCGTGATGAAAGGCAACGCGAAAAAAGTGCGCCGGCTTTATCACGGCAAGGTACTGGCTGGTTTTGCCGGTGGTACGGCGGACGCTTTCACGCTGTTTGAACGTTTTGAAGCCAAGCTGGAACTGCACCAGGGCCACCTGATGCGTGCAGCGGTAGAACTGGCCAAAGACTGGCGCACCGACCGGATGTTGCGCAAGCTCGAGGCGCTGTTAGCTGTTGCCGATGCAAACTGTTCGTTAATCATTACCGGCAATGGCGATGTGATCCAGCCAGAGCAGGATCTGATTGCCATTGGCTCCGGCGGTCCTTTTGCACAGGCAGCTGCCACGGCGTTACTGAACAATACCGAATTGCCCGCCAGCGCTATTGTCGAAAAAGCGCTGACTATCGCCGGTGATATCTGCATTTACACCAATCATCACCACACGATTGAAGAATTAAAATAAGGCCATCTGATGTCGGAAATGACTCCCCGCGAAATCGTCCACGAACTGGACCGCCATATCATCGGTCAGCAAGGTGCCAAACGCGCCGTGGCTATTGCACTGCGTAACCGCTGGCGCCGGATGCAGCTTGATCCAGCATTGCGTCAGGAAGTAACGCCAAAAAATATTCTGATGATTGGCCCCACCGGCGTTGGTAAAACCGAAATTGCCCGGCGCCTGGCTAAACTGGCTAATGCTCCATTTATCAAAGTGGAAGCGACCAAATTCACCGAAGTCGGTTATGTCGGCAAAGAAGTCGACAGTATCATTCGCGATTTGACCGACAGCGCAGTGAAAATGGTGCGTGAGCAGGAAGTGGTGCGGAACCGCTTCCGCGCCGAAGAGGCAGCGGAGGAACGGATCCTGGATGTGTTACTGCCGCGCGCCCGCAACAACTGGGGTGAAGTAGACAATAACGACAGTGATTCCAATACCCGGCAGATCTTCCGTAAAAAACTGCGTGAAGGTCAGCTCGACGAGAAAGAAATCGAACTGGATCTGGCCGCAGGCCCGATGGGCGTTGAAATTATGGCGCCACCGGGCATGGAAGAAATGACTCAGCAACTGCAGTCGATGTTTCAGAATCTTGGTCAGGAGCGCACAAAAAAACGCAAACTGAAGATCAAAGATGCCCTGAAGCAACTGATTGATGAAGAGGCCGCCAAACTAATCAATCCGGAAGAGCTTAAAGCCAAAGCGCTGGAAGCCGTAGAGCAAAATGGTATCGTCTTTATCGATGAGATCGACAAGATTTGCAAACGTGGCGAAAGCAACGGGCCAGACGTATCACGCGAAGGTGTGCAGCGGGATTTGTTACCGTTGATTGAAGGCTGCAGCGTCAATACCAAACATGGCATTGTCAAAACTGACCACATTCTGTTTATCGCTTCCGGTGCATTCCAGCTGGCCAAACCGTCAGATTTAGTGCCAGAACTGCAGGGCCGCTTGCCGATCCGGGTAGAGCTGCAACCGCTGACCGCGGCAGATTTTGAGCGGATCCTGACTGAACCTAAAGCCTCGCTGACCGAGCAAACTGTGGCGATGCTGGCAACAGAAGGCGTCCAGCTGCAGTTTACAAACGATGGCATCAAACGTATTGCGAATGCGGCATGGCAGGTCAATGAACGCACCGAAAATATCGGTGCCCGCCGCTTGTATACCGTAATGGAACGGCTGCTCGAGGACGTGTCATTTGACGCCGCCGATCATCAGGGCCAGCAAGTCACAGTGGATGCCGCTTATGTCGACGGTCACCTGGATGCACTGGTGCAGGATGAAGATTTAAGCCGGTTTATTCTGTAACTTTGCAGGCATCATAAGGACACACCATGCAGCAAGTCAGCAAATTGCATTACCATCGCCACAGCAAACTGCTGGATGTCTGGTTTGCCGACGACCTGCAGGTGCAGTTCAGTGCAGAACTGCTGCGCGTGTTGTCGCCGTCTGCGGAAGTGCGCGGCCATGGTACGCCGCAGCTGGTCGCGAATAAACGCGATGTCGGCATTACGCAAATGTTACCGGTCGGCCAGTATGCCGTGCGGCTGGTCTTTGATGACGGCCACAATAGCGGATTGTACAGCTGGAGTTATCTGCGTCAGCTGCACGAACAACGCGATACGCTGTGGCAGGAATATCTCGCCAGACTCAAAGCCGCCAATGCCGTGCGGGACGCAAAACTAGAGGTCCGGTTTCACAGCGGTGTTTAATGCCGCTGCGAAACCGTTGCTGTTACGCCTTAAATCTATCGACGGTTTGATGTAAGCGTGTCGCCTGCACTGCGACTTCTTCGCTGATTTGTGCATTATGTTCAGCGATCCTCAGCGATTGCTCGGAAATATCGCGGATCCGGACAACATTCTTATTCACTTCAGCCGCCACATGGCTTTGCTCTTCGACGGCAGTGGCAATTTGTGTGGTCATCTCCATAATATTTGTCACATCACCGGTGATAGCACTGAGGAGACGGCTTGCCATCCCCGCTTGTTCGGCGCCGCTTTGACCGCGCTCCCGGCATTGCTGCATCGATGCGACGATGGCCCTGGTGCGGCCTTGTAAGCTGGAAATGATTTGTTCGATTTGCCGCGTCGATTCAGCAGTGCGCTGTGCAAGGCTGCGTACTTCATCGGCAACCACGGCAAAACCGCGACCTTGCTCGCCGGCCCGTGCCGCTTCGATTGCAGCGTTCAACGCCAATAAATTGGTTTGTTCAGCAATACCCCGGATCACATCGATGACGGAACCTATGGTCGTGCTATCTTTTTCCAACTCGGCAACGACTGTGGCTGCCTGCTGTAATTCATCGGACAATGCACGGATCCGGCTGACCGTCTGCTCGACTTCTTTCATGCCTTCTGCTGCGTTCTGATTGGTCGCATCGGCTTTATTCGCGGTGTTTTCGGTGTTACCGGCGATTTCTTCAATAGTCGCGCCCATCTCGGTCACAGCGGTGGCAACCATGTCGCTTTCCATTTGCTGCTGCGCCATGCCGCGGCTGGTTTCTGCCGTAGACTTCGCCAGTTCCGCCGTCGCAGTATCCAGCATTTCCAGCGCCTGATTGACGCTGCGGACCAGATCCTGAAAGTCACACAGCATCGCATTAAAGTCCTGCGCCAACAGCGTCATCTCGTCGCGACCTTCGACTGCTACTCGTTGGCGGAAATCATTATCTTTGCGGATCACACCAATGGTACGGCAGACATTCTGGATCGGCTGCAGGATACTGCGTGAAGTGAGCAAAACCAGAACGATGACCACGGCTAACACTACAAAAAATAATGTGAACGCCAGATAGCGTGAGGAGGTGGAGGCTTTTTCTAACGCATTATTGGCCTTGTCGGTCATCGCCTTCAGGCTGGATTCGGTTTCATGCACAGCTTTTCGCATGTCTCCCATGATCCCTTGATCATGTTTCAAGCCCATTTGTTGGCTACCTGACACCAAATTGCGATAGGCGTCGGCATAGCTGTCAGCGGCACTTTGTAATGCAGCGCTGGCATTCTGACCGTCTAACAGAGATTTAAACCGACTGAACTCCGCATTAAAACTATCCAGATATTTCAAATCGGCACGCAGCATAAAATCTTTTTCGGCGCGGCGCATTTGCAGCAGACTGACCATCAAGGTGTCATTACTGACCTGCTTAAACTCTGCTTCCAGTTGATGTGCAGCAGCACGCAAGGCGCCATACAAACCTGACTGCGGATCTAAGCCAACTTGCTCTGCTGTAGTGACCAGCAAGTCAAACTTTTGTTGATACAGCGCGGTTTGTTGACGGAAATTCTTTAACGAGCTGGTGTCGATATCATGTGCAGTTAAATCCCGCTCCAGCAAAGTCAGTCCCTGATTGAGCTCTTGCATGGTCTTGCCGAATTTATCCTTGTAACTTAAGTCTTTGCGCATCAGAAAGTCTTTTTCGTGGCGGCGCAGCACCAATACATCCCGCTCTAATGCCGCAATCTCGACATTAATCGTTGCAAGAGCAGTAAATTGCATGTTCTGGAAAATCAGTAATAACAACATCACCAGCATAGCGGCACCGACCACCACACTGTTGACCATTAAACGGTTTTTAATCGACAGATTGCGTAACATTCCCAACCTCCTGCTGGCATGCTGATACGCCTAAGCATAGGTAAGAAAATCTGTATTGCAGGATTTAGTGATAAATTTTAATTTGTTAGCTAAGACTGAGCATGGCAAAGAGAACGCTGCAGCTACCCAGCAACATACCCGCCAGAATATCACCGGGAAAGTGCACACCGAGCAACACGCGGGACATTCCCACCATGCAGCCCCATAACAGCGCCAACGGGAACCAGGCTGGCGCTAATACCGCGATACAACTGACCAGTACAAAAGCGCCGGCGGTATGACCGGACGGCAGGCTGAAGCGATCGGAAGGTTCAATATGGGCGCGGATCTGTCCGGCCAGTGCCACTGCTGGCCGTTGTCGGCGAAACAGGTTTTTCAGCAGCAAATAAGCCGGTAATTCAATAGCAAAGGCTAGTGCTAACACACTGACCAGCTGCAAAGCGACAGCATCCCCCTGCCAGTATAACCACAGCGCCAACAGCGCATAGCCCGGACCATCCGCCGACTTCGATACCCAGTAACTGAGCCGGCGTAAACGCCCTTGTCCCAACCCCAGAAACAAACGGGCAAAATAGCGCTGATCCAGTTCTATCCAACGTTGTCTGTGCATGGCGCACTCCGGTCACTGTGGCTACCTGCAAACAGGCTAACCAGTCACCATGACAGCGATATGACAAGGCCTGTGGCAGGCTCAGAACGACAGTTTTTGTTGCAGCAGCGCCAGCGCATCCGTTTCCGGCAACGGTTTTGCGATCAGATAGCCTTGTGCCGCATCGCAGGCCATATGTTTGAGCAACAGCAACTGATTGGGATCTTCGACCCCTTCAGCCAGAATGCGTTTGCCAAGGCCATGGGCCAGTGTGATCATGGTTTTGACGATCATCATGTCGGAATCACTGCTCGCCATATCCATGATAAAACTGCGGTCAATTTTGATTTTGTCGATGGGCATCCGGCGTAGGTAACCCAATGAGGAATAGCCGGTGCCGAAGTCGTCAATCGATACGCGGATCCCCATCTGCTGCAGTTCCGTTACATAGTTACGGCCCTGCTCCATATCGCCCATGGCCGTGTTCTCGGTGATCTCCAGCTCCAACATGGTCGGCGGTACTTCGTACTGCTGTAACAGCTGCTGGATCCGTTGCTTCAGGCCGGCCTGTTCAAAGTGGATCGGCGACATATTCACGGCAACTGACAGCTGCACCTGCTTTTTCCGCCAACGACCCAATGTTTCCACCGCCTGTTCCAGCAGCTGTATGTCGAGATCACGCATCAGGCCAATTTGTTCCATTTGCGGTAAAAACTGTCCCGGCATCAGGATGCCGCGTTCAGGGTGATGCCAGCGAACCAAGGCTTCAAAACCATCGATGCGTTGCTCCCGGATATTCCATTGTGGCTGGTAGTACAAGACAAACTGATTCAGTTCCAGCGCCTGCAGCAATTCCTTTTCCAGCATCAATAACCGGGCTGTTTCTTCTTCCATGCCCTGATGGTATTGGATCCAGCGCTGTTGCTGCCGCTTGGCTTGGTGAAACGCAATGTTGGCTTTTTGCAGCAGCGACTCGGCACTGGCCGCGTGTTCCGGAAACTGTGCAACACCGATGGTGGCGGTCAGTTTTAATAAACCAGAATCAAAATTAAACGGTTTTTCAATCAATTGCTCGATGTGGTGCAGGCAGAATTGCCGTTGTTTGTCGGTCAGAATGTCTTGTAATACCAGCGCAAATATATCGCCGCCAGTACGCCCGACCAGCCGAGGTTTTAGAATGCTGGTATCAAAACGCCGGGTGACCTCCCGCAGGATCCGGTCGCCTTGCTTCAGACCTACCGTCTCATTAATGGTTTTAAACCGGTCCAGCCCTAACATCACCAGCAACAACGGCTGTTGCTGCGGTAGTTGGATCAGCTCCGATAACTCTTGTAATAAGGCGTCCCGGTTTAAACAACCGGTTAACTGGTCGTGGGTATCCAGATAGCGGGTTTTCGCCGTCAGCTGTTGATTGGTACTGCGCTCGTCATCCTGTAACCAGATCACCAGCCCAAGTCCCAACAATGTCTGGAAAAACAATTCGAGATGTTTACTGACGAGCATCACACGCAAAAGCGCCTGCCCTTCACCGAGCCAGCCCGACAACATTGCCATGGCAAACATCAACAGGCCCCAAAGCACAATGGACAGAGCAACCAGCTTGGATATCAGAATACGGTGTGGTAAAGCAAACAACCAAATCCCGCCAACAAATAACGCGGCACCGATAAACAGTAATCTTAAATTCAGCTGGACCGTGGTTTTCCACACCGACGATTCGGTTTCCGTCACAAACAGCGCAACGGACACAAATGCCAGCGCAGCGACCAACAGCAGCAACTGATTCACCAGCCGGCTGGAGATCCGTTCCGTACTGACCGCTTCACGCACCCCGACCAGGATAAAAATGGCGAAAGCATAGCTGCAGAATAAATAGCCAAATTCAAGCACAAGGGACGGCCAGAATAACCAGTCTGTCCGTGGCACTATCAACGAGTAGCCGGTTAACATCAGTAAAAATAAAGCGAAAGAAGCAAAGGCGACTGACCAGGATTTCAGATAATGGCGCTGATAAATCCGATAAAAGTACCACAGGATAAAACTGATAGCGCAGGCTAGTCCTGCCTGGATCAGGAACAACGAGATGCGGGCCAGTGTCAGTTCAAAGCTCAAGGGGTAAGACCAGAATCGACAAAATTAAGCAAAAACTAACACAGCTGAAATGGTTTTGCACTGTGATTCCCGATTGAATTCGGCCAAAGTTGAATGCTTGAGCTTAGGGGAGATCCGTTTATACTGTTCCCCTAACCAATTGATCAACAGGCGGGAATTACCATGCAATACAATACTTCTGAATTATGTGATCTGTATGCCGACATGATTGATGTGGTTGAGCCTATTTTTGCCAACTACGGCGGTCGCCGCTCTTTTGGTGGTGTGATCCATACGGTGAAATGTTTTGAAGACAATGGTCTGGTGCGTCAGATGCTAGCGGAGCCAGGTGTTGGCAAGGTGTTGTTAATTGATGGTGGCGGGTCAGCACGTCGGGCACTGATTGATGCCGAACTGGCGGCGCTGGCCTCTGAAAACGGTTGGGAAGGGATTATTTGCTACGGCAGCGTGCGCGATGTTGATACGCTGGAAGATTTTGAGCTGGGCATTCAGGCCGTCAACGCCATCCCGGTGCGGGCTGATGATCAGGGGTTTGGCGAAACTGACGTGCCAGTCAATTTTGCCGGCGTGACCTTCCTGCCGGAAGATCACATTTACGCCGACAGTACCGGCATTATCCTGTCCGCGGAGCCGCTGGACATTGAGTAATCACTTACAACTGATGCAGGCCGCCGATTTGGCGGTCTGGCAACAACACCGTGCCGGCGAAACCCGGCTCGGTGCCGCTTTGCAGTTTCTGAACCCGTTATTACCGCTGGAAGATGCGCTCGCAAGCGCGGTACAGCATGGCTGCCGCTATGTGCTGCTGGGGATCCCGGAAGATATCGGTCCCCGTGCCAATCTGGGTAATGGCGGTGCAGACCAAGGTTTCGCCGCTTTTTTAAGCCGGTTTATCAATTTACAGGATAATGGCTTCGCCAAATCCGGCGAGCTGTTGCTAGCAGGCAACATAGCCTGCGCCGATCTGCAGCAACAATCGCAGAGTCTTGACAGCAACGACGCCAGTCAGCTGGCACAGCTGCGTGCACTGTGCGCCGAGCTGGATCTGCGCGTCAGCAGCGTGTTACGGGCCTGTTTTGATTCAGGTCTGGTGCCGATTGTTATCGGCGGTGGCCACAATAACGCCCTGCCGATTTTACAGGCATTAGCGGCGCATGCTGGTCAAAGCGCAGATGCAATTAATCTGGATCCACATTGTGATTTCCGCCTGCTGGAAGGCCGTCACAGCGGCAACGGCTTTAGTTATGCGCATCAGGCCGGCTGGCTGCGCAAATATTTCGTGTTGGGTCTGCACGAATTGAAAAATTCACAGGCGGCCTTGGCGCAATTGCAGCAGGCTGGCGCCGCTTTTTGCAGTTACCAGCAGATCTGGCAACGCCGGCAGCTGACGTTACAGGATGCCATTCTGCAGGCCATCCGGTTTGTCGGTGCTGATGAGCACCGACCGCTCGGTATCGAGCTGGATACCGACAGTATCAGCGGCATGCCGGTCAGTGCCTATACCAATTGTGGTGTGTCAGTGTCAGATGCTGAATGTTATGTCTGGCAGCTTGCGCAGTTATCGCGGGTGCGATATCTGCATCTGGCCGAAGCAGCACCATCGCAACATCCGGCCGGACTCAAGGCTGGCTTCAATGAAGCCGGTCAGATCCTGACGGCGTTAGTGCTGGCATTTTTACAGGCGAGACAGCAAAAATGAAAAGCGGCCGGGCTCACAGAAGACCCGGCCGGCTGGTGACGCCACTATTAAACTGATGCTGCCGCATCCAAGCAGGCAATCCAGCGAGCGCAAAAGGCTGACTGAATAAAAATCCTTGTGCCCGCAGACAGCCCATCCGCGTCAGTTTCTCAGCACAAGCCTGCTCCTCGACCCCTTCTGCGACGACATCAAGTTTCAGATTTTTTGCCAGATCAATAATGGCGCCGGTGATGGCCACCTGCGCATCCGACTTGTGCATGCCACTGATAAACTGGGCATCGATTTTGACTTGCTGTAACGGAAACTCGCGTAACATACCGAGCGACGTATACCCAGTGCCAAAATCATCCAGCACCAGCGTCAGGCCCAATGACCTCAAGCGTTGCAACATGGGCAGCACCGTCTGTGGGTCCGCCATTAACGCCTCTTCTTTCAGTTCGAGGATCAGATGGCCGGGTTTCACCTGATACTGCAGCAACAATTGCTGAATTTGTTCCACCAACTCGATTTGTAACAAATCGCTGCTACTGATATTAACCGCCAACTGCACCAGGATCCCTTCCTGTTGCAGAGTTGCCAGCATCTGCACGGTCTGACGCAGCACCCAGCAAGTCAGCGGAAACATCAGCCCCATACTCTCTGCCAGCGGAATAAACTGCTTGGGTGCCAACAAACCATGCACAGGATGAGCCCAACGCAACAATACTTCTGCGGCCACTACCTGCCGATCAGGCAATAACACTTGAGGTTGTACATCTAACTGCAATTGCTGCGCAGCGATTGCCTGCTGTAGCTCTGCCATCATCGCCAGTTTATCCGGTGTCGTCTCGGACATTTCCACCTGATACAGCGGCGAATCGTAACCAGAGCCCTGCCGCTGCTGCAGCGCCAGATGCGCTTTTTCCACCAGCTCAGCAAAATCAATTCCATGCTGCGGATAACAACTGATGCCCGACAGGATCTGATAGTCCACCGCGCAGCCACGCAGTAACAGTGGTTCGGCAATCTCATGTTCCAGCTGATGCGCCAGATACCCGGCCTGATGTTGTTTGCCTTGTTGATCCACCAGCAACAAAAAATCGACGCCACCGAGGTGTGCCACCCAGGCATCTGTGCTACTGAGCGCAACGATGCCCTGATGCTGGCTGGCAGCCTGATTTAACCGGCGTGCGATTTGACTCAGCACCAGATTGGCATGGCTGTATCCCAGCAATTGATTGACCCGGTCAAAGCGTTCAATTTTCAGT
>NZ_JBHLXP010000003.1:384652-477501 GCF_042432165.1 Rheinheimera tilapiae
CACAAGCCGATGGTGATCAGCCAGCCAATACCACAAAGCAACAAACCGGCCCACAGCCAAGTGGTGTTGGCGGATCCCGGTTGTTGTGCTGCAACCGGAACCGAGGCGACAAGCAATACAGCGGCAAATCGTCTCATCTGGTGATCACCTGCAAAGACTGTTTTTTGCTGAGCTTACGCTTTTTTGACTGCTTGTAAAGTCACGCAGTAACGCGGATTTATCCGGGATTAACGACCTTGCCGCCAATCACCAGTTGCCGCAGCTGACTGACGCCAAACTGATAGCACAGCTCCGCCGGCTGGCTCACCTGATACAAGGCAAAATCAGCGCGAAGACCGGTACGCAGCATGCCACGATCAGTCAGTCCTAAGGCCTGCGCCGCGTGTCGGGTAACCCCTGCCAATGCCTCTGCCGGCGTCAAACGGAACAGCGTGCAGGCCATATTCAGCATCAAAGGCAGGTTGCACAACGGCGAAGTGCCCGGATTCAGATCTGTCGACACCGCCATCGGCACCTGATACTGACGCAATAAGTCAATCGGCGGCATTTTAGTCTCACGCAGGAAATAATAGGCGCCTGGCAACAGCACCGCGACAGTGCCGGCACTGGCCATATTGGCAACATCCGCCTCGGTCAGGTATTCAATGTGATCGGCGGAAAGACCACCGAATTCGGCCACCAGACTGGCACCACCCAGGCTCGACAGCTGCTCAGCATGTGCTTTCACTGGCAGGCCAAGCGTGCGGGCTTTGTCAAACAAACGCCGGCTTTGCGCTACTGAAAAGCCGATGCCTTCACAAAACACATCCACCGCATCGACGAGGCCAGCGCTATGCAGTTCAGGTAACATGCTGTCGACGACTAAATCCACGTAACCATCACTGTCGCCGCTATATTCCGGCGGTAACGCATGCGCGCCAAGGAAAGTGGTCTGGATCGCGATCGGATGATGCTCGCCGAGCAACCGCGCCACTTCGAGAATTTTGCGTTCACTGGCAAGGTCGAGGCCATAACCGGATTTAATCTCTACACAAGTCACGCCCTGCGCCAGCAATGCGTTCAGCCGGTTTTTCCCCAACACAAACAGCTCTTCATGCGATGCAGCGCGGGTGGCGGCCACAGTAGATTTAATCCCGCCGCCACTTTCTGCGATTTGCTGATAGGTCGCACCGTTTAAACGCAGCTCAAATTCATTGGCCCGATTGCCGGCATACACCAGATGGGTATGACAATCGATAAAACCTGGCAGCAACCAGCCGCCCTGACCATCAAAAGTCGGCGTCGCCAGTGCATCGTAAGGCGGCAGATCCGCGCGAGGACCACAAAACGCAATCAAGCCATCGCGGATGGCCAGTACTGCCTGTTCGACAGCACCATAAGATCCGGGCCGCTGCGGGTCCATACTAGCGATATTGACATTGTGCCAAATGGCATCGAAATGCTGCATATTCTAATCCTGTTGATTTTTAAAGTTTTGTGCTTGCCGGGCTCGAGCTTTGCGTTTTATTGTCTACACTGCGGGCAAGTCAGCGTTGCGCTGATTTACGCAATAATTCTACCGCACTCACTTGTATATACAATCAAGAACCGCTATTTTTTGCGGCAGATTCCGCACATTTTGTCAGGCCAGAGCGCAACCCGATGCAACGCAGTAACGACAGCGGCACCCCCAAGTTTGCCGCCATCAAAGAGTTTATCCTCAGTCAGATTGAAAGCGGTAACTGGCCGGAACATAGCCGGGTACCGTCTGAACACGAGCTGTGTGACCAGTTTGCCGTGAGCCGGATGACGGCCCGGCGCGCTTTACAGGAACTGACCGAGCAGGGAGTGTTATACCGCACCCAGGGCGTCGGTAGTTTTGTCGCATCACCAAAATCACAATCAGCGTTGTTGGAGATCCGCAATATCGCCGATGAAATTCAGGCTCGCGGCCATTTCCATAGCGCGCGGCTGGTTCAGCTGACCAGCCTGCCATGCCCTACCGTGGTCGCCACTGCTTTGGGCTTGGTTCGCAACGAGCCGGTGTTTTTCTCGCTGATTGTGCATTTTGACAACCAGACCCCGCTGCAGCTGGAAGCGCGATATGTTAATCCCAAGATGGTTCCTTTGTACCTGCAACAGGATTTCGCTTTTCAGACACCCCACGAATATCTGAGTGCCGTTGCGCCACTGACCGAAGCCGATCACATTATTGAGGCGGTGTTAGCCGACGAATTTACCTGTAAGCATCTGAAAATCAGCGCACACGAGCCGTGTTTGCGACTGACCCGCCGTACTTTCAGCCGCGAAGGGGCGGTCAGTTTTGCTTTTTTAACTTCCGCTGGCAGCCGTTACCGACTGGGCGGGCATCTCAATATCACCCCAGTGAAATAACCGGAAAAGACCGCAGTAGCCGCTGCTTCAGACTTGGCGCCGGCCTCATCTGACGATGATGTTCCGCTGCCTTTACCGACAATTCGCCGCGTGTTCAGTACCAACTCTGCCATTTTCTGTAATACATTTTTCTGATGTACTGGCTGGACCAGTAGATTTAACTCTGTTAACTTCCTGATCCTCTTTGCATAACCATGAACTTCGTCAATACTAAAATCACTCCAGACGAAGAAGACAAATGAGACAACAGGATCAGACATGAAACTCACCGTGGCTCACAAAGTCATCCTCGGCTTTGGCTTTATTGCACTACTGTTATTATTCGCCAGTTTATCTTCGCTATGGAGCTTTGCCGTAGTGTCTGATTCGGGTAGCCGGGTCAACGACATTGCCGTACCCGTGCAGCAGCAAAGTAATCAGGCCCAGATCCAGCTGTTGAAACTCGGCAAGTTATCTGCGTTAGGTTTTATGGCCGACCAGGCGAAAACCATCAGTCAGTTTCAAACGGACTTTGACAACGCCAATAGTGATTACCGGCAAAAAGTCACCGCACTACGTGCCCTGACCGCATCGGATGCAACGCTGAATAAAGCACTGACTACCGCAGATCAACAACATGACCTGTACAGCGCTGCAGTCAACAATATGTTTAAAGCAAAACTGGCAACGTTGCAGACCGGTGATGCTGCCGCTGCTGAGTTAAAACAACTGGTCCAGCTAATTGACGATGCCGGCGCCACGCTGGTGGATTTGTCTTATCTGGAAACGCCGGGTAAAAAAGCCCAGATTGAACTGTTGGCTGGTGCGGCAGCCCGAGTCGACGGCCAATTACTGTCGCTGATGCAGACTGTACGGGAAACCGCAGCCTATACCGAATTGAGCCAACTGACGGAAAGTCAGCAAAACATTGAATTTGCTTTGAGTGACATGCAGGGCAACCTGGATTACATCGGTAATCTGGTGGACGAAGTGGATGCAACTGACTTGTGGCAAACCTTTAATGAACAACTCAGCGCGGTCAAAGCCAGGGTGGCGACAGAGCAAAATCTGGTCAGCCTGAAACAACAACAGCTAACCGCTTTGCAGGAAGCCCGTACTCAGCTGGCGAATTCAGAGCAGTCGATTGGCCTTGCTATTGCGGCACTTGACCAGCTGTTAAAAGCAGCCGATCAACAATTCACCAGCCTGCAGGCCGAAGTGTCTTCAGCTTTGTCTTTTGGTAAAGCCCGCACCATCGTCATCATGGTGGTGCTGGTGGCACTGGCTGGTGGCGCGGCATTTCTGACCATTAATGCCATGTTAAAACCGCTGGCTGGTATCAACAAGGTGCTGGGGGAAGTCGCAGGTGGTGATTTAACAAGGCGCCTGCACATTGTGCAGGAAGACGAATTTGGCGCATTGTCAGCCAAGGTTAACAGCTTGATCGAAGCGCTCAGTCAGCTGATCCACCGGATTGTCGATAGTTCTGGTGAGCTGCAGCACAATGCCAGTCGCTCCAGAGATGAAGTGCAGGAAATTAACCGCGCGTTGCAAACACAACAGACCCAAATCAATGACGTCAACCAGACCACACAGCAACTGAACAACAATACTCACAACATCGCACAACAGGCAGAACAAGCGGTAGAAGAAATGCGGCATGCACTGGGGCAAAGCCAGCAAATCGATAAAATATCAGGCGAAAACAATACACTGATCAGCGGACTGGCCGGTCAGCTGGCCAGTACCGCGGAAATCATGCTGAAGGTCAACACTCATTCCAATAACATTGGCGGTATCCTTGCCACGATCCGTGGCATTGCGGAACAAACCAATCTGCTGGCACTGAATGCCGCGATTGAAGCAGCCCGTGCCGGTGAGCAGGGCCGTGGTTTTGCCGTGGTTGCCGATGAAGTCCGCTCGCTTGCTGTACGCAGTCAGGCCGCAGTTGATGAAATACGCCAGATGATCCAAACGCTGCAGCAGGAAAGTACGGCAGCGGTCAGCGCGATCAATCGTGGCAAGACTGATGCCGAATACTGTGTGAACCATACGGCGGATTTGGTGCAATCACTTGGTCATGTCAATCAAGCTATTAGTCAGATGCATCACATCAGTACCGCGATTGCCAGTGCAACCCAACAACAGTTGGCGCTTGGTGATTTGATTTCCGACCACATGAGTGCAATGGTCCAACTTTCCGACCAAAGTTCTGAAAAAGCTGACCGTACGCTGGAACATAGCGCAGCAGTCAGTGACAACGCCGGTCAGCTGACGGCCGCCATCAGTACTTTCAAAATTTGAACCCTGCCGGCCCTGTCAGCAGATAGGGCCGCAATACCCACTCTCCCCGCTTGAACCATGCCTGCCGGCACAAGTAGTGCTGGCCGCAGTATTGGGTTTTATCTGACGGCTTTGACGACAGTTGCCATAGCAAATTGCCCGCAGCCGGTAATGCCCTATGTCTCTTTGACTGCAATACAGTGGATCGCGGCATAATGACCCGCGACGCGGGCTGACTGCGTCAAGCCAAGTACAGCCTGGGTTGGTAGCATCAAGTGCATGCGTCAAGCCAGTCTATCGAGTACTGCCGTCACGGATATTTTAACTTTGGTCTGGCGCCGGCTTTGAGCTGCCACCGGGAGCAAAAAATAAAAAAAGGCTGGAGCAAGTCCAGCCAGGCAGGCGGTGTTTCTACCCAATCCCGGGTATTTGTATCGGTCCTTCAGCGTTACACGCCCGATTAATTTGCCAAAACAGAGACAAAAAAACCTTACCAAACTTTGATATTGTGCCTAAAAAGTGATTTTTTTTAAGACTTTATCCAGTTCCGCAGCTGCTGCTTGTCCAGAATGCGAATATTGGCTTCCAATGCAAAAATCTGTGCCGGGCTCTTGATGTTGTGAGGGACCAGCGCCAGAGCACTGTGACACTGATGACGCAACATCAGCTGAAAAATATGACGTAATTGCATAATGTCCAGCGGAAAGTCAGCACTGGTCTGTACGTAATACAGCACACCGTATTCGCGTTGCAGGTAGTAATTGGGTTCGCCTGTTAACGGGCTTGCCGTCTGCTGCTGCAAAAATTGCTGTGCTAAAACAGTAAAATGACTGAGTTCATCGTTGTCGCGTGGTAGCACAAATAAAGGCGCCCGATGAAAATCGACGCCAAAAATCGCCAGCACATTTAATAACAGCGCCAACAGCAGCATCCCGGAGAAAAACAGTAACAAAGGTTGTTGATACCACTGCTGGCTAATCAGCATGGGTTCTGCCGGGCTATCAAACAAATATATGAAGCCGGCAACCACCCCTAACGCTGTGCAACAACCCGACCCGAGCAGCCATTTATTGAGATCCAACCGCAGTATCCTGAATCATGTTCCTATTCTGACCATGCTGCCGTTTTACTGCTGGAAAAAGACGATTAAGCTTTGATAAAAATTTGATATTGCTGCAAATCAATCTGGAGCACTGATTTAGAAACTGCTGAGATCCAGCTGTTGGTAGGTAAATCCGGGCAATTGCAAACTTAGCGCTGCGTTGACCCGACGCGACGGTTCAGTCGCTGCGATAAATTGCGGGACCGTCAGCCCCTGTTGCTGGCAGGCCGCGGTGTAAAACTCGGCTTTACTGCGCATGATCGGCGCACAGAGATTCACCACAGCGCCGGGAAAAGCATCGGTATTAAGCAACAGCAAAGACAACCAACGACAGATATCTGCACTGTGCACCAGATTCACCGGTTGCTCTGGCCCAGCCATCACGCCGCGTCGGGTGAAATTCGCCGGATGCCGGCCAGGTCCAATCAGGCCTGCCAGACGCAGAACATAACGCTGTGGAACACTGTGTGCTGCTTGCAGTATCAGTTGTTCCGCCTGCCAGAGCAGCTGCGCCCGTGGCTCTGGTCCCGGTGCATCGGCTTCGCTGACCTCGCCGCCCAGACCGGCGTACACACCACTGGATGAACAGAGCACCAGTGCCTGCGCAGCTTCGGCTTGAGCCAGCACGATTTGCAGCGACCGCAAATAAGCAGCACCGCCATCCTGGGCGGCTGACGGCGGCATAGCCAGGATCAGCCAGCTATCAGGTAACAGCTGACAAATCTCCGGACTTAGCGGACTGGATCCATCCCACACCAGGGGGAGAATTGCGGCAGGTAAAGTAGCAAGCCGCTCACTGCTACGCCGGCTGCCCCAAACCTGATGGCCTTGTGTACTGAGCTGCAGACCAAGCTGAGTGCCCAGCCAGCCGCAGCCTAGAATAACGACCGCCGCCATTAACCAGCACTCACTGCAACAGTCGCCGGCTTCACGACAAAACGACCATGAAATTCGGCCAGCAGCCGATCTCCCTCAGTTAAGCGCACTGTAAGCAGCTGGCGCACGTGCCGGCCTCGAGTCAGTGCTGTCAGGTCACCGACAGCATCAAGTAATTGCACCTGCGCACGGGCATCTTGCTGTACCGGCGCCAGATAACGAATATCAGCATCGGCCAACACAATGTCGCCCTGTAGACCAAGCGCCTGCAACTGCAGCCAGATCAGACCCCAGCCGGTTAACGTTAGCAAGCTGTAGATGCTGCCGGCAAACATGGTGTGATGCAGATTCTTGTTCGGCGCCAGTGGCGCCTGACAAGCCAATAAGTTGCCATCAAACTGTGTGATCTGTAGCTGCATAAAAGCCGACAACGGGATTGTTTGATGCCAGGTTTGTTGCAAATTGGCACACCAGCGGGTGAATTGTGCGGTATCGCCGCCTAGACGCAGTCGTTTGGTCATTTGCTGATGTGCAATACCGTATAACGGCGCCAGCGGTTTGCCAGCCTTGTAGCCAAGTTTCTGATAAAAGCTGAAGGCGTTTTCGCGGGCATTGAGTGTCAGCTGATCACAGCCCCAGGCCAGACCTTGCTGCTCCAGCGCTCGCAATACCAGCGCGCCCAGACCTTGACCGCGGGCAGACTCTGCCACCGCCATGTAACGCACCTGGCACCAGCCATCGGCTAGTTGATGCAGGCGGCCGACAGCCAACAACTGACCGTCAGCAGCCCGCACCATGCGATGGGCGCTGCTGGCTTCCAATTCATCCTGCTCTGAACCCGGCGGTTGCCCCCAAGGTTCGCGCAACACCTGATAGCGCAGTTGATAATAATCCAGCCAATCCTGCGCACTGTGCGGACTCGTCACCTGATACTGCATCAAACACCTCGTAAAGGATTCAGGCGACCGGAGGCACCTGCAACCAGAATGTGACCGGACCATCATTGACCAGACTCACCTGCATATCCGCACCAAACTGCCCGGTCGCTACCGTCAGCCCCTGCGCGCGGCAATAAGCCACGAACTGCAGATACATCGGCTCCGCCACCTCAGGCCGTGCCGCCGGAGTAAAGCTTGGTCGCAAACCGGAATTGGTGTCCGCAGCCAGCGTAAATTGCGACACCACCAACAGCTGACCGCCGGCTTGCTGCACATTCAGATTCATTTTGCCGGCTTCATCACTGAATAAACGATATTTCAGCACTTTGTCGGCCAGCTTGTGCAGCTCTGCCGGCGTATCACCCGCTTCCACACCGAGCAATACCAACATACCACTGCCAATAGCCCCGACTACATCAGTGCCAACTGTGACATCAGCGCGGCGCACGCGCTGGATCAACGCAATCATGGCGCCTCCCGCAAGCGGATTGCCAGCTGCAATGACGCATCGTACAGCGCACGGCTGATGCCGGTTTCACTGGCGGAATGCCCGGCGTTAGCAACGATAGTAAGCACCGAATCGGGCCAGGCCTGATGTAAAGTCCAGGCATTTTCCAGCTTACAAACAATGTCGTAACGGCCATGCACAATGTAGCAAGGCAAATGCTGTACTCTGCCAAGCTCAGCCATCAGCTGATCCGGACGTAAAAAGCAATGATGCAGGAAATAGTGGTTTTCAATCCGTGCCAATGGCAACGCAGAATCCGGCTCTGTCGCGCCGTCGCGCATGGCGGTATTGGGTAATAAGGTCGCTACACGTGCTTCCCATAAACTCCAGGCCTGTGCGGCATGCAGACAGATACTGGCATCGGCATGCTGCAACAGCAGTTGATAAGCTACCAGAATATCCAGGCCTTTTTTGCCGGCCACTGGCGCAACAAAATCGGCAAAATAATCTGGGAACAATTGACTGGCGCCGCCACCGGGCCGGTACAACCAATCGATATCTTCGGGGCGGCCAAGGAAAATGCCCCGCAGGATCAGGCCAAGGCAATGCTGCGGATATTGCTCGGCATATGCCAGCGCCAGCGTACTGCCCCAACTGCCCCCAGCAACCACCCAGCGGTTAATCCCCAGATGCTGCCGGATCGCCTCAATGTCATCGACCAGATCTTGAGTTGTATTGTGCTCAAGGCTGGCAAAAGGGGTCGACTGACCACAACCACGCTGATCAAACAACACAATCCGGTACTGCTGCGGATCAAACAGCGTGCGCTGAAACGGTGAACAGCCGCCACCAGGGCCGCCGTGGCACATCAGCACCGGGATCCCCTGCGGATTACCACTTTGCTCCAGATACAAGCGATGGCCGTGCGGCCGTGGCAGAAATTCACTGTGATAACAATCAACAGGTTCAGTGCGATACATCAGAAGACTCCGTCAGCACAGCACCAGGCGCCGCAACTACTGGCTGTGCCCGCTGTGTTTTATGCTGCAATAACTGCAGTGCCCGGCAGTGTTGTTCCTGCAAAAGTGCTGTCAGCTCGGCACCAATCAACACCACCAGCCAGGATAAATAAATCCAGACAAATAAAATCGGTACCAGCGCCAGCGCGCCATAAATCGCCTGATAGGACGGGAAATGCTGGATGTAGAGCGCAAAACCGTTTTTCAGCATCTCAAACAAAATACTGGCAAGCAGTGCGCCCCAAAAGGCATAGCCATAGCGAACTTTAATATTGGGGACCAGCTGATAAAGCATAAAAAACGCCAGCAATGACATGCCATACGGCGTAAAAGACAGCAGGAAATTCGATAAACCGGGCGTGTAATCGTCGGCCAGGTGGCTCAGCGACGCCAGATAAGAGGTCAGCGCAATCGAACTGCCGAGCAAAATAGGGCCCAGCGTCAGGATCATCCAATAGATCGACAACGAAATCATCAACCGTGGGCGTTTTTGCACGCGCCAGATCTTATTCAGTGTCTTGTCGATATTGTGAATAAGCATCAGTGCGACCAACACTAAAAACAACACGCCAACGGTGGTCATCTGACCAATGTTTTCGACAAAGCCGTTGATATAATTCTGAATTTCCTGACCACGCGATGGCACTATATTGGCGTAAACAAAGGCCTCTATTTCACTACGCAGTCCAGCAAACATCGGGAACGCATTCAGTACCGAAAATGCCACAGCAACCAGCGGCACCAGCGATAAAATCGAAATATATGCCAGATAACCACCAATCATACCGATTTGGTCGTGCTGACAACGTTGCAGATAAAGGCGGCAAAAACGCACACTGTTCATCCCAAGGGTAACAGTGCGCTGAATCATCGAATCGGGCATCATCCTGTCCTGAGCAGACACCTATCTGGGTGCCGGAACCTGCAGCCTACCACAAAGCGCCCGGGTGCAGACAAGCAGACCCGGCCAGATCGCAGCAAAATGCTGCGTGGCTATTGCAGCGATACATCCTTGCTATTGACCAATGCCTGACTTGGCTTCTCAATTAAAGTTTCGCCCTGTTGGTCAATAAACAACACTTTCAGGCCCAAGTCGTCGGCCACTTTCAGCCCGGCTTCACTGCCGAGACATAAAAACGCGGTCGACCAGGCATCACCAAAAGTGGCATTGTCGATCAGCACTGTGGTGGACACCGTATTGTGCCGCACAGGCGCACCAGCGCGGGCGTCCAGCACATGGCTGAAACGTTGGCCATCGGCATCAAAATAATGCCGGTAGGTGCCGGATGTCATAATGGCCAGAGGGGAATCCTGATTGACCGTGATGATTTTCTGCAAATGTTGCTCGCCGGGTAACGGCTTTTCAATTGCTACCTTCCAAGGTTGCCCTTCCGGTTTTTTGCCCCGGACCTGTAATTCACCACCCACTTCCACCAGATAATTGGTGACACCGGCTTGTTCCAACAAGGCTGACAACTTGCGCACGGTATAACCCTGAGCAATGGATGACACATCAACCCGCATCTGAGCGATGGCTTTACTCATCTCACCGCCCGTCGTCGTGGTGATTTTATCCATGCCGACCCACTGCATGGTCTCGCTGATTTGCGCTGGGGTCGGCTGATTAAACTTATCTGCTTTAAACCCCCAGAGTTCAAACAGCGGTTTGACAGTCAGGTCATAGCAACCATGACTAGCTTCTGTGACACGGCGGGCATCTTCTACCAGAGCAACCAATTCAGCTCCCACCGTTTGCAGATTGGTGTGCTGCGCGGCATTAAACTGTTCAATCACTGAATCTGGCCGGTAATTCGACATTGCCAAATCGATTCGTTCCAGTTCCTTTACAACCTGTTGTTGTAAATCCGCAGCCTTGACCTGCGGTTCGGACCAATAACTGATGTTGTAGGTCGAACCTTGTGCCGGACCGGAAAAGCGTTGGATCGGATCAGCTGGTGTGCAACTCAGCAAAACCAATGAGAGAAAAACAGCGGCACAACGGCCAGTGAAAGAACAGATTTTGACAGACATCAGCGCTTCTCATTGCAGGAAAACCGGCGCAGTGTAATTTATGCGCCACTGAAATGCCAGCCAGGTTCAGAGGTCCAGATGCCCCAATATCACCTGATAGCGTTTTTGTTGATCGGCTGGCAACTGCCCTGCAGTGATCAGGCTGACACAGTGCTGCGCCAGCGCTTTCAGGTCGCCATTCAGTGTCTGACGCATACTCAGCGCTTGCAGCAAATTCAATGCAATATTGACATTCGCCGGCATCGATTCGAGCGCTGTACGAAAATAATCGATGGCCATCGAAAAATCGCCGCTGCCATAGGCCTGCATGCCAGCCGCATTGCTTTCCATTAATTGCTGACGCAATTGCTGATGTTTCTTCTGCTCATGCTGCATCATCAGGTTGATGGCGCTGCAATACAGATTATCGTCTTGTGTTAATGCCGACAGCGCGCCCATATAGTGATCGCACATCGCCAGATTGCCGGCTTCAAAATAGGCACGGGCCCGGTCCAGCATCGACGCCGGTGATAAGTGTTTTTCCAAACTGAGCTGTTCACTGTATTCCAGCAATTGCAGCGCCTCTTTGGTTTTCCCTTCCAACATCGCAATTCGCGCATCGACAACCAGCCGGTCATGTTCATAACTGGCCGGATGAAAGCGTTTTTTGATGGTCGTCAGGAATGTATCCAGCCGGCGCATAGTCTCTGCCCGGCCTTTGGGCTCTTGATCTTTTGCCTGCTCCAGCAAAGCGCGGGCAAAATTGAGCATATTGTCCGCGGTGTCATACATTGAATAACGGGCCGCCGTCAGTAAGCGCTGGTGCACCTGCACCGCCAAATCTTTGCGGTTGTCGATCACTGCCAGCGTGGCCAGCACATGTTGGCGTAAATAGTTGCGCGGAGAAGTTTTAGCGACTTGTTCAACCGCCGCCAGTGCGGCAGCTGGTTTTTGCTGGCTGATGTATAGGCGGGTCAGCCAGTCCAGCGCTTCGATTCTCGTTTCCGCTTGTCCGGACAACAACTGTAACGCGGCTTCCGCCTCGTCACTGCGCCCCTGATAACCATAGATCACCGCTAAACCCAGCCGCGCCCAGGCAAAGTCACGAACGGTCAATGCCCAGTGATATAAATGTTCGGCCTCTGCAAAGCGTTCTAACCGCACCAGCAATTCCGCTTTGAGTCGGGACGCATGCAGCGCATATTTGCTGCGATGAGCGACAACATGATCACAAGCCTGCACAGCATCATTGTATTCACGTTGTTGGATCGCCTGATAAGCCAGTTTCAGCGCTTGTTTAATGTGATAAGCACGGGTAATGCGACGTTCCAGTTCGGCATAACTGAACGGTTTTAGCAGATAATCATCCGGCTGATATTCGACGATGCCGTACACCGCCTGGCGCTGGCGTTCGGCACTGACCACCAGAAAACAGCATTCAGCTTTTAATAGCTGTTCGGTGCGCAGCACTTCGAATAACTGGTAGCCATCCCGCCCGACACCTAAATGGAAGTCGCACAGAATAAAATCAAAAGGAATACGCCGGCAATTGGACAGCGCCATCTCGGCATCTCGCGCCAGCGTCACATCATCAAAACCAATCAGCAGCAACATACTTTTGAAATAGCTGCGGATTTGGTCAGAATCATCCACCACCAGCACAGTTTTGTTTTTATAAAACGACCGGCGCGAGGTCATTGTGGCAAAGCTCCATGCAACAAATAAATGACATTCTCTCTGCGTTGCAAGATACACAGCATTGGCTGGCATCGCCAGCGCTTTGTCCCAAAAACAAAACCCGCGACTAAGCGCGGGTTTTATCATTCACAACCTGAATTAAGCGCGGCTGGCGCGTTTACGGTCGTTTTCAGTCAGGTGACGTTTACGGATCCGAATAGACTGTGGTGTTACTTCAACCAGTTCGTCATCATCGATAAACTCCAGCGCCTGTTCCAGTGTGTAACGGATTGGCGGTACCAGGTTAATCGCTTCGTCAGTACCGGAAGCACGAACGTTAGTCAGCTGTTTGCCTTTTAAGCAGTTAACTGTTAAGTCGTTGCTACGGCTGTGAATACCGATGATTTGGCCTTCGTATACTTCATCAGCATGACCGATAAACATCCGGCCACGTTCCTGCAGAGAGAAAATCGCGTAACCAGCGGCTTTACCCATCGCATTAGAAATCAGCACGCCGTTCATGCGCAGACCGATTGAACCGCCTTTGAATGGACCGTAGTGATCAAAGCTGTTGTACATCAGACCTGTGCCTGACGTCAGCGTCATAAACTCAGTACGGAAACCGATCAGACCACGGCTTGGCATCTGGAAATCCATCCGGATACGGCCTTTGCCATCTGGCTGCATGTTGGTCATTTCAGCTTTACGCTCACCCATTTTTTCCATGATAGAGCCCTGGTGCTGCTCTTCCACGTCAATGGTGACGTTTTCAATTGGTTCCATTTTCGCGCCATCAACCACTTTCATGATTACTTCAGGGCGAGATACGGCCAGTTCAAAACCTTCACGACGCATGTTTTCGATCAGAACACCTAAGTGCAGTTCACCACGGCCTGATACTTTGAACTTATCACCGTCTTCGGTTTCTTCAACACGCAGCGCAACGTTATGTTTCAGTTCATGGGTTAACCGCTCCAGGATCTGACGCGACGTGACGAACTTACCTTCTTTACCAGCAAATGGCGACGTATTGACCTGGAAAGTCATGGTCACTGTTGGCTCATCCACTTGTAACGGTGGTAATGCTTCAAGGCTGGTTGGCGCACAAATAGTGTCAGAAATTTTCAGGTCACCCAAACCGGTGAATGCAATGATGTCACCTGCGTTTGCTTCCTGGGTGTCAATCCGTTCCAAACCTAAGTAAGTGAACACCTGACCAACTTTACCGTTACGCTTAGAACCGTCAGCACCTAATACTGTGACCTGTTGGTTGACTTTTAATGTACCGCGTTTGATCCGGCCAATACCAATAATGCCGAGGTAGCTAGAGTAATCTAACTGAGAAACCTGGATCTGGGTGTCACCATTCAGTTCTACCTGTGGTGGAGCTACGTGCTCAACAATGGCAGCAAACAGATCGTTGATGTCTGTTTTTGGTTCGTTGTAATCCAGAGTTGCCCAGCCATTGATGGCAGATGCATAGACGATTGGGAAATCTAATTGCTCGTCAGTAGCGCCTAAGTTGTCGAACAGGTCGAATACCTGGTCGATAACCCAATCCGGACGTGCACCCGGACGGTCAATTTTGTTCACAACAACAATTGGTTTTAAACCGTGGGCGAAGGCTTTTTGTGTAACGAAGCGGGTTTGTGGCATTGGGCCTTCAACCGCATCGACTAATAATAAAACTGAGTCAGCCATCGACAGAACGCGCTCAACTTCACCACCGAAGTCAGCGTGGCCTGGTGTGTCCAGGATGTTGATCTGATAGCCGTTCCAGCGTACTGAAGTGTTTTTAGCCAGGATGGTAATACCGCGCTCGGATTCCTGCGCGTTTGAATCCATCATCCGTTCCTGCAATTTAGCGCGAGCATCGAAAGTGCCGGACTGTTGCAGTAATTTGTCAACAAGTGTAGTTTTACCGTGGTCAACGTGCGCGATAATGGCGATATTACGCAACTTGCTGATATCATAAGACATTTATTTGGTACTCGCTTAGTGAAGTGTAAATGTGTACCCGCCTGTAGTATCCCACCGCAAGTACCCGAAAAATTTGTGCGCGCATTTTACCTGCTTTAGCACTGGCTGGGAAATTTATCTGGCAGCAACCTGCTGATTTTTTCACCAACACCAGCACGAATGCAGGTTTGCGGGCAGCGCCACAATATGCAAATCAAGCAAAACTCCTGCCAGTATGACAGTCATCTGACTACTCTGCGGTAAAAGCCGGCACATTCAGGATGCCGCGGGATATCTCCCAACCGGGTCGCAGATTATTTTTTGTTGTGACGCAGATCTGTGCTGAATTCTTGCTATCGTTAGCGCTGCCGTCACCACTGCACAGAAGCGGGGCATTTTCGGCGGCAATGCACCAATTAAGTGCATTAGCGCATTATTTTGGTGCGTTTTATAACGATTCCGTCAGGGTTGTGCCATGTATGTTTTTAAAAATCATACACTTAATAATCTGGCATAGCTTTGGCATTACAAGCGCAACCCGGCGGCAAGCCGCACCTGAACCTTAGTTTGAGTTGAATCCGGAGGAATGCATGTCTGCATCGAACGTTCTGAGTTTTATGAAAGAAAACGACGTGAAGTTTGTTGATTTACGTTTTACTGACACCAAAGGTAAAGAGCAGCACGTCACAATCCCTGCCAGCCAAATTGACGAAGATTTCTTCGAAAACGGCAAAATGTTTGACGGCTCTTCAATCGCCGGCTGGAAAGGCATCAACGATTCAGACATGATCCTGATGCCAGATGCCAGCACCATGTTGCTGGATCCATTCTTCGAAGAAACCACAATTCTGATCAGCTGTGACGTCATCGAACCAAGCACAATGCAAGGTTACGATCGTTGCCCACGTTCTATCGCTAAACGCGCTGAAGAATATTTAAAATCGACTGGCATCGCCGACACCGTGCTGTTTGGCCCAGAGCCAGAGTGGTTCATGTTTGATGATGTGCGTTTCAAAAACGACATGTCAGGTTCTTTCTTCAAAGTGGACTCTTCAGAAGCAGCCTGGAACTCAGACGCTGAATATGAAGATGGTAACAAAGCCCACCGTCCAGGTGTTAAAGGCGGTTACTTCCCGGTTCCACCAGTAGATCAACATCACGACATCCGTAGCGCTATGTGTATGGTGCTGGAAGAGATGGGTCAGGTTGTTGAAGCGCATCACCATGAAGTGGCGACTGCCGGCCAGAACGAAATTGCGACCCGTTTCAACACGCTGACGAAAAAAGCCGACGAAATTCAGCAGCTGAAATACGTTGTTCATAACGTTGCTCATATGTATGGCAAAACTGTGACTTTCATGCCAAAACCAATCGTTGGTGACAACGGTTCAGGCATGCACTGCCACCAGTCACTGGCAAAAGACGGTGTGAACCTGTTTGCCGGTGATAAATATGCCGGTCTGTCAGAAACTGCGCTGTATTACATTGGCGGTATCATCAAGCACGCGAAGGCAATCAACGCCTTCACCAACCCGTCTACCAACTCGTATAAGCGTCTGGTTCCACACTATGAAGCGCCGGTAATGCTGGCTTATTCTGCCCGTAACCGTTCTGCTTCTGTGCGTATCCCACTGGTACCAAGCGCGAAAGCACGTCGCATTGAAGTTCGTTTCCCGGATCCGGCTGCAAACCCGTACCTGGCATTCGTTGCTCAATTGATGGCTGGTCTGGATGGTATCCAGAACAAGATCCACCCAGGCGATGCAATGGACAAAGACCTGTATGACCTGCCACCAGAAGAAGAAGCACTGATCCCACAAGTTTGTGGTTCACTGGACGAAGCGCTGGATGCACTGGAAGCAAACCGTGCAATCTTCACCAAAGGCGGCGTCATGTCAGACGAAATGATCGATGCTTATATCTCTCTGAAACGTGCAGAAGCCAAACGCGTCTCTATGGCTGTGCACCCACTGGAATACGAACTGTATTACAGCGTGTAATTTCACGAGCTAACACACTGATTTATAAAGTGTGAACTGCATAATCTCAAAGCCCGCTTTTGCGGGCTTTTTGTACTGGTCAAAGCCAGAAAAGCCAGTTAGAGTAATTCTATCAGCCACTTGATCAGATTGGACTCTGTGATGAATATTACCGGTTGGCCGCTATTTATACTGATCGTGCTGACAATGTTGGCGCAGCCTGTGCTGGCACAAGCAAAAAAGGACGACAAACCGGTGTTTGTCACGGTAGACAAAAATAACGTTCCGGTGTTTTCTGACAATCCGGTACCGGGCGCATCTCAGCTACAGCTGAAAGAAGGTAACCGGATGCCCGCGGTCACCCCAACCGAAATCAGCCAGCGCAGTATTGATCACACACCAAAGTTCGATGTAGTCATCACCAAACCAGAACCTGAAGGAACGGTGCGTGAAAACAACGGCACTGTCTACGTATCCGGCCAGGTAAAGCCGCTGTTCGCTCAGGGCCTGCGGGTTCGCCTATATCTGGACGGCCAAGCGGTTGCAGGCCCCAGCAGCAATGCCAATTTTATCCTGCATAACATTGACCGGGGCGAACATCAGCTGATGCTGGAGTTAAGCGACCAAAACGGCAAGGTTATTGCTACCAGTTCCGTAACGACGTTTTTTCTGCACCGAGCATCATCAATTACCCCAAAATAGTGCAACAAGGCACAGCTTAGTCGCTAGACTAAGCGCCATGAGCACCATTTTGGTGCAATAAGGGATTTGCCGTGACACACGCACATATCGCTCTTGAATTGCCGGGTATTAATCTGGCCGAACAACTGACCACAGCCGTGCTGGTGTTGGATGCACAGTTACAGGTGTCCTGCTTTAACACCGCCTGTTGCGCTTTGCTTGGTATTGGTGAAAAACGGCTGCAACATCAATATTTTCCCGGACTGTTTCAATACAGCGATCTCAGTGCTGCGCAGCTGGTCAGCACCTTAAATACCAAACAGGGTTTTGGCATTAGTGATGTGCACTGCGTCATGCCCGATGGCCGGCATCTATTGCTGGATATGACGGCGACCTGGCTGGAGACAGAACAGCCCAGTCTGGTGATGGAATTGCGCCAGGTCGATCAGCAGCGCAAGATCAGCATGGAAAGTTTGCAACAACACCAGCATCTGGCAGCGCGCGAACTGATCCGGGGTCTGGCCCATGAAATCAAAAACCCGCTTGGCGGATTGCGCGGTGCGGCGCAGTTGTTGGAAGAGTCGCTCAATGAAGAACAAAAAGAATATACCCAGCTGATCATTGCCCAGGCCGACCGGCTGCGAAACCTGGTGGATCGTTTACTTGGTCCCTACAAGCCGCCACATAAAGTTGTGTCTAATCTGCACGAAATTATTGAACGCGTCAGCCAGCTGGCTCAAATGGATAATCCCAATGCCGTACAGTTTATCCGCGATTATGATCCGAGCATTCCAGACTTTTCGTTAGATCCGGAGTTACTGGAACAGGCCCTGCTGAATATTGTCCGCAATGCGCAGCAAGTGCTGATCCAAGGCGGCCAGATTGTGATGCAAAGCCGGATTTTACATCAACATACTATTCATGGCCGCCGGCATAAGCTGGTCGCCGTGATCCGCGTCATCGATAACGGCCCCGGTATTCCGCCGGCGATTAAAGATACGCTGTTTTATCCAATGGTCAGCGGCAAACCAGGCGGCACCGGCCTTGGTTTGTCGATTTCACAAACGCTGATCCATCAGCATGGCGGCTGGATTGATTGTGACAGCTGGCCAGGACGCACCGAATTTACCCTGTATTTACCGATAAGCGCAGAAGGAGCTTAACCCATGACGCAGAATGTCTGGATCATTGACGACGACAATTCCATCCGTTGGGTGTTGGAAAAAGCCCTGTCACGCGCTGGTATCGTCTGCGAGAGTTATGCCTCGGCAGATTTGATGCTGCAACGGCTGGAATTTGATCAACCTGCAGTTGTGGTGTCCGATATCCGGATGCCTGGCACCGATGGCATGCAATTGCTGAGCAAGCTGCAGGAGCTGGCGCCGGAACTGCCGGTGATTATCATGACGGCACACTCCGATCTCGACAGCGCCGTCAACGCGTTTAAACGCGGCGCTTTTGAATATCTGCCCAAACCATTTGATGTGAATGAAGCGGTGGCCCTGATCAGCCGCGCGCTGGAACATGCCCACGCGAAAAAACCTCGTGCCAGCACCAGCACACCTTCACACGTACCCGAAATCATCGGTGAAGCGCCGGCGATGCAGGAAGTGTTTCGGGCGATTGGCCGCTTGTCCCGCTCCAGCATCAGTGTGCTGATCAATGGCCAAAGTGGTACCGGTAAAGAACTGGTGGCGCACGCGCTACACAAACACAGCCCTAGAGCCGAATCGCCGTTTATCGCGCTGAATATGGCGGCTATTCCAAAAGATCTGATTGAATCCGAATTATTTGGCCACGAAAAAGGCGCCTTTACCGGCGCGGCAACTTTACGCAAAGGCCGGTTCGAACAAGCCGACGGAGGCACTTTATTTCTTGATGAAATCGGCGATATGCCACTCGACGTGCAAACCCGTCTGCTACGCGTGCTGGCAGATGGGCAATTTTATCGCGTTGGTGGTCATCAGGAAGTCAGTGTGGACGTACGGATCATCGCAGCAACCCACCAAAATCTGGAGCAACTGGTTGCTGAAGGGAAGTTCCGCGAAGACTTGTTCCACCGGCTCAATGTGATCCGGATCCATATTCCGTCGCTGCGAGACCGCAAACAAGATATTCCAAAGCTGACCCGGCATTTCCTGGCACAAGCCGCACGCGAAATGAATGTGGAAGCAAAAGATCTGGCGTTGGAAACCGAAAAGTTTCTGGCGCAGCTGGATTGGCCGGGCAATGTGCGGCAACTGGAAAACACCTGCCGCTGGCTGACCGTGATGGCTTCCGGCAAACAAATCCTGTTATCTGATTTACCGCCGGAGCTGACCAGCGCGCCAAAACCGGTGACCACCAGCAGCGATGGCCAACACAGCTGGCAGGATTTACTGGCGCAATGGGTCACACAGAAACTGGCAACCGGCGCAGAAGACATTCTGGCTGAAGCCGGCCCGGAGTTTGAACGAATTGTGTTGAAGCAAGCTTTACAGTTTACCCATGGCCACAAACAAGATGCCGCCAAACGGCTCGGCTGGGGCCGCAATACGTTGACACGCAAGCTCAAAGAACTTGATATGGAATAGCGACACCGCTGCGCCTTCACATGTAAAAAACCGGGCTCAGGCCCGGTTCTTTTCATCATTGCGCAGACAACTCAGGCGCGCCGGCACCTGAACTGCGACATGACCTCGGGCTTAGTCGTCTTTCCCTGTATGCTCGGCCATCCGTTCACGCATTTTCGCCATCCGCTCGTCCAGCTTCGTTTTCTGCTCTTCAGTTAACAAAGCGCGGATCTGGTGCTGCAATTTTAGCCGTTCCAATTGATGCTCCAACATACTGGCCTGCTGCTTCTCCAGCAGTATACGCGCAGCCGCTTCATCAAATTGATCTGCTTTAACCAGCGCCTGCATGGCTTCATGTTGTTTCATCGCTGCCGTATCTGGCTTTTCGGCTTTGCTGGCAGCGACCAAGGTCCGGATTTGCTCCCGTTGTGCATCCGTCAGGTCAAGGCCTTTGAGCATCCGCACCGCCGGGTCACCACCATGCTGACCGTGACCGGCGAAAGCAGGTTGAGACAGCAACAAGGCGGCGCCGAATAACGCAGGAATTAATTTTGATACTATTTTCAATGTGTTCATTTTTATCTCTCCAGTAGGTTCGGGCATTACAAACAGCGGTCTGTTTTGTATGATGCAAGCATAAGCGACTGGCTGCAAAGCAACGCAAAGCCGCCGTAAAGGTTTGGTAAAGACACTTGTCCGGGCATGTCTGCTGCTTACACTAAGCGCACCACCCACAGTGATGGCCCTATAGCAGTAGCTAAGAAGGTTTCCGATGCAACACCCGAATATCCTGCTGATTGATGATGATGCGGAGTTAAGCCAGCTGGTCACCGACTATTTGACGCTGGATGGTTTTAGTCTCGATCATGCCGCAGATGGCATCAAAGGCTTGCAGAAGGCGCAGACCGGCGCCTATCAGCTGATCTTGCTGGATGTGATGCTGCCTGGCCTTGATGGACTGTCTTTACTGCGGCAACTGCGTCAGACCAGTTATTGCCCGGTACTGATGCTGACTGCCCGCGGCGATGACATCGACCGCATTCTCGGTCTGGAACTGGGTGCCGACGATTATCTGGCTAAGCCGTTTAACCCACGCGAACTCAGTGCCCGGGTAAGGGCTATTCTGCGCCGCGTCGAACTGGCGCAGCAACCGCAACAACATCAGGCCCCATTGTTAGAACTGAATCAGGTCACGCTGAACCGGCAAAATCGCCAGGTTCACTGTCAGGGCTTGGCCATTGTCCTGACCGCGACAGAGTTTCAGCTGCTGGAATATCTGATGCACCATGCGGGTCGTGTGGTTAGCAAAGAAGAGCTCAGCAAAGAAGTGATGGGCCGGGTGCTGCAACAATATGACCGCAGTCTGGATATGCATGTCAGTAATATCCGGAAAAAACTGGCACAGGGCAGCGACCATGAAAAAATCCAGACGCTGCGCGGCAGCGGCTATTTGTTTCTGGAGTCCTGATGCAACTGAAATGGGTCAATCCATGGCGTTTTCTGGCGTTCCGGCTATTCAGCTGGTTCTGGCTGGTGCTGCTGCTGACAATTGCTGCCGCCTGGCTTTTGGCCAAAGCTTTTCTCGATGACACGGTGATCCGTCGCCTGCCACCCGGTGTGCATGAACATGCTGATCGGATGCTACACAGTTTGCAACATTTTGACAGCGTTGAAGATTTATTGAAGCGGCTGAACCGGCGCGAGAACAATCGCTGGTTACTGGTCGACCCGGTCAGCCAACAAATTCTGAACGCACACATTCTGCCGCGCGGTTTTGACCAAAGCTGGTTAACCGAATTATCGCAGTTTGAAAAACCACGTTTGTTTTTGCATCGTCATATCAGTCTGGCCGGCCCGTTTTTTGTCCGTCTGAATGGCCAGCCGCTGGTGTTATATCAACAACAACCCCGCCCTGACCGGCCCGGCATGTTGGGCCTTGCTCAGTTACCGGAATTGACGATACCGCTGCTGTTTTTATTGGTGTCAGCCCTTGCCAGTATTGGCCTGGCCCTGACGATCACCCGACCGCTGCGTCAGTTACAACAGCAGAGTCTGCAATTCGCCAGCGGTGACTTAACCAGCCGGGTGCAACAAGCTGCGGCGCGCAATGACGAGATCGGTGAGTTGGCGCGAGGCTTTAACACCATGGCCAGTCAAATCGGCGCTTTATTGCAAAATCAGCAGCGCCTGCTGCGTGATATTTCGCATGAGCTGCGCTCACCGCTGACCCGTGCGCAGCTGGCTATCGCACTGGAACAACGGCAAGGCGGTGGTAGTCAGCTGCCACGTCTATCGCAAGAGCTGGATAAAATTGACAGTATGCTCGATGAGCTGCTGACATTCAGCCGGCTCGATGCCGGACAATATCAACTGCAATTGCAGGACCTTGATTTGACCGAGCTGCTGGAAGAAATTATCCAGGTCAATCAACTGGAAGCCAGTCAGAAACAGCAACAAATACAGCTAGAAGCACCGCCACAGTGCTGGTTACAGGCCGACAGCCGGCTGCTGGCGCGAGCCGTCGAGAACGTACTGCGCAATGCGATTAAATACAGCCCCACCGGTTCAGTGATCAGGCTGCAGTTGCAGATTGATGCCGGGCAACTCCAGCTCTGTGTCTGGGATCAAGGCCCAGGTATCCCAGAAAGTGCCCTACAGGCGATTTTTGAGCCATTTTACCGGGTATCCGATGCGCGCACAGCTGGCGCGGGAGGTACCGGGCTGGGTCTGGCGATCGCGGCGCAGGCGATGAAACAGCATCAGGGTCAGATCACCGCACAAAATATCTATCAGGCGGAGCAGGTGCATGGTTTGCAAATTTGTCTGCAAATGCCGGCACAGCAGGAGCTGAATCTTTGAAGTATTTTCCGCCGCTTCAGGCGCAGCTGCAGGCTGACGCGCTGAATGACAACAACGTCAGGCAGCAACTGCAGCAATGCTGGCAGCAATTTGTTAAAACCGAGCTTTATAGTCGCGACGGTACCCGATTTTGTCTGTACAGCCGTACCAGTTTGCCTGGCTGGCGTAAACCGCATGCGGCCTTGCTGATAGTGCCGGGGCGCATCGAAGCCGCGCATAAATATGCCGAACTGGCGCAGGATGCACTTTGTAGTGGTTATCAGGTATTTGTCATCGACCACCGCGGCCAAGGTCTGGCACAGCGGCCTGAACCCGACCCGCAACTGGGTGATGTGACAGATTTTCGCCGCTACAGTGACGATCTGATGCAGGCGGTCAGCACTGTCCGCAGTCAAACCGACTTACCGCTACTGGCGTTGGCGCATTCGATGGGCAGCGCCATCTTGTATCGCTATCTACAAATGACGGCTCTGCCGCTGTTGGATGCAGCCATTTTCTGTGCACCGATGTTTGGTATTCCGACAGGCCCGCTGCCACGCTTGAGCCGCTTTGTGGCCATGCTGATGCAGCAGCTGAACCAGCGCTTCAGTCGGGCTGGCTGGTATGTGCCGGGACAGGGCCCCTATCAAAACCTACCATTTGCCGACAATGCGCTGACACTCAGTGAAGAGCGTTATCAGTGGTTTCGGGATTTATATCAGCAATATCCGGCCTATCAGCTCGGTGGTGTCAGCTGGCGTTGGCTGCATCATGCACTAGAGGCCTGTACGCAGATCCAGCAAGGCGTGGTACCGGCTGTGCCGATGCTGATCCTGCAAGCGGGTGCCGATACGGTGGTGGACAATCAGGCGCAAAACAAGCTGGCCGCGCGTTGCGCCATCGAACTACATCAGATCGCCGACGCCCGGCATGAATTACTCGCAGGCACCGATGCGCAGCGCCAACAGGTGTTTAGTCTGATCAATCTTTGGTTGCAGCGTGTGGCAACGGGTCCGGGTGAATAATCACTTCCGCATCGCGGTAAAACGCCGCGATTTGCTGCTCCGCCAAATCGGTCACCTGATGCGCTTTTTGTAGACTCCAGTCCTGCGGCAACAACAGCCGCAGCTGGATAAAAATACGCGGCCCGGCCCGACGGGTGCGCAGCTGCTCAACGCCGAGGACTCCGGGCATTTGCAGCAGATGCTGCAAAATTTGCTGCCGTTCGGCTTCCGGCAATTCTTCATCCAGCAGATGCACCATACTTTCCCGCAACAACTGCGCGGCATTAAACAACAAATAAAGGGCGATCAGAATGGCGATGGCTGCGTCAGCCCAGAGCAGACTGTTTTGTACCAAATACAACGCCAATAACACTGCGGCATTCATCAGCAGGTCACTGCGGTAGTGAGCTTGATCTGCTGCTACAGCCAACGAGCCGGTTTTTTTGATAATCCAACGCTGCAGCAATACCAGCGTCAGCGTCAGGGCACTGCACAGCAGCATGGCCCAGATGCCATTATTGATAGCGCCAATTGGCGCCGGCAGATAAATCCGGTTTACGCCCTGATATAACAGTACAAATGCGGCGCCGGCCAGAAAAGCTGCCTGAAATAACGCCATCACCGCTTCAGCTTTGCCATGACCAAACCGGTGATCGTCATCCGCTGGTTTTAATGCATAACGCAACGCGACAAAGTTCAGCAACGACACAGCGACATCCATCGTCGCATCCATCAACGACGCCAATATCGAAGCGGCATTGGTATCGATAGCGGCAAACAACTTGATGATGACGATGATCAGCGCAATGCCAATCGTCAGTTTGCCCGAACGGCGTACCCAAAGATTGTATTCATGGCTGGTCATCGCTGGTCCTTGTCAGTTCACAGAGTTACAACGCGCCGGCAAACTGCTGCTGACGCCAGGCTTCATAACAAACGATCGCCACAGAGTTGGCTAAATTCAGACTACGCGCATCAGGCATCATCGGGATCCGCAAGCGCAGCTCTGGCGGAATAGCATTGCGGATCTCATCCGGTAACCCTGAGGTCTCGGAGCCGAATAACAACAAATCACCGGCCTGATACTGTAATTCAGTGTGAGGCCGGCTGCCCTTGGTGGTCAACGCCAGTACCCGCACCGGCTTCACCGCATCCAACATCGCCTGATAACTGGCGTGCCGGCAGACATTCGCCAAATCATGATAATCCAGTCCGGCACGGCGCAGCTTTTTTTCTTCAAAATCAAACCCTAATGGTTCAATCAAATGTAAATGACAGCCGGTATTGGCAGCAAGCCGAATAATATTGCCGCAATTCGGTGCGATTTTGGGTTCAAATAAAGCGATATGAAACACAACAACTCCTGCGCCAAGACAAAGCGCGAGTATACCGCAGTCTGACAACGTAGCGTGACAGCAGAG
This sequence comes from Rheinheimera tilapiae, assembly GCF_042432165.1. NCBI lineage: Bacteria > Pseudomonadati > Pseudomonadota > Gammaproteobacteria > Chromatiales > Chromatiaceae > Rheinheimera > Rheinheimera tilapiae. The sequence continues at coordinate 409,792 of NZ_JBHLXP010000003.1, forward strand.
GTCAGACTGTTACCAATTTTCCCTGCATTTAGTGGCGATTTTTTAGACAGGCATTTATAGTAAACCAGTGTTGCTGTGCAAGGAATGCCAAAATGACTACACCATTATGGATCCAATACCTGCTGGCCATCGTCAGCGGTTTTCTGCTTTGTCTGGTGCTGATGCAGTTACAACGCGCGCGCCGCACGCCATTACATAACACGCCGCTGTTGCAGTTCCTGCAACAACAATCCAATGCCTATTGGCTCACCGACCCACAAGCGATACCGCTGTGGCACAATCACGCTACCCGTCATCCTGCGGCCAATACCCGGCTGGCACAGCAGCTGTTTTTCTCTGCCGAAGGACTGGATCCTGGTCTGCCGGACATCCTGGCGATGCTGCAAATCAGTCCGCATTGGCAAGGCCAGGTCTGGATTGGCAGCAGTGATCGCCAAGCTTATCAGCTGAATGTACGGGTGCTTAGCGGCTATCGTCAGCGCTTTTTGCTTTGGCACTGGAAGCCACTGCAGGCGGCGCTGGAGCAGGCACAGGCACAGATCAGCGCCTATGCTGACCCGGTGACCAAATTGCCATCAGCAACGCTGTGGCACTATTGGTTACAGTCTCAACTGCACCGCCATCAGGCGAAATATCATAGTCTTGCCGTGTTGTTACTGGAAATGAATGACTATCCCGCTATTGTGCGGAACTTCGGTCAGACTGCTGCAGATGGTCTGTTGCAACAATTGGTGAACAACGTGCAGGCAGAGATCCCGGCCAGCGCTTTTATGGCCCGGCTGGCGCCACATCAGCTGGCGTTGCTACTCAGTCTGGACGGACATGCTGAGCAGGCCGAACAACAAGCGATCCAACTCAGCCGCGAAATACTGCAGTTTTGTCAGGGACCATTTTTTATCCCGCAGGCAGAGTTGCGGTTGGACTGTCGGGCCGGGATCGCGATTTTCCCCGAAGCTGGCCATGATGCCGACGAATTGCAGGCGCACGCTGCACACGCGCTGCACATCGCGGCCACGCTGCCGGAACGAATGCATCTGTGGCAGATGCAGGGGAAAAATCCGGCACCGGGCCTGCAATTGCAATATGAGTTGCAACAAGCATTGACGCAATATCAATGTGAGATTTGGTCACAACCAGTGATTGAACTGGCGACCGGCATCGCTACCGCATTCCGGTTGGAACTGTATTGGCGTTCACCACAACGGGGTTTATTAAGTTATGCCGAGTTAAAACCTCTGGCAGAACAGAGCGGTCAGTTGCTGGCGCTGGAGCGCTGGGCGTTTTGTCAGATCTGTCAGTTGGCGGAGTTATGGCAACGTCTGGGCCCGCTGCCACCGCTGCAGGTCGAATTGTCTGCGGCGAACTTTCGTCACTGTGGACTGCTGAATTTTTTGCAAAGTCAGCTGGAGGACCACCAACTTCAGGCCAATCAGTTTGTGTTGTGCTTGCGGGAAGATGGCTGGTTACAGGATCCAGCAGGCTTCAGCAAACAGGCTGAGGAACTGAAAGCGGCCGGATTTGGCTTGATGATTGTCGAGGTTGGCGATGGCTTAAGTTCGCTGCAATTATTGCAGCAACCCTTCTGGCAGGCTGCAGAACTTTCAGCAGCAATGATCAAGCAGCTGGAAGAATCTGAAACACAACGGAATGCCTGTGCCAGTCTGATCCGACTGCTGGTCCATCTGGGACTGAAAGTCTGTACCCAAGGCACTGACAGGGAAATGCAGGCGTATTTACTGCATGTCATGGGCGGTTATGGTTGTCGTGGCGCGCACTTCAGTACGATGCGATTAGTCGATGGCCGGCAACAACCCTATGGCGGGCAACAACAATGGCGGATGGCCGGATAACCTCTGTTGCGGTACTACTCGTCGCGTTTTTCGCGGCCCAACAGATCAAGCGCAGCAGCTCGGGCATCTTTGCCCTGATACAACACCTGATAAATTTGTTCAGTGATCGGCATTTCGACACCGACGCGGGTCGCCAGATTGTAAACTTCGCGGGCATTACGATAGCCTTCGACGACTTGTCCGATCTGCGTGATCGCATCTTCAACGCCAACGCCCTGCCCTAACAGCAAGCCAAAACGGCGGTTGCGGGACTGGTTATCAGTACAGGTCAGGACTAAATCACCTAAACCTGCCATCCCCATAAACGTTTCTTTTTTCGCGCCTAAAGCACAACCTAAACGGCACATTTCGGTCAGGCCGCGCGTAATTAAAGCCGTGCGGGCATTCGCGCCAAAACCAATGCCATCTGCCATGCCGGCACCAATCGCAATGACGTTTTTCACCGCCCCACCGAGCTGCACGCCAATAAAATCAGGGTTGGTATAAACACGGAAGGTTTTGCCGCAATGCAGCAAGTCTGACAACACCGTAATAAACTCGGCGTCGGTCGATGACAATGAAATCGCTGTAGGCAAGCCTTTTGCCAATTCTTTGGCAAAAGTCGGACCGGATAACACAGCCAGCGACACCTCATCACCGAGGATATCGCGCGCGACGTCCTGCAATAACCGACCACTGTCCGGTTCCAGACCTTTCGTGGCCCAGGCTACACGGGCGTGAGGTAATAAAAATGGTTTAATTTGCCGCAAGGTATCGGCAAAAGCATGACTAGGCACCACCACCAGCACATTCTGGCTGGCTTTCACGGCGCCTTCCAGATCAGCGGTCACTTCCAGCTGTTCTGGTAACACAATCTCCGGCAGATAACGGTGATTGATCCGATCCCGCGTCATCGCCGCGATATCATCCGCATTGCGGCCCCATAACAAGGTGTGATGCCCGTTACGTGCCAGACAAATCGCCAGCGCCGTACCATAAGAGCCGGCGCCCAATACCGTAATTGCCGAAGTCATGTTCATGCGGCGGCTGCTTAGTTTGGCAGCTGTGCCTGAGCTTCCGCCTGACGTTGTTGCACATATTGAGCAAACAGCGCGTCAAAGTTAACCGGAGCCAGGTTCAGTTGTGGGAAAGTGCCACGGTTCACCAGATTTGCCACAGTTTCACGGGCATACGGGAACAGAATATTCGGGCAGAAAGATGCCAGCATATGGGCCATTTGTGCGTCCTGCAGTTCAGGCACTGCAAAGATACCGGCTTGTTGCACTTCACACAGGAAAGCTGTTTCGCCGCCAACAGTCGTGGTGACAGTCAGAGACAGGATGACTTCAAACATATTGTCTTCCAGCTTCTCGCTGCGAGTGTCCAGATCCAGCTTTACTTCTGGTTGCCATTCTTTGCGGAAAATTGCTGGTGCATTCGGTGATTCAAACGAAATGTCTTTGACATAGATGCGCTGGATTGCGAATGGGACTTGCTGCTCATCCGCAGCTGGGTTCAGTTGTTCGTCGGCCATGATGGTTCCCTGGAAATACGGTTAAAGTTGCAGCAGTGTGTCTAACCGACCCTGCGCGTCAAGCGCATGCAGGTCGTCACAGCCACCGATATGTTGATCGTTGATGAAGATTTGCGGCACAGTGCTACGCCCGCCTGATCTTGCAATCATTTCTGGTCTGAGCTCAGGTTGTGCGTCGATTTTAATTTCGTTAAACACAACACCTTTGTGGCTGAGCAGAGCCTTTGCGCGCACACAATACGGACAATATTCTTTGGTGTAAATAGTGACGCTGGGACTGCTCATGGACCTGCTCCGGTTATTTTTTTACCACAGGTAAACTGGCTTCAGCCCATTTACCCATACCACCGCCCAGCACAGATACGCGACTGAAACCAGCGGCTGACAGTTGTTTGGCCGCACCTTGCGCGGACATGCCTGCCTGACAGACCACTATAATGGGTGCGTCTTTGGACTTTTCAAGGCCACTGATTTGGCTGGATAACTGCGCCAGAGGAATATTGCGGGCGCCAGTGATGTGACCCCGTTTAAAGTCATCGTTGCTGCGGATGTCCAACACCAGCGCATCTTCACGGTTGACTTGTAAAGTCAGCTCGGTCGGGCTGACAAATTTGATTTTGGAAAAAAATGACTGCACATAACTGACGATAATCGCCAGCAGCAGACCTACCCAGATCACCACGACAATCGGGTGATTTCCGGCAAATTCGACGTATTGTTGCATAACATTCCGTTCAGTTGGTCAAAGCTCAGGCGCCGGAGTATAACGGGTTTCAATGGCAAAAACAGCCCTTCGCCTCCGGCCGAAACACCCATGTAGCAAAGGCTGCGGCTGATTGCGCAGTTTCTGCACAGCATTGATTGGAGTCACCGCTGAATTTCGGTAAGATAAACAGTGAATCGAGATTAAAAAGAATGTTGATCAAGCAACGAGAAAGCGGAGCATGTTATGGCGAAGTCTGGCAAACCCCTGGTACTTTTGATTCTGGATGGATGGGGCTATCGCGAAGACCCGGCTGATAATGCCATCGCGCAGGCCAATACCCCGGTGATGGACCGGTTGTGGCGTGATTGTCCGCATAGCCTGATTTCAGGCTCAGGTCTGGACGTGGGTCTGCCTGATGGTCAGATGGGCAATTCTGAAGTTGGCCATGTAAATTTAGGCTCAGGCCGTGTGGTGTATCAGGAACTGACCCGCATCACCAAAGCCATCAGTGATGGCGATTTCTTCGAAAACCCAGTGTTAACCGGTGCCGTGCAACAAGCAGTGCAAGCAGGTAAAGCTGTGCATTTAATGGGGTTACTATCCCCGGGTGGTGTGCACAGCCACGAAGATCACCTGATAGCGATGATAGAGCTGGCCGCACGCCAGGGCGCTGACAAAATTTATCTGCATGCGTTCCTCGATGGCCGCGACACACCGCCACGCAGTGCAGAAGCATCATTATTACGCGTCGAGCAACGCTGCCGCGAACTGGGCAAAGGCCAGATCGCCAGTGTGATCGGCCGCTATTTTGCGATGGACCGCGACAAACGCTGGGACCGCGTCGAACAAGCCTATGATTTAATTGTTGATGGCGTCGCCGCATACACAGCAACCGACGCAGTATCTGCACTGCAGGCTGCGTATGAGCGTGGTGAAAATGACGAATTCGTCAAAGCCACGGCGATTGTCGGCGACGATGGCAAGCCGGCACAGTTACAGGATGGCGATGCACTTATCTTTATGAATTTCCGTGCCGATCGCGCCCGCCAGTTCAGCCGCACCTTCACTGAACCTGCCTTTGATGATTTTGCCCGCAAACGGGCGGTGCAGCTTGGTGCTTTTGTCCAACTGACCGAATACGCCGCCGATATCAAAGCACCGGTAGCCTATCCGCCAGAAAGCCTGAACAATGTGCTTGGCGAATGGCTGGCAAAACACCAGAAAACCCAGTTGCGCATTTCCGAAACGGAAAAATATGCCCATGTCACTTTCTTTTTCAGTGGCGGCCGTGAAGACGTATTCCCAGGCGAAGAACGGATTTTAGTGCCATCACCGAATGTCGCTACTTATGACCTGCAGCCGGAGATGAACTCCACGCTGCTGACCGACAAACTGGTGGATGCCATTCACTCTGGCAAATTTGACGTCATTATCTGTAATTACCCGAACGGCGATATGGTCGGTCATACCGGTATTCTGTCTGCCGCTATCAAAGCAGTAGAAGCCGTAGATCACTGTATTGGCCGGGTAGTGGCCGCGCTGGAAAGCGTCGGTGGTGAATGTATTATCACCGCAGATCATGGCAATGCTGAGCAGATGGTCGACCACGAATCCGGTCAGGCCCACACCGCTCACACCTCAGATCCGGTGCCACTGATTTATGTCGGCCGGCCGGCGGACGTGGTGGATGGTGGTATTCTCAGTGATATTGCGCCCACAATGCTGACTTTGCTTGGCATGCCGGTACCAGCTGAAATGACCGGTAAAGTGTTGTTCCACGTCCGGTGATGCGACTTCATCGCCTGCGGGCGCGGTCGGTACAATTCAGCATTAGCCTGCTACTGAGCCTGTTGCTGAGCCTATCAGCACAGGCCCAGCAATCCGACACGGCCAAAGTCCGGCAGGAGCTCAAATCGGTGCAGCAGGATATCGCTCACACCGAACAACAGCGCCGGCAACAACAACAAAAGCTGCAGGATACAGAACAGCAGCTGAAACAGGCAGACCTTCGTTTAGCTGAAGCGGCTGCTGCGGTTGCAGTGCAACAACAGCAGTTGCAGGCGCTGGACGAGAAAATGGCGGAACTGGCGAGCCGGCAACAACAGCTCGAGCAACAACGGCAAACCCAGCAGCAGCTGTTGGCCGCGCAAGTCAAAGCAGCTTACCAAGTCGGCGGGCACGACTACACCCAGTTACTGCTGAATCAGCAGGACGCGTTAAAACTAGAGCGTCTGCTGACTTATTATCAGTACTTCAATAACGCCCGCATCAAACAACTCCAGGCCGTGAAACAAACGGTTAGCGAGCTGGAGCAGTTGACGACAGTGCAGCAACAAACCCGGCATGAACAAAGTTTGCGACTGGATGAACTGACGTCACAGCAACAGGATTTAGTCACAGCGAAAAATCAGCAACAACAAAGTGTGCTGAAACTTCGCCAGTTGTTAGATGAACAAAAACAGCAGCTGGCTTACCTCAAGGATAATGAAAAAAGTCTGCAGAGCACTATCACCAAGCTAAAGGCTGAAGCGGCCAATCGCAGACTGGCTTATAAAGGCAAAAAACAAGGACAGCTGCCATGGCCGGTGCAGGGGGCGTTAACGCAGAAGTTTGGCGCGGCACAAGGCGGTCAAACCACGGCCAGCGGTATTTTGATTCAGGCCAGCAATGGCCAGCCGGTGCGCGCAGTCGCAGATGGCCAGGTGATTTATGCTGATTGGTTGCGGGGTTATGGATGGGTCATTGTGCTCGATCACGGCAACGGCTTGATGAGTTTATACGGCCATAACCAGAGTTTGCTGAAATCCCCGGGCGATGTAGTGCGAAGTGGCGACCATGTCGCGCTGGTCGGCCAGAGTGGTGGTCGCGATCGCAGTGGGCTTTATTTCGAAATCAGGCAAAAAGGTGCAGCGGTTGACCCGCTGCGCTGGTTGCGAAATCCGTAACAACAGGCATAATGCCGGCCTGAAATTCAGCCGGCGCTTTGCCAAGATCAGTGAATCAATCCAGCGTGCGTATTTTCCAGTCGTTATGTGTTCTCAGTTGTTTCTGGTTGTCGGTACAGGCGCAATCGCTGCCACCGCAAGTGGCCATTATTATTGATGATATTGGCTACCAGAAAGTCGATCCGGACATTATCCAACTGCCCTATCCGCTGACCGTCGCGGTAATGCCATTCACGCCAAATGGCATTGAAATGACGGCATTGGCCGGTCAGCATGGCAAAGAAATCATGTTACATATGCCAATGGAAGCTGTGGCACAAAACCATTTACTCGGTAAAGGTGCGCTGCGCCGTCCGATGAACAAGCAACAGGTGCAGCAAGCGCTGCGCAAAGCGCTTGATAGCGTGCCACAGGCCATTGGTATTAATAACCATATGGGCAGCCTCTATACGTCACTGCCGGAACAAATGGATTGGGTGATCGAGGTGGTTGCCGAGCGCCGGCTGTACTTTATCGATAGCAAAACCACCGGCAAAAGTGTTGTTCCCGCCATCACGCAAAAACATGGGGTCAAAAGCCGCAGCCGTGACGTGTTCCTCGACAATGATAAGTCTTACAAAGCGCTGGATCGCCAGTTTAATCAACTGATCCAGCTGGCAAAACAACATGGTCATGCCGTCGCAATCGGCCATCCTTATCCGGAAACTTACCGCTATCTGAAGAAAAATTTACCGCGGTTGGCCCAGCAAGGGATTAAAGTGGTGCCGGCATCGGCCTTGCTTGATTTGCCGTCTGCCCCAGCTCAACTGATTGCCAGCACGGCCAAAATTACAGCGCCTGAGCCAGCAAAGCGACAACCGCAGCCAGCTCCTCAACCGGTTGAAACGGCCAATATGCCGGCTGCAACAATAGTGCAGGAGCAGGTCGCAACAGCAGCGCCGACGGTGCTGAGCGACATTAACGAGCCTGTGCCTGAATTGATCCCATGGCACCCACCCTATCTGCCGCAACTACCGGGCTTTGACACACCAGCTGCATTACCAGTACCGGAACCGGTGTGGCGACGCTTCTACCCGCAACCGGCAGAACTGCCGGTTCCAGTGTCGCCAGTGCCATTATTACTGCGCTAAGGCGTTTCATCGCGAAAAAAAAATGCCAGAGCAAGCTCTGGCATTTTTTTGTGATGATGGAAAACTCAGGCAACCATCGCTGCGTGTAATTTCTTCATCGCATTCTTTTCCAGCTGACGTACCCGCTCAGCCGACACCTGATAACGGTCTGCCAGTTCCTGCAGCGTCAGTTTTTCATTATCCAGCCAACGGGCGCGGATAATGTCCTGGCTGCGTTCATCCAGCGTGCGTACCGCAGCCTGTAAGCGTTCCAGTGCAGCACCTTCGCTTTGATCTTCTTCAAAGTTGTTCGCCAGATCGGAGTTTTTATCATCGAGGAAAAACACCGGCGCACTGAAATTGTTGTCATCATCATCGTCCTGCGCATCAAACGCCAGGTCATGGTTGCTCATACGTGCTTCCATTTCCCGCACTTCATATTCAGGCACACCTAAGGATGCAGCGACGTTTTTCACTTCATCGTGGCTGAACCAACCCAGATTTTTCTTTGATTTACGCAGATTAAAAAACAGTTTACGCTGTGCTTTGGTCGTTGCAACTTTGACGATACGCCAGTTTTTCAGCACAAACTCATGAATTTCGGCTTTGATCCAGTGTACGGCAAAAGACACCAGCCGCACACCAACAGAAGGGTCAAACCGCTTCACTGCTTTCATCAGGCCGATATTGCCTTCCTGCACCAGGTCGCCAATCGGCAAACCGTAACCTGAATAGCTGCGGGCGATGTGCACGACAAACCGTAAGTGCGACATAATCAGCTGGCGGGCGGCATCAAGGTCACCGTGCTGCTGCAGACGTTCAGCCAGAGCGCGTTCCTCTTCAGCAGATAGCATCGATATAGTGCTGACAGCGTGAGTATAAGCTTCGAGGCTACCGCTACCGGCGACTGACAATGTCATCAATTGATTCGCTTTGGTCATGAACAAACTCCTGTGGAGACTTGAAAGTGGACTCATGTTAGCACTCTTTGACAGAGAGTGCTAACGGCAGTTCCCGCGTTTTTAAGAACCGAATTGTATTAAAATGTGAATTTGAGAATATAACTTCATAAGACAAACGCCGATTTTCCGATATGCTCAAAGTATCTCATCAGCTGTCTGGTCCACTTTATTACATCGGACGTTGGCCTACGCCAGACCTGAATACCGCTTTGCTTACGGCCGGTTGCGGCCTTTGGTTCAGGAGTTGTAGATGTATTGTTACCTGGCACGCCAGCCGATCTTAGATCAGCACAAAAATTTGTTTGGTTATGAACTGTTGTTCCGCGACGGCGTGCAAAACAGTTTTCCCAATATCAATGCGGATGAAGCCACGTCAAAACTGATCACCGAACATCACTTGTTGATGGGCGTGGAAAAAATTACCGGCGGCCATCAGGCCTTTATCAATTTCTCTGCCGACACCTTAATTCACCATTTCCCGACATCGATCGACCCTAAAAGCATGGTGATTGAAGTACTGGAAACCGTGCCAATCAGTATGGAACTACTGACTGCCTGTCGCGAATTACACCGGATGGGCTATCAGCTGGCGCTGGATGATCACGATTTTGACCCGAAATGGGATATTTTCCTGCCTTATATCAGCTTTATCAAAGTCGACGTGCAACAGTTTAATATCCTGCAGATCAGTAAATATGTGTCGCGGGTGAAACATCATCCGGTCACCTTACTGGCTGAAAAAGTCGAAACTCAGGCTGAATTCGAAAAACTGCTGCAACTTGGTTTTACCCTATTTCAAGGTTACTTCTTTGCCCGGCCAGAAATGCTCAAACATAAGAAAATCGCCAGCAGTAAGTTGAATCTGCTGTTACTGATCGCAGAATCCAGCGCTATCCGGCTAGATTTTGAAAAGTTGACGGCGATTGTTGAGCGCGATCTGGGCTTGTCTTACAAGCTGCTGCGTTTTGTTAACAGCGCTAGCTTTGCCAGAGAACAGCCTATCGGCTCTCTGAAACATGCCATGGTCTACATGGGTGAAGGGGAACTGAAGAAATTTATCGCGCTATTGGCATTGGCCAACCTGAAAGAAGATGGCCCGGATGAACTGTTACATATGTCGATTGTACGGGCGCGGTTTTGCGACCAGTTGGCAGCGATGATGGGCGACGCCGACAACCCGCCGGCCGCATTTTTAACCGGCTTGTTTTCGCTGGTTGATGCCTTGTTAGAACAACCACTGCAACTACTGCTGGATGATTTACCGATCCTGCCTGAGATTAAAGCCGCGCTGCTGGAACATCAAGGGCGGTTGGGCTTATACCTGCTGCTAACCAAAGCTTTTGAGAATGGCGAATGGGAGCAACAGCAGCAACTTACCATGCAGCTGTTTGGTAAAACCGGCGATTTAAGCATGGCTTATCTGGATGCGGTCAGTTGGGCACATGGCCTGATGCAGGAAGCTGCAGGTGGCTGATGCGTCGATCTGGCCTAACAGGGCTCAATCGCTTTAATATGACTCCGGACGGCCAGGTATGAACCAACCAAACCCAGGCCAATGGCGATCAACATCAGGATGCCAAACTCTTGCAGTGTCAGCACATTTAAACTGAAGCCGCTTTGATACAGCTGAGTGACATTCGCAATAGCGCCACGTAACCAGAACAACATCAGTTCAATCACCAGAAACGCCAGAAAACCACCAAATACCCCCAGCCAGATCCCGGTATACAAAAACGGCCGCTGGATAAAACTATCGGTGGCCCCCACCAGTTTCATCACTTCGATTTCGGCTTTTTTATCCATGATGAGCAAACGGATGGTATTGCCAATCACCAGTAAAGCACCGCAGAGCAGCAGCGCAGCTATGGTATAGACCACTTGCTGCACCAGCGACATAATAGCGGCGAGCCGCTCCAGCCAGCTGATATCCAGTTTGGCCAGCTCAACAAAACGCTCTTGTTGCAGTTTATTCAGTAGTGCTTCGGCTGCGGCCGGTTTGCTCTGGCTAGGAGTCACCAGTAACACATCCGGCAACGGATTTTGGTCTAAAAAGGTGATCGCTTCGCCAAAGCCGGACTCCTGCTTAAATTCAGCCATCGCCGCAGTTTTGTCGATCAACCGTACTTTGCCGACATCGCGGTCGCCCTGCAGTAATGTGACCAGGGTCGCGATATCAGTTTCGGTGACATCATTTTTCAGAAACAGGCTAATCTCAAAAGATTGGTCGTAATTGCTGCTGACTTGCTGCAGGTTTTTCACCAATACATGCAATGTCGCCGGCAGCGTCATACTGACGCCGAGTACCGCGATAGTGACCATAGTCCAGACCGGACTGCGCCACAATTCACCGAGGCTCGATACAGCCTGACGCAGATGCGTCACAATCCCCATCATAAACTTCTGCAGTAGACCAGGCGCGCTGTCACTGGCGCCGCTGGCGCGGCCGTTAAATAGGATACTCATAAAGTTTCCTCGTCATGCATCAGGCCATCGTTGATCATTTTGCCGGATTTCAGCGTCATAGTGCGATAGCGCATTCGGGCAATCAGGCTTAAGTCATGACTGGCGACCAGCACTGATACACCGGCCTGATTAAAGGCTTCAAACACCCGCATGATATCTTTGGAGAGATCCGGATCGAGGTTACCGGTCGGTTCATCCGCCAGCAATAATGGTGGTTTATTCACCACAGCACGGGCAATACCAACCCGTTGCGCTTCGCCACCGGATAAAGTCGCCGGTAAACAACGTGCTTTGTCGAGCAAACCGACCTGATCGAGCGCCGCGTGTACCCGACGCGCCATATCCCGACCGGTAAATCCTTCAATCACCAGCGGCAATGCCACATTATCAAACACTGTGTGATTCATCAGCAGGCGGTGGTCCTGGAAAATCATCCCGATATCGCGCCGTACATAAGGAATTTGGCTGGGTTTGATGCCGGACAGGTCGATGCCATTGATGACAACCCGCCCCGTCGATGGCCGTTCGATCAGGCTGATGAGCTTGAGCATAGTACTTTTGCCGGCCCCGGAGTGACCGGTTAAAAAGGCCATTTCGCCTTTTTGCAGTTCAAAACTGACCCGATCCAAAGCGACAAAACCACCCGGATAGCTTTTGCTCACCTGCTCAAATCGAAGCATGCTCAGAATTCCCTGTTAAACAGCGCGCGGATAAAGTCTCTACTCTGGAACACCCGTAAATCGTCAATGCCTTCACCAACGCCGATATAACGGATTGGTAAACTGAACTGGTCTGCAATCGCGAAGATCACGCCACCTTTGGCCGTGCCATCGAGTTTGGTCAGCGTAATACCGGTCAGCTGTACTGCTTCGTGGAATAATTTAGCCTGACTGAGTGCATTTTGACCGGTGCCGGCGTCCAGCGTCAACATCACTTCATGCGGTGCGGCACCGTCGATTTTTTTCATCACCCGGACGATCTTTTTCAGCTCTTCCATCAGATGCGCTTTGTTCTGCAGACGGCCGGCAGTGTCGGCAATCAACACGTCCACTTTGCGCGCTTTGGCGGCCTGATAGGCATCAAAAATCACCGATGCACTGTCGGCGCCACTATGCTGGGCAATCACCGGGATCTCATTGCGTTCGCCCCAGACCTGCAGCTGTTCGACTGCAGCAGCACGGAAAGTGTCGCCCGCCGCCAGCATCACAGATTTACCCTGTTGCTTAAATTGTTGCGCCAGTTTGCCGATGGTGGTGGTTTTACCGACACCGTTCACACCAACCATCAGAATGACATAAGGCCCGGTGCTGCTGTCGATTTGCAGTGGTTGCTCCACTTTATCCAGTAACAAGGCCATCTCGTCCTGCAGTTTTTCGTACAGCACTTCGGCGTCTTTCAGCTGACGACGATTCGCATCCGCGACCAACTGTTTAATCAGTTTTTGTGTGGTTTCTACGCCGACGTCAGCGAGTAACAGCTGAGTTTCCAGCTCTTCGTACAGCTCGTCGTCGATTTTTTTGCCGAGAAATAAACTAGCAAGGCCAGCGCCTAAATTCTGGCTGGTTTTCGCCAGACCTTGTTTCAGCCTTGCAAAAAAGCCAGGTTTTTTCGGGTTGTCAGTGCTGGCTGGTGCAACGGTCGCTGCAGCAATCACTGGCACTGGCTCTGGCTCTGGCTCTGGCTCTGCAATCGCCTGTGGCGTCACTTCGATTTCAATCGCTACCGCAGATTCAGTGGCGGCAACGACCTCAGGCGCAGCGACAGGCGTCAGCAAGATCTCAGCGGGCACAGCATCAGCCTGCGTGGCTTCCACAGCTGGTGTTGCCGGATTGTCTGTCGAAACTGTGGGCTCTGCCGCTACTGCAATCGCCGATTCAGCAGTGGCCGTTTTGGTCTGAATCTCTTCAGAGGCCGGGGTGGCCGGGAAAGTCTCGGGCTTGGTGTCCGCCACAGTCTCAGGCGCGACCGGGGTAGAGTCTTTTTTGCCAAAACCCAGCCAGGAAAATAGTTTATTCGGTTTAGTCATAAGGTTCGCTGTCAGATTGTCGAAACTGCGGTAAAATCGACGCTTATAGTATCACCTTTATTCTAAGTGCATAAACCCTGATGAAAAGCCGTTCCCCCGCCCCGCAGTCCCGTCCGAAGACAACCCCCACCGTATCAGCACAACCGGGGGAAGTCCGTATCATCAGCGGGCAGTGGCGCGGCCGCAAACTGCCGGTGCTGGATGTAATGGGTTTAAGGCCAACCACAGACCGGGTCAAAGAAACCTTGTTTAACTGGCTGATGCAGGATACGCATGGACGGGTGGTCCTGGACTGTTTCAGCGGCAGTGGTAGCCTCGCCTTTGAGGCTTTGTCTCGCCACGCACAAAGTGCGTTATTGCTCGAACGCGACAGTAGAGCCGCCGCCCAGCTGAAACAAAATCTGGCGCGAATACAGTGCAATAATGCAGAAGTCCGGCAGACCGATACGATGCAGTTCCTCGCGGGGCCCGCCTTGCAGCAATTTGATTTGGTATTTATCGACCCGCCATTTCGCCAAGGGCTGGCACTGCCTTGTGCGGCGCTGTTGCAGCAAGGCTGGCTGAAACCCGATGCGCTGATTTATCTGGAAACAGAAAAAGAATTGGATATCAGTGGCTTGCCAGAGAGTTGGCGTTTAATCAAAGATAAAATTGCCGGTCAGCTGGCCTACCGGCTGTTTGTCTATCAACCGGTAGCAGCTTAAGCGGCCTACAGGCTGAACTCAGTTCAGCTCCATGCCCAGATTAGTCACGCCCTGCTCTTTGACCCAGGCTTTGAGTTGCTGGATCTGTTCGCGGTCAAATGATTGAATAGCCCCACAGATCTCAATCAGTTCCGCCAGACAATCCATTTCATAAGCCATTAATTCATGGTCACGCACTACTTTTTTCAGTTCAGCTTCAGTGGTGATATCCAGATCGGCGGATTCGTGTTCAATCAAGCGGGCAACGGACGCCTGCGAAATTTTCGCGACGTTAATAAATTCCATGCTGTCCTGCTCGCGGATACCGTTCAGCATGCTGTCGAGCGCAATCATCGCATCCACGGCCGGATACACACCAAACATGTCAAAGTGCGTCACTTCCGGGGTGATCAGCTCCAGTTCGTCCTGCAACCGCTCAAAGTTAATTTTGGCGCGGCGCACCTGCAACCATTCCCACACCAAATCCAGCGTATGCCGCGGCAATGCCGCATCGCCAAAACTACTGACTTCAGCAAATAACTGATAATTAGGCAGCATCCGCTCTAACAAGACAATGGCAACGGCGGCTTGCTGATAAAAGGTCAGCTCGCGCATCTTCTGGAAATTATTGGCTTTTGACATGAATGTGGTGTCCGTAACAGGCTATGCAGCAATGCCGGTCATCATACACAAAGCACAGCGGCACAGCCAGTTTGACGGGTTTGTCCGGCTAACTGTTTGACTGCTGCACCAGCTGTTTTTGCGCGTAATCAAATTTCAGACGGAATTCGGTCGCCTGCTGTTGTAACAATTGGATCTGTTCCTGCGCTTCCACCTGTTGTGCTTGTAATTGTTGCCGCAGCTGGCGAATCGTCTCGCGCGACTGCTCCGCTTCGGCCTGCTGGCGTTCTTCAATACTTTCAACGCGGGCCTGGGCGCGGAATAACTGACTTTCCAGTTTATGCTGCTGTTGCAGCCACGCCTGTTGTTGCTGTTGTAGTGTGGTTAGTTCACTGACGAGCAGCTGTTGTGCCTGATACTCCGCCTGCTGCGCACTATGCAGCGCAACGGTCTCTTCCTGTTGCTGCTGCAGCGTCGCGTATGCGGTCTGCAGAGCCAGAAACTGCGCCTGCAGTTCACTGGTCTCCTGCTGCTGTTGCTGCAGCTGATGATGTTGCTGTTGCAATTGAGCCAGTTGCTGCTCCAGCGCCGTATGCTCAGTACTGAGTTGTTGCTGACGTTGTTGCAGACCAGCCAATGCTTGCTGATCTTGCCGCGCAGTCGTTAACTCCTGCTGCAGCGCCATAATGTCAGTCTGTTGCTGCGTGGTCAGCACCAGTTGTTGTGCCAGCTGCTGTTCCAGTTTCTGCCGTTGCAAGGCGGCCTGTTCAAGTTGCTGCAGTTGCTGTTCCAACTGCAGCTGTACTTGCTGATCTGCCGACGTCAGCTGTTGCAACTGTTCACGCAATTGGGCGAGTTGCCGCTGGGCCTGCTCTGACTGCTGTATCGACGATTGCCGATCTTCAACCAGCTGTAGCTGAGCATCTTGCAGTTCGGCCTGCATTGTCGCCAGCACGCCACTCTCCTGGCGCTGTTGAGCAAGTTCTGCCCTGAGCTGTTCCAGCTGCTGCTGCAACGCCAGTCCCTGCTGTTTTTCCTGACGAAACTCATCCTGACTCAGCCGCAATTGATCGGCCAACCGGCGCATGGCATCCAATGCTTCGTCGCGTTCTTCCTGCGCTGACTGACTTTGCGCTGTCGCTGCAGTCAACGCCTGTTGCTCGGCCAGCGCTTGTTTCTGTAAGTCGCTCAGTTGTTGCCGGGTTTGCTGCAGGTCGTGTTGTAATGCTGCCAGTTCAGGCGCGGCTGATGTCGCCTCAGTCCGCCGCAGCTCTTCCTGCCACAGCTGTTGTTGCTGCTGTAGCTGCTGCGCCAGTCCCTGCACCTGCGCACGCAGTTGCAGTTCCGTTTGCTCCAGCCATTGCTGGATCACAGGATCCTGTTGCATCACTCAATCCCACTTAAAATAATGACCGATGCCATTTAACAGCATTTGCACCGAAATGATAACCAGAATCATGCCCATCAGCCGTTCCATTGCGGTAAGACCCCGCTCTCCCAGGATCCGGTGCAAGGCCGGCGCAAATAACAAGATGGCCGAACTAATCAGCCAGGCACCTAATAACGCCAAGGTCCAGTCCAGCATTTGGCCAGGTTGCTGGTTCGCCAACAGAATTAATGCTGCGAGAATCGAAGGTCCGGCGATCATCGGCACCGCCAACGGAAACAAAAATGGTTCCTCACCTTCTTTTAAGCCAATGACGCCGCCTTCCTGCGGAAATATCATCCGCAACGCAATCAGGAATAAAATAATACCGCCAGCAATACTAACCGCTTCTTCTTTCACCCCCAAAACGCTGAGGAATGCCTGGCCGCCATACAAAAACAGCAACAAGATCACCAGCGACAGCAGCAATTCGCGCACCAGCACCTTCATCCGGCGCTCCGCTTTGATGTTTTTCAGAATAGCGACCACTATCGGTAAATTGCCGAGGGGGTCCATGATCAGAAATAACGTGAGCATCGCGCTCCACAAATCAACCGCCATGCCGGATTCTCCTGTGCATTTGCTATGAAGATCTGAGTATGATCAAAAACTTGCACTGCTGCAGCAGTTTTCGCACTATGGCAGTTGCCCCCGGTAAAACGCCGTTTAGAGGAAAATGACTATGATGACCATCACCACCCCGGCATTGCTGTTCCCCGCCATCTCATTGTTATTACTGGCGTATACCAATCGTTTTTTGGTGTTGGCGCAACTGATTCGCCAGCTGAATAACCGTGAAGGGAATCAGGTGCGCGACCTGGCCAAACGGCAAATTGAAAATCTGCGCCAGCGCATTGTGTTGATCCGCTCAATGCAGCGTTGGGGGGTGATCAGTTTTATTTTGTGCACTTTGTCGATGTTTACGTTATTTATGCAATGGGATCTGGCAGGTCAGTGGTTTTTTGGCGCCAGTCTGGCCAGTCTGGTGCTGAGTTTGACGGTATCTTTGTACGAAATTCAGATCTCCTGCAATGCCATTAACATTGAACTGGAATCACTGGAAGCTGCTGACCGACAATCATGATGTGGTTCATCACAGAGGATTTTTTTGACAGGCCTGCTACATTCAAAGCAGTAGTTGTATTAACCGGACACTCAGGCCGCCTCTATGTCGAATCAGGATTTTTTGTTTAGTGCTGATCAAGAGTTTCAGTCCCTCCCGGACACTCCATCCGCCGCACCGGCTGCAGAACCATGGCTGGTGCTGATTGTTGATGACGATGAGAGCATTCATCAAATTACCAATCTGGTACTCAAAGGCTTCCAGTTTGAAGGGCGTCCGCTGCACTTACTGCACGCCTACAGCGCCAAAGCCGCCTTGCTGGTATTAGAACAGCACCGGGATATCGCAGTCGCTATTGTCGACGTGGTGATGGAATCCAACCACGCTGGCCTCGATTTAGTCAAAACCATCCGCAGCGATTTAAAAAACCACCAAATCCGCTTAATTCTGCGTACCGGCCAACCGGGCGAGGCGCCGGAAGAGCATGTGATCCGCGATTACGACATTAACGACTACAAAAACAAAACCGAAGTCACGGCGATTAAATTAAAAACGCTGCTGTATTCTGCACTGCGTGCTTATCGCGATATCTGCATTATTGAAAACAACAAAAAGGGCCTGGAGCGGGTAATCGCCTCCACCGTCAGTTTCCTCGAATGTGACAGCCTGCAGGAATTCGCTTCGATCATTCTCGGCCAGGCCGCGAGCTTACTTGGGCTTGAACATTCACAGATTTTTTGTTGTGCAGCGACCGGCGATCCGAAACAACAACAACTGTCGTTGGATATCATCGCTGCCAGTGGCTGTGCGACCGGACCAGAGTTTCAGCTGCCGGCAGAAGTGGAACAAAAACTGGCGCAGGTCCATCAATTAAAACGATCATTTCATGGCGACGATTATTTTGTCGGATACTTCACGACGAATCGCGGGCTGGAAAATTTCCTCTATGTCAGCAAAGACAGTAAATTTGACCAGATTGACCACCACCTGCTGAGTTATTTCGCCAGTAATATCGCCGTGGCTTATGAAAATGTGCGGCTGCGCGAGCTGATTAAAGAAAGCCAGCGTGAACTGTCGTATATCCTTGGCGAAGCCGTCGAAAAACGGTCGAAAGAAACCGGCAGTCATGTTAAACGGGTGGCCAATTTCAGTTATCTGCTGGCGATCAAATACGGTTTGTCAGGTTACGACGCGGAAAAAATCAAACTGGCGTCGCCACTGCACGATGTCGGGAAAATCGCTATCCCGGATTATATTCTGAACAAACCCGGTAAGCACGACGCCGACGAATGGGCCATCATGCGTACGCATGCCGAAGTCGGTCGGCAAATCTTACAAAAATCGCAGAATGAAATTCTGCAATATGGCGCGGTCATCGCGCATGAACATCATGAGCGCTGGGACGGCATGGGCTACCCGCGTGGGCTGAAAGGTGAGGAAATTCATATTGCCGGCCGGATCACGGCGCTGGCCGACGTGTTTGATGCGCTGGCCAGTGAACGCTGTTACAAGCCTGCCTGGCCGATGCCCAAAGTTATGCAATATATGCATGAACAAAAAGGCGCACAGTTTGACCCGGTGCTAACAGACATCCTGCTTAGCCATATCGATGAGTTTCTGGCGATCCGCGACGCGTTCCCGGACGACAGTACTCAAGCCTGAACGCGGGCTCAGGCCTGAACCGATCTCAGGCTTGAGGCGCCGAGCGTTCTGTCTGCTGATACCGCTGAATAAAATCTTTACACGACGCGTTGGCGTCCTGCTGCTGAATCGACAACGTCAGCTCTCCGACCGTCAGCCCGTATTTATGTAACGTCGAGCGATTCACCAGTTGCTGCGGCGTGACCAGATATAACCAGTCTTTGACCGCCACATCGATACTGCCATCGACCTGCGGAATTCGCAGCACATATTCCCAATACAGCGTGTTGCCGGCGATCCGCCCGCTGGCGGTGCCCACCACATCTTCAGCACTGCCACTGATTTGACCATCCGCGCCGACCTGCAACTGCCAGTGTCGTTTATCGGTGCGGCCATCGCTGTATAAAAATATCTCATACAAATCGCCGCGGTTGCCTTGCCACTGGCCACAGAGCTCGGCAGAAAAATGCAAAGTCTGCTGACCACGCCAATTCTGCAGCACGCCAAAGGCCTGACTGCTACCGCTAAAAAATCCGGGTAATGTCAATTTGGGTTGCATCTGCTGGTAGTCATCCAGCGATTGACTACAACCGCTGAGCAAGAGCAGGATAATGGGCGCAGTGACAAATTTCATTTACAGGTCCGGAATTGATTGCAGATACGGTAGCTACGCTGTACATCTCCTGTTGGATCTACCGGAGCCACCGATGCAGCCTGATGTTGAGCGCTTTGCCCGGCATGCCACCCCATTTGCCCGCCCCATGCTGTGGCATGTGTTTAAGCTAGGGCGTGCTGGCGGAGCACAAAACGAGAAACTGGCAGCGCATGAAATAAAATGCTTTTTGGGCATAGTTGAAAAATAATCGAATTTTTTTCGATTTTGCCAAACTATATCCATTCATGGCCCGACCAAGGCATATCAACAACACAACAACAGACAAGACAGTGTTTAAACGCAGCGACGAAACCCTAATAGAAAAAGCCATCCATGGCGACGAGCGGGCCTGGCACCAGCTGGTCGGTCGCTATCAGTCGGCTTTGTACTATTACAGCCTGCGATTGATGGGCAATCCGGATGACGCCCGCGACTTGTTGCAGGACGTATTGTTAGTGTTGTGCCGGAATTTGGCGCAGTTTCGTGGTGACAGCAGTTTTAAAACCTGGTTATTCGGCATTGCAAACTATCGCGCCATGGATATGTTACGAAAACGCAAGCCGACACAGGACCTGGATGATCTACCGGAACTGGAACATGAAGATCAACCCAGCCACGAACAGCAGTTATCAGAACAACAAACACAGCTGCTAGTGCAGCAAAAACTAAAAAACCTGCCGCCGGAGCAAAAACTGGTGGTCGAGCTGCGGTTTTATCAACACTTTACTTTTGACGAAATTGCCGACCAACTGGCGATTTCAAGCAATACAGTGAAATCAAGATTTTACAGCGCCCTGGATAAACTCCGGGTGCAATTGGAGGACCACGATGTCGAACAGTCAGCAAGTTTTTGACGCCTGGCTCGCCGGTGATCTGACCACCGATGCCTGCCGCAACGCCCTCTCGCACGACCCGGTTTGGCGGGCGCGTTTTGAGACGGCCGCCCAGCTGCAACAACTGGCGCGGCAACCGGATTATGCGCCGGTGCCACAAGTAGACACCAGCAGCATGTTCCGCCAGCAGTGGGGCCATAAAACCACCCACACTGCATCCTGGTGGCCGCGCCTCAGTGTCGGGATGTCGGCGCTGGCGCTGGTGATTAGCATGTCGCCGCTCAGTCTGCAGGTGCAAAACGGTGGTATTGCGCTGCGCTGGAGCGAAGTCGACCCACTGGAAATGCAGCAACAGGTGCAGCAACAAGTGGCAGCACAGCTGGCCAGCTATAAAACTGAACAACAACAGTATCTGCAGACCCAAATGCAGACACAACAACAACAACAGGCTTCGCAGTTGATCCTGCTGAAGGATTATCTGACTGAAGCTGAACAGAAAAATCGGCGCGGTGACATGCTGGAACTGGTGGAATACCTGAACCAGCAACGACAGGCCGACTGGCAATACTGGCAGGACAATGTCCAGCCAACCCAGGCGCGACTGAATTACAGCCCGGACAACCGCAGCAATCGCCAAAATTAACACCCCAACTAACGGAGTTGTGTGATGAAACTTATCTCTTCTGTGGCAGCCGCCGTGCTGCTGACTTTATCGACGGGTGGCCATGCGGCGACGCAGGTCAGTGACAAACTGAAGCAAAATCTGGAAATTATGCGGGATATTCTGCAGAAATCGATGGAACACTCAGGCCATTCGTCTGGCGTCGGCCGGATTGAGCTGAGTTATCTGGCCGGTCAGGGCGTGTTATTCCAAACCCGCACATCCGGTGGTTTTGGTCACTTTTTTGCGGTAGCGCCGGTCGCACCGATCCCGCCGGTTGCGCCAATTTCCGCACCGGACCTGCAAGCCATCACTGATCAGGCCAACGCAGTAGCGCAAGCCGCTATCGCTGGCCATGCCGTTGATGAAGACCAGCTACAGGAATTGCAGGAGCAGGCCGAACTCGCCGCTGAACAAATGATGGAACAGCACGAACGGATGCGCGACCAAAGCCGCGAGCTGCGTGAACAAAAACGCGATTTGGAGCGCGATTTACGTGATGTGCAGCGGGAAAAACGTGATGTCGAGTTCTCCGGCAAAGTCGGCAAACTGGATGCAGAGCAGCAAAAACAGTTAACCCAACTGACGGCAAAAGAAGCTGCGCTAGCAAAACAAGTCAAAGAGATGCAGCAAAAATATGATGCGGCCGAACAGGAAATGCTGAAAAAACGGCAGGAACAGGCCAAAATTGCCCAGCAAAAACAAACTGAGCTGATTGCACAGGTCGGTAGCAAATTTGCCGCTACATTATGTGATTACGGAGCCAGTCTGCGTGAATTAAAAGATAGTGAGTTTGTCTCATTGCAACTGTCCACAGATGGTGGCCGCGACAGCAGAGATATCTATTGGGTATTTAAAAAATCTGATATTAATCAATGCATCAGCGGCAAGTTAGGCGCAGAATCTTTACTGAAAAAAGCTGACTATTATCAGTATTAAGCCCAGCAGAGCTAACTAACGCCACGATACCGGGTCTGCCATGCAGACCCGGTTTTTGCCTGTACCAGAGATTGTTCCTCAAATTAATCCACCAGCAGACTTGACAGCTTCGCCGCCGCTGCGTAAAAAGCCCCTCCAGTAAGCGCCATCACTGTGGAGATCTGAGATGACTGTTAGCCAATTGCCTGAGCCTGTCTGGTTAGCCGATGCTGTTGAACAGTTTTATCTGCATGGACTGGTCGTGATCCCCGAAGCATTACCAGCCAGCCTGTGTCAGCAATTGTGCGATGAAGCTCAGCAAGCGCAGTTAAAACCCGCCGGTATCGGCCGCGGTCAGGACTTGCAACTGGACCCAGACATTCGCCGTGATCAAACCTTATGGCTCGATGGCAGCTCTGCTGCGCAACAGCAATATCTGGCGTTGATGTCGTTAATACAGCAGGCTGCCAACCGCCAGTGTTTTCTTGGCCTGACCCATCACGAAGCGCATTTTGCCCGCTATCAGCGCGGTGATTTTTATCAGAAACATCTGGACGCCTTTACCGGCCGTTCCAGTCGGGTGCTGACCACTGTGTGTTATCTCAATGACGTCGCCAGCGGCGGCGCCTTACAGATTTACAGTGAAAACGACACTCCATTGCTGCAAGTCCAGCCACAAGCCAGCACACTGGTGTTGTTTGAAAGTGCGCGCTTTCCGCATGAGGTACTACCGGCGGACTCGACCCGTTTCAGCATCGCGGGCTGGTTTCGCGTAGATTAGAAATAACTGATTTTTACCTGACAAAACATCTGGCTGAGCTATGCTCAGCGATGATTCCCCCTGATTTTCATACATTTACCAAAAGGATTTAACCGGATGCGCCAGAATTTGCCAATAACCACGCGCGAGCGGACCTTTCCTGTCGGTCAGAAATTGATTTCGACCACAGACTTAAAGGGCACTATCACTTACGCCAACGATGCATTTGTCGCCATTAGCGGCTTCTCCCGCAGTGAACTCGTTGGCCAGCATCACAACATTGTCCGCCATCCCGAGATGCCGGCAGCTGCTTTTAAAACCATGTGGCAACATTTACAACAAGGCAAGGCTTGGATGGGTCTGGTGAAAAACCGCTGTAAAAACGGTGATTTTTATTGGGTGCACGCCTATGTCACCCCCATCAGCGAGATGGGCAAAGTGGTTGGTTACGAATCGGTACGGGTGGTGCCGGACCGTCAGTTGATCCAACATGCCAATGAGATGTACGCGCAGATCAATGCCGGCAAAACGCCAAAAGGCCGCAGTTCTGCGCTGGCTTACCAACTCGGTTGGTATGCGTTGCCGGGTTTGTCGCTGGCAGGTGCAGCGGTTTGCTTCGCGGTGGGCAGTGTCGGCTGGACCGCAGGACTCGCTGCAGTCGCGGCAATCGCCGCGATGGCCACCATGCAGCTGCGCAGCAACAGCGAACTCGCCGTATTGCGTCAGGCGATGCAACATCCGTTTACCGATAACCTGGCGGTATTGACCTATGCCCGGCATGGTGGTGCTTTAGGTGAACTGGAAGTCGCGTTGACCGCCAGTAATTCGCATCTGGATACGATGCTGACGCGGATTGAAGATTCCGCCACAGTCGTCGCACAGCGTTCAGTGTCTGCTTATGAATTGTCTAATCAGTCAGTCCAGCATCTGCAACAACAGCAGCAACAGACAGAGCTGGTTGCCACTGCAATGCATCAGATGACCACGACCATCGCCGAAGTCGCCAGTCATGTGCAGGAAACCGCCACCAAAGCCAATGACGCTGATCTGCTGGCACGGCAAGGTTCAGCCATTGCCCGGCAAACCCGCGAAGCTATTTTGCAGTTGCAGCAAACCGTAAACGGGGTGAGCCAGGCAGTCACCACCCTCGCCGGTCAAACCAGCATGATTAATCAGGCGGCACAAATCATTGAACAAATCGCTGATCAAACCAACCTGCTCGCATTAAACGCGGCGATTGAAGCAGCGCGCGCCGGAGAACAAGGCCGTGGTTTTGCTGTAGTTGCTGATGAAGTACGCCATCTGGCCTCCCGCACCACCGAATCCACCCGGCAGATCTATCAGATCATCCGACAGCTGTCTGAGCAGGCGAAAAGCTCAGTCACTGTGGCTGAAAATGGTGTGCAGGATGCAGCCGTCGGGGTGTCCAAAGTGCAGGAAGCCGAGCAAATGCTGAGTGGCATCAGCGATGTGGTGATTGGCATTGCCAGTATGGCCACACAAATGGCCGCGGCGGTAGAACAACAATCTCACGTTGCTGAGGACATTAATCAGCAAGTGGTATCAATCTCCACGCTGGCCAATGACAGTATGCAAAGCGGTAAAGAGGTGTGCCACAGCAGTGAGCAGTTAAACAACACGGCCGAAGAACTGCACGAGCTGGTGCTGCGTTTTCGCCGGGATGTCTGACAGACTTTAAGGCATGACGTTGGCGCCAGCAAAGACGGTTTATCGGCTTTGCTGGCGTAGTTGTTTTTGCTGATACATTTGTTCATCCGCGATGCGGATCAGTTGGTCGGCATCTGATCCGTCATCCGGAAACAGCGCCTGACCAATACTACAGCCAATCTGCACTGTGGCCATGCTCAGCGCAAAAGGTTGAGATAAAGCAGCCGTGATTTTCTCAGCGACCCGGCCCACTTCCAGCGGCGACTCCAGTTGTGGCAGTAAGACGACAAATTCGTCGCCACCAAGCCGGGCCACAGTGTCCGATGCCCGCAATAACTTGCGTAAAGATTCCCCGGTAGCTTTGAGTAACTCATCTCCGGCCGCATGACCGTATTCATCATTGACCGGCTTAAATTTATTCAAATCGAGCAGCAAAACCGCCAGCTGGCGCTGATGCCTGCTGCAATAAGTCAGCGCTTGATGCAATCGATCCATGAACAGTGCCCGGTTAGGTAAACCAGTTAAGCTGTCGTGTTGCGCCATATAACGCATTTGTTGCTCAGTTTTGCGGCGTTCTGTCAGATCCCGTGCGACTCCGACGACACCGATAAATTCGCCGGCTTCATTGTAGATCCCAGCAGTTTTCACTTCGCTCCAGACAGTGCCGCCGTTTTTATGCGGCTGCTCCAGATCAGCGACAAATTCCGGATACGGCTTACCGGCCGCGACCAGTGCAGTAGCCTGTAACATTTGATTCCAAACCAGTTGTGCTGAATCCGCTGTCAGTGCTTCGGAAACGTGTTGCTGCATCACTTCTTCAGCAGTAAAACCGCGCTGGCGTTGTACTGACGGACTGATATAAGTGATATTGCCGACCAGATCCATCGTCCAAATCACGTCACTGGCATGATCCGTCAGCAGCCGGTGGCGGGCTTCACTTTGTTTTAACGCCTCACGGTTACGCTGACGCTCAAGCCCGATGGCCACCATGGAACCGACATCGCTCAGCACGTCATAGTCCTGCGTCTGAAAAGACTGCGCCTGCCAGACCAATAACACGCCGGGAATTTGCCCACAGTCGCCTTGTAATGGAAAAGCGCAAAACTGTAGCTGCCCGACCGCTGCATCGCTAAAAGCCGGGCTAGGGTTACCAAGCTGTGGGATGCGCAACACATTCAGGCCCGGTGTATCACAATCATCGCCAAACACCGCGATGCGGTGCTGCATGTCGGCCCAGCCTGCCGCCGTTAAATCGACATGCACGATCTGCGGCAGCTCTTTATGGCGATCGAGCAATAAAATCGGGTGGTAAGAAGGACGGAACTGCTGCAACAACTGCAGCACTGTGGTCATTAATTCATTGGGGGCGGTTTCGTCCCGCAACAGCTGCTGCAGGATTTGACTGCGCACATGCTGCCAGCTTTGTTGTTGGCGTTTTTGTGCCAACAGTTGATGCAGGCGGCGGTTAACCTGAGTGATATAAGCCAGCAGTGCCAGCGCCAACAGCAACCCCAGCAGCACGAGCAATGCAATCAGCACCCAGGTTAAATCGATAGGCATCGACGCCTGATATAAAAAGCCAGCCAGATCAGGTACTGCGCTGAGTAATCCCTGCTGCTGATAGACCGAAGCAATGTGCTGCCAACGCTCTTGATTGATGTAACCCGGTTCAATCAAATCTGTTTGCAACAGCGACTGCATTGCTGCCGCCTCAGCCAGCAACATGGCGCGGCTGGTATCAGTCGGATAGCGTTGCTGCATATATTCAATCACTTCTGCCGGATGCTGCATCGCATAGGACCAGCCACGCAGACTAGCCGCCCGGAATTTTTCCACCAGCTCCGGTTTTTTTTGCCACAATTTGTTGCTGGTAAATAGATTGTCACCATAAAAATCAATGCCGGCGCTGCGTGGCGTAAACTGATAAAAAGCCACGCCGGCCTGCTGTAAAATCAACGGTTCATTGCTGCTATAGGCAGAGATCGCGGCGACCTGACCGTTAATCAGATCAGGCAATGACGTGCGGTGTGCTATGAGCTGATAGTCCTGTGCGGTCAGGCCTTCGCGACTCAGGTAGGCCTGCAGTTCCTCTGCGCCGCTTTCCAGCATCACTTTCTGACCACGCAGCGCCTGAATATCTGGTTCCGCAGCCGTTGGCCGCGCCAACAGCACCAACGCCGAGTGCTGAAATACATTGGCCAGCAAGCGCACATCCTGGCCTTTGGCATAATCCAGCAACAAGCTGCTGGTGCCGACGCCAAACTGCGCCCGGCCTGCTATCACCTCGTCGAGGACTTTCAGACCCGGAGTTGCGGCAACCAGCTCGACTTTTAACCCGGCCTGCTCGTAATAACCCTGTTGTTCCGCCGCGTAATAACCAGCGAACTGAAAGCCGTGTTGCCACTTTAGCTGCAGGCGGACTTTTTCCGCAGCGAACAACAGCTCGGCCGGCCAACACAGCAACAACAGAGTCCAGAACCAACGGCTATTCACCGATATCCTCGAACCACAAAGCAGGACGTGCCGCAATAAACTGCTGCATCAGAGACTTACAACGTTCATCCTGCAAGTTCACCAGTTCAACACCCCGGCTTTGCAGATAAGCCTCCGGCCCCTGAAATGTCTGGTTCTCGCCGATCACCACTTTCGGGATGCCATACAGCAGTACAGTGCCACTGCACATATCACAGGGCGATAAAGTCGAATACAACACGGCGCGGCGATAATCGGCGGCCTGCAAACGGCCAGCATTTTCCAGACAATCCATTTCGGCATGCAAAGTACAGCTACCTTTTTGCACCCGCTGATTATGGCCCCGTCCGACGATTTTGCCATCAATGACCAACACAGATCCAATCGGAATACCGCCTTCGGCCAGCCCCAGTTCAGCTTGTTCTATCGCCGCCTGCATAAATGGATCAGACATCTCGCGCTCCGCTGCTAAGTTCTGCTTAAGCCTGTGCCGTCAATGGCATGCCGTCAAGGTTGCGGCAACAAAGGCGTGATTAAATTCCTATATCACCAGGCCGGATTGCTCCAGTGTTCGTTCAGGACGACACTGTGTTGCCATCTGACAGCATTCCGGGCCCCCCGGTTGGCTTTGATGAGATAGCCTGAACAATGCACTGCGCTCTTTGTTGATTAATCAGCAACAACAATTCGGCCGTTGCGGCAGCATCGGCGAAAGCACGGTGGTGCTGTGTCAGTTCAATACCAAAATGCGCTGTCAGATTGCCGAGGCTATAGGAGGCTAAACCTGGGAAATAGCGCCGGCTCTCCACCACTGTACAAAGCTGTGGTACAAGCAATGTATAACCACAGCGGGCCAACTCGGCGCGGATAAAACCATAATCAAACCGCACATTGTGCGCGACAAAAATACAGCCCTGTAGCAGCTGCCACAGTTCAGCGGCGATGTCACTGAATGGAGGCGCTGTTGCCACCATGCTATCGGTGATGCCGGTGAGCTTACTGATAAAAGGCGGAATGCGCCGCTGTGGGTTAATCAGCGTCGAATAGCGCGCAATTTCGCGGCCATATTGCAGTTTGACCAGACCAATCTCAGTCACACGGTCGGTCCCGGCGGTGCCGCCGGTGGTTTCGACGTCGATCACCGCATAGATCCGCGCCGGGTCCAGTACCCACTGCACCCGATCTAACCGCAGCTCAAAGCCAAGGTCGCGCAGGCCATAAAGCCGGCTTAACTGATTGCGCCGCACACTGTCGCCCGGTGCTTTGATCTCAATAAACTGCAGCTCCTGCACCGGAGCGCCGCCGTTGCCATCAGCATCGCGCCACAGCATTAGATCCGGATAGCCACTGCTATGCCGGCGAAAATCCATCGCCATTTTGCGCAATACCGCGGCCAGTGCGCCGGGTGGCGCGCCCTGCACCAGCGCCAACAGTGGCCTGGTTAATTCCGGATACCAGCTAAAAATTGCGTTCTGTTTGCCATAGTGGCGGGTACTTTGCGCCAGCAGATAACGGCAAGCCGCTGCTTTGTCATCCAGCAGCGTCAGCTGCGCCTCAATCGCGGCGCCATGACGCTGATAAAACAGCGGTGTGGTTAAATCACGCGGCCGGCGTTCAAATTCGTTGTAAATACTGCTGTCGGGCGCTCCAAACAACTGTGGCCATAACAACAAGCCAAACAAAGCCAGCCACAGGTTGTTTTCCAGGTGTTCAGCCTGATAACCCTGCTGCCGGTAGTAGTGCAGAGCGCCCTGCTCGGGCGCATTGGCCCAGAGTTCGTCCAGCGCTAATACGGCCGCTTGCTGCAGCAGATGCGTGGTTGCGGTGAGGCGGCTTTGTTTAAATATCCGGCGGCTGAAATCCTGCGCCAGATAAAATTCTTCGTCGCAACAAGGTTCGGTTTGCATTTGCGCCAGCAACGCCTCGAGCTCGTCGCGCCGGCCCAGCTTGTGATACAGCCGCATCAGGCGTTCCGACGCCGGATAGCCGCCACCGGCCAGATACCAGTGGATGGCGGTGTCGACCTGGCCCAGCCGCTCCGCCTGACGGCCTAAAGCTTCACAAAGTTTCTCCCGCGCCAGTTCAGTGCGATCATCCAGCGGTTCCGGCCATTGTGCTGACTGCGCCTGCCATTGCTGTAATTGCTCAGGGCTCAGCACACTGTTTTTCCGTGGCAGCGCCTCGCGCAAAGCTGCTTTTAACCGGGCATAGGCATATGCTGCCTGCGCGGTCGGCACATCCAGAAAGCGCGCCTGATACTGTGGTGCGCTGCGATCCGTTGCTCCAGCAGTTGCAGTACGGACCTCTGCTTCAGCGCGCAGGCCGCCGGTCGCCACCACGCCTAAATCCCGCAGCGTAAAGGCGGATAAATCCGTTTCAATCCGGCCAAAAAACAAAAACAACAAATACTGCAACGCATCGGTCCGGCGCAGCACCAGCCAGTCGCCACTTTGTGCCAGTAACGCGGGTTGCAGTAACGCGGCATCTGTCACCGCTTGTTGTAAAGTTGCTTTATCAGCGGATTTTTTCGGCAATTGTTCTAGTTGGCCTTGCAGCAGCCCCAGCTGCAACAAATCCCACAGCTGCTGTTTATTGGCTTTGAGTAACCAGTTGGCAAGATCGGCATCTTGTTCGGGCCGCGCAGCAAAACCACTTTGCATTAACAGCGTGGCGGCCGCCGGCTGGTCGCTGATTTCGGTATACTGCAGGTCCGCCAGCGCAAAAACAGTGCCTTTGCGGCTGAGCATGCGCAGCCATAAGCGCCGGGCGTCCGGCGACAAAGCGCGATAATCGCCAATAAACTGTTGTTCCACCGGCTCCAACAGCCCGGCATATTGCGCTTCAACGCGCGTCAGAAACTCAGCGAAATGCTGCAGATAATAATCCGGGGGTAATACAACTGGCGCAGGCATCAGCAAGTCCGGTCAGAAAAAACTTGTCTTAATGTAGCAAAATAAATACTGGATAAACAAACAGCATTTAGCGGTCATAACCGCCAATCTGACGAGCTGCCAACAAAAGTCAGCGCAACATTTACCCAATCCTGACAATTATCCTCGTTGATTTTTTCACCGGCCTTATTTAGAATGAACGTTCACTCTAATTTGGAGATCATTCTGATGCAGCCTATTCGTCGTCACCAACCTCTGCTGCAAAGCACTTTCACTCTGCTTGCCAGCGCCTTGTTTTTAACAGCCTGTGGCCAGCCAGCCCCAGCCGCACAAGGCGCAGCGCCTGCCGCCCCACAAGTGGGGGTCGTGACCCTGCAACCGCAGGATGTCACCTTAAGCCGTGAATTACCTGGCCGGGTGCAGGCCGCACGGATCGCCGAGATCCGGCCCCAAGTCAGCGGTATTGTGCAGGCGCGCCACTTTACAGAAGGCAGCACCGTGAGTGCCGGCACCGCGTTATATCAAATTGACCCGGCGCCTTTTCAGGCCACGTTACTGAGCGCACAAGCGGCGGAAGCCAGGGCCAAAGCCAATATCGCCAGCACGCAGGCCAAAGCCGAACGTTATCGCGAACTGCTGAAAATCAAAGCGGTCAGCCGGCAGGATTTTGATGAAGCCGAAGCGGCTTTTTTGCAGGCCAAAGCCGATTTGCAAAGCGCCAAGGCGCAAATCAGCACGGCACAAATCAATCTGAATTACAGCAAAGTGCTGGCGCCTATTAGCGGTCAGATCGGTAAATCCTCGGTAACCACCGGCGCTTTGGTCAGCACCGGCCAAAGTCAGGCCTTAGCGACAGTGACGCAATTAGATCCGATTTACATCGACCTGACGCAATCCAGCAGTGAATTGCTGGCACTGAAACAAGCATTGGCGAAAGGCGCTATCGGCACCGCAGCCAGCCAGACAGAAGTTAGCCTGAAACTGGAAGATGGGTCCGTCTATCCCCACAAAGGCACTTTGCAATTCACTGAAGTGACGGTCAATCCGGATACCGGCTCTGTCACGTTGCGCGCCAGTTTCCCGAATCCGGACCAGCTGCTGCTGCCGGGCATGTATGTCCGCGCCACGGTGCAGGAAGGTCAGCAAGCGAACGCAATGCTGGTGCCGCAACGCGGCGTCAGCCGCAATGCCAAAGGTGAAGCCACGGCGCTGGTCGTAAGCAAAGACGGCAAAGTGGAGCCGCGTCTGCTGCAAACCAACCGCACCGTTGGCAGCAATTGGTTAGTCACCGCCGGTTTACAGGCTGGTGACCAACTGATTGTTGAAGGTCTGCAAAAAATCCGGCCCGGCGCTGTGGTACAGGCGGTGCCGGCGACCTCCACTGAAGTCTCTTCTTCTGCAGTCTCGTCTTCTGCAGTCACTGCCAGCAAAGGTTCTGCCCCGGCAGCACCGGCTGCGGCCCGTTAAGCGAGGTTCCCGATGTCGCATTTTTTCATCAACAGACCGATTTTTGCCTGGGCATTGGCGATCATGGTGATGCTGGCCGGTGTGCTGGCGATCCGTGCCCTGCCGGTCGCTCAGTATCCATCGATTGCGCCGCCGGCCATTAGTGTCAGCGCCAGTTATCCCGGAGCTTCCGCCCGCACGCTGGAAGATACTGTCACGCAAGTGATTGAACAGAAAATGAAAGGACTGGACGGCCTGATGTATATGTCGTCTACCTCGGAGTCCAGCGGCCAGGTCACACTGACGCTGACGTTTAACGCCGAAACTGATCCGGATATCGCGCAAGTACAAGTGCAGAACAAACTGGCACTGGCGACGCCATTGTTGCCGCAGGAAGTGCAGCGTCAGGGCGTCACTGTGGCCAAATCAGCCCGTAACTTTCTGATGGTGGTCGGTTTTGTTTCCGAAGACGGCAGCATGACCAACATCGACATCGGCGATTATGTTGCATCGAATGTGCAGGACATTATTTCGCGCGTCGAGGGTGTCGGCGAAGTCCAGCTATTTGGTTCACAATATGCAATGCGCATTTGGCTTGACCCGGCCAAGCTGCAGAATTTCAACCTGACGCCAGCCGATGTTAGCGCAGCTATCGTGGCACAAAACGCTCAGGTGTCGGCAGGCCAGATTGGCGGTTTACCTGCGATGCAGGGCCAGCAACTGAATGCAACCGTGACGGCACAAAGCCGGCTGCAAACGCCGGAACAGTTCCGCAATATTCTGCTGAAAAGCGCCGCGGATGGCAGCGTAGTGCAGCTCAGTGATGTCGCGACAGTCGAGCTTGGCGGTGAAACCTACAACGTCGTCGCCCGCTACAATGGCAAACCAGCCTCAGGCATCGGCATTAAACTGGCGAGCGGTGCCAACGCGCTGAATACCGCCGACGGCGTCAAGCAGGCACTGGCCGATTTAACACCATTTTTCCCGGCCGGCCTCAAAGCGGTGGTGCCCTACGACACCACGCCTTTTGTGTCCTTATCCATCGAAAAAGTCGTACACACGCTGATTGAAGCCATAGTGCTGGTGTTCTTAGTGATGTATCTGTTTTTACAGAACTTCCGCGCCACGCTGATCCCGACTATCGCCGTGCCGGTGGTGTTGCTCGGTACTTTTGCCATCCTGTACGCCTTTGGCTATTCGATTAACACACTGACGATGTTTGCGATGGTGTTGGCGATTGGTTTGCTGGTCGACGATGCCATCGTCGTGGTGGAAAACGTCGAGCGCGTGATGACCGAAGAGAAACTGTCGGCGCTGGAAGCAACCCGCAAGTCGATGGATGAAATCAAAGGCGCGCTGGTCGGCATCGCGATGGTGCTGTCGGCAGTCTTTGTACCAATGGCGTTTTTTGGCGGTTCAACCGGGGTGATTTACCGGCAGTTTTCCATCACGCTGGTGTCCGCCATGGCCTTGTCGGTGCTGGTCGCCCTGGTGTTAACGCCAGCGCTGTGTGCGACGTTGTTAAAACCCAGCCATGTACATCAGCCGGGGTCGCTGGCCGGACGGTTCTTTGGCGGCTTTAACCGTGGTTTTGATAAAACCAATCAGGGCACGCAAAGTTTTGTCGCCAAAATGATTGCGCAAAGCAAAAGATACCTGCTGCTGTATGGCCTGATTTTTGGTGGTCTGATCTACATCTTCAGTCAGTTACCGTCGGCGTTTTTACCGGACGAAGACCAGGGCATTTTGTTTAATCAGGTCGTGTTGCCCGCTGGCAGCACCACAGAGCAAACGCTGGGTGTGGTAGAAAAAATGGAACAACACTTTCTGGTCGATCAACAGGAAGCGGTCAAATCCATTTTCACTGTGGCAGGCTTTAGTTTTGCCGGCTCCGGTCAAAATGCGGCGATTGGCTTTGTGAACCTGAAGCACTGGGATGAGCGGCAGCGGCCGGATCTGAGTGTCGGCGCCGTCGCCGGGAAGGCGATGGGCTATTTCTCCACCATTAAAGAAGCATTTGTGTTTGCCTTCCCGCCGCCAGCGGTGGTGGAACTCGGCACAGCCAATGGCTTTAACATCTATCTGCAGGACCGCGCAGGCCTCGGTCACGACCAGCTGCTGCAGGCACGCAATATGTTGCTTGGCATGGCCGCCAAAAGTCCGGTGCTGGCTGGCGTACGGCCCAATGGCCAGGAAGATACCCCAGAGCTGAAACTCGATATTGATTTAGCCAAAGCAGAAGCCTTGGGGATCAGTCAGGCGGATATCAACAGCACGCTAGCCACCGCTTGGGGCAGCAGCTACGTCAATGATTTTATTGACCGCGGCCGGGTGAAAAAAGTCTTCCTGCAAGGCGCATCGGACAGCCGGATGGCACCGGAAGATCTGAATAAATGGTACGTCCGCAATGCCAAGGGCGACATGGTGCCATTCGCCGCCTTTGCCAGCAGTCACTGGAGCTACGGCTCGCCACGGCTGGAACGCTACAACGGCTTCTCTGCGATGGAAATTCAGGGCGCTGCAGCACCGGGTTACAGCACAGGTCAGGCAATGGAAGAAATGGAACAGCTGGTGAAACAACTGCCACCGGGTGTTGGTTTTGAATGGACCGGCATTTCTTATCAGGAACGGTTAAGTGGTGGCCAGGCGCCGCTGCTGTATGCGCTGTCGTTGCTGGTGGTATTCCTCTGTCTGGCGGCGCTGTATGAGAGCTGGTCAGTCCCTGCAGCCGTGATGATGATTGTGCCGCTTGGCGTATTTGGTGCGGCATTGGCTGCGCTGGTCGGCCAGCTGTCCAACGACATCTATCTGCAGGTCGGGCTATTGACCACTATTGGTCTGGCGTCGAAAAACGCCATCCTGATCGTCGAATTTGCCATCGCCCGGATGGAACAAGGGCTGGGGCTGATCGACGCGGCGATTGAAGCGGTGCGGTTACGACTGCGACCGATCCTGATGACGTCGATGGCCTTTATCTGTGGTGTATTGCCGCTGGCGATTGCATCGAGCGCAGGCTCTGGCGCGCAAAACGCGCTCGGCATCTCGGTAATTGGCGGCACTTTAGCCTCCAGTATTCTGGCTGTGGTGTTTGTTCCGCTGTTTTTTGTGCTGGTGCGCCGGGTATTCCCGGCCAAACCTGCCGCTGATACCCAGGGTTAAGGAGTTTTAGATGTTGATGCAATCAAAACCAACAGGCAGTACCCGCAGGTTCCGCCTGCAGCTACTCAGCGTGCTGACCGCCAGTGCGCTGACCGGCTGTTCTTTAGCACCGGATTTACCGGCAACTCCTGCCGCAGTGCCGACCCAGTATGCTGCAGTGCCACTCGGAACTCAGCACACAGCAGTGCCAACCTGGCAGACATTTTTTCAGGATCCGCGGCTGCAGCAGCTGCTCACGCAGGCGCTGGCGCAAAACCAGGATCTGCGTCTGGCCGTGCTGAATGTCGACCGCGTGCGGTCGTTGTACCAAATCACCGACAGCAACCGGTATCCGGCGCTGGATTTATCCGCCAGTCAAAGCCGGCAACGGCTGCCGGCAGATCTAAGCCAAAACGGGGGCCAAAACGGCAGTGCATCTATTCAGCAGCAAGCCAGTGTCACGGTTGGCAGCAGCTGGGAGCTGGACCTGTTCGGCAAGGTGCGGAATCAATCCGAACAGGCGCAGCAACAACTGTTTGCCAGTGAAGCTGCGCAGCGGGCTGCAACCGTTAGTCTGCTGTCTGAAGTGGCCGGCAGTTGGTACAGCTATGCCAGCAATCTGCAATTGCTGACTCTGGCCCAGCATAGTGCTGCCAGTTATCAGCAGAGCCTGCAGCTGACCGAGCGTAAAGTCGCGCTGGGCGCGGCGTCAGAGCTGACGCTGAGCCAGCAGCAAAGCCTGCTGGCAACCAGCCAGGCCGATATAGCGCGGTATCAGCGTTTGCTGCAGCGCGATCTGAATGCCCTGCAGTTGTTGCTGGGCCAGCCGCAGGCCGATCTCAGCGCTTTATTGCCAACAGCGCAAGACCATCTGACGCTGCCGGAACTCGCGGCAGGCAGCCCGTCGCTGCTGCTGACACAAAGGCCGGATATTCAGCAGGCTGAACATCAGCTCAAAGCGGCCAACGCCAATATCGGTGTGGCGCGGGCGGCGTTTTTCCCGTCGATCAGCCTGACCGCAAATGCCGGGACCGCATCCAATGAACTCAGTGGGTTGTTTGCCGGTGGTAGTGGCAGCTGGAGCTTCGTGCCAAATATCAGCCTGCCGATTTTTAATATGGGCCGCACCCAGGCTAACTTGCAGCTGG
Organism: Rheinheimera tilapiae; assembly: GCF_042432165.1. Classification (NCBI taxonomy): domain Bacteria; kingdom Pseudomonadati; phylum Pseudomonadota; class Gammaproteobacteria; order Chromatiales; family Chromatiaceae; genus Rheinheimera; species Rheinheimera tilapiae. The sequence continues at coordinate 445,390 of NZ_JBHLXP010000003.1, forward strand.
CCGAAACAGACCGTACTATCGCGCTCGAAACTTATCAGCAGAAGATCCTGCAGGCATTTCGCGATGTGTCTGACCAGCTGGCCGACAAAGCCGGGTATCAGGCGCAGTTAAGCGCGCTGCAAACGCTGGAACAGAGCAGTTTTCGCAGTAAACAGCTCAGTCAGGCCCGTTTTGATGCCGGTGCCGACAGCTATCTGCAGCTGCTGGATGCCGAGCGCAGCTGGTATAGTGCACGGCAACAGCTGACCAGCGCCCGTCTGAGTTATCAACAAGCCCAACTCGGCTTGTATAAAGCACTCGGCGGTGGCTGGCAAAGCACCACTGCAGCGGCTGTCACGCAGTAAACCTATAAGCGGAGGAAGCAAAATGAATACAAAAACCAGACGGCAAGACCCAATGCTGGCACAAAGCCGGCGTTTGCAGGTGCTGGACGCTGCTTCAGATTGCTTCCGCCGCCGCGGTTATCATGGCGCCGGCATGGCCGAGATCTCCAAAACCGCCGGTATGAGCCCGGGCCATATCTACAACTATTTCGACAGCAAAGACGCCATCATCGACGCCATTATTGAGCGTGATATGGAAGAGATGTTTTCGGTGTTTAACGGCTTTTTACAGGCCGAAGGGCCGCTGCTGGACGTCATGCTCGATGGCTGTGAAGACGGTGTCGACAAACATCTGGACATAGAAAAAGCCGCATTAAAACTAGAAATGATTTCAGAAGCGGCACGTAACGACAAAGTAGCGCTGTCGTTGCAGGCTACAGACGTTGAAGCCCGCCGGCTGATGAAACAACTGCTGCGCCGGGACGGCAGCCTGGTGTGTGACCTGCCGGACGTTGAGCTCGACAGCAGGGTCAGCGTGATGTTTGCACTGTTTGGCGGCCTGATGATCCGCCGGGTGCTGAATCCGCAACTGGACCGCGACACGGTTTTGATTGCGTTAAAACCGGTGATCCGTACTTTATTGACACCGTTTTAAATGAGCGCCGTTTTAAGCGCTAGCCGTTGGCTGATGTGCGGTGAAGTACCAAGTTCCGCCCCAGACTTTTATTGTTCCGCCAGCAACACTTCCTGCTCTAAAAAACGTTTGCGCTGCAAAAACGCCTGCGCCAGACCATACAGTTGATGCTGATCGGCCAGCTCGACCGCGCGCTGTAATTGGGCCTGGTTTTTCGGTTCAGCACGAAATCCATCCAGCCAGGATGTCAAATCCGGCGCGACGACAAATTGCACTTTGCTGCCATAGCGTTTGCGCAAATGGTCAAATACTTCGAGGCCAGCACTGTCAAAATCAAAAGCGCAATAAATCTGCTGATATTGCTCCAGCAAAGGGCTTAACAACGCTGAACCGATACGGGAACCAGCAGCGAGCGCAACATCACAGTTGGTCAGCGCAAAAGACTGCGCCAGCATCCGGCTACACAGCGCCAGCACTTGCGGATAACGGAAGAAGTTTTCTTCGTTTTCAATCAGCAACAAGGTTGGTTTTGGCGCGAAGCCAAGGCTCAGCTGTGCCAACCCATCGCCTGCCGCGCTGCCGGCCGCCAGCACCAGATCCGGCCTTGGACTGGCACAAGCTTCGTGGTACAGCAGCAAATAACAATGTGAGGTTTGCACCCGGTGTGAATCGCCCTGCAAGCTCGCCGTGACCCGATCAGCGGGCGCTCCGGCACTTTGTAGCAGGGCCTGAAACAATGCCGTATCGGCAATACTGACCTGCCATTTGCCGGCGCCGCTGGCTTTAACTTTAAACAGCTCAGTGCGGCGCTGATAATACGCTGGTGGCAATAATGCCAGTAATTTTTGATAATTGACCGCTTTACCCTGCTGCACATTTTGCAGATATTTCAATAACATCAGGGATTCTCCGTTGCCAGCAATTGCGCCACCGCGCGCTGCCAGCCAGCCAGTAGTTCTGCGCGTTGACCGGCGCTTAAATTCGGATAAAACCAGGATTCAGCTCTGACCAAATCCGGCAGTGCGTCCAAATCGGCATACCAGCCAAGCTGGATCCCAGCCAGCAAGGCGACACCAAAGGCTGTCGTTTCGGTCTGCAACGGGCGCATCACATTGATATCTAACACGTTTGCGAGAAACTGACAGAACCAGCTGTTATTCACCATGCCACCATCCACTTGCAGGCTTAACAAAGCAGCACCGTCGGCACGCATTGCCTGTAATAAATCAGCAGTCTGATAGGCAACCGCTTCCAACACCGCACGGGCCAGCTGGGCTTTGCCGGTACCGAGTGTTAAGCCGGACCACTGCGCCTTCAACTCTGGCCGCCAGTACGGCGCGCCAAGGCCAGTAAAAGCCGGCACCAGATAAACACCGCCATTGTCGGTCAGGCTAGCCGCCAGCGTTTCCGTTTCTGCCGCATCCTTGATCAGACCAAGCTGGTCACGCAGCCATTTCACCGCGGCGCCGGCGACAAAAATCGAGCCTTCTAAGGCATATTGCGTCTGCCCCTGCACAGTGCAGGCCACAGTACTGAGCAGCTGATGGTTGGACTGCAGTAAATGTTCACCGGTGTTCAACAGCGCAAAACAGCCCGTGCCATAAGTACTTTTTAGGCCGCCGGCCCGTACACAACCCTGACCGATCGCCGCAGCCTGTTGATCACCAGCCAAGGCCACAATCGGCAATTCACGACCAAACCAGTGTGGGTCAGTGCGGCCATAGTCATCGGCGCTCTGGCGCACCTGTGGCAGAATTTGCGCTGGAATATCAAATAGCTCGAGTAATTCAGCGTCCCATTGCAACTGCTGAATGCCAAACAGCAAGGTACGACTGGCATTGGTGGTATCAGTGGCATGCACAAGGCCACGCGTTAGCCGCCACAGGATAAAACTATCCACGGTGCCAAACGCCAGCTCACCCTGCTCTGCCGCCAGACGCAGCGCCGGATCCTGCAACAGCCAGTTCAGCTTGGAAGCGGAGAAATAAGGGTCCAGGCACAAACCGGTGCGCCGACTCACCCAAGCCTGATGACCGCGTTGCTGCAGCTGCTGACAATAAGCCAGCGTGCGCCGGTCTTGCCAGACGATAGCCGGAGCCACCACATCACCGCTGTCACGGCGCCACAACAAAGTTGTTTCGCGCTGATTGGTGATGCCTATGCCACAGACTTTCAACTGCAAGCTGTCGGCCTGAGCCAGTACTTCGCGACAAACCGTCAATACCGATAGCCACAGCGCCTCGGCATCCTGTTCAACCCAGCCGGTTTGCGGATAAGTGCAGGCCAGTTCTTGCTGGGCTTGCGCCAGCACCACGCCATTGCGGTCAAATAACATGGCGCGACTTGATGAGGTGCCCTGATCTATTGCCAGGATCACGTCCTGCGTTGATGTGCCGTCTGTCACTCTTTTCACTCCTTGGATCAAAAGGTTTGCCCTAATGACAGATAAAACCGATATGGTTGATCTGCTGCTGTAGAGTCAGCCTGACCATAACCCAGATACAGCGGCCCAAATGGGCTGTCCCAGCCGGCAAAAATACTGCCGGCCCAAATCCAGTCATCCACCTGTACATCGCGTACAGCGCTGAACCGCGACTGCCGCACCAGCCCCCGCTCCAGCGACGTGCCCAGATAAAATGGCGCTTTAAACAGACTGAGCCGCGACTCCGGCCACTGGTACTGATACACCAGGCTGGCAAACTGTATCTCGGAACCGAACAAAAAGTTCTTCGGGTAACCCGACAGGTTCAGTAAACCGCCCAGCGAAAACTGATCCAGCTCAACCAGATTATTCGGGCCATCAACGCGGTCAAACCTCAGCCGGCCGCGCAAAATATGCGACTGCCACTGCCGTGCCGCCTGCGCCTGTAAGCCATACGACTGGCTTTGACTACGCACCGACAGGTAATCATCATTCAGCTGCTGCCAGTTGGCGTCAACCCGTACACCACGACTGGGGAAACTACGGCTATCTAGCGTGTCATAACTCATTTGCATATTGGTGCCGCGGCGTAAATACGGCAGGCGGTCGAACGGTAGTTGTTGCGCCAGGATGGCGGGCAGGCGGAAACGCCCGTCCCGACGCTGTAATCCAAATGAGATCTGCAGTGGGTCGACCGGCTCCCAGCCCAAAGCGGCGCGTAAAGCCAGCTCGCGCTGGTTTAATTCGCCGCCGGAGCGCCCGGCATCATCTTCCAGACTAAATACAGTGCGGCTCTGATCTACCTTCAACTCGCCATAAAAACCGGACAATCCAAGCGGCCAATACAAAGTACTGGCCAACTGCTTGTCAGTACCCAGCGCCACAACATTTTCCAGTTCAGCGCCATAGGCCGACAAACCGGTCCACAGATGGGACGCCGCCAGCTGATAGTTGTGGGTATTTTCAAAATCATCTTCCAGCGCAAACCGAAAGTTCAGATAAGCCGGCCCCCAGCTTTTGGCTTCTGCTTTCAAAAGCAGCCGCTGTTTGCCTTCAGCGTCCTGTTGCAAAGTGCTACTGACGCGCTCCAGCATATCCAGACCATAAATACGCCGGACGCCTTGCTGCACCGTCAGTAACGATACCGGTTGCTGCAACGGCAAATTTAAGCGCTGCAACAGCAACTGGTCATCCAGCGACGTGTGGTTTTCCAGCGCGACACCGGTCAGTTCAATTTGCTGTGGCTTGGTCACACGCTGCTGTTGCCAGGCTGCATACAATGCCGGCTGGCTGAGGCGGCCAAGTGCGGTGCGGGCCGCCGTGACCGCAACCTGCCCGGCGGCGATGGCCTGCGGCATTTTATCAAAATCCAGCGTGCCAACAGTTTTCAGCTGCGGCTGGATCAGCACATCAGCGGGCCCCAGTAATGCCAGCTGCCGGCTGACCGCTTCTGCGACCAGAAAGTTGGTCAGTTGCTCAGTGATTGCCATCGCACTGTTTAACTCGTTGCCTGCCAGCAATGGGGAGTCAATCGACACCGCAATGACATGCTCGGCGCCCAATGCTTTAGCCACACTGATCGGTAAATTGTTAGCCACGCCGCCATCGACCAACAGATGGTTTTGCCACATCATCGGCCGCACAACGCCGGGAATGGACATCGATGCCTGGACCGCATGCAACAGATTGCCATGACTCAGCACCACAGCTTCGCGATTGGTTAAATCAGTGGCAACGGCACGAAACGGCACTGCCAACTGATCAAAACTGCTGAGCTCAGGTACCAGGCCGTATGCACGCTGCAACAATCCCGCCATGGCCTGACCATGCAGCACGCCTTTGGGCACACGCAGGCCTTCCGGGCCAACGCCTAAATCTAGGTTGATCGGAAATTGATCGCGTTGGTCTTTGCGCCGAGCGGGCACTTCATCCCGCTCCACCCGATCACGAAAACCATCACTCCACGGCAGTTCTAACAACAGTTTTTCAATCTCGGCCGGTGTTTTACCCTGCGCATACAGACCACCGACAAAAGCGCCGATGCTGGTGCCGACAATTAAATCCACTGGGATTTGCTGCGCTTCCAGCTGGCGTAATACCGCCAAATGGGCGCCGCCCCTTGCACCGCCACCGCCAAGCACCAGGGCCACACAGGGGCGGTGTTGCACCCGGGCACAGGGACTGTCAGCCGGTTGTTTAGCCGCTTGTTCAGCCGAATGTTTAGCCGATTGTTCAGCCACAGCAACCTGGTGCGTCAGCAACATCATCCCTAACATCACCCAGCGGGCTACAATCATCTGTCCTTTCTCCTGTCGCAGTGGCACCAGTACAAGCTCTTGATAAAAACTAAGATTTAAGATAACTGCGTTAAAAAACTGCTCAGCAGTGTAAATAAATTTTCCGCAATTTTCCTGTTCTCAGATCAATAGCTTAGCTGAAATAAGTGTCAGGTTTTTTTACACGCACTGTATTATTTTCTGAAAAACTTAATAAGCCTTTATTGAAATTGTCACAAAGGTCATTTAACGTACAAGCCCCTGGTCGGAGCACATGCAGAAGAATAGCCGTCCAGCCACTCAGACCCTGCGTCAGGGTCCGGGACATTCAACCAAAGCTCTTACAAACGGACGTCATCATGAAACTGAATATGTTGTTGCTGGCAATGCTGCTGGCCCCGGCTGTGCACGCAGAACCCTTTATCTCTGAGTATGTCGAAGGCTCATCTAACAATAAAGCGCTGGAAATTTACAACCCAGCCGATGTCGCACTGGATTTGACTGGTTACTCCATCAAAGTGTTTTCTAACGGCGCCATCACTGCCGGCAAAACTGTCCCGCTGAGCGGCACCCTGGCAGCCAAAAGCACGCTGGTACTGACTGATACCGGGTCTGCTGCTGCGCTGGCGGCCAAAAGCAACATGACGTTCGGCACCAGCAACTTTAACGGGGATGATGCAATTGCCTTATATAAAGGCGCTGATTTAATCGATGTGTTTGGCCAGATTGGTGTAGATCCGGGCACTTCATGGGGTAGTAACAACAATTTCACCCACGACCGTACTTTAGTGCGTAAAAGCAGTGTAGTGCAGGGCGACGTCAATGGCAGTGATGCTTTTGATCCAAGTGTAGAATGGGATTTTTACGCCAAAGACGAATTCGCTAATCTGGGTAGCCATAGCGGCTCAGGCACTGGCGGTGGCGGCGGCGTGGTGGTGCCACCAGTCGGCCCGGTCATTGGTAACTGTGGTGACAGCGCGACGTTAATCAGTGCCGTACAAGGTGCAGGTGCTGCATCACCGGAAGCTGGTAAAACTGTAGTTGTCGAAGCGGTTGTCAGCCGGGTCACAGCATTTGCCACCGGTTTCTATATTCAGGAAGAAGCCAGTGATTCAGACAATAACCCTGCCACTTCTGAAGGTATTTTCGTATACAACGACGCCGCGGTCGATTATCCGTCGGTCGGTGATAAAGTTCGTGTCATCGGTAAAGTCGAAGAGTATTTCACCAAAACCCAAATTCGCCGTACCGGCCTGGCTGCCTGTGGCACTGCCACTCCTGTGCAACCGGTCAGCGTAACACTGCCTATTGGCAACCTGAACGACTGGGAAAGCCTGGAAAGTATGCAGGTGACCTTCCCGCAACAACTGGTCGTTGCCGATCACTATAACCTTGGCACATATGGCGAGCTGACACTGGCACCGCAACGTCTGTTCACACCAACCAACCAGTTCCGTCCGGGCACCCCTGAAGCTGTGGCATTGGCATCGCAAAACAGCCGCAGCAAAATTGTGCTGGATGACCTCGTCAACGGGAAAAACCCGGCCAATATCATCTATCCGGCCCCAGGTCTGAATATGAACAACCCGGTCCGTGTTGGTGATGCCGTCAATACCAACTTAAGCGGGATCCTGGACTATAGCTTCAGCGCCTGGCGTTTACTGCCAGCGGGTACTGTGCAATTCACCGCCAACAATCTGCGCGAAGAACAACCAGTCATGCGTAACCTTGGCAACCTGAAGGTAACCAGCGCTAACGTGTTGAACTACTTCAACGGTGATGGCCTGGGCGGTGGTTTCCCAACTTCACGTGGCGCATCTACAGCGGTTGAATTTGAACGTCAGGCCGACAAAATTGTCGCGGCGTTAAGCGCAATCAACGCCGATGTCGTTGGTTTGATGGAAATTGAAAACGACGGCTACGGCAGCACCAGCGCCATCGTCGATTTAGTCAGCCGGTTGAATCAGCGCCTCGGTGCTGGAACCTATCAATTCGTGCAAGTTCCTGGCAGCACAGCACTTGGCACTGATGCAATCAGCGTTGGTATGCTGTACAAACCAGCCAAAGTGACGCCGCTTGGTAATGCAGTGACCACCAGCGCTGGAGTGTTTGGTTTTGGCAACCGCCAGCCACTGGTCCAAAGTTTCACACAGAAATCCAATAACGAAGTGTTCACTTTTGCCGTCAACCACTTCAAGTCAAAAGGTAGCTGCCCAAGCGGTTCAAGCAACCCAGATCGTGACCTGAAAGACGGCCAGAGCTGCTGGAATGCCACCCGTGTGCAGGCTGCGAATGAACTGACTGCGTGGCTTGCCACTAATCCAACCGGTTCTGCTGATAAAGATGTGCTGATCATGGGCGACTTAAACGCCTATGCGAAAGAAGATCCAATCCATACACTGGTCGGCAAAGGTTTTGTCAATCTGGTGGAGAAATTCCAAGGCAACCGCGGTTACTCGTACCTGTTTGGTGGTGAAAGCGGTTATCTGGACCATGCATTGGCCAGCTCTACATTGTCTTCACAGGTCACTTATGCGATGGAATGGCATATCAATGCCGACGAGACCACGCTGTTTGATTACAACATGGAAGATAAAACGGCACAGCAACAAGCAGACTTCTATCAACCAACTGCGTTCCGTGGCTCTGACCATGATCCGGTTGTGGTTGAACTGGCGCTGAAAGCAGTGAACCCAGCCGACCTGGATAAAGATGGTGACGTCGACAACAACGACATCGCGCTGTTCAACGCACTGTTGAAATCAGGGGTGAAATTGGGTCTGGAATACGACTTTAACAAAGACCGCGTGGTTTCAAGCAGCGACGCCCGCGCCATGGCAACGCTGTGTACTTACGCCCGTTGCGCTATCAAATAATTACGAATAATCCGTAGTAAGGAATTTTATATGAAGAAGTTAATTGCATTATTCGCGCTGTGCCTGACGTTCAGCAGCCAGGCCACCGTGATCAAAGTTGAGCTGGATAAAGCGCAATATCAGAAAAACGATCTGGTGCAAGCGCAAGTCCGGGTACAAGGCTATGAAGATGGTCTGGCCGGTTTTAAACTGGATCTGAGTTACTGGTCAGCCGCTTTGGGTTTTGAGTCTGTGACCTTTGGACCGCACTTTTCACCGGTCGAACCGAACTTTGGTGAATATAGCAAGAATGGCAGCAAACTGACGATCAGCGAAATGAATCTGTTTGACTTAGCTTGGGATCTGGCTGACGTGCAAGGCCCGGATTTCACCTTAGCGACCATCACCTTCAAAGCGTTAAACAGCGGTGTGCATAAACTGTTGCTGAGCAAGATTGAACTGACTGATGGCTTTGGTGACAAAGTGACAGACTTCAGCAGCCAAAACGGCATGGTGAATGTGGCTGGTCCAGCAATTCCAGCGCCTGCGACAGCCCTGCTGCTGTTACCGGCACTGCTGATGTTGGCGCGCCGCCGCGCTTAAGCCAGTCTCTGTTGAAAAAAACCGCTGATCTCAGCGGTTTTTTTTATCCTGGTAAGTCTCACCGCCACTCGTCTGTTTACAGCGCCAATCCATCACAGATCTTTGAGTCAGACTTAATTAACTGCTATGGTTGTTGCTTTCGCCCTTCTGGGTAAAATCAGGTTAATCTGTTGTATCAATTGAATAATCAGTAGACGCACTCCGAGTGCTTACTGCTGAACACCGGCTAGAGGTGGCATGTTAGATTCATTGCGTAGTCGTCTGATCCTGTTATTACTGGGCATGCTGACCTTTATGACGGTTGCCATGGGCTTTGCAGCGCTTGGCGCAATGCAACGCGACAGTGCCGCACAGGCCCGCCAGGCGCTGGATGTTGCCAGCCGGGTATTTCAGGAGGCTCTCAGCAACAGAGCCACGCAGTTGGGCAATTCAGTGCGGCTGGTCGCCAGCGATTTTGGCTTTCGCCAAGCCGTCGCGTTACGTGAACAGGACACTATTTCGTCGGTACTGGAAAATCATGGCAGCCGCATCGACGCCACACTGACCGTGTTACTGACCCCTCAGGGCGAGCTGATCGCCAGCAGCGGCCAAGACGTCAGTGCCGACCAAATCACGCAGTTATTTAAAGATATGCGCTTATCCGGTCAGGATTCTGTGTCGGATATCGTGCATATTGGCAACAACGCTTATCAAATGGTGATGGTCCCCGTTAAAGCGCCGCAGCTGATCGCCTGGGTCGCAATGGGATTTGCGCTGGATACCGCACTCGCCGGCCAGATTAAAGCGCTGACCGACCTGGATATCAGTTTTGTGTTTGGCCGTGGCACTGCTGGTGCAGAACTCTTGGCATCTACGCTGGGACCGGCACAACAGATGGACTTAACCGCAGTCCCAGCTCCAATCTCACTCAAAGTACTGGACCAGCCACTGCTGACCACCGAGCGTCCGCTGGACCGCGCCGGGACTATCAGTGCCCTGTTGCATTTGTCGACTGCGCCCTGGCAGGAAACCTATCAACAGGCACGCACCCAGTTATTAGCTATTTTTGGCCTCGGCCTGACACTCGCCGTGTTGTTTGCCGTGGCGCTTGCGCGCAGTATTACCAAGCCACTACAGCTGCTGACCCAGTTTGCCCGGGCTATCGGTCTGGGCCAGGCGTTGCAGGCACCGTCGATCAAACGCGGAGAAGTGGGTTTACTCAGTGAAACCCTGCAAAAGATGCAGCAGGATATCCGCCAGCGTGAACAACAAATTCTGTTTCAGGCGCAGCACGACACTCTGACTGGCCTTGCTAACCGTCATCTGGTCGAATTGCAGCTACCCGCCTTGCTCAGCAGTCAGCCACTGTGGTTATTGCTGATCAACATCAAAGATTTTAAACACGTCAACGACGCCTTTGGTTATAAAAATGGCGATTCCCTGTTGGTGCAGCTGTCACAACGCTTAGTGAAAGCGCGGCCAGTTGCATCGATGATCGCGAGGCTCGGTGGGGATGAATTTCTGTTGGTCAGTCCAACACCGATCCAGCAAAAAGACCTGCCCGCATTGCAACAACTCCTGTCTTACGATTTTACGCTGGATAATTCCCGGTTAAATCTGAAGCTGGCATTGGCTTTGTATCAGGCGCCGGCTCCTGCCGCTGCGTCGGTTGGAACCGCGAACGATGCACTACGCCGGGCCGAGATCGCGATGGTGCATGCCAAAACCAGCCATCAGTTGATTGCCGAATACCAGCCGGGTCAGGATGAAAGCCATCAACGGGAACTGACTTTATTACACGATCTACCGTTATCGCTGCAATCCGGTCATATGTTTGTGGTGTATCAACCTAAAGTCAGTCTGCTTGGCCGCACTGCGCACTCAGCGGAAGCGTTGATCCGCTGGCAACATCCACAACTCGGCTTTGTGCCGCCGGATGAATTTATTCGTCTTGCCGAGCATTCTGGCCTGATTTCACGGGTCACCGACTGGATGATCGCACAGGTGATCGATCAGTTGGCGGCATGGCGGCAACAAGGCATCGAACTGACGGTTGCAGTTAATTTGTCGGCCTATGATTTACTCAGCAGTGACTTACCGGGGCAAATCGCGGCGCTGTTGGCACAGCACCAGCTGCCGGCATCAGCACTGGCGCTGGAGGTTACGGAAGGCGCAGTGATGCAGGATCCGGAACAGGTGATCCAGAACCTGCAGACGTTACGCGAAATGGGCATTGAACTGGCCATTGATGACTTCGGCACCGGCCAGTCGTCGCTGGCATATCTGAAACGCCTGCCGGTCCATGAAGTGAAAATTGACCGGGCCTTTGTCAAAGATATTGAACACAATCATAATGATGCGCTGATCGTACAGACCACAACCGAGCTGGCACATGGTCTCGGTTTACTGGTGACCGCCGAAGGGCTGGAAAATCTGGCCGGTCTCGCCAAATTGCAGGCTGCCGGCATAGACAAAGTACAAGGCTATTATTTCGCCAAACCGCTGAAAGCCGCGGATCTGACCGGTTGGCTGACCGAGTTTCAGCAAAACAATGCCAGATGGTTTCCCGAGGTTTCATGAAAAAACCGCTCCTGAGTACGGCATTATTGCTGTGCAGTCTGCATGTCGCTGCCGCCGGCAGCAAAGTACTGGCCACCGGCGGTGCCACTAGCATCGAAGGTGCTGCCGGGGGTGGCATCGTGCCATGGGCCGTGATCAATGGCTATGGCAGCTCTGGCCAATGGTCAGTGACAGGCTATGCCAGTCAGGTGGGTGTTGACGATTTTACGCTGAACAGCAAAGGCATTGGCCTGTCCTATGACAACAAATACGAACTGAGTTTTGGCCGGCAGGAATTAAAACTCGATACGATGGGCGGTGAGCTGAACCAACAAATCATCGGCCTGAAATATAAAGTCGCCGGCGAGCTGCTTTATACCGCAATGCCGCAGATCAGTGTTGGTCTACAACTGAAAAAACAACTCGATTTTGCCATCCCTACAGCTGTCGGCGCCCGCCATGACAGCGGGACTGATGTTTATGTTGCAGCTAGTAAAGTCTGGTTTGATGCCTTATGGGGACGCAACATCTTACTCAACGCTACAGTGCGCGCCACCAAAGGCCAACAAACCGGATTGCTCGGTTTTGGCACTGTCAGTAATGATGATTATCAATGGGTCAGCGAATTTTCGGCGGTCATGCTGTTCAACCCACAGTGGGCCATCGGCGCTGAATTTAAGCAAAAACCCAATGAACTGGCGTTTGCCCGCGAAGATCACTGGCGTGATGTCTTTGTCGCCTGGTTCGCCAATAAACACCTGAGTCTGGTCGCGGGCCATGTTGATCTTGGCAGCATCGCGACCTTTGAGAATCAAACCGGATATTACCTGGCGCTGGAGTCCACATGGTCGTTTTAGTCCGCTCTGCCCTGTTGTTATTGCTGGTTGGCTGCAGCAGCGCACCTGAACCGAAAGACTGGTTATATCAGCAGCTGGGGGCCGAAACCGGCGTGACCCAGCTGGTTGATGGGCTGCTGGTGGAAATTGAACAAGACCCGCAGATCGTGCAGCATTTTAAAGACACAGATATCGCGCGTTTTCGTAAACTATTGATTGAACAGCTGTGTGAGCTGAGTGGTGGCCCCTGCAGATATAGCGGTGCAACGATGCAGGAAAGCCATACCGGTTTTCAAATCACTCAGGCCGATTTTGATAATCTGGTTGATCACTTAATCAAAGTGATGACCGCACAGAAGGTACCGGTTGGCGCCCAAAACCGCCTGTTGGCGAAGCTGGCTCCGATGTATAAAGACGTGGTTTACCGCTGAAGCGCAGGAAACCCCGCTTGCTGAAAATGCTCGGCATAAATTTGCGCTAAGCGACCGCTTTGATACAACCGTTGCATGCCGCGATCAAATTCTGCGGCAAGTTGGCGGCCCGCAAAGGTATTCTGGAATACCGGATATAACGGTTGTGCCGGCGCCAGTTGTAGACGTTTTAATTTGGGTCTGAGCGTTTGCGGCACATTGTTATCATAACTGATATAGGCGTCCAGCCGGCCGTACTCCAGCATGTCGAAGCCAAACTGTTCAGCAGACACTTCAACGCCATTGACTGACACTGGCAAAAACTGATCAAACTCATAGCCGAGCAGCCACCCCACCGTTTTGTCTTTCAGCTTTTCGGCCGAAACAAAAGTCTGCAAACTGAACAACACGACCGGCGGATCCATATCAAGATGCCAGAGCGGGAAAAACTGCCGGCTACCGACACTGCGATAATCAGCAAGCAACAAGTCAGCCCGGTTGGCATAAAACATCTGCTTGGCCCGCTTCCAGTTCGCCACCCGGAATTTCAGCTCAATATCAGCTCCACCAAGCGCCTCTCGCAACACTTGAAAATACAGGCCTCCGCCATTGGCAGCCGTCATATCTCCCCAGGCACCCGCAGCCACCGTGACCGTTTTAGCCTGCAGCGGGAAGCCAACGCTTATACAGACAGATAAGCAAAGCAGACAGACCTGCTTCGCCACTGTTCGGGCCCATTGTTCACAATGCCACTGCTGTGCCAAGGACCAACTCCACTGTTTTGTTTTAAAAAGTGCTTTATTTTTAGAGGTCTGGTCTGGTAAAAGCAACCTTTTGACGAAAAGGACTCAGGCTGATGCAGCAAATTGTGTTTCTGGATACGGACACTATGGCAGGCGCCGATTTATCGGTGCTGCAAATTGAAGGCACCCAACTGCGTTGTTACCCGACGACCAGCGCTGCGGAAGTGTCAAAGCGCATCCACAACGCCAGCATAGTGATTAGCAACAAAGTGGTGCTGAATGCTGCCATTTTGGCTGCTGCACCACAACTCAGACTGATTTGTATTGCCGCCACCGGCACCAATAATGTCGACCTCGCGGCTGCAACCGCACAGGGTATTCAGGTCTGCAATGTGCAGGATTATGCGCTCGGTGCGGTGCCACAACATGCCATGGCGCTGTTATTGGCGCTGAACAATCAGATCTGGCAGCAACAGCAGGCGGTCTTGAGCGGAAAATGGAGTCAGAGCCCGGTGTTTTGCCTGCATCAGCAACCGGTGCAAAGTCTGCAGGGGAAAATTTTTACGGTGGTCGGCTACGGTGGTTTAGGTCAGGCGACCGCGCAACTGGCAAAAGCTTTTGGCATGCAGATTTGTCTGTCAGAACGCCCCGATGCCAGCACTATCCGTCCGGGCCGCGTGGCCTTTCGCGAGGCATTGGCAAAAGCAGATGTCGTCAGCCTGCATTGTCCGGCACAGGCCAACATGCCACCGTTATTGGGCAGTGTACAACTGAGCTGGCTAAAACCCAACGCATTGCTGATCAACACGGCCCGTGGCGCGCTGATTGATGAAGCCGCACTGCTGCTGGCTTTACAACAAGGCCGGCTGGCCGGTGCAGCACTTGATGTGTTGACGCAAGAGCCGCCGCCGGCCGATCATCCATTTCTGACCGGCGCACTACCGAATCTGTTGCTCAGTCCACATATTGCCTGGGCTACCACCGAGTCGATGCAATTGCTGCTACAGCAGCTAGCCGAGAATATTCTGGCTTATATTGCTGGCTCCCCGGTACGCACTTGCAATATGATCGGGTCTTCTCGCTGACTATCGCCTTTTGCGGAGCTGCTATGCGTCTGTTGTGCTTTTTCATTGCCTTTTGCTGGTTCAATACCGCGGCAGCCGCTGATTTTCAGGCCGAGCGAAAAAAAGTTGAAGCCGATCCAGACAAAGCCATCAACCAGCTCAGTACCCTGGCCGCTCCCAGCGCAGAACAGTGGCTGTTGCTCAGCCACGGTTATATGAAACTGCACAACAAAGATGGGGCTTTATCCGCCGTAGATAAAGCGCTTGATCTGGGGTTAACGCCGTCTTTGCAAATAGAAGCTTTGCAACATAAAGCGCTGGTTTACGGCATCATGTTTCGCGACAGTAAAACTGCTATCAAAGTGCTGAAGCAAGCGGAAAAAGCGCTGCAGAGCTATCACGAAAACAATAAACCTGCATTACAAACCAGCATCTATGAAAGTTTTGCTCAAGGTTACAACCAGCGTGGCGACATCACTTCGGCACTGAAATATGCTGAACTCAGTGTCGCGATTGCCACTGAGCACAAGTTACCTAAGGCTGAACTACAAAGCCGGTTGATCGCCGGACGGCTGGCGCTGCAACAAAACAACTTCAGTATGGCGCAGCAGCATTTGAGCCGTGCCCTGGAATTAGCACAGCAATCTGATGATCAGGCCTCACTCGGCTCGATCCATCTTCGTCTTGGCATGGCGTACGACAAACTGGAATTATATCAGCTGGCAGCTGATCACCTGCATCAGGCTGAGCAGTTCCTACAGATGCCGGATCGACGCACTCAGCTGGTTACTGTATTGCTGACGCAAATCGATGTCTGGTTGTCAGCGGGCGATTTGGCCCGCGCCGAAGCTGTCCTACAAAAAGCTCGTGCTCTGCTACAACAGCTGAAAGATCCCTATCTCACGGCACAACTGTCATTTTCTGAAGCACAGTTATCGCTCGCCCGCCATCAACCAGAGGCTGCAGAACAGCAACTGCTCAAAGCCGCTCAGTTGTTTCAGCAACTGGGCAATCGCAGTATGCAGCATGAAACCAGCATTACCCTGACTGAAGTGGCGCTGCAACAACAGCAGCTGGAAAAGGCCCGCGCTTATCTACCGGCAGATCTGCAGGTCGATACATTGCCAGTATTTTTACAACATAAGTACTGGGATGTGTTGTCACGGATCCATGCCAACTCAGGTCAATGGCAAGCGGCCTATCAGACGGCATTGTCGGCGAATAAGGCCCGTTTTGAATTACAGGCTGATCAGCAGCAGCAACGACTGGACCAACTGGCCAAAGGGTTAAAACTGCAGCAACAAATGGCCTCACTGTCGGCACAAAATACTGTGCAGCAATATTGGCTGTGGAGTCTGCTGGCAACAGTGATTGTCAGCTGGCTGGGCGTGCTGTTTTTTGCCATTCGCCGGAGTCTTAAACCAAAGACGGCTAATACCGGGCAAGTCTGGGTCAAAAGCTGGACTGCATTCAGCCGGCAACTACGCAAGGATCAACTTCGTGACCCGTCAATATGCCTCATCGCAGTGCAATTACAGCACATCAGTGAATTTAAACTGGTGGCTGGTGAACATCTGCTGCGACAATCCATGCGGAATTTGCTGGAACAACTGGCCTGTGAAAAACTGATCGACAGCACTGTGCATACCGATGTGTTGTGGTTATCTGTCAGCCAACCTGATGCGGCCTGGCAACAGCGGCTCTGGCTGGGATTATCTAGCATCCAACAACAACTTCCCGGCCAGCCCGCGTTCCGTATCTGGCAAGGCCAACTGACTGCTTTGTTGGGTCAAGACTGGCAGGAACAGGATATCAATGGCTTACGTGAACTGGTGTGGTATAGCTGGCAGCAACAACAAGCCAATGCCGGCGAGTTGTTGCATTTTGAACTCAGTGCGAGCCAACAAGTGCCGTGTAGCTGGCAAGCGGAGAATGTGCGCCAGGACATCAACAATGCACTGGCGCTGGGTCTGCTGCAACTACGCTGCCAACCTCTGGCGCACCAACCGGTTTAAACAGTAAACAGCGCTGCAGTCGGAAAAGCGAAGTCATCTACGTATTTTCCCGGTGCTCTACCGCCGTAACTCCGGCGGTAGTTCATGTTGTCGCAAGCCTTTGCCTGGCAATTCAAAAGCAAGCCGCGTCGCCTGCAACGCCATACCTGCCGGATCCTGATTACCATTGCCGTACTGAGGATCACCCATTACCGGATGACCAATCGCCGCAAAATGACGACGGATTTGATGCTTGCGACCACTAATCAGGTCGATTTCCAACACTGCGCGACTTGGCTGTTGCAGAACTTGTACCAGGCGAAAACGGGTACAACACGCCTTACCATCTAGTGGCAACGTGATTTCGCCTTGCGCTTGCAATGCGGCGTCAGGTACACCAGAAACAGTGATGCGGTAGGTTTTTTCGATCTTATGCTGCTGGATCAGCTGACTTAACGTCGCAGCCATCGCTTTATGGTGGGCAATCAGCACCAGACCACTGGCTTCCCGGTCGAGCCGGTGCAACAAAAATACCGGCCGCAGTGGGGTAAAATGTTGTTCGGCCTGCCGCAGTAAGGCCAGATGATCACCCCATTCATTGCCTTGTGATAACAGGCCCGCCGGCTTGAACCAGACGCTGTAACCGCGTTCATCCGCCAGCAGCACCGGCGCATTGGCCTGGCGTTGCAGGATATCGTCATCGTAATGCAATTCCAGCACATTACCGGCCACGACTTCAGCCTGCGCCCGGCGTAGCCGCTTATGCTGCTTGCCCTGTACCAGTTGCACGGCACCTTTATTCATAGCGTCTTTCAGCCGGCCTTTGGACAATTCAGGGCAGCTTCTGACCAGCAAGTCGATGGCCTGCCCTGGTTCGGTCACGGTGATACGTCGGATCAATTTCATAAATTATTCAGCTTTTTAACTCAAATAAAACAAGTGCTGAGGGATTCAGCCAAGATTCAGAGCATAGAGACGAGGATCATACCAAAGCCACCGGAGAATCGCCTATGAAAACCCAACTGACCGCCTGTTTACTTTTATTAGCCAGCTACGGTCTGCACGCCGACCCTACAGAACAGACTTTGCCAACCCGTGAGATCCACGCTGACGCCAGTGTAGCGGCCGCCAACACTGATGCGAGTACCGCCCCCTCGGCTATCTTGCTGAACCAGGATTTCAGTAGCAGCAGCTGGTTTGATTCTGTTGATTTAACGCTGCGACACGATCGCGATGGCGACCGTTTTTACACACAGATCTACATTCGTTTTGACGCACATACGCAGTATACCGAACAACCGGTTTATGCCGTTTACAGCCTGATTGGCCCGGGTCTGAACCGGATCTTCCACACCAGCAGTATCTTTACTTTGTATGGCAGCAGCCGCACTGACTGGTTTGCCATCGAAGTCGATATGCGTGATTTACCACGCGATTATTACAAACTGAAAATTGAACTGCGTGACGCGCGCAGTGGCGCAAAACTTGCCGAAATCTCTGGTTATGAAGCCGCAGCACTGAATAATCTGGCGTTGGAAGATGGTCCGGCGGATACACCTGTCAGTGTGATAGTGCATGAATCTTCTGGTGGCAGTCTTGGCTTTTTCTGGCCGGTAGCATTAAGCTGGTTGTACCTGAAGCGGCGGAAGCTGATGTCTTGAAGCGAGTTCTATGTACGTTATTGCTGCTAAGCTGCAGCACAGCGTCAGCACAAATGCTGTTACAACGCGCAGCTGCAGGGCAGCAAACCGAGTTTAGCTACCAGTTGCCTCCAGAACCGGCGTTGGTATTTCGTCTCGACAATAAACTGCTCAACCAATACCGTGGTATGAAACGTTATACCCCTCACATGGCTGAGCAGGCGGTCCGGCATGCGTTAATGCGCCAAGCCGCGTCTTTGCAGCAACAAGGTGTGCGGATCCAGTTCTCACCGCCAAACCTGCCGCTGCAATTCACCGTTCAGGCCGATGACAGCACCAAAGCCAAGACAGTTGCAGCAACCCTGCGTTCGTTACAAAAATCAGCGTTAGATCAGTATCTGGCACAAGGTTATTATTTTTTGCTGGACGACCCGGTTAAAGGAAAAGGCGTGATCCCCGACCATCTGCGGTTTATGCAGGATGCGCTGGGGCAGCTGCAACCAGTGGCTGATGCATTTATCAGTAACTATGGCAAAAAAAATATTCGCCAAATCGCCGCTCGGCTGACCTTGTGGATCCAGCAAATCCCTTACCGTGATCTGGATAATCGCATCGAATCCAATGGCAAAGGCTATGCACCACCGGTGCAGTTAATTTTCGACCACAACGGTGACTGTGACAGCAAAGCAGTGTTGTGGGCGACCGTGATGCGGCTGATTTTTCCAACACTGATGATCAAAATCATTTACCTTCCCAACCATGCCATCATCGCCGCGCAAGTTCCGGCAACGGATACAGAGCAAGTTATTGATTTTGCAGATGCATCTTTATTACTGATCGATCCGACAGGACCTGCCCCATTAAAATTGGGGCAGATCAGCCCGGAATTTCAGGCCGCTTTACGCAGCAAGCAGTTCAGTCAACGAACTTTTCCGACCCTCGATCTCTGAGCTGTTCGGTCTGTTTAAACACGGACTCCCACTCCAGCGGGACATGACGAACGCCTTGTACATCGCCGCGCTCTAACCGTGCTACGTGGATCAACAGACGGGAAAACGGTCGTAACACTTTGCGTTTAAAGCGTGACAGCATATAAAAATACAACACAAGCAGTGGAATGCTATACAGCAATAATTCAGTCGCAAAGCGGATCAATTCGGCCCTGGTATCACGCACTGCATCTGGCTGAATGTGCAGTGCAAATGGTAACAACTCTAGTTGTTGCAAACTGTCATTTTGATCAGAACCATTGTAAGTTGTCGAGTCGGCTAGCTGCCCATCCTGCACCGCCAGCAACACTTTGCCGACTTTATCCATCAGCATCAGCGTGGCACCATGCTGCGGTACCTTCACCTGCTGCAACATAGCTAACAGATCGATTTCCAACAACAAGTGCCCGACCACGTTTTTATCCAGCTTGACCGCAATATGCAGCGCATACCGTTGCTTCAGTTCATCCAACACCAACATATTGGCCGAACTGCTATTGAGCTGCATGTGGGCTAACGCGGCGATTTGTTGCACCGCCACATTGGCCAGCTCGATGGAGCTGGCATCCGCGTCGGTCAGGTGAAACCATTGCAAACCCTCAGAAATGTAGGACACGTTGAGCAAATACCGAGTAGAGCGTAACTGCTGAAGAAACCAGGGCTCCATCTGCTGTAACATAGCAGTCTCGGCAGCAGTCAGCGGCCGTACCTGTTGTGATTGTTCTGCCGGGCGCAATGCGGTTAATTGCCCTGTTGGCAGTGAAGCATCGGGCTTCGGTTGCTGCAGCGCCTGGCTGGCTTCGGTTTGCATCACTTTCGCCAGATGTAACAGCGGTATTAGCTGATGATCAAAATCACTAGTCGCCGCATTTAATTGCAACTGCCGTAAATCCAGCCGATCAGATAACGCCATCAGATAATCCAGAAGCGCCATACAAACGGCCAGCAGCAGAATCAGGATCAAACCATTGCGGCGGTTTCTTTTTTGTTCGTTTAACAGCGGGTTACTAATTTTCATCCGTAATCAATCTTTCCGAAAGTTGAAATAAACGCTGACTCAGCATGGTCAGCCCCTGAGATTGGGTCCATACCAGCTGGGACTCTTCCAGCGAATCAATCGCGACTGGCTGTGCTGTGTACCAAAGCAATGGCTGCTGTGTCAGCTGGCCTTGCCACTTCATCGAATTCTCTAGCGGTAGCATCAACAGTTCATTATACGGCAATGTCTGTTCTGGCAGCAGCGTCATCGGCTGATAACCCAACTGGCTTAATACTTGTTGCAACACCCAGCCATCGACAGCATTAGCCGGTGCCAGCCAGACACGTCGTAGCAGAGGACCAAATTCCGCCTCTTCGGTTGCCACCAAAGCTTGTTGCAACGAACCACAAAGAACAGGCTTACTAATCAAACGCAGCTGAAAGCTCTGCTGCAATGCCTGCCACTGGTCAGGCTGTCTCACCAGCACCAGTAACGCAAGCTGCGGGAAATAACGCCGGACCACCTGAAAGACTTGTGTCGCAATTTGCTGATCGGCATTGATAAATGCTTCATCCAGGATAAGGTAATCGAGCCGCGCGTCATTTTGCTCGCTGCACCATTGCATGAATTGGGCTGCATCATCGAGTGGCATCAGGGCCAACCCGGTTTGTTTCAGCATGCGGCGGTACAGCTGTTGCGCATCACCGGCCGGACATAATAATAATGCTGCGCCATCAATCAGTTGCAATTCACTGCCAGGACGTGCTTCTGCCAATACCTGTAACGGTAAAGTTAGCAATAACTTGTTTCCGCTGAATTGTTGCTGCGCCGCGCTCAAATGGCCGCCAGCATGTTGCAGTCGTTGCAGCGCGGCCGGCCAAAGCGTCTGATCCTGCCCCGGATGCAACAAAGTCAGCCATTGCCCGGGCGCAATGGTATCGCCATCATCGCTGATCTCCAGCATCAACCGCTGCGGTTCCGTCAGCACAACTTTAACCATCAGGGTACTGACATCGTGCTGAGCAAGTCGAAGACGTATCACCCAATCGAGTGCCTCTCGCAGCGCAACGGCATCCAGGCTGACCCAGGCCGGCAGATCCGGAGCCAGCTCCAGCAACAATGCTTTGACTACCTGCTGCTGTAATTGAGTTAGTTGCAGGCTCAGCAATAATCCTGGCTGGCAGTAAATCGGGCCCTGCGTCTCTGTATCGCATTGCTGCAGCCAAAGCTCTGAAACCTCCCGCAAGCTATGTGCTGACGCCGGCTGAGTCAACCAAGCCTGTAATAAGGTTTGGGCTATTTTTAACTGGTTTTGTTGTTGTGATGATTCCACGGCGACGGGTTTAATCACCGTTACGGGCTCAGCCGTGGACGCCAGTTCCGGCAATGCCGTGTCAGGCACCGTTACCAGCGGCTCTGGCGAGGTCAACAAATCAGACTCGCCGAAGACCGTGACTTGCTCCTGCTGTCGAACGCCGCGTTGGATCAGCCAAAACAACAACAGCAAAATCAGGCTCAACGCCGACAACCCCATCAGCAAATACTGGCGCAAGGTTTTGCGCTGCTGTTGCAAGCTATGCAAATCGCGCTCTGCCACCAGATATGCCTGCCAACTGTCTGACCACCGCCAGCTGGCGACACTGGGACGTCCAAGATAATTCGGCACAAATAAAGGCGTCTGTCCTTGCTTACTCGCGGTCATCAGTTGCGCCAGTGGCGTTGCTGGCCAGGCCATACTGCCGTCATAGCGTTGACTGCTGCGGGTTAAGTCTTCTGGTGGCCGTTTCAGCAGGAATTTCAGACTCTGATCATCTCGCAGATCTGTCTGTCCAAAGCGCGCTAATAAAGTTTGTTGATAGCGGCTTGGCGATACCAACTGCGCCGCGGCAGACACCAACAATACTTCACCGGCGCCGCCTTGTTGGGCTTTTTGCAGATTTTGCTTCAGTGCCGATAAGTCGAACCAGAACAGCAAGTGCTGATTATTCAGTTCGAGGTGAACAGGGGCGACCCACTGTGCGGGTAAGACCATTGGCGTCAGGAACTGATGATTGCTGCTGAAATCTGTCGCGGTAATGGTAAACAACTGACCGGCAACACTATTGCTGAGGCGGACAGCGCGACCCGCTTCATCCAGCAACGCATAGCCCAGCAATGCATCCGGCCACGGCGCGTGCTGAATTTTGTCGTCCAGTTCCTGCCAGGGATCATAAATGACGTTATCAGTGGTCGCCGGTGTCATACCGACTAAATCAGCCCGCAAATAATCCAGATGTAAACGGTAGTTCCGTTGCCAGTCTTCCAATAAGACTTCGCTGCGTTCCAGTTGCAGGCTCAGTTGGCTATACAGTTGCGTTTGCTGGCTTTGATTCGTCTGCAACCAGACCCAATAGCCGCACCCCCACAAGAAGCTGAGTGACAACAGAAAAAATAAACTGGACCAGGAAAACAGTTTCACGGTGGGACGGCATCCTTGGAAGCAGACAGCAAAATGCTGACGACAGAACAGATTGACTAGCCTAACGGATTACGCCGGCAAGTCAATCTGTTAACAACTGTAAAACCGCTACAGGTTGGCCTCTGCAAAGGAAGCCAGCCGGCTGCGAACCACCCCATTGAGGTTAATCGTGGTGCTGCCTTCGAAGTTTTTAAAACGCTCCACGATATAAGTCAGACCCGAGGTCACTGCGGTCAGATAGTTACTATCAATTTGCGATAGGTTACCGGAACAAATCAGTTTGGTACCTTCACCACAGCGAGTGATGATGGTTTTCAACTGCGCTGCGGACAGGTTCTGACATTCATCGAGCAATACAATAGCGTGCTGAATGCTGCGACCGCGCATAAAATTTACCGACTTAAACTGAATGTTGGCCTTATCCATAATGTAATTGACGCTGGAATGTGGATGCTCGTCGGTTTTATGCAGTACCTCCAGCGAGTCGGTGATTGCTGCCAGCCAAGGTGCCATTTTCTCTTCTTCAGTACCTGGTAAAAAGCCTATCGATTCAGCAATTTCCGGGGTATTTCGCGTCACGATAACTTTGTCGTACATGCCACGTTCAATCACCAGCTCCAGCGCTGCGGCCAATGCCAGCAGAGTTTTGCCACAACCCGCCGGGCCGGTCAGAATCACCAGATCCATATCCGGGTCCAGCAACGCATTCAGTGCCATCGCCTGGTAAATGTTTTTCGGATGAATACCCCAGGCATGGCGATGCATCATCCGCTCAAACCCCAGATCCAACACTTTAATTTGTTGATCGTTAATCGAGACCACACGGCCAGCAAAGGTTTCATGCTCATCGACCAGATATTCATTGAGGTAAGCATTAGGCAATAAAGTGCGGGGTAAATAGTGGTAGGTGTCGCGGCCTTCATTTTCACTACGGCAATCTTTAACCTGACTCCAGAAATCGCCGGCAAATTTAAAATAACCTTTATATAAAAACCGTACGTCATCGATCAGCTGGTCAGTGCGATAGTCTTCGACCAGTTTTAAGCCGGCGCCTTTGGCTTTTAGGCGCATATTGATGTCTTTGGTTACCAGAATCACTTTGACCGGGGCTTTTTCACGCTGTAAAAACAGCGCCGTGTTGATAATCAGGTGGTCGTTTTCACCGCCCGGCAAGCCGGGGATTTGATCGCTGATGTGATGGTCATTGACGATAAATAAATGACCACTGGCTTTATCGTCGGTATGTTGCGGTAATTTCACGCCCTGCAGCATTTGCTCCGGGGTTGCATCCTTCAGCACGTCCTCCAGTGCGCGGATCGCCACACGAGCTTCGCGACTGACATCTTTGTGTTTGTCTTTGATATGGTCTAATTCTTCTAACACAGTCATCGGGATGACCACGTCATGTTCCTGAAAATTTAAGAAGGCGAAGGGTTCATGCAGCAGGATATTGGTATCGAGGACGTAGATTTTTATGTCTTTACTTCTTCTTCGCGCCATATGCAGCTCCTTAGCAGCGGATGAAAAAACCCGGCGGGTTCTTATGTAATTTAGAACAAGAATCCTTGTACCGGATGACAATCTCGTGACGATACAAAGCTTTTCATTTGTGACTCAGACGGTGTAGAAAAATTCCCGGCAAGGCGGATGCAGTTTGGCCGGATTTTCAGTACCATAGCGCCCCCTTTGCAGAGTGACCCGGATAATGATGAAATTTGCCCTTGGACAACGCTGGATCAGCGACGCGGAATCGGACTTAGGTTTAGGCACCGTAGTCGGTATTGATGGCCGGATGGTGACCATGTTGTTCCCCGCCAGTGGCGAAACCAGGCTGTATGCCATGAGCGAAGCGCCGCTGACGCGGGTGCAGTTTAATCCGGGTGATACGGTGAAAAGTGCACAAGAATTCAGTCTCGTCATTGAACGGATTGAAGAAGTGAATCAGACGCTGGTTTACCATGGCGAGCGCACCGACACTGGTGAAACGGTTAGTTTGCGCGAAACTTTTCTCGACCATTTCATCAGTTTCAGTTCACCACAGGACCGCTTGTTTACCGGTCAGATTGACCGCTTTGACTGGTTCACGCTGCGTTACCACAGCTGGCAACATCTTCATCAGCAGCAACAAAATCCGCAGCGCGGTCTGGTTGGCGGCCGTTTAAGCCTTATCCCGCATCAACTGCACATCGCCAATGAAGTATCACAGCGTCATGCGCCACGGGTGTTATTGTCAGACGAAGTGGGCCTGGGGAAAACGATCGAAGCAGGTCTCATCATCCATCAGCAACTGCTGTCTGGACTTGCCAGCCGCGTGTTAATTGTCGTACCTGAATCGCTGCAACATCAGTGGCTGGTCGAAATGCTGCGCCGCTTTAACCTGAAGTTTGCCATTTTTGACGACGAACGCCTGACCGAAGCCACCGCTGACGGTGGTAATCCATTTGAAACCGAACAGCTGGTGCTGTTGAGCCTCGACTTCCTAACGCGGAAAAAAGCCGCCTTTGAAGCAGCCGCAGAAACACACTGGGATTTGCTGGTGGTTGACGAAGCGCACCACCTGACCTGGAGTGAAGCAGCCGCGAGCACCGAATATCAGCGGATTGAAACGCTGGCACAAGACACACCGGGCGTCATTCTGCTGACGGCAACGCCGGATCAGTTGGGTCATCAGAGTCATTTTGCCAGGCTACGCCTGCTCGACCCCAACCGCTTTTATGATTACCCGGCTTTTGTCGCAGAGGAACAGCAATATAAGGCGATCGCGACACTGGCGCGTGCGCTGCAACAAGAAGTGCCATTATCGGGTGACACTGCGGCACAGCTGCAACAGTTGTTACAGGAAACCGATATCAGTGCGCACCTGTCGCTGCTGAAGTCTGCTGATACTGGCAGCGAGCGCGATGCCGCCATCGATGCACTGTTGAGCCTGTTACTGGACCACCATGGCACCGGCCGCATTCTGTTTCGCAACACTCGTGCTGCTATTGCCGGTTTCCCGCAGCGTCAGCCACAGTTCATCGGCTTACCGCTGCCGGAACAGTATCAGAACGCCATCAAAGTGCAGCTCAGTTTTATGGCCAACCAAACCGATGAATTCAAAGCGAAAACGCTATTGTTCCCCGAGCGGATTTATCAGGAATTTGAAGGCAGTAAAACCAGTTGGTGGCAGTTTGATCCGCGCGTTGAAGCAGTGATTGCACTGATTAAACAACACAAATACAAGAAATTTCTCGTCATCTGCGCCCATGCCGACACCGCTATTGCGCTGGAAGAAGCGATGCGGGTGAAAGAAGGCATCCGCGCTGCAGTATTCCACGAAGGCATGTCGATTTTTGACCGCGATAAAGCGGCTGCATATTTTGCGCAGGACGATCAAAGTGCGCAGGCGCTGATTTGCTCGGAAATCGGCTCCGAAGGCCGCAACTTCCAGTTTGCGCATCACTTAGTGTTGTTTGACCTGCCGCTGAATCCGGATTTGCTGGAACAACGCATCGGCCGGCTGGATCGGATCGGTCAGACGCAGGATATCCAAATCCATCTGCCGTATTTTATCGACCAACCACAGCAAGTGTTGCTGGACTGGTATCATCAGGGGTTACAGGCATTTGATGCAACCTGTCAGACCGGTGGCGCTGTCTATCAACAGATGCGCGAACGACTGCTACCGTTGCTGGCGCAGTCCGCGCCGGATCAGACTGCAGTCAGCGCAGTGCTCGCCGACAGCCGCGCGCTGAACAGCCAGCTGAAACAACAGCTGGAGCAAGGCCGGGATCAGCTGCTGGAACTGAATTCCAGTGGCCGTGGCCAAGCGCAACAGTTAGTGGAACAAGTCCGCTTACAGGACGACGCGACTATTTTGCCGCTGTATATGCTTAAAGCCTGGGACTTGCTCGGTGTTCAGCAAGATGACCGCAGTGACACCAGCATTGTGCTGACTCCGTCAGAACATCTGCAAGGCCATTATCCAATGCTGGACGAAGATGGCATTACCGTCACCTTTGACCGCGCCACAGCACTGGCGCAGGAAGATATTCAGTTCCTGAGCTGGGATCACCCGATGGTTCAGGGCACTTTGGATATCGTCACACAAGACACGATGGGCAACAGCGCGGCCGCATTACTGCATAACAAACAACTTCCGGCAGCGACATTTTTTGTCGAATGTATTTATCTGGTCGAAGCCTCTGCACCGGCGGAACTGCAACTGGGTCGTTATCTGCCACCCACACCAATTCGGTTGTTGCTGGAAAAAACCGGCAAGAATCTGGCGCCGAATGTGCCGTTTGACAACTTCAACCGTCAGCTCAAACCGGTCGGTCGCCAAACCGCCAGTAAACTGGTCGGCGCGCTGCAAAGCACGATTCACCCATTGTTGGCCAAAGCAGAAGCCTATGCCGATGTGCAGTTAAAACAACTACAGCAGGAAGCTTTGCGCAATATGCATAGCCAATTGCAGGCACAACAAGACCGGTTGCAGGCGCTGGCAAAAATCAACCCGCTGGTGAGGCCGGAAGAAATTGCTCACCTGGCGGATAAACAACAACAGCTGGATCAGTACATCGGTAAAGCTCGTCTGCGCTTTGATGCGATCCGTGTCATCGTCGTCAGCCACGATTAGGCCATACCGACATGTTACTGGAGTACCGGCCGCCGCAATCGCCGTATCTGGACATCCTGTATCAGGATGAAGCGCTGCTGGTACTGAATAAACCAAGCGGTTTGTTGTCTGTTCCAGGCAAAGCGTTGGAACATCAGGATAGCTTGCAATTGCGCGTGCAACGGGTATTCCCGACAGCGCGCACCGTGCATCGTCTGGATATGGCTACATCCGGCTTGTTAGTGATGGCGCTGACTCTGGATGCTCAACGCGAGCTGAACTGGCAGTTTGAGCGCCGGCAAACGCAGAAACATTACATTGCCAGACTGGAAGGCCGGTTGCAGTCGCAGGCCGGTGCTATTGACCTGCCGTTGATTTGTGACTGGCCAAACCGGCCGAAACAAATGGTTTGCTTCAGCCGGGGCAAACCAGCCCAAACTTTATTTGAAAATATCGGCTATGAAGAGAACGCCACGCGCGTGCGGTTAACGCCGGTCACTGGCCGCTCGCATCAACTGCGGGTACATATGCAGTGGCTGGGGCATCCGATTTGCGGTGACAAATTTTATGGCTCGGCGCCGGACGAAAAAACTGAACGTTTACAGCTGCATGCAGCAATGTTGGGGCTGCGGCATCCGCAGACAGGCCAATGGCTGGAGTTTCGATCACCAGCCCCATTTTGAACGAGAAGCAGCAAAGTGTTAACCGCAGATTCATCTTCAGCGGTTAGCATGACCCCCGCCAACGCGTGTTGCGCTGACAACACAGAAATGTTTTTGTTCAGCAAAACAACAGTAAATTTGTTTAATCTAAACAAATCAAATAAAATTAGCGCGTTGGAAAAACCCCTAAGGAGATATGGATGAAACTGAAAACTAGCGCAATTGCCGTTCTGGCAGCTTTACCCCTGATGACAGCTGTAGCATCAGCCGCACCAACCGCTGCTGAATTACAAGATCGGGTTTACGGTTCTGTGTTCTGGGAGCACTATGCACCGGACAACGACAAAACTAAATCATTAGACTGGAAAGGTCAGAACAACGGCAACGGCACTGGCCTGAACATCGGTTACCGTATCAGCGAAAGCTGGGGCATCCGCGCAGAATATGTTCGCCAGGATCTGGAATCAGAATTCTCTGACGCCGATATCAAAGGCAACCGCGTCGGTATGGACCTGGTTTACCACGTTGACAGCCTGCCGCTGTACTTCGTGGGTGGTATCAAAAACTACACCACTGGCCGTTCAGCGTCTGCTGCCAACATCGGTATGGGTGTGAACATGTTCGTTACTGACGAAGTTGCTTTATTCGTTGAAGCAAACCGTTATCAAGGTATCAGCAAAGCATTTGGCGATCATGGCGTGAAAGTAGGTCTGACCTACAACTTCGGTGCCGCTCCAGCTGCAGAACCGGCTCCGGCGCCAGAACCAGCTCCAGTAGCAGCACCAGTAATTGGTGATGCGGATCAGGACGGTGTAACTGACGATAAAGATCAATGTGCTAACACACCAATCACTGACAAAGTAGACACTGTTGGTTGTTCAATCTTCACTGAAAACTCAGTTAGCATTGCTCTGAACGCTCAATTTGATAACGACTCTTCTGTCGTGAAAGAACAGTATCATGCGGATATCGAAAAACTGGCAACCTTCCTGAAACGCTTCCCGAACACTGACGTAGAAATCGGTGGTCACGCGTCTAACGTTGGTACTCCAGCTTACAACCTGGCTCTGTCACAACGTCGCGCTGACGCCATTGCAGACGTTCTGGTCAGCAACTACGGTATCGAACGCAGCCGCGTGAAAGCAGTTGGTTACGGTATCACCAAACCAAAAGCTGCAGGCAGCTCTAAAGCCGCTCATGCTATCAACCGTCGTATCGAAGCGACTGTGACTGCATCTGTGAAAGAAGCCGTACAACGTTAATTCGTTTTACTTCTGACAAAGCCACCTTCGGGTGGCTTTGTTTTTTCTGCCAGGACTACAGCGCGGCGAAATGTGGCCGATACTGACATTAATCTCCAGTCTGGCGGAATTTCCGATGTTGCGATCCTTCTCCTGTTTTTCCATTAGTTCCCTGCTGTTATGCGTGCCATTTCTGCTAAAAGCAGAGGCCGCTTTATGGGACGAACAACAAACCGCCGCAGATTTACAACGTCAGGTTGCCACCGCACAAATTAATGCACTGAAATCACCCCAACAATCATTTCTAACCTTACAGCGCACAGCGATGACACCTTTTGTCAAAGGTACTGTAATTTTAGTCCCTGACTGGTCACAACATGCCGCCAGTCCAAGGGCTGTTGAGTACCTTAGAAATTATCTGATTGATTATGGCTGGAATACCCTGGCGATGATGGTACCGCCAGGCGTCACTGAATCCAGCATGGAAAATCTGCAGGCTTACCAGCTACAACTGCTGGAACGACTCAAAGTGGTGATGCAGGAGGCCGAATCTAAACCCGGCACTATCGTCGTGATCGGCCTCGGTCACAGCGGCGCCTTGTTGAACAATTTGTACAAAAATGAAGAACTCAGTCCGCCACAGGCATTAGTTTTAATCGGTGCCGCGATGCAGGACGTGGCGTTAAATGAACAAGTTGCGGAGGCGATCAGTCAGCACAAAGTGCCCACACTGGATTTGTTGCCACAAACCGACAATGGTTTTGCCCGCAACAGTGGTGCACTCCGGTTGCAGTTGGTACGCAAACACATCAAAGAAATATACCGACAAAGACTGTTACCGGGTTCAGTGGAACAAGACCACCCCTGGCTCGGCGGGGAGATCCTCGGTTGGCTGCGTTACATCGGCTATTAACAGATGTCAGCTAACTATTTTCAAAACGCTTTATTTGCTGGCAGATTCTGGCACACAGCATCCTAATTCTTGCTGATCGTTGCCTTGAATCCATACAACACAAGCATCGCCTGTCACCGAAACGGTGGTTCAGCAAATGCAAAATGCAAATTGTCCTCCCACTCGATAAACTGAGAAAAATTCAGCCACCAAAGGAATTCGAATGTCTCCGGTTCTATCTACTATCGGCTTGCTGGTTCTGAGCAATATCTTTATGACATTTGCCTGGTACGGCCATCTGAAACACCTGAAATCATCGGCATTACTGACCGCGATTCTGGTGTCTTGGGGCATCGCGTTTTTTGAGTACATGCTGATGGTGCCGGCGAACCGCATTGGTTCGCAGGTGCTGAGTCTGGCGCAGTTAAAAATTCTGCAGGAAGTGATCACACTGGCGGTATTTATCCCGTTCGCCGTGTTGTATATGAAAGAGCCGTTTAAGCTGAACTATGTTTACGCCGGAGTTTGCCTGCTGGGCGCGGTATATTTTATGTTTTATTACAAAAGCTGAGCGGGCCACGCTCAGCTGCGATGTTGTTTTAACAGTTCGTATGCTGCCTGGATTTGCTGAGTTTTCTGATTGGCCAGCTCCAGCATTTCTTTTGGCAGGCCCTGCGACATCAGTTTGTCCGGATGATGCTGTGACATCTGTTTTTTATAGGCTTTTTTCAGTTCAGTCTCACTGCAGTCCGACGCAACACCCAATAATTGATAGGCATCTGCCAGTGCATCTGCGGCAGGCGCTTGCTGAGTTGGCCGACGTGAAAAACGCGATTCGGCTTCGTACCGCCCGAGTAGATATTGCAGACGGGTATTCGAGATCGACAGTGCTGCAGCAACTTGCTGCAATAACTTCAGCTCGACATCACTGAGCCGGCCATCGACATACGCTACTGAAATCTGGATCTCCAGAAACATCTGCAGCAAATCAGGTCGCCAGCGGTATGCCTGTCGCAAAGATTGCAGCTGCTGTTGCAGTGGAAACTGGCTGTCTTTGCCTTCACGAAAAGCCCGCTGCGCTTCCTGCTGTTGTTGTGGCCCTAGCCCCAGCTGCTGCATAAACGCCACAGCTTTGTCGATGTGCGCCGTTGTGACGACACCATCGGCTTTTGCCAGATGCCCCATCACCGCGAAAGTGCTGAACATAAACAAGCCCTGCGCTTCGCTTTGATCGCGTTTGAAACCGGCGAATCCACCGGCTTGCTCAAACTGCTGTCGCATACTGCGATCAAACCAATGGCCGATAAAAACGCCAGCAATCAGGCCCGGAATTTTAAACATCGCCAGGCCAAACAATCCGCCCAGTAACTTACCCCACATAATTCGGCTCCTGTTCAGCTCTTACTGCGAAAAAGAATGTCAGCGTCTGCCAGACGTTGCGGCGTGCCAATGTCGGCCCAATACCCCTGATACAACTCGGCGGTGATCTCGCCACGCTGCATCGCAGCCCGTAAAAACGGCGCCAGTTTTTGTGCACCCGGTGGTACATCATGGAAAAACTCTGGCCGATACAGCGCAATGCCACTAAAAGTATATTTAACCGGACCGTCGACGCAGGCGTCATCTTGCTGCAGCGCAAAGTCGCCTTGCGGATGCTGTGGCGGATTGGGCACCAGCACCAGATGCGCCATTTTATCCGGCGCTAACGCATGCAGCAGTCGGCTAAATGGGAAATCAGTCAATACATCGCCATTCACCACCAGAAACGGCGAATCACCCAGCAGCGGTAACGCCAAGCGGATCCCACCTGCCGTTTCCAGACCGGTTTCCCCCTCTGGCGAATAAACTATATCAAGGCCAAACTGCCGGCCATCACCAAGCTGCGCTTCGATTTTTTCACCAAGCCAGGCATGATTAATCACTACCGATTGAACCCCTGCAAGGCTCAGCGCTAAC
>NZ_JBHLXP010000003.1:477637-535748 GCF_042432165.1 Rheinheimera tilapiae
TACGACGGCATCAAACCACTGGCTAAATTCGGTTAGTTCCGGATAAATGGCAGCAATATCGCGCACATAACTCACTACTCGTGGTAAGTCTGCCAGATAACCGGCTTTGCCATCACGGTGGTAGAGACGGGCAAAAATACCGCAAACTTTTAGATGGCGTTGCAAGCCGGTCCAGTCAAACGCCCGGCGGAATTGTGCTAGTGAGTAGTCTGCACTCACCCGGTTTTGCTGCTGCAGCAGCAGATAAAACTCATCACGCAGTGACGCCACCAGTGCATCCGGCCAGCGCAGATAACAGTCGCGCAATAACGACACTGCGTCGTAGCTGACGGGCCCGACAACGGCGTCCTGAAAATCAATCACCGCCAGCGATTGGTCGGGCTGGATCATCAGATTACGGCTATGAAAATCACGGTGCATGCCTGCTTGCGGTTGCGCCAGTACTTCATCAGCGATTTGGCTAAAAGTATTGTTCAGCATCTGGCTGGTTGTTGCATCCGGTGAGATTTGTAAATGCACCGGTAAAAACCAGTCGAGGAAAATTTGCAGTTCCCGCAACACAAAGGCGCGGTCAAATTGTGGTAATGGGCCTTGCGAGGTGGCCGTGACTGTCTGCATCAGCGGTAGTAACCGTAGTGCTTGCCGATACCAATCAGCAGCATTTTGCGCATTCAGGCTGAACTGCAATAGTTCGTCGCCCAAATCCTGCAATAACACCAGGCCGGCAGCGGGGTCCGAGGTCAATACCGCCGGCACTTGCAGACCGGCAGCAGCCAATGCATTCGCCACTGCGATGAAACGCTGACTATCTTCCAACGCCGGTGGCGCATCCATTAAAACCCAGCGTGCTGTATCATTTTGTACGCGGAAATAACGGCGGAAACTGGCGTCACCACTGATCGCGTGAAACTGTATGGGGCTGTCAGCCTGATACTGCTGTAAAAAATTCTGAATTTGTGACAACCTTTCCGCCACCTGAGCACTCCAAACCGAGCAAAAGCCGCACTATAACGGATTAGCCGAGCGGCGAAAATTGATTTATCATACAGGCCCTCTTTTTGCACACAGGTCATCAGTGGCCTGATGGAACAGAGCAACTTTTTGGAACGCCGGATGAAATACCAAGCCTTGTACCTGCTGATGTTCGGACTCCCGGGTCTGGCGTTTGCTGCTGAGCCGGTCAGGCAATGTTATCCCACGCTGACGTTGCCCGAGCGGCTGGCGCAGCTCGATAAAAATGATAACAACCTGCGGATCTTTTCCGGCAAAGTCAGATTGAACGATAACCAGAGTGCTGTATTCAGCGACGGTGTCGAGCTGACGCACCGCGATACCTTATTAAGTGCCCCTAGTGCGACTTTCTCTAAAGCTGAGCAACATATGTTCGCTGACGGCGGGATTAGCTATTACAGCCCGCAACTTAAAGTCAGTAGCAGTTCGTTCAGTGCGCGTGTCAACGACAACAATGCCACTATGACCGATGCGGACTACCGCTTTATCAGCCAGGCTGGCCGCGGCTATGCAAAGGAAATGCAGGCGTCCAGCGAACAGGTCAAGTTAAAGGAAGCCAGCTTTACTACCTGCCCTGATGGCGACAATGGCTGGGCACTGGAAGCAGAAGATATCCAGCTCAATGCCGATGATGGTTGGGGCGAAGCCTGGAATTCGGTGGTGAAAATTAAAGGCGTGCCGGTGTTGTATTTGCCATATATGACCTTCCCGGTCAGCAATCAGCGCAAATCTGGCCTGTTAATTCCAAAGTTTGGCAGCTCACAAAAACTCGGCGTGGATTTACAGCTGCCGTATTATCTGAATCTGGCCGACAACTACGACGCCACGATCACGCCACGTTATATGAGCGAACGCGGCACTCAGCTGAAAACCGAGTTTAGGTATCTGACCGCACAGGACAGCGGAAAACTACAGCTGGAATTTCTGCCGGAAGATCAGGATAAACCCGCCGGTTTTGGCAGTCGTTACCTGAGCCACGTCGAACATCGTTCTGATTTTGCTGATAACTGGCGTGCGCAGGTCGATTTTACTGATGTCAGCGATGATGGTTATTTAAGTGAACTTGGCTCCGATTTTAATAATCAGAGCGATACGCAGCTAAATCGTCAAGCAAGCCTGAGTTATTTTGGTGCGGACGTGCGTTCAGATATCCGGTTACAAGGCTTTGAAATTCTGGGTAATTATGCTGACACCTACTCCTATGCGGCGCTGCCGCAATGGGATTTGCAATCAGCACGCCCGCTTCAACTGCCCGCCGGTGTTGAATTCAGCTGGCACAGTCAGTATTCCCATTTTGCCAATGACAATGCGCCGATTAAACAAGCCGACCGGCTGCATCTGGAACCCACATTACGGTTACCTTATGTAACACCAGCTTATGAACTGCAGTTCGAGACTGGCCTGATGTCGACGTTTTATCAACAAAAACGCCGTACCGATCTGACCACTTTACCGCCCGAACTGGCACTGGTGGCTGAAGATACCGAACGGCATCTGCCGAAAGTACAGCTGAACGGTAAGCTGAATTTCGAGCGTGACGCACGCTGGTTTGGTCAGTCGTCGTTACAGACGCTGGAGCCGCAGATCCAGTATTTGTATATTCCATACCGTGATCAGAGCCAAATCTGGCAATACGATACGGCACGGCTGCAGGATGACTACTACGGTTTGTTCCGGCAAAATCGTTTTTCCGGGCTGGATCGGATCAACGATGCGAACCAGCTGACGCTGGGTGCGACAACGCGGATCTATGACGAATTTGATACTGAGCGTTTCCGTTTCAGTTTGGGCCAAATCCTGTTTCTAGCGACGCCGGATGGGAAAAATCTCGACAACAATCAACCGATCGCTGCAACAGAATCCATCTTTGCCGCTGAATCTGTGCTGCATTTTCAGCAACGCTGGTTTTTAAACAACGGCGTACAGTATGATTCGAAAACCAAGCGGGTGATTAAAAGTAATGTGTCGCTGGACTATCGTGCAGATGATAAAAACCTGCTGCAGTTGAACCATCGCTACAGCCGCTATGTCTCAGGCAACGAGATTGAGCAGTTGGGTGCCTTAGGTACCATGCCGCTGAATAATCAATGGCAGCTGGTTGGCAGTTACTATCGCGATTTGCACAATGACCGGATGATTGAAGCCAACGTCGGATTGCAGTATGAATCCTGCTGCTGGGCGGTCCGGCTGATCGCCCGCCGACAAATTGAGACCAATCTGGATTTGCCGATCAACAATATCAACTCCCCGTTCAAACTCGACAGCGGCATTGCGTTGCAGTTTGTGTTAAAAGGGTTTGGTGATAGTGCCGGTTTTAACGTGACGGACATGCTGTCCACTGGGGTCTTTGGTTATCGCCGTCCCTATTTATTAAATAATTAGACTGGAAAATTATGAAGTTAACACAGCTGATTGCCGCGACTCTGACCACTTGTGTCATGTTGAATTGCCAGGCCGCCGAAACCAAAGTCGATGCCGTAGCCGCGATCGTCAACAATAGTGTCGTTCTGGAAACTGAAGTACGCGACATGGTCGCCCGCGTGAAAAAGAACGCAGCCAAACAAGGTCAGACTTTGCCATCTGATTCTGCTTTACAGGTGCAAGCCCTGGAACGCTTAATCATGAACAGCCTGCAGCTGCAGGTGGCAAAACGGATGGGTCTGCAAATCACCGATGCGCAACTTGATCAGACCATCGAAAACATCGCCCGGGAGCAAAAAGTCTCTGTCGAGCAATTCCGTGCCCAGGTCGTGCGGGAAGAAGGCAGCTATGAGCTGTTTCGTGAGCGCTTGCGCGAAGAAATCACTACAGGTGAAGTGCTGCGTGCCAACGTGCAGCGTCGCATTTATGTCAGCCCGCAAGAGATTGATACGCTGACCAAAATGATGGAACAACAAGGCGCCAGTAACGAACAATACAACATCGGCCATATTTTACTGGCGTTGCCAGGTCAGCCAAGCGAAGAGCAGATCAAAGATGCTGAAAGCAAAGCGACCAAAGTGATGGAATTGTTGCGCGGCGGCAGCGACTTCAAAAAAATCGCCATTGCCTCTTCGTCTGCTGAAACCGCACTGGAAGGCGGTGATATGGGCTGGATGAATATCAATGAAATGCCAACCTTGTTCGCGGACCAGGTGCGCGGCAAAAAGAAAAAGGACCTGATCGGACCGCTGCGTTCAGGGGCCGGTTTCCACATTCTGACCATCTTTGACATCAAAGGCGCTAACGTCGTTGAATTCGAAGAAATTTCTTCGCGCCATGTCTTAATCAAGCCATCCATCATTGTCAGTGAAGAGAAAGCCAAAAATATGCTGGCGAAATTTGCAGTTGATTTTAAAGCCGGTAAAGCGGATTTCGCCAAGTTTGCCAAAGAAAATTCAGAAGATCCGGGCTCACGTTTAAAAGGCGGCGAGCTGGGTTGGGCCGATCCGAACGTGTTTGTTCCTGAGTTCCGCGATACTTTAAAATCGTTGAAAAAAGATCAGCTCAGCGAACCATTCCGCACCGAACACGGTTGGCACATCGTGCAGTTGATGGACCGCCGCACTGTAGATGCCACGGCCGAGAAAAAACGTGAACAGGTTACGCGGATGATTTATAACCGCCGCTTCAACGAGGAATCCAGCAACTTCCTGCGTGAGATCCGCGACGAAGCCTTTATCGAAGTATTGGCAGATAAATAATGACGTTACGGATTGGCGTCACACCGGGCGAACCCGCCGGCATTGGTCCGGATCTGATCATTCAGCTGGCACAGCAGGACTGGCCGGCTGAGCTGGTGGTCTGCGCTGATCCGTCGTTGTTGCTGGACAGGGCAAAACTACTCGGCCTGCCACTGCAGCTAATGCCCTATCAGGCTGACTTGCCGCCACAGCCACAACGCGCCGGCACTCTGACCATCGCGCCTTTTACTCTGGCGCAGCCGGTGGAACCCGGCGTGCTGAATGAAAATAACGGTCGCTACGTGGTTGATACACTGACCTTCGCCGGCCAGCAATCGATGCAAAAGCAGTTTGACGCCATTGTTACAGGCCCGGTACACAAAGGCATTATCAATAAATCCGGTATTCCTTTTAGCGGTCATACCGAGTTTTTTGCCCTGCAATCGAATACGCCCTATGTGGTGATGATGTTGGCCACCGAGGGCTTGCGTGTAGCGTTAGTCACAACACACATTCCACTGGCTTATGTCGCGAAAGCCATCACCCGGGAACGTTTGCTGCAAGTTACTCGGATCCTGCACCAGGATTTACAGCAGAAATTTGCCATCGCCAATCCACGCATTTATGTCTGCGGACTTAATCCACACGCTGGCGAAGATGGCCATCTCGGCCGGGAAGAAATCGACGTGATCCGGCCTGCATTGGATGAACTGCGGGCTGAAGGCATGGACTTGATAGGTCCGTTGCCGGCCGACACCTTATTCCAAAGTAAATATCTCGACAACGCCGACGCAGTTCTGGCGATGTATCATGACCAGGGCTTGCCGGTGCTGAAACATAAAGGTTTCGGCCGTTCGGTGAATATCAGCCTTGGGCTACCTCTGATCCGGACCTCGGTCGATCACGGCACTGCATTGGACCTGGCCGGCAAAGGTCTGGCAGATCCTGGCAGTTTTCAGCATGCGCTGGACCAAGCCATTTTTTTAGCGACTCAATCAAAAGCACAACATGACTGATAAAGTACACATGGGGCATCAGGCCCGTAAAAGATTTGGCCAGAACTTCCTGCACGATCCGGCTGTGATTGAACGCATTGTTAAAGCGATAGCGCCAAAACCGGGTGAGCATCTGGTAGAGATCGGTCCTGGTCTTGGTGCATTAACCGAACCAGTGGCTGAACGTTGTGGCCATTTGACCGTTGTCGAACTGGACCGTGATTTGGCACAGCGCCTGCGTGAACATCCGACTCTGGCTGATAAACTGACAATTTATCAAACGGATGCAATGAAGTTTGATTTCAGTCAGCTGATGCCGCAAAGCGGCAAGCTAAAAGTCTTTGGCAACCTGCCATATAACATTTCGACTCCCCTGCTGTTTCACCTGTTTGATTTTGCCGACTGCATCGAGAACATGCATTTCATGCTACAAAAAGAAGTAGTTGAACGGATGACTGCCGGACACGGCAGTAAAACCTACGGCCGGCTCAGTGTGATGACCCAGTTTTTCTGCCAGGCCATTCCGGTGGTGGAAGTAGGTCCAGGCGCTTTTAAACCAGCGCCCAAAGTCGACTCTGCGGTAGTCAGGCTCATTCCAAAACCAGTAGCAGAACGTGCTGACGTGCCGGTCGCAGTGTTAAACCGGGTTTGTCTGGAAGCCTTTAATCAAAGACGCAAAACACTGCGAAACTGTTTCAGCAACTTTGCCACCGCTGCCGACATTGAAGCGCTGGGCATCAATCCGGGTCTGCGGCCAGAACAGTTGTCGGTCGGTGAATTTATCCGTGTCGCCCAGTGGCTGGCGCAACAACCTGATGCAATGGGTGTTGCGGTCAGCACCGATGGAGATGTGCTGTGATTTACCAAATCCCGATCAACGTCGAGACGTTTTACATCGCGGGCCAGTCCGATGCTGCGGCGGAACGATTTGTTTTCGCCTATACCATCACTATCCGCAATGAATCTGGCTCAGCGGTCAAATTACTGCGCCGCTACTGGTCAATTACCGATGCCAATGGCAAACATACTGAAGTCCGTGGCGACGGCGTAGTCGGTGAGCAACCGGAACTGGCACCTGGGTCCAGCTACACCTACACCAGTGGCGCCGTGTTGGAAACGCCAGTCGGCACTATGCAGGGCCATTACGAGATGCAGACGACGGATGGTAACGAATTCGAAGCGCCGATCCCGCTGTTCCGGCTTGCAGTCCCTAACGTGCTGAATTAATGGCTCGTTATGTCATTGGTGATGTGCAAGGCTGCTTTGATCAGCTGCAGCAGCTGCTGAGCTTAATCGACTTTGACCCGACGCACGACCAGCTTTGGTTCTGCGGCGATTTGATTGCCCGCGGCCCGAAATCTCTGGAAACCTTACGCTTCGTGAAAGATCTCGGTGCTGCTGCTATCACAGTACTTGGCAATCACGACCTGAACTTTCTGGCGAGTTTATATGGTTATGGCCGGGTAGGTCCGGCAGACCAACTCGAAGCGTTACTCCAAGCCCCCGATCTGAGCGAACTTGCACACTGGTTACAGCAACAACCGCTTATTCATTATGATGAGACAGATCAATTGTTGCTGGTCCATGCCGGCCTTGCACCTGAGTGGAGCATTGATACGGCGCTCAAAGCCTGTCATGCCGTCGAGCAACAGCTGCGCACTGATCCGGTCAGTCTTTATGCGCAGATGTATGGCAACAGTCCGGATCTATGGTCAGATGCCCATTCAACCTTTGAAAAATACCGGTTTACCATCAATAGTTGCAGCCGGATGCGTTACTGTTTTGCCGATGGCCGGCTCGAACTGCGGCAGAAAGGCGAATTATCAGATAATCCGCTGTTGACCCCTTGGTTTGATTTCTGGTCTGATAGAGAACATCCAATGATCTTTTTTGGTCATTGGGCTGCGTTACAGGGGTACTCCCCTGTTTCGGGAATTCACGCGCTGGACACAGGCTGTGTCTGGGGGCAGGCTCTCACATGCTATTGTATTGAATCTCAACAGCGTTTTAGTGTTGCCGGCTACGAAAAAAGACTATAATAATTGGGTTTTATTCATACCGATCCCGAACAATTGCATGGATGCTGTTGAAGGAGATTGTTGACCAACCCGTTGGGAGTTCCATATGAAGTTAACCGTTGCATTGCGCATCATCGGCGGCTTTGGTGTGATATCAGTGTTGTTACTGATCATCGGCCTTACCTCCTACTCCAGCCTGAACAATATCAGTGATTCCACAAGCCAGGTAAATACCATTTCGATCCCTGCGCTGGAGAACAGTGCCACGCTGCAAAGTGAATTTGTCAAAATGAGCAAAATCACCTTACAAGCGTTTTATACCGATGAAGTGAAGAAGATAACGGCTTTTGAAACAGCATTTGCTGTAGAAAAAGATGCGTATGATTCCGCTGCAAAAAATCTGCAGTCTGTGGTTGGTAATGAACCCGTGCTCGCCGCGAGCTTCAAAGACGTCACAGGCCAATACGATGAATTTATTCCAACCAGCAATAATCTGTTTGCTCAGCTGAAAAAATCTCTGTCACTGCGCGATTCAATTAACAGTAAACTGGGTGACTTAGAAAGCAATGCTGACGATTCTGCTTCGTTAATCCTTGATTTCAGTGACGTACGGGATGTCAGCCGCCGTTTCCCTAAAGCCGCTGAAGCAGCTTCAGTCCTCGAAACCAGCATGAACTCGATGGTCAGTACTGTGGTGGATTTGACCCGGACTAACGCCGCCAACACCTCCGAAACACTCAGCAATGAAATCAAAAACCGGATGACCGATATCGTGGCAAAGATGGAAATCATCAAAGCCGAAGCCGGTGGTGCGGTCGATATGGTGGCTGATTTAGACGAAAAAATCACCGCTATCAATGAATTACTTACGGCAGACGACGGAATTCTGGCTTTAAAATCTAATAAGTTGGCGGCCGAAGCCTCAGCGACAAAGTTATTGGCAACTGCTGAACAACAAACTACAGATGCCAGCGCAGCACTGAGCAAACTGCTGACGAAAGCGCGTGAAGCTGCAGGCGAAATCCAACAAGAAGCAGCATCAAGTGTTAGCAGCGCTGTTGTCACTATCTTCGTCGTCATGGCATTCTCATTCGCAGCAGCAGCAGTGATTGCCCTGTGGACCCGCAGCAGCATTACAACACCGTTGAGTAAAGTGAATGATATTCTCGGCGTGGTCGCTTCAGGTGATTTGACCAAGCAGCTGGACGATTCTGCTCAGGATGAATTCGGTGAGTTAGCCCGCAACTGTAATAAAGTAATTGGTAACCTGCGCCAACTGATCCAGGGCATCATTTCCCGTTCTACCCAGTTAGCAGCAGCATCCGAACAAACATCTGCGATAACAGTGCAATCTACCGCCGCCATCCGTGAGCAGAAATCTCAGGTTACGCAGGCTGCCACTGCAACCACTGAAATGAGCAGCACTTCGCAAGGTGTACTGCAAAGTTCAAACGATGCACTGGCTGAAATCAAACACGCTGATGCAGAAGCGGAACGTGTGAAAGGTATTTCGTCCAACAACAAGCAAACGATCCTGCAGTTGTCGCAGGAAGTTGAACAGGCATCTAAAGTCATCAATAAACTGCATCAGGACAGCGCTTCGATTGGAAGCATCCTGGATGTTATCCGTGGTATCGCCGAACAAACCAACTTACTCGCTCTGAACGCCGCTATCGAAGCAGCCCGCGCCGGTGAACAAGGCCGTGGTTTTGCGGTAGTTGCTGACGAAGTGCGTTCTCTGGCCAGCAAAACTCAAAGCTCGACGCAGGAAATTCAAGCGATGATTCAGGTGCTGCAAAGTGGTGCTCATGCAGCAGTTGAAGCAATGAACAAAGGCAAACGTCAGGCAGAAAACTGTGTAGCGCAGACTGAAGTCGCAGATCAGGCATTAGATTCAATCACCCATGCTGTGCATATGGCACATGACATGAGTGAGCAAATCTCTCATGCTGCGAAAGAACAGAATCAGGTTTCACATGAGATCAGCAAACTGCTGGAATCAATCGTCAATATCGCCGAGGAAACAGCTTCTGGTGCTGAGCAAACCTCAGACTCCAGTCATGAAGTTGCACGTCTGGCTGAAGAACTGCGGTTGTCGGTTGATCAATTTAAGGTCTGATTGAACATCGATATGAAAAAAGGAGCTTCGGCTCCTTTTTTGTTGTACAAAAATCAAGAACAACTGAACTAAAGATATAACTCGAGCAGCTGCAGACGTAAAAAAGCCGTGGGATCCACGGCTTTTTCCTGAATTTTTATGG
The DNA here is from genome assembly GCF_042432165.1 of Rheinheimera tilapiae. Taxonomy (NCBI): domain Bacteria; kingdom Pseudomonadati; phylum Pseudomonadota; class Gammaproteobacteria; order Chromatiales; family Chromatiaceae; genus Rheinheimera; species Rheinheimera tilapiae. Next base: position 487,585 of record NZ_JBHLXP010000003.1, read on the forward strand.
CTACTCGCCACCGCCTGCCCGAGCTTTCAGCACCGCGATCAACGCTGAGCCAGCATGATTAGATTCTGCCCAAGCGATATCACCTGATGCCGTAATTTGCGCGGCAGGTAACTGTTTGACAATAAACTCACCAGCACCAGCTGCGTTACTTTTTACGGCGAATCGAATCAGTGATAAACCGTCACAAAGCACACCATCATAAATATTGCGTAGCCGTAATCGGTTATCAGACAACAACTTACGAAAGCGATTCTTATCATCTGCTTTGACATAATCACACATCGAAGCAGCCAGCTGCTCCTGAGCCTGAGCGGCTGGTGCAACGACCATTAAACCTGCAGCCAACGACAGACATAACGTGGCGTTTATTAATTTCATAGGCAACCTCTGAGGCAGAATTAGCAAAACAAAATTAATAGTAGCAACATGTTAGGTGATGCGCAACGCTGGAAATTTCAGCGTTCACGTTCAAGTTGTAAGAAGCGGTAATCTACCGAATTCTTATCATCCGCCTGAAACATTTGCTCCGAACTTATCCGCCACCGGCCAAAGGCATGGTAGTCAGGAAAATAAGCATCACCCGCTACTTCAAGCGCAAACTCGGACAAGTAGAGGCGGTCAGCCATCGGTAAAGTTTGGCGGTACAACTCAGCACCGCCGATCACCATCACCTCGGGTTCTGCTGAAAGCAGCGCTAAAGCATCATCAAGACTATTTACCCAATCAGCCGCAAAGCCATCGGGCTTGACCTGACGACTGATCACGACATTGCGCCGGCCGGGCAATAATCGACCGATGGAATCGAATGTCTTACGGCCCATCACCACCGGCTTGCCCAGAGTCACTTGCTTAAAATGCGCTAGATCAGCGGGCATATGCCAAGGCATCTGGTTGTTCAAACCAATCACCCGGTCATTTGCCATCGCAGCAATCAGACTTAACAACATGCATCATCCTTAACGGCGATAAATTACTTCGACTTCGTAGTCATCATCATCAAAATCATCATCGTCATCCAAGTCGTCCGCCAGATTCATCGCGTCCGCATGATAGTCGTCCCATTTAAACTGCACAGGGTCGAGCAACTGCTCTTTTGGCGCTTCTTTTGGCAACTGATCGAGGTAAGCCTGAATATCCTGACACAGAGCTTCTGTATGCGTTCTGGACGCTGCAGATACCTGATATACCGGACCATCCCAGTCTATCGCAGAAATGACTTTTTGTTTTATTTCTTCGAGCTCGTCTTCCAGCACCAGATCAATTTTGTTAAAAACCAGCCAACGTGGTTTATTTGCCAGTTTGTCACTGTATTTGCCCAACTCGTGGATGATAACCTGAGCATTTTCTGCAGGATCTGAACCGTCTGCTGGCAACACATCAATCATATGAAGTAACAGGCCACAGCGCTCAAGATGTTTCAGAAACTGGATGCCTAAACCGGCGCCTTCTGCAGCGCCTTCAATCAGTCCCGGGATATCAGCGATCACGAATGACTTGCTGCTTTCAGTTCTGACCACGCCAAGATTTGGTACTAATGTCGTAAACGGATAATCCGCAACTTTCGGTTTTGCGGAAGAAACTGCCCGAATAAACGTTGATTTACCGGCGTTTGGCAGTCCTAACATGCCGACGTCTGCGAGTAGTAATAATTCCAGACGCAGATTTCGAACTTCACCTGGAGTTCCGTTGGTTTTTTTCCGTGGTGTGCGGTTAGTACTGCTGGCAAAACGAGCGTTGCCCAGACCATGCCAGCCGCCTTTAGCAACCATCAGTTTTAAACCGTTTCTGGTCAAATCACCCAAGACTTCGTTCGTGTCAACATCAACTGCACGCGTGCCAACGGGCACTCGTAATACTGAATCTTCACCGCGCTTACCAGTACAGTTCGTACTCATGCCATTCTGGCCACGCTGCGCGATATGTAGTTTTTCAAATTGGTAATCAACCAACGTATTGAGGTTACTGTCCGCAATCAGATAGACGTCGCCGCCGTCTCCGCCATCACCACCATTTGGTCCACCCTTGGATACAAACTTTTCGCGGCGGAAACTGATGATCCCATTACCACCATCGCCGGCTTCGACCCGGATCAGAGCCTCATCAACAAATTTCATTTCGACCTATCCTGCTAAATACATTGCGAACATTATAAACCTATGATTCTTGAACTGCGAAAACAAAGGCCTGTTGTTTCAAAACTATGCGTTATCTTTTTACTGATAAGCAAAAAAAAACCCCGCTCTGTGCGGGGTTTCTTCGGAGATTTCAGCTGTTATTCGCTAACGATGCTAACGAATTTACGGCTGTGCTCGCCTTTCACTTCAAACTGAACTTTACCGTCAGTTAAAGCAAACAGCGTGTGATCTTTACCGATACCCACGTTGGTGCCAGCATGGAACTTAGTACCACGTTGACGCACGATGATGTTACCAGCCAGAACTGATTCACCGCCAAAACGCTTAACACCTAAGCGTTTCGCTTCTGAATCACGACCGTTGCGTGTACTACCTACACCTTTTTTACTTGCCATGAGTCGTTACTCCTGAAATTAAGCGCTGATGCCAGTAATTTTCACTTCAGTAAACCACTGACGATGGCCAGCTTGTTTACGGTAGTGCTTACGACGGCGGAATTTGACGATTTTAACTTTATCGCCACGGTCATGTGCGACCACTTCCGCAGTAACTTTACTGCCTTCTACGACTGGAGTACCGATTTTTACATCGTCGCCGTTTACGATCATCAGGGCAGCAAACTCAACCTTTGCACCCATCTCTAAGTCCAGTTTTTCTAGACGAAGGGTTTGACCTTCAGTCACACGGTGCTGTTTACCACCACTTTGGAAAACCGCGTACATAGTTAGAACTCCGTACAGATCACGCCAACCGCAGAGGGGGCGTGTTAATTAGATTCACAGGGCGCGAATTGTACGCAATTTCCCCTACCCTCGCAAGCACAAATATTAAAAAGATCATCAACCAACAAAAAGGATCGAGATTTAGTTTTGCCACTTTCGTTGTTGTTGTAGAATCCAGTCATTCTGGTTTCCTGAATTAACTGACCCCGCATGACGCTCGATGAAATCCGCTTACTGAGCCAGCACGACATGACTGCCGTGAACGAACATATTTTTTCTCAGTTGAATTCTGACGTTGCGCTGATCAATCAGCTCGGCATTTATATTGTTAACAGCGGAGGTAAGCGTTTACGCCCGCTACTTGCAGTCCTTGCGGCACGCGCACTCGGTTATCAGGGGGTGCAGCATGTAACGCTAGCGACCATTATAGAGTTTATCCACACAGCTACTTTGCTGCATGATGACGTCGTCGATGAATCGATGCTCCGTCGTGGCAAAGAAACTGCAAACGCAGTTTTTGGTAATCAGGCCAGCGTCCTGGTGGGCGACTTTTTGTACACACGGGCTTTCCAACTGATGGTGTCGCTGGAGCGCATGCGCGTCATGCAGATCCTCGCAGATGCAACCAACGTGATTGCTGAAGGTGAAGTACTGCAATTGATGAACGTAAATGACCCTGACACAACCGAACAGAGTTATATGCAAGTCATTTATTGCAAAACAGCACGTCTGTTTGAGGCCGCAACCGAACTGGCAGCAATACTAGCTGACAAAGACGCTACAACGACTGAAGCAATGCGTCTTTATGGCCTACACCTCGGTACTGCATTTCAATTAATTGATGATGTTCTGGACTACCAGGCAGATGTGCATGAACTCGGCAAAAATATCGGCGACGATCTGGCTGAAGGCAAACCGACCTTACCATTGATCCATGCCCTGAAACACGGTAATCAAACGCAACAGGCATTAATTCGTGAAGCGATTGTTGAAGGGAATGGTTTGCAACACTTCGACGCCATTATGACTGCAATGCACGATACAAACGCTTTTGGTTACACCCGAAATCTTGCTGAACAGGAAGCGGAATTAGCCAAACAGGCTATTGAGTTTTTACCGCCCAGCCCTTACAAAAACGCTCTAATGACACTGGCTGATATTGCCGTAGAACGCTCTCACTAGAGCAGCTTTCTCCAAGCGCTAAAACGTAAAAAGCCAGCTGATGCTGGCTTTTTTCTCAGGCCTGATATTAAGCCTTATTGACGAACTCTTCACCAAGCGTGATATCTGCTTTTAAAGTCGGCAGCATATCGTTCATTGCTTTTTGTTCGTATGCGCTTAAAGCACCAATGTCTAACAGTGCTTCTACGCCGTTTTTACCCAGAGTGATCGGCTGAGCGAAGAAACGTGCATGTTCTCCATTGCCTTCCACATAAGCGTACTCAGTAACTGTCTCGCCTTGCAGGCCTTTGATCAGTGATATACAGAAACGGGCAGCAGCCTGACCCATCGACAATGTCGCAGATCCGCCACCGGCTTTAGCTTCAACCACTTCAGTACCGGCGTTCTGGATACGGTAAGTCAGAGCAGCAACTTCTTCGTCGGTAAAAGTCACATCTTTAACTTGTGACAACAGTGGCAGAATGGTAGTACCACTGTGCCCACCAATCACCGGAACGATTAGCTCAGCAGGGTTTTTACCTTTTAATTCCGCAATGAATGTTTCTGCGCGGATTACGTCCAAAGTCGTTACACCAAATAACCGTTTTGCATCATAGGTTCCGGCTTTTTTGAATACTTCAGCTGCGATAGCAACAGTAGTATTCACTGGGTTAGTGATCACACCAACCAGCGCTTTTGGACATTGAACAACAATGGCTTCGGCCAGAGTTTTAACTACACCGGCGTTGATGTTAAACAAATCAGAACGGTCCATGCCTGGTTTGCGTGGCATACCGGCCGGGATCATGACAACATCTGCACCCGCTAAAGCGGTATGCAAATCGTCTTTCCCATAGCCCGTCACTTTTACCGCGGTTGGGATATGACTCAAGTCTACAGCAACACCCGGCGTCACCGGAGCCAGGTCATATAACGCTAAATCAGTACCAGCAGGCAGATTTAACTTCAGTAATAAAGATAGGGCCTGACCTATACCACCAGCAGCACCTAAAACGGTAACTTTCATGCTTATCTCCAATTGTCGGTTCACCGAAAAAAACGCGCCAACAATACTGAAATACGGCGCAAATTACAAATGACTTATACCAAAGTAGCAGCACATTATTTAACCAGACCAATATAGGACAATATTCAGTAAAACCCATAGTTCATCACATTCTTGCACTGAACAAAGAATTCACTGGATCCAACAGTGGTTTTTGCTATGGTATGCTTTGATGCATGATGCTTGAGTAAGACTTAATTAAGTAAATTAACTGGTAACTATGACCAAACAAACCAAACAGGAAGCGCTGATCCAAGCCTTTAAAGCGCTGCTGAAAGAAGAAAGATTCGGTTCTCAGAGCGACATTGTGGATGCACTGAAAGCAGAAGGATTTGATAACGTCAGTCAGTCCAAAGTCTCCCGGATGCTGAGTAAATTCGGCGCAGTCCGTACCCGAAACGCGCGCCAGGAAATGGTGTACTGCCTCCCACCCGAATTAGGGGTACCAACGACCAAAAGCCCGCTGCGTCAGCTTGTCCTCGATATCGAGCACAATGATGTGATGATTATTATCCGCACTAGTCCAGGCGCAGCACAGTTAATTGCCCGACTGCTGGATTCGGTAGGTAAAGCTGAAGGCGTATTGGGGACTATAGCCGGTGACGACACTATATTTATCGCGCCGACCAGCGTTAAAAATATAAATTTCACACTGAAAAAAGTGACGGAATTATTTGAAAAGGTCTGACTTTTTCGGATACTTCGTTAAAAGCAGCCTCACAAATCTGCCTGATCTTCAAGAAACGAGATAGATGGTGCGAAAAAAGCCGCACCGCTATCTGCTTGAACATAATCCAGTAACAAGTCGTAGTTTTGCCCTCCTGAGTCGCCTAAACGCCGGTTTAGCCATGCCAGATAGGCAGTTGGCTCAGCGGAACAAGCCAGAATAACCAACCCTTGGACCTTCAGTTGACCAAACGGCATGTTTTGAAACACCAGCGGGTAAAACTCGCCAAAATCATCTGTCACACCAGCCTTAACCGCGTGGCTTTGTTCATTTAGCTGCGCCATCGGCAACTGCCGACCATCCAGTTTTCGCTGGCCAATGATAACTTCTTGTTGTTGTTGAGTCAGTTGTTGCCAACGGTTTAAATCAAGCCTATAGCGCTGGTAATACACATAGCTGCCTTGCGCCAACGCTGGTTGTGATGTCTCGGATATCAGTGCTAACTCGCGTTTTTTGCGGCCACGTGGCGAATGTGGCTGATCTATGAAACCGGTCAAATCACGACCATCCATAAAACGAAAACAATGGGTTTGTTCGACCAACTCAAGATGTGGCATAAGCTGCTGATAACATTGCTGAATAGCAAGATGCAATACATCATATCGATCTGCTCGGATCTTCAACAACACATCATAAGGCACAGCAGGCATCGCCAGATCGTCTACGAGTAGAGGTGAAAATGGCTGAAAATCCAAAGGCCGCTGCGCCGGATAAAGCGCATCCCAATAACCCGGACCAATCGCAATGACGGCATTCAGATTCGCTTCGGAAAATTGATCTGTGAGCTTTTGAATCACACCAGGGATAAGACCAAGCACTCGCCGGATATGGTGCTCGTGCCCATCTAAAGCATTCATCAACAACAACAACCCGTGTAGGTTTGGTTCTGCACAGACACCCAATTGTTCTCTTGCCATAGTCCCAGCATTGCAGGTAGTAGATGTCGCCATGCTAACTAAAAAAGTTAGTGGCGCCAAATCTGCGTGAGCTTTGTGAGATATGTCTCACATTTGAGTAGGCTAAAGCGCCTTTTGGTCAGTGAACTTGAGCCAAAAAACCACATAAGCAATTGTATTTATTTAACTTTATTTATCGCGTGTGATTATTGTTCGATTCTGATTGAGCCTAACTTGGCTCACAGCAACAAAACTCTCATAAATTCGGGGCATAATTATCTCACTGGTCAGGACGACATCACAGCAGTTGTTGTGAAAGCTCAATCAAGGATGGTTGATAAGTCAGATTGTCATGGACAGGCTCAGGAAGAGCTGAGATTTCAGGGTGAAGTCTCTATGGATATGGATACCGGGAACGGTAGTGTTGGCAGGAAGCCAGCCAATGGAGTAGTCGCTCTGGAAGAGCAGGTGTTGTTCAGGGATTGAATAACACAAACAAGGACGCTACAGGATGTAGCAGTGGTATCAGGATGGTACCCAAGGGAACAGGACGCTACAGGATGTAGCAGTGGTATCAGGATGGTACCCAATGGAACAGGACGCTACAGGATGTAGCAGTGGTATCAGGATGGTACCCAATGGAACAGGACGCTACAGGATGTAGCAGAGGTATCAGGATGATACTCAAGGGAATAGGACGCTATAGGATGTAGCAGAGGTATCAGGATGATACCTGTAAGGAATGGAAAGCCAGGATTGGCTTGAAGTAGGATACTGCACTGGCAGCGTTTTATGAGCACGGATGTTAAAACCTTCACAGCGCGTGAATCTCCTTCGGGAGCCAGGGAAGACAGCCCTCTGGGTTAGAAATGGAATTTGTTAAAGTATTACGGTGGCCGCATCCCAAAAGGATGCGGCTTTCCTGTTTTTGACGCCCCTGATTCTGCAATAAAAGTCTACTCAGCCAGAAAAATGTTCAGTGGGCAGGGTATGAGCCAATCAGTTTTTATCTGTGTATTCTCTTTCCCGGCCTTGCGTCAGTTTTCTCAGACTGACGAAGTGACGGGGACTCGTATAAGACAGCACCAGCAGATCATGACGATTCGACCTCGATAGGTGAGCACTGACAGATGAAATATTCTAAATCGTTGCTTTGCCTACTTTTCAGACGAAAGCCTTGCTGATAGATTGGTTTTTGTCCGCACATAAATAAAAAACCCCACAGGCAAGTACCGGTGGGGTCGTCTTAGAAGACAAAGGACAAGGATAGACGATTTGGTGGTAAGGGTTCAGTATCCCGCCTCGGCAGTCTCAACAGGCACTGCCGGGCGGGACACTCGCTCCTGAGAAGCCCCACCGGCTCTCCTCAGGCTGCTTACTTTAAGGTCGACACAAACTCAGGGTATGCTTCAATACCACACTCAGAACGGTCTACACCTTCATATTCTTCCTGTTCGCTGACGCGGATGCCCATAGTGGCTTTCAGTACACCCCAGACAATCAGACTGCAAACGAAAATCCAGACGAAGATAGTGGCCGCACCAACGAATTGGCCAAGGAACGACGCGCTGTCTTTGGTCAGTGGCACAATCATCAGGCCAAAGAAACCCACTACGCCGTGCACTGAAATCGCGCCAACCGGGTCATCAATTTTGATTTTGTCAAAACCGATAATCGCAGCGACCACCAGCACACCCGCTACCGCACCAAAAATCGTCGCTTGCAATGGCGTGGGTGTTGAAGGTTCTGCCGTGATAGCGACCAGGCCTGCCAGAGCACCGTTAAGCACCATCGTTAAGTCTGCTTTGCGGAACAGCACCATGGATACAGCCAGAGCAGCCAGAGCACCACCAACAGCAGCAGCATTGGTGTTGACGAACACCATTGCGACGCCATGTGCATTGCCAATATCCGCAAGCTTCAACATAGAGCCGCCGTTGAAGCCGAACCAGCCCATCCACAGGATTAAGGTACCGAGCGTTGCCAATGGCATATTTGAACCAGGGAACGCGTGTGCTTTGCCATCTTTAGTGTATTTACCTTTACGTGCACCCAGCAATAACACACCGGCTAACGCTGCGGCACCGCCTGCCAGGTGGACAATCCCTGAACCAGCGAAGTCAGAGAAACCAAAATCAGCCAAACTATACAGGCCGAATACTGGCTGACCGCCCCAAGTCCATGAACCTTCCATCGGGTACAAGAAACCGCACATGACGACCGCAAAAGCAAAGAATGCCCACAGTTTCATCCGCTCAGCCACTGCGCCTGAGACAATCGACATCGCTGTCGCCACAAACACAACCTGGAAGAAGAAATCGGCTGCTTTTGAATACGCTGCTTTACCAGTGAAGCCATTTTCGCGGCTGGCAATACTGGCTAAAGTTTCATCGACATTCAATGCTTCGATACCAGACAGGAAGAAACCGCCACCGTACATGAACTGGTAACCGCAAATCAGGTACATCAAACAAGCAATGGCATATAACACAAAGTTTTTGGTCAGAATTTCTGTGGTGTTTTTCGCCCGGACCAGGCCGGACTCTAACATGGCGAAACCAGCCGCCATCCACATAACTAGGGCGCCACACACCAGAAAATAGAAGGTGTCCATGGCAAACTGTAAATGATAAATCTGTTCTTGCATGATGGACTCCTACTAGATCGCTTCTGCGTCAGTTTCGCCGGTACGGATCCGTACCACTTGCTCAAGGTCATAAACGAAAATTTTACCGTCACCGATCCGGCCGGTGTGGGCAGCCTGTTGGATCGCCTGTAACAAGCGGTCCACATTCTCATCCAAAGTTGCAATTTCCAGTTTGACCTTCGGCAGGAAGTCCACCTGATATTCCGCGCCACGATACAATTCTGTGTGGCCTTTTTGCCGCCCGAACCCTTTGACTTCCGTCACGGTCAGGCCTTCTATCCCAATGTCCGCAATCGCTTCACGGACATCGTCAAGCTTGAATGGCTTGATGATGGCTGTTACGAGTTTCATAGTTTTTATCCTCATTGATTCCCGGACCGGCGCAAATCGGCCCGGGCAACTTGTTGCTGTTGCTATTTGTATAAGAAAGTCGTGTGCCAAGTTTTTTATTTATTTAGATACAATGAGTTAGGACAATCGCTGGGTTTTCGTGCAAAAAAAACGCACCATGTTGGTGCGTATCTTCCCGATGCAGGTGCAGGATTTTCAGGCAGGCAGAAATTGTTGCCAGGCTTGCAGTAGCTGAATTAAATCTTCAAGGCCACACTCGGATTGCAGGTTAGCGTCATCTGTGCTGAGTTCAGCTTCGAGAAACTGGTCATCTGCGTGTTGTTGATCACAGCTTTGATGAAATACCCTGACTTCCATCCGTTCCACCTGCAAGGAATACTCACGGCCATCAAACTGATATTCGCTATAAAGACCGAGCTGTTGCAACGCATCCAGCAACGGCTGGTAGCTAGCGGCCCGCAAGGTAAACTCTTCCAGCAAAAAACACTGCAAGGCATGTTGTTCCGGCGCCAGTTTCAGCAGATAACGTCGACTATCCGGCAGATAAATAAAATCATGTTCCATACCGACTCCAAAACAGGTCTTAGGCTGACAGACGGTCCCTGAAAAGACAAAAGCCCGCAGCTGCGGGCTTTGCTAGCGAACGAATAAATTAAACAGCTTGCTGAATAATTACGTTCGATGCTTTGCTGGTGTATTGGCTCATCTGATGGAAGTTCAGGTAGCGGTACGTATCCGCAGCCGTCGTTTCGATCTGTTTCGCATACTCCAGATATTCCGCAACTGTTGGCAAGCGACCGATGATCGATGCTACGCCAGCCAGTTCAGCCGAGGCCAGATACACGTTAGCGCCCTGACCTAAACGGTTCGGGAAGTTACGGGTTGAAGTTGACACCACTGTGGTGTTGTCGCCAACACGAGCCTGGTTACCCATACAGAGTGAACAACCCGGGATCTCGATCCGCGCACCGACACGGCCGTAGATGCCGTAGTAACCTTCTTCAGTTAACTGGTCTTTATCCATTTTGGTCGGTGGAGCGATCCACAGACGGGTCGGGATTTGACCTTTGAACTTATCCAGCAATTTACCAGCTGCACGGAAGTGACCGATGTTAGTCATACATGAACCGATAAAGACTTCATCAATCTTCTCACCGGCAACTGATGACAACAGACGGGCATCGTCCGGATCATTTGGTGCACACAGGATTGGCTCTTTGATATCGGCCAGATCAATGTCGATCACTGCTGCGTATTCAGCATCAGCGTCTGCCCGCTCCAGTTTTGGATTAGCCAGCCAAGCTTCCATCGCGTTGATGCGGCGCTCAATGGTACGGAGATCGCCGTAACCTTCACTGATCATCCACTTCAACATCACGATGTTCGATTGCAGGTACTCACTCACTGAATCTTCAGACAGCGTGATAGTACAACCTGCTGCTGAACGCTCCGCAGAGGCGTCTGACAGCTCGAATGCCTGCTCAGCAGTTAAATGCTCCAGACCTTCGATTTCCAGTACGCGACCAGAGAAGATATTGACCTTACCTTTCTTCTCAACGGTCAGCAGACCTTGCTGAATGGCGTAGTAAGGGATGGCGTGGACCAGGTCACGTAAGGTGATGCCTGGCTGCATTTCGCCTTTAAACCGCACCAGTACTGACTCAGGCATATCCAGCGGCATCACGCCTGTGGCGGCTGCGAAAGCAACCAAACCTGAACCGGCCGGGAATGAAATACCCAGTGGGAAACGGGTGTGCGAATCACCACCAGTACCAACTGTATCTGGCAGCAACATGCGGTTTAACCAGCTGTGGATCACGCCGTCGCCCGGACGCAGTGAAATACCGCCGCGATTCATGATGAAATCTGGCAGCGTGTGGTGGGTATTGACGTCAACCGGCTTCGGATAAGCCGCCGTGTGACAGAATGACTGCATCACTAAGTCAGCAGAGAAGCCTAAACAAGCCAGATCTTTTAACTCGTCACGCGTCATCGGACCGGTAGTGTCCTGTGAGCCGACTGTCGTCATTTTTGGTTCACAGTATTGGCCAGGGCGAATACCTTTGACACCACAGGCTTTGCCAACCAGTTTTTGTGCCAGCGTGAAGCCTTTGTTGGTGACTTCAGTCACTGCAGGACGCTCAAATACGGTTGAATGAGCCAGGCCCAGCGCTTCACGGGCTTTGTCAGTCAGACCACGACCGATAATCAGCGGAATACGGCCACCGGCGCGCACTTCGTCTAACAGCACGTTAGAACGCAGTTCAAACGTCGAGATCACTTCTTCAGTGCCGTGACGTTTCACCACGCCCTGATGTGGGAAAATGTCGATCACATCGCCCATCGCCATGCTGTTTACATCCAGCTCGATTGGTAATGAACCAGAATCTTCCATCGTGTTGAAGAAGATTGGTGCGATTTTGCCACCTAAACAAACACCGCCAGTGCGCTTGTTTGGCACGAATGGCATATCATCGCCCATGAACCACAACACTGAGTTAGTGGCAGATTTACGGCTTGAACCCGTACCGACCACGTCACCCACGTATGCTAAAGGGAAACCCTTTGCCAGCAGCGCTTCGATTTGTTTGACCGGGCCTTTTGAACCTGCGGCATCCGGCACAATACCATCGCGCTCGTTTTTCAGCATGGCTAAAGCGTGCAGCGGGATATCCGGGCGTGACCAGGCATCTGGTGCCGGTGACAGGTCGTCAGTATTGGTTTCACCAGTGACTTTAAACACCGTCACAGTGATTTTTTCAGGAATAGCCGGCTTGCTTAAGAACCACTCGGCATCAGCCCAGCTTTGCAGTACGTTTTTCGCGTGCTGATTGCCTTTGTCGGCTTTTTCTTTCACATCATGGAAAGAATCAAACATCAGCAGCGTGTGTGACAGGCCCTTTGCGGCGATAGCACCTAACTTGTCGCTGTCCAACAAATCGATCATTGGCTGGATGTTGTAACCGCCGAACATAGTGCCTAAAAGTTCTGTGGCGCGTTCAGCAGTCACTAACGGGCTTGGTACTTCGCCTTTGGCAACCGCAGTTAAAAAGCCGGCTTTTACATAAGCGGCTTCATCAACGCCTGGTGGAATACGATTTTCGAGCAAGTCGACGAGGAATGCTTCTTCGCCGGCAGGAGGATTCTTTAATAATTCGACTAAATCAGCCACTTGTTGCGCAGTCAGCGGCTTCGGAGGAATGCCTTGGGCAGCACGTTCGGCGACGTGTTCACGGTATTGTTGCAGCACGGTAATGTCCTCTGGTTGGTCCACCCAAGCCTGTGCTCAAGCGGGTTTGCAGCAAATCAAACGACTGGATTATAAGAAAAATCAGCCGTAAATGACACCGAAGTATATGCCGCACTGCTTATAGTGGCTATAAGTTTGGTGAATGGCTGGCGTTTAAAACAATGATACGGAAAATTGTTGGGCGGGAAATCAGCGAAGCGCCGATAGCTGAATGGAAACTGCGACTTCAAATAACACAAAGGCCGCTTAGCGCGGCCTCTGATTTATTTACAAGCTGGCAGACGAATTACCAGATTTTGACGCGGTTTTCCGGTGCAATGTACATCTTGTCACCTGGTTTGACGTTAAACGCGTCATAGAACTCTGGAATGTTCGACACGATACCAATCACACGGTACTCGCTTGGTGAATGCGGATCTGTGGTCAGCATGTTACGCAAGTACTCTTCCCGGCCTTTACGGCGCCAGACTTGTGACCAGCTCAGGAAGAAGCGTTGTTCACCAGTGAAGCCATCCATCACTGGCGCTTCTTTGCCTGCCAACGACAGTTTATAAGCTTTCAAAGCCACGGTCAGGCCACCGAGGTCACCAATGTTCTCACCCAGAGTCAGCTCGCCGTTAACGTGCATACCTTCCAGTGGTGAGTATTGATTGTACTGCGCGACTAACTGCTTACCGCGTTTTTCGAACTCGGCTTTGTCGGCGTCAGTCCACCAGTTGCGCAGGTTGCCGTCACCGTCAAACTTGGCGCCCTGGTCGTCAAAACCATGACCCAGTTCGTGACCGATCACCGCACCGATGCCGCCGTAGTTCACCGCGTCATCCGCATCCAGGTTAAAGAACGGAGGTTGCAGGATAGCTGCCGGGAACACGATTTCATTGTTGACCGGGTTGTAATAAGCATTGACCGTTTGTGGGGTCATAAACCACTCTGAGCGATCAACCGGTTTACCCAGTTTGGCCGTCATCTGGCCGTAGGCAAACTGTGCTGCTGCTTTGTAGTTACCAACCAGATCATCACCTTTGATGCTCAGGTTGCTGTAGTCTTTCCATTTATCCGGGTAACCGATTTTTGGCGTGAACTTGTTCAGCTTTTCATGCGCGGCTTTTTTCGTTTCCGGCGTCATCCATTCCAGCGTGTCGATGCTCTGGTGATAAGCTTTGATCAGGTTGTCGACCAGCACCGTCATGCGTTCTTTCGCTTCTGGTTTGAAATGTTGCTCAACGTACAGTTTGCCAACGATTTCACCGAGCACTTCATCAGAAGCATTCACAGCTTTTTTCCAGCGTGGTTGCTGCTCTTTGGTGCCTGACAACACAGTGCCGTAGAAGGCGAACTGACGGTCAACAAAAGCTTTGCTCAGTTTGCCTGAATATTCAGACACAAAGCGGATGCTCAGGTAGTCTTTCCAGGTTTGCAGATCCGTGTCTTTATAGATGCCGGCAAATGCTTCGAAGTAGCTTGGCTGCTCAACAATGATGTCTGACACACCATCCAGCTTGACGACTTTGGCATACTCTTCCCACGGGAAAGCACCCAGTTTGGCGGTTAAATCGGCTTTGCTGAATTTGTTGTAGGTTTTGTCCGCATCGCGGTTTTCTACACGGCTCCAGTGTTTCTCTGCAATCTTCAGCTCCAGCGCATAAATACGCTCTGCAGCTTTCGCAGGTTCGGCCACGCCGGCTAAAGTCAGCATGTCGACCAGATATTTCTGATATTCAGTGCGGATAGTGTCGAACTTGGCGTCTTTGTTGAAGTAGTAGTCTTTGTCCGGTAACCCCAGGCCGCTCTGGCCCAGATATAAGGCGTTTTGCGTCGACGCTTTGGCATCGTTATTGACGTACCAGCCAAATGGCAGGCTAGTGCCGGCCAGCTGGAATTCAGCCATCACGCGAGCCAGTTCAGTGTGGTCTTTGATCGCAGCGATTTTGTCTAAATCGGCTTTGATTGGTGTCACGCCTTTGGCTTCGATGCCGGCTTCGTCCATATAACTGGTGTAGAAATCACCAAGCTTCTGTTCGTCAGTACCTGCAACTTTGTCTTTTTTCGCGGCGGCAGATTCGATGATCGTGCGCATCGCCACTTGTGAGTCGTCATACAGTTTGGTGAAAGAACCATAGTTTGACTTGTCAGCCGGGATCTCGGTTTTTTGTAACCAAGTACCGTTTACGCTGTAGAAGAAGTTTTCAGTATGTTTGACGGCGGGGTCAAAGTTTTCCTGCTCAACACCTGACACCAGAGTTTTGGCCGGAGCTGCTGCAACAACCGGCGTTTCAGCCGGCGCCTGTGCGGCTTTTTCACAGCCGGTCAAACCAAGCGCCAGTGCGACACTCAGCGCCAGTACAGAGATATTTTTCATCGGGATAATTCCTGGTTGTTTTTTATAAGACCCTGAGTTTTGGGCGTGTTGATCTTGATCTCGATCGGGCTACAGCCTGCTGCAGATGCGCCGGAACTCTGTTTGCATGGTAACGCGACGCACGTCAGTCGACAACGATACCAACAGGCAAGTTGTAACGAAATGCAACAAAACACATCATTAGGTGCATCAATTCTTTACCGCTTTCGCATCAACCAGCGAATACTCGGCGATTAATTCAGCAATGGCTGACCAGCCAGCTGCTGATAATGCCGTTGCAGATTCTCAATGCGTGGCAAAGCATGAGCTGACGAATAAGGTTTAAATAACAGCAACACCTTTAAAACACCCTGGTAAGCCTGCGTCTGGTCGATCGCCGCCTGAGGAGCCTGAGTTTTCAGGTAACTAATCCAGAACGTCACGACCAGTTTAATGGTGTGGGCAAAGTTGGCGATATCAGCATCATCAATTTCAATGACATCCGCAGCTTTTAACGCCTTTAGCACTGAGACTACTTTAAGTTGAACACCTTTTTGCACTTGCAGATAATCTTGCTGCAACAAGGGGTCACGGCTGAGAATGTCCGGCAAGTTGGCGTAAAAAAAGTGAAAACGCCACATCAGCTCAAACACTATATCCAGATATTGCGCCAATGCATCCAGCGCCTCTGAATGCCGGCTTGGCGGCTGTAGGCGGTTGTCCAGCAACTTGGCGTATTCTTTAAAGATTTGCCGGACAATGTCTTCTTTATTCCGGAAGTGGTAATACAGATTACCCGGACTGATGCCAAGATGGGCCGCAATATGGTTAGTGGTGATTTGTCGCTCGCCTTGCTGGTTAAACAACTCGATGCTGGCTTGTAATATTTTATCTTTAGTGCGCAACTTCTTGTCCATGACCGGCACGGGCTTATAGTGAAAGGAATTATTTTGGTATAGTAACGTCAAATCGAAAAAAATTACCAGTCCTGACTGCAGCGCATGCTTTTGCGCCAAAGCAGAGGCAACCACAGGTTCCTGCATGAAAACCAAAGCGATTTATCCCGGTACTTTTGACCCGCTGACCAATGGCCATACTGATTTAGTGATCCGCGCAGCACGTTTGTTTGACGAAGTAATTGTGGCAGTCGCTGCAAATCCGAGTAAACAGCCGATGTTTAGTCTCGAGGAACGGGTCGCACTGGCACAGCAGGTATTTGCCGAACTGCCAAACGTGCAGGTGGTTGGTTTTACCGGCCTGTTGGCTGAATTTGGCCGTATCCATCAGGCACAAGTGTTGATCCGCGGGGTGCGCGCCGTCGCTGACTTTGAATATGAATTCCAGCTTGCCAGCATGAATCGTCAACTGAACCCGGATCTCGACAGCTTGTTTATGACGCCATCAGAAAAAAACATGTTTATCTCATCCACGCTGGTGAAAGAAGTGGCGCGGCATGGCGGCGACGTGTCGCCATTTGTCGCAACTCAGGTGCTGGATGCTCTTAACCGGAAATTAGGCCGATGAAACTGAAGCTGTACTCGCTGTCATTCTCTTTGGCGCTTGCTGTCGCACCAGCTGTTGCCACCCCCTGGCTCGATACGCAGGACAACTATCTGCGTCAGTCGTTACAAAGCCTGGCCCAAGCTGGCTTGTTGAGCGGCCCGGTGAACACTTATCCCATCATGTGGAAGAATATTGCCATCGATTTAAATCGGATCGACAGCGCTGCTTTAAGCCCGGCGCTGCAATTCGCAGTGGCGCATTTACGCAGTGCGTTAACGGTCAACCGGCAAAGTCAGCAGACTGGTCTGAAACTTAAAGCCAACAGCGCAACGGCCAATCACCAGTATTTTGGTGAAACCTATTATGAAGACGCCGCGGCCAGTCTATTCCACGAAGTGCAATCCGATGCGGTGGCCGGGCGGCTGCAAGTGAACCAACGCCAGCTGGATGACAACAACACCGAACAAGCCAGTACGTTGGACGGCAGTTATCTGGCGTTAATTCGCGGTAACTGGGTATTACAGGTCGACCAGGCAGCTGTCTGGTGGGGGCCGGGACAACAAAGCAGCTTATTGCTCAGTAATAATGCGCGGCCGATGCCCAGCGTCCGGCTAACCCGGCATGGCTGGCAAGCGGATGAACGCAGCTGGTTGCGCTGGCTGGGTCCTTGGTCGGCCACCACTTTCCTTGGCTATGGCCAGCATGACAGTGTGGTGCCACAAACCCGTTATTGGGGGGGGCGACTGACGCTCAGGCCAGTACCGGCTATCGAACTGGGCGCCAGCCGTGTGATCCAATGGGGCGGCCAAGGCCGCAGTAACGGGTTCAGTACCCTGTGGGATTTGGTCAGCTATGACAAACGTGATGAAATTCCAGCCGACCAGCGTGCTGCGGTCGATGCAGCCTGGCACCTGCAATTGGCAGGTTTTCCGCTGACGCTCTATACCGAACTGGCAGATGATGACAATCAGAGCGGCGCTCCAGATGAGCTATTACAACTCTGGGGTGTGCGTAGCTATTTTGGCGAAGCATCAGGCATTCATACTGTTAACCTCGAGTATTCAGATACATACCTCAAATGTGCCGACCAGTTAGACGCCGGAGAATGCGCGTATCAGGGCGGACTTTATCCGGATGGCTATCGTCGTTATGGGCGCATTATCGGCAGTGGATATGGCGCTGATGCTGAGGTGCTTAGTAGCGCCTATCATTATCAGACCACCGCGGGCATCAGCTGGTCAGCGCAATTGACGCTGGCACGCTATCATCAGGTCGCAGTCTCGGATACCAGCTGGCAGCTGAAGCTGGAGCACCGCCGAGGTTTATTTGATGGCTTGCTCAGTCTGCAGCTACGCTACCTGCAGCAGTCGCCATTAAGGCCTGAGCTGGATCGCCAGGTCAGTGCAGCTGGCAGCTGGGAATACCGGTTCTAAGCGATTTCTCACCGCACCGCGTGAGATCACCGAGCGTGGTTCTGAGTGAATAGCGGGCGATCGTTCAGGGGCATCCGTGCCGGCAGCATGATACAGCAGATTGAGCTGGAGTTGTGGGATCCGGGCCTGAGCCCGGATACAAACTTTACAGACCGGCACTATTGGTTTGTACCGGCCGATTTCACTGGTTCAGAGTTTGATAAAAATCTGCCGGCGGTACAGCCAGACTGATAAGGACCAGAACAGCACGACATGTAACAGCGCGAACACCAAAGATGCCAGCTGCAGTGGCATTGCCAATGATAATGCGTCATACAATAGCCCGGCGACTGACTGCGTGCCCTCACCTACCGACCAGCTCAGCCAACGCCCGGTAGCCACGGCGAACATCCAGCTCAACATGTAGATAAACAACGGGTTGGTGCCGTAAATCCGCAACGGTTCAGTCAGCCGAGTCGCTTTGCAGATATCCACCAGATAGACCAAGACCGCCAGCAGCCACAATAACAAACCACAACTCAGCGCCACATAAGTACCAGACCACAACGCTTTGTTCACCGGCCAAAACCAATGACCAGCCAATGCAAGAATGACCAACACAGCGCCAAAAGCGGCAAGATCACGCACCGCTTGCTGCGGTGCTTTGCCTTTAAGGCCGGTCGCGACCAGATAGCCTAGCAATACGTTGACGGTGGCCGGCAAGCTACTTAACAAACCTTCCGGGTCAAAGGGCATGCCGAAGCCTTTGTAGACATGCTCAGCGCCGAAAATAGCTAAATCCACAACACGGACGATATTGTGCTCTAACGAAAATGGGGATGTAGACAACTGCAACAGCGCAAAATAGCCGCCAAGCAGCGCCGCTATCGCAGCCCAAAGCCCGCGTTTGGGCAGGCTCAGGATCAGCACTGCGGCAATGACATAACAAATGGCAATACGCTGCAACACGCCTGGAATGCGTAAAGTCGACAGGTCCGGATGCGTTAAGAAATTCAGTAACAAGCCACAGCCAAACATCAACAGGCCACGCTTGAGAATTTTCAGTAGCATGGCGCCATTCAACTGCGCATCTTTTAACGAAAATGCCATCGCTGCGCCGACGACAAACAAAAAGCCTGGGAAGACGATATCGGCAAAAGTAAATCCATCCCAGCTGGCATGCAGCAGTGGGCTATACACATGTGACCAGCTGCCTGGCGTATTGACCAGGATCATCAGCGCAATTGCGAGTCCGCGCAGCACATCCAGCGCGTAAAACCGTCCGGTATTTTGCATTGTTATTGTTCTCCGAAATACAACAGGGCTGACAAAGCCAGCCCTGTTGTTCCAATCACTAAACGTCTATTACCACTGACGTTTTTTATAGCCGCTAAAGGCGTAGTACAGGATAAAAGCGTAACAGGGGATCATCATCCAGTAAGCGCCCTGGGCATCGCCGGACGCGGTGGACAGATAACCATAAACTTTTGGCAGTATCGCGCCACCGGCGATGCCCATGATCAATAACGCTGAAGCTGTTGCGGTGAATTTACCCAGCCCTTCCAGTGCCAGTGGCCAAACTGCCGGCCACACCAGCGCGTTGGCAAAACCCAGCATCGCAAGGAACAACACAGTGTCCGGTACCGTTGGAATACCGGCCCAGCCAAACATCAATGCCGACAGCTGATGGCTTTCAGCCGAACCAAACATCACGCCCAGGGTAAAAAGGATGCCAAACACCGCCGAGCCCTGTAGCGCGCGCGGTTGTGACAGGTATTTTGGAATACAGCTGACACCAACCAGATAACCTAACACCATGAATACCATCGTATAAGATGTCAGTGCGCCCCAATGCGACACGTTGAGGTGCTGACCGTATAAACCAATAGTATCGCCAGCGATGACTTCGACACCAACGTAGAAAAACAACGCTGCCACACCCAGCATCAGCTGCGGAAATTGCAGAACTGAGGTGCGATGTTCCGGCGCAACACCTTGCTCAACCGGCTGTTCCAGCTCAGGTTCAGGTAATGGCGAGAACTTCACAAAAGCCATTAACGCCAGCAATGCAACAGTCATATAGATGTAAGGCGTAACCAGACGATTAGATAACTCCGCGATACGGCTGGCTTTTTCTTCTTCGCTAAGCGCAGCCAGTACTTCTGGTGTGAACTGGTCCATACCGGTCAGGATCCAGGCGGTGAAAATCAGCGGAACTAACACGCCCGCGCCTTTATTCACCAGCCCCATGACGCTGATCCGCATCGCAGCTGTTTCGCGTGGACCAATACAGACGATATAAGGATTCGAAGCGGTTTGCAGAATGGTTAAACCGGTGCCAAGTGTAAATAAGGCAACCAGAAACAAGCTGTACAACGTGGTTTGTGCCGCCGGAATAAATAACAGCGCACCGGCCGCCATAATACCAAGACCAGCCACCATACCGTTTTTATAACCAACTTTATTCAGTACCCACGACATCGGTAAAGCCATCACCACATAAGCGATGTAAAACGCAAATGTCACCCACATCGCTTGCGATTCGGTCAGATGACAAACCAACTTCAAAAACGGGATCAAAGATCCGTTCAGCCAGGTAACAAAACCAAACACAAAAAACAAAGTCCCGATGATCACCATCGGCAGCACTGTATTTTTTTGCTGCGGTCGTTCCAATACCGTATCCATATTCACCTCTAATCGGTTGTTATTATTTGAGCTGACATAGACGCCAGCCTTGTTGCCCTGTGATCTTGCTGCTTGTTGTCACTTCAAACTATTTCAACGACTGACCGGCAATAAAGCACTGTTGTACCACACCTTTTTGATCAAGCAGAACCAAATCGGCGCGGTAACCGGCCGCGATCCGGCCTGCACGGTCAGCGATACCTAAGAACTCGGCCGGATATAGGGAGGCCATCCGCAGCGCTTCGCCTTGCTCAGTACCGAGTTCGGTCACGGCATACTGTACTGCAGCGGCCATATCCAATACTGAACCGGCCAGTGAGCCGGCATCATTGGTCAGTTTATTGCCAACGCGGGTGACTTTGCCGGCAAAAAACGGGAATTCAGTGTCATTGGTGCCGACCGGCGACATGGCGTCTGTCACTATCAGCATTTTGCCGCGGGGTTTAGCGGCCAGCGCCAATTTTGCTGCAACCGGATGGACATGATGTCCATCAAAAATGATACCGCACCAGCTGTTGCGGTCTGCCAGCGCGACCCCCACCATGCCGGGTTCACGTGAGGTCAACGGCGACATCGCGTTATATAAATGGGTAAAACCGGTTGCACCGGCGGCCAGCGCGGCTTCAACGGTCGCGCCGTCGGCGTTGGAATGGCCGAGACAAACAATCACGTTCAATTCAACTAACTGACGGATTTGTTCCGGCGTAACATTTTCCGGCGCGACGGTCACCAGCTTGATGCCTAAATCGGTGCGGCCATATAAGGCAAGTTCGTCGGCAGATAAACCGCGGATATGCTCTGTTGGATGCACACCACGTTTTGGAACTGATAAATGCGGGCCTTCAAAATGCACGCCGAAAATACCGGGCTCACAGGCGGCAACCGCCGCTGCAATGGCATCGGCGCATTGTTGCATCGTCGCAACAGAGTCAGTGATGACGGTCGGTAACATCGCGGTCGTGCCAAAACCGGCGTGGGCTTTGAGCATGGTCCGCAGGCTGTCGATGGTCGGCGCAGTGTTAAATAAAGCCCCACCGCCACCATTAACTTGTACATCAATAAAACCGGGGGCCAGCGTCATGTCAGTACATTCAGCCGCAGAACAGGCCGCGATTCCTGTGATCAAGCCAGCCTCGGCCGTCACTCTGACGTTGGTGTGCCACTGTTCGCCATCAAATAATCGCGCCACTGACCACTGCTGTTGCGTGGGTTGTTGCATCAATTCCGCTCCTTTAATCCTGACTTTTCCAGACGACCAAGAGCCATACTACGTCAGGCACAAGAAAAACGAAACCATTCGTACGCACTAAATGGTTTCGTTTGATTTCGTTAAACTGTTTTCGTCACTTTATTTAAGCCTGGCGGTGCATCCGGGTTGACACCACGACTGCGCGCGACCGCTTCCACATCAAGATAAAACCGTTGTAACAACAACAACGGCAGCACACGTGGGTGACTGGCAAGCTGAGCATGATGCAGGTGGACCAGGCTGGCGCCACGGCTTTGCACTTCAGCGATCTGCGCTTTGTGCGCCTGATAGGCTTCGTCCTGGATCGACACGTCAATAATCGCGAACTGATCTTTCACCAGCGTGACCGGGCCGTGCAGAAACTCTGCGCTGGAGAAAGCTTCGGCATGAATGCCGCAGACTTCTTTTAACTTCAGCGCAATTTCACGAGAAATAGCATAACCAGGACCACGGCCGAGCACCACACAGTGCTGCACGTTAGCCACAGCTTCAGCGGTCAGTTGCGCCGGTAATTGCTGTGCTTCGAGCAGCAATTCCGGTAAGCGATCGACTGCCGCCTGCAATTCTGCATCACAGGACCAGACCGCAACCAGCTGTAATAATGCGCTTAAAGTGGCCAAATAACTCTTAGTCGCTGCCACAGCTTTTTCCGGTCCGACGAATAACGGTACGACAAAATCGGCCTGCTCTGCCAGCGGCGACGTGGTGTCATTCACCAAAGCAACCACCAGTGCACCGGTGTTTTTTGCCATCGCGACCTGCGCCAGAATGTCCGGGCTGCGGCCGCTTTGCGAAATACAAATCACCAGTGCATCAGTCAATTGCAGCTGTTTGTTGTAAACACTGGCAATTGATGGCGCTGCTGCGACAACTGGCAGGCCAATCACGCTTTCAATCAGATACTTACCGAACACGCCGGCATGATCTGATGAACCTCGGCCTACCATGTAGACATATTTCGGCTGACGCTGACGGATCTGCGCAACCACAGCGGCAATAGTTGCCGCATTGGTCTGGAGCTGCTCACGGATACGGATTGGGGCTTCTGCGGCTTCTTGCGCCATGATGGTGCTGGTCATGCGAATACTCACTTCATTGATTGGAGACAGATAAAAATTCGTGTTGACTGCGGGCCCGGCGCTGACGCGCGAACCAGACAGCGCCAAATTCAGGGGCCGCCTGCGCTGGTACAATTAACGCTTGTACCTGTGCGGATAAATATGGCTGCACTTTATAAGCAAGGCCGCCAATCAGTGCGAGGCGCGGCGGATCCAGACTAAACAGCCGTAAAGCAATATTCTCGATATGACGGGCACCGGCCTGAATAATCTCAGCAGCGACCTGATCTCCTTGCTCTGCTGCAGTAAAAACCAGAGGCGCATAGCGAGCAAAGACGGTGGGGGTGGCATGCATAAAATGACTGACGATTTCCAAGGCTCCACTGACCCCAAGCGCTGATGTCAGCAGCTCAGTCATCAAGGTTGCAGCACCAATCTGGTCTTTGTGCAGCAGTACATGGTGTACCAGCTGATTTCCAAACCAAGCGCCACTGCCATTATCGCCATAAGGGAAACCATGACCACCGATATCCAGACACTGACCTTTGACATCAGCCAAGCCGCAGGAGCCTGTACCGATAATAATTACAGCACCATCTTCGCCTTTGTGCGCACCAATGCAGGCAGTATGTAAATCTGAGGTCAGATGGAATTCGGCAAACGGATGTTGCCATTCACTGAATAATTGGAAATATTGCGGCATATTAACGCCGGCAAGGCCGGCACCGGCGATAAGACGTGACATGTCATTAAATGTCATGCCGGCAGCCTGCAAAGCCTGCTGTGTAGCGGTGAGAATAGAATCAGTCGCGACTTTCATGCCACGCAATGGATTGGCGGGACCACCCAGCCCCTCACCTAACAGCTGATCCGCTGCATCAACGATCACGACACGACATTTGCTGCCGCCGCCATCAATGCCTAAATACAATGGGCTGTGCTGCCCTGCTTCGCTACTCATCAAGCACCCTCGTTGCACGCCATGCGACTGTCTTTGCCGGGTCAGGAAGCCTGCAGAGGCCCCTGTAGAAATATTCGGCACTTTTAATTATGACAGCGTTGTCATTTTTTCAGTTCAGCATATAATAATTTTGACAAATAACAAGACCCCTGATTAAAAATCAGACTTAATTTAGCTGTATTGTCAGTGCGCATATTAAAAACAAAATAAAAATCAGCGAGTTAACTCAGTCACTATATCGTAATCTCTGAGGAAAACCGCTTAAAACGGATAAGCAGTGTGTCCATACTGCTTTTTGCAACAGGAAATACGATGAAGAGATCTCAGCTTGTTTTTGCCACAGCCGCCGCAGCGTTGCTGTTTGCTCCCACGCTGTTTGCCCGCCAGTTTACCCAGCAGACAGATTTAGAGACATTCGCCAGTCAAGCCCAGTTTGAGATGGCCGTGATCAGTAATTTTCAGGAAAAGCCCGGCACTTTTAAAGGCCAATACCGTCTGCACAACAAATCAACCCAGGCCTTAGCCGCCGGCACCGGTAACTGGCAGATTTATTTTCATGCTGTGCGCCTGCTCACTGCAGAAGTGCAATCCGGTCTGAAGCTCGAGCATATTCAGGGTGACTTACATCGACTGACACCAACCAAAGCATTTAAAGGTCTGGCGCCAGGTGCTGCCATCGCCATTGAAGTCAGCGGTGCGCCTTCACTGGTCAGTTATAGCGATTTTATGCCTCGTGCCTTTATTGTCGCAGGGTCGTTACAACCGGAGATCTTCCGCAACACCGACACGGAAGATTTGACGAAGTTTGTCGCACCATTTCGTACGAAAGAACAGCTTTATCGCTACCAGAAGCCACAACCTGACTTATATAAAGTGGCCGACAGTCAGAGCCGTTATCAGGACAACATAGCAGTGAATGCGCCGCTAAAAACTGATCTGAAAGTCGCGGACCAAATCATTCCAACGCCAAGACAACAACGCCTGACCGGCGGCACCTTGCTGCTGGATAAGCAATGGAGCATCCGTTTTCCTGGCCGGCTCACGGCAGAAGCGGCTTATTTGCAGGAACGTTTTGGTCAGGCCGGACTGGCACTGAATAAAACACCAGGCGTCGCCGATACGGCGGAAAAACAGATTGTGCTGCGCGTCGACCCCAGCTTAAAAACGGCGGAAAGTTATCGCCTAGAGCTTACCGACAGCCAGATCAGCATCAGCGGCGCGGACAATGCCGGTGTGTTTTATGGCCTGCAGTCGCTGTTAAGCCTGACTCCGGCGCAATTTGACAGTGTCAGCCTGGCACAACAGGAAGTCAGCGACAGCCCGCGTTATCGCTGGCGTGGTATGCATTACGACATGGGTCGGAATTTCCATGGTAAAGCGGTCACACTGCGGCTGATCGAGCAGATGGCACGTTATAAAATGAATAAACTGCATCTGCATTTAACTGAAGATGAAGGCTGGCGTCTGGAGATCCCGGGCCTGCCGGAACTGACCGACATCGGCGCAACACGTTGTTTTGATCTCAGTGAGCAACAGTGCCTGCTGACCCAGCTGGGAACAGGCCCGCACAAAGATGGCTCCGGCAATGGTTTTTACAGCCGCGACGATTTTATTGAGATCCTGAAATTCGCGAGTAGCCGCCATATCGAAGTGATCCCGGAAATTGATATGCCGGGCCATGCCCGTGCTGCGATCAAATCGATGCAGGCGCGTTACCAGCGACTGCTGAAACAAGGTAAAAAAGCGGAAGCCGAACAATATCTGCTGAGCGATCCGCTGGATACTTCGAAATACCTGACGGTACAGAATTACAACGATAACTCGGTCAACGTCTGTATGGACTCCAGTTATGCCTTTATCGACAAGGTGATTTATGAATTGCAGCAGATGTACCGCGCCGCCGGACTGAAGCTGAATACCTATCATATGGGCGGTGATGAAGTAGGCGCCGGTAGCTGGACTGCCTCACCACAATGTCAGGCATTGTTCGCTAAAGCGCTGCCAGGCGTGGCCGGTGTGGCGGATTTAAAACCGTACTTTGTCAGTAAAGTCGCGGATCTATTACACAAACGCCAGCTGGCGCTCGGCGGCTGGGAGGACGGCCTGATGTATGATCCGGTCAACCCGTTTAACCGCGATCAGTTTGCCAGCAAACAGGTGTATGCCAACGTCTGGGACAATATCTGGGAATGGGGTGTAGCGGACCGAGCGTACCGGCTGGCCAATGCCGGTTATCAGGTGGTGTTATCACACGGTACACACTTGTATTTGGATCACCCGAATGAAGCCCATCCGGAAGAGCGTGGCTATTACTGGGCTGCGCGTTATACCGACCCCAAACGGATCTTTGGCTATATGCCAGATCACGTGTATGCCAACGCCGATAAAACCCGCAGTGGCGCTGTGATCACCGATTTGGAACAGTTAGTCGGCCGCGCGCTGCCAACTCTGGAAAAACCGGAGAATATTCTCGGCGTGCAAGGCCAGGTCTGGACTGAAACGATCCGTACCGCTGAGCAATTGGAGCAGATGTTATTTCCACGTCTGGTGCCGATCGCTGAACGTGCCTGGCATCATGCCGCCTGGGAAGGTGATAAGGCCGACACTGCTGCGCGTGATAAATCCTGGCAGATGTTTGCCCGTGTGCTGGCAGAAAAAGAGCTGCCAAAAATGAGCTTAGCCGGTGTGCATTATTATCTGCCGGTGGTCGGGGCCACTATTAAAAATGGTGTGCTGCAGGCCAATGTATCGCTGCCGGGCATCGCTATCGAATACAGCCTGGATCAGGGCAAAAGCTGGTTACGGTATCAAGAAGGTGTGCAAGTGAACGCCAGTGCCGAAGTTTGGTTACGTAGCCGTAGTGTCGATGGCCGTAGCAGCCGGATCAGCAAATTGCCGGATAATACGCCGCAGAACTGATAAAACAGAAAATGAACAAAGCCGGTATAAACCGGCTTTGTTATCTCTGGCGCATCAAACAGTTTAACCCTTACATCCGCCCTGCCAGGATCTGTTCCATCACTGCAGTTGCGCGTATCGCGCTATCGCCTGACGACGGATGTGGCACGTCACCCCGGAGCTGTGCAGCGATATTCGCCACATGGTACTGCTGAATATGTGGCGGATTCTCGATAAAGATCTCCTCCGTCACTCCATTTACGGTCAGTTGTAACGACTCGTCCTGAAACACGGAAAAACGGATATGGCCCTTGCTGCCGATAATTTCGACCGCATCGCGCCGACCGTCGGTGCCAAAATGCCAGAAGCCACTGCCAGTCGCGACATGCCCAGCGGCATCCGGTGCAAACCGCCACTGAGCCGTGACCGCATCTTCGGCGGCATACAAACCTTGTTGGTTCAGCGCCTGTCCTTGCACTTGCGTGATGTCGCCAAGCAAATACATTAATAAGTCGAGGCCATGACTGGCGAGGTCAACAAAATAACCGCCGCCAGCCTGCGCCGGATCAGTGCGCCAGTTGGCGGCGCCGGTTAAATCCAGCGGATTGGCACTGCGGCTAAAGTTCCACTGCACGTGGCGCACTATGCCAATGCGCCCGGTATCCAGCCACTGTTTGATTTGCAAAAACCGCGGCAAACTGCGCCGGTAATAAGCGACAAATAACGGCACTCCGGCGGCAGCAAATGCCGCATTCATCTCTGCACACTGCTGTGTATTCAGCGCCATCGGCTTTTCGACACAACAAATTTTGCCGGCCGCAGCGACTTTCAGAGCATACAGCAGATGGCTGTCTGGTGGGGTGGCGATGTATACCGCGTCGATTTGCGGATCATTGATTAAGGCATCGGCATCGCTATACCAAACCGGCACCTGATGGCGGGCCGCATAATCAGCCGCTTTCGCGGCGTCACGACGCATCACCGCCTGCACCACAAAACCCGGTGTTTGCTGATAAGCCGGGCCACTTTTCACCTCTGTGACATTGCCACAGCCTAAAATCCCCCAGCGCAACCTGTTGTTCATGATCTGACTAACCTCCGGTGAAAAAAGCAGACTAACGCAGATGCTGGGCTGACAAAATGCCCTGAGTGCTCAGATAAGAAATAATTGCGGTCACAGGATGAATGCCAGAGGCTGCATGCATAAAAAAAGCAGGACACTGAACTCAGTATCCTGCAAATACCCTTGGATAAGGATTGGCAAATAAACACAACATCCGTGTGGCTGGTCAGCCTGAAACACCAACTACCAATGCGTCAGTCTGCGACAAGGGAGACAGTACCGGACACCAGTCAATCCGATACTGTGCACCAGGATCAGGTCGCGCTGCGTCAACTGATTCTGGCTGGCATAAACAGAAGTACAACTGACTTTGTGTTCATGTTAAAAGCATCCTATCAGCATATGACAACGCTGTCATTACCTATTTGTCGAATTTTCCGACATTTTTCTGGTTGCCATCTGGCCGCAGGAGTTGAAGGACCAGTCAGACACAGGCAGGATACAAAAGTCTGCCTAAGCAACTGCGTCCATCTGAAAGAGCGGCTTTAGATAGCGTTGTCAGCCGCTTTTAACACAGAGTTCAGATGCTGGATTTCATGCCATGCATCTGACGGATCCAGGCTGGCAATGGCAAAGTACTCAATACTGCATGCTTGCCCTGCTGCCCGACTTTACTGAACAGCTCATCAAATTGCCGATTGTCTGATCTTGCCTGTAATTGCGGATAGTGGCCCATACCATACAGAATGAAACGGTAGTTTTCATCAGTGAAGGTGGTGGAAAAAGTCCCGGCCAAATCCATGTATTCACAGACTTTGTAACGCCAGGCCGCCAGTTGTGGCACTAACCCCGGACAATACTCAGCTTTGGCAGCCGCTTCGCGCCAAAATGCCGTATCGTCACGATCGGTCAGACAATAATGCAACACGATAAACTGCTTTAAATCCGTGTAAAAACCGTTCATCAGCCGGTTATAGGAATCCCGCACCGGCTGGGTCAGCTCGCTGCCGGCCAGATGTGTCGAGAGCAGCCGGACTCCCAGGTTAATCAAATGCAACCCGGTCGATTCTAATGGCTCGATGAAACCACCCGCCAGGCCGATCGCGATACAGTTCCCCACCCAAAATTCTTTACGGCAACCCACTTTCATATCCAGATGCGTACATTTCAGCACCGCCGCTTCCGGCCCCAGATAGTCGCGGAGTTCTTGCTCGGCCTGTTCCCGGCTGAGTCGTGCACCATCATAGACATACCCGGTCCCCTGCCGGTCGACCAAATCAATTTCCCACACCCAGCCATTGGTTAACGCCGTTGCAGTAGTGTAAGGCTTCGGTTCGGCAGGCAATTCCCGCTGGATAGCCACCGCTTTGTTACAGGGCAAGGCATCGGTAAAAGACTGCCAGTTGTCAGTTTTTAGCGCATCAATCAATAAGCCACGAAAGCCGGTACAGTCGATAAAAATATCCGCGCTAAATTCGCCCTGATCTGTTTGCACCGACTGAATGTTGCCGTTCGCGACAACCACATCACTGACCGTCGCAACGCTATGGAGCACGCCGGCTTCGATGGCTTTTTTGCGCAGGAACCGCGCCATTTTTACCGCGTCGAGATGGTAGCCATAAGGCACCACGCCCTGATATGGCGCCGATTGCGGCGTTTTGGGGCTGTGGCCATTGGCGATCAGGAAAGACGACAAACTGACGCCCTGGTCAAACCGCTCCAATTCAAACCGGCGGTCCAGTAACCAGCTGGTTGAAATATCCAGATCCATCGGTGGTTTCAACTGATCAAACGGATGGAAATACTGATGCATCTGGCCATCGACCGGTTTCATCCAGTTTCTGAACATAATGCCGGTTTTAAAGGTGGCGTTGGTGGCTTCCAGCAATTCGGTCTCGTCGAGGCCCATCGCCGCAAAAAAATAGCGGATGCTGTGCACTGTCGCTTCGCCGACACCAATAATGCCGATGTCTTCGCTTTCAACGACTCGGACCTGTACCTGCGCTTGGTACTGATTGAAATAACGGTTCAGATAAATCGCTGTCATCCAGCCGGAAGAACCGCCGCCCACTATACATATCGATTTCATCATTGTTGTGGACCTCTTCAGACTTTATGCAGACCAAACTGCCGGATGCGTTTGAGTAACTCTCGATGCGGCAATAGCTGGGTTTGCAATTGCTGCGCTTTATGCCGGTAGAAAGCAAACATCTGGGCCGCGAGCTCTGGCTGCGTCAACCGATACTTTTGGGCGCTCAGATCAGTGCCAAACCGCATGCCGTATAGGACATACAGGTAGTTTTCCAGATTAAAGATTTCCAGCTTACTGTGGAAATCATAAGGTGTTGGCACCTGATGCGCCCACAAGGCCAGATTATCCAGCAAAGATTGCGGGCAACTGGCCGGGTCGCGATTATCACGCCAGAATGCGCTGTCATCCCGCTGCGACAGGAAATAATGCAGTTTGATAAAGTCGATGACTTTGTCCCAGGCCGTGCGCACGCGTTGATTAAACCGCTCTGCCAGCAACGGCATCACGCCAGTATGCGCCGGAAATGAATCAGCCAGCATACGGGCCGTTGCGTCATAGACCAGCAGGCCCGTCGCTTCAAGCGGTTCAACAAAGCCTTGCGACAAGCCCAGCGCAATACAGTTACGGTGCCAAAACTTTTCCCGGTAACCAACCTGCATCTCAATCCGCCGTGGTGTCAGGTGGTCGGCATCCCCCTGCAGATATTGACGCAAGACCGCCAGTGCTTCGTCATCAGACGTATAGCGGCTGGAATAGACATAGCCGGTGCCGCGCCGCTCGGTCAGACCAATGTCCCAGATCCAGCCGGCGGGCTGTGCCGTCGCGATGGTGTAACAAGGGATCGGCGCTTCAGGGTCACGATAAGGCACTTGGACCGCTAACGCCCGGTCGACAAACATCACGTCGTTTTTCGGGATAAAAGGCACCTGACAGGCATCCCCAATCAACAAAGCGCGAAAACCGGTGCAATCGATAAAAATGTCGGCAGTCAGTTCACCATGTGCATCGGTCTGGATCGCGGCGATATCGCCGTTGTCAGCAAAGCGCACGGCGCCAACATTCCCCAGCAGATGACGCACACCCAACTTCTGCGTGGCATGGCGCGTCAGTAATGTGGCAAATTTAGCGGCATCGAGGTGATAGGCATAGTTGGTCAGTCCCTGAAACTCAGGCTGCAGCATGGTTTTGGGGCCAAAGCCGGCATCGCAGATCCGCCCTTGCACAGCAACTGCATCGGCGTAAGAACATTCGCCAGCCTGCCCCTGCAGCCAATAGGGCGTCAGATCCAGTGTCGCCAGGTCCGGGTAATCGAATAAATGGTGGTAAAAATTCGGACTGATCTGGCCGGGGGCTTTCACCCAGTCGACAAACTGAATGCTTTGCTTAAATGTGACGTCACATTCGCGGATAAATTCGGTTTCGCTGATGCCCAGATATTGCAGACTTTGCCGGATCGCCGGGACAGTGCCCTCTCCCACGCCTATGGTTGGGATCTCAGCCGACTCGATCAGACAAATATCAACACCGGACCCGTCTGGCCGGTACAGCTTCTTCGCCAGATGGCAAGCGGCTAACCAGCCTGCAGTGCCACCACCGACGATCAGGACTTTACGGATCTGCTGCATCTGCGCCTCCGTCAAACCAACTGACTGATTTTCAGTGCCGCCAACCGGTTCAGCTGATGCAACGATGTCAGCTGTGCATAAATGGCCGGCAAAAACCCGCGCTGGCGCAAATCAGCAAAGACTTCCGCAGACAGCTGATTCAGTTTGGCTTCGCTGATGATATAAATCCCGTTCAGCTGATGCTGCTGACCTTTTAAGTCGAACTGGAAGCCTTGCGGCTGTAGCAGTTCATGTTGTTGCAGCAGTTCGACAAAAGCAGCAGTGATCTGTAATTGCTCAAAACTCTGCAGCAATTGTTGCTTACGTTTGGTCAGATAAGGCGTCTCCTGCCCTTCACTGAATAATGCTTCCCCAGCCGTGACCTGCACCTGCGAGGCTGCGGTATTCAGGCCAATACTAAATTGGTCCGGCTGCTGCGGATTGGCCATTAACACCAATGGATAGTTAGTGACAGCTTGTGGCAGGTAATTCGGACTGACGGGTGCAGTGGCATACAAATTCTCACCCGGAACCAGCCCGGTTAACATCACAGCACGAAACTGGCCACTTTCGCTGTCTTTAACAAACACTAGCGGAAACTCTGAACTGGCCCGGACAAACTCGTGGACAGACACCGGAAACAAATGTTGTTTGGCAAACGGAGCAAAGCTACGGGATTCAGTTAAACGCACCTGGCGATGAACATCAGGATGCAGGGCGACCACAGGTTGGCTCATACTTCGGCTCCTCGGTAAATGAAAAAAACATCAGCATTACAGGGATTGTGCACTTTGCGAAGCGCTTGGCTTCCTGTCCTGCAGAAGTGTGGGTCAAAACACTGTGAACTGCTTAGCACAACATTTTGTGCCCAGACTCACACAGAAAGAAAAAGGGAAGTTTCCTTCCCTTTTTTTCAACCAATCAACAACTTAGAACTTGAAGCTGGCGCCTAAAGAAATACGGCGGGCCATTTCATATTCATACAGCGGGAAGCCTTTGGCGAAACCCGAGAAGTTGGTTTGTTTGTTGTTATTACCAAACTGTTTAGAACTTTCTTCCAGCAGGTTGTTCACGTCCAGTTTCACGTCCAGGTAGTCTGTTGCATGGTACACAGCACTCAGGTCCAGAGAACCGAAGTCGTCATGCAGACGGTTACCGTAAGAACCTGATTCACGGATCATGTATTCACTACGCCAGTTGTAGGCAACACGAACCTGGAACAGATCATTTTCATAGTAACCAGTCAGGTTGTATGAATGACGAGAGCTGTCGCTCAGGATTGGGTTCATGTCAGTGAAAGTATCTTTGTCAGTTTCAGTATCTGTGTAGGTATAGTTGACGATGGTACCGAAACCATTGCCGTAGTATGCCTGATGCTGTAACTCGATACCGCTGATAGAGGCATCTTTACCATTGCCTTTTTGTTCCGTGATCCAGCCGTTCGCAGCTTCATCCGGACGAGTCAGCGGGAACGGGATTTCTGCAGCAGTTGCAGTGCCCTGAGCGATGTTGACAAAGTTCTTCACGTCTTTCAGGAACAGTGCAGCAGATACCATAGAGTTGGCATCGTAGTACCACTCAACACCCAGGTCGAACTGATCAGAAATGAATGGTTTCAGACCGATGTTACCCACAATCCAGCGCTGGTTGTTTGGTGTGTCATCGTTCGTGCCCATGACGTTCGGGTTCACGTACATATCAACATACTGTGGACGTGCCAGAGCACGGGCCGCAGAAGCACGCAGGATCTTGTCATCCGCCAGATCTACCACCATGTTGAAGCTTGGCAGGAACTCAGAATAATCTGCGTCAGATTCAGTCTTTTTCTTGTTCACATAGTACGTTGACGTCGCGTCAGTGGTGACATAACGAACACCGAAGTTACCACGGACTTTGTCTGTGCTGTATACAGCCATGCCGTAAAGAGCAGCGTTTTTCTCAGTGATTTCTGAATATGCACCTAAATCTTCGGTTTCGCCGGTGATGCTGGATTTAGCCCAGGCTTTCAGCTTATTCACGTCAAATTTCTTGATGCTGTAGTTACCAGCGCCAACATCGATAGAACCAGCTTGCAGGTCTTTGGTTGAAATCACCGGATTGAAGCCTGCTTTCTGAATAAATTCAAAACGACGGCTGGTGGTGTTGTGATCGGCATAACGGAAACCGGTTTTAAATTCAGTGATCGGACCCAGATTTGATGGGAAAGTCAGATCAGACTGGATGTAGCTTTCGCCATCTGTTTTTGGCGTTTTGTTGAAGTTCGGGCCTGTTCCCATGGCCAGTGAGCCCGGGTCATATGCCGCGATATTCAGGTTACCTGGCGCCCAGCTCTGACCACCACCGGTGAAGTCATACTTACCACCTACGATTGGTGTACCGCCAGTACCATCGTCAACGACCATTTCAAAGTCTGTACCACCGGTTGAAGACGTATCACCAACCTGAGTAGCCCACTTATAGCCGTCACCTTCATATTCGAACTTCAGATCGTAAACTTCTGAGTTCATTGTTGCTTCGCGTGGACGAGCTTGATAATAAGCCACGTTTAACGGGCCTTTTGCCTGCGCACCCTGTGCACCGGCTGTTTTACCGTCGCCGCCGATCCAGGCTTCAGTTTTGCCGCCACCCCAAGTGGTGTCAGCCTGCGTCAGCCACAGTGCGTAATTGGTGTTATCCGCGTCCATTTGCATATCTAAAGCGTTGAACACGATGTTCAGGTTATCGCGTGGTGCGAACTGTAAAGTAGCGGTGTAAGCAGAACGTTTACGATCCTGTTCGAAACCAACAGGGCCTGCACCCCATTCCCAGAACGCTTCGTTACCCTGACGTTGCAGGCTGCGCTCTTGCGCAACCAGCGACACTAAAGTACCAAAAGTTTCAGCGTCGTTTTTCCAGCTGTACATGCCTGACAGTTGTGGATCATTGCTGCCTGAGTCGCTTTGATGAGTACTTTCAATAGAGGCATAAGCTGTGTTGGCATCCAGATCCAGTGGCTTGCGGGTATGCACCACAACAGTACCACCGATACCACCTTCGCTCAGGTCAGCCTGAGAAGCTTTGTACACTTCGAGATTACCAACCAGTTCAGAAGGTAATAATTCATAGTTGAAGCTGCGGCGGGCAGGTTCCAGCACGAACCAACCGGTAGACGCGACGTTCTGACCATTCAAAGTAGTCAGTGTTAAGTCCTGGCCTGAACCACGGATAGATACACCGGCACCTTCACCAAACTGACGCTGAATCGTCACGCCTGGTACACGTTGCAGAGATTCAGCAACGTTTTTATCCGGGAACTTACCGATATCTTCTGCGGTGACGACGTCAACGATAGTATCGCTGAAACGTTTCGCATTTAAGTTGGCTTCCTGAGAAGCACGGATACCACGAACCTGAATCACTTCGACTTGCTGATCTTTCTTCGCGCCATCAGCCTGTGCCTGCTGAGCGAATACCGGCGCAGTAAACGCCACAGTACCAACCATCAGACCCAGTTTGACCGCTACGGCACATTTATTCATTTTATTGTGCGACATAAGCTTCTCCCATTCCTGTTTTTTTCTTCGTGTGCGATGAATTTTTTCTGCTCTGCAATGACAACGCTGTCATTAAATCTCAACATACACAAATTATTTTTACTTTGCAAACCCCATCCGCTGATTTTTTAGACTGATTTTTCCGATCAGGACAACCAGCTGATCGCGACTGATTTTAGAACAGGACAGCGAAATTTTCCTTACCTTGCTACCCAAACCACTCATAACCAGCTGTATTTGCTGTATTATTTTAACTAAGAAATATTTCAGCCACTCCATTGCTCATTTTTTGATAAATAAACAATTGCTGTTTTGGCCAAAACGTTGTATCCCTTAGTTCAATAATTCTTACAAAATGACTACCGCTGTCATTGCTGGTGCAAAACATCAGCGTTTCGGGTTGTTACAGGCATTGTGACCACTCGACTGACAGCCTTTAATTTGCCTGGAAGCGCTATGAAAGTAACGATTAATGACGTCGCTGAACTGGCCGGAGTGTCAATCAAGACGGTGTCGCGGGTGATGAATAACGAGCCGTCGGTGAAAAAAACCACGCTGGATAAAGTCACAGCCGCCATTACCCAGCTGAACTATCAGCCGAATGCGGCCGCGCGAAATCTGGCCAGCACCCGCTCTTACAGCATCGGTTATATCTACGATAACCCAAACGCCTACTACATCATCGACATGCAAAAAGGTTTGCTCGATGCGTGCCGCAAGCATGGGTATGAACTGTTGATCCACCCGACCAACGCCAAGTCCGCCAATATTGTGCAGGAAGTGATTGATGTCGTGCAGCATTCGCGCCTGGCTGGTTTGGTGCTGACACCGCCATTTTCCGAAATGCCGGAAATAGCCGAAGCGCTGGAACGGATTGAAGTGGATTTTGTCCGGATCATTTCCGGCTCAACGCCATCGCCGAAACTGACTAACTGCGTGTTAGTCGACGACTTCACTGCCGCCTTTAAAATCACCAACCATTTGCTGGAACTGGGTCATACCGATATCGCATTTTTATGCGGTGATGAAGAACACAGCTCAAGTGGCGAACGTCTGGCCGGTTTTCAGGCGGCACTGACTAAACGCGGTATTCAGGCCAATCCGAAATTTGTTTTACCCGGTAGCTATTCGTTTGAATCCGGCATCAAAGGCGCCAAGCACTTGTTAGGCCTGACGCATAAACCAACGGCGATCTTTGCCTGTAACGACGAAATCGCCGCCGGTGCGTTGTTTAGCGCTCGTCTGGCCAATGTCGCAATTCCAGAGCAGTTGTCGATTGTTGGTTTTGAAAACAGCCCGTTCTCGCGCCAGACCTGGCCACCGCTGACCACCGCCAACCAGCCCAACAGCACCATCGCCTCGCAAGCGGCCGAATTGTTGTTTCGTCACACCAGACCCGGTAATACCCGCAGCGCCGTTGAACAGCAGCCGGTATTTATTCCGGAATTGCTGGTGCGCGAATCCACCGCCATCTGCCCGCGCTAAGCGGCATGAAACAAAAAAGGAGCCAACCGGCTCCTTTTTTATTACTGCGATTTCGGTATTAAGGCGCTACAGCCTGCATCATCAGAGCAGACAAGTAACCACCATAAGTACCCAGTGCATAGCCCAGCACAGCCAGCAATACCCCAACCGGAGCTAATGCCGGATGGAAAGCCGCAGCAACAATAGGCGCTGAAGCTGCACCACCGATGTTAGATTGACTGCCCACCGCCATATAAAACGCCGGTGCTTTTAACAACCGCAGCATGCCAAACATCAATAAACCATGGAAGGTGATCCAGACTACGCCAGCCAAGAACATCACCGGATAGTCCGCCACAGCAGTAATGTCCATATGCATACCGATACAGGCCACCAGCACATAGACCAACACAGAACCAACTTTGGACGCGCCCACAGATTCCAGCTCACGCGCTTTGGTGAATGACAATAACAAACCAAATGTCGTCGCTAACACGACTATCCAGAAAAAGCTGCTAGTCAGACTATACATCGCCAGTTCCGGCGCGTTGGTTTTGAGATAAGGCACAATATAGTCAGACATCCAGTGCGCCAGACCCGCCAAACCAAAACCAACCGCCAGCAGTTTAATCAAATCTGAAGTCGATGGGTTACGTGAATTCTCTGCCTGATATTTTTCGATTTTGCTTTGCAGCGCTTCAATAGCACTGGTGTCCGCACCATTAGCTTTATCAATCCGCGACGCATTAGCAGCCATCCAAAGTAAAATGGCCATCCAGCAGTTTGCGACGACCACATCGACGGTAATCATCACAGAGAAAATGTCCCCGCTCGGCTGAAACACTTCTTTCATCGCGGCCTGGTTCGCACTACCGCCGATCCAGCTGCCGGCAATCGTCGCCATGCCGCGCCAGACCGCGTCAGCGCCTTCACCACCCATTTGTTCCGGAAAGAAGGTGCCGACTGTAGCCAGTGCAATCGGGCCCCCGAGAATAACGCCAACAGTTCCGGTCAGAAACAACGCCAATGCTTTAGGCCCAAGCCCGACAATAGCTTTGAAATCAATACTCAGCGTAAACAACACCAAGCAGACTGGTAGCAAATAACGGGATGCCATCTCATAGAGTTTCGACGTATCGCCATCAATAATGCCGAAGGTATTAAACAAAGACGGAATGAAATAACACAGCAATACCGAAGGAACGTATTTGTAAAATTTTTGCCAAAACGGATGGCTGCTACTGCTGGTATGAAATACAAATCCCAGGATCAGCGCCAGCAAGCCGAGCACGACGGCATCGTTGGTGATCAAAGCGGTTGAAGTCTGCATGCAGATTTCCTTACGTGACAGGTCTACAGAATGACGTGCGACAGAGCAGGACTTTTTCCGACTTAACGCGAAACAACGGTACAACACATTGTTATCAGCTGTTTTTTACGGTCAAAACTGCAATCGAAGCACGAGATAATTTTATTGTTATGCCCAGAAACATAGCATAGATACGGGCTCTGGCAAAGACTTGTGCGGTTTTCTGACTGCTCGGCGCTATGAATGCCCTTGTGTGGAGTTCTCTGCACTCTACTGAGTTCGTCGGCACAGTGTCGGCCGCAGTTAATTGTGTTGGTGTTGTTATTTTCACCAACTGTTTTTCGTCTCTGCAGGCTATAGCACTAAAGTACCGTTTACCTGCGCGGCACAACCTTCTAGCCTGAGCTTCAGATCTTTATACCTAAAATATTTGAGCAATGAGGCAGTTATGCGGGTTTTCATCACAGGTGGCAGCGGTGGTATCGGGTTTGCGGTGGCTTCAGCTTATGCCGCAGACGGACATGAAGTGATCCTGGCGGACATTAATCTGACGCTGGCACAGGAAAAAGCCGCAGAGCTGGTTGCAGCCGGTGGTAACGCATCCGCCATGTTATTAGATTTAACACAACAACAAAGTATCGAACAAGCTGCGGCCGCCGCCGGTGCTGTGGATATTCTGGTCAATAATGCCGGCATTCAGCATGTCGCCCGGCTTGATGAGTTTCCGGAACACAAATGGCAGCAGCTGTTACAAGTCATGCTGACCGGCCCGGCGATGCTGAGCAAAGCCCTGCTGCCCGGCATGCGCAGTCGTGGCTTTGGCCGCATTATCAATGTTGGTTCTATCCATGCGCTGATCGCCTCGCCGTTTAAATCCGCTTATGTCGCAGCGAAACATGGCTTATTAGGTTTTAGCAAAGTCGTTGCGTTAGAGAATGCTGATTTTGATTTCACTATTAACACCATTTGCCCGGCTTATGTGCGCACGCCACTGGTCGACGCGCAAATTGCCGCGCAGTGCAAAGAGCATCAGCTCAGCGAAACCGAAGTGATTGAGAAAATCATGCTGGCGCCGATGCCGCAAAAAGCTTTTATCGGTGTCGATGAAATTGCCGCCACAGCAATGTTTTTAACAGCGCCGGCGGCCCGGCATATCACCGCCCAAACGCTGGTACTGGACGGCGGCTGGACGGCGCGTTAAGCCTGATCGTTACAGGGTAAACGGCCGGCGGATGCTTTGCGCCAGCCGGAACTTCAGGCACAATCAAAGGCTTCGCGGTGGAACCGGTAACATCTGAGATGATTCTGAGTCAGGGCAGTATTGGAATTGGCAGCATTGCCGCGCTGTCGCTGCTCTATTTATTGGTGTTATACAGCGTCGGTCGTCTGGGCCGGCGTTTTACCGGCAAACATCCGCTGGCGCCCTGGGTCTTTAGTTTTGCGCTAGCCATATACTGCACCAGCTGGGCTTTTTATGGCGTGACCGCGCAGGCCGCCGTCAACGGCTGGTGGATCCCTCCTACATATATCGGATCGTTGTTGCTGTTCTGGTTTGGCTTTGGCCTGATCAGCCGCATTGCCATGGTCTGCCGCCGGCTACGCATTACCTCAGTCGCAGACTTTATTGCCACGCGGTATGGCCATTCCCGTCTGCTTGCGGTGATCACCACGCTGATTGTATTAATGGCGGTGATCCCTTATATCGCGCTGCAGTTACAGGCGGTATCGACCAGTATCAATGCGTTAGTCGGCACTGATACATTGATTGGCACTGGCAAAGCGACACTTTGGTATCAGGACACCGGCTTGTATGTCAGCCTGTGGTTAGCTGTTTTTGCTATGTTATTTGTTGGTCGCAGTGCCAAGGCCCACCAACCCAATCCAGGTTTGATGACCGCGATTGCCTTTGAATCCCTGGTCAAACTACTGGCACTATTGGCGGTTGGCTGTTTTGTGGTGTTTGGCCTGTTTGATGGCTTTACCGATATTTTTGCCAAAGCGGCGCTGTCCAACGATGTGGCCACGCTACAGAGTCAGGGTGCACCGGTCTCGGTGTACTGGATCCATGTTTTACTCGGTTTCGCCGCTACTTTATGCCTGCCGCGCCAGTTCCATGTCAGTTTTGTCGAAATCCAGCACCTGCGGCATCTGAAACATGCGCGTTGGATCTTCCCCGGTTATTTGCTGCTGATGAGCCTGTTTACACTGCCGGTTGCACTCGCCGGCACCTTATTGCTGGGCCACCATGCCAGTATCGATTTAGTCGTGCTGCAGCTGCCGTTATCTGCCAACCGCACCGACATGGCGCTGTTGGCGTATCTTGGTGGTTTTTCCGCGGCCACCAGTATGGTCATCGTCGCGACGGTGGTGCTGGGCATCATGATCACCAACGACTTGCTGACGCCGCTGATTTACCGGCAGCAACAAAAACCGGCTGACGGCAAACCCTGGATCCGGATGGTGACGCTGCGCCGGCTGTCGATGCTCAGTGTGTTAATGCTGGGCTATCTGTATTACTTGTTGATCGGTACCGAAACCGGCCTGGCTCAGCTTGGGTTGATGGCATTTGCGCTGATCGCCCAACTGGCGCCGGCACTGATTCTGGGTCTCAGCAGCCGGCGGGTGAACCGCCAGGGCGCATTGGCTGGCTTGCTCAGCGGCGCCATGTTGTGGGCTTATATTCTGCTGCTGCCCGAACTTAGCCGTGCCGGTTTGCTGAATTGGGACTGGCTGAACCACGGGCCTTTTGGCCTGTCAGCGCTGGCGCCGAATGCCTTATTGGGCGGTCAATTTGACCTGATCAGTCTCGGTGTCGTGGTTAGCCTCAGTATCAATACGCTGATGCTGTTAGTGGTTAGTCAGCTCAGCCAGACCCGGCTGACCGAATATCTGGAAAGTGCCCGTTTTTTCCGCCAAAGCAAACCGCAGCCTGCACACCCATCGCCGCCGCTGACGGTACAGGATTGTTATTTGCTGGTGCGCCGATTTGCCGGCGAACGCGAAGCACGCTTGTTACTACAACGCCATTTTAAGAACAGCACACCACAGCTGGACGCACGCGCGCCACAGGGTTTGCAACAAAGCGCCGAACGCACGCTGGCCGCAGTAGTAGGCGGCGCGTCGATGCGGCTGCTGCTGAATGCTGCCGGCAAAAACAGTCAATTGCCGCTGGAATCAGTTGCCCGTTTTGTCGACGAAGCCAGTCAGGTGTATTTGTTTAACCAGGCACTACTGCGCGCCACTATCGATAACATCAGCATGGGCATCAGCGTGGTGGATGCCGATCTGCGGCTGATTGCCTGGAACCAGCGGTATTTGCAGATGTTTGCTTATCCCGTAGGTTTGATTGAAGTCGGTCGGCCAGTGGCAGATTTGATCCGCTATAACGCCGAACGCGGCTGGTTTCACGATACTGCCGTGCCGGATGCGGCACAAATCAGCGCCGAGATCGAAAAACGGCTGAATTTCCTGCGTCAGGGCAGCAGTTATCGTTTTCAGCGCCGCCAGCGCGATGGCCGGGTATTTGAGATGCAGGGCCACCCGTTACCAGGCGGTGGTTTTGTCACGACTTACAGCGACGTCAGCTCATTTATTGCCGTGCAGCAGCAACTGGAAGCCAGCAACAGCACGCTGGAACAACGCGTGATGAGCCGCACCTCAGAACTGGAATTACTAAACCAGCAGCTGGCCGCAGCCAAACAACAGCTGGAGGAACATACCGCCAGCAAAAACCGCTTTTTTGCCGCCGCCAGCCACGATTTATTACAACCGTTTAATGCTGCCGCTTTGTTTTGTGGCCTGATCCGCGAAAAAAGCACCGATGTTCAGGTACAGCAACTGGCACGCGACCTCGCGGCGTCGCTGAATTCCGCCGAAGAACTGCTGGCCAGTATTCTGGAACTGACCAAACTCGATGCCGGCGTGATTAAAGCGCAAAAGGCACCGGTCAGTGTTGGCAGCCTGCTCGACCAAATCGGCCGTGAAGCTGGTTTATTATCTGCCGGCAAACCGATCCAGTTTCGCTACCGACCAAGCCGGCTTTGGGTCGATACCGACATCCGCTTATTGCGCCGCGTCGTGCAGAATCTGGTTGCCAACGCCCTACGTTACACCCACCAGGGTAAAATCTTGCTGGGCTGCCGGCGAACGCAGCTGCATGGCGCACCGGCGCTGCGGATTGAAGTCTGGGATACCGGCATCGGCATCAGCCCGGATGAACAGCAACGGATCTTTTTGGAATTTCAGCAAGGTAAACAAGCGGACAATCAGGGGCTTGGTATTGGCCTCGCCATCAGCCAGCGCATTAGTGATTTACTGCAGCACCCGCTGACGCTACGCTCAGAACCTGGCAAAGGCAGCTGTTTTGCCGTTACTTTGCCGCTGTGCACGGCTGCAGCGACTGCGGCTCCGGTGCTGGCGCCACGGGAGCAACAAGTCAGTTTCAGCGGCAAAACGATTTTGTTGCTCGATAACGATCCGCAATTATCCGGCGCGGTGGCGGCACTGCTCAGAAGCTGGGATTGTCAGGTGTTAGTGGCGCAACAGCCGGCACAAGCGCTGCATTGGCTCAGTGCCGGCCATCAGGTCGACTTATTGTTGTTTGATTATCATCTGGATCAGGGCGCGACCGGTGTCGAAGTGGCGATGCAGTTACAGCAGCATTATGCACTGCAGGTGCCGGTGCTGATCCATTCGGCCGATCAGCAGCAACAAACCCGTGATCACGCGCTAAATAACGGCTTCCACTTTATGCTGAAACCGTTAAAACCGGCCAGTCTGAGACGGTTGTTGCAACGTCTGCTGCGCTAACCAAAAACAAGTCGGCAGCTTAATCTGCGGCCAGGCAAGCGCGGTTACGGCCGGCCAGTTTGGCCTGATACAGGGCGCGATCGGCCCGGCGGAACAATTGTTCGTAATCTTCGTCATTATTCAGTTCAGCCACACCAAAACTGGCGGTCAGCTGATGCACGTCAGCGATATACACCTGTTGTAACTGCTCAATGATCCGCTCGGCGATATGCAGTGCCGCGGCGATTTCAGTCTGGGGCAATAACACGACAAACTCATCGCCACCAAAGCGGCCGAGCAAATCGGCAGGCCGTAGTGATTGCTGTGCCAGCCGTGCCAGTTGCTGCAGTGCCTGATCGCCGACATGGTGACCAAACTCATCGTTGATCCGCTTAAAATAATCGATATCAAACACCATCAACGACAGTGGTTTGTGGTCTTGTTGGCTACGGATAATCTCCAGTGCTGCGCGCTGTTCCAGCCGATCGCGCGACGCGACTTGGGTCAGACTGTCGGTGAAGGCGACTTTGCGTAGCTGCAGGTTATCCGCCAGCAATGTCGGGATGGCGAGGCCAAATAGCGTGTTGGCCGCGATGACGTTAATGGCGAATTGATAAACCATCACATAGTCCATCAAACCAAACAGATGCACCCAGAATGCAATCAGGAAACTTGATAAGGCAACACTGCTGACATTCAGCAACGCCGATTCAGAACAGGCGATCCACATATGCGGGATCACCAGGAAGAAAATGGCAAAAGCGCTGTTGGGCGAGTCGGTGACCTTGGCCAACAGCATACAAAAGGTTAGTAACAGCGCATTCAGCAACAGTTTCATCAGATACTTCGAGCTGAACTGCTGTTGCTTTAAACCGGCCAAATCGGTCAGCCGGAACAAAGCACTTGGCATGACGCGGCTTAACAGGCCAACAAAAAACGGTGCCAGCACCATCACGCCCGCCATATCCCCGATCCAAAACGGCAGCCAGGTGGCCGTTATTTCTGCCTGAGACATCATGTCAGTCGCCACCAGCGTTGGGATCACCAGCCAGGTCGCACAAAACGAACTGACGGCGGCGATCACTAAAAACTGTACGATGATCCGGCTGATATCGCGCGCGCCTTGTTTGGCCAGTGTGCGCAGCACAATTGCACCGATGCCGTAGGGCAGAATATGCGCCAGACCAAACAACAGCCCGGCTTTGAGCAGCTGCAATTCATCCAGCGTGATCTGATAATGCTGAGCTGTGTAAAAGGTGACCAAGACGCAGCCGGTCAACAAGGCCGGCAAGATGGAAAAGCCGAGTAATAACAAAGACGCGAATGTCAGACCCGCGACCGGATACCAAACACTGGCATGATGGGTATATTCCACCAGCCAGCCGATCTCAAACACCAGCAGCCAAAGGCATAACAATGCCACGTTGCGCAGCAACCAAGATTGCTGCAACCTCTCCTGCCAGAGCCGGCGATCAAACAACGTTGCGCGGTGCAGACTTTCGGATTTCACTTACGACAACTTCCAGTAATAAATACTGCCATCATCACTGCCACCGACCGCGGTACTACCGTCGGGCGTCAGCGTCATGGGCCAGTTCATCAGCTTGGTGCCATATTGCCACAGCTGCTGACCAGAGCAAGCATCGAACAGATAAAAGTTGCCCGGCGATTCCTTTTGATTACTACCGCCATTGGTCTCATCTGGCTTACCGTCAGTCGCACTGACTAGCGTCGCGGCCAGATCCAGCGTTACGCCGGGATTGACCGCATATTGCACCGGCTGACTCCAGCGCAGCACGGGGCCCCAGACTGGAAAATTGGCGATCTCTGATGCAGTTTGCTCTGCATCGACCCGATACAACACGCCGCCTTCGCCTTGATTGGCGCCAACCACTATCACCAGCTGTTGGGTCGGTGTCTGAGTGATTGCAATGGCATACGCGATATTCAGTCCGGTCAGATCGGGTTTATAGACAAAAGCCGTGCTGGGTTGCACTGCCTGGAAAAAGGCACAGCTGCCGTCATGCAAAGACGCTGCGGCATAAGCACCGTCTGTGGTCGTAACCACCCGCATCACGCCCTGTGCCTGCTGATAGCCGGTCACTGCACCGAATTTGC
This sequence comes from Rheinheimera tilapiae, assembly GCF_042432165.1. Lineage (NCBI taxonomy): Bacteria > Pseudomonadati > Pseudomonadota > Gammaproteobacteria > Chromatiales > Chromatiaceae > Rheinheimera > Rheinheimera tilapiae. The sequence continues at coordinate 532,558 of NZ_JBHLXP010000003.1, forward strand.
CGTTATCCAGCACAATCTGTTGCACCAGACCGGTATACACCGGTTTGACGTTGTAATTAATCGCACCGACCCAGATTCGGCTGCCATTTGGCGCCAGCACCGCGCTATAGCTGGAAAAGTCAGCTGAAAGCGCCAAGCTGTCACTCAGCGACCATACGGGCGCCACAGTACTGCCGGTGGCATAGTGGTACAAACGTAATTCGTGCTGAAAATCCGCCAGCAATAAACTGCCATCGCTACTGAAAGACAGCTGATTGACCCGCGCTGGCAAGTTGTTGTCTTGAAACAGAATAGTGCCAGTACTGGCATCGAGGATACAAAGGAAACCACAGGTTTTACTGGTTTCACCGCCACAGGCAGCAAAGCGTTTATCGTCGCTGACGGCGACCCAGAAAATGCCTTGCGTCACATTGGTGGCAGTGACCGGCACTGACCAGAGCTGGCTGCCTGTAGCGTCATAGCCATAAAAGTTAAACTGGCCACTACCAAATTCACTGGAGGTGCCGCCGACGGTCAGTTGTCCATCCGGACTGACCGCGACTGAATTCACCTGTAGACCGGCTTGTGGTGTCTGTTGCCAGCTGGGCTGGCCGCTGACGGAGTTGGAGATTGTCATCATGTCATCCTGTTGAGCAGAAATACGGCGCCCAGCATGCAACAAAGGTCAGCGGACAGCAACATTCTGCTAACAAGAAATCAGCGTGCAGCGCCGGATTAACGCATCCCGGCCGGACAGCTGGCGCTTTGCCAGCGCGATTCGCTGCTCAGTTTAAATTGCACATCACCGTTTTGCGCCTGGCCCGGCAGCGGCATCTTGTAGCGGCCAGTGCCCTGCATATTCATCTGCATCCATTGCGGCGTTTTTAACGTGACTGTGCCTTGTAGCGAACCGGTGTAACCACCCTGATCCTGACACTGGCCTTTCACCGACACCGAATTGGTGGTGCTGCCGGTCAGCTGCAACTGACAACGGGGTAGCTGCTGTTTGGCTCTGGTGAGCCACTGCTCCGGTGTTTTTAATAAGGCGACTTCAGCTGCGGTCAGACATTCCTGCGCAGTACTTAAGTCTTTTTTTGGCATCATACCGGCGACCAAAGCCCGTTGTTCGGCCGGCACCGCCGCCAGCACCTGTGACTGTAACGCCTGCATTTGCTTAAGAATATCCTCACCATTGACCAGCACCTGATGCTGGCTGCGCCAGTGTCCGGTTTGCGGCTGAAGCTGAGTAGCGTGGCTGTGAAAAGAACTGAAAAGAGTCGAACAAGAAAAAACAAATACAGTGAAACGGCGCATGCGGCGCTCTCCCGGGGTGCTGAAGACTGGCAGTTAGAGGCTACAGGGTATCCGGAAGTTTCAGTTTTTCAAATAAGATCCCGGCCAGGGTGCGGTTATTGACATTGAGTTTGCGCAAAATCGCTGACACATGCTGTTTGACCGTGGTCTCCTGCACATTCATTTCATAAGCGATTTGTTTGTTTAACAGGCCGTCGGCAATCATTTTCAGCACACGGAATTGCTGCGGCGTCAGCTGCTCCAGCCGGCCAGCGAATTCGGCGTCAATCAAATCCTGCGCCTGCGCCACACTTTGTTGTAAATCCGCCGGTAACCAGGTATCGCCGGCCATCACTGCATCGACCGCTTCGGTCAGCACTTCCAGCGGCGCCGATTTTGGTAAATAAGCCGCAGCGCCCAGTTTCAGCGCCTGTTTAATCACGGCTGGATCTTCAATCGCCGACACCATCAGCACCGAAATATCCGGGTATTCAGTACGCAGTGCGGTCAGACCGGCAAAGCCTTCGGCATCCGGTAGTTTTAAATCGAGCAAAATCAGTTGAGTATCCGGATGTGCACGCAGCAAAGGCCACAACTGCGCCATGCTATGCGCCTGATACAGGCTGGCATCCAGGCCCAGAATCGTCTGCAGCGCCTGCGACAAGGCAACGCGGAATAACGGGTGATCATCAGCAATAATGGCAATCATAAGTCACAGGTCCAGATAGCAGAACGACCATGATGCGGGAGCAGACAAGCCGGTGCAAGCATTACACCCACACCGGCTTTGATGGCGTCGCGCGGTTGGCAGATGCAGAAGCTGTTCAGCCCTGCACCACCCACCGTTTTCTTCAACAACTATCAGAACCGGTAGCCCAGCGACAGGCTGACTGTTCTTGGGTCACCGTAGTAGGCGGTGATAGTTTGCTCGGCTGCCAGCAGCGGGAAGTTGTAACCGGCGATGCGGGTGATCTTATCGCCTAAGTTACGGCCCTGCAGTGACACATCCCAGTGACCATCAGCGGAATACCAGGTCGCACCGGCGTTAAACAGCGTGTAACCGCCGTAGTCCAGCATCGATGGCAGTTCAAAGATCTGCGTTTCGCTGCGGTGTGACAGGTTAGCGTTCAGCACCAGTTCGCCGCCGTACATTGCCACTGTGTATTTGCCGCCTAAGGTGGCAGTCAGTTCCGGCGTGTTGGCAAAAGACCACAAACCAGATACGTCTGACGTGGTTTTCGTCACGGCATCATAAAACAGCACTTCGTTAAACTTGGCGTCGGTATAACCGACAATCAGATTAAATTGCAGTGCATCGGAGGCAACTGCAGTCGCTTCCAGTTCAATGCCGTTAATATCGGCACTGGCCGCGTTCAGTACTTGGGACGCTACCGTGTTATTGACGGCACGTTGTACTGTCACCTGCATATCATCATAAGCCGAGGTAAATACTGCGGCATTTAAGCGCAGGCGACGGTCCAGCCATTCGCTTTTCACACCCAGTTCATAAGTATCCACCGTTTCTGGCTGGTACGGATCACCGGCGTTCGGGTTGACCGACTGGTTGCCGCGCATATCAAAACCACCGGATTTAAAGCCGTCGGTATAAGAGCCGTACACCATCATGTTGTCATCGGCCTGATATTCAAAGCCCACGCGTGGTGAGAAATGACTGAAGTTTTCGCTGCCTTTAAAATCAGACTGAGTGCCGATTTTGGTCGCACTAATACGTGGCAGTTTGTAACCGAGATAAACATAACGATAGACGTTGGCGTCTTTGTCATCTTCGGTGTAACGACCGCCCAAAGTGAACGACCACTGATCATTGACCTGGTAAGTACCCTGTGCATAACCGGCGAAAGAGTCAGTTTGCACACAGCCACCGTTTTCGATGGTCACACCCAGGCCAGACACCAGCA
>NZ_JBHLXP010000003.1:535909-536722 GCF_042432165.1 Rheinheimera tilapiae
ATTGGTGTCGGTGACGCCTTCGCGCTTGGCGGTGATGGCTTTCATCGTCCAGTCGGCATTGATATCCCAGGCCATTGTCAGCGAGTGACCTTCAGTACGCACCATGTTGGTGGCTGGCATGCTGGTGTTGGAGTCATACACATTCGACGGCGGAGTTTCTTTAGTCAGCAAACTAGGCGTTAAACGGTGGCCGCCTTTTGAATTCGAATCATCTTTGGTTTTGTCGTAGGCAAAGTTGAAACGCAAATTATCCAGGGCTTGATACTGCGCGCTGAAACGGCCGGTGATGATGTCTTTGTTGTAGTTTTCTGCGCCGGTATTGAGGTATTTACCAAAACCGTCGCGGTCATAAAATGCCCCGGCAGCGCCAACAGAAAACTTATCAGTAATGGCTTTTTGCCCGGACAGTTTTAAATCGCGTTGATGGTAGCTGCCGACAGTGCCACGAATGGCAAACTCGTCTTCACCGCTCAGTGGCTTAGTGACATATTTGACCGCACCACCGATGGTGTTACGACCATATAAAGTGCCTTGCGGACCACGTAATACCTCGATGCGCTCGACATCATAGATATCCATCGCCGCGCCTTGTGGCCGCGCCATGTACACGTCATCGATATAAATACCGACGCCCGGTTCAAAGCCCCACAGCGGGTCTTGCTGACCAATACCGCGGATATAAGCCGTTAACGTGCTGTTGGTGCCACGCGACACCTGCAAAGTGGTATTTGGTGATTGTTGCTGGATAGCCGTCAGGTTTTCGATGCCTTTTTGCTTTAAGTCCTCAGCGCCAATCGACGTTACCGCCACCGG
>NZ_JBHLXP010000003.1:536900-733815 GCF_042432165.1 Rheinheimera tilapiae
AATTTATAATTATTCTGGGCCATCGGGCATCTCCTGCTGATCTCGGCTATCACTTATCTTTCTGATGTATTTCAGTTACTTGTTATAGGTCCCCCGAGCGGTCTGCTCTGATACTAACCCGCTTGGTTGCCGCTGTCATAAAAATCGGGGCACGGGTAAATCAGTGACGGCACGCTCAGACTGATAGCGTTACTTTAGGCTGAACTGATGAAATGTTAATCTGTACCTTAGTACTATAGAGATACCTGCCCTGATGGCTCAGACTCAGAAAAAACCGAATCAAGGACCTTTTTTATGCTGAGTTTAACCGGCTTGCTGCTTGGGCTGTGCCTGCTGATCTGGCTGACGATGCGGGGGCTGAACCTGTTTATTCTGGCGCCTTTATGCGCTTTATTCGTCGCAGTCACCAACGGCATCCCATTTTGGCAAACCACTGGCAACGCCGATTTTATCCACGCCTACATGAATGGGTTTTCCGGTTTTGTCGCAGCCTGGTTCCTGATGTTTTTGTTAGGTTCCCTGTTCGGCAAACTGATGGAACATAGCGGTGCCGCCGATGCCGTCGCCTTGTGGATTGTGAAAAAACTGGGCCGGGCACATGCAGTAGCCGCAGTGGTACTGGCCTGCGCTGTACTGACCTACGGCGGCGTGTCGGTGTTTGTCGTCGCGTTTTCTGCTTACCCGATGGCCGTCAGTTTGTTTAAAGATGCCAACTTACCGCGCCGTTTTATTCCGGCTGCGCTGGGCTTAGGCTCAGTGACCTTTACCATGACCTCAGCCGGCTCGCCGGAAATTCAAAACTGGATCCCGATCCAATATCTGCACACCTCGCCTTATGCTGGCTGGGAAGTCAGTATTGTCGTGGCGATATTTATGGCGGCTTTTGGTTACGCCTGGTTAAGCAAAATGATCCGCAGCGCAGTCGCGCAAGGTGAAGTGTTTATTGGCCGTGACAGCGACCCACAGCTGACCGACCGCGCCCTGCCGCACCCGTTAATGGGACTAATCCCTCTGCTGGTAGTGCTGGGATTATCGAACTGGCTGCATCACAGCCTGCAGCAGGCGGCGCTGATTGTAGCGCTGAGTGGCGGTGTGCTGACGCTGTATTTATTAAACCGGCGTTTTATTCAAAACCTCGATAAAGCATTGAATGAAGGCGTGATGGGCTCTTTGCTGGCGATTGGCAACACGGCGGCAGTGGTTGGTTTTGGCGCTGTGGCGAAACTGACACCGGCTTTTACTGATATTGTCCAGACGATGACGCATCTGCCTGGGCCTGAACTACTCGGCGCTGCGGTGGCGGTCAGTGCCATTGCCGGCCTCACCGGCTCTGCTTCCGGCGGTCAGGCCATCGCGCTGCCGGAACTGGCGCCGGTGTATCTGGACCGTGGCGTCGACGCTGAAGAACTGCATCGTGTTGTCGCCATTTCTTCCGGCGCTTTGGATTCTTTGCCGCATAACGGTTATGTGGTCACCACCATCCGGGCGATTTGCGGCGAAACCCATCAACAGGCCTATTGGCCGGTGGCGGCGGTCACAGTAGTCGTACCGGCGCTCGGCACTGGCTTAGCGATTTTATTATTTCAGTGGTTTTAAACAGGATAGTTTCGCATGCGAAATCTAATAAAATCGGGCGCTCTTTTACTGAGCTTAGTACTGAGCTTGCTGCTGTGCAGTATTGTCGGTCAGGCCGCAGAACTGCCGCTGGTAAAAAAACAGCGCTTTGAACTGGCGACGTTTACCACACAAAGCGGCACGACGTTAAAGCAAGTTCAGGTCGGCTGGGAAGCCTACGGCCAGCTCAATGCCGATAAATCGAATGTCATTCTGATCACACATTATTTCTCCGGCACTTCGCATGCGGCCGGGCGTTATCAAGCAACAGACGCCGCGCCTGGTTATTGGGATGCCATTATTGGCCCAGGCAAAGCCATTGATACCAATCAGTTTTATGTCATCAGCGTCGATACGTTGGCCAATGCTAATGTCAAAGATCCGCAGGTGATCACCACAGGCCCTGCCAGCATCAATCCGGCAACTGGCAAACGCTACGGCCTGAGCTTTCCGGTGGTCACCATCACCGATTTTGTCGAAGTGCAAAAAGCGTTATTGGACAGCCTTGGCATTCACAAACTGCATGCGGTGGTCGGTGCCTCAATGGGGTCTTTTCAGGCAATTGAATGGGCGCAGCGTTATCCAGCGCGGGTGCAGCGGCTGGTGCCAGTGATTGGCACCGCTTATATCGATGCCTACAGTGCGATTAAGTTAGAACGCTGGGCCTATCCGATTAAAATGGACCCGCATTGGCAACAAGGCGATTATTACGACAAGCCACAGCAACCGACTGCCGGGCTTGCGATGGCACTGGCCTGGATCACGTTAGACGCGCTGAATCCAGCCGGTTTTAACCAGAAATACCCGGATTTGCGCGCAGATAAAGCCGCCCATCTGGATATCCGCGCCAGTTTTAGCGCACTGGATCAGTTGCTCGCCGTCGCCACGCAGCGTGCGTCCCTACAGGACGCCAATCACCTGCTGTATCTGGTGCGCGCCTCGCAATTATGGCGCGCCGGTATGGGCGATAACTGGCAACAAGCCATCAAAAACATCAAAGCACCGGTGCTGTGGCTGCCGGCCGCCGGTGATTTATTGCTGACACCGCAGATGGCGCAGCAGAGCCAGCAAGCGCTCAGCGCGGATGGCACCCGCAGCACAGCAAACCAGCTATCGCTTATTCCCGGCCAGATGGGCCATTTAGACGGTTTATTCAATATTCAGGCAATCGCGCCTGAACTGAAAGCGTTTTTACAACAACCGCTGTGATCAACCCTGTTCTTCCTTGTCCTGCCTGCCCCGGCGTGGCCTATTCCTGGCACGCTGTTGGGGCCTACCGTGGCAAAGTTATGCCGCTTTGCCCGGTTTTTTCTTCTGCGTGAAATTTGTGCGATACTGCAATTCCGGTGGTCTTGGATGGCGTGCTGTGCTGCGAAACTCTTCTGTGCTGACCTTTGTGTTAACCATGCTGATTGCAGGCAACCTGCAGGCGGCTCAATCCGCAATTGCGCTGGATAAACCTGTTGCCCTGCGTTTTTGTTACGAAGACAAACCGCTGGAGCCGTATTATCGGGGGTCTGGCGCACAGGTCCCGAAAGACTTTCCCGGCGCCACCATCGAGCATTTACATCAGCTCACAGCCGCAATCCCCGGGGTGACCCTGCAACTGGAACGACGTCCTTGGAAACGCTGTCTGTCAAAACTGCAGACAGGGGAAACTGATGCCTTAGTGGCCAGCTACAGGCCGGAACGGGAACAAATTGGTAACTACCCGATGCTGGATGGCAAACCGGATCCTAGTCGCGCCTTTAGTGAGCACCACACTTGTCTGGTGAAAAAAGCAGACAGTACATGGACTTGGGATGGTGAACGGGTGCGCGGTATTGATAGTTTGGTGGTCGCAAGACCGCTCGGCTATGCGCCGCTGATAGTGCCGGGCCCCCAACAAGTCAGCATGCATTACACTTTATCCGGCACCATGGATCTCGACTTACTGCAAGCGGGTCGGATCCATGCGGTCACAACACTGTGTAAAATTGCCGGCCAAGCTGTAGTTTCATCCGTCATTAGCGACCTTGGCTTACAAGTGTTACAGCCCCCGCTACACAGCAATACCGGCTATCTGGTTTTCAGTAAGCAATTTTCAGCGCGCCACCCACAGCTGACCGCGGCGCTCTGGCACCAGTTACATCTGAATAAAGCGATACCGGTGTACCACGCTTATCTGAAGCTTCATTTTCTGCAACCATCGGCGGAAAAGAACACCCAATGAGCCAGCTCAGCTCTGATCCCAATCCATTCACCAACCGCGTGACAATGGTGGCTTTGCAGCTGACAGCTCAATAGCTCACCATGCTCAAGCCTGAGTTCGTAGTGGTAGCAACTGCCGCGAAAGGCGGTATTGATCACCTGCGCCTTCAGCGGGCTGACATCATCATGTTCGATATCTTCCGGGCGAACCATGAGCCAGCGGGCATCGTCTGGGACTGTGACAGGTAAAGGGCCTAAAGCAGTGAAGTACTCACCGCTGTGGCTCCGCTGTACCGACAGCAGATGCCCTTCGCCGACAAAATCCGCGACAAAACGGTTTACCGGTTGATGATACAATTCATATGCACTGCCCCACTGTTGCAATCGCCCTTGCTGGATCACGCCGAGCTGATCAGCCATCGCAAAAGCTTCATGCTGGTCATGGGTCACCAGCAAAGCAGTAATACCTTCATGCTGTAAAATCTGCCGGATATCTTTGGCCAACGCTTCCCTTAAATCGGCATCTAACCCTGAAAACGGCTCATCTAATAACAACAGTTCGGGTGCCGGCGCCAGCGCACGCGCCAGCGCTACCCGTTGTTGTTGTCCACCGGATAACTGATGGATCGACCGTTCAGACAACTCGGCGAGACCGACTAATTCAAGCATCTGGGCGACCCGTTGCCGGCGGATCGACGCATTGCTGCGAAACAGGCCAAAACCGACATTGCCGGCCACGGTTAAATGCGGAAACAGCGCATAATCCTGAAACACCATGCCGACTTTGCGCGCTTCCGGACGCAATTGCACCGCCGCGGATCCGACACAGGTTGTTCCCAGAAATATTTCACCGGCACTTGGCAACTCAAAGCCGGCAATAGCACGCAGGATGGAACTTTTGCCAGAGCCGGACGGGCCCAGCAAACAACCAATCTGCCCTTTCGCCAGTTCCACACTGAAATTCTGCACGACCGGTGTGGAACCATAATGCAAATCCAGCTGTTTGATTTTTAACATCAGTCTGTTCTCCTGCCGGGGTTCGGTCAGCGTTTCAGCGCAGCTCTGTTGAGCAATATCACCGGTAGTAAGCCCGCCAGCACGATCGTCAGAGCCGGCACTGCAGCCGATGCCAGCTGCTCGTCCGAAGCCAGTTCAAAAGTCCGTACGGCGAGAGTATCGAAGTTAAAGGGACGCAACAGTAAAGTCGCCGGCAGTTCTTTCAGCACATCGACAAAAACCAGCAATGCCGCGGTCCATAAAGACGTTTTCAGTACAGGCAAATGCAGACGGAACATCACTTGAGCACGCGAGCAGCCCAGGCTCGCCGCCGCCTGATCCATGCTGGGTTTGATTTGACTCAGCCCGGACTCCAGCGACTGCATCGCCACCGCCAGGAAACGGACCAGATAAGCCAGCAGCAAGGCGACAACGGTACCGGACAGCAACAGTCCGGTGCGGATGCCGAATTGCTGTTCCATCCACTGGTCGACCGCATTATCGATGGCGCTCAGGGGCCACATCACGCCAATCGCAATTACAGTCCCGGGTACCGCGTAGCCGAGACTACTGAGCCGGATCAGGAGTTGTTGCCAGACCGGCAAACGCTGTCGCAATCCATACACCAACACCATCGCGACAACCAGTAATAAAACGGTGCTGGCCGCAGCCAGACTGATGCTATTGCCGAGGAGCTGCAGATAGTCCAGCGACAGCCAGGTTTGCGGCGTTTCCAGACTCCAGACTAATAAGGCCAGGGCAGGCCAGAAAAACGCAAACCACAGCACAGTGACAACAGCACCGGTCGCCAAAGCTGCCCGCACACCGCGAAGACGTTTTGCTGCGACCGGCCGACCAGCCTGACCCGTATGGTAAAACCTGAGCTGACGCCGGCTGTATAACTCCAGCAGCATCAGGCACAAGGCTAAAATACACAATAAAGACGCTAACTGCGCCGCGCCGGCACGGTCATTCATACCAAACCAGGTGCGGAAAATACCGGTCGTCAGGGTCGGGATACCAAAATACTGCACAGTGCCATAGTCAGCGAAGACTTCCATCATCACCAGCGCCATACCACCGAACAAAGCCGGTCGGGTTAATGGCAATAACACTGACCAGACATAACGCCGGCGGCTGACGCCAAGAGTTTGCGCAGCTTCCTGCCAGCGGGGGCTATGGCCGGCCAGAGACGCCCGGGTCAAAAGATAAACATAGGGATACAGCACCAGCGTGAACATACAGATCGCGCCGCCAACCGAGCGGACAGAGGGAAACCAATAATCGCCAAATCCCAGTCCGGTCAGGTGCCGGATCCCGCTTTGCACGGGTCCGCTAAAATCCAGCAATGCGGTATAGCTGTAGGCGATGATGTAAGCAGGAAATGCCATTGGCAGTATCAACAGCACATTAAACAGTGCGCGGCCGGGGAACTGGTAAGCATGTAACAACCACGCCAGCCCTCCGCCAAGCAGCAATGCCAGCAAGCCCGAACCGCCAGCAAGCAACACCGAGTTCCACAGATAGTCGGGCAATACCGTGGCCGCCAGATGGGACCACAGCTGCGGCTCAAACTGTCCCCAACTGGCAAATACAACCAATAAGGGGACCAGTAAGATCCCCGGCAACAGCGATCCCCGCAGGTTTAACAGCGCAGCTTTCATCAGTCGCTCAGCAACAACGCCATGCTATTTCCAACCTGCTTTATCCATCACCTGGATCGCTTGTTGGTTCAGCTCACCTAATTTGACCAGCGGAACATTGTCGGCTTTGAACTCACCAAAACCCTGCAATACGCTGCTGCGGGCAACACCTGTCACCACCGGATATTCATGGTTCGTTTGGGCATACCAGGCTTGCGCCTCTGCACCACTCATATATTCCAGTAACTGGGCAGCTTGCTTGGCATTGGGTGCATGTTTCGCAACAGCGGCACCTGAGATATTAATGTGCACGCCACGGTCAGCTTGATTTGGCCAAAACACCGAGACAGCTTTTGCTGCCGCTGCATCTTTTGGATCATCAAACATCGCCGCAAGGTAATAGGTGTTCGCGATAGCGATGTCGCAAACGCCGGCCGCCGCCGCTTTGATCTGGTCACGGTCGCCGCCTTTGGGTGGCTGGGCAAAATTCTTCACCAGACCATTAGCCCAAGCCTGGGTTTTTTCTTCACCCAACACGGCAATCATGCCGGCCAGCATTGATTGGTTATAAATGTTGTCTGATGAGCGGATACAGATTTTGCCGCGCCATTTCGGTGCGGCTAAATCTTCATAGGTACTGAGATCTTTCGGGTCGACTTTCCCGGTGACATAAATAATAGGCCGCGCTCTGGTGGTTAAGCCGAACCAATGACCGGCCGGATCACGTAAACCAGCAGGAATGGCCTGCTCCAACGTATTTGATTTCAACGGTTGCAGCAGCCCCAGTTGCTGCGCCCGATACAAACGGCCCACATCAGTACTGATTAACAAATCAGCCGGGCTATTGCGCCCTTCACTTTGCATCCGGCTTAACAACTCATCCGGTTTACCGGTGATCAGATTTACTTTAATACCACTTTGCTGGCTGAACTTATCGAGCAAAGGTTTAATCAGTTCTTGCTGACGCGCGGAATACACATTCACTTCGGCCGCCTGTACCGCGGTCAGGCCGGACATCACTAAAACAAGGCTTAATAATCTGAATTTCATAAAAATCCATCATCCTGTGTGTTGAAGACAACGCAGTATATCGGGAAAAATTGCGAAACTGAGCACATCTATCGGTTTTTCCTTGCAGTCAGCCTCAGCCGCACTCTCTGCGGCGGTCATGCTGTTGCTAAGCCTGTGTAGCTTCACCTATGCTAGCGACTGTTCTTCAGTCCGGGTTCTATATCTATGTTCCGACATTCTCAGATCAGTTTATGCGCAGTTGTTTTTCTCGGGATGAGCAGTCAGGTGTATGCCAGTACGCCGGCACCGCTGACGGCCACCGATTTATATCAGGTACAAAAACCGGCTGGGATGCAGGTGTCGCCCGATGGGCTGCGGGCCGTATTCAGCCTGAACCGCTATGATCTGGCGAAAAATAATAGTAATACTGACCTGCACGTACTGGAGCTGGGTTCTGGCCGCCAGACCCAACTGACTTTTCATCCGGCAGCCGACAATCAGCCTACCTGGAGCCCGGACGGCCGCCAGCTGGTGTTTGTCTCCAAACGTGATGGTGAAAAAAACCAGCTGCAAATGCTGACTTTGGGCGGCGGCGAAGCACGCCAGCTGACCGATTTACCGGTTGGTGTTAGTCATCCACGCTTTTTCCCGGACGGCAAAAAAATTCTGTTTAGCGCCGAAGTGCCGGCTGGTTTTGCCGGTGATTTTAAGTTGTTAAAGGACGAAAAAAAGCCGCTGCACTCGGCCAAAGTCAGTGAAAACCGCATATATCGCTACTGGGATCATTTCCTGACTGACGACAAAGTCACCCAGTTTTTCGCTTACGACATTCAAAGTGGTGATATTCAGGCACTGACGCCAGGCTGGACACAATGGACCAGTCTGGATGGCGGGCCGGAATTCGATTTGTCCCCAGACGGTAAGCAGCTGGCACTCAGTGCAGTCAGCAGCAAACCGCCGTATAACAGCCTGAATTTTGATGTGTACTTAGTGCCGACCGACGGCAGTGGCAAAGCGGTGAATCTGACCGAAGCCAACCCGGCGGACGACAGTAAACCGGTGTTCAGCCCGGATGGCCGCAGCCTGCTGTACGGAGCGCAGAAACGCACCGATTTTGGCAATGACAACGTCAAACTGACGCGGTTTGATCTCGCAAAAAAAACCGCCACAGTACTGGCCGGTAATATCGATTTATCACCACAGCAATGGTTCTTCAGCAAAGACAGCCAGATGCTGTATTTCCTCGCTGAAGACAAAGCCCGGGTGTCATTATTCTCAGTGCCGGCCGCCGGTGGCCCGGTAAAACAGGTGTTGCGTCAGGCCAGCAACGAACAGGTACAAATGGCTGGCCCGCAAAGATTTGCACTGGTGCAACACGGCATCAGCCAGTTGCCGGAGATCTTTTTACTCGATAACAAAAGCCGTACGTTAAAGCAAATCAGCCAAATCAACGCCGCACTGCAGCAGAACACCCAGTGGGGCAAAGTCGAAGAGATGAACTATCCGGGCTCGGATGGCAAACCTATCCAGATGTTTGTGATTTTTCCGCCGAATTTTGACACCAGCAAACGCTGGCCACTGCTGAGCCTGTTACACGGCGGCCCCCACAGCGCTTTTAATGACGCATTTGGCACCCGCTGGCATCCACAGGTGTTTGCGGCGATGGGTTATGTGGTGATTATGCCAAATTTCCATGGTTCCACCGGTTTTGGTGAAGCTTTTACGGCTTCGATCCACGGCGATCATGCCACTAAACCGTTTTTTGACAGCGAAGCCGCCATCGATTACATGACCTCACGCGGTTATATCGACGAAAGCCGGGTCGCTGCGGCCGGTGGTAGTTATGGCGGCTATCTGGTCAGCTGGATCGCTGGTCACAGCACCAAGTACAAAGCGCTGGTTAATCACGCCGGTGTCTACGACCTGATGGCGCAGTTTGCCTCGGACAGCACGCTGTTGCGCACTCATGCCTATGCCGGCTCACCGTGGAAAGACAAAGAGAATGTACTCAAAGCCAGCCCGGCGATGTTCGCGGAAAACTTTAACACGCCAATGCTAATCACTCATGGCGAACAGGATTACCGCGTGCCGGTGACACAAGGTCTGGCGCTTTATGGCGTGCTGAAAGGCAAAGGCGTCGATGCACGGTTGGTGTATTTCCCGGACGAAAACCACTGGATCTTAAAACCGCAAAACTCGATTTACTGGTACCACGAATTTGGTCAGTGGTTGGAGCGATATCTTGGTAAAGGGCCAACTGAATAAGTGACAGTGCGCACTGAAAGCAGTCGGCCAGACTCGGTAAAACGTCGTTACCAGTCCGCCGTTCAGACCGGCCAGTTGAGCGCTGATCCGGCGCAGCAACAGCTGGTCAGTCAGCTGGATCTCCTGCAACAGCAGGTAGCAAATGGCGAAGCGAGCACAGGGATTTATTTGTACGGCCCGGTTGGCCGTGGCAAAACTATGCTGATGGACTGGTTTTTCGATGGCACTGCAACACCGCGTAAATTACGGCTGCATTTTCATCATTTTATGGCGGCAGTGCATCAGGAATTACGCGAAAGGCAAGGTGAGGCCGATCCGCTCGTGCAGGTCGCGCGCAGCTGGGCCGGGCAATATCAGCTGTTATGTTTTGACGAGTTTTTTGTCAGCGACATTGGTGATGCGATGTTACTCGCCACTTTATGGCGCCAGCTGTTTGCTGAAGGTGTGGTACTGGTTGCCACATCAAACTGCGCACCGGAAGATTTATACGCCAACGGCTTGCAGCGCGCCCGCTTCCTGCCCTTTATCGCCTTACTACAACAGCATTGCCACATCTGTAACCTTGATACCGGCATTGACTACCGCCGCCAGCAACCAACCGACTGGCGCTATCTCGGCATCAATAAAACGAGCGATTGGCTGCGACAACAAGCAGAACAGCTGTATGGCGCTGTCGAACCCTGCCCGCAGATCCAGCTGCATGGGAGGCCGATCCAGGCGTTGTGGCGCAATGATCAGGTGATTGCCTTTGATTTTATGGCGCTTTGCAGCGGACCGCGCAGTCAACTCGACTACATGGCACTATGTCAGCCCGATCAGAGCAGTCAGGATCAGAGCAAACAGTATCGGGCCATCGCGCTTGTCGATGTTCCGCAGTTTCTGCCCGAAAGCGACACCGCCATTTTGCATGGTGTGGAAGAGAGCTATCAGCGCGAACACAGCAATGTGTTTGTCAGCAAACTCGACAATGAAGCCCGCCGGCTGATCGCGCTGGTCGACGAATGTTACGAGCGCGGGGTGTTGTTACTCTGTACGGCGACCACGCCACCTGAGCAATGGTATCAGGCCAGTCAGCTCAGTTTTGCTTTTGAACGCACGGTGTCAAGGCTGCATGAAATGCAGCGCTGGTAGGTGGTGAATCCGGCTTTGCAGCCTTCACAATAGCGGCTGGTTTAGTGGGGCTTTGTGTCAGTTGCAGACTTTGGCGACACCCGTTGTGCGACAACCGGTGTGCGACACCCGGTGGGTTTCGCTTCGCTCTACCCACCCTACCAGCTAGCTGCCCGATCGTAGGGTGCAATGAGCAAAGCGAATTGCACCTTTGATACCCGTCGCAGCATCAGACAGCCTGAACCGAACATCTGCAAATCACTCATACCAGCTATTCACCGCATCATTTGAACTGAGCTGCCGCTTTGGCAACCCGGCTCAAGACTCACCCGAACACCATTATTTCGCCGGATCAAACCGGCGCTGGTGGGCACTGAAATCCGGGACAGAACGCTGATAATCGGTCTGGAATAGACTGGAATGCACAATAAAATCCGCGGTGGCTTTGTTACAGGCCACCGGGATATTCCATACCACCGCCAGGCGGATCAGCGCTTTTACATCGGGGTCGTGTGGCTGGGAACTCAATGGATCCCAAAAAAATACTAACCAGTCGATTTTCTGCTCGGCAATTAAAGCACCGATTTGCTGGTCGCCGCCGAGTGGCCCGCTGGCAAAACAATGCACTGGCAGCTGCAATTTGTCGCTGATCAGCCGCCCTGTAGTGCCGGTTGCGTACAAGGTTTTATGTTGGAAAAAACCGGCATGAGTGGCGACCCAATCCAACAGTTCAGCTTTTTTACCGTCATGGGCGATGAGCGCGATCGATTTCATTAAGAACCTTCTGTTTTATCAGTTGGATGTGGATGTATCACAGTGCAATGTCTGGTGTGTTTCGCGTTGCTCTACACACCCTACCCGCTAAATGTCATGTAGCACCATAAATGGTGCACATAATAAATTGCCTGGAGCAATTTTTAATAACGCAAAGCGTTGGCCCGTAGGGTAAGCGCCATAGATGGTGCTCATCACCGAAAATTGCTCCTGCATTTTCGGTGTACCGTACTTCCTGTACATAAAAAAAGCCCGGCAAAGCCGGGCAAACAACCAAGGTCCACGTAAAAAACTCAGTGTGGGGTTGGTAGCGCTACTTAAGCGCTAACTACAATCCGCTTCATCGCGGTCATGTAACCCCGTAATGTCTTGCCAACGATTTCCACCGGGTGATTGCGGATGGCATCGTTTACTTCAATCAATCGCACGTTATCAACACCGTTGCTGCCTGCAGCTAAACCTTTACCCAGCAGCTCAGGGCTGATGTTGTTCACCAGGTCGCGCAGCATCGGCACTGCAGCGTTGCTGAACAGGTAGTTGCCATATTCAGCAGTGTCACTGATCACCACGTTCATCTCATACAGACGTTTCCGCGCAATGGTATTGGCAATCAGTGGCGTCTCGTGCAGAGACTCGTAATAAGCAGATTCTTCGACGATACCGGCTTCCACCATGGTATCAAACGCCAGCTCTACCCCTGCTTTGACCATGGCGACTAACAAAATCGCCCGGTCGAAATAATCTTGTTCTGCGATGTTTTCACTAGATACCGGTGCATTTTCAAAACCGCTTTGACGGGTTTCTTCGCGCCAGCCAAACAGTTGTTTGTCATCGTTCGCCCAGTCCGCCATCATGGTCTCGGAGAATTTACCGGAGATGATGTCGTCCATATGTTTAGCGAACAGCGGCTGCAGAATGCCTTTTAATTGCTCAGCTAAGTCGTACGCTTTGATTTTCGCCGGGTTCGACAGGCGGTCCATCATGTTGGTGATGCCACCATGTTTCAGCGCTTCAGTGATGGTTTCCCAGCCGAACTGGATTAACTTGGCAGCAAAACCGGCTTCGTAACCATCAGCAACCAGCTTGTCATAAGCCAGGATCGCACCGGTCTGCAACATGCCGCACAGGATGGTCTGTTCGCCCATCAAATCTGATTTCACTTCAGCGACGAAGCTGGATTCCAGCACGCCGGCACGGTCGCCGCCGGTAGCTGATGCGTAAGCTTTGGCGATGGCCAGGCCGTTACCATTCGGGTCGTTTTCCGGATGCACCGCAATCAGCGTCGGCACACCAAAACCACGTTTGTATTCTTCGCGCACTTCAGTACCCGGGCACTTCGGCGCCACCATGATGACGGTGATGTCTTTGCGGATTTGCGTGCCTTCTTCAACGATATTAAAACCGTGTGAGTAAGCCAGCGTCGCGCCTTGTTTCATCAACGGCATTACCGCTTTAACCACTGAAGTATGCTGTTTGTCCGGCGTCAGGTTCAGTACCAGATCAGCCGTTGGGATTAATTCTTCGTAAGTGCCTACGGTGAAACCATTTTCACTGGCTTGCAGGAAAGATTTGCGTTTTTGCGCAATGGCGTCAGCCCGCAGTGCATAAGAAATATTCACACCAGAATCGCGCATGTTCAGGCCCTGGTTTAAGCCCTGAGCACCACAGCCAACGATGACCACTTTCCAACCTTTGATAAAGTTACAACCGTCTGCAAACTCTGCTTTTTGCATAAAACGGCATTTGCCCAGCTGCTTTAACTGCTGGCGTAAGTTCAGTGTGTTGAAATAATTAGCCATGTGTCGATCCTAAAAATTCTGTATTTGCCGGTCCGGGCAATGTGGCTTCAAGCAACGACTGCGGGACGTTTCGGCAGAACAACGCTCTGTGCGCTGTTTTGATAAAGCCAGCATACGACGCTGGTTTCATTGCGTGAAGTGATATATTCTCAAAACAGTATTTCACTTTTTGCAATTAAGAATAAGCATCTGATGGATATCCGCAGCGCTCAGCTTTACCTGCACCTGGCCAGCAGCCTGAACTTCACTAAAACCAGCGAACAGCTATATGTGTCGCCGTCGACGCTGACGCGGATTATTCAGCGGCTGGAAGAAGATTTAGGCGTGCAGCTATTTAGCCGCGACAAAAGGTCAGTGCGGCTGACGCCGGCCGGCGTGCGCTTTGTGCAATTTGTGAAACAATATCTGGCGGACTGGCATCAGTTGCAGGTCGATTTGTCATTGACCTCGGACGCACTACTGGGCGAGATCCGGCTGTTTTGCACGGTGACCGCGAGTTACAGCCATTTGCCGGCCATTCTGGATAAATTCCGCCTGCTGTGCCCCAAAGCAGAAATCAGCCTGACCACCGGCGATGCGGCGCTGGCGCTGGAGAAAGTCAAAAACGACGAAGCAGATATTGCTTTGGCGGTGTACCCGCCGAATTTACCGCTGAATATCGCGTTTGCCAGCATCGCTAAACTACCGCTGCAGCTGATTGCGCCAGTGATCCCTTGCAAGGTCAATGATTTACTCAATGAAGCGGTACCAGATTGGGATAAAATCCCACTGATAGTGCCGGAACATGGCCCGGCGCGCAGTCGCCTCGATGCCTGGTTAAAGCATCAAGGTATCACACCGAATATTGTCGCCAAAGTAGAAGGGCACGAAGCGATGGTCAGTATGGTGGCGCTTGGCACCGGCGTGGCAATTGCGCCCGATCCGGTGGTGCAGCACAGCCCGGTGCGCGACCGGGTGCGCGTGCTGGCGCTCGATTACCAGTTTGCCCCTTTTGATTTGGGCATCTGCATGCAATCCAAACGCCTGCACGAACCGTTGATGCGCGCCTTCTGGCAAGTCGCCTCAGGTGGCCCGGCCCTGCAGCAATAAGGCGATGGGCTTTTGCAATAAGCGCAGCGCGGGCAGCGCGGTCGCCAGCAGCACCAGCGCCAGCATAATCACCAGCGCCGGCAGCACAGCGCTGTGCTGAAACACCGGCGCCCCGAGTTTGCCACTGAGCCAGGGCGAAAGCCCCCAAAGCAACAAAGCACAGACCGGGACACTGAATAGCAATAACCCCAGCTGATGGCCACATAAGCGGCTGATTAAACCCGGTACTGTAGCGCCGACTGCCAGTTTGGTTGCCAGTAAACTTTGCTCTAACAGCAGCTGGGTTTTCAGCTGATAATACAAACTTAACGCGGCCAACAAGCTAATCACCCCGGCTAACAGCAACGAGATGCGGGCAAAAATCCAATAGGGTTCATTCATCTGCTCAAGTTGGGTGGCCAAAGTGCCCCTGTAGCTGATGTCTAGATCCTGACCCTGCCGGTCGGCCCAGTCTTCCAGTGCTGTGGTCACTTCATCGACTAACGCCGGGGCGGTGGTCAAAGTCAGATTGCTATACGGCATAAAACCATTGGGTTTTAGCTGGCTATACATTATTGGTATCGATGCAGCAGCAACCCCGCGATGCGGCAAATTATGAATGACCCCACGGATTTGTGTCTGCACAGAAAAAGGTACCATATAGCTCAACGTCGTGCCGGGTAAATCTGCATAAGTCTGGCCAGGCTCCAGTAAACGATCAGCCAGTGTCTGGTTGATTACAATACTATCGCCGTCTGTTGCTGTATCACCCGCTAACAGCTCAGCACCTAAAAATTGCAGATAATTACTGCTGACCATCACACTGCCGACAAACACCTCAAGGCTATGCCCTGCGACTGTCGTCGTCAGTTTTCGTTCTTCAGGCTCAGTAAAGGGCACAGACAATGCGACTTGCTCTGGAGTATAAACCCCAAATTCACCACGTTGCAGCTTCGCATCAGGCTGAATGCCCGGATTTAATCGTAACTGCAACTCTTCGAATGGTAACCAGCGGCTGATGGTTTTTTCCTGTTGCAGCAATTGAAACTGCAATGACAAAGCCAGCACCAACGCCAGACCGGCAAAACTCAGTTGCAGCACCTGCTGCGCCCACGCCAGCCGTTGCTGCAATAAGTTACGCTGGCCTTGTCGATTACGAAACATCCGGGCGCGGCGCAGCAGCCACAGTAGCGGCAGCTGGCTGCACAGCAGTAAAAATACAGTCAGCCCCAACACAGCAATGGCGGCATAACCCCAATCAAAAGGCACCCCAGCGCTGCCAAAATACTGCTGATACACCTTGAGCCCGGCCAACAGGCCTGCCCCCTGCCAATACAACAATCCACCAATAGCGACAGCTGCGCACCAAAGCGGTAACTGCTCCAGCGCCAGCTGCCGGCTAAGCTGTAGGCTGCGGGCGCCCAACACCTGACGCATGCCCATTTCATGCTGGCGCTGTACCAGCTGACCTATCAGGCAAAATACCAGGTTAATAGCCACTACGGCGCCGCACAACAAAGTCAGGCAACACAGTAACCAGAATTGCTGCAATAAGTCAGCACGCTGCTCCGGAAAAAGCTCAATGCCAGGAATAATGTCGGCCTGATGTTTATCTTCCAGCATTTTAAAGGCTTGCAGACCCAACCATTCGACTGACATGGCGTCATAATTTTGGGCAAGCTTTGTTAAGTCTGAACCGGCTTTGTACTGAATAAAGCCTACGCTGTCAGGCATATTCTCAGTAAATGCTAATGCTTTAGGCCCGGGCCCCTTAGCAAGGTTATTACCTTTATCCATCTGACTATATGGCAGGAACCGGTCTTCCCAGGGTAACCACAAGCCAGGCCGTTTTTCGCTAAAGCGGTCCAGTGCTGGGGGTAACACAGCAGCAATCACATAGCGTTTGTCATTTTCACGGACCAATACATCGAGGCCCTGCACCTCTGGTTTGCCCAATAACTGCCAGAGCCAGTGACTTAGATAAACCTGCTGCGCCTGCCCTGCATCCGGACGGGTAAAAGGTGCTTTAAGGCCTAACACTGCAGGCAGATTTTCGCTGTAATACATCAGCTTAGTGCGGTCGATATTCTGTTCGGCAATCCGCAGCTCGCTGCCCTCAAATTGCGCGATAGCCAGCGCCGTCACTTCAGGTTGCCGCTTTAACCGATACAACTCCGCATTGCTAACGGGCCGATAACGACCTTGCGGGTCGGTGCGGTGCACAGTCGCCACTAAATCTGCCGGCTGCGCCCACCCCGGCAATGGTGTGCGCAGCTGTGGCCCTAATTGCAGTAACAGCAGCAATAAGGCACTAAAACAACCTAAGCCAAGCGCCAGTAAACTCCATTGCAGCCGTTGGCCCCGCCACAAGCGCCAGCCAAACTTCAGCGTGAACAGCAAATGCATTAGCTGGCCCTCTGCTCGGTTGCTGCTGTAGTCATTGACATAGGCACTGGCGCAACAGCAGTTGGCGGTGTCGCTGTAAGCGGCGCTGATGCTGTAGCGACAAACTGACCATCAGCCAGATACAAACGGCGCTGCGCGCGTACTGCCAGCTGTGGGTCATGCGTCACCATCAGCACAGTCGCGCCATCCTGGTGCAGTTTGCTTAGCAGATTCATCACAATTTCGGCACTTTGGGAATCGAGGTTACCGGTCGGTTCATCTGCCAATAACAAACTCGGGTTAGTAATCAGCGCCCGCGCTATCGCCACCCGTTGTTGCTGACCGCCGGATAACTGCTCCGGATAAGCATCCAGCTTGTCTGACAGCTCCACCTGGGCCAGCACTTGCGCTGCGCGGCTGCGGTAGTCGGCTGCTTTGACACCGGCTAAATATCGCAGCGGTAAACTGACATTCTCCGCCACTGTCATGCTGCTGATGAGGTTAAAATTTTGAAAAATCCAGCCAATATGACGGTTACGCAGCACACTATGCTGATAAGCCGACAAACCCGGCACCGACTGGCCAAGCAGCAAATACTCACCGGCTGAAAAGCTATCAAGCAAGCCGATAATGGATAACAACGTCGATTTACCACTGCCGGAACGGCCTTCAATCGCAACAAACTCGCCGCGTGTTACCTGAAAATCCAGTGCCTGTAACACCGGCAGTTGCAGCTTGCCCTGAGTAAAAACTTTAGACGCCTGCCGGATGTCGATGAGGGTTTCCGCCTGATGGGTTGGTGTGTTATTGGCTTCAGCCATTGAGATCCTCCGGTGCAATCACTTCGTTGTTTAACAGCGCCGCCGGCACCTGCAATAGAATTTGTTCACCGGCTTTGACACCGTCTAACAGCTGCATTTGTTTGTTGGTCAGGCTGCCGATCAGTACTTCGCGGCGCTGGTACTGTGCCGAAGACGCATCCCAGACAAACAGCGCCTGGCGTTGTTGTGGCTTTTGAATATAAGAAGCGCGGTCACTGAGCAGCGTCTGCTCGTTGGCACCGACATTGATATCTGCCTTCACTTCAATATTGGCGCGGGCGGTATCCGGTAGCTCACTTAATAAAGCCACATCGACCCGTAAAAAGTTATCCACCACATTCGGCGACACCCAGCTCACTTCACCGAGCATGGGTTTGCCTTTGATATTCAGCGTCACCGCCTGGCCGGGCTTCACTAAAGCCGCATCGACAGCACCGATTTTCAGCTCCGCTAACAATTGCCCGGGCTCAGCTACTTGCCCCAAAGCTTGCCCCGCCACCACCTGACTGCCCGGTTTTAAGCTTTCATCGAGCGCAATCAGCTGGCCGCTGATATCGCTGCTGACGGCCAACGCCAGCACATCCTGTTTGGCGATATCCCGTTGTTTTTCTGCGCGTTGCCGGTTGAGTTCGGCTGCAGCCAGCCGGTTTTGGCTGGATCTGGCAAAGCCTTTGAGTTTCTCTTCGGCCAGCATTACTTTTTGTTTGGCCTGCGTCAGCAATGCTTCGCTTTGGGCAAAATCCAGTGCTGAGACAATTTGCTGGCGAAACAGCTCTTGTTTGGCGGCCAGCTGGGTTTGCAACAGTTGTTGCTCGGCCTGAGCCAGCCGTAAATCATGCTGCAGTTGCAACTGTTCTTGCTCCAGCTGCTGCTGCAGCAATAAAAATTCGGCCTGCTGCGCTTGTAATGCCAGCTCCTGCTCTTCCAGCTGGCGCTGTAATTTTGGATTGACCAGCTGCAAAATCGGCTGGCCGGCCTCAAGCATAGCGCCGGGTCTTTGCGCCAGCTGCAACACCCGGCCTTCGGTCATCGCGATCAGGCTTTGCACTTTTTGTGGCACTAAAACGCCGAAAGCGCTGATAGTAGCGTCTAGTATTCCTGCTTGAACTTTTGTAGTGAAAAGTAGTGGAGGGGAAGCAGTCATTTTAGGAAATAAGATAGTCGTAAAAACTAATCCAAAGATTACTACTCCTGCTAACAATACGATACGATTACTGGTCGCTTTCCCGCGGTCTGCTGGAATTTCCATTTCAATCACCCACTACCCAAAATTCTTCATAAACATTCATCTAGAATTAAGGCTCAAAAATATGAATCAGTATTTCAAGTCGAAAAAGTCTAGTAAAGTCGGGCCAAATAGGCCCGACACTCATAACATTAATTAGTCTTTTCCCACTCACATGTCATGCCGCCTGGGCCACCGGAACAACACAGTTTTTGCCCCGCATTTTCAATACACTGAATTGTAATCGGCCCCTCTGAATCAGAAACAGGCAATAATTCAGTTGCATATACGCTCGCACTCAGAGCCATCGATACTAATGCAGAAGCAACAACTACTTTTGGTGAAAGACTATTTACCTTAAACATATAAATTTCCTTTTTAAACAAAGCAATAGATTTACACTTATTTTGAAAGTGCGGTATGAAATTAATTAACAGAGACAATCAAAACCTTACCGAATCATGATAAAGACCTAATAAATAAACGACATGTACGTTTTTTTAAACTGGTAAATTACCTAAGATTCTGGCACTCCGAAATTTGCCGAAACAGCAAATAAGCCTAAATAGTCAGTAGTGGAATTACTTTTGTCACTACGCTGCCCACCCCATCAATTTCTTGTTATTTCACATTCCTTACCATTATCGGTACAGCACAAAATTCGGTCGCCATTGACCCTTACACAGCCATTTGGGGTTGTCATTGAATCCTCCACGTCTGCCGGAGTTAATTCAATTGCAAACACACCAACGCTAAAAACTAACGCCGCAGAAGTTAATCCAAAAACACTTTTAGGCGATAAAAGCTTGAACTTAACCATTTCATTTTCCTTATTAATCAAAAATTTAGATAAGCATTATTTTAAACAATGCTTGTCTAAACTACGGAAACCGTTGCCTTGTAACTTCATAAAATTCTGATTATTTTCTTATAAAGCCCGACTTTGCTTATTTATTTGCCTAAATCATTCGTTGCTTTACCCAACCTTTACCTGCCTTTTCGTCGCATTGACGCAGCAATGGCTAGACTCAGCAGTATCTGAGACCAAGCCAAAAAGGTGTTGATATGAACAAGGTTGTGAACTCATCAAGCAGAATTGGATTGATGACTTTGATAGCGCTGCTGATGCTGTCAGGTTGCGTGGTGCATCCGGCACATCACCGAAATGTGGTAGTGGTAAAGCCGGTGCCGAAGACAGTGGTGGTCAAGCAGGTAGTCGTGAAAAAACCTGTGGTCGTGCGAAAAGTCGTGGTGCATTGATTTGTCGGGCCAGAAAATGAAAAAGCCGCATACAGCGGCTTTTTGGTTTTACTCAGGCAATGTCTATTTCACTACCCGCAAATGACTACCTTTTTTCGGTTTGTCATCATCCGGACCAGGTTCCGGGCTGTCACTGGCTGCGGCTTCTTCAACGTCAGTGTCCGCGTCATCCAGCTCATCTTCCTGCCATTCTTCTTCCGGCGTGAACATAGTGCCGGCGCCGTTTTCACGGGCATAGATCGCCAGCACTGAACGCTGCGGAATATACAGCGCAAAGGGATTACCGCTAAACCGGGCATTAAAAGTCACTGCATCATTACCCAGCAATAAATTGCCAATGGCTCCCGGGCTGATATTCAGCACGATTTGACCATCTTTGACATGCTGCAATGGCACTTTCACGCCAGGCATAGTGGCATCAACGACCAGATAAGGCGTGCAGTTGTTGTCGACAATCCATTCGTAAAAAGCACGTAACAGATAAGGCCGGTTTGGAGTCATTTGCATGATGAATTCTCTTAATACATACCGGGATGAATGCGGCGCTCTGCTTCAGTCAAGGACTGTTGGAAGGCATCGCGCTCGAACATCCGCAGCATATAATTTTTAATTGGTTTACTGCCAGGACCGGACAACTCAATGCCAAGCAGCGGCAGGCGCCATAACAGCGCTGACAGGTATACGTCCTGTAAGCTGAATTCGTCACTCATAAAAAACGGTGAGTCAGCAAAAATCGGCGCGGTCGACAACAGACTTTCACGTAAATCGTGCCGGGCCTCCGCCGCACCGGGCGCATCAGCCAGAATTTTATTAGCAAGACCATACCAGTCGCGTTTGATGCGATACATCATCAGCCGGGTCTGGCCACGCGCGACCGGATAGACCGGTAACAATGGCGGATGCGGAAAACGCTCGTCCAGATATTCCATGATGATATCGGCCTGATACAACGCCAAATCCCGGTCAATCAGGGTGGGCAAACTACCATATGGATTCACTTCATACACATCTTCCGGCAGGTTACCGGGATGTACGACCAGAATATCTGCGCTGATGCCTTTTTCGGCCAGCACCATCCGCACGTGATGGCTATCCATATCGGCTGCGGCACTGAACAAAGTCATTGTATTACGTCTGCTGGCGTTGCTCGCCATGGCTTCCTCCGAAAAAGGCAAAGGGGCCTTGCGGCCCCTTATACTGACAGCGCGTGGCGCTTAATGAACGTCTTTCCAGTATTCTTTCTTCAGCAGGAATGCCAACACAAAGAAAATAAACAGGAAGATCATCACTTTAATACCCAGGCTATGGGATTCAAGTTTTGAAGGCTCGCCAGTGTACTCCAGATAGTTCACCAGATCAGCTACAGCACGGTCATATTCTTCCGGGCTAAGTTCACCTGAACCATCGGCGACAATACCGACATAAACTTCTTTCGACTCGCCATCGACCATTTGCGTTTCGTGTTTTTTATGCGGAATACCCTGCAATTCCTGCAGCACATGCGGCATACCAACCAGCGGGAACACTTCGTTGTTCACGCCAAACGGACGCGTTGGGTCTGCATAAAACGAACGCAGGTAGGTGTAAATCCAATCCGGACCACGCACCCGGGCGACGTTAGTCAGATCCGGTGGCGGCGCGCCAAACCATTTGGCCAAATCGGCTTTTGGCGTTGAGTTCTTAATGAAATCACCGACTTTATTTGCCGTAAACGCCAGTTCTTTCATCCCGACGTCATCCGGAATACCTAAATCACGGAACGTACGTGAATAACGCTGGTATTCCATCTGGTGGCAACCCAGACAGTAGTTCTGGAACATCTTAGCGCCGCGCTGCAATGATTCTTTGTCATGCAGGTTAATGGGTGCTTTGTCCAGGTGGACAGCAACACCACCTGCAGCCAACACTGAAGCAGACGTCACCAGTGCCAGTACTGAGAATAACTTTTTCAGCATTATGACAACCTCACAGGCAATGGTTTGGTTTTTTCGTTTTTGCTGTACCACCACAGCAGACCGAAGAAACCGAAGTAAGCAACGGATGCAATTTGCGCAAACAATGTATATGTTGGCGTTGCTGGTAACACACCCAGGACCCCTAACACGACAAAGCTAATCACAAAATTAACCAGATTCAGTTTGTGCAGTGTTGAGCGGTAGCGTACTGAACGCACTTTGCAGCGGTCTAACCACGGCAACAGTGCCAGCAGAATGATGGCTGCGAACATCAGGATCGCGCCCCACAGCTGGTCTGGAATCGCCCGCAAAATGGCGTAAAACGGCGTGAAATACCACACTGGAGCAATATGATCTGGTGTTTTCATCGGGTTGGCCGGTTCAAAGTTCGGCGCTTCCAGCAGGTAACCACCGCCTTCCGGTGCAAAGAAAATCACTGCACAGAAAATAATCAGGAAACCGACTACACCAACGATATCTTTCACCGTGTAGTACGGGTGGAATGGAATCGCATCAACGATGATTTTCTTGCCACCTTTGGTGAAATATTCATGGAAGGTGAATTTTTCTGAAACGTTGTTCTCAAATTTCTGCCCTTCGTTTGGTACTTTTACATCGATACCATCCGGGTTGTTTGAGCCCACTTCGTGCAGTGCAATGATGTGTAAGAACACCAGAATGACCAGCACCAGTGGCAGCGCAATCACGTGTAACGCGAAGAAACGGTTCAGTGTTGCGCCAGAAATGACGTAGTCACCGCGGATCCACAGGGTTAAATCATCACCAATCCCCGGAATAACACCGAAGATAGAAATAATAACCTGAGCACCCCAGAACGACATCTGACCCCATGGCAGTAAGTAGCCCATGAAAGCTTCAGCCATCAATACGACAAAGATCAGCATGCCGAAGATCCACAGCAGCTCACGTGGTTTCTGGTACGAACCGTACATCATGCCGCGGAACATGTGCAGATAAACGACAACAAAAAAGGCGGATGCACCGGTTGAGTGCATATATCGCAGCAGCCAGCCGTAGTCGACATCACGCATGATGTATTCAACAGAAGCAAAAGCGCGTTCAGCAGAAGGTTCGAAGTTCATCGTTAACCAGATGCCGGTGACAATTTGGTTAACCAGTACCAACATCGCTAACGAACCGAAGAAGTACCAGAAATTGAAGTTTTTTGGTGCTGGGTACTGCATGACATGGAGATTCATCTTCTCCATAAATGGCATGCGGTACTCAATCCAACTCATGAAATTTTTAAACATCAGGCAGTCCCCTCGTCAACACCGATAACCAGTGTTGTGTCATCAGTGAACATATATGGTGGGATCATCAGGTTTTTTGGCGCAGGAACGCCGGAAAATACCCGACCAGCCATGTCATACGTGGAGCCGTGACATGGGCAGAAGAAACCAGATGCGATCCCTTCAACATGGGCATCAAAATCAGCCATCTTATAAGTTGGCGAGCAGCCCAGGTGGGTACAAATACCGACCGCGACAAACACTTCTGGTTTTTTCGAGCGATGCTGGTTCTTCGCGTAAGCCGGCTGCTGTTCTTCATCAGAATTCGGATCCCGCAGCTGACCTTCAACGGCCGCCAGACTCTTTAACATATCCGGTGTACGGTTCACGACCCACACCGGTTTACCGCGCCATTCCACCCGAATTAACTGACCTGGCTCGAGTTTGCCGATATTCGCAGTAACAGGCGCACCGGCTTGTTTTGCTTTCTCACTCGGATTCCAGGACGCAATAAAGGGAACGGCTGCTCCAACAGCACCAACACCACCTACAACAGAGGTCGCGATGGTCAGGAAGCGACGGCGACCATGATCAACTGGCGCATTGCTCATCCACTCATCTCCACGTTTACGCTTAAAACTTAAACAGTTTAAGCGGCTGAATTACAGCGATTATTATAAGTTGCAAAATACGGCGGATCATAATGAAAAGCCCTGCCTGTTACAAGGATTTACACTGATTCTATGCGACCAGCTGCAGTTTTTTTTCGCAATTTTTTGATCCCGGACAATGTGGGCAACAGACTGAATTTGCTTTACAAATTAATAACGATAATCAGCAGCGCATCTGAGTAGATTCCGCGCCTTTATCACCATAGCTGTTTTATGCCGGACGCAAACAAGTATTACCGGACTTTGTCGAATTGCCAGAGTGCTGGACATTGTTTCAGACGAAAAAAAACCCGGCAGAAGCCGGGTTTTTCGGGAAAACGAATTAACGTTTTGAGTACTGTGGGCGCTTACGCGCTTTGTGCAGACCGACTTTCTTACGTTCTACTTTACGAGCGTCGCGGGTTACGAAACCAGCTTTACGCAGCGCAGGACGCAGAGACTCGTCAAATTCCATCAGTGCACGGGTGATACCGTGACGGATAGCACCAGCTTGACCAGAAATACCACCACCTTTCACAGTGATGTACATGTCAAACTTGCCAACCATTTCAACTAACTCTAATGGTTGCATAACAACCATACGAGCAGTTTCACGACCGAAGTATTCAGTGATAGTGCGTTGGTTGATAACGATGTTACCAGCACCCGCTTTCAGGAATACACGTGCAGTAGAGGTCTTACGACGACCAGTACCGTAATATTGATTCTGTGCCATGTCTATGCTCCCGTTAGATGTCTAAAACTTGTGGTTGCTGGGCAGCGTGCTGATGCTCGGCGCCTGCATACACTTTTAACTTACGGAACATAGCGCGACCCAGTGGACCTTTTGGCAGCATGCCTTTGATCGCGGTCTCCAGTACCATCTCAGGTTTTTTATCCAGCAGCTTTTCAAAGTTAATTTCTTTGATGCCACCTGGGAAACCAGAGTGAGAATAGTACATTTTGTTTTTCGCTTTGTTACCAGTTACAGTCACTTTGTCAGCGTTAACTACGATGATGTAGTCGCCGGTGTCAACGTGTGGCGTGTATTCTGGCTTGTGCTTGCCGCGCAGACGGCTAGCGATTTCAGTTGACAGACGACCCAGGGTTTTACCTGCGGCATCAACAACGAACCAGTCGCGTGTTACGCTTTCTGGTTTAGCAGTAAAAGTTTTCATCAAAAACTACCCAAAAATAAATATGTTACACCTTACACAACCTCTTCAGGCTGCGTCGTTTATCGTACCCCTTCGAGTACTGCAAACTGCCAGGCTACGGCAGTATCAGGCTGTAACGTGGGCCGGCGGCGGATTATAAAGGAAGGCTGCGCAAAAAACAGCTGTTTTGTGCAGATTTTTTCGATCGAATCAGTGTTTTACGGCAGATGAGCCAGCGCCAGATAGTCCTGTGACTGCATTTCCTGCAGCCGGCTCAGACAGCGTCTGAACTCAAACGACAGAATACCCTGCGTGTACAACTGCTCCATTGGCAGCTCAGCGGAGATAATCAGCTTCACTTTACGCTCATAGAACTCATCGACCAATGCAATAAAACGTCGGGCCACATCGTCGTTGCCCTGCCCCATCTGCTTCACACCGCTGAGCAGCAGCGTATGATAGATTTTTGACAGTTCCATGTAGTCATACTGGCTACGCATTGTTTCGCATAACTCACTGAACTCAAACCAGATGATACCATCAGCCTCACGCCGGTACCGCAGCTTGCGGCTGGCGATTTCAATCTGGCCATCCTGCTGTCGCGGCTCCACCGACAAGGCCAGAAAATACTGCTGCAAATTCTGTTCAGCTTTTTCATCCAGTGGCGCGTGATAAATTTCGGCCTGCTGCAAGGTACGTAACCGGTAATCAATACCGCTGTCGACATTCACCACATCAGTGTGTTGTTTAATCAACGCAATCGCCGGTAAAAACCGCGCACGCTGCAAACCATTGCGATACAAACCATCCGGTTCAATGTTCGATGTCGCCACCAGTGTGATGCCTCGCGCAAACAAGGCCTGCATCAGCGTCCCCAGGATCATCGCATCGGTAATATCAGAGACAAAAAACTCGTCAAAACAGATGATATCCACATCACGTTTAAAGTGATCCGCGACTTTTTCTAATGGATTTGACTCACCGGCCAGCGCTTTCAGTTCGTCGTGGACTTTGTGCATAAACCGGTGAAAATGCACCCGCATTTTGCGGTCACCGGGTAAACATTCAAAAAATGTATCGACCAGATAAGTCTTGCCGCGGCCGACCCCACCCCAGAAATACAAACCTTTGAGCGGGCTTATATCTGCCTTTTTACCTAGTAACTTATTGAAAATCGATGAGCTTTTTGGCTTTCGGCTAACGAAATCGTCATACAGGCGTTGCAGTTGCAACACGGCATGTTGCTGCGCTGCATCAAACTGAAAATCGGGGCGCTGTAAATCAAGCTGATATTTTTGCTGTGGCGTCATCATACAATGCAGTGCAGGCGCAGGTTCTGGCCGGGAAAAGTTAGCGCTTATAGTAACATGCCTTACCACTACCGATAAGAAGATCGGTTACACTTGGCAGTAAATCGTAGTTCCAGGAGTTGTTATGTTGATGTCTTCCATTCTTTGGCTGATTGCCGGTTTAGTGATTGGTGCTGCAGCAGCCCGTTTTTACAGTGTCCGGCAATTTAATCAGAACAAACTGCAGGTTGAACTCGAAGAGAGTAAAACCCAACTGCAAAATTACCGAACAGAAGTGTCCGACCATCTGGAGACCACGCAACGGCTGATGAGTCAGTTGCAGGACAACTACGAACAAATCGTCCGCCATATGGCCAGTACCAAGATGACGCTGGTCGACAAAGCCCCGGTGCAGCGCCCGACGCATTTGAATTATTTGTCGACCGATACGGCGGAACACATTCGTAAATCGCTTGGACAAATCGATGAACGGCGACGCAAACAAGTGTCACATGCGCAACAACCACTTGATTATGCGGGTCATTCCAGCGGGTTAATGAAAACCTTCCCAACAGAAAAAAATTCAGGAAACTGAAACTTTTTAAAAATGCACCGGTCTTCAGAGGCAGTTACCCGATGGAGACAAGTGCGTTATGAATATGAAGTTATCCTTTGTCACCGCAAGTATTCTTGCAGTTTTTCTGTTAGCTCAACCCAGCCCTGCAGCGGCAAAACTCCCTTTCTTCGGTGCCGAAGCCGGCACCGAAATGCCAAGCCTGGCACCAATGCTCGACAAAGTGACCCCGGCAGTAGTCAACATTAACGTCGCTGGCAACCGCGAAGTGCGTCAACGTGTGCCGGATGCGTTCCAACAGTTTTTTGGTCAAGGCGAAATGCGCCGCTCTCAGCCGTTCCGCGGCTTGGGTTCTGGTGTGATCATTGATGCTGCCAAAGGTTATGTGGTCACCAACTCTCATGTGATTAATCAAGCCGATGAAATACAGGTCACCTTAAAAGATGGCCGGACTTTTGATGCAAAAAAAATCGGTGAAGACCCCGACAGCGATATCGCGCTGTTGCAAATCAAAGCCGACAACCTGACTGCTATTACGGTCTCGGATTCTGACACACTGCGGGTCGGCGATTTTACCGTCGCCATCGGTAACCCTTTTGGCCTCGGTCAGACAGTCACCTCAGGCATCGTCAGTGCGCTTGGCCGCGGTGGTCTTGATATTGAAAAATATGAAGATTTCATCCAGACCGATGCAGCGATCAACAGCGGTAACTCCGGTGGTGCACTGGTCAATTTAAAAGGTGAACTGATCGGCATTAACACCGCCATTTTAGGACCAAACGGCGGCAATATCGGTATCGGTTTTGCTATTCCATCGACGATGATGAAAAATCTCGTTAATCAAATTATTGAATTCGGCGAAGTAAAACGTGGCGTGCTGGGTATTGAAGGGAATGACCTGAATGCCGAACTGGCCAAAAATATGAACGTGAAAACCAATAAAGGTGTGTTTGTTGGGAAAGTCACACCGGATTCCGGTGCACAAAAAGCTGGGGTGAAAGCCGGCGACACTATCGTTAGTCTGAATGGCAAGCCTATCCAGAGCATGTCAGAACTTCGGGCGAAAGTGGGCACGCTAGGAGTTGGGAAATCAGTGAAGCTGGGGATTCTGCGCGAAGATAAGCAAGTCTCCATTGACGTGAAGCTGTCTGCAGCAGATCAAGCTAATGTTACTGCCGAAAATTTACATCAGATGTTAGCCGGTGCCAATTTCGCCAACGGCAAAACAGTTGATGGTGAACCAGGTGTCGTAGTCAGTGAAGTCGCCGAGGGTTCACCTGCGGCCCGTCTTGGCCTCAGTAAAGATGACGTCATTATTGGTATTGGCCGGACGCGGATTGAGAATATCGCACAACTTAGATCCGTACTGGAACAGGCGCGTGGCGTAGTTGCCTTGCAAATTCAACGGGATAACACTGTATTCTATACATTGATCCGTTAATCAGCACGACCAGATAAAGCCGGGGCAACCCGGCTTTTTTTATTGCGCTCATTGCAGAATCTAGTCAGTTTCAATTTGATTGCAACAAGCCCAATTTCATGATCAGTAACGTTTTTTCTGCTGCAGCTTTACAGGCATCAATGCTATGCTGAAGCATTGCTGAGCTCAGATAAAACCGTCGTGACTAATTTCCTGCTGCTGATTTTTAAGAGCGTGGCCTATGGGCTGGCACTTGCACTGCTTTACTTGCTGCTTGCCCCGTCCGGGCAATTGCAGCTTGCTCATCTGTTGCAGCCTGCAGAATCTGAGCCTGCCGCCATTTCATACGCCAAGGCGGTCCGTGCCGCTGCACCAGCAGTAGTCAATGTTTATACGCGCAGCACACAGTTGGACGAGCGTTCGTATGAGCGCCGCGTGATCCAGAATCAGTCGCTTGGTTCAGGCGTGATCATGCGCAGCGATGGTTATATCGTGACCAATTACCATGTTGTACACGGCGCTGATCAAATAGTCGTAGCGCTGCAGGATGGCCGACAGCTCGATGCATTGCTGATCGGCCAGGACCAAATGACCGACCTTGCAGTGCTAAAAGTCGAAGCAGAAGAT
Source organism: Rheinheimera tilapiae (assembly GCF_042432165.1). Taxonomy (NCBI): domain Bacteria; kingdom Pseudomonadati; phylum Pseudomonadota; class Gammaproteobacteria; order Chromatiales; family Chromatiaceae; genus Rheinheimera; species Rheinheimera tilapiae. The sequence goes on from NZ_JBHLXP010000003.1 coordinate 565,987, forward strand.
CTGCCGGTTATTCCTCAAAACCCTGAACTAGCGCCACAGGTGGGCGACTTGGTACTTGCGATTGGCAACCCATTGAATCTGGGCCAATCAATCACCCAAGGCATCATCAGCGCGACCGGCCGGGCTGGGCTAAGTACCAATTCGTACACCGATTTCATGCAGATGGACGCGGCCATCAATGAAGGCAACTCCGGTGGCGCGCTGGTCAACAGCAATGGCGTATTAGTCGGCATCAATACTGCTGCGTTTCAGCGTCAGCGCAATCTGGAAGTGCAGGGAATTTTCTTTGCGGTACCGTACAAACTGGCCGCGACTGTGATGCAAAAGCTGATTAAACACGGGCGAGTTGTGCGGGGGGCGCTTGGGATGAATGGTATTCCGGTCGTTAATGCTGCTGGCGAGCGTCAGGTATCAACCGGTCAGCCATTTTATGGCGTGCTGATCGACCAGGTTGAGCCTTTTGGTCCTGCTGATACTGCCGGTGTGCAACAAGGCGATATTCTGTTGCAGGTCGATCATAAGGCGCTGACGAGCGTTGGTCAGGCCTTGGACATCGTGGCTGAAACCGAGCCTGGCTCAGAGATTGATTTATTACTGGAACGGCAAGGCCAGAAAGTGACGCTCAAATGCCGGATTGGCTTAAGGCCCGAAGCCGAGTAACCTGCAATAAAAAAACGCCCGCAACTGCGGGCGTTTTTTAAGTATTAAATACAGAACGATTAAACCGGCGCGTTAATCCGCGTGATCTCTGCACCTAATTTCTGCAATTTGAACTCAATCTGTTCATATCCGCGGTCAATATGATAAATGCGGTCAACAACAGTGTCGCCTTGCGCTACCAGACCGGCAATCACCAGGCTGGCTGAAGCGCGCAGATCAGTCGCCATCACTTGCGCGGCGTTCAGCTGCGGCGTGTGCTGACACACTGCCGTATTGCCTTCCAGCTGGATCAGCGCGCCCATCCGTTGTAATTCCGGCACATGCATAAAGCGGTTTTCAAAGATAGTCTCGGTGACAACACCGACACCACTTGCCACCACGTTCAGCACAGTGAACTGCGCCTGCATATCAGTCGGAAAACCCGGATGTGGCACTGTTTTCACGTTCACAGAGTTTAAGCTGCGTCCGGTCATATTCAGCCGGATCCAATCAGCCCCGGTGGTGACTTCAGCACCGGCTTCCCGCAATTTTTCCATCACGACTTCAAGCTCAGCCGGATCGGTATTGGTACAGGTTACATCCCCGCCAGTCACAGCTGCTGCAACCAGAAAAGTACCGGTTTCAATCCGGTCCGGCAGCACTTTGTGCTTGGCACCGACTAACGACGGCACACCTTCAATCCGGATTGTTGCACTGCCAGCACCAGTGATTTTTGCACCAAGAGCAATCAAATAATTAGCTAAATCAACTACTTCAGGCTCACGAGCGGCGTTTTCGATAATGGTCACACCATCAGCCAGGGTTGCAGCCATCAACAAGTTTTCAGTGCCGGTGACGCTGACCATGTCCATCACCAGATGGGCGCCTTTTAACCGGTCAACCCGCGCTTTGATATAGCCATTTTCCACGACAATCTGCGCACCCATTTTGCGCAAGCCATCGATGTGCAGATTGACCGGACGCGCGCCGATCGCGCAGCCACCCGGTAACGATACTTCGGCATAACCAAAACGGGCTAACAACGGCCCTAACGCCAGAATAGATGCACGCATCGTGCGCACCAGCTCGTAAGGTGCGACCTGGCTGGTGATGTTGGTCGCGTCGACGGTCACCCGATCGGCTTCACGTTCAACGACGGCGCCAAACATCCGAAGCAGCTTAAACGTGGTGTCGATATCTTTTAACGCAGGCACATTGCTGATCACTGACGGCTGTTCAGCCAACAGAGTTGCAAACAGGATCGGTAATGCGGCGTTTTTCGCACCGGAAATGGATACTTCGCCTTGCAGGCGGGCGCCGCCTTTGACTAAAAATTGTTGCATCTTTGCTTACACCGGCGGGTTAAGAAGTTTTTCACGACGCCATTGGGTTGGCGTGAAGGCTTTAATTTGCAGGGCATGAATACTGCCATTCGCGATATCGCTCATCAGCGGTGCGTATACCAGCTGCTGTTGTTTCACCCGGCTCAAGCCGTCAAAACAATCGCCCACGGCCGTGACGGAGTAATGACTGCCATCAGTTTTCACATACACTTCAGCCAGTTGCAGCTGCTCAAGCAACCGCTGTTCAATCTCTTTACAATCCATCTGGATACCCTTGTGCCACAGTGTGGTGGTTTGCGAGCGCCCGTAAACCGGACAATCGCCAAAAATAAAACCCGGCATACTGGAGCCGGGTTGTCATTATATCCTGCCTCGGAGTGCTTTTCAGCTCTCTGTCGGTAAAAGGCTTAATACATCGCTGACCGCAGCCAGTGAATGTAACTGCGCCGGCATGCCGCGCAAAGTGACTTGCAGGGATTTTGCTTTGGCCTGCGACAACACCTGAATCAGCCAGGCGAGGCCTGCTGTATCCACATGCTTTAATGCAGCAAGGTCAAACACCGCATTCCCCTGCAGACTCTGCAATGGTTTAAATGGCCAGAACTGCACGACGGTGTTGCGATCCAGCTCACCGCTGAATACCAGCACTTGCTGTTCCTGACGGATCTCAAGCATTTTTTGCTTTCTCAGGCGCTTTAATCGGCGCTTTGGCTTTTTCTTCTAACTGAGCAGCAACGCTGACCAGGCCTTGCTGACGGATCAGGCTGCCAAGTTCTGAACGCTTACTATCCAGTAAAGAAATACCTTCAGCAACCATATCGAATACCAACCAGTTGGTCGCACCTTTGACGCGACGCAGTTTAAATTCGATTTTGATATCCGGTTTGCCAGGGTCGATCACGCGGGTTTTGATCGTGATAATTTTCTTTTGCGCTTCAATCGGTTGGCCCGGTTCAATCATCACTTGCTGATCGCGGTACTGGGTGAACACACCGGCATATGTACCGACCATGTAGTTTTGGAAGGCGCCAACAAAAGTATTAAAATCTTCCTTCGGCACTGTATTCAGTTTGACTGCGTTGCCAATGACATAACCAGCAGCGTAACGGCTGTCGATATAAGGCACCAGTTCTTCTGTGACGATTGTACGCAGAATTTCCGGATCCTTTTTGATGTCAGCCTGTTGCCGGGCAATACGTTGGAAGGTTTTATCTGCCAGCACTTCCATCATTTTGTATGGGTCGTCATATTTCGGCACTGCAGCGTCTGCCGCCTGAACCTGCGAAAACGCCAGCAGCGCAGTCGCCGCCAGCAATACTTTGAATAATGCTTTCATCATTGATTCCCACGATTAAATAAGAACTGGCCAATGAGCTCTTCCAGCACAATGGCGGATTTGGTGTCTTCGATGTAGTCACCGTTTTTCAGAATTTCAACGTTCTCATCGACAAAACCTGGCTGCAATCCGATGTATTGTTCCCCCAGTAGCCCTGAGGTCAGGATCGCCAGCGAGCTGGTTTCCGGAAAGTTGTTATAACTGCTGTTGATCTCCAGTGTGACCACCGGCTGAAACGACTCCGGATCTAATTGAATTGAGGCAACCCGTCCAACCACAACACCACCGACTTTGATCGGTGAACGTGCTTTCAGGCCGCCAATATTTTCAAACTTAGCTAATAACTGGTAGCTCTGATCCGAACCGGCGACACCGGTATTGGCCACTTTCAGTGCCAATAACAACAACGCTGCAATCGCCAATGCGACAAAAAAACCTACAAATAACTCTAATTTACGTGATGCCATTTCTCATCCACCAAACATGACAGCGGTTAATACAAAATCAAAACCCAGTACAGCCAGTGAGGCTGTCACCACAGTCTGAGTCGTTGCCTGACTGATCCCTTCCGATGTTGGGACCGCATCAAAACCTTTGTGCAGCGCAATCACGGTCACCACAAAGGCAAACACGATGCTTTTGATCACGCCATTAATAACATCCTGCTGGAAATCCACATTGGCCTGCATTGCTGACCAATAGCCGCCACCATCCACGCCGAGCCAGTCGACGCCAACCAGATGGCCACCCAGAATGCCGACAGCATTAAAAATCAGCGCCAATAACGGCATACTGATGACGCCAGCCCAGAACCGCGGCGCGATGACGCGACGCAGTGGATCAACTGCCATCATCTCCATACTCGACAACTGTTCCGTGGCTTTCATCAGACCGATCTCTGCGGTCAGCGCACTGCCGGCCCGACCGGCAAACAGCAACGCCGTCACGACAGGTCCCAGTTCACGCAACAGACTGAGCGCCACCAAAGGCCCTAACATCTGTTCGGCACCGAACTTAGCCAGAACGGTATAGCCCTGTAGCGCCAGCACCATGCCGATAAACAGGCCGGATACCAGAATGATCAGCAAAGACAACACGCCGACCACATAAATCTGTTTCATATACAGATGCCAGTTTTTCAGCGGCCGTGGCCGCCCCCATAAGGCACCAAACAACATCAGGGTTGCCCGGCCAAGGCCCTGCAATGTACCCAGTGTGTTGGCACCTAACTGCTGGATTTGCTTCAGCATCAGCGGCTTAACTCCATTAATTCAGTAGCATAATCGGCTGCTTTAAAGTGGAACGGCACAGGCCCGTCCGCTTGTCCCTGCAGGAATTGTTGCACCAACGGTGATTCATGCTGACGCAACTGCTCAGGAGTCCCGTGGCCAATGACACGGCGTTCCGCCACCACATAAACGTAATCAGCGATGCTCATCACTTCGGCGACGTCGTGCGATACCACAATAGAAGTCAGCCCCAGCGCATCGTTCAGCGAGCGGATTAACCGGACTATCACGCCCATCGAAATTGGATCCTGTCCGGCAAATGGCTCGTCGTACATAATCAATTGCGGGTCGAGCGCAATGGCGCGGGCCAATGCCGCACGACGCGCCATACCACCGGATAATTCGGCCGGCATTAAATCCCGGGCACCGCGTAACCCAACCGCTTCGAGCTTCATCAGCACCATAGTGCGGATAATCGCTTCCGGCAGCCGGGTATGTTCGCGAATAGGAAATGCGACGTTGTCGAACACCGACATCTCGGTAAACAACGCACCACTTTGGAACAACATGCTCATTTTTTTACGGGCCTGATACAGCTCCTGCCGGCTGAGCGTTGGAATATCAGCCCCTTCAAACAGGATTTTGCCGCTATCTGGCTTTAACTGACCGCCGATCAAGCGCAGTAAAGTGGTTTTACCGATGCCGCTTGGGCCCATGATCGCGGTGACTTTGCCACGCTGAAATTGCATGCTCATGTCGTCATAGATGACACGTTCGCCGCGGCGGAAAGTCAAATTCTGAATATCAACCAATGGTTTATCCAAACCAAACTCCATTCGTTTCACGCTATGCACATTCCTGGCCGGAGTGCTGATTCCGGTCCCTGCACTGGCAGGCGGGAAAAAACGGCGCAATATACGGGGACTGTCAGTACTATGCAAGGCAAATGCCTAATTAATCACCGCATTTTAACCGCATTCAGCGCCGGCGTCGCTCTGAAAAATTGTAATCATCAGTTGCAGAAATTCGAACTGTTGACATTTACTTGACCCAACGCCCGCAGAGGCGTTGTTCTGATCACTGATCAGCTGCTGAAATAGCCGTCGCAACACCGAGCGTTGAAGCCTGCAAACGGCCATCGGTTCAGGTTTTTTTGCAATTACCGGACAGAAACTGGAAAATGCTGCGTCATCAACGCCTGCTTTCAGTGTGCAGCTGATTGCATTTGCTTATAATTCGCATTTTGCCGGCGTTAACTGAATATCAGCTTAATAAAGCTGTGGTGTCGGGCACGAAAGGGCTGGAGGATTGGGGTGAGCACGAACTTTTGCGAGACCGCCACGCGAGTGCTGGATATTGAGGCCAAAGCAATCACTGGCCTTAAAACATATATTAATCAAGACTTTAACGATGCCTGCCAATTATTTTTTAATACCCGGGGCAGAGTCATTGTCAGTGGCATGGGCAAGTCGGGCCATATAGGTAATAAAATTGCCGCCACATTGGCTTCAACTGGTACACCTGCCTTTTTTGTTCATCCGGGCGAAGCCAGTCACGGCGACCTCGGGATGATCACACAATCCGATGTGGTGCTGGCATTATCTAATTCCGGTGAAACCGAAGAAATTTTGAAGTTGTTACCGGTGCTAAAACGTCTGGGGATTGCGATTATCGCGATGACCGGTAACCCGGATTCTACGCTGGCAAAGCTGGCTGACATTCATTTATGTGCCCGTGTCGAGCAAGAAGCCTGCCCGCTTGGCTTAGCTCCGACTGCAAGCACCACCGCGGCTCTGGCATTGGGTGACGCTATCGCCGTCGCCTTGCTGGAAGCTCGTGGTTTTTCCGCCGATGATTTTGCCCTGTCTCATCCGGGTGGCAGTCTCGGCCGCCGTTTGTTACTGCGCATCAGTGATGTAATGCACGATGGCAGTCAAATTCCCCTGGTTGACGAGCAGGCAACGATTTCAGCAGCGCTGCTGGAGATTTCCCGAAAAGGTCTGGGCATGACCGGCGTATTAAACGCACAAGGTCAATTGGCCGGCATCTTTACCGATGGTGACCTGCGGCGGATCCTCGACCAGCGCATTGATATTCATCAGACGCTGATTGTCAGCGTGATGACACGTAACTGTGTCACAATCCGGGCAGAAATGCTGGCCGCTGAGGCGCTGAAAATTATGGAGCAAAAGAAAATTAATGCCCTGATGGTAGTCAATGCCGAGAAAGTGCCGGTCGGCGCTTTGAACATGCATGATTTGTTGCGTGCAGGAGTGCTCTGATGACACTGGGTTATCGCGAACTCTATCAGCCCCTAAGTGCCGAAGTAGAAGAAAAAGCACGCCAGATCAAGCTGTTAATTTGTGACGTCGACGGGGTTTTTTCCGATGGCCGCATTTACCTCGGCAATGACGGCGAAGAACTGAAAGCGTTTCATACACGGGATGGTTATGGCGTGAAAGCACTGCGCCAAGCCGGCATTGAAGTCGCTATTATTACTGGCCGGCGTTCATTGATTGTTGAAAAACGCATGCAGGCTTTGACAGTGCAGCATATTTTTCAGGGGCAGGAAGATAAAATGCCGGCATATCAACAACTAAAGCAGCAGCTGAAGCTGGAAGACCAGCAAATCGCTTATATAGGCGATGACTTATCCGATTGGGCCGTGATGCAACATGTGGGTCTGTCTGTCGCCGTTGCCGATGCTCATCCGTTGTTACGCCATCAGGCGGCCATGACAACTAGCCTGCCTGGTGGATTTGGCGCTGTACGTGAACTTTGTGACCTGTTATTACTCTCTCAGCACAAGTTTGGGAATTTCTCAGGAAGCAGCACATGATCAGGCAATTGCTCTGGTTATTTCTGGTACTGACCGGCGCCACAGTGTTATACAGCTGGATTGAAGCGGCTGATGAGCCAAAGCAAAAACCGGTAGAACGTGAATTGGTACCGGATTTTGTCGCCTACCAGCTGACCCGGCGCAGTTTTGACAAAGACGGTAATTTGTCCGGCCAGGTCAAAGCTGCGCAGATGGCGCATTTTGAGCAGCTGGGTCAGATCCAGTTTGAACAACCGGCTTACACGCTGTATGAAGATCGACAACCACGCTGGCAAATTAGCAGTGCTCAGGGTGTGTTTTATCAGGATAACAAAGTGATCCTGGAGCAAAATGTTCAGGTGGATAACCTGCATTCTGACGAAATGTTCAAACAAATTCAGACAGAACAGCTGGAAATGCTGCTCGATACGCAAATGCTGCAAACCGACCATCCGGTACTGGTACTGGGCCAGAGTTTTCAAATCCATGGTCAGGGTTTGCAAGCCGATTTAGCCGCGCAAAAATTGCGCCTGTTCAAGCATCAGGGGACGGTATATCAACATGAAAATCAATAAGCTGGGTTGTTTGTGCCTGCTGTTAATCAGTATGACAGCCGCGACAAAAACAACCGATTTCAGCGAACCTATTGAAGTCAACGCCGACCGCAACGAAGCCAGCCTGAAACAGCAAATGCTGGTCTACTCTGGCAATGTCATCGTCAAGCAAGGCACCTTATTGATTAAAGCTGAAAAGCTGACAGTCGATCGCTCCGCCGGTGAAGGTAAAGAAGTCTTCATCGCTGTCGGGCAACCTGCGGTGTACTCACAGGTGCTGGATGGTGACAAACCGATCCAGGCCAGTGCCGAGGAAATTCGTTATGCGATGGCAACCCGGGTGCTGACACTGACCGGTAAAGCGGAAATTACCCAAAGTGGCAGCCTGGTACGTAGCGCCAAAATTGAATATGACCTGCTGAAACAACAACTCAGTGCCGAAGGTGAAAAAGGCAAAGAGCGGGTCACAACTATCTTTACCTCTGAAGGAAAATAGGGTGAAAAAGCTTGTTGCTGCGCACCTGGCGAAGAGTTACAAAGGCCGCCAGGTAGTCAAAGACGTCAGTCTGGAAGTCGGTGCCGGCCAGATTGTTGGATTATTAGGTCCAAATGGCGCCGGCAAGACCACCACATTTTATATGATTGTTGGCCTGGTGCCGTCTGACAAAGGTCAAATCACTTTGGGCGGTAATGACATCACTTTTGACCCGATCCACGCCCGCGCCCGTCAGGGGATCGGTTATTTACCGCAGGAAAGCTCGATTTTCCGCAAGTTAACGGTGTTTGATAACCTGATGGCTATTTTACAGATCCGTAAAGATCTGAGCGAAGACCAGCGTGAACAAACTGCTGACGAACTGCTGGATGAGTTTAATATCACCCATATCCGTAACAGTCTGGGCATGAGTCTGTCCGGTGGTGAACGGCGTCGGGTAGAAATCGCCCGCGCTTTGGCTGCCAATCCAGCCTTTATTCTGCTGGATGAACCTTTTGCCGGTGTGGATCCAATCTCAGTGCTCGACATCAAAAAAATCATTCAGCACCTGCGTAATCGTGGCATCGGCGTATTAATTACCGACCATAATGTCCGCGAGACCCTTGATGTTTGTGAGATCGCCTATATCGTCAGTCATGGGGAGCTGATCGCCTCTGGTACACCGGCTGAGGTATTAGCCAACCAGCAAGTCAGAGATGTATACCTCGGTGATCAATTCAGGCTATAGTTAGCAAAAAACCAGTCCCCAGCTGGTCGTCAGGAGTGACAAGAAGTACATGAAGCCATCTTTACAACTTCGGCTTGGACAGCAATTAACAATGACGCCTCAGCTGCAGCAAGCTATCAAGCTGCTTCAGCTGTCGACCATTGAATTGCAACAGGAAATCCAGGAAGCACTGGACGCCAACCCGCTGCTCGAAGCCGAAGATGAATTTAGTTTTTCCGAAGCCCCCAGCGGCAATGAATTGCAAAATACTGACCCTGCGCCTGAACACAACAGCGCTGATGAATATGCTGAACCGGAAGTGCCGGATAGCAGCGAGTCAATGACCGAACAGAACATCAAAGAAGATTTGCCACTCGACAGTAACTGGGACGACCTGGTCAGTGCAGCCCCGGTCTCTGGCACAGGTTCACCAGACGAAGATACTGTGTTCCAGGGCGAGACCACCGAAACCCTACAAGATTATCTGCGCTGGCAAATGCAGCTGACACCGTTTAGTGAAACAGACCGCGCCATTGCCGAAATTATTATCGAAGCCATCGACGAAAACGGCCTGCTGACCATCAGCTGTGAAGACGTGCTCGAATCGCTGGGCCTTGATGATATCGAAGCGGACGAAGTGGAAGCCGTGCTGAAACGGATCCAGCTTTTTGACCCGGTTGGTGTGGGTGCCCGCACAATCCAGGAATGTCTACTGATTCAGTTGCGCCAATTTGACCCGCATACGCCTTTCCTGAAAGAAACCTGCGAAATAATTAAGCATCACAGCGAATATTTAGCGAATCGTGATTTCCGTTCTCTGATGCGCGTGTCTAAACTGAAAGAGGATGATCTGCGTGAAGTGATGCGACTCATCCACAGCCTGAATCCCCGCCCTGGCGCGGATGTGATCCGGCAGGAACAGCAGTATACGGTGCCGGACGTGTCGGTGAAGAAGGTCAAAGGCCGCTGGATGGTCGAACTGAATCCCGACGCCTTCCCGAAAATCAGAATTAACGAACAATACGCGGCGATGTCGCGACAAGTACGCAATTCATCAGACAGCCAGTTTATCCGCTCGCATCTGCAGGAAGCCAAATGGTTCCTGAAGAGTCTGGAGAGTCGCAACGAAACGTTATTAAAAGTGGCCAACTGTATTGTTCAGCAACAACAGGCGTTTTTTGAACATGGCGAAGAAGCCATGAAGCCGATGGTGCTGAATGATGTGGCAGAGATGGTCGGCATGCACGAATCAACGATTTCCCGGGTCACTACCCAGAAATATATGCATACCCCGCGCGGAATTTTTGAACTTAAGTTCTTCTTTTCCAGTCATGTCAGTACAGAGAGCGGTGGCGAATGTTCGTCAACCGCAATCCGGGCCTTTATTAAGAAATTGGTGGCGGCGGAAAATCCGGCCAAACCGCTCAGTGATAGCAGAATGGCCGAGATCCTGTCGGAACAGGGGATAAACGTCGCGCGGCGCACCATCGCCAAGTATCGGGAATCTCTTTATATTCCGCCGTCTAATCAACGTAAGAGCTTGCTCTAAGTAAGTGCTCACCTAAGAAGGAAATGTCTATGCAAATTAATCTAACTGGTCGTCATGTAGAAATTACTGCAGCACTGAGAGAATATGTAGACAGCAAATTTGCCAAGCTTGAAAAGCATTTTGAACATATCAACAATGTGCATGTTGTGCTCAATGTCGAAAAGTTAAAACAAATCGCCGAAGCCAAACTGCATTTAAACGGCGGAGAGGTGTTTGCGCAGTGTGAAGATGATAACATGTACGCCGCGATTGACCTGTTGATCGATAAACTGGATCGTCAGGTCATCAAACACAAAGAGAAGATTTCTCGTCACTGAACTCTGGATTTATGAACCTAAGCTCAATGTTATCGGAGGACTGCACAAAAAGTGCGGTCCTTTTTAATAGTAAAAAACGCATCCTTGAATACGTCGCGGAGCTTGCACACCAGCATATGCCGGAATTGTCCGAGTCCACAGTATTCGAAGCGCTGATGGCGCGGGAAAAGCTGGGCTCAACCGGTATTGGCGGCGGCATCGCCATTCCTCATGGCAAACTGAAAGGCGTGACAACCCCTGTGCTGGTGTTTGTTGTCAGTCAGGATGCCATTCAATTCGATGCAATTGACAATCAGGCCGTGGATATATTCTGCGCCATCCTCATTCCGGAAAATCAGTGCCAGACGCATTTGACGACGTTAGCCGGCATCGCCCGACTGCTCAGTCAAAAGGATCTGACGCGAAAAATCCGTCATGCTGGCACGGATCAGGCACTGTATCAGTTGCTGCTCAGCCATGCTGACACAGGCAGCGCCAAATGAAATTACTGGTGGTTAGCGGCAGGTCAGGTTCAGGTAAATCCGTCGCGTTACGGGTGATGGAAGATTTAGGCTACTACTGCGTTGACAATATTCCGGTCAATTTGTTGCCCACCCTCGCCAATGCGGTGATGGGACAATATGAACGTGTCGCCGTCAGTATCGATGTGCGCAACTTACCGCAGGAACCGGAGGAACTCACCGAGATCCTGTCGTATCTACCGCGTAAAGTTGAACTGACCATCCTGTACCTCGATGCCGACCATACCAGCCTCATCAAACGTTTTAGTGAGACCCGCCGGCTACACCCGCTGTCGCATCAGGCGATGTCACTGGACGAAGCCATTCAGCGCGAGCAACAGTTACTGGACCCAATATCCAGTCGCGCCGATCTGTATATCGACACCACAGAACTAAACGTACATCAGCTGACCGAGCAGTTACGCGAGCGGATCCTCGGGCAGAAAACCGGTCGCTTGGTGATGTTATTTGAATCTTTTGGCTTTAAATACGGCATTCCGAAAGACGCAGACTTTGTCTTTGACGCCCGCTTCCTACCCAATCCACATTGGGAACCTGAATTGAAGATCCTGACTGGTCTTGACCAACCAGTGAAAGATTATCTGGAAGCGCAGCCGGTGGTCGCGAAATATACCTGGCAAATTAACAGCTTTATCAGCACCTGGTTGCCACACCTCGAACGCAATAACCGCAGTTACCTGACGATCGCCATCGGTTGTACCGGCGGACAACATCGTTCGGTTTATATTGTTGAGTCTTTGGCAGAAAGCTTCCGGGCTTTACGCGAAGACGTGCAAATCCGCCACCGGGAGTTAGTCCGTCACCATGGCAAATAGCTTTAAAGATACTGTCACCATCGTCAATCAACTGGGTTTGCATGCCCGTGCCGCCACCAAGCTGGCGCAGCTATGTATGCAATTTGATGCCAAAATTGAACTGCAACAAGACGGCCGCAGCGCCGATGCCAGCAGTGTGCTGGCGTTGTTAATGCTGGCCAGCAGCAAGGGCAAAAATGTTGATGTGGTGACCAGCGGTGAGCAGGCTGAAGATGCACTGGTCGCAGTGACTACACTGATCCGCGCAGGTTTCGACGAAAACTAAAACTCGCAGCCAGCCGCGCTTTAGCCTCGCGGTTCCAGTCCTGCGGTTTCTCAGTCTTTTGGTATTTGATCCTGTCCCTGCGTGTTGTCACAGGCTTTTAGTCGATGGTGCAACGCCACTTTAATCAGCATGTGCGCGGTCACTGGTGCCGAAATAAACAAAAACAATGCAATTAACAGTTGTTGCAGACTCAGCGTTTGCTCATGCAGATTAAAATACAGCAATGACGCAAGCACAAGGCTGCCAAGCCCTAAAGTAGTGGCTTTAGTCGGGCCATGTAGCCGGGTATAAAAATCCGGTAACTTCAGCAGCGCCACCGACCCCAGCAACACAAATAATGCGCCCAATAGCAACAAGCCACCAATCACCCACTCCAGTATGCTCATCTAGCCCCCTATTCGATAATATCGCCGCGTAGCATAAACTTGCAGACAGCAACTGTACTGACAAAGCCCAGCATCGCAATCAGCAGCGCGGCTTCGAAATACAGCTGGGTCGAGACATAAATCCCATACACCAACAACAGCGCGATACTGTTGATATACATGGTATCCAGCGCCAGTAAACGGTCTGCTAAATCCGGTCCACGCAATAGTGACAGCCCATTTAACAATAGTGCAAACACGATCACACTCATCACAGCAATCAGGATCAGACTGAACATGCAAAAATCTCCTTCAGCGGCATTTCATAACGCTGTTTCAGCTCCGCGATCAAGCGTGCTTCATCTTGCAGATCTAACACGTGTAATAACAGAAACTGTGGTTTATCAGCACTTCGCGGAAGTAATTCAGCGCTGACTGTGCCAGGGGTCAGGCAAATCGTGCCAGCCAAAATCGTTAGCGGCAATGGCTCAGTCAAATCTAATGGCAGCAGCACAAAACCTGGCCGCAGTGACCTGTTAGGTCCAAGTACAACTTTAATCACCTGCATATTGGCGATGACGATGTCCCATAACACCATCAACAAATACCGCGCCAATAAGCCATACCGGCGCACTGCCGGCTGTGGTTCACGAAAACCACGACTAAGCCATGGGATCAGCAGCGCCAACAACACTCCCGTCAATAGAATCAACGGTGAGAAACTGTTGTGCAGCGCGCACCAGACCAAGAGCAGCGATGCACTGCGCAGGGGGGTGGCAAATAAGGTCTGTCTCATCAGTGTACTCCCACGCCAGCCTGCAGCTGTGCAATTGCATCAAGGCAAAATTGGGTCCACCAGTTGCCACACAGCACCAACGTCAGGCCAGATATCAACAATAAAGCCACTGCGCTAACCGGCAACCGGCTGGCCGGACTTAGATCCTGAGCCGGTGAGTTGGCACGCCAGAACAGCATGCTGCCGGCCCGACTTAATGCAATCAGCACGGCCAGACTGCTCAGTAACAGCACCGCAACCAGCAACATACCCGCCGGATGGCTGGTAATGCCCTGAAGCAGCCAAAGCTTGGCGATGAATCCAGAGAATGGGGGCATACCAATCACTACCAGCGCACTCAACGCAAACAACCAGCCATACAGTTGCGGCTGGACCAGACGGGGCCCAGGCACGAGACGATCGCCGACACTGCCGCGTTGCTGGCCTATCTGGTCGGCCAATAAAAACCATACTGCGCCAATCCAGCTGGAATGAACCGCATACAACAAGGCCGCAGCTTTGACTTCAGCGACTCCACTGCCCAGCGCGGTCAATAAGGTACCGGCTGATAACAATACCAGCGCGGCCGCCATGCCTTTTAAATCCACCGCAGCCAACACCATCGCAGTGGCAAGCAGCATCGTCAGCAACCCGCCCCACCACAGCAATGTATCGCCATAACCACTTAGCGTGCCGGCTGTTGCGCCAAACAACAGACCAAACACCCGCAGCAGGCTATAAATACCAACTTTGGTCATTACCGCAAAAATCGCCGCTACACTGGCATTGGCTTGGCTGTAGGCCGCCGGCAACCAGAAATGAAACGGTAACAACGCAGCTTTTAAACCAAACACAATCAGCAACAACGCCGCCGCCGCTTTTACTGCCAGCGCCTGCGACGGCTCCAGCACGCTGATCCGCTGCGCCATATCGGCCATATGCAACGACCCCAGCATCGCGTACAGCAACGCCAACGCTAGCAAAAACAGCGCCGAACCAACCAGATTCAGCACCACATAATGCAGTGCCGCCTGAATACGTTTTTTGCCACCGCCATGCACTAACAGGCCATAGGACGAGATCAGCAGCACTTCAAAAAATACAAACAGGTTAAACAAATCACCGGTCAGGAAGGCGCCGTTCAGCCCCATCAGCAGAAAATGTAATAACGGATGGAAATACGCGCCCTTTTCATCATCACCGCTGCAGCTATATAGCGTCACCGCCAGCGCCAATAACGATGTCAACCAGACAAACAGCGCCGATAGCTGGTCCGCCACCAGCAAAATGCCAAACGGCTGCGCCCAGTTACCAAGTAAATAATGTTGTGCCGGTACATTGGTTTGCTGCCACAACAGCACTGAGCTGACCAAGAACGTCAGCAGCATGGCCACAACACTGTAACTACGCCGTCGCTGCGCGGCCCCCGTCAGTGGCTGCAGCAACAACAACACCGCAAATAAAGCCGGCAATAAAATCGGCAGAATGACTAAATGTGACATCAGGGCATCCCCCGCTTCGGCGAGCGTTGATTATCTAATTCGTCATGCCCAAGTTCGGCACGCGAACGGATCGCCAACACGACCAGGAATGCGGTCATGGCAAAACCAATCACGATTGCGGTCAGCACCAGCGCCTGCGGCAGCGGATCAGCGTAGCGGGCAGAAGCCCCCAGCACTGCGCCGGCGCCGGCAGTGAGTCCACCGCTGACAAAAATAAACAGATTCACTGCGTAAGACAGCATGGTCAGGCCCAGCATTACGGCAAAGGTACGGCCCCGCAACAGCAACAACACACCACAGCCAGTTAGCAGGCCGATGGCGACTGCCAGTAATAATTCCATCAGGCTTGCTCCTTGTGTTCCGGTTTATACCTTGTCGTCAACTTGCCGAGGTTGGCCAGGATTAACAGCGTGGACCCCACCACTGTCAGGTAAACCCCTAAATCAAATGCCATCGCACTGGCCAGCTCAATTTGTCCCAGCAATGGCAGTTGGAAATAATCAAACCAGGAGGTTAAGAAAGGTTTACCAAACAGCCAGCTGAAAGCACCGGTCAGTCCGGCAATCAAAATACCGCTGGCGATAAGCGCCGAAAATTGTAGGTTTAATCGCGGTTTGACCCAATCCACGCCGTGGGCAATGTATTGCAAAACAAGCGCAACTGCGGTGACAAGACCCGCAACAAAACCGCCGCCCGGCAGATTATGGCCACGGAAAAAGATGTACACCGATACCAGCAATGCCAGCGGCAATAGCCCTTGTGAGACCACCCTTAATAACAAAGGATGCGCATCCAGTGCCCACTTACGACCATCAGCATCGGCACTGGGTTTAAAGCGCGGAATGCCGGTCAGCAGCTTATAGATCCCAAGCGCCGCTATCCCTAACACGGTGATCTCACCAAAAGTATCAAAACCGCGGAAATCGACCAGGATCACATTAACCACATTGGTGCCGCCACCACCGGTTTTGGCATTGGCCAGAAAATAAGCCGACACCGAATCCACCTGTTGCGTCAGCATCAGATACGACAAACTACCGACCACAATGGCACAACTGCAAGCCAACACCAGATCGCGCAATAAGGTCGAATGCGCACTCTGTTTCGGGCTGCGGTGCGGTAAAAAATACAACGCCAACATCAACAACACCGCAGTCGCAACTTCAACAGCCAGCTGGGTTAACGCCAGATCCGGTGCGGAAAAACGGATAAACAACAAACTCAGCATCAGTCCCACCACCGACACCATGATCAGCGCCAACAGGCGTTGCCGTTGCCATAGCACCGTAGCAACAGCGGCAAGTACCATTACCAGTAGCAACGCGGCGGTCAGCAGGTCCGGAGCCATCGTTGGCCGCGGTCCCTGTAAATCGGCAAGTTGCACTAACGGATAGCCAGCCAGTAATACCATCGCCCACAGGATGATAGCGATATACCACTGCAGACGACCGGGCTCGGCCCATTGACTGAAGCGACGACAAGCGTGTACCAGACGCTGCACCAGCGCTTCAAAGCGATAGATTGCTAACGTTGACTGGAAACCAGCCTGAAACAAAAACAACTGTTTGCGGTTGATATACAGCACAATACCGGCAACAAATGCCACTGCACTCATCAACAGCGGCAGGTTCAGTCCATGCCATAACGCCAAGCTATAAGTCGGCGGCGCTTGCTGCAACGCAGCTGTTGACGCCGCCAGCAGAATATCGCCCACCAGCCACTGCGGGAATAAACCGACGCCAATACAAAGTGCGACCAAAATTTCCATTGGCACCCGCATATATCGCGGCGGTTCATGCGGAGTTTTGTCGAGGCCTATTGGCTTACCGTTAAAAAATACGTCGTGGATAAAACGGGCTGAATAGGCCACTGAAAACATCGCAGCGACAGTCGCTAGCAGTGGTAACAACCAGCTCAGTGAACCCAGCACGCTTTGGTGCAACGTCTGACTGAAAAACATCTCTTTTGATAGAAAACCATTTAACAGCGGTACGCCGGCCATTGCGGCAGCAGCCACCATCGCCAAGCTGGCAGTGACCGGCATAAAATGCCATAACCCGTTGATTTTACGCATATCACGTGAGCCAGTTTCATGATCAATAATACCGGCAGCCATAAACAACGACGCTTTAAACACGGCATGGTTGATAATATGAAAAATAGCAGCGACAGTCGCCAGATCGGTATCGAGACCCAGCAATAGCGTGATAAGACCAAGATGTGAAATGGTCGAATAGGCTAATAAGCCTTTGATATCGTGTTGGAATAAGGCGAAATAGGCGCCAGTCAGCAATGTCAGTAAACCGGCAAGACTTACCAAACTGAACCATAAATCGGTCCCAGCCAAGGCCGGATATAAACGGATCAGTAAAAAAATACCAGCTTTGACCATCGTCGCCGAATGCAGATAGGCGCTGACCGGCGTCGGCGCTGCCATCGCATTGGGCAGCCAGAAATGAAACGGAAATTGCGCGGATTTGGTGAAAGCCCCCAGCAACACCAAGGTCAGGATCAGCGGATATTGAGCATGAGCAACAATCTCCGCTCCTTTGCTGAGGATAACATCAAGCTGATAACTGCCAGCCACCTGACCGAGTAACACCAGACCGACCAGCAACGCCAGGCCACCGGCCGCTGTTACCGTAAGAGCCAGCCGCGCCCCTTTGCGCGCATCGGAGCGATGAGACCAATAGCTGATGAGTAAAAACGAGCTGATACTGGTCAGTTCCCAGAACAGCCAGAGTTGCAAGACGTTGCCCGACAACACGATGCCAAGCATCGCCTGCATAAACAACAGCAGGCAGGCATAAAACCGGCCCATTGGGTCTTTTGGACTGAGGTAATACCGAGCATAAAAAATTACTAACAGGCCGATGCCGAAGATCAACAGGACAAACAGCAGCGCCAGCGCGTCTAAGCGTAAGGTCCATTGCAAGCCCAATAATGGCAACCACTGCCATTGTTGTTGCAGCACCTCGCCTTGCAGCAATTGCGGGATCAACGGCGCTAACAGCAGCAGACCAAATGCCGGCGCCGCCAGTGCTATCCATGTCTGTTGATTACGGCTGAGCTGTCTGAAACACAACAACAGCGTAATACCGAATAAAGGGGCAGACAAAATCCAAGGGAGTATCGACACCATGTCATCGCCTCTTTAGCAGTTTTGTGTGCTGAGCTCAGTCAAAACTCTGTACCTGCTCACACAACAGATTAAAAGATATCCTGATTTGTCTGGGTGACAGCGGATGAAAACAAGTCCTTAACCGATCAATGGGGCATTCTAACCGGTGAATGCCCCAGTTTTGCCGATGAATTAATGCGCCGCACCTGGCACATAATGATGGATCCAACCGACACTGTAGAAGTAATGCGTCACTTCCGGCAGCAGGAACACCGTCGCTAATAAGCCTGCCGCTGTCAGCACTATCGTATACGGCACTGCCATCCACACCATCCGCATGTATGACAAACGGATAAGCGGGGCTAATGCGCTGGTTAGCAGGAACAAGAACGCGGCCTGGCCATTTGGCGTGGCGACACTTGGCAGGTTGGTCCCAGCATTGATAGCAATTGCCAACATTTCAAACTGCTCACGGCTGATCCGGCCGGCTTCCCACGCTGCTTTGACCTCGTTGATGTAAACAGTGCCAACAAAGACGTTGTCGCTGACCATCGATAACACACCGTTAGCCATAAACAACACAGCTAGCTGCAGCTGTCCATCAAACGTCAATACCCAGGTGATGATTGGGGTAAACAGATGCTGGTCAATAATCACCGCGACCACGGCAAAAAACACCACCAACAGGGCGGTAAAAGGTAACGCTTCTTTAAAAGCATTGCCGATGGCATGTTCGTCGGTGACACCGCAAAAAGTGGTCGCCAGAATGATGACCATCAAACCAATCAGGCCGACAGACGCAATGTGCAGACTCAGGCAGATGATCAGCAATACCGAAATAACGCCTTGTACCCACAGCTTAGATATATCTGACGCAGTCAGTTTGGCGCTTTGGTGTGCATCATAGTCAACCAACACTGTCCGCACGGCATCCGGCATTTTATAACCGAAATCAAACCACTTTATTTTCTCTACCAATGCGGTGGTCAACAAACCACAAATTAATACCGGCACACTGACGGCACACATCCGCAAAGCAAATTCAGCAAAGCCCCATTCAACAGCTTCGGCAATAATCAGGTTTTGTGGTTCCCCCACCATAGTAGAAACGCCGCCCAAGGCCGTACCGACCCCGGCATGCATCAACAGGTTGCGCAGGAAACCACGGAAATTTTCCAGATCGGTGCGCGATAACTCGCGGACCTCACCATCAGCATTGTGATCATGATTATCCAGAAACGTCTTGCCTGAGGAAATTTTGTGGTAAATCGCATAAAAACCAACGGCAACACTGATCACAACGGCTACCACGGTCAGCGCATCAAGGAACGCCGATAAAAATGCTGCCATCACACAAAATGCCAGCGAAATTCCGGTTTTGGATTTCACCCGCAGCAACAGCTTGGTAAACACAAATAACAGCAAGTCTTTGACGAAGTTAATGCCTGCAACCATAAACACCAGCAGCAACACCACTTCAATATTGACAGACACTTCATGCATGACTTTTTCCGTGCTCGTCATGCCCATTGCGACCGCCTGAATCGCTAACAGACCACCAGGTAACAATGGATAACATTTCAGCGCCATCGCTAGTGTGAAAATAAATTCCAGCACCAACAACCAACCCGCAATATATGGGTTCTGAATAAATACCAATGGATTCACAAACAGAAAGGCAATTATGGTCAGTTTGAACCAGTTGGGCGATTGCCCGAGAAAATTGGTGTACAGCGCCAGCGCAGTGCCAGATGGTTTCATAGCGGATCTCACTTGTTATTATCTGATTTGATCTTTATCGGCAGTTTCGTCAACGTTTAATGTAGCGTAACTGAGATGATTCGCCTGCCCTACCAAAGAGTAAATTACAGTCCAGTCTCGAAAAACATCAACGACGTCAGATTCTTATACCTGAGTTCAGCCAAATATGTCTATGGCAGCTCCGTGACAATTATGAATACAGCCTGAAATTTGCGACCAGTCAACTCACCACGTCGCTGTTCAACGTCTATGCCTTGCCGCACTGAAAGCGGCGAAAAAAAGCCCGGCAAATATGCCGGGCTTCAGTTCATACATATTATATTACTGATATATCAGGATTTCTTATCCAGTAGTGACAGAATAAAGGCATATTCCTGCGCCACTTCTTTCATCCGCGAGAAACGACCGGACTTACCACCGTGACCAGCCTCCATATTGGTGCGGAATAACAACGGTTGCTGGTCAGTTTTTTCTGTTCTGAGTTTTGCCACCCACTTGGCTGGCTCAAAATACTGCACTTGGGAATCGTGCAGACCTGTTGTCACCAGCAGTGCCGGATAAGCCTGCTTTTTCACCTGGTCATAAGGCGAATAGGACAGCATATAGTCGTAGTAGGCTTTTTGTTTTGGATTGCCCCATTCGTCAAACTCGTTTGTAGTCAGTGGGATGGACTCGTCCAGCATCGTTGTCACCACATCGACAAAAGGCACGTTGGCCACTAAAGCCCGGTATTTCTCCGGCGCCATATTGGCAACAGCACCCATCAGCAGCCCCCCGGCGCTACCGCCCATACCAAATACTTTATCTTTGGCCGCATACTGCTGTTTTACCAGATAGTCTGTGACATCAATGTAGTCAGTGAAGGTATTGATTTTTTTCAGTAATTTGCCGTCTTCATACCAGTGACGCCCCATTTCCTGACCACCACGGATGTGAGCGATGGCATACACAAAACCACGGTCGACTAACGACAATACGCTGGAGCGAAAGCTTGGGGCAGATGAAGAGCCATAAGAGCCGTAGGCATATTGGTACAGTGGCGCTGAACCATCCTTTTTAAAGCCTTTGCGGTATAACAAACTGACCGGCACTTTAGTACCATCACGCGCGATGGCCCAAACCCGTTCGGTCTGATAGTTGGCACGATCAAAACCACCCAACACTTCCTGTTGTTTCAACAAACGTTTTTCGCCACTGCGCAAATTCACTTCATACACGGAATTCGGCGTGGTCAGCGACGTATAGCTGTAACGCAACCATTCGGAGTTTTGTTCCAGATTTACATCTGTAGCTGCGACATACACCGGTTCATCCGAACTGATATAGCTGGCCTTCGCCGGGTTTTGCCACGGCAGCACACGGATCCGGTTTAAACCTTCACTGCGCTCGTTGATCGCCAGATAGTCGTTAAACAACTGAAAGGATTCGATAAAAACGTTTTTGTCATGCGCCAGTAATTCAGACCAGCGAGCGCGGTCACCGATTTGATCGTCCGCCACAGCCATAATGCGGTTATTCGGTGCATTCCAGTCAGTGCTGATAATCCAGCGATTGCCTAAGTGGTCGGCCTCGTATTTGAAGTCCCGTTGCCGTGGCGCAATGGCTTTAAATTCACCCGTCGGCTGGTTTGCCGGTAATACGCGGATTTCAGACGAGACAGTACTGCCCAGCCATAACACGACAAACTGGTCGTCACTGCTATTGCCGATGCCGGTGTAGAAGCTGGTATCTTTTTCTTCATACATCAGCACATCTTTAGCGACCGCTTCACCCAACTGATGACGACGGATTTTATTGCCTAGTAATGTTTGTTTATCTTTTTCAATATAAAACAAATGCTTGCTATCAGATGACCAAGCCAGCGATGCTTCGACGCCCGTCAACACATCGGGCAGATCTTTACCGGTTCTGAGATCGCGAACCCGCACCGTATATTGGCGGCGGCCATTGGTGTCTTCGGCATAGGCCACCAAATTGTTATCCGGACTCACCGCATAATTACCAACCTGGTAAAAATCTTTGCCGGCGGCCATTTTATTGACGTCCAGGATCACTTGTTCTTCGCCGGTTTTCAGTGCTTTACGCAAATACACCGGATACTGCTGGCCAGTTTCATAACGGGTATAAAAGCTATAATCACCTTTTTTCGCCGGTACAGAACTGTCGTCCTGTTTGATTCGGCCAATAATTTCGTCGGTCAGTTTGTTCGTCAGGTCCTGATACTTATCGGCATATTGTTGGTAATACGCGTTTTCGGCCTGCAGATGCGCCAGCACTTTTGGATCTTGCCGTTTGTCATCACGCATCCAGTAGTACGGATCTACCCGATCGCCGTTGGCCGATTTGACGGTATATGGGATTTGTTCCGCCACGGGTGCCTGCACTGGTTGACTGGCATGACTGATGCCGCTAATCAACATTGCGCCGGCCCCCAATAGTGCGGTCCATTGAGAGAGAGGTCTATTTGCCATTTTTGCTTCCTGTTATTTTTTTGCTTCATGCTTAAAAACTTACAACATTGCTTTTTTAACATAATAGATACAAGGCTGCCCACCGTATTGCGCTCAAACGCCTGCGTTGCCCGACTTAAAAAGTGTAACTAAGGATTTTTCCGGACTTAATCCGGTTAAATTTCGCCTGTTCCGGCATTCAGTATTCACAAACCAGAATATCTGCGCTTATATTACTGGGATACATCATGCAGGAAATCATCATGGCTTTAATGACTGTAGCCGAAGTTGCGGCTTTTTTATCAATTCAGGATATCCGGGTCGAACGACTGGCACGGGAAAATTTATTAGTTCCAGCCGACAAGGACGCCGCAGGTAAACCGATGTTCGAAGAAGAAGACGTGAAGCGTTACAAGGTGTTAGCTGAGCGTCTTGGCGGCATCTGAATGCTGACAAGGAAACTGGCGTAATGTAAGTTGCGCCAGTTTTGCTTTATCTGCACCGCCTTCCAGTGATTTGTACCACAACCAGCAAAACCCACTGTATAACAACGACGCTAACTGCAAGCGCTGAGCTATATCTTGCCGCGCCTGAGGCCGGAATTGCAGATATAAATTCAGTAGTTGCTCTTGCTCCTTCGTATTCAGCTGCAGATTCAAACATAACGCTGCCAAATCAAAGGCACTGTCGGCCTGCTGACAATACTCATAATCAATCAGCCATAACTGCTGGTGCTGCAACAAAATATTGCCGCTGTGCAAATCCATATGACACAACACCTGATCACCCGGTAATAAGCTAAATGCACTGGCCGCAGTGCGAAGTCGTTGCCAGTCTTGCTCATCGTCCGCACTCCAGGCTGCATCAAACACTTTGTCGCGTAGTTGCTGCAGGTAGA
Organism: Rheinheimera tilapiae; assembly: GCF_042432165.1. NCBI lineage: Bacteria > Pseudomonadati > Pseudomonadota > Gammaproteobacteria > Chromatiales > Chromatiaceae > Rheinheimera > Rheinheimera tilapiae. The sequence goes on from NZ_JBHLXP010000003.1 coordinate 589,447, forward strand.
CAAAAGGGTCTAACACCGGCGTCTGCACTTTCAGTTTGTGCAGCCGCACCAGTTTCTCCACCAGCTGCAATAAATGCGTATGGTGCAGTTCCCAGTCAAAATGCCGGCTGTGGGTCAGGAAGTCACTGATCAGAATACGTTGATGGTTGTTCAGGCAAAGTGGCGCCGGTGCCACGCCTGCGGCGGCAGCTGCATGCTGGCAGCGCAGTTCTTGCTGCCGGCACACGCCCGCTACGCCCGGTTTATAGTGCCGCACCAGATAATGACCACGCTGCGTATGCACGTAGTAATTGTCGTTGGTACTGCTGGCGGCCAGCTTCTGTAGCGCCAGCGGCACGTGATTCGCAAAGAACTCTAGCCGCTGGCACAGATGCCAGATGCGTTGTTCAGTTGCTGTTGACGGTAATTGCTGCGCCATGCGAAATATCCCGAAGCTGCGGTCAGCGTATAAATAACAAAAAGCGCACTGAAAAAATACAGATCTTTTTGCAGATACATGTAAATAGAGGCAGCATCGATGACAATCCAGTACAGCCAGTTCGACACCACTTTCTTCGCAACGAGGTAAGTTGTCACCACGGCAAAACAACTGATTTGCGCACCAAGCCAAGCAAAATCGGTACTGGTGTATTGCTGCATCAGGTATCCCAGTAACAATCCAGCAAGCGCAGTCAGGCTGATTAGCCGCAGATGTTGCGAGCCGCGCCACTCTACGACTTGCTGTGCCAAACCACTTTGGTTGCGAAGTTGCTGCCAGTTCCACCAGCCATACAAGGCCATGCCGGCGTAATACAGCTGCAGCAATGCATCAGTATAGAGATTGGCGCTCAGCATGATTTGCAATGTCAGCACTGTACTGGCCAATGCTGCCGGCCAGCACCACAGACTATGGCGGATAGCCAGCACTGTATAAGACAGCGCCAGCACAGTTGCTATCAGCTCCAGCGCGGTCTGTAATTGCCATTGATTCAGCAGCTGTTGCCACAGTTCCGTCATGGCCGCAGGTCACCGTGCAGGAACTTCACGACAAACACCACTTTGCCATAACGCTCAAACGACCAGCGGATACAGCGTTGCAGCGCCGCCATCACAGTGTCGTATTCACCAAAAACCTGTGTGCTCATGGTGTTGGTTATTACGTGCAAGCCCGCTTCTTTATTCAGCTCTTCAATAAAACCTTTGATAGGCTCGATATAATCGCTGGTCAGCGGATATTTACTGATTTCGATCGAAAGTTGCATCACGATGTCCTTTTAAAGTGCTCAGAACTGATAAGTCGCGGTCAGGCCGATACGGCGCGGTTCACCAAATTGTTCATATAAATGCTCGGTATAACCATCCCGTGGGTCGTTACCGAAATAAAAACCGCGCACGCCGTAAGTTTCATCCAGCAAATTGCGGCACCATAGTGCCAACTCCCATTGCGACCACTGATAGCTTGCTCTGAGATTCAGCAAGTTATTGTGCGAAGCGCGGATGTTTTCAGAATCAGAGTAGTAATAGCCATCTTTGTGCGCATACTGCGCCGAGATTTGCAGCGCTTCCAGCGGCGACCAGTCGGCTCCGACACTAAACTGATATTCTGGGGCCTGTGCCTGTGCGCGGCCGCTCATATCGAGGCCACCTTTAGTGACAAAACCGCGGATCTCCGACTTCAGAACAGCCCCACTGAAATGTGCCACCAACGCAGGGGTCAGCTGCCAGCGGTTTTCGGTTTCCAAACCATAGTTACGTCCACTAAACGCATTATCGATATAACCGACAAACTTCGTACCCTGATTGATCCAGCCTTTGAGCTGCATGTCATCCCGCCACATATAAAATGCCGAGACACGACTGACCAACGTGTGATCCGCATTCTGACCTTTTACGCCAAATTCAGCGTTAATCAGCTGCTCCGGCGCAAAAGTGGCTTTGCTGAGCAAGAAATCCTTTAATCCGGTCAGTTTTGGATTCAGGGTTTCCGCCAGTGCTTCGCCATTGACGCCGCCCACTTTGTATCCTTTCGACACCAAGCCGTAAATCTGGCTGAGTGAGCTAACCTGATAGGCCAAACTAAGTTTACCGCCCCACATCTGGTCATCACCATCAGTACGGATACCATTGTTGTCGGCATATTCATCCTGATATTGCTCCAGGCGACCACCATAAGTCAGCGTCAGGTCCGGAGCTAATTGCTGTTCATTCTCTGCATAAACTGCCAGATTCTGCCGTTCGAAATCACTGATAAAGTTCTGATCAAGCCAAGTGTATAACCGCGTTAAATCAATGGTTTGCTGACTTGCATATAAACCTGCGACCCAGTTGTGGCCCTGTTGATTTTTGCTGATGAACCGTTGTTCCAGACTCATAAAATCACGCTCACGCAGATATTGGTCTGTTGACGAATATTCATCCGGGTGCAATCCAACATAACCCCAGTCTTCGTCATAACCATAGTCAGTGTCCGCTTTTAACAGGCTCAGCTGCGTCAGGCTATCTGCGCTGGCGAACCCCTGATACTGCAACTTCAGTGCACTGGCATCCACATCTTGTTTGTCCTGACCAGGTTGGTCTGACAAAGTGGTGCGGTTACGATCAAGCGAAAATGCATCGTAGCCGTTATCAATATCGTGGTGGTTCCACAACCAGTCCAGTGTCAGATCCTGATTGGGTTGGTAGCGAGTTTTCAGCCGGAACGTGGTTTCATCGATGCCGTTGGTGTCTTCGCGTTGCAGAAAATCGTTGCGGATAAAACCATCTGATTTTTGCTGATCGGCCACCAGGCGCACGGCAAATTGTTCTGTCAGCGCCTGATTCACCATCATACTGGCTTGCCAGCTGTCGTAATTCGCTGCCGTTAGTTGGACACGGCCTTCGCTGGCAAATACCGGGTCCGCCGTTTGCAGGTTCAGCATGCCCGCCAGCGCATTAGCACCAAAGCGGGTTGCTTCCGGGCCACGGAACACTTCGAGCTGTGCTGTGTCGGCCAGCGACAACAGTCCAAGCGCTGAATAGTCAATCCCGTCGACCAGCAAGCCAACGGATGGGTTGATGTTGTCGACAAACTCACTGCGCTCACCCACACCGCGCATCTGCAAAAAACGACTACGCGATGCGCCGGCAGACGCATTTAAATTGGCGATATTGGCAAGTAAATCATCAAGATGCTGCGCAGATTGGCGTTTGATATCGGTTTCACCCAGCACGACCACACTGCCCGGCAACTTTTGTAGATTGGTCTGACGAAAATCTCCACGCACTTCAATGCGTTCGACATCCTGCACTGTGACAGCCTGTTCTTCGGCGTGCAATGCGCCGGACACAAGCAAGGCAATGGCAGATAACGCCGGTAAAAACGGCGGACGCTGAAGAGTTACAGAAGAAAAATGACCGACAGATAAAGGCGAGAATGCACGTAACATCAACTTACTCCGGTTAGGACCGGGATCACGCGCGCGCAGCTGGAAGTTTTAACACCATCCCTCCGCCGGTATGACCCGGATCAGGTTCTAAGGGTTTGCCTTGCGGCATCTCAGCTTTCGCACCCCTTGGTTTGGCCGGCAGTTTAGCGGCTTTTCTGTACAGTCGCAAGAAATCAGAAAAATTCATCTGGGTACAAGCTGGCAAAATATTTTTCAGCAGCTAGGGTTATTCAGAACGTCATTTTTGACGTGCAGTTATAACAAGAGGAAAACTATGAAAAAAAGTCTTATCGTACTGTTGGCAGCCGGGGCTCTGACCAGCAACATCGCTTTTGCTCAGGAAGCAGAAGACGTCGTGTACTCTACTGAAGGTTACTGTTTACTGTCGAATGAAGGCGCATCAGACGAATATCTGAAAGCCTACGCCAAAAAACTTGGCGCTAAACCAACCAATTCCGTTTGTGCCAGCTTCAAAAAAATCGTTGAAGAATCACGGCCACGTGAATGGGATTACCCAGCCGGCCGCGCTTATCCGGGCAGCGTGATCAAACTGTCACCCAGCCAAGTTGCATTATTAAAATCACTGAAGAAAAAAGACGGCAAAATGTAAGTCGTCTGATCAGCTCTGCCAGCAGGCAGAGCTGATCTCTTTGTTACTTCTGACAATTTTATCTTCCCTCTTGCATTTCCACGTCAAACCGCATTAACTGAGCCGCATCGTTCCGGAACCAAGGAAGCTGTGATGCGACGGATCCGATCCCTGCCGACAATACTGAGCATGGCTGTATTGCTAACGCTTTGCGGCAAAGCAATGGCTGCGGAGAACTGCACCAAGCTGTCTGCAACTGAACCTCTGCCCACAGCGGCACAACATTGGCGCATTGCCAAAGTCCTGTTTGCCCGTAACGATATTTTTGACCTGAATAGCAAACACAGCGTCTGGTTTCACCGTTTTGCTAATGAATATCATGTGATCACCAGCGAAACAGCGCTGCGTGAGGACTTGTTGTTTCAGGAAGGTGACCAGCTGGATCAGGCTGTACTGGCAGAAACAGAACGTCTGCTGCGTTCCCGTCGTTACTTACGCCACGCCGAGATTAATATCACTGCCTATTGCCAGGCCAGTCAGACCGTGCAGGTTACAGTGCAGACCTGGGATAACTGGTCATTACTACCGCGAATTTCACTGGGCCACACCGGTGGCGCGACCAAAGCCAATCTGGGCCTGTCCGAAGACAATTTATGGGGCACCGGCAATCAGGCACAAATTGAATACTTTACCGACAGCGAGCGCGACGGTTACAAATTGCAGTTTCATAGCCCGAACATCAGCGGCAGTCACTGGCAGACCACGGTTCAGTATGCCGACACCTCAGATGGTGAAAGTTACCGGCTGAATCTGGCCAAACCTTTTTACCGGCTGTCGTCAGAGCGCGCTTACAACTTGGATATCTTTAAAGAAATCAAAGATATCAGTGAATATGCCCGTGGTGATGTCTACAACGAGTACAAAAGTAACCAACAGTTGATCGAATTGAGCAGCGGCTGGAGTTTCTGGCGGGACAGTGACAGCGTGCAGCACCTGAATAGCGGCGTGACACTGGACGAGCGTCAATTTGATTTGAACAGTGATAGCACCCAAGCCGCACCGGAGAACCGCGATCTATCGCAAGTCTGGTTAAGCTGGGAGTTCCTGCAATCGGATTATCGCGAACTGACTAACTTCTTTTTGTGGAACCGGGTGGAAGACGTGAATTTTGGCTGGCAGGGATCTCTACGACTCGGCCGGTTGCTGGAAAGCCTCGGCGCCGATCAAGGCGGCTGGCACTGGCAGGTCAGTGTGCAAAAGAATTTTGTGATCAATGACATTAGCTGGTTAGTCGGTCAGATCAGCTATTCGCAATTACACCGCAACCAGTTGCAGGAACAGCAGTTGTTTCAAAGTGAACTGCGTTATGTCCGGCATTTGTCAGCGCAGCAAGTACTGACCGCGGAGCTGCAATGGTCGGTTGGTAAGAACCTGTTTCGCGACCAGCGCATGACAATTGGCGGTGACGAAGGGATGCGCGCATTTCCACTCTATTATCAAACCGGCGATAAAGCCGCGATAGCGTCACTGGAGTACCGCTATATCACACACTGGCATGTGTATCAGTTGCTGGATGTCGCATTGGCCGGCTTTGTCGATGCCGGACGCGCTTGGGACAATCCACAGCGCCCGGCTGGCCCGGACGATGATCAGAATCTGGCGGGTTATGGTATCGGCATTCGCCTGTTACCGAGCCACTCCAGTCGCGGCAGTGTGATCAGTATCGATTTGGCAAAACCGGTTAGTGACAATCCAGATTTATCCGGCTGGCGCTGGCGTCTGATCGCGAAAAAGCCGTTTTAATGACGACCCGCTAGGCCTGACAATGCCGGCAGAACACCGTGCTGCGCTGGCCTAAACGGATCTCCTCCAGCAGGCTATTGCAGCTGATACAGGCTGCGCCACCACGTCCATACACCAGTAGTTCCTGTTTAAAGTAACCTGGTTTACCGTCAGCCTGACTGAAGTCTTTTAACGTGGTGCCGCCCTGCGTGATGGCCTGCGCCAGGATCTGTTTCACTACTTCGACCAACACGGCACATTGCGCTAACGTCAGTTGATTGGCAGGTTTGGTCGGTAAAATCCCGGCTTTAAACAGCGATTCATTGGCGTAAATATTGCCAACCCCTACTACAACATGGTTATCCATCAGCACCAGCTTGATGGCGCTGCTGCGTTTTTGGCACTGCGCGAACAACTGCTCCGCGTGAAACGCCGGCGTCAGCGGTTCTGGCCCTAAAGTAGTCAATAATGGATGTTCCGTCCCGGTAGACTGCCACAGCACAGCACCAAAACGGCGGGTGTCGTTCAGGCGCAATAAGGTCTTGTTATCAAGCACAATATCGACATGGTCATGTTTACCAGCGGGCGTATCGGCGCTGAGGATCTTCAGGTTACCAGACATCCCCAGATGCAGAATAATGCTGCCGTCTGGCACTTCAATCAGCAGATATTTGGCGCGGCGGCTAACGTTCAGCACCGGCGCATTCGTAACAGCCATCACTTCTGCCGGCACCGGCCAGCGTAACATAGGCTGGCGCACATCAATACGGCGGATGGTTCTGTTAGTCACGTGTGGCGTGATGCCTAACCGGGAGACTTCAACTTCTGGTAATTCAGGCATAACAACTCCGGTTTAACGTAAGGACGGCGGACACAGCTTGTCGGCGGTGGCCTGATCTATCGGGAATATCACCTGCTGGTACTGCAGATACCATTGCTGTTGATCAACCGCAATCAGCCACAGCATCGGTTGCGCCTCACCACTTTGATAAAGCAGGACGCGGCACACTTGCGCCATAATTTGTGGGCCTTCAGGCTTTGCGGCAGGTAACTGAAAATTCAGCCAATGCTGCAAAATGGTTTCGGGCACCGGCTGATCTAACTGCGGTTCGAAGCGCCAAACCGGTCCAGCTTGTTTCAGTGTGGCACGTGGGAATTGTAATTGCAGGAGCTTTTGTCCCGGCGCAACGATGCTGATGGTCTGGTCGCGGCTTAACATAAAAGCCAGATGACTGGGGGCAATGTAAAACAGAAAAAACAGCGCCAGCACACCGAAGATAATCAGATTGTTCCAGGATTGGCGGGATAATCTCAGCATAGGTTTTGTTGATGGCCTGAAGATGCTGGCAGTGTACCGGATAGTGCTGCCAGCGCCAATTTGTCTTAGAGATGGATTTGACGCTCGCGCGGGCGTTAAAGGCCTGAACGACAAACCGCTAAAGATTTATCAGAGGCTAAAAAAACAAAACCCGACACAAGGTCGGGTTTTGTTTTTGGAAATAAATCCGATTACTTGATTTTCGCTTCTTTGAAAATCACGTGCTTACGCACTTTAGGATCGAATTTTTTGATTTCCATTTTTTCTGGCATGGTGCGCTTGTTCTTATCAGTTGTATAGAAAAAGCCTGTACCAGCAGAAGAAACTAAACGGATCTTATCGCGCATTTGCTAATTCCTTAAACCTTATGACCTTGCTTACGCAGATCAGCTAAAACGGCATCGATACCATTTTTATCGATGATACGCATAGCCTTAGTTGTCAGGCGCAGCGTGACGAAACGGTTTTCACTGTCAACCCAGAAACGGTGAGTTTGCAGGTTTGGCAGGAAACGGCGCTTAGTTGCGTTGTTGGCGTGTGAACGACGGTTACCTACCATCGGACCTTTGCCAGTGATTTGGCATACTCTAGACATGTCAATAAATCTCCAAAATTACTTCAGCTCGAGCTATCGTCATCCTTCTGGCCAAGAAGAATGCCCCGGATTTCTGAAAGGGCGCAATTTATACACGATCAGCTAAAAAAACTCAAGCAATAATGCCTGAACTTTATGCATAGATCGTGTTGATCCTTTCAGATCTTAAAGCCAGCCGCGTTCGGCGAAGGATATGACCTCGGCGTCGCCGACCACAAAGTGATCCAATAACTTAATGTCGACCAAAGCCATGGCTTGGGTCAGGCGCTCCGTTATCGCTCTGTCAGCGCGACTCGGCTCAGCAACTCCGGATGGATGATTGTGAGCCAAAATAACGGCGGCGGCATTATGCGCTAAAGCGGCCTGAACTACAATACGCGGATAGACCGGCGAGGCATCTATCGTGCCATAAAATAGTGGTTCGGCTTTAATCAGCCGGTGTTGGCTGTCTAAATACAAGGTCATAAAGACTTCCCGTGTTTCGAGACCAATGCTGTATTGCAGATAATGTTTCACCATGCCGGGGTCAGAAAACACCGTATCACGCTGCATGTGCTGATATAAACAGCGCTTACACAGCTCCAGTACCGCCTGCGTTTTCACATAACGATGTACGCCAAGCCCTTTGTGCCGGCAGAATTGGCCACGCGGGGCGGCGAAAAACGCCCGCACACCACCAAAATCATGTAATAGCTGCCGCGACATCGCCACCGCGTCTAGGCCAGCGCAGCCGTGGCCGAGGAAAATCGCCAGTAACTCGCCATCGGATAAGGCGCCGGCGCCGTAACTTAATAATTTCTCGCGAGGTTGTTCGGCCGTCGGCCATTGCTTGATGGTCATGATTACTCGTCCTTGAGTTCGTGGTATCTTATCGGCCAGTTTCTGGCTGATGGTTTTCTTATGCACAACATCCTTGCTGGCAAAAAGATCCTGCTTGGGATCAGCGGTGGCATTGCTGCCTATAAATCTGCAGATTTGGTCCGCCGTTTAAAAGAACGTGGCGCCGAGGTCCGGGTGATCCTGACCCCGGCCGCCGCTGAATTTATTACGCCCCTGACGCTACAGGCGTTATCCGGCAACCCGGTGGGCCAGTCGTTGCTGGACCCAGCGGCTGAAGCTGCGATGGGCCATATCGAGCTGGCAAAATGGGCCGACTTCATCTTAGTAGCGCCCGCTTCGGCCGATGTGATAGCCCGTATCACCCATGGCATGGCCAATGATTTACTGACCACCTGCATTCTTGCCAGTAGCGCGCCGCTGGCAATAGCACCGGCGATGAATCAGCAGATGTATAAGAACATAGCGACTCAAGCCAATTTAGCAACTTTAATTTCACGCAAAATTCACATATTTGGGCCCAATGCCGGTGAACAGGCATGTGGCGATGTCGGCCCGGGCCGAATGCTGGAACCGCTGCAGCTGGTCGATGCCGTGATTGGCGTGCTGGCAGCACCGGCGCAGCAACCGTTGCAAGGCGTGAAAGTGACCATTACTGCCGGGCCAACGCGTGAAGCGATTGACCCGGTGCGCTACATCAGTAACCACAGTTCCGGCAAAATGGGCTATGCCCTCGCCACTGCCGCTGCCGCGCTTGGTGCTGACGTGACGCTGATCAGCGGCCCGGTACAACTGGCCACGCCAACCGGTGTGACGCGAATTGATGTCACCACCGCCGAACAGATGTATGTCAGCAGCATGCAACAAGCGTCCAATAGCGACATTTTTATCGGCTGTGCCGCTGTGGCTGATTTTCGCGTGGCAGCCCTCGCATCACAGAAAATCAAAAAAACCGCTGACAATGACGGCCTGACGCTGCAGTTAGTGAAAAATCCGGACATTATCGCCAGCGTCGCGGCAATGAGCGCACAACGGCCATTTACTGTCGGTTTTGCCGCCGAAACAGAAAAAGTCGCGGAATATGCCCGGCAAAAACTGCAAAAGAAAAACCTCAACCTGATATGTGCCAACGACGTGTCTGATCCGGCGCTTGGCTTTAACAGCGAACAAAACGCCATCACGGTGTACAGCACCACGGCTGAATTCGCGCTGGGCCAACGCAGTAAAACCGATCTGGCCCAAGCCTTAATTTCCTTAATTTATGAGCAATATCAACATGAAAAAAAGCATTGAACTGAAAATCCTCGACCGGCGCATTGGCACTGAATACCCGTTGCCGGAATACGCCACGCCAGGTTCTGCTGGTTTGGATTTACGCGCTTTGTTAGATGAACCGCTGACGCTGTTACCGGGTCAGACCGAGCTGATCCCAACCGGCCTTGCTATTCACATTGGCGATGCCAACCTGTGCGCCACTATTCTGCCGCGTTCGGGCATGGGCCACAAAAACGGCATCGTGCTGGGCAATCTGGTGGGCCTTATCGATTCGGATTACCAGGGCCAGCTGATGATCTCGACCTGGAACCGCGGTCAAAACGCTTTTACCATTCAGCCGGGCGACCGTATTGCCCAGCTGGTGTTTATGCCAGTCGTCCAGGCGCAATTTGAACTGGTCGAAGAATTCGACACCTCTGAGCGCGGTGAAGGTGGATTTGGCCACTCAGGCCGGTCGTAACCGCTGATGTCGACGCCCAGAAGCAGTAATCGCAAAGCGGAAATTCTGGATGCGCTGGCCGTGATGCTGGAAAAAAGCCCCGGTCAGCGTATTACCACCGCTGCGCTTGCAACGCAGGTGGGCGTCACTGAAGCCGCGTTGTACCGTCATTTCCCCAGTAAAGCGCGGATGTTTGAAGGCTTGCTTGACCTGATTGAACACGAGCTGCAACACGAATTTCGCATCATTTTTCAGACCCACAAACAAGCCGAAGCGCGTATTCAGCTGATGCTGGAGGCCTTGCTGCAATTTGCCGGCCGCAGGCCCGGTTTGTGCCGGCTGCTGACCAGTGAAGCCTTACAGGGTGAGCAGGAGCGGCTACGCGAGCGCGTCAGCCAGCTGCTGGAAGGGTTGGAAAAACAACTGAAACAATGCCTGCGCGACCGCAAACTCGGCACCGGTAAACGCCATGGTGACGAAGCGGCGGTGGCAAATTTACTGCTGGCGTTTATCGAAGGCCGGCTGCTTCAGTATGTCCGCAGCGGTTTTAAAGAACCGCCCCATCAGAGTTTTGCCAGCCAATGGCCCGCACTGAAAGCGGCACTGTTCGCGCAGGACTAACATGGAGCGGATGAGCGTGATCCGCCTGTCAGCGGGATGGTCATCAGGCGCGGTGCTGCAACATAGTACCCCGCAACAACTTCAAGGCAATGCAGCACCGAAGCAACGGCTACATATCACTCTGCAATGCCAACACCAGTGTCATCAGCTCAACACTCACGCAGATGAGTTGGGTGTATTCAGCGTCGAGATCGCAGCGCAGCCCCCTTCTGGCCCCTGGACGCTGAGTATTTCAGACGAAGCTTCAAACAGCATCAGGCTGGATGACCTGTGGTTTGGCCTGCGCTTAATCTGCGCCGGGCAGTCGAATATCGGCTGGCCGCTGCGGCACTATCCAGCGCAGCTGGCCGATGTCCGCGAACAACTTTTCGCATCATCCACCCAGCCTCTTGTGCGGGCATATTTAACTGACGCTTACGATCCAGTGCAGCCGGCGGACTATCGCAATGCCGGCAGCTGGCAAGCGCTGACCGCAGAACAATGCGCCGACTGGCCGGCACTGCTGTGTCATTTCAGTCAGAGCTATCAGCCGTCAGACACAACCCCGCTAATGCTGGGTCTGGTCGATATCAGCTGGCCAGGTTCTGCGATTGACGCCTGGACCGAAGCCTCTGTTCCTGCCAGCAGTGCGTGGCAACCCGGAGCATTATTCACCTCGCGGCTGGCGCCCTGGCTGCAACAGCCTTTTGCCGCGTTGTTGTGGTATCAAGGCGAGCAGGATGCGATGGGCAAAGAGGCAGCCTGCTATGCTGACAAGCTGCAGCATTGGCTATTCCGTTGCCGTCGTTATGCCGGTTGGGATTTCCCTTTGCTGTTGGTGCAAATCGCCGGCTTTGGCAAACTGGGTTTGCCGGACCTGCAGCATGGTTTTGTCCAGGTCAGACAAGCGCAACAGCAATTCGCAGCCTGCACGCCCAACTGCGTTTTAGTGTCGGCCGCTGATTTGGGCGATGTACAGGATATTCATCCGCCTTTGAAAGCAGAGCTGGCACGGCGGCTAGCGCTACAACTCCATGCAATGATGCAGGCAGACGACAGCAGCACTCTGTTGCCGTTGCAGGCAAAGTTACATCAGCTGACAACGGCTGTGGCGGTCTTGCGCTTACCGGATGGCGTCTATTGGCCGCTGATTCAGCCGATTGAAGGTTTTTTTGCGGATTGCCCGCCGACAGGTTGGCAAGCGGTCCCCGCGAGATCCACAACAGATCAGCAGCAGATTGAGATCATCCTGCCGCCCGCAGCTAAAACGCTATGTTATGGCATGGCCGCTCAGCCAGCGTTGACCCTTTATAACGCAGATGGCTTGCCGCTATTGCCGGGGATTTGGCCGTTACAGTCGTCTTAACAAGTTTATTGCGCTGTGGCCACTGCCTGCTGCCACTGGGCTTTTTTGGCCGCCAGATGCTGCCAGATTTGCTGACATTTTGACGCCGTGCCCTGGCAATACCCTGGATAAAACGCCAGATACAGCGGCATCGCAAACAACGGCGTGTCCAGTTGCTTCAGCTGAGCAAAAGCAGGTTGCTGCCGGAAAACCCGCTCGACGGCGCCGGGTGGGATCACAAAACCATCGAGTCGGCCTTTAGTGACCAGCTCTACCGCCTGATGGATATCCGTCTGCAGCGGTGACAAAGCGCCTAGTTCGCGCAATCGTTCTTCTGCCAAATAACCTTTGAGGGTGATAAGGCCATAAGTTAAGCCGTTGAAATGCTGGCCGTTCCATTGCACTTTGCTGTCGCGGTGTACATAGATGTGGTACGGAACTTCGTATAACGCCAATTGGGTATCCGCCGCTTTGCCTTGTTGTGGGAAGCTGAACCATTGGGCCCGTTCTTCTGTCCAGCCAATCGACAATAAACCGGTGACGCGCCCTTGCTGGGCCTGAGTCAGACAACGCTGCCACGGTTGATTGACAAACTTGGCGCCAGGCAACACATCCAGCACCCAGCCCGCGATACGCGCGGTATGCTGACCGTCGACACGCTGGCCTTTGACCTGAATTTGTTCAGCAGCCGGGACTTCGCCCGGCATGTCGTAGCAGAACACTTCTGCGGCAGATGAAGCAGGTTGCCAACAACAGCATAAGAGGAAAAGGCCGCGCCAATACATAGTCCGGACAGCTCCGCCAACATAGATAGAACTACCTTAGCACAGCCTGGTCCGGCGGCGGTAAAAACCAGCGCCGTGTGGTTTTATTGTAGCAATTGCCAGATCGCCGCGCCCCATACCAGTGCAACAATGGTCAGACTTAATGTGACGGCGGCAGAGCCCATATCTTTGGCGCGGCCGGAGAGTTCGTGGCGTTCCAGGCTGACGCGGTCGGTCAGCGCTTCAATCGCCGAATTGAGCAGTTCAACAATCAGTACCAATAACAACACGCCGACCAGCAAAGCCCAGTGACCAACCGATTCAGCCAGCACAAAAGACAAAGGAAACATCAGCATCGCCAGTAGTGCTTCCTGCCGGAACGCCGCTTCAAAACGCCAGGCGGCGACAAAACCTTTGCGTGAACATTCAGTTGCTTTCAGAATGCGGCCAAAACCGCTGCCGTTTGGTTTGTTGATCAACACAGACTCCGCTTTAAAACAATCAGGCCAGCAGCGCTGGCCTGTTCAGATGACAGATTGTATTCAGTTATCGCAGCTTAAACTTAACAATTCCTGAAGACAAATCTGTCCGGACCAGAAGCTAAATTCAGGTGCTGAACTCAGACGCCAAACTCAGCGCGGTAAGCTTTGACCGCATCCAGATGCGCAGCCATTTCTGGTTTGCCTTCGAGGTATTGGATTAAGTCTTTCAGACCAATGATCGACACCACTTTGGTGCCAAAATCACGTTCCACTTCCTGGATGGCCGACAGTTCGCCTTTGCCGCGTTCCTGCCGATCCAACGCGATCAGCACGCCAGCCAGTTCCGCGCCTTGCGCCTGAATGATTTCCATCGATTCACGGATCGCAGTGCCTGCAGTGATCACATCATCCACCAGCATGATGCGGCCTTTGAGGGCAGAACCTACCAACGAGCCACCTTCACCATGCGTTTTAGCTTCTTTGCGGTTAAAGCAGTACGGTACGTCGCGGTTATGGTGTTCCGCTAACGCGACGGCTGTGGTCGTCGCGATCGGGATACCTTTATACGCCGGGCCAAACAACACGTCGAAGTCAATGCCAGCATCCATCAGCGCCGCAGCATAAAAGCGGCCCAGTTTCGCCAGATCGCCGCCGGTATTAAACAAACCGGCGTTAAAGAAATACGGGCTGGTACGGCCGGATTTCAGCGTAAATGAACCAAATTTCAGCACCTGACGCGACAGGGCAAATTCAATAAATTCTTGTTGAAAAGCTTTCATCGGAAGACCTTTTAGACAGATTCGTTATGCCAATACACGTTTTTGTTCGTCGACGATTTCGCGGATCGCGTCTTTCGCCAGCGCCAGCATCGCCTGCATTTCTTCGAAGCTAAATGGCTCAGCTTCGGCAGTACCCTGAATTTCAATCAGTTTGCCGGTTTCGGTCATCACCACGTTCATGTCGGTTTCAGCGGCTGAATCTTCGACATATTCCAGGTCAGCGACAGGTTCGCCTTTGTAGATGCCGACAGACACCGCAGCAACCATGTATTTTAATGGGTTGGTTTTAATCATGCCTTTAGCACGCATAAAGTTCAGCGCGTCACATAAAGCCACGCAAGCGCCGGTGATGGCTGCTGTGCGGGTGCCGCCGTCGGCCTGGATCACGTCACAGTCGAAAGTGATGGTGTTTTCACCGAGTAATTTTAAATCCACCGCTGCGCGCAGGGCGCGACCGATTAAACGTTGGATTTCCATAGTGCGGCCAGCTTGTTTGCCACGGGCGGCCTCACGGTCGTTGCGGGTATGGGTTGAACGCGGCAGCATGCCGTATTCCGCCGTGATCCAGCCTTTGCCCTGGCCTTTCATAAAACGTGGCACGCCTTCTTCGACCGACGCGGTGCACAGCACTTTGGTGTTACCAAACTCGACCAAAACCGAACCTTCGGCGTGGGCAGTAAATTGACGGGTGAAACTGATAGGACGGATCTGACTGGCTGTTCTGCCGCTTGGACGCATGGGAAACCTCGGTGGCCGGTGAATTGGCGAAAAAAGATGGCGGCATTATAGGGCTTTCACCATCATCCTGCCATCTATTCGCCTAAAGGCATTGTTCTGGGTATACTCGGAATTTCCGCTATTCCAGATGTATAAAAGGATAATCGCATGATCCACAGCATGACCGCTTTTGCCCGCCACGAAGTTAAAGCCACCTGGGGCAACGCCGTGTGGGAGATCCGCTCCGTTAACCAAAGATATCTCGAGAGTTATTTTCGGTTACCTGAGCAATTCCGTGGCCTGGAAAGCCTGTTGCGCGACAAACTGCGCCAGAGCCTGCAACGCGGCAAAGTGGAAGTGAATCTGCGTTATAACGCTGCGCAGCAAAGCGGCGACTTAAAAATCAACGAAGCCTTTGCCGGCCAGTTGATCAAAGCGGCGCAGGCGTTATCTGCGCAGTGCCCGCAAGCCCAGCTGAATATCGCCGACATCTTGCGCTGGCCTGGCGTGATGGAAACACAAGAAGAAGACATGGACTCGGTGCAGGCCGAACTGCTGGCCGGTTTTGATATCGCGATGAAAGACTTCCTCGCTGGCCGTGGCCGCGAAGGCGTTGCGATTGAACAACTCATCCGCGACCGCCTCGACCAAATCACCACCCACGTCGCCAACTTACGCGTGCATCTGCCGCAAGCACTGCAATGGCAACGCGACAAAATGCTGACCCGCTTACAGGAAATCAAAGCCGAGATGGACCAAAACCGCCTCGAGCAGGAAATGGCCTTTCTGGCACAAAAATCCGACGTCGCCGAAGAACTCGACCGCCTCGACGCCCACATCAAAGAAACCCGTCACCACCTGAAACAAGGCGGCGCCATCGGCCGACGCCTTGACTTTATGATGCAGGAATTTAACCGCGAATCGAATACGTTATCGTCAAAAGCGATTTCGACTGAGATCACCAATACTGCGGTGGAATTGAAAGTGTTGATTGAGCAGATGCGGGAACAGATCCAGAACGTGGAGTGATTGAGCAGGAGGTAATTCGCTGAATGAGTTACCTCCAAAACAGGCTATAGAAAGTCGTTGCTCGTAGCCAGATGTGTTGCTGCATCATTATCTAAGCGTTTGTTATTTAATCACTTGCTGCCAGTTGGCGTCGGCATAAACTTTGGCGGCATATGCGGTTGTTTCCGGGCTCATCATCTCTTCACTGATGCCACGTTCACGGCGCTTTTGTTGCCAGGCCGCCTGATATGCAGGCGACATCGGATCTTGCCCACGGCGGCGGATCCGCGCATCTTCGATGCTGTCGTACAGATGGTCGTAACACTCGGGGAATAGCTTCAGATGCAGCGCATCGATGCGCTGTTGCCGCGCGGCCTTCAGCTCATTGGCGGCCATGCTTTGTAGGAGCGCTAACACTGCTGTGGCTTTGTCTGCAGCGAGCTCCTCAGTGAATAAATCGGTCAGCGCAGAGCTCACCGCTGTTGGCAACGCGCCATCAGTAGCAACGCTTTCACTGATCCCGCGCGCCAACTGATCATATTCGTTTTCCATGCCGGAGTTTTGCTGACAACCGGTATTGAGCACGTCAGCGTGATAAAGCAGATAACTGATTTCACAAGGTAATAACGCGCTGTCTGTAATGGCTTGTTGCTGGCGCGCCTCAAATTCTCTTAACTTCGTTTTTGACATTCATGCTCCGTGTTTGATGTATCAAATGCCTTTCCTACCCTTGTTGATTAGCAAGGTTCTGACTTTGTAGATCCGAACTAAAAACTGAAGGTTGGGCCTCCTTGCCCGGTATTCGTCCTGTCGCGTCCTGGCGAACCAACATCGGCCGTTTTCCTACTGCCGGTCCCTGCTGGCACATCCTCGTTCCCTGTGCCGGCAATGCGTCCTGCACTGCTTGTTGTTTCTCCATTCCCTCAGAGCATTTCCCTCGACCATCATGCTAACAGCGTAAATTTTCGCCGCCAGAGCTGTGTTTTTACTCATGTATGATTTGGCTACAGCACTTGCCGGCCACACCCACAGCAGCCGCAGCAATGTTGCCTGACCGTACAGCGGGAATAGCCTAAATTCGTCAAGACTATCAATGAATTACAGAAGGAACAGTGAGATATCTCAGCCACTGGCTAGCGCCTGGCCAAAGCACTTTGATGTATGGTTGTGATAGCCGTCGCTTTAGGCGCTTTCTGCAGCGAATGTTGCCGCTACTGCAGCAAAATCAGCACTACATTGCGCAATCAGCTCGAATGCCTTGGCGACTAGCTGCTGGGCGTCAGGATGTTGCGGATCATGCTTTAACAATTTTTCGATAGCGGCAATCTCATTGGAAAAAGCACTTGCGCCCATCATTGCCGATGAGCCTTTTAAAGAATGCAACTCACGGCTGAATGTGACCATATCATCGGCGGCCGCCAGTGTTTGCAGCCGGTTTGGTAATTCATCCAACTGTTGCATGAAACGAGGCAGAAGTTTCAGATACATACTCTGATTGCCGCCCATGCGCGCAATTGCATCCTGTAAGCAAATTGCATCTTGTGTGTGAGGCGCCACGCGCTCTTCGCTGCTCATGGCTGGCGATGGGTCGACCTTTGCTACGGTTTGATTGTTGGCAACATCACACTGTCCTGTGTACTGGCAGATGATCTGGATCAGATGCTGTGCATCAAATGGTTTGCCTATGTGATCGTTCATGCCTGCGCGAAGACAAGCGTCGCGGTCTGATGCCATCGCATTGGCTGTCATCGCTATAATGGGTAAAGTGCTGAGTTTTAATTCTGCCCGGATCTTTTGCGTGGCCGTGATGCCATCCATTACCGGCATTTGTAAATCCATTAAAATCAAATCGACATGGCTGGATTGTTCAGGCCGTGAATGTTGGATTAAATATTCAATTGCTTCTTGGCCGTTATTTGCCACCGATACTTTCGCACCTTCAGCCTCTAACACTTCCACAGCGATCTGTTGATTAATAATATTATCTTCAGCCAACAATATATGTAAGCCGGTCAATCTCGCAGCTGTATGTTCCTGCGTTTCTAATCGTTGATTTAATTTAAATGTTTCAATCTGACTAGCAGATAACCGCGGAATATCAATTGAGAAACTAAACACACTGCCAAAGCCGACCTGACTTTGCAGTGATAAAGTGCCCCCCATCAGCTCTACCAGATTTTTACTAATGGCCAGGCCTAATCCAGTGCCACCAAAGCGTCGAGTGATATCCCCTTCAGCCTGAGTAAAGCCACTGAATATTTTTTTCTGATTCTCTGGGGCTATACCAATCCCGGAATCCTTGATTGTAAAGGTAATATTAACCTTATCTTCAGTGATTACATTTTGCTGAACAGATATCACTACAGAACCCTGCTCAGTAAATTTAATCGCATTGCCGCCCAAATTAATTAATATTTGCTGCAGCCTTAATGGATCACCAAACAAGTATCTAGGTACATCATTGCCTATATCAAAAAGCAACACGACTGGTTTAGCACCAATATAAGTAGACAAAATATCTGAAATATCCGCAACCAAACTATCCAGATTAAAGTCAATTAAGTACAGTTCCATTTTGCCGGCTTCGGCTTTTGATAAATCAAGAATATCGTTCAGGATGCTGAGTAATAACCTTGCCGCAGAAGAGGTTTTGTCGGCGTAGTCCGCTTGTTTTGGTTTTAAACCCGTTCTCTTCAACAGCGACAACATCCCCAGGATCGCATTCATTGGCGTGCGTAATTCATGGCTCATATTGGCAAGGAACTGGCTTTTCGCCAGATTGGCCGCTTCTGCTTTTTGCACTGCGAGTTTTAAATCGATTTCACGTTGTTGTAACTTAAAACTGAAATCTTCCGTCTGCGCCAGCAATTGATGGGTGCGCACATTGGTTTGGCGGAAAATGTCGGCGGCGCTGGCTAACCGGCCTATCTCATCAGATCGTTCTGCTTCTGGAATTTCCGACACATGTTCACCACTGGCCAACTGACTAAAGGTGGTCGTGATTGATTGCAACGGTCTACGAATATTACGACTAATCTGCAGGGCAATGGCGATAGCAAAAATGGTCCCGAGCAGAGAACTCACAACCGCGATCTTTTGTAGATAACTGATTTGCTGATCTGTAGTGACGATTAACTCTTCCAGCCTCGCCAGATACTCAATACGCAGGCTATCAGAGAGCACGCTAATTTCGGCGGTTTCACCGGCCAGTACAACGTTAATCAAAAATGAGTAACTTCGGTCTGCTTGGACTGCTTGGTTAAAAATATTTTTCGCTTGTTCTAGTTTATTTTCAATACGGAGAATAATTTCTTTGTTTTCATTGCCGCCAGGTAGAGATTGAATTGTTTTTAACCTGTCTTGCGCCTCACGAATGCTGGATAAAACCTTACTTTTTACCGACGATTCGTGTTTATTAAAATACCGCGTAGATAAAACACTAAAATTTGTCACATCAGTTTTTATCAACCATAAAGCATCAGCTGCAACTGCTCTACCGTTCTTGTTATTCGAAATAAAAAACTCATTTACCAAACTATCAAGCTCAGTGTAAACACTATTCAGCTGACCATAAATAATTTCAGTGCGCGATTGCTGCTGCGATTGTAAATTTTCTATTTCTTCCTCGAGCCCCACCACCAACGCTAACATTTTATTGATTTGATCTGGTACAGCTTCGTTATAACCTGCGCTTTCACTAACAACTCTGTTTATCTCAGCAATGATTAACCGATGATTCCCTTTTATTTCATCGATATTATTTACTCTATCTGCGCGGCTAAAAGTCAAAATATGCCGTTGCAGATCTGAAATTTCTTTATCTACGGTAGCTATGGCGCGAGCCAAGGTACTGGCCTGTTGATAGGTATCAAAATAATGATGAAACTTTTTCAAGCCAGACAGATGCAATCCTGTCACAACCAATAGAATCAGCATCAATAGAGAAAAGCCAACAACAATACTTTGGATAATGCCAAGCTGGATAAATTTTGGAGCGAATTTTGTCATGCCAGTAGAAACTCGTACCAGCGATCTAATGAATATTCATAGTTCTCCATGACACTATTCCACACCCGCACATGACTAAATCGATTGACATAAGAGCCACCGGTTCTGATATCGCCTGCTGGCACTGAAATGCGCCCATCCGTACCTTTCAGCGCTATCTGAGTCGGTTTACCGTCATACCAATAATCCCATTCATTGGCGGATAACAACGGGCGGGAACGCTCGGGATTGGAGATGTAGTAGCCCTGCCGGGCAATAAAGGCGCCAGCCCAACCACTCAACCACCAATTCATATAGTCATATGCCGCATCTTTCACCGCCCCCTGGCACTCACGCGACATACACATCACGCCATGCCAGGCCCGATAGCCTTCTTTTGGCGCGGCATAAGTGACCGGGACCCCTAACCCATTTGCGCTGGAAACGCCTGGTGAAAACATGCTTTGAATGGCAACACGCTTGCTGGTCATAAAGTCGACGGATTGCGGCACTGAGTTCCAAAAACCGGCAAAATGTTTTTGTTTCTTAAATTTCATCAAAATGGCAAACAATTGATCAATTTCCGCAATGGTCATATTGCTGATGTCGGCAAATTTCATCAGTCCGTTCGCTTCTGCAGCGAGGGCTAAATCAAAAATACCAATGGTTGGCGCGTTCACGACAGCGACTTTGCCATGCCATTTTGGGTCGAGTAACCAGCCCCAGCTTTCAGTTTGATAGGGCACACCTTTTGGGATCACGTCGGTGTTATAGCCAAATGAATCGACATTATGGACATAGGGTAAAAAGCTGATATTGCCGGTGAATTCACTGCCCAGGCTGCCATCGGCTTGGACGTTGAGAATTTTGTATGGCGCGTCTCCCGCACCGATGGGTGCTTCAGGTGTGATGCGGCCTTTTTTCGAGATGTCGTTGATTTCTTTCCAATAAGTCAGGCGGTCTGTTTTGATCGGTTGGATGGCGTTGGCTTGCCATAAGGTGCGGATACTGTCTGTCCACTGCTCGAATAGGTCAAATTGATGCGGATAGGTTGTCGCTTTTTGTACCAGTTCCGCTTCACCTTTGGTTTCAAACTCCAAATGGATGCCCAAATCGGCCATGGCTTTTTGTCTTATTTCTTCTTGTAAGGTGACGTGTGTGCCTAACACCCGCAAAGTCGTTTTTGTTTTTGCAAACACGTATGGCGCTTTGGCAGCTGCCAAACCTACGCCCGCCAGCGTAAGACTTTGCGTTAAGAATCGACGACGTGTTGAATTAAAACTATCCATAGAAACCAACCACCTGAGCAAGCCTGTAGGCCGAGTATAGTTAATGTTTCAACACTTTCCATTGGCCCCAAAGCAGCAGATAATGAAATGAAATCCGTGAATAGTTGTTTAAATACAGATATTTAATCAACACAACCGCCTTCACCACAGTCCCTGAAGTTTTAACAGAAGCTGCTAACCAGCAATAGCGGACACCGGTATTAAAGGTGAAATTCGCTGTGCTCATTGCACCCTACGATAAAACAGCCGGCTCGTAGGGTGGGTAGAGCGAAGTGAAACCCACCGGGTGTTGCACACCGGTATCAACGGTGCAATTCGCTGCGCTTATTGCACCCTACGATAATCTAGCTGGCTCGTAGGGTGGGTAGAGCGAAGCGAAACCCACCGGTTGTCGCACACCGGTTGTCACACACCGGGTGTCGCACACCGGGCGTCGCACTGCGAATATTTGGTACTTTTAAGCTAAGTGCATACAGGCAACAACCCGGCATCTTCAAGGATGCCGGCTATTTCCGGCGTAGCCATCGATGTCGTAATATCGGGGGTTAGAATTGAAGTGGCCGATAATCGGTGACCATTCGATTTGGTAAACCCCGCCGCAGCCTTCGTGGATAAACGGCTCGCTGGCAAACCTTTCCGACTTCCAACTAATTCGGCTGCCAAACCGCAGATAATAATGATGCGACCTATCGCTATCGCGGTAACTGTAAGCAGGATAAGGCGTGATCTGTGTGCTGGCGCATTCTAAACAGCGCGCCGGACGGTTTGGCTGCGTCCGGATGAATAGCAACAATTCAATGTGCTGTTTCATCACTATCAGTTCTGCGACTTGCTGCGCCGTTTTTTGCCCGATCCGTTGCCACCAGGGTTTTTGTTGCAACCTGACAATAGCCTGCTCGCTCTGCCAATAACGCTTCTGCAAAGACGACACCGGCTCAGAGAAATTCTCCACCCCCGCCAGCCGCTGACAGTCCTGACAAAACCCCAAACACTGCGGTATCGGTACGTCTAGTTCAACCATCAGGTCGGCATTGGGCGAGCACGCACCGCCAGCACGCGGAGCCAACGCCGACAATGGTACACCGCGATAACGATAAAATTTCGGCGCGTGGAACACCGGTAAATGCGTGATCTGCTCACAAGATTGGCACAGCAGATAAGCCGAAGGACAGTTACCCATAACGGACAAATTCGAAATGATGTACTGACATCAGACACCCCAGCTGCATGAATATGCCCGTCATCCTTGAAGATGCGGGGGATAAGTTGAAATAAAAACGGAAGGATGGGCATCCTTGCCCGGTATTCGTCCTGCAACGTCCTGTTGAACCAACATCGGCAGTTTTCCTGCTGCCGGTCCTTACTGGCACATCCTCGTTCCCTGTGCCGGCCATGCATCCTGCACGGCTTGTTGTCGCTCGCATCCCTCAGAGCATTTCCCTCGACCATCATGCTAACAGCGTAAATTTTCACCGCCAGAGCTGTGTTTTTACTCATGTATGATTTGGCTACAGCACTTGCCGGCCACAACCACCGCAACCGCGGTAATTGTCATTGACCGTAAAGCGGGAACAGCTTAGATTCGGCAGGACTATCAATGTATTACAGAAGGAACTGTGAGATGTCTGAGCCTGTGGCGAGCGCCTTGCCTTATAGCTTTGAAGTACTGATGCGCTATCGCCTGATTGAAATCATCGCGTTATGGGAAGGGCGGCTGACGACTAATCACCTGTGCCAAAGCTTTCAAATCAAACGCCAGCAAGCCTCCAAAGATATCAATAAATACAATCAGGACATCGCCCCCGGCAACCTGGTACTGGACCGTAAACTCAAAGGCTACCGCCCCTCTGCGACTTTTAAACCGGTGTTTACCCGCGGCATCGCCGAAGAGTACCTGCTGGCGCTGGCCAGCAATCGCGACATCTCACACAACTTCAGTACGCTGGATTTAGGCTTTCATCAGACCGAAATGCTGCATTCGCCGATGCGCCATGTCGACCCGCAGATCTTACGGGCATTAGTGCAAGCGGCCCGCACCGGTGAAAAAATTGATATGGGTTATGTATCGATGACGTCGCCCGACGAAGAGAGCCGCATCATCACGCCGCACTCGCTGGTGTGCACCCCGCTGCGCTGGCACGTGCGCGCCTACTGCGAGAAAAACCGCGACTACCGCGATTTTGTGTTAAGCCGCTTTCGCTCCATCAATGATACCGGCGGCCCCAGCGCGAACCTGAAAGATCAGGACCGCCGCTGGAATACCGAAGTCAGCATTGTGCTGCGGCCAGATCCGCGCCTGACCGACTACCAACGCGCCATCGTCGAACACGACTACGGCATGGTAGATGGCGCGCATACCGTACGCACCCGCTCCGCCTTAGTGCCTTATGTGATCCAACAATTAAAC
Source organism: Rheinheimera tilapiae (assembly GCF_042432165.1). NCBI lineage: Bacteria > Pseudomonadati > Pseudomonadota > Gammaproteobacteria > Chromatiales > Chromatiaceae > Rheinheimera > Rheinheimera tilapiae. Next base: position 613,064 of record NZ_JBHLXP010000003.1, read on the forward strand.
CTCGACCTGAGCAAACTGGAAATCAAACCAGAGGCGCAGCAAATCGTGGTGGATAACTTAGAAGAAGTGAAGAAGCACGCGTTTTAGGGCGATGTGTCTGCTTTGCAGACATGACAAAAACCACAGTATTGGTCGGCAAGCAGCAGCGTTCTAGAATCAACACAAAATGAAACACCCGACCTGGGAGTTGCGATGAAACCTTTGCTGTTAAAAACGCTGCTGAAACCGTTGTTGCCGCTCAGCCTGCTGCTGGTATTGAGCCCGCTGCCAGCCATGGCTGATGGGCAAGCCAATAAACATCTGGCCAGCAAAACCTATGATGCCAAAGGCAAGTTGCTGCAAAAAACCGACGACAAAGGCCGGCATTACAATGCCAAAGGCCAGTACCAGGGCAAAACAACCCGCGACGGTAAACACTATGACGCCAAGGGCAAACTCACCGGCAAAACCGTCACAGCACCCAACGGCAGCAAAAGCTATGACGCCAAAGGCAAGTTGCTGCAAAAAACCAACGAGCACGGCCGTATTTACGACGCCAAAGGCAGCTATCAAGGCAAAGTGAAACCGGTCAGCCCGGTAAAAAACGAAAAGCGCGATGCTAAAGGCAAGTTGGTTGAAGTGAAGAAGACTGATGATCCAGGCCTTTGATGACATTGCCGCAGCAGAGCAAGCCTGCATCGAAAGCCACTTGCCGCCAGATCAGTACTCTTGCTCGACCAATTCGGCTTACCGCCCCAAGGTTTGACTTTTCGCCAGAATTAATACCAATCCCATGATGAGATTTTCCAGCTTATGACAGGCTTTGACTTCGTCCAGCACCGCGTTGGTCACTTGGGAAATAAAGGTAGGTGAAACCTAGATGCTATATACATCTTCAAAATGGGCCTGAATGTCGCGAGTCAACATGCCACGGGTATACTACGAGACAATGCGCTCATCAAAGCCACCCACCTGTTTTTCACCTTTTTCAACAGTTGAGGTTCAAAGCTGCCATTGCGGTCACGTGGAGTTTCAATATCAATGTCACAATGAATGCTACGAACCGTTTTATGGCTTTTTCATTACGGAAGTTGCCTGTATTTTTACCGGCTCCACCATGTTTGACATAACCAAGATGTTGTTCCATCTCGGTTTCAAGCGCACGTTCGGCAAGCTTCTTGGTGCTCTGCTTGGGCAGACCTTGCCCACCGAGCAAGTCTTCAGGGTATTTGTAGTCAGCAAACAACTGGTCGACAACTGGCATTCTTATGTCATTGCAAATACATTGATAGAATGCCACTCACAGAGATTATTTTACACTCTGCTAGTCAACCGCTTTATTGTAACTCACAGCGTGACCAGAAGCTAAAACTGGCAAATCATTAAGAAATGTCTAATTTAAGTGCAATTAGGGGAATTCCAGATCAAAGAAATATTAGGTGAAGCCTTCTATAGACGTACAAAATCACGGATAATCAATTAAAAACAAGAAAGTAAATTACTTAGGTCTAAAAAATTGACTTATAGCACCGAATAATTAACTGTACAAAAACACAGCAAAACCTTGATTTATTGAGATATTTCTAATGTTGAGAAACAATACGTTAACCTATGTAACATTATTCAGCTCTGCTGGTATCGGATGTTATGGCTTTAAGAAGCAAGGATTTAAATGCGTTGCCACTAATGAATTAAGATCTGAAAGACTAGAAATTCAGAAAAAAAACAAAATTTGCGATTTGGAGTCTGGATATGTTCTTGGTGATATTTCTAACTTAGACGTCAAAAGCAAGATTTATTCTGAAATTGATAAATGGAAAACTCGTGGAAATGACAAAGTTGATGTCCTCTTCGCGACTCCACCATGTCAGGGCATAAGTGTCATAAATCATAAAAAAAATGAACATGACATAAAAAGAAATAGTCTTGTTGTTGACTCTATTGAGATTGTTAAAACAATTCAGCCAAGAGTATTTATTTTTGAAAATGTAATGGCTTTTCAGAAAACACTGTGCACAACAAATGAAGGGAAAAATATCCCTATCGGCCAGTACATAAATAAAGCCCTTGGCGATGATTATGTTATTACAGGTCGGATTCTCAACCTAATGAACTACGGCTCAAATTCTTCTAGAACTAGAACTTTAGTTATTGGGGTGCATAAATCTTATAGAAATAGCGTTACTCCTTATGACCTTTTCCCTGAATTCCAAACTGAGAAAAATCTGCGCGAGGTAATTTTTGACTTTTCGCCTTTAGAGTGGGGAGAGATCAGTTCTAATGATTTCTATCATGCCTTTCGAACTTACGATATAAGAATGCGCTCTTGGATTTCTGGGCTTAAAGCCGGAGAGTCTGCATTTGATAACAAAGAAATTGAAAACAGACCTCATAAAGTTATTGATGGAAAAATAGTCCAGAATGTCAAAAAGACAAGAGACAAGTATACAAGACAACATTGGGATAAGTTTATTCATTGTATACATACTAGAAACGACCAGCTTGCTGCTCAAAATACAATACATCCAGTAGAAGATCGCGTCTATAGCATTCGAGAGCTGATGGAAATGATGACTATTCCAAATTGCTTTAAATGGTTTGATGCAGATCTGAGTGAATTAAATATATTGTCTCTCAATGATAAAAAGTTGCTGTATAAGAAAAGTGAGTTAAACATAAGACGATGCATTGGAGAAGCTGTTCCAACTGAAGTTATTAGAAATATCGCAAAAAAAATTGAGCGCTTTCTTTTGCAGAAGAATTTATCTCCCGCAGAAGTAAACAAAGTAATATATGATTATAAACTTTCACAAAGAAATGAACTCAAATCATTTTTGATTTCAAACCCACTTAATCTAGACGTTTCAATCCTGATGCGAATTACCGAATTGTGCAATGCAAAAAGAGAAGAAAACGCTGCATTTTACACAAACAAATTCATTGTTAATCAGATAATCTGCGGACTTCCTACTTTTAGCAAGGAGAAAATCCGAATTTTAGAACCATCAGTTGGCGCTGGAAGTTTTGTACCATTTTTAATAAAGAGATATGAAAATGTCGCACATGTGACTATTGACTTAGTTGACATTGATTATGACAGTGTAGAAACACTAAAAATAATACTTACCAAAATAAATATACCGAAAAATTTTGAAATAAACATTATTTGCGGTGATTTTTTGTTAATTGATATAGGACATTACTACGACTTAATAGTTGGCAATCCACCATTTTCTAAAGTGATATCGTCCGCCGGGGAGAAAGAAAAATACACAGAACAGTTCGACAATAAAGAAACGAATAACTTGTCTGTTATGTTCCTTGAAAAATGTATGAAACATGCTTCAAGTGTTTGCTTGGTCTTAAATAAAACAATCCTAAGCAATGGCGAATTCAAAAAAACCCGTGACATTCTAAAAAAGGTCAATATTGAACAAATAATTGATTTTGGACGGTATGGCTTTACTGGAGTTTCTATTGAAACTATAGCTATGTTTATAAATCCAACAAAAGCACCAAAAGACACGCATATATATAACATGAAGCTCAACACACATTATATACAAAAACAAGAGTACATTACTGATAGCAAGCTTCCATCTTTCATTATTTATCGTGATAATGAATTTGACAAAGTAGCTAATAAGATGGAGTTCGGTATTTTCGATGTCTTTAGAGACAGGCAGATTACGAAATCTTTGACACAAGCTGAGCCATTCTCGGACTCGATTTGGGTAATAAAAGCAAAAAACATAGTTGACACTGGCGGTAAGGCAGAAAAAATCGAGAGTTATGACCAATATATCCCGCTAAAAGTCGCGAAAGGCCTAGCCGCATTTAAATACGTTAATAATAATTCTGTCTACTTAACACCTAACATGACTTACAATCCTAGAGTGATGGAGAATATTGAAAATGCCATACCGGATGGTTCGACTGCCGTACTCATACCAAAGTCTAGTTTCAAATTAAGCCAGAGACAGATATCTTATTTCTCAACGGATGAATATAGGACATTTTACAGAATTGCTAGAAATCTATCTACACAATCGATAAATGTAGATAAAACTAGCGTATTTTTTTACGGAAGATTAAAAGATGACGCCGAATTTACTTGCTAAATACATAGCCAGGCATAGCTATGACATTCGTAGAAGCAAAAATGGTAGATGGATCGACCAAAAATGTGCTTTCGATAACCTTTGTTTTGTATCTGATTGTATAGTTGAATACCTTAGAAATGGTGGTGCACAACCATTCTCCTCTCCAGATATATGGAAGTCTCAATACGCTGTAAACAACGTACAAGCATGGTTTGGGAAGCCAGACCCTCTCCAAAAAAGTACTATGGATGAATACAATAAGTTTTATAGACAACCTAAAAAGCTGTTAGCTGCGGCCGGTGTACTTGAAGAAAGAAAAATTGGCGGAAAGATAGAGTTCAGAGTAGCTAACATAGATATCCTTGAATATATAGCACAACGTGAAAGGAACTCCTTTGACTTTCTATGCCAATATATAGAAAAAACGCTACTTGATAGCGGACTCTCGGACAGTTTTGAATCATTTTTTGATATGCAAGATAAAGATCACTTACAAATTGCAAAGAAAAAATTTGTTCAATTCTGTATAGATAACACTCCCATCAATACAGAAATTGAAGCAAACAGAATTTTTATAAAAGTCCTTAATCCATTAGCTTGCAAGTATCACAAAAAGGGGATTGTGAAGGGCAGAGTATCCACCGACATGATTACTTTCGACAAAATAGTATATAACCAGCCTAATTGGAGAGATATTCGGGCTGGGAAAAACAAGAATGTTTCTAGGGGAGACTATGACCCCACTGAGAAAAATAAAACACTTCACAAATACAAAGTATCTAGAGCATCTAAAAACTTGCGCAGGTTTAATGATAATTTTAATAATAAAAAATCAGAAGTGTTGGACAAATACTCTGTTGGAAGAGAAGCGACACATATGCATCACATATTCCCGCAAAGTCAATTTCCGGAAATAGCTGACTCAATAGAAAATTTAATCGCCCTTACTACAGCTCAACATATGCAATGCGCTCACCCTGACGGAAACACGCAGGTAGTAGACAAGGATTATCAATATATCTGCTTAATTAACAAAGTGGAATCAATAAGAAAGAATACCATTAATAATCAAGGAGAGCCTATCATTTACGACTTCAAAGAGTTCATGAGCATATTGGACATAGGCTTTAAAACGAGCTATTTCTGTAATTTGAAGGAAGATGATTTTGAGTCTATTTTGAAAGGAATCGAGGTACAGTTCAGTTAAATTCAAACCGACACTGTCAAAAATAATTAAATTATGTGAATTAGTCTCGACTTGTTCTGACGCATTGCCTAGAAAAGGTGAGAGTTACCAGTTTTGATTGTGGGTGTCGAATCCTTAACCAAAACAAAAGGTAACTCTTCATATTTTCCCCCAAAATAAATACAATGACATTGATGAGATTTCCAATAAACTGGAGCCAATGGAGATCTCAAAATGAAAAAACGCTACACCGAAGAACAAATCATCAAAGCCATCAAGCAGCATGAATCCGGTTCTAAAGTCGAAGATCTTTGCCGCGAGATGGGCATATCTGTCGGCACCTTCTACAACTGGCGCAGCAAATACGCTGGCCTTGAAGTGAACGAAGCCAAGCGACTGAAGGAGCTTGAGACAGAGAACAACAGGCTCAAAAAGATGCTGGCCGACAAGATGCTAGAAGTTGAAGATATGAAGGATGTGCTGTCAAAAAAGTGGTGACGCCAGCGGCAAGGAAACCTGTTGCTCAACATCTGATGGCAGCATTTCGCCTGAGTGAACGGGTAGCCTGCAAGTTGGCGGGATTGAGCCGAACTGCACTGCGGTATCAGCCAAAAACGAATGCAGATAGCAGCTCACGGCAACGCTTAAAGGCGCTTGCCGCGCTATGTCCGCGTTACGGTTATCTGATGTTGCATGGACTGCTTCGCGGCGAAGGGATGGTCAAAAATCGCAAACATACCTATCGTCTTTATACCGAAGAAGGCTTGTAGGTTCGAACCAAGAAACGAAAAAAGCTGACTCGGCCACGCCAGCCTATGGAAGTGCCAACAGCAGTGAATCAGCGCTGGTCGATGGACTTTGTTTCTGAACAACTCAGTAATGGCAGGCGCTTTCGGGTATTGAATGTGGTGGATGACTATTCGCGGGAAATGGTTGGGCAACTGGTTTCGGTTTCTATCAGCAGCAGACAAGTCGCCAGATTTTTGAGTTTGCTGATTGAGCAACGTGGCAAACCTAACAAAGTGATTTGCGATAACGGCACTGAATTTACCAGCAAGGCAATGTTCTTCTGGTGCAAAGAAACTGGCGTGAGTCTGGGCGTTATTCAGCCAGGGAAACCAACACAAAACGCCTTTGTTGAAAGCTTAAATGGCAAGTTCAGAAACGAATGTCTGAACCAACACTGGTTCAGAACGATGGACGAAGCCAGATACGAAATCGATTTATGGCGCGAACATTACAATACGATTCGCCCACATAGTTCATTGAATTAAATGTCGCCTGTTGAGTATGCAAAACAGGCCGCATAAGCTGGAAAATCTCATCACGGGATTGGTATTAATTCCGGGGAAAGGTCAGGGGACCGTCAATGGGAAACTATCTACCACTCCGCCACCTGCAACCGCTGTTTAATCCCTGCCGACTGGAACTGCAGTGCTTCAAATACAGCGTCGAAATCAGTGCAGTTGTAGGCGATGTTGGGTAGGGACAGCGCGGCTTCGACAAAGAACCTTTTTTGCTCGGTTTCGCTGTGCCAGGCTTGTTGCCACCAGTCGGTGATTTGGCTACGCGAGGCGTGCAGCCGGGACTGGCTGGGTAAGCGGTCGCTTTTCTTGCGGTTCTCTTCACAGCTGGCTGGCAGCAGGTTCCATAAATCGTTGTTGGGCCAGTAACTAAATGGCAAACAATGGTCGATGTCGTAGCTGTACAGCGGCTTGCCACTCCATACACTGCGAACGTCATGCCCGGCACCACGCAGCGTTTCGACTTTCTTCCTGACATAGCCGGTATCGTGTTGCCGGTCGAGCCAGCGCAGGTGATGGTGGTAGGTATCCAGCGTTAGGCCTTGCTGCCGGTTCAGTTCATACTTTTGCATTTCGCTGACCCATTGCTGCACCAGCAAAGGTTCAATCCAGCAGCCGTACACGCGGAAGCAGTCCCACATCGATTCACTCAGAACAAAATGGCCGTAACTGTTTAAAAACGGCTTATCGATCAAAACAGTGCTTTGCCGCTGGGTTTTCTGCCGCTGCATACTGAACAGCTGGTTGTCTTTTTGCCCCTGCCAGATATAGGTAACAGGCCCGTCTTTGATGGTTTTTAGCGTATCGCTGAATAGGTTTTGCAACGCTTCAGCGTCGGGGCCGGCGAATAGGGTTCCGACCGCGAAATCGTCGGCGGTCAGATGCTGTAATGCCTGCCAGCCGCGCTCAGTAACAAAACCCAAACCTTTCGCCGGGTCCGAATTTTGCTGAATATTGTTGTCGACCAGACGCTTAAACAAGCGGATCCAATACAGTGCAACCAAGCCAAGCGAAATCGCTACTTTGCCGTCTTGCCGGTCCAATACTGCGCCCGGATGCGCGTCGGCGATCCTTACCAAGGTGCGCAGCAGCGCCAGCTTGTAGGTTGATGATTTGCTGTCATTGAGCACGATATGGCGAATTCTGCTTAGGCTGGCGCTGCCATCGTCGGGCAGTTCCAGCACCAGCGTTTGCCACTGCACACCGGCACGCCCGCCGCTATCTGCGGTCAGCGCGCTGACAAAACTCAGCACCAGACCAAACTGCCGGGCCAATTTTGCGATTTCATCGACACTGACCGGAAACGACACCCGGCCATCGCTAAATTCGCCAAAGCGCAGGCTGAGCACAAAGCGCCCGCCAGGAGCGAGTAAATTGGCAATTTTACGAAAAGCACGTTCGCGCTCGGACGGCGCCAGATGCATCCAGACGGCGCTCAGCAGGATGGTATTAAATTGCAGATTCAGCTGATAACAGGCTTTGAGTTCAGGCAGATTGTCGCTCAGCCATTGCACTCTTGATACAGAATGCTCAGCGGTTTTGCTTTGTCCGATGCGCAATAAATCGGCTGCAGGTTCGACGGCGATAACCTGACAGCCACGCTCTGCCAGCCACAAGGCATCGCGACCACTGCCGGCGCCGATATCCAGCACCATGCCGTTGTCAGGCCAAAATTGCTGCCAGCTTTGATGCACTTGCACAAAACTCAGCGCATCATATTGCTGTGCAAATAAAGCGGCGCCTTGATGGTAAATATCCAGCGTTTTGTTCATCAACATCCCTGTAAATCCCACAACGGGCTGGCACTTTTGTACCAATATTCACCAAAATCTGCAATCAGATTGGCAGTATGCCAGCCACGCAAAATACACTTTCAATCAGGGCTTTTGAAAAATAAGGGCGCTAATCCCCTCAGCATATGAGCAGATTAAACCAACTATTCCCCTCAACCATCTCAGCCCTCCTCCACCACCAACGGCGTCCACAGCTGTTTCCAGCGTTCGGTTTTGCTGTCTGCCGCTAATAACTTCGGTTGCACTGTCATAGCTGCGGCGAAGGGATGTTGCGGCTGCAGCAGGCTGGCGTTGATAGCGCCGACGCTGATGTCTGCTTCGCGATAGCAGACGGCGACGACGGTTTGGCATTGGCTGCAGGCGAGGAATTCGGCTTGCTCTGAGCCTTGTGTTAGCCGGGTCAGTGCGCTGTTGGCGCTGATGTGTAGCTGGCCGTTGGGGTCTGATAGGTAGAGCAAAGCGCGGGCGGTGCAGAAATCGCAGTCGCAGCGCCTTGGTGCGTAACTGCCTGGCGGTTGCGGCAGCTGGATGTTACAACTGACTGCGCCACAACGGCAGGTTCCGGTCACAGCGTGCATCTGTCTGTCCTGATGGGTTGCAATGCTGCCACATTAACGGAACTCGATGCTGTTGCCCAGTAGGCTAACTTCTCTGCTATTTTTTCAGCACAGCAACGGGCAGTTAACCGAGAGACAAAGCGTCTACACGAAGCCATGCCGTTTTCAGATGCAGAGGGACGATGAAAAAAATCCTGCTAGCCGTGTGGCTGCTTCACACCAGTACGTCCAATGCGACGGACGCCTTCGACAAAGCCCGGGCCGCGGCGCTGACGCAGCCAGCGGAAACTGTGGCGTTGTTTGAACTGCAGTTGCCGGAACTCAGCAGTACACCGGCCTGGCATCAGCGTGATTGGCTGGTACTGGCGTCGCGTGCTTACACCCGACTGAAGCAATTTAGTCAGGCCGAACAAAATCTGCGGCAGGCTGATCAGCTGCTGTCCGCTGGTTTGAGTAAAACCGATTTGTTGCTCGCTGCTGGTTTCGTCAATTTTATGCAGCAGAAGTATCCGGCGGCGTTTTATTGGTATCAATGCAGTGCCCGCTTTGATTTGCCGCCCATCGAGCAGGCGCGGGTCGGCACGAGCCTCGGGCAAATCAGCTATATGCAAGGCGATTTTGCTGCAGCCAAAATCCATTTCGAACAAAGCCTGACGGCGGCAACTTTATATAAACAAGCGGCGTTGGTGGCTTTGCTACAAAACAATCTCGGGCTGGTGTTGTGGCGCCAGCAGCAGTATCAGCCCGCACTAGCCCGGTTACGCCAGGCGATGTATGGCTATACCCAGCTGCAGGAACCGTATTCATTGCAGATGGCTTCGCTGAATTTACTGACAGTGGTGGTCGCGCAGCAAGACTGGCCGGCGTTTGACCGCTATGCCGCGGGTATTAGCAAAAGCATTGATGACAAAGCGCCGGCTGAACTACAAAACTATCTAGCGTTGCTGCAGGCGCTGCACCAGGCCGCGCGGCCTTTGCAGCCGGCTGATATGCAGCACCTGCAGAAGCTGGCAGCGCCTTTGCAAATTCCAGGTTTGGTGCAAAACGCTGCGTTGCTGTTGCAACAAGCCGGTGCGGGTAACAGCATAACGCCCTCGCCGGCCCGTGACCCGCAGCAGGATTTACGTCTGCCGCAGCTGGAACAGCATTGCGGGCCTTATCACGCGGAATAACAGATTGTTCAACAAGTTGAGGCGAGCGGGGTCTATCGTACGGCGACGCTTTGCTTGCCGTACCTACGATCTTGTTTGGGTGGTAGGTACGGCAAGCAACGCCCGCTGGCCACCACGTGGCGTACATCCATCACATAGCGTACATCTACCACGTGGCGCACATTGGTAAGCGCATGCCGGTGCATTACCCCCGCCGTTCGTCGCCGTTGTATAACCGATAGCCATTGCGGCCATGTTGTTTGACCTGGTACATGGCGCTGTCGGCTTTTTCTAATAATTCGGCCAGTTCCTGGCCGTGGCGCGGGTGCAGGCTGACGCCAATGCTGGCGCCGAGTTCGTAGCTGTGTTGATCAATGTGTACCGGCTGACGCAGTTGTTTCAGCAGCTTCTCGGCGATCTCCAGCACATGCTGTTCCTGTTCGATTTGGGTGGCTATCACGACAAATTCGTCGCCGCCGATACGGGCGCAAATGTCGGTGCTGCGTAAACAGGCTCTGAGCCGTTTGGCGACGTCCTGCAGCACTAAGTCACCGGTTTTATGGCCGGCGCTGTCGTTGATGGGTTTGAAGTTATCCAGATCGATATAAAACACCGCCAGCGCCTGGTGCGGCCGGTTGGCCAATTGCAGCGCCTGACCAAACAGCACATCAACATATCTTTTGTTGCTAAGGCCGGTCAGTGGGTCGTGATAGGCCATGTCCAACGCTTTGGCTTCGGATTCGCTCAGGCGCCGGACAAACAACACGATCACGGCGCTGAGGATCAGCAAATACTGCAGCATGGCCTGCACAGTACCAAATACAAAGCCTTGCTGCCGCCAGTCCGGCAACCACCACAAATACAGCGGTACAATTAGGCTCCAGTGCAGCGCAAGCAGGCTGACTACCACAACGATGCTGGATTTCAGCCAATGCGGCAGCCGGATCCGGCTGCGATATACCGCCGCGGCTAGCAACAATAAGGCGACAACATTCAGCGCCGCCAATCCAATATCATAAGGCACGCGCGGCAAGCCCAACTGGCCATAGGCGAAAATCCAACCCAGCGCTAAGCCCACCAGAGCATACAACCAGCGATCGGTCAGCATCCGCCTGCCGCCAGGTAAATACACTGGACCGAAAAAGCGGAAAGCACCGAGCAATAACAGCAATTTTTCCAACGTGATAAACACGGCATACCAGAGCAGACCGCCGCTCGCGTCGGATTCAGTAGGCAGTAATAACATGGCTAAACGGGCGCAACAGGCGGCGAGTGCTGCACCGGCCCAAAAGGTAATACCAGGATTGGTGCGCGGCACCAGCCGGGCACACAAAAACAGCAGAAACAACATGAAGTACACGGTACTGCCGACCGCATGGATGGTGGGATACAGCATAAATCGCATCTGCCTTCTGAAAATGAGACCTGGATAAAACGCGATTAGATAACACTGCTGGTGGAATCAGAATAAAGCTGTTCCGCCGGCCGACAAGCCGAAGGAAAAGCTTTACACAGAATGAGTGGGGACAGCGAAACTTGTCAAGAAAAGTCGCGTCGGCTACCGCGCATTACGAAAAAACGTTAGGCGCGGTAGTCACAGTAAGCAGTCTCTAGCGGCGTTTTTGCAAAAACAATTTATCCAGCGCCAGAAACACTACCGGCGTGGTCAGCAACGTTAAAATCTGGCTAAACGCCAGCCCGCCAACAATGGCCACCCCAAGCGGTACGCGCAGTTCAGAACCGGTACCAAAACCCAGCATCAGCGGCACGGCGCCGAGAATTGCCGCCAGCGTCGTCATCATGATCGGCCGGAACCGCACCAGACAAGCCTGATGGATGGCATCACGCGCACTTAAGCCCTGCTCGCGCTGCGCCTGCAGCGCAAAATCGACCATCAGAATGCCGTTTTTCTTCACGATACCGATCAGCAAGATGATGCCTATCAACGCCATGATGGAGAAATCCAGTCCCCACAACCATAGCAGCCCGATAGCACCAATCGCCGCCGACGGCAGCGTCGACAGAATCGTCAGCGGGTGGACAAAACTCTCATACAACACACCAAGGATGATATAAACCGCCAGCAATGCGGTCAGGATCAGCAGCGGCTGACTGGCGAGCGAATCCTGAAACGCCTGCGCTGCGCCCAAGAAAGTACCCAGCACCGCCGGTGGCATATTCAGTTCTGCCCGCGCCTGCTCCAGTGCTTTGACCGCATCACCAAGCGCCACACCGGCCGCCAGGTTAAAAGAAATATTCGCCGCTGGCTGCATGCCGTGGTGCGCAATGACCACCGGGCCACTTTGCGCTGGCAGCACTTTGGCAAAGCTCAACAGCGGCACCATGTCGCCGGTCAGCGGCGAGCGCAGGTAGAAATAATTCAGGCTGTCGGCACGGCCACGTTGCTCCGGGCTTACTTCCAGAATGACATTGTATTGGTTGGTCTCGGTCTGATATTCGCTGATTTGGCGCTGACCAAAAGCGTCATACAAAGCCTGGTCCAGATCGGCCGCGGTAAAACCAAGCCGCGCCGCTTCCTGCCGGTCCAATTCCAGCCGGATGATATTGGCGTCCCACTGCAGGTCGTTGGATAAGTCGGTGAACATCGGGTTTTGCCGCAACTTGGCGGTCAGCTGATTGGTCCAGCTGGCCAGCTCGTCACTGTCGAGCGCCTTTAATACATACTGATACTGCGCGCGGCCCTGATTGGCGCCGAGGTTAATATCTTGCGAGGCGCGCAAAAACACCTGCAGCCCCGGGATTTGCGCAAACTGTGGCCGTAAGCGGTCAATGACTTCACTGGCGCTGGCATCGCGATCATCCGGATCGCTCAGTACAATCCAGACGCGGCCGGAACCGGTGGAGTTATTGCCGCCGACCGCATGGTTAAAGCCGGTGATAGCCGGGTCTTTGCGCAAAATGTCTTCCAGCTGTTTATGTTTGGCGACCATATCTTCATACGAAATATCTGACGCCGCCTGCGTCGAACCGATGATAAAACCGGTGTCCTGCAGCGGGAAAAAGCCTTTGGGGATGGCGATAAAACTCATCACACTACCGGCCAGCGTCAGGCCGAACACGCCGAGCATAAAGCGCTGATGCGCTAAGGCCCAGGTCAGCACGCGGTCATAACGCTTGACCAGCCGGTCAAACAGCCCCGGATGGTTCGGGTCATGTTTAGGCGCTTTATCCATAAAAATCGACGCCAGCGTGGGCGCCAACGTCAGACACACCACTACCGAAATCAGGATGGCGGCGGCGGCGGTCAAGGAGAATTCGAGGAACAACCGGCCGATAATGCCGCCCATAAACAGCAGCGGAATAAAAGCGGCGATCAGCGATACGGAAATCGAAATCACCGTAAAACCAATCTCTTGCGCGCCTTTCAGCGCTGCTTCGGTTTTACTGAGGCCAAGTTCGAGATAACGGTGGATATTCTCGATGACGACAATCGCATCGTCGACGATAAAACCGACCGCTATCACGATCGCCACCAGCGTGAGGTTATTCAGACTAAAACCAGCGACATACATAAAGGCACAAGTGGCAATCAGTGATACCAACAACACGGCCGTGACGATTAAGGTCGCCGACCATTGCTTTAAAAACGCTGCCATCACCGCGATCACCAGCACCACCGCTATCGCCAGCGTCAGTTCGACCTCGGCCAGCGAGGCGCGGATGGTGCGGGTGCGGTCGTTAAACACTTCGACTTTGATGTCGGCCGGCAATGCCGACACCAGCTGCGGCAACGCCGCCTGAATGGCATCGGCGGTGGCAACAATATTTGCGCCTGGCTGCCGGCGGATAATCAGCGCCACGCCCGATTCACCGTTCGGCCAAATCTGCAAAAAGTCGTTTTCCGCGCCGGCAATCACATTGGCGACATCGCGTAAATACACCGGATTGCCATTGTCGTATTTGACGATGAGGTTGCCATATTCGTCGGCACTGAAGATTTGGTCGTTCACCGCCAGCGTCGACACCCGGTTCGCGCCAAACAGTGCGCCCTTCGGCTGGTTGACACTGGCTTTTTGCACCACGCCACGGATATCCGCCAGTGTAAGATTATTTGCGGCCAGAACTTCCGGCCGCGCCTGAATGCGAATGGCCGGCTTTTGCTGACCACCGATAAAGACTTCACCGACGCCATAAATCTGGCTGAGCTGCCGCGCCAGCACTGTTTCTGCCATGTCGCTGATTTGCGTGCGCGACAGCGTTTCGGAGGTCACGCCGATGATCAAAATCGGGCTGTCGGACGGGTTAGCTTTACGCCAGGTCGGCTGATTCGGCATGTCCGGCAAACGACCGGCGGCCTGATTCAGCGCAGCTTGTACTTCCTGTGCAGCGGCGTCGATGTCTTTTTCCAGCACAAACTGCAGCGTGATATTGACCGAACCGAGCGCACTGCTGGAGGTCATTTCGGTAATGCCGGGCACGACACTGAGCGCCACTTCCAGCGGCGTCGCCACGGCGGAGGCCATAGTCTCCGCGCTGGCGCCAGGTAAACGGGCACTGACTTCAATGGTCGGAAATTCGGCTTCCGGCAACGGCGCAATCGACAGGCGCGGAATGGCCAGAATACCCATCAGCACTAAGGCGCAGGTCAGCAGCACAGTGCCGATCGGGTGGTTCATACACCAGGCAAAAATACTGCGGCTATTCATGCTGCGTGCTCCGCCGCTGCTTGCTTGGCTTCTTTCCTGGTTTTGTTAGCCTGCGCTTGTTCAACGGCGGTTTTAATCACCACAGTCGCGCCCGGCCGCAACCGGCTCTGGCCATCAACCACCACTTGTTGGCCGGCACTGACACCACTGACCACAATGACTGTCTCGGTGGTTTCCAACACCTGCACCGGCTGGACTGTGGCTTTGTCGCCATCAATCCGCCAGACAAAAGCACCTTGTGGGCCTTGTTGCAGCGCTTTGACCGGAATGGTCAGCGCTTGCGGTAACAGTTTGCTGCGAAGCGCCACCACGACGGTCTGCGCCGGCCATAAGGCCTGAGTCGGATTAGCAAAATCGGCTTTGATGCGGATAGTGCCGCTGCCGCTGCTGACCTTATTATCGACGACGACCAGACTGCCGCTGGCGAGTTTGTCGCCACCATCACGGACAAAAGCCTCGACTGGCACTGCCTGCTGCTGCCGCACCTGCTGCATCAATTGTTGTAACTGCGGTAACTGGGCCTGCGGCAATGCCATCTCGACACTGATCGGGTCGAGTTGCACCACAGAAAATAAGCCCTGCGTATCAGACGGGCGCACATAGTTACCGGCATCGACATTACGGATGCCGACCTGGCCGGCAATAGGCGCATGAATTTGGGTGAACGACAATTGCACTTGCTGCGCATTAATTTGCGCTTCGACACTTTGCAGCTCGGCCTGCAGCTGTTGCACTGTGGCCTGCTGCTGGTCTTTTTGCTGAGCGGAAATGGCCTGGCTCTGGCTTAAGTTCTGATAACGTTTTAAATCGCGTTTGGCCACATTCAGTTTGGCTTCTGCCACGGCGCGCTGCGCCTGAGCCTGCGCCAGTGCGGCTTTGATGGCGCGGTCATCCAGCGTGGCCAGCAATTGGCCGGCCTGCACCATGTCGCCTTCGCGCACCAGTACCTGCTGCAACAAGCCATCGACCTGCGGCCGGATCTCCACGCTTTGTTGTGGCTTCACCTGGCCGATACCACGCAGCCAAACCGGCACGTCTTGCGCAGTCACCGCAGCAACCACCACCGGAACCCCTGCTTGCATTCTCGCCGCTTGCGGTTTTTCCTGAGCCGTCGCAGTACCAAGCGCAGCGAGCAGACCGAAGGCCAGCAGAAAGACCTGTGATAATTGCATTGTTGTACTCCCGAAAAGTTGCGGCACGGCTGACTCTTGCCAAATCATGCCCGATGTTGCCGATATTCTGCCCAAGCAAAACGCAGGATAGATCGGCGCCGATCAGCAGATGCGGCCAAGCACCGGCGAAAGGCGACTAAATGTCTGAGTGATCACAGGAAAGTAACAGGATCTGCCTGAAAGGAACAGCGTACCGGCCTGCTGGATGATTCAAACCGGTACTGAGGAGGCGACAATGTGCAGAAATAACGCACCCAGCGCCAGCGGCTGCGTTGTTTAAAACCAGCGGGTTGGCCAAATACAAAGCTCAATAGCTGCGGGCTCAGGCACCGCTTTAATAACTATCTTCGATATACTGGCCTGACTTTTTCAACTGCTCCACATCCAATGCCAATGGCGCCAACAGCGTATTGAGTGTGGTGGCAACATCGCTGGCCATCCGTCGCCCGCCACAGATTAGAATTTGCCCGCCCGCCTGCATCAACGCGCGGATCTGTGCGCCGTCTTGCTGCAAAGCGTCCTGCACATAGGCGGGTGTTGCGCTGCGCGAAAAAGCGGTATGCAACTGGGTCAGGCGCTTTTCTGCCAGACAGCTGTTCAGTTCATCCTGATATAAAAAATCAGCAGTGGCGAGCCGCCCGCCCCAGTACAGGTACATCGGGCGCTGTGCGCTGTTCGCACGAATAAATCCGATCAAAGGCCCAATGCCGGTACCGGCGCCAATCAATAGGATCGGCGACTTGCCGGCGGCAGGTTTAAAGCGGGCATTTTTCTGAATAAAACCAGCCGCAGTTTCGCCCAATTTCAGGTTGTATAAAAACCCTGAACACAGGCCATTCTCCTGCTGCCGGACACAAATTTCCAAGACACCGTCAGTATTGGCGGATGCCAGCGAATAGAACCGTGGCGCAGCGCCACCCGGTGGCAGGATGCCGACCAAATCACCCGCGCTAAAAGTTGGCAGCGCGCTGCCTGGAGCTGCGGCTTTAAAGCGCAATACACAAGTCGGCGTCTGCACCGCTTCACCGTAGTTTTGCCGTTCAACCAACATCAGCGTATGGCTGGGCGGCAGCTCCGGCGTATAGTGCAGCGTCAAAGGCCGGCCAATCGCTTTGCCAAGCGCGGTGCCCCAGTGCTTAAAGGTAGCGGCGGACTGTCGATCGACATAGTCGGTGGCCATTAGCTGTGGCCACTGTCGTTGCAGCAAAGCCTTAGTTACCCGATCGGCAAAAGCACAAAAGCTGCAAAATTGCCGATCGCCAAAACCCAACACGGCGAACGGTAAGCTGAGGGTTGGTGGCAGTTTCTGCAGCTTTGGTAAAAACTGACTGGCCGAGGCCGGTACGTCGCCATCGCCGTAGGTTGAGGTAAGGATCAACAACCGTTCGGCTTTGGCATAGTGGTTTGCCAGTTGATCCATCGGCGCGAGGTGCACGCGACAGCCGGCAGCCTTTAATCCTTCGAATAAGGCGTTGGCAAAACCCCAGGTACTGTTGGTTTCAGAGCCGACCAGCACAATAGTGTCGGCCAGATCCGCTGCCGAGTTGCCCTGCAGGTGCGGCATGGCTCGGCGCCGTTGCCACCAAATTTGCACACCGGTAACCGCCAGAACCGGCACCGTCAGTGCCGCAACACCAAACACCAGCCCAAGCCACCAGTACGCTTCGCCGGTATGTAACTCGACAATAAAGGTTTGTAGCCGTGCGCCCGAGCCATAGTCGGCGTAAGACAGCCATGCGCCGGTCGCTTGGTCAACATACCCCGAGCCCTGATGGGTGCGCAGTGCATACAAATCCTGTAAATCGGTGCGCGACGGGAAAATCAGCTGATGTAAATCAACCAAATCGGTTTGCTGCAATGCCGGCAAAGCGCCAACTGGCGCGGCAGCCGTGCCAGCCACACTTTGCGGAAAATCAGCCTCCAGTTCCGGGGCTTCAGTCAGCAAGCCAAACCGCAGTGCCGACATCCAGCAACCGGTCAGGGCCGACAGCAGCAAACCCAATGCAGCAATACGCGCCAGCTCGGCGTGCAGCCGTGGACTGACAGTACCACTGGCGGCACTACGCATCGGCCCAAATAACTGGCGCCAGCCGCCGGCGCGAGCGGCCAGCAAAAACAACCCAGAAATACACAGCACGCTCAGCAGCAGCGCAACAATGCCCGCGCCAGCCCGCCCTTTGTCATCCCACAAGAACGCGCGGTGCAAATCTTTCAGCCAGGCAAAAACAGCTGACTGCTGATAAGTCCCAAGCCGGGTGCCGGTGAAAGGATCAATCAGATCGGCCGCGGTTTGGCCATCTTCGGTGAAATAAACCACCACGGCGCCAGAAGGCAGACGTTCAATTTGCTCAGTGCCGGGATAAACCAGCAGCACTTTTGCCGCCACATCGGCCACGCTGAGCGCTCCACGGGCTGGCACGGGCGCCGCTGCGCGCTGCAGTGCAGGCTCCAACGACAGCAATGCCCCCGTAATCGCCGTGCTCAGCAAAAACAGCGCAGCAACAAGACCGGCAAAGGAGTGGAGGCGACGCAGCATTCGGCAATATCCTCTGGAACAACGCTTTTACAAGGTATAACTGATGGTTTTGACGTAACCGCGCCCAGCCACAGCAGTGCCAGCGCCCTGCCGTGTCAGCGGCACTTCGGCATCAACCCGGTGGTCGCGCTGATCTTCCACCGCACTATCGACGCGGATCAAATAACCGGCATCAATCAACGCATCATCAATGTTCACCTTGACCGTGAGTTGCTCACCTGCGGTGACACTGGCGCCGGTGAAGCCATCGTATTCGGTGCTTTTTAGGCCACTGCCGCGGGCCCAGCCCTGCAAGTGTTTGTAATATTTACTTTTACCACCCGCGACCCACAGTGTTTTGCTGTACTTACCGTTTGCATCGGTTAGATAAAACGCCAGATAAGCGCCATTGCCGCTATAGGCATTCAGTGTTGTGGTGATGGTCACTTCAGCGGCCTGCGCCAGATTGGGCAGACTCAGACCCAGGATGAAACTTGCGGCGGCCCATAATTTTTTCATCTGATTGCTCCTGACTATCTGTTGATCATATCTGTTGATCAATGTGGTTGAATCGGCTGACTGCGCGGCTATTCAGTGTTCCTGCGGCTCGCGCTGATTTTGCTGTTCGCGCTGCGCTTGGTGATCATGTTTCACCTCCAGTTCCAGTAAGGTCAGCGTTGCCGGCGCATAGGTGGCTTTCACCCGGCGGCCTTGCTCATCCATCGCGCGCACTTCATAGCAGCCGTCATCGATGCGAATACGTTTGACCACCCAGCCTTGTTGCTCAAGCCTGGCTTTAAGCACCTCGCGGGATTGCCACTGCGCGATCGGATCCTTACATTCCTCGTCGGCCCATGCCGCGCCGGCTAGAGTCACGCTGGCCAAAGCCACGCCGGTAAACAGCCTGAGGCTGATGCTGAGCAACAGACCACAGAGCATTGCTATTTTTCGAATGGCGGATAATTTACGCATCGCACTTTGTGCTCCAAAAAACACTGGCAACAATCACTAACAACAAGAGTGGTCCGGCAATAACGCATGTTAACCCGCTCCGGCAGGCGCAAACTTTGTTCTATATCAGCTAAAAGCGGGATCATGCCTGAAGGGGGCCGTAAGCACTGTGCAGTGCCACACGCAGGCAAGCTGGCTTTTACTCCAATGGCTGGCGGATGCGTAAAAACCGGGCAAAACGCGGGAGCCCTTTGTTGGTAAAGCCGTTGTAGCGGTAGGTCACCACGGTGCCCAGTGGTGGTGGGTTTTGCCGCAGTGCGTCGGTTAAACCACTGCCAATCGCAAAGGTTTTGCCGTCTGGTGTTTTCACCACTAACGCCCCAACCATGCCTTGATATTTGCCCTTACCGGGCCGGTAACCGATGACTTCGGCTTCGGTGTCCTGGTAACTTTTTAGCTTCAGTAAATCGCTGCTGCGCCCGGTTTTATAATGCGCATCTTGATGGTGCAGCATCAGGCCTTCGGCGCCTTGTTGCTCTAGTGCTGTCAGCTTGGTCATTAACTCGGCGTGGTTTGCCAACCGAAACTGGGGGATCACTTGCAGGTAGGGGCTCTGGTGCTTGGCGCTCAGAGCTTGCATGGCTTGAATGCGCTCAGTGAAAGTACCGGGGGCGTTGGGTAATTCGAAAATATGGTAGCGGATCTGCTGCCACTGCGCGTCTACGGCCTGCGCTTTACTGACAATACTCAGCGTCTGAGCAAACTGATTGCGCCCCAGCCACAACTCACCGTCCAGCGCTTGACGCGGGAATTTGGCGACAAACCAAGCCGGCGCCGCAATCACCTGCCCGCCGCGGGTTAACAGCTGCTGCCCGGTCCAAAACGCTCGCACGCCATCGAGCTTTTCACTGATCCAATACTGCTTTACATCAATGCCAGCTTCATAGCGTTGCGCCAAGAGCAGTGTTGGTTTGGTCGCCCCCGCCAGCAATAAGCAGCAGATTAACAGAAATATCTTATTCAATATTTACACACTTAATTAACATTAAATTTAACAAAGTGTAGTTGGACGCGCTATTTCAGCAAGCCGTATTGCTTTTTCGCTGCGGTTTTCACTGAGCCTTGCAGTAAAAAACACCGGCACTCAACGAGTGTGAGGCCGGTGTTTTGTGTAGAACATGCTTAGGGTCTGTTGACCTTAGTTAGCAATACCCAGCCAGGTCAGCTTGTGCGGGGTGTAGTTTAATTGCAGTGTCGACGTGACCTGCAGTTTGGCCAAATCGACCGCCACCACAGCTTTATTGACCGGGTTACTGACATAAGCGCGGTATTCACTGCCCGCCAGCGTCAGTTGCAGACTGCTGCCGGCTGGCATCGCACTCAAACCGGTCGCGACTTGCACTTTGCCGGCCAGCGTAAAGGCGCTGCCGCTGTAGTTCAGCACGGTCAGATAACCCTGGTTATCCAGCAGCACAAAGTGCTTAGCTTTGGCTGTGAAACCATAACCGACGATGGCGGCATTGGCCGGTGCCTGCCAGTCGATTTTATTGATGGTTTTGTTTTGCGGGTCGACTGCAAATACCAGCGCACCAGCGAGGCCAACAAAATGCGCCGCATCATCGTGCCCTTCGACAGTGCCGATGCGGCTGGTGCCGGTGATGTCCGCCGGATTGGCGATTTTACTGGCGGTATAAGTGCTGCCGGATTGCGTTATCACCAGCACACCGTCGGTACAACCAAAGCCGACAAAACCTTTATTCTGCGCACTGCCGTGTAAGCGTGGGCAGGTTGGCGCGAACGTCTGGCTCAGGCTGAATTTGCCAGCGGTCTGGCTATAAACCCCAACTTTATCCGGCAGAATATCGCTGCTGGCAGCGTCGCGGATGGTGGAGATCAGCTGGTCACCACGCGGCTGGGCCGCGCCATGCATATGCGTATCGTATTGCAGCAGCGGCAGGTCTTTTTTGTCGGCACTGATGTTGGCTTCGGTCAGCGTGACCACGGCGGCCGGTGTTTTGCTGGCTGCATCACCATCCATAAAGACTGCGGTGGTACTTGCATTACTTTGCACGTGCGTCGGGCGGCTGCCGTTTAGCTGAAAGCTCATCAGCTTTGGTTTCTCGGAATAGGGATGTAAATGGTCGCCATGGTCTTCCTGCCACTGGCCGCCATCGACCAGCTGGATCCGGTCATTGGGCCGCTGCACCACAAACGCATACCGCTGACCCGGCGACGGATAGACCGCATCAGGGGTGTTGATCAGCTGGAACTGTTCGATGAGTTCTGAACGGTCCAAATCATAAACACTAACCACTGCGCTGCTTTTATCGCTGACCAATAAGCGACCTTTCCCCACAGCAGCGACCGGTGGATGCGGGTCTTTAATCACGATCGGCTCTTTCTCAACGATGTTGGTTGTCGCATCGCCACAGCCCGCCAGAATGGCACTGGCGATGGCCAGCGGCAGCAATTTCATTTTTACACTGTACATATCAACTCCTGTTTTATATTCATGAGCCGGCCGCCATTAGGGCCTGCCGGCTGGATTTGGTCAGAATTCGCCACGAATACCGAGGCCAATAGAACGGCCCGGTAATGGCGCTTTGTCTTTTAAGAATGAGGTGTGGACGCGGGCGTCTTCGTCGGTCAGGTTCTGCCCTTTCAGATACACCGCCAGCTGCTGGTCAAACAGGTCGAGGTAATAACTGACATTGGCATCGAGCAGGTTGTAACTGCCGGTCGCGCTTTCCAGCGTTTCGACTTTGTCCTGTTTGCTGTAATGGCTGTAGCGCAGCTCGGCACTGAACGCGGCGGACTGCCATGACAACGCCGATTGCAGGCGCAGCGGCGGTGTGCGCGGTAAATCACCGTCTGCATCTAAGCGGGCCCGCACGTAGTCGACTTGTTGCGTCCAGCGCCACTGTGGCGCGAACTGCCAAATCAGCTGGGCTTCAAAACCGTGCAGGTTCACATCAGCTGCACGGAACAGATACACCGGCAATTCGCCGCTGTGGTCATGCGCCTCTTCGGTATGTTCTGCTTCGTCGTGCTCGTCATCAGTGTGGGCATGGCCATCTTCGGCGAACAAGCCGGTATTTTGCTGGTAATAGTAGTTATCCACCTGGTTGTAGAAGGCGTTCAGGATCAGCGCCACATCGCCGCTGTATTTGCGCCAGGTCAGGTCAATATTGTTCGACACTTCCAAATCCACCGGATCTTTATTCAGCGCAAAGGCCTGATGCGGGTCCTGCGTTGGATTGCGGCGGAATAAGGCGCCGATCTCATAGGCGTTAGTGCCTATATGTGGGCCGAAGGACAGCAACTCTGAAGCAGAAGGCGCGCGGCCTGAACGCGACAACGACAGCGCGGCGTTGTAACCGTCCTGATATTCCCAGACCAGGCCGGCCGACAGGCTGTATGGCTTGAAATTCTGATCGACGGCAAAAGTGCGGATCACCTGATCACCGCCATGGTCATGATCATCGTGTTCGCTGCCGTCATGGGCGTGTGCGGCCAGTTCAGGCAGCAGTACCTGATCGGCTTTGAGTGTGACGCGCTCCAGCCGGGCACCGGTTTGCAGTAACAGCGGGCCAAAATGCCGCTCTTCCATCCAACCGATCGCCAGCATTTCCTGCGTCGATGGCGGCGTAAAGGCTTCGTCGCCAACGGCAGCGAAATCGCTGTGTTTGTAGTGCAGACTGAGGCCGCCGCGCCAGTCCAGCCACTCGCGGTGCAGTAATTCCAGGCGCGCTTCGTCACTGCGGTTTTTGAAAGTGGTGCCAGTCGCGCCGTCTTCAATTTCGGCATGCTGATAATCAGTAAAACCAGCTTTGACATTGAGTTGCGCCAGCGGCCCGCCGCTGAAATTTAACTGGCTGTGCAGTTGCACCCGGTCTTGTTCAAGATCGGCAAAAACTCGTTCTTCGGCATGGCCGGCCTCAGCTTCGTGATCATGTCCGCCATGTGAATGGCCCGGAATACCGTATTGCCGTTCCAGCCGGCCGACCGACACACCGACAAAACCATTCGGCAGCAGATAACTGGCACCGACAGTGCCGCCTTTGCCGGTGGCATCGGTATTGGCGACGCGTCCACCGGCGGCTTCGTCACTGCCCGTTTCGGCGACGCCGGGAATTTTGTAATTGTCTTGTTCACGCCAGAACGCATCGGCATACAAGGCGACATCACCGACGCTGGTTTGGCCGGCGGCAGCGGCCAGTTTTTCGTTGTTGACGCTCTGGCGCTCCAGCTGCCAGTTGGCTCGGGTGTCGCGGCGCGTCGGTACGCGTTCGTCCACCACATTAACCACGCCGCCAATGGCCCCGCTGCCATAAAACAACGTTGCCGGGCCACGCAGTACTTCAATTTGCTCTGCGGTTCCGGCTTCGCTTGCCACGCTGTGATCCGGGCCAACCCGCGACGCGTCGCCGGCATCCAGACCGTTTTGCGTGATCATCACACGCGGGCCATCTAAACCGCGAATGATCGGGCTACTGGCAACAGAGCCATAAAAGTTGCTGTGCACGCCGACCTGATTTTTCAGCGTGTCACCCAAAGTCGAGGCCTGCTGCATTTTCAGCTGTTCACCGGACAGCACACTGACCGGCAGGGCTGACTCCGTCGCGGAGGCATGCAGCGGGCTGGCTTTGATATCAATGACTTCGAGTAAGGTTGGCGCCAGCCGCAGTTCGACGTTGTTCAGACCTGCCTCGGGCACATTCAGATGCAGATTGCGGTGGGCGAATTGCGGCGCTTCGACGTGCAGCTCTGCCAGCAGGAAAGTGCCGGCGGTATCGGTTTTCACCCGCGCCTGACTGCCGGCCAGCGACACTTCTGCCCCGGCGATAGGTTGGCCTTTGCTGTCCAGCACCACACCAGACACGGATTGCGCCCACAGCTGCTGGCTAAATGTCGCCGCCACCAGCATGGCTATTTTGTTACGGTAATGCATAGATCTCCCTGCGTTATACCCAAATCAGAAAACTTTACGTTCGATTCCGCGCTCGATAATGTGATAATATAACATTTCATTCAGACATGAAAACCAGCGTTTTCCGTTCAGGTGCAGCAGAGGTGAGACCAATGAAAGATTTAGTCGCGGCTTATATATCAGGGCTTTGCATTATTCATTGCTTAATAACGCCGATTTTATTGGCGTTGGGTGGTGCAGGTTTGTTGGGGCATTGGCTGGAAGCCGAGTGGGTACACTATTTACTGATAGCGCCGATTTTATTGCTGGTGATCTGGAGTTTGCCGGCGGCAAGGCGTCAGCATCAGCAGCATGCACCGTTGTGGCTCGGTGTTGCCGGGGCCGGTTTGATGTTGCTGTCGTTGTGGGTACCGGCACCGCTGGAGCCATGGCTGGCGATCAGTGCCGGTATTTTGTTAATGGCGGCGCATTTGTTTAACCGCCACTTCCTGAAGCTGCATGTCAACGCACAGCTCACCGCTCAGGCTCAGAAATAACGCACCCAGCGCCAGTGGCTGCGCTGTTTAAAACCAGCAAACCAGCGGGTTGGCCAGTATAAAGCTGCGGCGAGCAACACGGCGATCAACCAAACCCAGCCGACATGACTGACGCCGAGCATCGGGCCATAAGCGGTTTGCTGATTCGGCGCAAATACCAGCAATGCCAGGCTGTACAGCAGCAACAAGGCGTACAGATGCAGGATATAAAAAAACATCGGCGCCGCGCCAAAATCAGCAAGTACCTGCTGCCAGCGGGCGGCAGGGTTGGTCATGGCGGCCCGTTCCAGCGCCCGCAGCGCCAGACACATCAGGCCCAAAGTCAGCAGCAGGAAATCCAGCGACGGCGGATATTTGGTGAAATTCAGCAGGTCCATCATGGTCATAAGCAGCGTGGGCTGAACCTGCCAGTCCAGCGTTTCGCCATACAGATTCAAACCGCGCAACAGCATCAGCGTAGCCAGTGCCAACCAGCCGGTTCGCGATAAAAACCGCTGCCGCTGTTCCTCCGATTGCTGATACCAGCGACCAGCCAGATAACCTAGCAGAATGACGCCCACCCAGGGCAACAACGGATAACTGATTTTGACGGCGATGGCCGCTTCTGAGGGTGCCAGCAAAAAGCCGCGGTCATGCAGGATGGTCCAGAGCCAGTAGCCGGTTTCGCCTGGGGCAAACTGTATAGGCGTCAGCAGGTTATGCCCACCGACCAGCAACAGCCCAAGGACTGCCAGCACGGGTCTTGGCAAATGATGCAGCAGCGCCAGCAACAGCATGCAGAGGCCGATGACCCAAATCACCTGTAAATACAGCGTGTTGTAGCTGCCAAGCCAGGAGAAATTCACCAGCGTCATTTCCAGTAAAATCAGCACCCCGCCACGTTTGAGTAAAAATGGCGTCAGCGGCCGGCCCTTTTGCTGATACAAATAGGCCGACACTCCGGTCAGAAACACAAACACCGGCGCACACCAGTGCGCCAGCAAGCGGCTGAAAAACAGGCCGGGTTCAGTCTGGCTGATCTCCATCGGATCACTGACCTGCAGATGCAGCAGCACCCGCTCGCGCACATGGTCCAGCAGCATCATCAGCATCACCAGACCGCGCATCATATCAATGCTATTGATACGACCGCGGGATGGTGATTTATTCAGTGATGTATGCAGTGCTACATTCGCTGTGGTCATGCTCAGAACTCGTAGCGCAGGCTCAGGCGCAGCGAGCGTGGTTCACCCGGATAAGTCCAGATCGCTGAATATGAGCTCTGGATCCAGGCTTTATCCAGCAGGTTTTCGACAACCGCTTCCGCCTGCCATTGTGGCGTCAGCCGCGTGGTGGCAAACAGGCTCCACAGCGTGTGCGATGGCAGCACATAAGCAGGCGTGACGGCATCGCCTAATCGTTTGCTCTGATAACGCAGACGCACACCGATCTCACTGTCATAACCCGCCAGCTGCAGATTGTGCCGCAGCTGTGCACTCAACGTATGGCGTGGCACGTTCACCAGAGCACTGCCCTTGGGAATGAGCACACCCCAGTCAATGTTGATACTGTCTTTCAGAGTTTCGCTGTCAAGCCAGGTATAAGACACCGACAGATCGGTGTTGGCCGCCAGTGGCCCCGCCAGCTCCAGCTCTGCGCCGCGGCTTTGCGCAGCGCCCAGCGTGGCCGAAAAGCCAACGTTGACCGGATCGGACACCAGAATGTTGGATTTTTCCGCATCAAACACCGACAGCGTCGCCTGCCAGGAGACCAGCGCCAGCTTCATGCCAAATTCCACCGATTCGCTCAGTTCAGGCTCGAACGCCTTACCGGCGTAATCAGTGCCCGACAGTGGCAGGAAGCCCTCGGCGTAGTTGGCGTAGAAGGTGATCTGGTCGTTCAGCAAATAATTCAGGCCAAAACGCGGGCTGATCTGCTGGTCTTCGGTGCGGGCGACGGTCTTTTTCACTAGTTCTTCAATGCGTTGCTGGTAGCTGTCGTAACGCACACCAAGCAACAACTGCCACTGCGGATCAAGCTGGATCAGGTCCTGCAGGTAAACCCCGACCGCTTGCTGCGATTCGACGTTTTCATACAAAGTGGCGATAGTGCCGGGTTTAGCCACCCCATATTGTGGCGCCTGAATATTGATGGCATAGCTGCCTTTCGGGCCACGATACCGGCCCAGCAGCGTGTACAGTTCATAATCGTAGGCGTCAGAACCGAGCAACAACTGATGCGTCATGCCGAGGATCTGCGGACTGCCACTCAGTTCCAGTCGGGCAGTGCTGTCTTCAGAATGATAATCGCGGTAACGGCGTTGGCGCGTCAGCGTTTTTCCGTCATCAGACACGCCCTGGCGCGCCCGTGCCAGCTCTGCATCGGAAGAAAAACCCTGCAAACTGGAATCGCGATAACCGGCGCCCAGGTTCAGGTGCCAGCTGTTGCCTAAGTCGCGTTCGTAGCTCAGCTGATGACCAGTCGCTTCAATTTCAGTTGGTTTGTCACCCGGTTCGCCTAAATAGCGGCTGTGCGGCACGGTATTGAAGTTGTTATTCAGCACCACGATACCGCGGTCAAACAGCTGGTCCTGCCGCAGTACTTCAACTTCGTATAGCACGGAACTATCCGCATCGACCTGCCACAACACCGAAGGCGTCAGCACCTGCTTTTCACTGGTGACTTCATCGCGGAAACTGCCGTAGTCCTGCACAGCGCCATTGACGCGCAGCATCAGGCTGTCACTGTGCACATAGTTGTAGTCACCCTCTAACCGGTATTGCTGCTCAGTCGCGGCGCTGGCTTTGAGATAACCACCATTGGTCTGATTCGGTTTGCGCGTGATGATGTTGATAGTGCCGCCGGGCTCAGAGCGACCATACAAGGCCGAACCCGGCCCTTTTAAAATTTCGACCATCTCGATATTCGACACGTCGCGGTGACCACTAAAACCGCGCCCGCCGTTAAAGCCGTTGATGAGGTAACCAGACGGCATGTTTTCGTTGCCGGGAAAACCACGCAGCGAGAAACTGTCCCACAGACCGCCACCATTGTTCTGCCGCGCGATGCCGCTGGATAAATCCAGCACGTCCTGAAAGCGGCTCAGTGACCACTGGGCGAAATCATCCTGGCCAAGCACAGACACCGCCTGCGGCAGTTTCTCCACCGGCACCTGGCCGCGATAGCTTTGGTGGTGACGCACTTCAATATGTTCCAGACTTTGAGGCTCTTCGGCACCAGCCGGTGCAGCGCAGAGTAAAGCCAGAACAGACAGCGGAAATAATCGGTGGGGAATTGCCTTAGCAGCAGAGCGGCGCGCAGAAAATGACATAACAGCCTCAGGTAATGTGATGTTATCACATATTAACTTAAAGCATTCAGTCACGGGAAGCCCTGTGCCGGTCATTTCGGTTCAGCCGCCGGAAAACACTGTTGATTGGCGCCGAGGATCCGCGAGAGCAGCAATTGCCGCGTGCGTCGCTTGCCCTTACACTGTTGGCCTCACGCTGATTTCAGGAACTTAATGTGCTCAGAATGCCCCGCCCGGCACTGCTGCTGTGTTACCTGCTGTTGCTGTTATTGACAGCATCAGCCTGTCAGCACTGGATTTATCAGGATTTGCGTGCCGAAGCCGCCGGCCAGAGCAATAACCTGGCGGCATTTCTGCGGCATAGCATTGGTCGCCATGCCAATCTACCCGCCCAGTTGAGCCGCAGCCCGCTGTTGCAACAATGGTTAGCGCAGCAGGATATCCCGGCGCTGAACCGTTATCTGGCGGAGCTGCAGCAAAGCGCCGGCGTCGCCGATCTGTATCTGGTCAGTACCGCCGGGATTGTGCTGGCCAGCAGCAATAGTGCCGATGCGGCTTCTTATGTCGGCCGTGATTTTGGCTTTCGGCCTTATGTGCAGGCTGCGCTGCAGCGCCAGCAAGGGTTTTATTATGCGCTCGGTCATACCAGCGGCATGCGCGGCGTCTATTACAGTGCGCCGATGCTGCAGGATGGCGCAGTGGCGGACAGTCCGGTGCTGGCCGTGCTGGTGGTCAAAGTGGATTTAGAGCCACTGGAACTACAGCAACAACAAATCGCCGGTCTGGCCGGCAGCCATTTTATAGTCACCGGCCAGAGCCAGGAGATTTTCCTGTCCGACGTGCCGGCCTGGCGTTTGACCAAGCTTGATAGTCAGCCGCTAAGCGCCACCGAACAACAACGTTATCTGACGAAAAACATCACCGCGCTGCAACAGAGCCAGCGCCGCGCCTTGCTGACGCCGTGGCAGCAGCTGTGGCGGATGCCACTGGCCGGCGATCAACGTAATTTCCTCGCGCAGTCGCAGGACCTGACAGAATTTGGCTGGCAGCTAACGGTGCTGACGCCCGCCACAGACGCCTATCAGCAACTGAGCACCGCTTTGCTGCTGACGACCTTGCTGTTTGTGATTTTGTTATTGGGTTGGCGCCTGCAGCGCGAGCGGCAAAAACGGGCGGCGCAGCTGGAACAACATGCCCGTCAGCTGGAGCAACGCGTCATCGCCCGCACCGCCGATCTGGCCGCCAGTAATCAACAACTGGTGGCGCAGATCCGCCAGCGTGAACAAACCGAGACCGCGCTGGCGCAAACCGAACAGGAACTGGTGCAGGCTGCCAAACTCGCCACCATTGGCAGTTTGTCTGCGTCATTGAATCATGAGCTGAATCAGCCGCTGACTGCGCTGTCGAGCTACAGCCAGACCACCGCCAAAATGCTTGATAAAGCCATGTACAGCGAAGCACAGCAAAACCTGCAGGCGATGCAACAGCTGATCGCGAGGCTCAGTAATATCGTCGCGCAGTTTAAAGATTTCAGCCGCAAAAGCGCCGGCAAAAACCAGCCGGTGGATATCAACAAACTGGTGCTGGATGCAGTCGGTCTGGTGCACCATCAGTGCCAGCGCCAGGGTGTTAAAGTGCGGCTGCAGTTACCGGAAGCGCCGCCGCAGGTACTGGGCGACCCAATCCAGCTGGAACAGGTGTTGGTTAACTTACTGACCAATGCGCTGCAGGCGATGCAGCAACAAACTGATGCGGCGCTGGCTGTGGCGGTCAGAACACAGGAAACGCAGGTCCAGATCCTGTTAAAAGATCAGGGCCCCGGCATTGAGCCGCATCACCTCGAACGGATTTTTGAAGCCTTTTTCACCACCAAACAACGCGACGGCCTGGGGCTTGGTCTGTCGATTTCGCAGCGCATCATCCAGTCGTTTGCCGGTAAACTGGAGGTGCGCAATCACCCGCAGGGCGGCGCTGAATTTTGCGTCACTTTACCGCTATTACCGATGGAAACCTGCTGATGCCACTCTCTGTCACTGAATCTATGCCACAGATCCTGTTTATCGATGATGAAGCCGAGATCCGCACTGTGGTTGAGCAGCTGTTCCGCCTTGAAAGGCTGCGCTGCAGCAGCACTGCCAATCCAGGCGCGCTGCTAAAACAACTCAGCGCCGAAGGCTATGGTCAGGACTTTCCCGGAATCGTCATTACCGATATCCATATGCCGGCGATGCATGGGCTGGAATTGATGCAAGCTATTCACGCCATCGATGCCGAAATTCCGGTGGTGGTGCTGACCGGTTACGGCGCCGTGTCGCTCGCGGTCAAAGCGCTGCAGCAAGGCGCCTATGATTTTCTGGAAAAGCCCTTTGATAACACCCATTTGCTGGAAGTGGCGCAGCGCGCGCTGGAAAAACGCGCGTTGGTGCTGGAAAACCGCCAGCTGAAAGCCTCAGTCGCTCGCGCGCAGCAACCGGGCATGCGGATTCTGGGGCAAAGTCCGGCCATGGTGCAGCTACGCAGCGTGCTGGATGCGGTGCTGGACGCGCCGGCCGACGTGCTGATTTTTGGCGAAACCGGCTGTGGCAAAGAGCTGGTTGCGCGTTATCTGCATGAACAAAGCAACAGGCGGGAGCATAACTTTGTCGCGATCAACTGCGGCGCCATTCCGGAACAATTGATTGAAAGCGAACTGTTTGGCACCGATGCCGGGGCTTATACCGGCGCGGAGAAAAAACGCGCCGGCAAGTTTGAATTCGCCAATGGCGGCACGCTGTTTCTCGATGAAATTGAAAGTACACCGCTGTCGCTGCAGGTCAAACTGCTGCGGGTGCTGGAAGAGCGCCGCGTCACCCGGCTTGGCTCGAATCAGCCGGTGGCGCTCGACCTGCGCATTATTGCCGCCACTAAAACCGACTTAAAACAACTGGCCGCCAGCGGAGCTTTTCGCGCCGATTTGTATTACCGTTTAAGTCTGGTCGAAGTCAGCCTGCCGCCACTACGCGAGCGACGCGACGACCTGATGTTGCTGTTCAGCCATTTTGCTTTGGTCGCAGCAGCCCGCTTTCACAAAGAATATCAACCACTGACACCGGCACAGGTGCAGCAATTACAGCAACACGATTGGCCCGGCAACGTGCGTGAACTGCGCAATATGGCCGAACGTTATGTGCTGCTCGGCCCGGCCGTATGTTTTGGTAAAACCGACACAACAAACGACGGCATCAGCAGCCTGATGTCGCTGCAGCAGCGGGTTGAAGCTTACGAAAAAAGCCTGATTGAAGAAGCGCTGAACCAGTATCACGGCTCCATCAAAGACGTGATGCAGGAACTCGGCCTCGCCCGCAAAACCCTGTACGACAAAATGGCCAAGTATCAGCTGACCCGAAGGGATTTTTTGGAGTAATTTCGGTGTTAGCCTCTGCTGGCTTTTGCTGAATCATTTTTATCCTTGCGGATAGACCGTCTAGCAAAGATTTCACCTGACGGTGAGTTCCTTTCTTTTGTCTTGCCAAAAGAAAGGAACCAAAGAAAATGCGCTACCCGGTTCCGCTCGAAAGCCCGATGAAAATCAAAAGCTTGAGGCGCCAGGGTAACTCGCGGGCTGCTACCGTCAGCCCGCTCAGACACCCCCTGGCTTAAAACCTCAAACTATTGATTTGCATCGGCTCGCTCCAACGGGTGATGGGTCTTCTGAGATGTTCCTGCTTTTGACTCGAGTGAACTAAAAACAAATTTTGATGCTGAGCAGGCTGCCCGTTGGAGCGAGCCGGCTGGAAATCGTTGGCCAAGGTTTTAATCGTGCGACGACCGGAATGGGTGCCTGAGCACGGCGATGCTAGTCGTGTGACGCCCAACCGTGCGAGTTACGTTTTCGCCTTGGACAGCGACTTTTCAGACAGGCTTTCGAGCGGAACCGAGCGAGCGCTTTTTGGTTACTTTTTATCGCGATAAAAAGTAACTCGCCCATCGGGCGAAACAGCCGCCCGCAGGGCAAAGAACCTGCGTCAGCAACAAGTACCTCACCGTCAGGTGAAATCTCTGCTAGGCGGTCTAGCCGCAAAAGGCAAAAATGCCCCCCCCCCCGCGCCCCCGGCGGAAAAAGTGACAACCGCTAGATCAGACTGTGTGGAAATCCGCACAAAACCAGACGCCACCATCACCATCAGAAAAATAACCAATTAATAAATAAAGATATTTCCACAGTTCCAGTTCTGGCCCAGCCTTTGCCTAAGTCAAAACGACAGGGAGATATCCTCCGTAAACCAAAAAGAGAACAAGATGAAACAAGCAACAGGCCGGCTGTTTTCCAGCCTCTACTTTCAGGTGCTGCTCGCCATCACCATCGGTATCACGCTCGGACACTTTTATCCGGAAACCGGCACGGCGATGCAGCCGCTCGGCACCGGGTTTATCAAACTGATTAAGATGATTATCGCGCCCATCATCTTCTGTACTGTGGTGATAGGCATCGCCGGCATGGAAGATATGAAACGGGTTGGTAAAACCGGCGGTTATGCCCTGCTGTACTTTGAGATTGTCTCGACTGTGGCGCTGGTGATTGGTCTGGTGGTAATTAATCTGGTGCAGCCAGGCGTTGGTATGCACATCGACCCGGCGAGTCTCGATCAGCAATCGATCAGTAAATACACAGCCCCCGGCCAGATGCAGACAGTCACTGATTTCCTGCTGAATATCATTCCAACCAGCGTGTTTGACGCCTTTGCCCGCGGTGACATGTTGCAGGTACTGTTCTTCTCTATCCTGTTTGGTTTTGCGCTGCAGCGTCTCGGCGGCCGGCAGAACATCCTGTTCACTTATATCGAAAAAAGCTCTGAGCTGCTGTTTGCTATCGTGCATATGCTGATGAAAGTTGCGCCTATTGGTGCTTTTGGCGCCATGGCCTTTACCATCGGTAAATACGGCATCGGTACGTTGTGGTCGCTGGCCGGCCTGATGGCCACGTTCTATGCCACTTGCCTGCTGTTTATTTTTATCGTGTTGGGAGCTATTGCGCGCTACCACGGCTTTTCTATCACTAAATTTATCCGTTATATCCGCGAAGAACTGCTGATTGTGCTCGGTACTTCATCGAGCGAATCGGTGCTGCCACGGATGATGACCAAACTGGAAAAACTGGGCGCAGCCAAGTCGACAGTCGGTTTGGTGATCCCAACTGGCTATTCATTTAACTTGGACGGCACGGCGATTTACCTGACAATGGCGGCAGTATTTATTGCCCAGGCCACAGACACTCCGATGGACTTAACCCAACAATTGACGCTGCTGGCCGTGTTATTGGTCACGTCAAAAGGCGCCGCCGGTGTGACCGGTAGCGGTTTTATCGTGCTTGCGGCGACGCTGGCATCAGTCGGTTCAGTGCCGGTTGCCGGCATTGCCCTGATCCTTGGCATCGACCGCTTTATGTCAGAAGCCCGCGCTCTGACTAACCTGATTGGCAATGGCGTCGCGACTTTGGTCGTCGCCAAATGGTGTGGCGAACTGAATACTGACACCCTCAACCGCGAGTTGGCGCAGGGACCAGCTGCCACGCCAGTGGCCATCAGTAACACGGAGACGCAACATGCATAAACCACTATTGCTGACTGTTGCCGGCTTGGTTGCAGGCGTGGCGTCACCGCTTCAGGCGAATGATTTTAATTGGGATTTTTACGGCAAACTCGACGTACAGGCGCTCTATGCCGACGCCAATCTGCTGCGTTACGCCGACGAAGGCTGGCAAATCGAAGCGCCGTTCAGCCGGCTCGGATTCAAAGCTGATCAGGCTTTAACTGACGATTTGAAGCTAATTGCCGTCTACGAATGGCAGGTCAATGGTCTGGACGACAGCAATAAAGGCCATCGATTTGGCAGCCGCAATACCTACATCGGTCTTGCCAGCAACAGCTATGGCGAACTGATTTTTGGCAAAAACGATAGCAAGTTTAAAAAGTCCGAAGGCAAAATCGACTTATTTAACGAGACCTTAGCCGACATGGCGCAGCTGGCACCTGGTCAGGACCGGCTGGAAAACATCGTCAGTTATCAAAGCCCAAAACTGGGGTTATGGCAATGGAGCGCGACCTATCAGACCGGTGCCAGTGACGAAACGGCTGGTGGTTATGACTGGAGCCTCAGTTACGGTGACGCCGCTTTTAAGCAAGCGCCTTATTATCTGGCTTATGCCCGCGCCAATGAACTGAATAACATCAGTGCAGACCGCCTGCTGGCGCACGCCCTGCTACATGAATCGACGCTTGGCACTTTGTCCGGCGGCCTGATGTGGCAGCATAGTGAGCATCAGACTAAACCGCTAAAAGGCAATGCCTGGCTGGCAGAACTGCAGTTAAAACGCGATACCATCGCCTACAAACTGCAATTTATGCAGGACCACAGCCGCACCCGCCATAGCGAAGAAGGCTATAGCTGGTCAGTTGGCGCCGACTACAGCCTCAGCAAAGACCTGACTGCTTATCTGATTGGCACCCAACTGAAGCTTGAAACCCAGCACGACAGCGCCGCCGCTGTTGGTATCAAGTGGGTGTTTTAACAAATCTACTAGGCGCGGCAACCCTGCAGCGCCTGCTTTTTGCTGGTTGCACTTCTTGTGAATCGTCCCTTTTGTGACGCCGCTTTTGCAATCTGAGTTTTTCTTCAGGCTGGCACGAAAAAAACGCCGGGCGTTCAGCCCGGGTTTAAATTTCCAATGCTTAACTGCGGTCATCCTGTTACCATTTTGCAACTTTTACCGATAAAGGAAATTTACATGAACCCGACCTTGCACAAAATCGCACTGGTACTGCCGCTGATCGTATTAGCCGGTTGTACCGCTACAGAATCTGCCCGCACCATCGAAGCACCAAAAGTCAACGCCGCCTACCAGTCTTATCAGGGTCAAAAAAGCAAACTGGTGGTTGGTAAATTCCAAAACCGTTCTAACTTCCAAAATGGCATTTTTAATGCCGAAACCGACCAGCTCGGCTCACAAGCCAAAACCATTCTGATGACGCATTTACAACAAACCAATCGTTTTATCGTGATGGACCGCGCCAATATGGCCGAGCTGTCGCAAGAAGCGCAGTTTGCCGGTGCCAAGCAAAATGTGATCGGCGCGAAATATGTGGTGACGGGTGATGTCACCGAATTTGGCCGCAAACAAACCGGCGACAAACAACTGTTTGGTCTGCTCGGTAAAGGCAAAGAACAAATCGCATACGCCAAAGTGGCGTTAAACATTGTCGATGTGGAAACCTCAGCAGTTGTTTACTCCGCGATGGGTGCCGGTGAGTACAGTCTGTCGAATCGTGAAGTGGTTGGGTTTGGCGGTACTGCCAGTTATGACGCGACGTTAAATGGCAAAGTATTAGATCTGGCCTTACGTGAAGCGGTCAACAACCTCGTCAACGGCATCAATAACAATCAATGGCAACCGCAGTGAGACTTTCCGGCATGGGCGCACACAAACTGTTGCCTATCACAGGAGCGTCTAAGACTCTGTTGATCGCCGCGATAACCATCGCGACCTTGGCAGGCTGCCAGTCGACAAAGCCGCTGTATCACTACGGTTCTTACCAAGATAATGTGTATGAACACTTCAAAAATGAAGATGCGGCCGTTACTGAACAAATCGAGGCGTTGGAAAAAACCATCCGCGATAGTAACCGCAACAAGTTACAGGTAGGCCCCGGCATTTATGCCCATCTCGGTTACCTGTATCTGCAAAGTGGCCAGCGTGATACCGGTCTTGGCTATCTGCAAAAAGAAAAGCAGCTCTACCCGGAGTCGGCGAAATTCATCGACTTTTTACTGAAAAATGCCAAAGCAGGTCAATCATGAGCATGCTCAAACCCTTGGTGACGCTGGCACTGTTATCGACGTTGGCCGGCTGTGCCTCGACCCAAGGCCCGATGGATTACAGCGCGTTTAAAAAGAGTAATCCAAAGTCGATTCTGGTATTGCCACCGACCAACCATACCACTGAAGTGATCGCGCCTTATGGTGTGCTGGCGAACGTTACGGTGCCGCTGGCGGAAGCCGGTTATTATGTGTTTCCGGTGGCGCTGGTCGATGAAACCTTTAAAAACAATGGCCTGACTGTTGCCGAAGATATTCACGCCGTCTCGCCAAAAAAGTTAAATGACATCTTTGGCGCTGATGCGGTGTTGTATCTCGAAATTGAAGAATACGGCACTTCGTATGCCGTGCTGTCCAGCGATACCGTGGTGGTGGTCAAAGCACGGTTAACTGACAGCAGAACCAATGAAATTCTCTGGCAAGGTAAAGCCAGTGCCGCCAGCAGCGAGCAAAACAATGGCAACGGCGGTGGTATTGTCGGCATGTTAGTCGAAGCCGCGGTCACGCAGATTATGGAAACTGCGCTCGATACCGGCTTTGAAATTGCGGCCATAGCGTCAAACCGGTTGTTATCGCCGGAAGCACACAATGGTTTGTTATACGGCCCGCGCTCACCGAAATATGGCAAAGACAAACCAGTGAAATAACCAGGTTTATTCGTGTAAATGATGAAAAAGCCCCCGTTTTGACGAGGGCTTTTTGTTAGTACTGCGCTACGTTGTGCTGCCTTTGCTGCTCCAGCTGTAACGCTTTTTGCAGCGCCTGCGCTGCCGGTACTTTGACATCCGGCATCACGCCGCGTTGTTCAAAGTTATCGCCACTTTTTGGAAATACCGGCCTCGCCAGAGGAATGCGCACAAATAACCAGTCTGTCACCGCCATCGCGCCAGTGTAATGCGCAAGACCTGCGCTGGTTTCGCCAATGACTGTGGCGCGGCCCTGCTGCTGTAAGGCGTAACTGAAAAACTCAGCAGCACTGGCCTGATTGGCGGATTGCAATACATACAACGGCATTTGCAGCTGTTTTTGCAGTAACACTTTCGCCCTGACTTCTTCGGGTTGATCGGTATTTCGGCCTTCCAGCTGCCATAACAAGGTTTCCGCCGGTACAAAATGGCTGAGCAGAAAACGCACCAATTCCGGCGAACCACCGGCACTTTCGCGCAAATCGATGATCAGTGCACTGCTTCGACTTAAAAACTGCAGCGCCTGAGTGGCCACATCAAACGCTTCGTCGGCCTGGACAAACTTATTCAGTTTCAGATAACCAATATTGCCGGGCAGGATACTGAGCTGTTCAAAGGCAAAGTTGTTGCGGCGTTTCTCATCGCTTTCGTGGCGGATATAGGTGACTTCACCATAGCGCTCGGTCAGTTCCAGCCCGAGATGACCGTCTTTGCCAACGGCACGCAGCCAATCCCCCACCTCATCGACTAACTGGGCTTTGCTGTGCAGATGGTTAAACCTACCGTCGGCTTCAGCTTTTAGCAGCGCAGCAGACAGCTGCGCCGCCATCTCTGGCAACACATAATGCTGGGCTAACACGCTAGCCAGCTGCGTCAGCGCGGTTTTGCGCTCAAATGCAGTGAGCTCTTGCTGCGCTGGAGCAGACTTATCCGGAACAGCCGTTTGCGCGGCCGCCGGCAGACCAATGGCTTGCAGCAGAATAATCAGCAACAAGGCGAGCAGGACCAGCAAACGCCAGCGGCTTTTCACCGACGTTTTTTGTTTGAAATTTGACATAAATACCTCTATTGATTGGAAAAATTTAAGTTTTCAAATGCAATAGAGAAAATCAGTGATAGAGCTGACTTTTACAGCAGAGATTCGCATCACGCCAAAGCCCAAGGCGAAAACTACGCCTGGGGCCAGCGCGGATAAACCAGGCCAGTACCAGCACCACCGGCAGCAACAATACCAGCAGGCGCAGCAACAGCAGCACAGGTTCAGCGATGAGCACATACAGCGGTTGTTGTTTTGGATGTAAAAATAACTGCGGGCTGCTGCGTTCGCTTTGCGCCTGCAGCAACATGGGCTCCGCCTGATCAGGTGCGCTTTGCCACATAGTCGCAACAGCAGATGGCGCTGGCGACGCAGCGACGCTTGGCAACCCAACGACAAAAGCCAGCAACCACACCAGCGACAATGCACAAAGCAGCACGACCCATTGCCGGCGGTAGCCGACCGCTATACGAGCGTCGTCAGAAGGTGGGCTGTGAGAAAGGGTCATTCGCAACTGATCTGGCAAAAGGTGAATTGTCGATTTGGGGGGCCCGACTGCAGTTTACAAGAGGGCTTAAAAGTTGTTTGACTCGAGGTTGATCTGCAATTGCGGCCACAGCTGCAACCAGCGCTTCGCTGCGACGCGCTCAGCAAAAACCTCAGGCCGTGGGAAATCCGGATTAATCGCCACTTGCAGCGACCAGTTCAGTGCGAGGCCAAACGGGGCAAAAAACGCCAGGCTGTCGTCGTCCAACAACCGCACGCCGACGCAAGTTGGCAGCTCCACCCAGCGCCGGACGCCGTCGCCACAGTGCTGATACGGCGAATGACCATGTTTGAGATGCATCCGCGCCTGATTGCGCACTTCAAAACACTGGCCGCGAAATTGCGCTGCTAACTGTTGCTCCAGCTGCGTTTCGCGCGCGGTGCTCAGTTCTGCCGGGTCAAAAAATACCAGATCAATGTCATTCAGCGGCGTTTGCGGCAACTGATGCACCGCATCCCAAATCGCGTTTCTTAAAAAGCCGGCCGCCAGATACCAGTCCGGTAACTGCTGCGCCCGCACGGCACGAAGACAAGCCATCCGCCAGGGATCCGCTTGCAGCAACGCTGCGGTCTTTGTTTGCCACTCGTCCATATGGATCCTTTTGCTGTTCGTTGTGGTGAAGCTTGCCAGTTCTCTGGTCTGAGGTCGACCTTTACTATTTCAGCTGCGCTGAAAAAACCAAATCGTTGGTTTGTGGTTTTGGGCCAGTTGCGGACATTTTTAATCGTCATGTACGGCGTGTGACGCCCAGCGGGCGTTGCTTGCGCGTACCTACTCACTAATTGGGATCGTAGGTACGGTCAGCGAAGCGCCACCGTACATAACATATTTGGATTGTCCGCAACTCGCTGATTGCAAACATCAATCCAGAGCTGGCCCACAACCTCCGGTCTCATTTACACTTTTTATTGCGAATAATTCTCATTTGATCTAATAATGCAAATAGGAATTAGTCGCAACAAAGAGAGTAATAGAAGACATGTCGAAAAAAAATCTGCTGCTGGCGCTGTGCTGTGCATTGCCATTGACTGCTGCGAAGGCGCATGTGCCTTATCTGGCCCCCGCTAGTTTTGAACCTGTGCGTGGCTGGGTCAGCTTAGAAGCGGCGTTCGCCGAGCAGTTTTTTCTGCCGGAAGCCAAATTTGATCAAAGTGAATTTCAGGTGACTGGGCCAGATGGCGTTGTGCGCGCGCCGAAAGAGCTGGTGGCCGTTAAAAGCCGCACTGTGCTGGATGACGAACTAAAAACCGATGGCACCTACAAATACAGCACGGGTCAGCGCTTTGGCGCTGTGTTTCATAGCTATGTGCTGAACGGTAAAACCGAAAACAGCCGGGAGCCGAATTTTGTCCTGCCTAAAGGCGCCACACTGAAAGCACATTTTCAGAGTGTGACCCGCGCCGAAACTTATATCAGCAAAGGCAAACCGGATCTGCCGGCGCTTAAAGCCAGCGGCAAAGGCCTCGAACTGCAGTTTGTCAGCCACCCGAATGACCTGTACGCCGGCCAGCCTGTCAACGGCTTGTTGTTGCTCGACGGCAAACCGCTGGCCAATGGCACGCTGGAATTACACCGCGCCGCCAGCGCTCAGGCCAGTCAGGACAAAACTGCCCCGTTGCCAGTCAGCACCAACGCCAACGGCGAATTCACGCTGACGCCGCCGCAAGCCGGCACTTATCTGTTGTTGGCCCGCCATCGCGCTGCTGCACCACAAGGCGCTAAAGCACCGCTTTATAGCTACACCAGCACGGCCGTATTTGAAGCGGCGGAATGAAATCCACAGTCCTATCAAGGCGATATCAGGAGAACCCTATGATGATGCAACCCAAAACTATCCGGCATTTTTTACTGTTGAGCAGCCTGTATTTACTCGGACAGCCCGCCACAGCGCAGCAGACCAACAGCAGCCAGCCTGAGCGCGCCCATCAGCCGACGCTGCAGGCGAAAATCGATTTCATTGCGGAGTTTGACCAAAACAACGACGGCCAGGTCAGCCACACCGAGTTTTTCAGTAGCCGCCAGCAACGACTGGCCGCGATGGATCTGCAACACAACGCCCAGATCGACGTCGCCGGCTATCAGGCTGAATACGCCGACCGACTGGACCAACGCCTGGCTGCGGACCGCAAAGGCCAGCTGAAACAAACCGAAGTGCGCTTTGCCGCAGTCGACAAAAATCAGGATGGTCGCATCAGCCCGGCGGAATACCAGGCCTCAGGTCAGAGTGCCTTCGTTTTTATCGACAGCAACAAAGACGGCCTGATCAGCAAAGCTGATCCGGCGCCGGCCCGTCGCGGCCAAAACGCTGGCGCTGCACAACCGCAACGTCGGCCGGCGCTGGTGATGCCGACGACCCACAGCGTCAGCGGGATGCTCGCTATGTATGACGTTGACCACAACGGCGAAGTGTCGGCGGCTGAATATCTGCAAATCCGCCAGCAAGCTTTTGCCCGCACCGATACGGACCAAAACGGCGATTTGTCACCGGCCGAATATATGCAGGAATTTACCGACCGCGTCGACCAGCAAATCGCCAAAACCCGCAGCGCGCAGCTGAAACAGGCCGAAGTCCGCTTCAAAGCACTGGATAAAGACGCCAACGGTATTTTAAGTGCCGCCGAATATCATCAATCCGGCCAACGTATGTTCAGCCGCTGGGATACCGATCACAACCGGCTGGTCAGCCGCGCAGAAGCCTTGCCTGTGACTGAGACCGCGCAAGTGCCGGTTGAACCGGCAAAACCCAAACCAGCAACACGGACGGCGCCCTGAGATGAAAGCCATTTACGGCCTGCTGTTATTGTGGACTGGCCTGGTCCGCGCCAGCACGCTGACATTACCGGGCCCGTTGCCACTAGAGCTGGAGATCAGCGACATCGACCACGCGCAGCACCAGCAACTGCAACAATCTTTGACGCAATATCTGCAACAGCAGTGGCCATTATTAACCGATGAGCAGTATTGGCCTCTGGCCGAAGCCTTTGCCCAAAGGGGTCAGTGGCCGGCGCACGCCGCGTTATTGCAACAGGCCTGGCAGCAATGTGAAGCCTGGTGGCAGCAACAACGCAGCTATCACTGCCGTTTTGGTGCCGCCAGAAAATTATGGCAACAACAAAATGCCGCTGAACTGCCGGACCGGGTACAGCTGCGTCACAGCGCGCGCCAACTCCTCCAGCAAAGCGGCGCAGACATCCGGCTGTTACCTGATCTGCAGGCCTTTGCCAGCGCCGTGTTACTGGACAATGTGCTGGCCAAAGTGCGCACTGAGTGGCCACAAGCCAGCTTGCGGCTGCGCTTTGGCGACTGGCAGGCGCAGCTCGGTGCGCAGGCGGCGGACGTGGCGGCTTTTGGTCAACCGGACACAAATCCGTTAACCGCCATCCGGTTAAAACAGCAGGTGTTACTGCAGGCGAACGCATCGCAGCGCAGCCATGCAGACATCGTCTGGTACCCGGCAGAAGCCTGGCCGGTGCAGTACGGGGCTGCTGTTGCAGTCTCCAGTCAGAGTTTCAGCCGCGCCTGGTTGCTGGCGCAGGCGCTGGTGTCCGCCAGCCCAACGCAGCGCAGACAATGGCTGGCGCAGGAAGGTGATGGAAACCGCGACGCAGCGCTGTGGCGCGAATGGCAACAAGATCCGGCAGTAACAACCAGGTTTCAGGCGTCAGCAGGCTGGTATCAACAGTTGCAGGCCGCTGCAGCCTATCAGCAACCGCAGCAAATACAGCTGCAACTGGAATTACCACAGCAGGGCAGCACGGCGAAACGGCCTTATGTCAGTGTCTGGCTCAGTCAGCACGGACAGTGGCAGACACAGCTGGTGTTGCTCGGCGAGCAACCGCGTTGGTATGCCGAACTGCGCAGTTGGTGGCGTCAGGCCGGCAGCAGCCACAACTTTGACCAGCTGGCCGGTGCTACGCGCAAATCAGGTTTGCACCAGTTTCACTGGGACGCCCGGCTGGCTGACGGCAGGCCCTTGCCTGCAGGAGATTACATGTTGCATCTGGAAGCGGCGCGTGAAGGTGGCGGCCGTGAGCAATTGAAGTTGCCGTTGCACTGGCCACTGCAACAACCATTACTGCGGCAGGGTCAGCGGGAACTGGGGCAGATCCGGGTCGAAGCCCGCCGCGCTGACCAGCCAATAGCCAGAGCCAGCCCTTCCGGCTAACACACGCAGAAACTCCGAAACTCCGATGAAGAACCGGCACTGCCCTCTGGCAAGGCCCGGCTGAATGCAGCCTAAAAACACCAAATTCAGAAATAAACATTTGATTTATAAGGAACCTAACATGTCACCTCGTTATTCATTATTGATGCTGGCGCTCAGTCCGGCCCTGTTCGCGCCACTGGCCCGTGCGGCGGATGTGACAACCGCCAAAACGCTGGAGGCGGTAGAAGTCAAAGCCACCGCACTCAACACCAGCCCGCAATTGGCCCAAAA
This sequence comes from Rheinheimera tilapiae, assembly GCF_042432165.1. Classification (NCBI taxonomy): domain Bacteria; kingdom Pseudomonadati; phylum Pseudomonadota; class Gammaproteobacteria; order Chromatiales; family Chromatiaceae; genus Rheinheimera; species Rheinheimera tilapiae. The sequence goes on from NZ_JBHLXP010000003.1 coordinate 655,755, forward strand.
ACAGCTCAGTAGCAAAGACATCGAAACGCAGCAGATCAGCAATCTGTCAGATTTAGTCCGGATGGTACCTGGGGTGAATCTGACTGATATCGGCCGCTTTGGCTCCAGCGGTTTTAACATCCGTGGTGTCGAAGGGGACAGAGTCAAAATTGCCGTCGATGGTCTGGCGCTCGGTGAAACTATGGATCCGGACAGCCACGCCCCTTACGAATTCTTCCGCTCAGGCCTTGGCGGTATCGATCCGGATGCGTTAAAGCAAGTCACTATCCTCAAAGGCGCTGACGCCATCAGCGCTGGTAGCGGTGCTTTAGGTGGCGCCGTGCTGTTTCAAACCAAAGATCCGGCGGACTTTCTCAGTGCCAGCGGCGACGACGGCGCGCTGAAATTAAAAAGCCAGTACAGCGGCAACAACAGTGAATGGCTGCAGAGCCTGACCGCTGCCGCCCGCACCGGCCGGCTGGAAAGTCTGATTGTGCTGACCCGGCGCGATGCTGAGGAAAGCAAAAGTTATGACAGCCATAGCAGTGTCACAGGCCCGGGCACTACCAGCGCCGACCCGCAAAGCGCACAAAGCCAAAACCTGCTGCTGAAACTGCAATACAGCTTGTTGCCGGATCATAAAATCGGCTACAGCCTCGACAGTTACCAGTCCGACAGCACGTTGCAGAACCTGTCCCGGCAAGACCAGACCTACTTAAGCCGCCTCGGTCTTGATGACAGCGAACGCGATAAACACAGCCTGCAATATGAATACCTGGCGGGCCTCGCGTGGTTTGACAGTATGCAGCTGAAATTTGACCATCAGAACAGCCGCAACCACGGCCTGACCCGGATGACGGTGACAGCAACCTGCCCGCAGAACATCTCGCCTTGTATCCGTGAAGAAGACCGTGATTTTCGCCAGAAATTAACCCAGTGGACCGCCGCTTTTGATAAAGAGCTCAGCAATGACCAGCTGCTGCAACAATGGACTTATGGTCTGCAGGCACAAAACAAAACCGTCAGCTCAGTCGCGATAGACCGCCGTTATGTTGGCCAGACCTCAACACTCGCCACCACCGAAGTAGACCCGGCATTTGTGCCTGTCACCGACATCCGCACGCGCTCAGTCTATGCCCGCAACAACCTGAGCCTGACCGATACAGCCTGGTCGCTGAGCCTCGGTGCGCGCTACGATCAACTGGACTATGACCCGCAGTTATCCGCCACGTATCAGGACAAAACCGGCTCGGTTAAAGCAGTCGATTTTGGCTCAGCCAGCTATCAGGCCCAGCTGCATTATCAGCTGGATGAACGTTCACGCCTGAGCCTGCAGGCCGGCCGTGGTTTCCGCGCACCCACCACTGAAGATATGTATTTACAGACCAGTACCACCACATTACAGGAAGCGGTCAGCGGCAATACCGTAACGCTGCCGACGGCACAGTCCAATCCGGCGCTAAAACCCGAGCACAGCCTGAACCTGGAACTGGCCTATCAACTGACACTGGAAAACAGCGCCCATCAACTGTCACTGTTTCGGGACAAATACACTGACATGATCCAGAGCAGTCAATTCACCCTCAATCCAACCACTGTCTATCAAAGCTGTGTACGCGGCGTCTGCAGCAAACAAAATGGCGCTGTGTACAGCATGCCGGTGAACATTGATGCGGCCGTCGTCAAAGGCGTTGAACTGGAAGGTCACTGGCAGGCGGATGCAAACTGGCGGCTGAACTGGGCAGCCACATATCAGCAAGGTGAAGAGCAAAATGGCGAACCTCTGCTCAGTGTGATGCCGTGGAGTGCCGTGCTCGGTATCGGTTATCAGCTCAATGATGATGTGCGGCTACTGCTGAACAACCGTTATCAGGCGGCGAAACAGACATCAGATGCCTGGTCCTACAACAGCAGTGGCGCGCAGAGTGCAGCAACACCTTTTTTAAGTAACTCGGCGCTCATTAGCGATCTGGCCCTGCAATGGCAATTACACGACCAGCTGGCGCTGACCGCAGGTGTATTTAACCTGCTGAACAAAGAGTACTACCGCTGGGAACGGCTGCAATATGTCACCCAATCGGTCGGCGCTGTGCGGGGTGGTGTCAGTGGCGACGGCATCCGGCGTTATCTGGAATCCGGTCGTTATGGCAAAATCAGCCTGACACTGAGCTTCTGATCTGCGTATCTGTGAGCGGGCAGTAGTCAGACGACTCTGCCCTATGCCCTGCCACGTTTGTCATCCGCTTGCATGAAGCGCTGCACTCACCTGCCGGAGCAGTGCCTGATGACCATCACTCAGGATGCTACTGTTTACCTGCTGTAAGTAGCCACGCGCTTTGGCCGGTGCTTGCAGCGCCAGATACAACTCGCTAAGCCGCAGACAGTGAATGGACTGCTGCAAATCATCAATGCCGGGTCGCATATAAGGCAATGATTTTTCGTAGTAATCCACAGCCAGTCCAAGCTGCCCCTGCAGCTGATAGGTTCGTGCCAGATTGCCGTGTGCGACAATAATGTCATGATGACGTTGACTCGGCAGGATCGCATCCAGCGCCAGTTTACGATAGTAGGCTGCATCGTCGAGTTGCTGAAAAGCATGCCGAATCAAAGCCTTATTGCTGTTTAATTCAAAAATAAACGCCGGGTTGAGAATTTTTGAAAAACGCTGCTCTGCCTGCAATAGTAGCTGCCAGGCCTTATCATAATGACCGGCGACCGCTTGCAGATTAGCTAGTTCCAGCACCCGCATCGGATCAGCAAATGCCTGATAAATCGCGTCGAGTTGCCGGCTCGCCAGCTCAGTGTAATAGGCGGTCTGGGCCTCATCACCACGAGAAATCGCTACCTTAGCCTGATAAAAATACAGCTGCGTTCTGAATGCCTGCGGGGCATCGTTGATTTTCAGCAGCTGATTGCTTTCATCATACAACTGGCGGAACTGATGATTGACGTACATATAATCCAGCCGATACGACTGCAGCTTAAACCACTGCAAAGTCTGCAGCTGTGTCTGCTCCAGTGCTTGTTGCAGAAATATGGCACAAGGCGTGGCCGGTTGCTGCAGGCAAAACTCTTCATGGTCACTCAGATGCTCAGCCGCTTGTGCGGCTATCAGCAGGCCAGCACACAACAGCGTAATGGGGATATGGCGTGATTTCATCAGTCTGGTTGTACCTCAGACAGCGGACAGCGTCAATCAGCGTCGCATTGCACTAACGGCGTTGTCGCCGTTAGCTGCTGCTGCAGGCGTTGATAGAGTGGCTGATAACTGGCTTCCAACAGATGCGGATCGACCTGACGCAAGCGCTGACGGGCGCCGGCAAGGTCCTGCAACTGGCAATGTAATTGACTGAGGCGCAATAAACGCATTTGCCGGCGTACATCGTCAGCTCCGGGTTGCATCAGGCGCAACGACTGCTGATAGTACTGCAGTGCCAGACCATATTGCCCGAGCAGTTGGTAGGTTCGCCCCAGGTTGCCATAAGCGACCGTGATCTTACCGGTCTCCCCTGTTGGTTGAATGACATCCAGCGCCAGTTTGCGAGAATAAGCAGCGTCAGCCAGCCGGCCATTCGCCTGCTGTACCAGCGCTTTATTGGTGTGCAGTTCAAAGGCAAAAATTGGGTCTTTGCTTTTTCCATAACGGCTATCGGCAAGCATCAGCAGTTTCCAGGCTTGCGCCTGTTCGCCCATCACTGAATGCAGATTGGCCAGCTCGAGCAGCCGCAACGGGTCGGCAAAAGACTGAAACTGCTGTTCCAAATCGTTGGCTGCTAAATCAGCATAATGTAGCGCCTGAATGCGCTGGCCTTTGCCGTGCAGAATTTTCGCCTGATAAAAATACAATTGGGTACGAAATATCGCTGGCACATCCTCCAGCTGCAACAATTGCGAGGTTTGCTGCGCCAGCGCCTCGTACAAATGTTTATCGAAGAAGAAATCGAGTTGAACGGATTTCAGCTGATACCAGCGCACCGAAAAAGGTTCCGCCTGCGCCAAGCCTTGTTGGATCAGATCAAGGCAGGCCGTAGCGGGCTCCTGCCGGCAAAAAACTTCATGATCGCTCAGGTGTTCCGCCGCCTTCACACCCAGAGGCAAGCACCACATCAAGCAACAGCACCACAAGCCGATTCTATACATGCACAACTACTAAACAACTTTTTCGGTTGTTGTACCCCGTCGTTGTAGTCTGGTCAATCCTTGCCTTGATCTCTTTGCTGCAAACGACAAAAGAAGGCATTCGTAACTTTCTTTAACTTTCTTTTTGTAAACAACCTGTTTATCTTATGCAAATCACCTGACCTTCCTCAGCGGAGTACTGATGTCTGTTTTACGTGTTTTGCTATTAGGCGCCGGCATATGCCTGCTCTGGCTGTTTTGGCAGTCCTCTCCTGAACCGCGCAAAGATACAACCAGTGCCACAGAAATGTCTCAACCGATGATGACGCCGGTGTCTGCCCCATCGCCACAGCCGCCGCCATCAACAAAACATCGCGCTGACGTTGGTGCAACCAGCACGACTGTACCTGTGCCTGTGCCCGCCGATTTTGTCCGGCTGGACGGGGATGAGCTCATCCTGGCACTGGACGCGATGGGTCAGCTCAATGACGCCGGCCGCATCGACTTTTTTGCCCGGCAATTGCGGGCAGAACCTCGCAGCGATCTATCGCTGCAGGCAGAACAACAGTTAACCGAATTGCTGCAAAACAAAGTACAGATTTTTCGCCAGTCCGCACTCAGCCGCATCGACTGCGGTGAGTTTTTTTGCCTGGTTGTTGCCCCGGTGCCGCAGCAAGATGCGTTATTTAACGAGTTTCAGCGGCATAGTAAAACACTGAGCTTTGGCTCCGGTGGTTTTTATAACTTCGAAAGCAACGGCGAGCTGTACAACGGCCTGGTGCTTAGTCTGAAAGAAAATACGTCCTTGCAATAAACTGTTTCACTGCGTTTGCGCCGCGCATCGATCGGCCCAGTCCAACGCGGCTGCCGCAGGTGCAAACACCACTTCACCGGCCGGTTGCAGCAGCTGCAGCAATTGACTGGCTTTCTCAGCTGGTTGACTGTTCGCACTGATAATCCGGCTGAACTGCTGTTGCTGTGCGAGCAGTCGTTTCAGCTCAGGCGAGCCTGTGGCAATAGGCGACAACAGCTGTTGCTGCTGCGTAAAAGCGCGTTGCCACACAGACCAGTCGGTCGGCAACTGACAGGCTGGGGCTGCCGCAAAACTCTGCTGTAACGCCAACAGCACCGGCGGTTCCAGCAGCAAGGCATCGGCAAGCTGATTTAATGGTTCATCCAGATGATAACGGCCTGCAGCCGTTTTTAAATGATGGCGTCCGTAATAATGCAGCGGTTGCAGGTATTGGCTGAAGTCCTGCAGTGCCTGAAACTGTGCCGGAGTCAGCGCGGTAGATCCACCTGTCAACACACGAGTCGCCCATTGCTGCAAACTGGCCTGCGCCTGCTGCCGGTGCAACAAGCCAATTTGCAGGGCATAATCGTCCATTTGCTGCAGACGGCTTGGTAAAGTTGCAATATGCTGCGATCCAGCAGGCGACCAGAAGCGCTCAGCTACGACAAACAGCCGTGGCCATAATTTGGTATCCAGCAAATCCGGCGACACCAGTTCAGTCCACAAAGCTGCTTCCCCCCCCCACAGCAGCTGTTGCTGGGCAGCGGTCAGCGCGGGTGTCGCGGCTAATGCCTGATAAGGCTCAGCGCGCAGTTCCAGCGGATAACTGTGATTGCCAATCAGCGCCAGCGCTTGTGCCGGCGCGCCCGACTGCAGGTTAAACCGCAGCTGCACAGGCCCGAGATAATTATCAGCATCAACCCGCACTTGCAGCGCGCCAGCGCCCGGTGTTACCAGCCAGACGCGTACCTGAGCCGGCACCACACCACGGCCCGTTGCGGCGAGACTGCCTTGCCACTGGCCGTTTTTTGTTTGATACAACCGGACCGTGCCGGTCACCGCCTTGCCGTTTAAGCGTTGCAAGTTGTAGCCAAATTGCAGCTGTTGCTTCTTGTCCGCCGGCACGGTTAAAGGTGCAGTGACCAACAGCGGATCATTTTGCCAGTGATAAGCCGCCGGCTGCGGCATATCGAGATAAAAACCTGCCGACAATAACGCCGGATGGCCGGCGCGCACGGCGGCCCCCAAAGCATCCTGGCCTTGCCAGCTTTGTACCAGCGTGGTTTGTGGCAATGCCGGATGCAGCGTTTCATCCCAGCCGATCATCCGCCGCTGTTGTTGCTGTAATAAATGTGCAAGTTGCTGATTAAAATACGCTTGCAGGGCATGGCCGTCGGCGAGCTGCTGTTGCTGCATCAGCCGCTGAATTTTACTGTTCGCCAGCCAATGGTCCGCTTTGACTTCATCGCCACCAATGTGCAGATAAGGATCGGGAAACATCTGACGCCACTCAGCCACTAACGCCTGAATAAACTGCCAGGTCGCCGCACTGCTGATATCTAATACCGGTGTGAACACGCCAAAGCGCCGCTCCGCCGGCAAAGGCTTTAATCCCTGCTGGTCCTGCACCGCATCGGGCCAGGCCAGCAATTCCGGGTAGGCCATGCCAATCGCTGACGCATGACCGGGCAAATCTAGTTCAGGCACGACACGGATACCACGGGCGGCGGCATAAGCGACAAGTTGCTGCACTTCAGCCTGGGTATAAAACTGGCCTTGGCTCGCCAATTGATGCAGTTTGGGATAGGCCTTTGATTCAATCCGCCAGCCTTGGTCATCGGTTAAATGCCAGTGCAGTACATTGAGTTTGGCCGCGGCCATGCCATCAAGGGTGCGGCGGATATCGGCCAGCGGAATAAATCGGCGCGCGCTGTCGAGTAACAGCCCGCGCCAGCGAAAACGCGGTTGATCCCGGATAGTTACTGTTGGCACTGTGCAGACGCCGGCAGTGGCACTGCTGTCGCAACGGATCAGCTGACTCAGCGCCATCAGGCCGTACAACATGCCGGTGCTGCTGGGGGCGTTTAAATTGATACGGTCTTTGTTGATCTCAAGCTGATAACTTTCATCATCGTCCGGGCCCGGCATTTGAATGGATTGGCGCACCCGGATCTGCAATTGCGCTTGTGCCGCTTCAACCTGACGGAGCTGTAATTGCGGCTGAAACTGTGCCAACAACTGCAAGGCCGCGCTTTGCGCCAACTGGCCCGGTCCTTCGACAGCAATCCCCAGTGACTTTGGTATTGGCACCAAAGTACCAGCGCCTTGCAGCTGCGCCGGCTGCGGCATCAGCACTGGTAGCTCAGCCCGCGCAGCACAACTAATCGCTAAAAAACCCAACAGCAGAAACTTAGCCCGCATGGTCACCCTCCGCCTGCTCTGACAATAACGGCATCGCCGCCAGCGCTATAATCGCGCCATGCTGCTGCACCACCGCAGCGGCTAATTGATGCCCGGCCTGGGCCGCATCAGCCAGTGCGTCAGGGGCAGTTAAAAAACTCGCTAAAAAACCGGCAGCAAAAGCATCGCCGGCCCCACTGCTGTCCACGACTTGTGGCACCTGCTGGGCGGGTATCTGCAATCTGGTGGCGCCCTGCCCGATCCAGCATGGCGCCGGACCGCATTTCAGCACGACAGTACTTACGCCGGCTTGCAATGCCGCGTCGACTAAAGCGGCTGCACCGGCGCTGGTTTTTTGCCAAATCAGCCGCTCGTCACTGTCGGTGAGCAGCGCCAGCGTACACAGTGGTAATAGCAATTGTTGCCAGCGCGACGCCGTAGTATTGGTCCACAACAGTGGCCGGAAATTGTTATCAAAAATCAGTCTGCCCCCCCGACGGACAAAGCCCGCCACAGCGCTATACAGCCGCATCCGGTCGGGCTCGGCAAGGATCGCGAGGCTGATGCCGCTGAGATACAGCGCATCCAGACTACCGTCCGCCAGCGCCTGCTCTAAATCAGTCGTTGTCCTGCCATAGGAAGTGCCAAAAGAACTGCAAAAATACTGGCGTGCCGCACTGTCGTCACGCTGATAACGGAAACTGCGCTCACCGGCCGCATCGATATCAATCCAGTACTGGCCCAGCGTTTTATCCGGATGACGGCCAGCGCGCAGCGACAACCCTTCCGCCGCTAGCGTTGCGGCCAACTGATCGCTGGCGTCATCCTGCCCTAGCATGGTGAAATACTGCACGACCAGATCGGTGGCGGTTTGTCGGCTGAACCGGTGCAAATACAACGCGGTATTCAGCGTATCGCCGCCAAAACCATAACCCAGACCATCAGCCCGGTGTTCGCGCATCACTTCACCAAAAAAACCAATTCGCATCAGCGTGCCTCCGCCTGAGTCGTGGTTGGTAATGGTGCTTCACCGGTACGGGTTGTCACCGCAGTCGCTGCTTGATCGGTCACCCGCCCGGTCGCCAGCAGCGCTAGCGCTTCACTGCGGCTGATCGCTACCGGTTTTGTCAACAGACTGCCAACGATGGCGGCGAGCAGACTCAGCACTGTCGCAGGGATCACCGGGTTACCCCAGAACGCCTGCGCGCCGGGCCACCACAATACGGCCAACGACACCAGCGGCGCCGTCAGCAAAGCAGCCAACGCGCCGGTTTTATTCAGCCGGGTCCAGCGTAAACCGAGTACAGCCACGGCAAATAAACCGGATAACACCATGCCGACCATGGTGGTGATATAGCCGATGATATTGTCCGCCAGCAAGGCAAAACCAAGCGCCAGCGCGACCACAGCTACCAGCCCCAGCCGCGATAACAACACCACTTGTTCGGGTTGTGGCAAACGACCAAACACCACTTTGTATAAGTCGCCGACCAATACCGATACGCCAGCGATCGCATCTGAACTAGCGCTGGATAAAGTCGCCGAAATACCGGCCAGTAGCACCAACACACCAAGCGCCAACGGCAAAGTATTCAGCGCCAGAAACGGGAAAGCATAAGACGGGTTATCCAACGTCGGCGCCAGTTGCAGCGCGGCCAGACCCAATACGGCAGGGATCAATGAGAAAAACAGATACAGTACGCCAGACCAGACAAAGGATTTGCGGATCGCGCTGACATCTTTGCCGGAGTAGATACGCTGGCGAAAACTCGGTGTCGCCAGCACGCCCACGGCGACCGCCACCGCCAACGACAAGCCCGGCAACCAGCTGCTGGCCTGCTCAGCGCTCTGGCGCGCGCTCAGTGCACTGGCCCCGGCCTGAATTGCGTCAAAACCACCGACTGCCACCAAGGCAAATCCGGCCATCAACACAAAGCCGCTGAACAAAATCAGCGCCTGGATCGCATCAGTCCAGACCACTGCGGTATAACCGCCAATCACCACATAAATGGCAAAACCAGCAGCAATCAATAACTTACTCTCGGTTAAACTGAGGCCGGTTAACCAGGCCAGATACATACTGCCGCCGAGAATGTGCGCGCCAAGCCAGCCAATACAGGCAATAAAAATCAGCACGCCAACGACATGGCGCACCTGTTTGTCCGCGCCGGTGTAATAACTCAGCTCTTCCGCCATCGTCAGAAAATTAAAGCGCCGCAGCGGGGCAAACCACCAGGCCAGCAACAAAATGCCGATGCCGCCGCCGAGGCCATATAACACGCCGCCCCAGCCATGCTGATAGGCATAACCAACCGCGCCCATCGACGAGCCTGTGCCCACCATAGTCGCTACCGTGGTGCCGAGCATCAGCCAGAACGGCAGCGCGCGGCCACCGAGTAAAAAGTCTTCGCCACTTTGCTGTGCATCGCCGGGCTGGCGACGCGATACCCACCAGCCGAGCGCAATCATCGCCAGCAGATAGACGGCAAAACCCGCCAGAAACAGCCATTGCTGCTCTGTTTGTTGCATTGTTTGTTGCATAAAATTTCAGTCCCTGTCTAACACTGTCTAGCGGCTATCACGCTGGCGGCTCTGTGACCGCCTTGCTTTGCTGCGGGATCAACTGCCTTTGTAGCAGGTGACGTCGACTTCGACTTTGCAGTCCACCACCAGATCGGCCACGGCGCAGATGCGGGCCGGCGGATGGGCGCCAAACACTTCGCGGAACACTTTGTTGAATGAACCGAAATAACGCGGATCGGTCAGCACCACAGTGACGTGCACCACATGCTCCAGGCCGTAACCGGCTTCCTGCATGATGTCGAGACAGTTCTGGATCGCCAGCCGCGACTGTTCAACAATGCCACCTTCGACCACTTCACCATCTTTCATCGGCGTCTGGCCGGATACATACAACCAGCCGCCGGCTTCCACCGCGCGGGAAAAAGGTAAAAACTGACCACCGGTGCCGGTGCCGCCTTCAGCGCCAAATCTGCGGATCATGGGTATTACTCCTGTACATTGTTGGAAGACAAACGCGGCAGGAAGCGGCCGGCCCGAACACCGGTCGCCGCCCCCTGCTGATAACTGAGCACACCGTTGACCCAGACTGCCTGAATACCAGCGGCACAGGCCACCGGGCTGGTGAAAGTGGCGGTGTCACGCACCAGTGCCGGGTCAAATAACACCAGGTCAGCCTGATAACCTTCCCGCAGCAACCCCCTGCCAGCCAGATTAAAATTCATCGCTGACAACGCTGTCATTTTATGCACAGCTTCAGGCAGGCCAAACAGTTGCAGATCACGGCAATAATGACCCAGCACACGCGGGAAAGCGCCCCACAGCCGTGGATGCGGCTGCGGATCACAAGGCAAACCATCTGAGCCCATCATGCTGAAAGGCGCCTGCAGAAAACGCTGCACATCGGCTTCATTCATGCCGTGGTAAACCGCACCGGCCGGCATCAACCGGCTTGCGGCTTCCACCAGGCTGCAGTGCCAATCGGCGGCGATGTCGGCCAATAAACGCCCGGCCATCGTTGGCTCCGGCTCGGACCAGGTAATGAAAATATCGAAATCTCCAGTGACCTGTGCCAAATCAAGCGTGCTGGAACTAGCCGAATATGGATAGCAGTCGCAGCTCAGTGCTTGCTGTTGCCGTCTGGCCGCGAAAAAGTCGAGGATCTCAGTAGAACGGCCCCAATTGGCCACGCCGGCGCATTTTAAATGCGACACCACCACCGGCACTTGCAGCGCTTCGCCCAAATCGGCCGCTTCAGTCAGCGCGTCGAGAATGCCATCAAATTCGGTGCGTAAATGCGTAGTGTAAATGGCACCGGCAGCCGAGAGCGGCGCGGCCAATGCCAATAATTCCGCTGCCGGCGCCTGACTGGCGTTGTGATAGGCCAGGCCGGAACTTAAACCTAAAGCACCTTGTGCCAAAGCAACTTCCAACATGGCACGCATTTGGTTGATTTCAGCCGGCGTTGCCGCACGGTCAAGCCGGTCCATCGTGCTGGCTCGAAGCGCCGTATGGCCAACCAAAGCCGCGACATTCACCGCCGGCTGGGCTGCATCGACAGCGACGGCATAGTCGGCAAAGGCCGGATAACTGAAATCAGCGCTTTGGCCAAGCAGATTCATCGGATCCGGTACTATGGCTGAGCGCAGCGTGACCGGCGCGGCACTGATACCACAGTTACCGGTGATCACCGTGGTGACGCCCTGACTAAGCTTGGCTAGCAGCTGCGGATTGCGCAGCACTTCCAGATCGTCATGGGTATGCACATCAATAAAGCCCGGCGCCAGCACCAACCCATGCGCATTCAGCTCAGTGGCGGCCCGCACGTCAGGTGCAGATAAATCGCCGATGGCGACGATCTTACCGGCCGCAACGGCCAAATCGGCCTGCCAACCCGGCCGGCCACTACCATCGAGCAGCATGGCGCCACGGATCAGCAGATCAAATTGATACGGCATGTCGCTCCCGGCATGTTGCACTGCTAATCCCCCAACGGCAGGCGCTCTGGCCCCTGACGGTGTTCATCCAGTTCATGTTTGATCCGGCGTAGTTTCTCGCGCGATTTACGTTGATTCAGCACTGCGATCTGACTGACCAAAATGTCGATCGCCGCCAGCATCACATAACGCGAAGCACTGGGTTTATAAATAAAATCAGACTCTTGCGTTATGATTGGCAGGTGAATATCGGCCAGCGCTGACAAACGGCTGTCCGGGCAAATCGCAATCACCTGGCTGCCATAATCTTTGGCAATTTGCACCGCCGCTTCGACATCGGGGCTAAAGCCGCTTAATGACAAACACAGCACCACGTCGCCTTTGTCGACGCTGGCCGCTGTCATCCGCATCATCAGTGGATCTGAATAGGCGTTACTCTGCACACAAAGCCGGAACAGCCGGTTATGAACTTCCTGCGCTAGCACAGAGCTGCCGCCACCGACGCCAAAAATCAGCACCTTTGGTGCGGCAATCATCAGCTGTGCTGCGGCATCGGTCACTTCCGGCCGGATCAGACCGCTGTTGAGCTGCAGAATGTCGATGATGGCGCTATAAATCGCCGGGATGTCTTTTTGCTCAACCGGCTTTTCGTTGATAAAGCGCTCGCCAATCGCCGCCGACTGCGCCAGCCGCAATTTCAGTTCCCGCACATTGGCGCACTGCAGTGCGCGCGCCAACCGGGTGATACTGGCGTGGCTGACACCGGCTTTGTCGGCCAGATCGTTAATAGGCGCATTGGCCGCATAATTCAGGTCGTGCAGAATAAACCTGGCCACTTTTTGTTCGGAAGGCCGCAAGTGGGCCAGGCATTCATGAATTCTTGACACTATATCCACAGCAGTTGGTCCCCAAGACGTTGTGCTTGCTGATTAAAACTCGGTCGCCAGCACGCGGCGCACGACAAAATCTTCATCCAATACCGCCAGTTGCCGCCATTTATCCAGCGTCAGGCAAGGGTGTGAAGCAGAAAAAGCCAGCATATCACCAACAGCTAAATCTGTATCAGCCGGGATCTGCAGCTGCAGATGCTGATCCATAATTTTGCTGGCCTGCCAGCCCGGCTCTACCGCAACCGGCGCCGTCATACCACTGCGATACCACAGTTGCGGCTGTGGCAAACCGGCGTCAAAAGCGACATCACGTTTACCAAGACCAATGATCGCAAGACCAGGTTCCGGCCGCGACAATACATATCCCCACAGTTGTAGCGCGTCTTCCAGTGCCCCGGGCACCAGACAGGCCTGCGGACTGCGCGCCAGCACCCGCTGCTGTGCTTGCTGATAAATACCGCTGTCATGCAGGGCATAGCAGCCAGGGCGCAGCACCAACGCAAACCCCCGCTGGCTTAATGTACTTTGCTGAAACTCGTCGGCGACCAAATCATAATTGGCCGACCCGGCACCACTGACCAGCAGTTGGCCTGCGACCGTTGGTTGCAACCAGCCGGCTTGGTGCAGCGCCAAGGTGGTCTGATAGCAGTCGCGGATAAATTGGCGCAGCGCGGTTTCATCGCCTTTGACCATACCTTCATAAAACTCGACACCACACAGCTGCAGTGCCGGATATTGGCGGATTTGCGCGGCCAGTTTCAGCGCCGCAGCGCCTCCCCGCACGCCACAACGCCCGCCGGCAACACCCAGCTCCAACAACAGATTCAAGCGGACGCCGGCATCTGCCATACACTGCTGCAACGCTGGTAACTGCGCCGCATCATCAACCAGACAATAAAACTCCAGCCCTGCCGCGATTAATGCTGCAACCTGACGTTGTTCGGCACGGCCAACCAACGGATTCGCCAACAGAATACGCCGCACACCAGCACGGGCCGCACTCTGTACCTGCGGTACTGTCGCCAGCGTCATGCCCCAGGCACCAGCCGCTTGCTGCGCCCGAAACAATTCCGGCGTCATCGCCGTTTTGCCATGCGGCGCCAGCAGGGCCTGACTTTGCGCAGCGAATCTGGCCATCCAGGCTAAGTTGCGCTGTAAGGCATGCCAGTTCAGTGTCGCGACCGGCAAGCACAGATCACCGTCCAGCAAGGACCAGCCCTGCTGCCGAAACTGCGACCAGTCACCCAACCCTTTACCGGTTTGCACCAAACCGTCTATTGAAACGTTAGCTAATTCAGTCACTTCGGCATTCCTCTTTTTACAGCCAGGCTTTTTAATTACGCCGCTACCTGCCAAAACATCGCCAGATCCCGCTGTAAAAATAATCGTTGTGTTGCATTAAAATATCGTGTTAAAACATAACAATCAATAGTGACAATAAAAGTTATTTAATAACATAAACGGGTTTTGCCCGATTTCACCGCACTCAAAAACGGCAGGCGACACCGGCCATTCCGACTCAACTCAGTCGGAAATAAGGCCGGCGCGACCTGTACATCTAAGGTGAAAACAACAAGTTATTGCAGAGGAACAACATGACACACCCACAATTTCGCGTCAGCTTACTGGCGCTGTCTGTCGCCATGCTGCTGAGCGCACCAGCGCTGGCACAAACCGCCACACCAGCGAATGGCCAAGCGGCAAAAGAACAAGATATCGAGCGTTTGGAGATCCGCGGCATCGCCGCCAGTAACAAACAAAACCTGAATAATAAAAGATTCAGTGAACAAGTGGTCGACACCATTACCGCCGAAGATTTAGGCAAACTGCCGGACGTCACTATCACCGACACGCTGCAGCGCATTCCCGGCGTGCAGATCCGCCGCTCGGCAGGTGAAGGCTCGACTGTGAACGTGCGCGGTATGCCGCAGGTCACCACGCTGCTGAACGGCGAACAATTTTTATCGGCCGGCTCGCTGACCACAGTGCAGCCGGATTTTACTGATATCCCGTCGGCGCTCATCGCCGGTATCGACGTGCTGAAATCGCCAATGGCCAATGTGCTGTCCGGCGGTATTTCCGGCACGCTGGATTTAAAAACCTGGCGGCCACTGGATTTAAAACCCGGCAGCACTTTTGCGTTTAACACGGAATTGACGCGCGGCAGCCTGTCGAAAGAAAACGACGGTAAAGTGTCGTTATTTGGCGGTTATAAATCCGACGACGAAAAGTTCGCTGCCGTAATGACCTTGTCTTATGACCAAAACAATCTCGCCAACTACTTAAATGGCGCCATCCTCAATGCGATGGAAGTGATTGGCGAAAACGAAAAAGACAAACGCGACTTCAACGGCGACAAAGACAACAACGATACTTTCTTCACCCAGCGTTATTACGGCGTGATGGACCGCACCACCGAGCGCGACCGCATCGGCGCTAATGCCTCAGTACAATATGTATTGAGCGATACGCTGACGCTGACCGCCGATCTGTTTCACACCCAAATGGACGATGCTGACCGCAAACAAGGCCTGATGGTCGACAGCGCGCGCGGTAACAACTGGGCTTATTCTGACAAATTTATCCCGCGCGCCGACGGTCCGCTTGGCGGCAACATTTACACCGTCAGCGAGGCGTTGTATCAGGTGCGCCGTGTCAGCGCTTATTCCGAAAGTCTGACCAACGACCGCGAATCCACCAATGTTAACTTGCAGCTCGACTTTGATAACAAAGACAATTTCTCTGGTTCGGTGCGCTATTTACGCGGTGACGCCAGCCGTGACCACACCGAAAACGTCGCACATGCCTATGTCACCAGCGGTGCACAACATGGCCTGATGCGCAACGTCGGCAATGGTGTTGAACCGGTCAACCCGCGCGGTTATGGCCCGGCCGATATTCCGGTGCAGTTCAGCCGCGGCGGTAAGTACATCAGCCTGAGTTACCCGCAAGGCTTTGCGCAGGATATCAAACGTACTAATTTGGTCTCGACCTATTCTGAGAACAATTTCCACGAAGAAGCCACGCTCGACGTGCTGCGTGCAGACGGCAAATATGCTTTTGAACTGGGCGATATTCAGTCGGTGTCGTTTGGCCTTCGCACCGCTAAACGCGATGTCGAGCGTGATACTTTTATTCTGGTTGCACCGTTTAAAACCGGCAATTTAGCGGCCGACGTGATGTGGAAAGACTCGGGCGCATCCTTAGGCGATACTAACGGCGACGGCGTCGCCAACGTGGCACGGGGCGATTTAACACTGGGCCGCGCCTGGTATTTTGATGAACTGCCGGCTGGCTGGGTGCATCAGGTCAACGGTTTTGGCCCGGCAAGTTCAGACAGCTTTTATCTGATTAACCCCAAAGCGCTGGACAACCCTTTCGAGTCGCAAAACCAGCTGTATCCGGGTAATAAAAAGCTGTCAGATCCGGCGAAAAGCTACGGTGTGACCCAGACCGACCACAGCGCTTATCTGAAACTGGATTTAGACGGTGAGATCGCGAGTCTGCCCTATCAGGCCAATATCGGCGCCCAGTACATCAAAACCGATCTGGAAATTCTGCAGAATCTGGTCGGCAGCGCGCGGCCCTGTTCACTCTGTACTGCCGCGATTAAAGCCGGTGAAGAGCTGATTAACCGCGATGACGACACCGTGCTGCCATCGGCCAACCTGCGGCTGGACCTTAGCGATGAGCTGATCCTGCGCGCCGCCTACGGCAAAACCATGACCAATCTGGATTTCAGTAAATTGGCCGGTGGTGTGTCAGTCGGCCGCACCCGCGCTGGTGACGTGCTCGCTAAAGAATATGGTGTGTCACCGGATTTACTGGTGGCGGTCAGCGGTCGCCAGAATGGTAACCCGCAACTGGAGCCATGGCGTTCGACCAACTACAACCTCGGCCTGGAGTGGTATTACGACAGCGCCAGTTTAGTCAGCGTGGGTCTGTTCCGGATGAATATCGATTCTTTCATCGAAAAAGGCCAGGTGATGAAAGGCCTGCCGGATATCGATGGCGTGGTAAGGCGTGAAGTGCCGGTTGATACCGAAATTAACGGCAAAGGCGGTACCGTGAAAGGCGTCGAGGTGACCTGGCAACAAAGTTTCGATTTCCTGCCTGGGATCTGGAGCGGCCTTGGCACCACGCTGAACTACACCTATGCGCCATCCGATAGCGCCAACAAAGATGTCTATGGCGCCATACTGCCCATCCAGGACAACTCGGAAAATTCCGGCAATGCGGTGCTGTGGTATGAAAAAGACGGTCTGCAACTGCGTGTCGCCGCCAACTACCGTAGTGATCGACTGGATTCTTTGGCCATTCCGCTCGGCAAAGGTGTGGTGCCAATCTGGACCCAATCGACGGTTTATGTCGATGCCTCCGCCAGTTACGACCTGTTTGACCACAGCAGCGTGTACCTGCAGGTCAGCAACCTGACCGGCGAGTTCGAAAACAACTACGCACAGTGGCGCGACCACGTGATTTACCAAAACGTCTACGAAAAACGCTGGACGCTCGGCTGGCGCAGCCGCTTCTGATCCGTCGATTCGGACCACTCCCTGTTTGAGTGCGATGTTTGGGGCCTTCGGGCCCCCTTTTTTGCTTTGTCAGCAGCAATGTTTAGCCAATTGAGCGCTGCGATATCGGGGATGTCTGGCTGATTTAAGAACTTTTAAACTGACCGATCTAGCCCCACGCTGCGTAACTACCACTGAACTATCCAACTTCAGGTAACAAGCAGCTATGTTTAATTTCTTTAAGCGCGACCCGCTGAAAAAACTCCGCCAGCAATACGATGCCAAAGCCGAGCAGGCCATGCTGGCACAACGTAAAGGCGATATGCGGTTATTCGCCGACTTAACCGCAGAAGCCGAAGAACTGTGGGCGCAATATCAACAGCTGCAACAAGCTACAGAGTCGGAACCACGGACTTAAAAGCAAGTGTTGACCACTGCTTCCAACGGCATTATCTGTCCATCTCAGTGCAGACGAAAAATAGCTTATCTGATTCGGTGGCTGGTGGTGGCTGATACGTAGTTTTGTGCCAGTTGCGGGCATTTTTAATCGTCATGTACGGCGTGTGACGCCCAGCGGGCTTCGCTTGCGCGTACCTACTCGCTAATTGAGATCGTAGGTACGGTTAGCGAAGCGCCACCGTACATAACATATTTGGATTGTCTGCAATTCGCTCATAGCTACCATCCCCTTTCAATCCCCGGTCAATGGCAACGTGATGTAAAACGTACTGCCTTTGCCTTCCACGCTGTCAAATCCAATAGTGCCATGCATTCGCGTCATCAGTTCCTTACAAATGCTGAGGCCAAGCCCGGTACCGCCGCGCTGGCGGGAATCTGAGCCGTCGGCCTGAGCAAACTTTTGGAAAATACGCGTATGAAATTCGGACGGAATACCGGGCCCCTGATCACAAACCTTCACCAGCACGCTGTTGTCTTTGATTACAGCAACAATCTGCACCGGGCTGCCCGGCTGGGAAAACTTCACAGCATTACTAATCAGATTACTCAGCACCTGTTGCAACCGCTGTTCATTGATCAGTACCGGCACCCGAATTGGCAGTTGCTGCAGATCCAGGCTCAGACTGACGGCAAAATTGGCGGCATAACCCTGATTATGTAGCAGCGCCTGTTCCAACTGCTGTCGAAGCTCAGCCGGTTGCAGGCTCAGGCTGGTTTCACTCAATTCCAGTTTTTCGATATCCAGAATGTCGTTCACCAGAGCCACCAGCCGCGCCGTATTTTGTTGGGCTAAGTTCAGCATCTTGCCGGCGGCCGGCGGCACTTGCCCCAACACACCGGCATTGACCAGTTCCAGCGAGCCTTTAATAGACGTCAACGGAGTGCGCAACTCATGACTGACCGTCGCAACAAATTCCCGCTTCAGCCGTTCCACCTTTTTCCGTTCGCTGATGTCATGTAGCAGACAGATATACCAGGTGCGCTCGGGCAGTACATAATTACTCAGACTCACCTCAAGTTCGAGCGGATTGCGCGTTGCGGTCAGCCCGGTAGTTTCCACCGGCCGGCCCTGCCAGGACTGCAACAAGGGCTGGATGCTATGCTGCAATACGGGCAACATAGTTCCAATCGGCAAAGCCCGGAACTGACGTTCGCTGTAGCCGAATAATTGCTGCGCAGCAGCATTGGCGCGATCGATCTGGCCAGCCGAATCGAAAATCAGGATCGCCTCGGCGGCATTGTCCAGAATGCCGCTCAGCTCCAGCGTACGTTGACGCACAAGCTGGCGGACGTGTTCAGCCCGACCGGTCACCGACAACAAAAAACCACCCAGTAAACTGCACAGCAACAAACCACCAGCCAAAATGGCCCAGGGTTGCAGGCTGCTTTGCGCACTGATGAACCGCTCGCTCGGCAGGATCTCAATACTGAAGCTGCGCCCGCCAACGTCAAAATCTTCTTGCCATACCAGCGGTTTGGCATAGGCCGGGATTGCCGAACTGACTTTGCTGTATACGGCTTGCGCCGCAGCACCGCTGATATCAGTGACCTGCAACTGGAAGCTGTCTGGTCGGTAGGCACTGAGTGCAGCATCAATTACATCACCAATATGTAGCACTGCCACCACATAACCGCGCAATGACTGCTGCCGCGCAGTCACCGAAGTAGGCGGCTTCGCGGTGGTATAAACTGGATAAAACAACAACATCCCGGTTTTTTGTACTTTGTCCTGAATCAGCGCCAGCGGTGCTGTCAGGGTGGCGCGGCCCTGGTCACGGGCGACTTGCATGGCGCTGTGGCGCAACGTCTCCGAACTCACGTCATAACCAACAGCACGGCGATTTTCTGCCAGAGGCTCAATAAATGTCACAGGAAAATAGTCGGCTCTCTTCGCTGCGGCTGCCAGCTGATTGCCAGAATTGCGTTCGCTGATCACAAAGCCGGCATCGCCATTAGTCCTCATTTCGGCCTCAAACGTCGGCCGCTGTGCCGCGGTCACCCGGGCATTCCAGCTGACCGCGCGGATCCCCGGATAGTCTCTGACCAGCGGGTCAACAAAAATTGCGAAATCGCTGCTGCTGACGCTGCTCGATGCAGCAAACAGCCGCTCTATCGGCTCTACCGAACTGGTATGTAACGCGATAGCAGATTTGATACTTTGCACCATCAACTTGGCTTGTTCATGAAATCGCTGCTGCAGCCGGCTCTGCTCGTCGGCGCTGGTTCGGAAAAATAACACCACCATCAACACACAGCTCAGCAACAATGGCAGACCGACGGTGCCAATGCGGCTGCGCCAGATCTCACGCGGTCTGGCGAAGGCAATAAACATTAAAGGTGTAGCGATCAGCACACCGATGCTGTCACCTATCCACCAACTCCACCAACTGAACAGGGTCTGACCCGGGGTAATGATCTGATGAGCATACAACACCGCGGTGCCAGCGCTGGCGCTGAGCAGGCATGTCAGTGGTCCGCCGATCAGCAGCAACAGCATGATGCTGCGGTCTGCAGTCAGTGGATTGGGAAAGCCGATAAAACGGCGGATCAGCCAGCAGGCACACAGACACTGCACTGTGGTTCCCAGCGCAATACCGCAGGCGACCGGCAGATGCTGCCAGCCTATTTGCGTCACACTGGCAACGGCTAATGACAGGTTCAGCAGCGTCGAGCCGAGAAACACCCCGAGCAACAGCGGATAACCCCAAATCAGCACCGCAGCAAGCGCGACGCCCACCGGTGGAAAAATGGCGCTGACAAATCCCGGCGGAATTGCCAGCAACATCGCCAGTCGTCCGGTGATCAGGAAGGCCAGCGCCAGCAGCACGATTTTTCCGGCAACGGAAGCAAAATGCAAAGACGAAGTTGCGCTCATCTGGCTCCCAATAGGTATCTGTTATCCAGTTCAACTTAAAGGTAAACCGGCTAGTTCCGCAAGCCGGGATTAGCTGAAAGCCAAAACTTCAGCCAATCGGCACCAAACACCGCCTCGCACAAGCCAACACCTGCAATCTCAGCTGCTGCAGCAACGGGCTTTCGGTTTGCCAGTGATGCCAATACAACGGCGTATCGAGAAAATAACCAGGCGCGAGATCAATCAAGTCACCATTGGCAAAATGCGCCTGCATTTGCAGCTCGGGTAATAAACCAAAGCCGAGGCCGGCCAGCACCGCTTTTAAAAAACCTTCGGAGGATGGGCACAAATGGACATGACTGGGGCTGATGCCGGCAATATCCTGTAAAAAGCGATGCTGCAGTGCATCGTCGGCGCTAAACACCAAACAAGGCGCCAGCGCCAGTGCTTTGGCTGTCAACGGCTGCAGCTGATAGCGCCGGATAAAGTCCGGGCTTGCCACCGCGCGATAACGCAGCGCGCCAAGCGGCATCACAGCACCGCCGTTCAGCGGCTGCGGGCTGTCGCAGATACAGGCCATCACGTCGCCTTGTTTCATCCGCTTCAGGCTGACCGACTGGTCTTCCACCACCAAATCAAAACACAGCTGGGGCTGATCCGGTAACACCAGCGCTTGCGGCAGCCAGGTTGCCAGTGAATCGGCATTGGTGGCCAGCCGCAACAGTTGTACTTCCTGATCTGCCAGACCCAGAGCAGCCTCCATCTGCCGCACTTGTTGCAGATGATTCAGCAGCCGCTGACCTGCCAGTGTCGGTCGTGGCGGTGTGCAGCGCTGCAACACCGGTTGCCCCAACATGGCTTCAAGCTGTTTAATCCGCCGGCTCACCGCCGACTGCGTCAGATGCAACTGCACCGCCGCCTTTTCAAAACCACCTTGCGCCGTCACGGCAGCCAGCGCCTGTAACAATCGATAATCCAGCATCAGTGGCTCCTGAACAAATCAAACTCAGACTGAATTTATGATTTTTATGCATGCATCACAATTATTATTCGTTGGAATCATAGAAAAGCCAGCAGTAAGCTCTGTGAATAACAGCAGGAGCAATCGAATGTGGTCATTTTTTACCGGGTTCAGTGTCGGACTGAGCCTGATTGTCGCCATCGGCGGGCAGAATATCTGGGTATTAAGCCAGAGCATGGCGGGCGCCAACCGGTTGGTGATCGCAACGGTTTGTATTGTCTGTGACGCGCTATTGATAGTTGCGGGTGTCAGCAGTATCGCCACGCTACAACAGTGGATCCCGCCACTGGTGCCGTTGCTGACCGTCGCCGGCGTGTTATTGCTGTTATATCTGGCTTATGGCGCGGCGAAGCGTGCCTGGCAAGGCAATTCCGGCTTGCAGACCGATGTGCAGGTGCAATTGCAGTCGACCGGAAAAACCGCACTGACAGCGCTGGCTATCACCTTGCTGAATCCGCACGTTTATCTGGATACTGTGGTGTTGCTGGGCAGTCTTGGTAATGCACAGCCGTCACCATTTTGGTTCACTGTTGGGGCCTGCCTGGCATCATTTTGCTGGTTCAGCGCGCTGACCGGCTTTGCGCCAAAATTAAAATTATTGCTGAGCTCACCGCTGCGCTGGCGGCTGTTTGATGGCAGTGTGGCGCTGATGTTGTCGCTGATCGCCGTCAAACTGGCGCTATAAACCGAGTCTGAAACAGGGCTGTCGGCAACCTGTAACAACCGGCATATCCGGTAACGTTTTCGTGCTGGTCAAGGCATATTCACGCGTGCAGGATCTGGGAACTTTGTCCAATACCCTCAACAAGGAGTTTTAGATGTCATTGTTTCTCAATCCTTTTTCCGCGCCAATCCGCCAGAGCTTATGGCTGTCCGTTGCACTGATGGCTTGCACCATCCCCCCGACACAAGCGGCAACCCCTGCAGCCGAGACCAGCGCCGCGCAACTGGCGCAGGACTATGTCCGCGCCACCTCTGGTTTTGATCAGGCGTTGCTACAACAAATTCTGGCACCGGACTATCAGGAAATTTCACCGGTTGGTGAAGTCGATGCCAGAGACAAAGTGATCAGCTTTTATCCGGCCGCAGCCAAGGCCAAAGCACCGCCAGTCACGCCGGTATTATCTGAATTGACCAGCCGAGTGTATGGCGAAGCGCTGGTGATCAGTACCGGCAAATTGACTTACAATTTTGCCGGTACCCCACATAGCCGTAGCATGCGCGTGCAGTTTGTCAGCGCGCTGCAGCAAAACCGCTGGCAATTAGTGTCGGCGCAGTTCACCGGCATTCCTGCAGCGAAAAAATAACAGCCCCGCTTCAGGTTGCTGCGCTGCCACGCCAGCGCCATAACAACACGGTGAACAAAATCACCGTGATTAAGCCCGGGACGCTGGCTTCCAGACCAAAACTGCCACCACTAAGCCAGTCCGGGCAACCTGCAGCAATGACCGGGCTGAGCATGCCCTGTTCGGCTGAACCCGACACGCCAAAGCCAAATAACGTCCCTTGGGTAAAATTCGCCATAAAATGCAGGCCAATTGGCAGCGCCAGGCTGCGGGTGCGCAGATACGCCAAACCAAACATCAGCGACGCGATGAAAATATTCAGCATCGCCAGATAATGCCAGCTGTCGCCTTGCTTCAACGCAGAGGCATGGTTCAGCACAAAATAAGCCGACATGACCAGTTGCGCCGGCCAGCTACCGATGCCGTCGATCAGACGCTGAAACATAAAGCCGCGAAAGGTCAGCTCTTCAGTCACCGCCACACCGACAAACAACAGTAAGGCTGCCAACAATGCGGTCTGACCCAAACCATGCCATTGCCAGCTGAGCTGACCGGTCAGCGTTAACAACAACGCCGGCAATGCCATCAGTCCAGCCCCCAGCAACACACCAGCCGCCAGCTGTCGCAGCCATTGCCGATTCAGCGCGCCAAGCAACTGCGCTTGCGGTTTACCGCGCAAACGCTGGCACAACAGCGATACCAACAACACGAGCAACGCCTGCATCCAGGGCGCCAGTTCGAAGCCCAAACTGCTGCTGAGCATGATCAGCGGAAAAACGCCAGCAGCCAGCAACAGGAAGAACAGCGCGATCCACCAGCCGTTACGCAGCTCCCCGCCGCTATTTCTGAATAAAGTGCTGAACCTAGTTCTGAACATTGCTGATCCTGTGTCATAACAATACGCAACCATCACAATCTAAAAGCGACCAGTTGTCTGTCGCTGAATTGTAAGCAAATCATCATGGGCTCGGCTGGGCGCTCCGGCTACGCTCTGATAAGCTCGCTTTACTGTAAGATATTTTTGGGGATGTGATGCAGGAAAACACTGTCAGGCTGCAGCCGCTACAAGGTCCTTTATGGCCTTTATTGTGCCGGGCTGGCTTCAGTCTGTTGCGTCCGCAACGTGATTTTGGCGCCAACAGACTGCAGTTCCGCCATCAGCTCCCTGCACCTGCAGCGGCCGCCATCAGTGCCTACCAGCAGCATTTCGCCTTTGCGCCTGAAGCGGTCCCCTTATGTTTTTATTACCCACTGCTACAACGGGCGCAGCTTGCCAGTATGTTGCAATGCCAAGGGCTGCGTGTCGCCGGGTTGATCCATACAGACAACTATCTGGAGGCGCTACAGGCACAACCCCCGCAAATGCTGTGCGGCAACGGTCCTGTGCGAATCGATACAGCGCTACACACAGAGAATAATGAAAAAGGCCTGTATTTACGCGTGGAACAACAGCTGTGGCAACAAGGGCAACAGGTTCTCCGCGCCAGTAGCGGCTATCTGTTAAAAAAAAATCCCCGCAGCGCTGCGCCTGCCGTAATAACGGCAGCTGTACCGGAAGAGCAGCACCACAGAGTGCAGGCACAGATCCAGACCCAACCGGATGCGGCACGCCGTTATGCCCGCTTGTCCGGTGATTTTAATCCGATCCATTTATGGCACTGGTCCGCACGGTTATTTGGCCAACGCCAACCGATTTTACATGGCATGGCGAGCGCGGCGTTGCTATGTCAGGCTCTGCCACAACCGCTGCAAAGCCTGACCTTACGCTTTCGCAAACCGGTGTATCCGGGCTCATTATTGCAGTTATGCCAGATCTCAGACGTCTTACATCATCTGTATGACGGCCAACGGCTGTGCCTGGAAGCCGAGCTGCGCTATTGGCCGGATGCTCATGCATTCGACATCCATTAGCCGGGCGCTACGCGTGTTGCGGCGCTGCGGTTTGTGGTGCTTGGTGTTTTCTGCCTGCACGCTGCCGGCAACAGCGCTGTGGGCTGACCAATTGTTGACGCAAGAATTGCCTCCACTGCCCCGCACAACCTCTGCCGATCTCGGTTTATTGAGACAACAAACCGAGCAACAACAGGCGCTGCCGGTCTATCCGCTGGCGTATTTTTTTCAGCATGAGCAATTCAGTGATCCCCGCTTAACTAAACCGCTGCTGTCGCCGGACGGCCAATGGCTGTTGTATTGGCGCCAGCAGGGCTTTAGTTACTGGTTATGTCGCAGCCGTGGCGACGGCGAAGAACAGGTGCTGCTAAAACAGCGCCAACCACCGCCGCCATCGATGGTATTCAGCCAGGACCAACAAGGCGTGTGGCTCGGCGCCACCGATCTGCTGCAGTATCTGGATCTGAACCGCAAAGCACTGCGGACCATCTGGCAACCGGGTTTTGCCCTGCCCGGTTCGAAACAATTACCGGGCAAATCAGCCGTCTCGTTATTACAACTCAGTAGCCACGGCGGTATTCTGCAGTGGCAGCGTGACGCCCATGCTGCTGTTGACTACCAGTACTGGCTGGTCAATGCACAAAGCACAGCGCGGCTGCTGCACCAACAAACACAGCCGCTGCAACAGTTGTGGCTCAGCACTGAGGCCAAACCCGAGCTGCTGCTGCAGTTCAGTGGCAACCGCTTTGATACCGAAATACAACTCAAACCGGCCGCCAATCGGCAGTTTCAACCGTTGTTATTGTGCCCGGCACCCGCCCGCTGCGTGCCGTTGGCCCGGCAACACGATAACGGCCACTGGTGGCTGCTTAGTGATCAACAGCGTGACGGGCTGAGTTTATTGCAACTGAGTACTGCTGGCAGTGCCGTTTGGCTAACCGCGCCGGAAGCCAATCCCGCTGCGCGCCAGCCTGATCTCAGCGATGTGCTGTTCAGCGCCGGCGGCGACTTGCTGGCCAGCGCCAGGCTGACCGATCAGCTGCGCTGGTATGGTCATACAACGGCCTGGCAGCAACTACTGCCAAAGGTGCAGGCACTGGCGCCGACCGGCTCCATGCAGCTGCAACTGGCCGGACAAAACCGGATTTTGCTGGCCAGCTTCAGCTTCAGTGACCGTCAGCAGCAACAACACTGGCGGGTGCAAATCAGCCCGCAAGGCCAACTGCTGCAGGCACAGCCGCTACAACTGACACCACGGCGCCAGGAAAAGCCCGGGGTACCGGCGCAGTTGCTGGTTTGGATATCCAGCGATGGGGAAGCGATCCCAGGTTATGTTTATTTGCCGCCGGGCCGGCCGCTGGCGCAGTCGCCGATCATCGCCTTGCCGCATGGCGGTCCATTTGAACAGAGCAAACCCGAATACAACGTGCTGGTGCAATTGTTGGTGAATCGTGGTTTTATTGTGCTGCAACCAAATTACCGCAGTTCCACCGGGTTTGGCCGACGTTTTATCACACTGGCACGCGGCGATTTTGGTCAGCATAATCCGGCATTGCAGGATGTCATCAGCGGACTGGACTGGCTGATCAAGCACGGTATCGGCGATGCGCAGCAACAAGCGATGATCGGCCATTCATTTGGCGCTTATCTGGCGCTGCAGGGCCTCAGCTCAGAACCGCAACGTTTTCGCTTTGCTCTGGCGCTGGCGGCACCGGTAGATCTGGCAGCAACGCTGCAGCGCTATGTGCCGCAAGCCGCTACGCCCCCACAACAACGCCCGCTCAGCCTTGAACTCAATGACTTTGGGGTGCGCTGGCAAGACCCGGCATGGCAGCAACAAATGAGCAGTGAAGCGCCGCTGGCACAGGCCGCACAGATCCAGCGCCCGCTATATTTATGGGCCGGCGGACTGGATGATCGGATCGATGCCGGCACACTGCTGCGCTATCAGAAGCTGTTACAACAACTGCAAAAACCGGTACGAATGTGGCTGGACCCAAACGCCGGTCATCAGCCGCAATCGCTGTTATCACGCCAGTTGCAGCTATATCTGACTGCCAGCATCAGCCTGGCGCACCTCAAAACCGCCCCACCTTTGTTGCCGATGCAGCCTGCTCAGGCTACCGAACAAACCGGCTTATCGCTGCAACAGGCCAGTCTGGAAGAGCTGGACCAACAACTGCAGGCATTAGAAATTGTGTTGCCTCCCGCTGTAAATTAACAGTTAATTAACTATTCTATGGTTTCTGCGGATCAGCGGATCCGCAGCGAACTGCCGGGCGCATGGAGTGCCCGCCTGCTCACAAGGACACAGTGATGACGCCGAACTTCCATTTTTTTGCTGTCGCCCTACTGGCTGCAGCGCCTGCCATGGCGCAGGTTGAACAATTTAATGTCGCTCAGTGCGCGCAGCTCCAGCTGGCGCTGGAGCAAAATCGTGATCTGCAACGCCGTGGTTATCGGCTGAAACAAGAGCTGAAAATCAAAGGCCAGCAGGCCCAGCTGGAACTGCAGTTACATTATCATTGCCAGCAACCCACCGAAAAAACACCGCCATCGGCCCGGCAGCAGGCACGCCGACAGTCTGCCCGACGCCCGCCCACGCCCCACAGGCTCGCAGCGGCAAAAAATCCAGCTGCGCCCGGACTGCAAATCTCTGAGATCCAGGTGAAAGCGCCGTATCAGGGTGCCAAACTGACTGCTTGGTTACAGTTTTATCAGCCGCCATTTTATTGTTACGGCGTGCGCCAGACCGCGCGGATCCGTCAATGTGTCGAGCAACGCCAGCAAGCGCAGCAGCAATTTGAGCAACAATATGTCGAATCAGTCACTGGCAGGTAAAGACCATGACTTGTCTGACCAGTAGCAGTCGGATATGCTGTGGACCGGTTTTTTTCTTTGCGGAGTTGTGATGAAAGTCACTATTAAACAAGCCCAGCGCATGCTGTTCTGGTTCGGACTGCGGTATATCCCGCTGATCGGTTTTTGCAGCCCGAAGATCCGCGAGATGTCGGATAACCATCTGGCGGTCAGCATGCCGCACACCTGGCGCACCAAAAACCATCTGGGCAGTATCTATTTTGGCGCTTTGGCAATTGGCGCGGATTTAGCCGGTGCTTTTCTGGTGTTCAGTAAAGCGCGTGAACGCGGTATCAATGCCAATTTTGCCTTTAAAGATGTCAAAGGCGAATTTTTAAAACGGCCGGAAGCTGAAGTCTGGTTCCGCAGCAATGACGGCGCACTTATCGACGCCATGATGGACGAATCCATTGCTACCGGACAGCGCATCAATAAAACGGTCAGCATCACAGTGACCTGCCCTTCGCTGCACGGCGACGAACCGATGGCTAAGTTCGAGCTAACGCTCTCAGTCAAAGCCACTGCCAAAAAAGCCGGTTAAACCGGCGCTGGCATTACTGTCGCCGCTCTGTGCAGCAATTGCAGCAGGCGGCAGTTCTGCGTACACTGCGGTTTTTGTTGGCAGAGCACCTTTTCAGAGAATTCCCGCATGCAACACTTACCCGGCAACCTGTTTATTCTGTCTGCGCCAAGCGGTGCTGGCAAATCCAGCCTGATCAATGCCTTACTGGCACAACATACCGATATGCAGTTAAGTGTATCGCACACGACCCGAGCCCCGCGGCCGGGCGAAACCGATGGTGTGCATTATCATTTTGTCAGTGTTGAACAGTTCAAACAGCTGATTGCCGAAGGTGTTTTTTTGGAGTGGGCTGAAGTGTTCGGTAATTTTTATGGCACGTCGCGCCATGCGATCGAAATGGAGCTCGCCAAAGGCCGTGATGTGTTTCTTGACATCGACTGGCAGGGTGCGCAGCAAATCCGGCCACAAGTACCAGGCGTGTTATCGGTATTTATTCTGCCGCCAAGCGTGGCGGAACTGGAAAAGCGCCTGAATAACCGCGGCACCGACAGCGCGGAAATCATCGCAAAACGGATGGCACAAGCCCAAAGCGAGATCAGCCATGTCACTGAATATGATTATGTTTTAATCAATGATGACTTTCAGCAGTGTCTGCAGCAGTTTGCCGCTGTGGTCCTCAGCCAGCGCCTGACACTCGCCAAGCAACAACAGAAGCAACCGGCCTTGTTTGCCAGCCTGTTGGCTACATCGGCAAAATAGCGTACACTAACCGGCTTTGAACGAATCAGTCTTATCCCGGAGTGCAAAATGGCGCGCGTAACAGTCGAAGATGCAGTAAATAAAATTGGTAATCGTTTTGACCTGATCCTGGTCGCTTCACGCCGCGCACGTCAGCTCTCGGTAGAAGGCAAAGAAGCAATGGTCGACATCGAAAACGACAAATGCACCGTAGTCGCGTTGCGCGAAATCGAAAAAGGCCTGGTCACTGCCGACATCCTGGACCAACAGGAACGTCGCGATCAACTGCAACAAGAAGCTTCAGAAATGGCTGCTGTTGCTGCCATCATCGGTTCAGATCACTAAGTTCTGCTGATCTAAAGCCGAATGCCAACGGGGCCTCCCGTTGGCAAGCCTTTAAAATCCACGTATATTTGAGCTTGTAAGCAGATATTGCCCTGATATCTGGATCCGGAGTCTCATCACTGTGTATCTATTTGAAGGTCTGAAACAACAGATCAGTGCGTACTTGCCGCCTGAGCAGGTTGCCCTGGTGCAACAGGCCTACATGCTTGCGCGCGATGCCCACGCCCCGCAGTTCCGCTCTAGTGGTGAACCTTATATTACCCACCCGGTAGCCGTAACCAGCATTTTGGCTGACATGCGGATGGACCACGAAACGCTGATGGCCGCCCTCTGCCATGACGTGATCGAAGATACCGAATACAACTATGATGATCTGCACCAGCGTTTTGGCGCCACTGTGGCCGAACTGGTACAGGGTGTATCGAAACTCGATAAAGTAAAATTTAAAGATATCAAAGAGTTCGAAGTCACCAACCTGCAGAAAATGTTTCTGGCGATGACGCAGGATATTCGGGTGATCCTGATCAAACTGGCCGATCGCACACACAATATGCGCACTATCGGCGCGTTAAAACCAGAGAAACGCCGCCGTATCGCCCGCGAAACGCTGGAACTCTACGCGCCCATCGCCAATCGGCTCGGTATTCACAACATCAAAAATGAACTGGAAGACTGGGGTTTTCGCGCCTTGTATCCAATGCGTTACCGCGCACTGGAAACTGCAGTCAAACAGGCTCGCGGCAACCGCAGCGAAATCATCGATAAAATTCAAAGTGAAATCTCTGCCCGCATACGCGACGCCGGCATCAGTGCTGACGTCACAGGCCGCGAAAAACACCTGTACAGCATCTATCGCAAGATGAAAAGTAAAGAACTGATGTTCAACGATGTGATGGACATTTATGGCTTTCGCGTCATCGTAGACAGCGTCGATTCCTGTTATCGCGTGCTGGGTGTCGTGCACAACCTGTACAAACCGATTGAGATCCGCTTTAAAGATTACATCGCTATCCCGAAACAAAACGGTTACCAGTCATTACATACCTCGCTGGTGGGCCCGCATGGCATTCCGGTCGAGATCCAGATGCGCACCCGCGATATGGACGAGATGGCCGACAACGGCATCGCCGCACACTGGAAATACAAAAAGTCTGGCGAACAAGGCGACAGTGCAGCCCAGATCCGCGCGCGCCGCTGGATGCAAAGCTTGCTGGAAATTCAGCAAAGCGCCGGTAACAGCTACGATTTTGTTGAAAACGTCAAAACAGAACTGTACCCGGATGAGCTGTATGTCTTTACGCCCAAAGGCAAAATTGTCGAATTGCCGATTGGTGCCAACGCCGTCGATTTTGCCTATGCGGTACATACCGATATTGGTAACCGCTGCGTCGGTGTGCGCGTCGACCGCAAACCTTACCCGCTGACCAAAGCGCTGGAAACCGGCCAGACGGTTGAGATCATCACCAGCCCGGGCGGCAAACCCAATGCCAGCTGGCTGAATTATGTCGTGACCAGCCGTGCCATTATGGGCATCCGTAATTTCCTGAAAAAACAGCAACAAAGCGAAGCTGTTGCGCTGGGTAAACGCCTGCTCGGATCGGCTCTGGGTGAAGTAAAAATTGAAACCATTGCGCCGGAGCGAGTCGATCGGGTACTGGCCCATACGACGAAAAAAACCCTCGACGAGTTATATGCGGATATAGGTCTCGGCAATCAGCTCCCCATCGCCGTGGCGCGCCGTTTGCTCGGCGAATTTGATGAAGTCAGTAGCGTCGCACAAACGCCCACTGATGGCAGCCTGCCGGCTAAAGTCAAAGCCGTCATTGTCGGCTCGGAAGGCTTGTTGACGACCTTTGCCAAATGCTGCCGGCCTATTCCTGGTGACCCTATTGCCGCCAGTGCCTCTCCCGGCAAGGGCCTGAACGTACACCGTGCCGAGTGTCGTAATATCCGCGGCTGGGAAAAAGAGCCGGGCAAATATTTCCCGGTGAAATGGGACAAAACCGGTGATAAACAATTCCTGGTCGATATCCGCGTGTTTATCGTCAACAAACAAGGCATGCTGGCCAAACTGACCACAGTGATTGCGTCGCAGGACTCCAATATTCAGGATTTAGCGACCGACGATCGCGACTCCGGCGATTACGTGATTAAAATCACCTTATCGGTACGGGATCGCATTCATCTGGCCAATGTCATGCGTAAGATCCGGGTCACGCCGGATGTGATTAAAGTATACAGAAGGAAGTAGCTACCATGTCTAAAGTCATTATCAGCACTGCCGAGGCCCCTGCCGCTATCGGCACTTATTCTCAGGCGGTCAAGATTGGTACGACGGTCTATCTGAGCGGTCAAATTCCGCTGGTGCCTGCGACGATGCAGCTGGTGTCGGAAGATTTTGCCGAACAGGCGCATCAGGTATTTAAAAATTTGGCTGCGGTCTGTGAAGCCGCCGGCGGCAGCATCAACGATATGGTGAAGGTGAATATCTTTCTGACCGACCTCAGCAAGTTCGCCACCGTCAACGAAATCATGGCGCAATACTATAGCCAGCCTTATCCGGCGCGTGCGGCAGTGCAAGTCAGCGCCCTGCCACGCGCAGCTCAGATTGAAATTGACGGTGTGATGGAGCTGCCATCAACCAATTAAGCAGTCTGTACCGCTGGCTGCGCCAGCCACTGGGCTTTATCGCGGTCCTGCTATCATCTGCTGTGCAAGCAGCAGATGACAAACCGGTGTTGTACTGGTGTTTGGACCATTTCCCGCGCTTTCACGAATTCCAGCGCCCTGATCGTCCGGTCGGCGCTTCTGTTGATCTGATGCAAGAACTGGCGCGCCGCGCCGGGTTTACTATCGAATTTAGCCCGCGCACGCCGGTCGCCCGCTGTTTCCGCCAAATGGCCAGCGGCGAAGCCGATCTGATGACTAATCTGAACAAAACGCCGGAACGCGAGGCACTGATGCAGATGTTTCCCTATAGCGAACGCGTCCCGGAGTCGTTGTACCAGCGCGGCGATGATCCACGCACCATCAATCAGCTCAGTCAACTTGAACATCTGACGCTGGCGACTGTGCGAAACTACGCCTATCATCCGGATCTGGTGACGCTGATCCGTCATCTGGGGCCGCATCGCCAAGTGGAAGTCGCCAGCATCGCTGCAGGCTTTGATGTGTTAGCCAAAGGCCGGGTGGATGGTCTGATAGTGCCGCGTTTCAGTTCGCTGGATTATCTATACAACACACCGAGATTACATCTGAAGTTTAAACGCGCCCCGCTGATGCTGAAAACAGCGACACCGCAGTTTATTTATATCGGATTTTCGCGGTACAGCCGTCACGCAAAGCTGGCTGGTGTGATTGAACGCACAATTGCAGAGATGATGGCAGATGGAACTGTCAGTCGCTTATATGCACCGGATGCAGCTCAAACCGATTTATCTATATTGGTTGGTAACTAAGGGCAGGCCTCTGGTCGCAGGGAGTTGCAGATGTCGGCAAGGTTCGGCTTAATTGCGCTTTTGTTGCTGTGGAGCAGCTTGCCAGTCCGCGCAGCCGATGACGTAGCTTTAGCCGCAGATCGCGCCAAACCGACCTTGCAATGGTGCCTGCACCATCTGCCGCCCCGCCACAGCTATTTACCCGGTCAACAGCCGACAGGGCCTATGGTCGATATGATGCAGGAACTGGCCACTGCCAGCGGTTTTACCCTGACGTTCAGCCCTCCCACGCCAAGCAGCCGTTGTCTGAAGTTACTGGAACAAGGCAAAACTGATTTGATGATGGGGCTGGTGTTCACCGAAACGCGCAATGCTGTGTATTTGATGGCGCCATTTGATGAAGTGCGGATGACCAGTTTTTTTGTCGCGCCACACAGCCCGCAGCTGCAAAATCAGCAAGATCTGCGCGGCCGGATCGTCGTGCTGACAAAGGACCGAGTGTACCCGCCCTCATTCCTGAAGCTATTGCAGGAGCTGCATATGCGGGTGGTCTGGGGGAAAGATCTGGAAAGCGCGCTGGCACTGCTGCTATACCAACAGGCCGAATTGTACGCCGGACCCTTGCACTACACCGCGCTTGAACTGCAGAAAAATCCGCGCTTTAAAACGCTTAAATTAAACGACTGGCAATTGCCATCAGATCCCAGCCAGCAGAGCTATCTCGCCATGTCTCGGCTCAGTCCGCATCGTGACCTGTGGCCGGTGCTTACCGCCGAATTGCAGAAAATGGTCGACGCGAAAAAAACCCATTTTTATTGAAGACCACCTGATGCGCAGCAAAACCTGCCGGTTTTCCGTTATGATGCGGCATATGACTGTCTGCGGACCTGACTGAATTTGAGCCGGACCTCCCTCGCGAATCTTGCCATCGTGCACCTCAAAGGTGTGGGTGCAAAAACTGCTGCTTTGCTGGAAAAACTGGGCCTGCATTCAGTACAGGACATTTTGTTCCACCTGCCATTACGGTATGAAGACCGCACCCGCGTCTGTCCGATCGCGGACACCTGGCCGGCGCAACAGGTCAGCGTGCAAGGCGTGGTGCAAAGCAGTGAGATCACCTTTGGTAAAAGGCGCAGTTGGGTCGTGGTCCTGCGCGACGGTAGTGGTTCGATTACGCTGCGGTTTTTCCACTTCAGCGCGGCGCAAAAAAATGCCGTCGAGCCCGGTGTGCTATTGCGCTGCTTCGGCGAAATTAAACGCGGCATGCGCGGCGTCGAGATGCTACATCCTGAATACAAAGTAATGAAAGATGATGCAGGTCCTGAGCTTGCAGAAACACTAACGCCGGTGTACCCGACCACGGAAGGACTAAAACAGGGCAGCTGGCGCACGCTGACAGAACAGGCCTTAGTCGAACTACGTCGCGCGGCGCCGGAAGAATATCTGGCGCCGTTGTTTGCCATGCAAAGTCTGCAAGCTGGCCACTGGCAAGCCTGGAGCCTCAGCGATGCTTTGTTCTACCTGCACCGGCCGCCACCGGATGCCTCGTTGCAACTCCTCGAGCTGGGTCAGCATCCGGCACAACAACGACTGATTTTCGAAGAGCTGGTCGCGCAGCAACTCAGCATGTTGCAGATACGAAGTCAGTCGCGCGGTCAAGCTGCCCGCGCTATTGGCGCAGATCCACACTTTACGCCGCAATTACTCGCCAGTTTGCCATTCAGCCCCACCGGCGCACAACAGCGGGTCCTGGCCGATATTCAGCGCGATTTAGCTAAAACTGAACCTATGCTGCGACTGGTGCAAGGTGATGTAGGTTCCGGCAAGACGCTGGTCGCGGCCTTATCCGCCTTGCCGGTGATCCATGCCGGCTTCCAGGTCGCCTTGATGGCGCCGACCGAACTGTTGGCAGAACAACATGCCGTCACTTTCCGGCGCTGGCTGGAGCCACTGGGTATCCAAATCGCCTGGCTTGGCGGTAAAAGTAAAGGCAAGGCCCGTGACGCTGAACTGGCGGCCATTGCCGATGGCAGTGCGCAGCTGGTGATTGGTACTCATGCGTTATTTCAGCAACAGGTCCAGTTTGCCGCCTTAGCACTTGCTATCATCGATGAGCAACATCGCTTTGGCGTGCATCAGCGGCTTGAATTGCGCGCCAAAGGTGCTGTACAGGGGTTTGCACCCCATCAGCTGGTAATGACCGCAACGCCCATCCCACGCACGCTGGCGATGACCGCCTACGCCGATTTGGATACCTCGGTCATCGACGAACTGCCGCCGGGCCGCACACCGGTCACTACAGTCGCCGTGCCGGATACGCGCCGTGCTGAAGTGGTCAGCCGGGTCAAGCAAGTCGTACTGGAACAAGGCCGGCAAGCCTATTGGGTCTGTACCCTGATCGACGAATCCGATGCATTGCAATGTCAGGCCGCTGAGATCACCGCCACCGAACTGACTGCCGCCCTGCCGGAACTCAAGATTGGTTTAGTCCATGGCCGATTAAAAAGCAGCGAAAAACAAGCGGTGATGCAAGCCTTTGCACGCAACGAATTACAACTGTTGGTAGCCACGACCGTGATCGAAGTGGGCGTCGATGTCCCCAATGCCAGCCTGATGATCATTGAAAATCCGGAACGGCTGGGTCTGGCGCAGCTACATCAGCTCAGGGGCCGGGTCGGCCGGGGCAGCGCAGCATCGCATTGTGTGCTGTTGTTTCACGCGCCGTTATCGCCGACTGCACAAGCGCGCCTCAGTGTGCTCAGAGACAGCAATGACGGTTTTGTCATCGCGCAGCGTGATTTAGAAATTCGTGGTCCCGGTGAGTTACTCGGTACCCGTCAGACCGGTCTGGTTAGTTATCGCATCGCTGATTTAAGCCGGGATCAAGACTTTATTCCGGCAGCACAACAGGCAGCGAAGCAGCTATGGCAACAAGATCCACGCGGCAGCGAAGCACTGATCCGGCGTTGGCTCGGTTATCGTGAATTGTATGCTCAGGCCTGATCAGGCCTCCAGCCACAATTTGCGTACCGCTGCGACCGACGGATGCGAGATCAGCACTTGCGCTTCTTCCAGCAGTTGCACAGCGTCTATTGGCTGCTGCAGATGTAAACGCAGCACCAGACAGTCTTCACCGTGGTACTGTGCCAATTCAGGTGCGCTGATATCGTGTACTGCCGGGTGTTTCAGGTCATAGCCGCATTGTTCTGTCACTTCCTGTAAAGTCACGTCATCATCGGATATGTCAACTGCGATATATAATTTCATCTGCCTGATCCCGCAAAGCTGTATGGTCAGTGCTGATTGTGCCATAAAGTTGCCGTTCGCCGCAGCACAGCAGACAATCTGCCGCCGGCAGATGAAAACTGATAGACGCCAAACCGTATCTGCTTGGTATACTGTATTTTTTTGTGTTCCAGCCAAAAACAGCGGATCCCTGATGAGTATCGAATACAAAACCCGTACCCAAGTTGTCGCGGAAGTGATCCGGCAGAAAATTCTGTCCGGTGAAATCAAAGGCGGTGCACCGCTGCGCCAGGCCGCCCTAGCCGAAGAGCTGAACGTCAGCCGCA
The DNA here is from genome assembly GCF_042432165.1 of Rheinheimera tilapiae. NCBI lineage: Bacteria > Pseudomonadati > Pseudomonadota > Gammaproteobacteria > Chromatiales > Chromatiaceae > Rheinheimera > Rheinheimera tilapiae. The sequence goes on from NZ_JBHLXP010000003.1 coordinate 691,891, forward strand.
TTCCGATCCGGGAAGCCTTATTGCAGCTTGAAGCTGAAGGATTGGTTGAATTTGAAGCGCATAAAGGCGCAACTGCTACGCGTTTGTCGGCTGACCAGGTCTGTGAACTGTTTGAGCTGCGCGCAATGCTGGAAACGGATTTGTTGCGCCGCGCTATTCCGTTATTGACTGCACAGGACCTGACAGACGCCGAATCGTTGCGCCAGCAAATGTCCAGCGCTTATCAGCAGCAAGACAGTTCCGGCTGCTGGAGCGTGCTGAATACCCAGTTCCATTTGACCTTGTACCGGGCTGCCGGCCGGCCGCTCAGTTTTGAGCTGGTGCAGCAACTGCTGACTACTGCGGATCGTTATATCCGTGTGCATCTGATGCTGGCAGGCGGTGTACAAAAAGCAGATCCTGAACATAGCGACCTGCTAAAATATTGCCGGGAAGGCAAGGTGGACGCAGCCTGCTCCCTGCTGCAACAGCATATTCTCGGCGCAGCTGAGGAAGTGAAAAATATCGTTGCGAGTTTGCAGCAGGCGGGCTGATGTGACGATTCTGCGTCGCAGCAAAAACACATTCAGACGGCTGCACTGCCAAATATTGACCAGTGCAGCCAGTAAATTGCGACAGATCTGTGAATCCGACACGGTCGCTGCTTTTTTTTCGGGCAAAACCGGATCTTTTCCTGTATATTGTCGCCCTATTTTCAAACCCTAGCTTATCGAGATGACTATGTCAGCAGATTTATCGTTATACAGAAACATTGGTATCTTCGCCCACGTTGATGCCGGCAAAACCACTACTACCGAACGTATCCTGAAACTGACCGGTAAAATCCATAAGATAGGTGAAGTTCACGAAGGTGAATCTACCACCGACTTCATGGTTCAGGAAGCTGAGCGCGGTATTACAATCCAGTCAGCCGCTGTAACCTGTTTCTGGAAAGGTTTCCGTTTCAACGTTATCGATACCCCGGGTCACGTTGACTTCACCGTTGAAGTTTACCGTTCTCTGAAAGTTCTGGATGGTGGTATCGGTGTATTCTGTGGTTCTGGCGGTGTTGAACCTCAGTCAGAAACCAACTGGCGTTATGCCAACGATGCGAAAGTATCGCGTCTGATCTTCGTTAACAAGTTAGACCGTATCGGTGCTGACTTCATCCGCGTAACAGAGCAAGTTAAAAACGTTCTGGGCGCACAGCCATTAATCATGACTCTGCCAATCGGCCGCGAAGATACCTTCGTTGGTGTGGTTGACCTGCTGTCTGAAAAAGCTTACGTATGGGATGACTCTGGTCTGCCAGAAAACTACAAAGTAACTGATATCCCGGCTGACATGCTGGATGACGTTGCTATGTACCGTGAACAGCTGATCGAAACTGCTGTTGAGCAGGACGATGACCTGTTAATGGCGTACATGGAAGGCGAAATGCCAACTGTGGAACAAGTTAAAGCTTGTATCCGTAAAGGTACCCGTGAACTGGCATTCTTCCCAACTTACTGTGGTTCAGCCTTCAAAAACAAAGGTATGCAATTACTGTTAGACGCAGTTGTTGATTACCTGCCATCACCAACAGAAGTAAACCCACAGCCACTGACTGACGAAGAAGGCGCGCCAACTGGCCAATACGCTATCGTTTCTGCAGACGAGCCATTCCGCGCTCTGGCATTCAAAATCATGGACGACCGTTTCGGCGCCCTGACCTTTATCCGTATTTACTCTGGTGTTCTGAACAAGGGTGATACCTTACTGAACTCATTCACTGGTAAAACCGAGCGTATCGGCCGTATGGTTGAGATGAACGCGAACGACCGTACTGACCTGACTACAGCTCAGGCCGGTGACATCATCGCGTTAGTAGGTCTGAAGAACAACACGCAAACTGGTCACACACTGTGTGATCCTAAAGCAGAATGTACTTTAGAACCAATGATCTTCCCAGAGCCAGTTATCTCTATCTCTGTCACGCCAAAAGACAAAGGTTCAGTTGAGAAAATGGGTATCGCTATCGGTAAGATGGTTGCAGAAGATCCAACTTTCCGTGTTGAAACTGATGTTGATTCAGGCGAAACCATCCTCAAAGGCATGGGTGAACTGCACTTAGATATCAAAGTAGACATCCTGAAACGTACTTACGGTGTTGAATTAGTCGTAGGTCAACCACAGGTTGCTTACCGCGAAACTATCACTCGTGAAGTTGAAGACAGCTACACGCACAAGAAACAATCTGGTGGTTCAGGTCAATACGGTAAAATCGACTACCGCATTCGTCCAGGTGAGCAAAACTCAGGCTTCACTTTCAAATCAACAGTTGTTGGTGGTAGCGTACCAAAAGAATTCATGCCTGCAATCGAGAAAGGTTTCCAGAGCATGATGTCAACCGGTACTATGGCTGGCTTCCCAGTGTTAGACGTAGAAGTTGAAGTATTCGACGGTGGTTTCCACGCAGTTGACTCATCAGCCATCGCGTTCGAAATCGCTGCAAAAGGCGCATTCCGTCAAACTATGCCTAAAGCTGGCGCTCAGCTGTTAGAGCCAATCATGAAAGTTGACGTGTTCACTCCAGAAGACCACGTTGGTGATGTTATCGGTGACTTAAACCGTCGTCGCGGCATGATCTCTGGTCAAGAAGCTGGCGTAACTGGCGTTCGGATCAAAGGCGACGTACCGCTGTCTGAGATGTTCGGTTATATCTCTACACTGCGTACTATGACTTCTGGTCGTGGTCAGTTCTCTATGGAATTCTCTCACTACTCGCCATGCCCGGCGAACGTGTCTGAAGCAGTTATTGCTAAAGAGAAAGAAAAGAAAGCTGCCGCTGCTAAGAACTAATTAGCGCTTTGCTTTGAAAAAGCCCCGCAATTGCGGGGCTTTTTATTTGGGTTTGCTCACACTTAGCAACGCAGGCTATGCGCCAAAATTCTGCCAGCACAAAGGTCGGACAAAACGCTGATAAGCTGCGGTGCCAACCGCAGTAAAGCGCAGATCAGTACTGGCCGGAAATGGCCCGCCATGATGCATTGCCGCACAGACTTCGACACCGGTCGGCATCTGATTGCAGATCAATCTGCCAGCCAGATCCGGTAATTGTTGCACCAATGCCGCATGAGTCCGTAAATCCTGTTCAGTGCCATAGACAGTCGCCGTCAGCTGACCATGCAAGCTCGGTAATATCGTCAATAACTCAGCCTGACTGCGATAACGGATTAACACAGTTGCAGGGCCAAAAATCTCCTGCTGCAACTGTGGTAAATCTGACCACAGCGCCACGTCCGTGACAAACAGCCGCGGTAATACCTGACAGCCCGCTTCGCCCACTTCGCTACTTCCCATCGCCACAGTCATGACGCCTTCAAGGCCCTTTAACAGTGCACAGCCATGCCGATACGACTCGGCAATTTTCGGCGTCAGCAACGTGACAGATGAAGTCGCGTTGAAACTGGCTGCGAGTGTTTGCAACAACGCGGGGGTTTCCGCCTGTTCCGGCACAAAGACCAAGCCCGGCCGCGTACAGAACTGCCCATTACCGAGCAACACGGATTGCGCCAATGCGGCCGCGAAACTATCGCCGTGCTGCGCTAACTGATCCGGCAACAAAAACAGCGGGTTTTGTGAACCCAGTTCGCCATAAAAAGGCACCGGCACAACACGCTGTTGGATCAGCCGTTGGAAATGCAAACCCAGTTGCTGTGAACCGGTAAAGGCTACTGCCTTGACCACCGGGTGTTGTAACAATTGCTCGGCAAACGCATGTTGCTGAGCAAATACCAGCTGAAACACGCCAGCTGGCAAATCGCAGTCACGACGCGCCCGATCAATCGCCTGCGCTACCAGTGCCGATGTGGCCGGATGCGCATTATGTGCTTTGACAATGACCGGGCAGCCCGCCGCCAATGCACTGGCGGTATCACCACCTGCCACTGAAAACGCCAGTGGAAAATTACTGGCGGCAAACACCAGCACCGGCCCCAGCGGCACAACGTCCAGCCGTAGCTCCGGGCCCGGCAGCGGCAAGCGCTGCGGTTGCGCACTTTGATATACAGTGTCTGCCGGTTCATTCAGCAGTGCGGCAAACAGCCGCAACTGCGCACAGGTGCGGCCGCGTTCCCCTTCGACCCGCGCCTGCGGTAAGGCGGTTTCCGCCATTACCGTGTCAATTAATACCGCTCCCAGCGCTTCAATTTCCAGCGCGATTTGGCGTAAAAACGCCGCCCGCTGCGCCCGGCTGCTGTGACGATACTGACTAAAGGCGGCCGCGGCGCTGTCGGTCAGCGCTGCTAATTCAGCCGGACCAGCTTCCGGAAAATACCAAGGCAGTGCGCTATTCTGCGCCGGTGCATAGCTGTGAAATGCCACATCAGCCTCACCTTGCCAGCGCCCATCGATCAGGTGCTGCGCATGAAACGGCGTATCGCGATCGCGCAGCATGTGGGTAAAAGTATTCATTAACGTACCTCAAAACCAAAAGCATAAGGATCCGCATCATCAACGCGGATCTGGTTGGCGCCATACACCTGCGCCCAACCGGCGATAGACGGGATCATCGCCGGCAGACCCGCCACTTCAGTTGCGGCCTCGACCACACCGGTGAACTGGCTGCCGATAATGCTTTCATGGACAAAACGGTCACCGACTTTCAGCTGGCCCCGTGCATACAGTTGCGCCATCCGCGCGCTGGTACCGGTGCCACAAGGGGAACGGTCAATTGCCCCGTCGCCATAGAACACCGCATTAGCGGCATCTGAGCCTGGTGTCTTCGGTTTGCCGGTCCATTGCACATGGCTGATGCCCTGAATACTGGCATCGAGCGGATGCACACAGGAATAATGCTGATTGGCGATAGTGCGTACTAACGGGCTATAACGCAGCACATCGGCGGCGGTCCAATGCTCCAGACCAGGGAAATTCGCCTGTGGCTCGACAATCAAATAGAAGTTGCCGCCATAGGCCACGTCAAAGCGGATCTGGCCTAAGCCCGGCACTTCAATCTCACCATCTTTAATCGCAAGAAAAGACGCGACGTTACGGATCTTCACCGAAGTCACCTTGTCGCCGTCACGTTGAAAAGTGACCTGCACTTGCCCGGCCGGCACATCCAGCACCAGCTGACCCGGCACTTTAGGCTGCAGCAGCCCCGCTTCCAGTGCTGCCGTCACAGTGCCAATGGTGCCGTGCCCACACATCGGCAGACAGCCACTGGTTTCGATAAACAGCACCGATGCATCGGCATTGGCGCTGCATGGCGGGTATAAAAATGCGCCGGACATCATGGCATGGCCACGCGGCTCGAACATTAGCGCCTGGCGGATCCAGTCAAATCTGGCCAGAAAATCCAGCCGTTTCTCACTCATAGTCTGGCCGTTCAGCTGCGGATGGCCGCTGGTGACCAGCCGCACCGGATTGCCGCAAGTATGGGCGTCGATACAAAAAAAGGTGCCTTTCAGCATCGGTATGCTCCTGTTTGACCGCAGCCGGCCAGATGATGAATTATTGCTGCAGCAGACGCTGATAATGGCTCAGATCCGGCCGGCTCGCGAGCGCCTCTGCCAGCACTTTTTCCACATAAGCGCGCTCATCACCGATTAACGTCAGCCGTGGCAAGCGCACCTGCTCACTGCCGCGTCCGACCAATTGCTCAGCGAATTTGATGCATTGCACCAGCGTCGGGATCGTATCGAGGCGCAGCAACGGCATAAACCAGCGATAAATTTCGCGCGCTTCTTTTAAGTAACCGGCACGGGCCAACGCAAACAAAGTGACAGACTCGCGCGGGAAGACGTTGGTCAAACCGGAGATCCAGCCCGTTGCACCGAGCAGCACCGACTCCAGCGCAATATCGTCGACGCCACAGAAAATCACGAATCTGTCACCGAAGCGGCTTTGCAACTCAGTGATGCGACGTGTATCAGTGGTCGATTCTTTAATCGCGACAATGTTCGGCTCTTCCGCCAGAATCGCCGTCATCTGCAGGTTGATATCAACACCATAACTGACCGGATTGTTGTAAATCATAATCGGTAAAGTTGTCGCGCGCGCGACGGTCTGATAGTGCACCAGCACTTCACGATCGGTGCCGCGATAGACCACGGCCGGCAACAACATAATGCCATCCACGCCGATTTGTTGCGCATCCTGCACATAGACCACCGCATCTGTGGCACTATGTTCTGTACAGCCGGCGATCACCGGGATCCGGCCGGCGACGGTCCGCACCGTGTGCTGCAGAAATTCACGCTTTTCTGCGGCGCTGAGCGAAGCATTCTCGCCGATGGTGCCAAGCGCGATGATCCCGTCGATGCCATCGGCGATCAGTTGCTCCAGCATCCGCTGATTTTCGGCAAAGTTAATGCTGCCATCCGCATGAAACTGCGTTGAAATCGCCGGAAATACCCCGGCCCAATTCACGCTGAATGGGCTACGCTGGGTAGATGAAGTTGTTGTGTTAGTTGTAGTGGGCATAGACCCATCCCCTGTAATTGAAATTGCATTGACGTTCGAACTTGATTTTAGGATATTGTATACAATCTTATCAATCAAGCAAAATATACTCTGGGAATAAGAGGGACAGAACAACAGATGCAACTCATCAGTGTGATAGGCGCAGGCGTCGTTGGCCTCGCGACTGCAGTACAACTGCAACAAGCCGGTTATCAGGTTACTCTCATCGACAAAGACGGGCCAGCTGCCGGTTGTTCCAGCGGCAATGCCGGTCATTTTGCGACGGAACAGGTGTTCCCGTTGGCATCTTTTGCCGTACTGCGACAATTACCCATCATGTTATTAAATCCGACCGGGCCGCTGCGCTTACGCGCTGGTTATTTGCTGCGTGCGCTGCCGTGGTTGCTGCGCTTCGTCGCCAACGTCGCACCTGGCCGGCAACAGGCATTGCAGCAAGCGCTCAGTGCGTTAAATCAGCAGGCACTGCCAGCGTGGCAACGGTTACTGGCGGTGACGCAGGCCGAGGATCTGGTGCAATATCGCGGCGCGCTACTGGTGTCCGAACAAGTCAGCCTGAAAAAACTGGCAGCGACTTTCAGCCAATATCAGCAGGCTGGTGTGTCAGTGCGCTGGCTGGAACAAGCCGCGTTAATGGCCCGCGAGCCAACCCTCAGTCGCAAAGTACAAGGCGCGATCGAATTCCCCGATGTGGCGCATACGGTTGATCCATATGCACTATGCATGCGGTTATTTGCCAAATTTCAGGCGCTTGGCGGTGAGTTTCGCCAACATGAAGTACGCCGCATCAGAGCGCACGCGGATGGCTATATGTTAGATCTGGCCGAAGGTACGGCTGCTGGCTACAGCGGTCAAATGGCACAGCAAATCCGCACGCCACAGCTGGTGATTAGCGCCGGCGCCTGGTCGCATCAGCTGTGCCGGCAACTGGGCTGGAAAGTGCCGCTGGAAGCGGAACGTGGTTATCATCTGATGACACAAAGCCGGCCGCTGCAATGCCCGGTTAGTTCGCTGGAACGCAAGTTCATTATGACGCCAATGCTGCAGGGACTTCGCCTGGCGGGTACTGTCGAGTTTGCCGGCCGCAACAGCAAACCGGATTACCGCCGCGCCAAAGTGTTATTGCGCCACGCCAATCAACTGCTGGCCGAACCAACGGCTGCCGATCCGCAGGCTGAACCCTGGGCGGGTAACCGGCCGTCGTTACCGGATTCATTACCGGTGCTTGGCGCTTGTCCGAAGCACCCGGGTGTATTTTACAACTTCGGCCATCAGCATCTGGGGCTAACCTGGGCGGCCTGTAGTGCGGAGATATTGCTGGCCACCATCCGGGGGGACAAGCCGGCGGTAGCGGTCACGCCCTACCGCATTAACCGGTTCTAAGCATTCAGCGCGGGCGGCGCAAATGCCGCCAGGCGTCGAATGAATACAGGCCTAAAGCGGCCCAGATAAAACCAAAGGTCAGCAGCTTGCTTGGATCCAACGCCTCGTTGTACAGAAACACGCCAAAGACAAACATAAAACTCGGGCCTATGTACTGGAAAAAACCCATCGTTGACAGCTGCAGCCGTTTCGCCGCCGCGATAAAACACAGCAGTGGCACTGTGGTCACCACACCGGCGGCCACTAACCACAGATTCAGACTGAGTGGATTTTGCGCCAGATTGGCATAAGGACTGTCAGCAAACTGCCACCAATAACACAGCGCCAATGGCAGCAGCAGCAGCGATTCAATAAACAGCCCGCTGATGGCATCGGTCGCAAGTTTTTTCCGGAACAGGCCATACAACGCAAAACTGCCGGCCAGCACTAAGGCGATCCATGGCAAAGAGCCAAAATGGATCAACTGCAACACCACACCACCAAACGCCAGCGCTACCGCGGTCCACTGCAGTGGCCGCAGCCGCTCGCCGAGAAATACCATGCCCAGCAGCACATTCAGCAGCGGATTGATGTAATAACCAAGACTGGCGTCGAGCATATGCTGATTGTTGACGGCCCAGATAAACAATCCCCAGTTGCCGGCCAGCAGCAACGCGGTTCCCAGCATCGCAGCCACCATTTTGGGTTGCCTTAACACTGCAGCCACTTTCGGCCATTGCTGCAACAGCGTCAGCACAATGGCCAGTAACAGGAAAGACCAGACAATCCGATGCAGCAGAATTTCCAGTGCCGGTACTTCGTCGATCTGTTTGAAATAGAGAGGAGCTATGCCCCAGAGGGTATAAGCGGTCGCCGCAAAAGCGCCGCCGATTTTTTGTTCGCGTGTCAGTGACATTCGGAGGTTCGCCTTGCACCCGCCCTGCGCTGAATTATCCGATATAAAACGGCGGGCCGGCAAAGCAGGCATTTTAGCGGATGTCAGAACACACCGATACCAAAGCCGGGGCAACGGACTGTTTATTGTGGGCAACAATAAAATGGCGTGGGAGCGCGGATTCGCCATGATGTCGGCGGCAAGCCAAATTTTTGGCGTCTCGAAACCACTCCCCAGCCTTCGCCAGAGGCGAAGGCAAAGGCAAAGGCAAAGGCAAAGGCAAAGGCAACGCAGGTTGCCTGTTGCCGTTTTTACCCAACTAAGTATGTCCCGGTGCCGAGGGCTATGTGCAGGCCTTCGTTGTTGTGCAGTTCCATCCGACAGACACACACTTTATTACCGGAGCGGATCACCTGCGCTGTGGCGATAAACTCGTCGCCACGGCCTGGACGCAGGTAGTCGGTGCGGATGTCGATGGTGCTCATCTTGCCGAGTTTGGCAGCGAGCTGGCTGTGATCAGTCATATCAAGCCGCACCAGCGCACTGGACACCGCCATGATGCCGCCGACCACGTCGAGCACAGAAGCAATGACACCACCGTGCAAAATCTGCTGTACCGGGTTGCCTACCAAATCAGATTTCCACTGAAACCGCACTTCGGCGCGCTCCGCTGAAAACGCAGTCACACGCAAACCCAACAGCTGATTAAACGGCATTTGCTGAAATACCGAAGCGATAAAAGGCAGTAAATCGTTGGTTTGCATCATCAGACTCCAGGTTGGCCTGCATGCAAGCCCGACACACTTTTACTGGTACGAGCAGTTAAATTACTGTGCGGCAGCGTCGCTGTAAAGCGCTCCGTCAGAGACCATCCCTCTCATCGCAGTGGCAAGATGACAACATTGTCATCCGGCAGTCATCTGGTTGTCGGCTGCATCAGGCCATCTTAAGCTGTTATGCTGAGCTGTATCTGGTGGCCGCCGCCATTGTCTGAAGAGAGTCACAATGCGTTTATTGATCGTCGAAGATGAAATGAAAACCGGTGATTACCTGAAACAGGGGTTTATCGAAGCCGGGTTTAATCCGACCTTATGCCGCAATGGCCTTGATGGCCATCACCTTGCGATGACAGAAGACTTTGACCTGATTATTCTCGATGTAATGCTGCCGGACGTCGATGGTTTACGCATCGTCAAAGCCCTACGACAAGCCGAACGCCACACACCGGTCTTACTGCTGAGCGCTCTCGATACGGTTGACGACCGGGTGCGTGGATTGGAGCTTGGTGCCGACGACTATCTGGTCAAGCCTTTTGCCTTTAATGAACTACTGGCCAGAGCCCGCACTTTGCTGCGACGTGGTCAGCTCGCACCGCAATCAGACCGGTTGCAGGCGGCAGATTTAGTCCTCGAGGTGGCGAAACGCCGCGCCAGCCGGGCCGGTAAAAAGCTCAATCTGACGCCGAAAGAATTCGCTTTGCTGGAATTGATGTTGCGCCGTGCCGGTGAAGTGCTGCCCCGCACCCTCATCGCCAGCCAGGTCTGGGATATGAACTTTGATTCTGACACCAACGTGATTGATGTCGCTGTGCGGCGGCTACGCAGCAAAGTCGACGACGACCATGTGCTGAAACTCATTCACACGGTGCGTGGCATGGGCTACAAGCTGGAGGTGCCGGATGACGACGCCTGCTGAACAGCAAACATCAACGCCAACACGGCCTTTAGCCATGGCCAGCCGGGTACTGCTATTTGTCGCGCTGGCCGTGTTGCTTTGCGCCGCACTGCTGGCAACGATGCTACAAAATTCAATTGAAGCGCATTTTGCCGAACAGGATGCCGGAGAGTTGCAGGCGGTAGCCCACTCGGTCTTGCATACCTTGCAGGACCCGACGTTAGGCCCGCAGCAACATCATGCCAGCCTGCATCAGGTGTTGACCGGTCATCATCAAACCTATTACCTGGTGCTGGATGCCACTGAAAAACCAGCACTTAGTGCCGACGGCGCCGATCTGACGCCATTGTTTCGCTTGACCCGCGCGGTGGAACAAATCACGCCAGCCGATTTAGTCAGCTGGCAACAAGCAGAACACACCTATCGCGGTGCCATTTTGCAGGGGCCCAACGGCCTTCGCATTGCAGTGGCGATGGAAATGGAATTTCACCTGCATTACCTGCATCTGCTGCGCTGGACTTTATGGTTAACCATTGCCGCCGCAGTCGCGCTGATTTTACTGGCGGCCTGGTTTGGTGTGCGCCAGGGTTTATTACCACTGCGCCACCTCAGTAATGACATCCGTCAAATCAGCGCAGAACGCTTACATGTGCGGCTGGAACCCAGTCAGGTACCAGTGGAACTGGCCGAGCTGGTGCAGAGTTTTAATCAGATGATTGAAAATCTGCAGCAAGGGTTTGCCCGCTTGTCAGAGTTTTCTGCCGATATCGCCCATGAACTGCGCACGCCACTCAGTAACCTGATCACTCAGACCCAGGTCAGCCTCAGCAAAGAACGCAGCCTCGAAGAATACCGCGAATTGTTGTATTCCAATCTGGAGGAGCAGGAGCGACTGGCCAGGATGGTCAGCGACATGCTGTGGCTGGCGAAAACTGAGCATGGCCTGCATAAATTGCAGCTGGAGCCGGTGGATCTCGCGTCGATGTGTCAGCAGTTATTTGAGTTTTTTGATGTGATCGCCGATGAAAAAAATGTCCAGCTGCAATACGAAGGTCCGGCGCTGACCATCGACGCTGACAAGCTGATGCTGCAACGCGCGTTGTCGAACTTGTTATCTAACGCCATCCGTCACGCCGCTGCGCACAGCACTGTCCGGATCAAGGTGACCTCTGAGATCACTCAGGTAGACATTCGAGTTATCAATCAAGGGCTTGTCATCGCAGCTGAACACTTGCCGCGTCTATTTGAACGTTTTTACCGCGCCGATCCATCCCGACAACGCCACAGTGAAGGCGCCGGTCTTGGCCTTGCGATGGTGAAATCCATTGTCGAACTGCATGGCGCCCAAATTAACGCCAGTTCCGTTTTAAAAAACAGTCAGGAACCCAATCAGGCACAAACCGAATTTGTGCTGCACTGGCCACAATGAATCATGCTGGACAGATGGCCCTGCTTGCGGCAAAGTTAAGGCTATCGGGCCTTTGTCCAACGCTGTCATTACAATGCAACAGCTTTGTGCTGAACTGAAAGGCCAGATCCACCACGAAAATAAATCCGGACGATCCTCCTGCCAGCGCTGCACGTATCGTCACAAATAAGAATAACAACAGGGATTTTTTATGCTGTTCACGCTATTTATCGTCTGCTGGTTTTCCGCTTCCATGTTCTATGTGTACCAGCTGCGCGGCGACGCCCGATATCAAAGTTTTAGTCAGTATTTACGCAAGAGCTGGCCGATTTTCGCCCCATTTAACTGCGTGTTGTATCTGTTTACCAAACGCAAAGCACAAGGTGCTTACATTGACCCCGCCCAATATAAAAATCTGCATCTGATCCAACAGAATTACCCGGTCATTCTGGCGGAAGCCAAAGCGCTGTTTGAAAACAAAGCCTTTTGCCAGACCAATGAACCTGGCAGCCCAGGTTATTACGACGTTGGTTTTCGTACCTTTTTCAAGTACGGATGGAGTAAGTTTTATCTGTGCTGGTACGGCTATCAGCATGAAAGTGCAAAAAAGAGCTGTCCACAAACGCTGGCTATTCTGCAGCAAGTACCGGAAATTAAAGGCGCCATGTTTTCAATTCTGCCGCCGAATTCCCAGCTCACTATTCATTCGGACCCGCTCGCCTGTTCTCTGCGTTACCACTTTGGCCTGATGGTACCGAATTCGCCGGATTGCTTTATCAACGTGGACGGTAAAGCCGCGCACTGGCGCGATGGTGAAGCCTTTATTTTTGACGAAACTTTCCCGCATTTTGTCCGGAACGACACCGACAAGTATCGTTTGATCCTGATGTGTGACATCGAACGCCCCATGTACTGGCCAGGCCGGTTGTTCAATTTCTTTTATGGTTTTCTGGTGCGAACCACCGTCGTGCCGAACACGGCAGAAGATAAAGTGGGTAAAGCCAGTGCCTTGTTTGCCAAAGTGTCGCCACTGCTGGGCCAAGGCAAAACCATGAAAAAAACCAATCCACGCTTATACAAAGTGGTGAAATACAGCCTGAACACCACACTGCTGGTGCTGTTTTATCTGCTGCTGCATGGTATTTATCAGGTGGTTGCCAGCGTGATTTGACCCCGTCGAATCTCAGCGACAACAGGCCGGTTTTAAACCGGCCTGTTGTCATTAATACGCTCTAAAGCTTTTTCGTGCCCAGCCAGGCATCGCGTCGCTTCACACTGGCGCGGCTGGCTTTATTGTCCAGGCTCAGCTGTAACGTTGGATCGGCAGCGACTGTGATATTGACGCTCTGGTCCTGGTCAAAGCGACGGAACTTCAGTGCCAGCACATCACCGGGCCGAGCTGCTTTCAGCGCCGTATCAATATCCTCTGCCGTGCGCAACCGGACTGCTCCTAACTGCAACAACAAATCGCCATCCGTGATCCCGGCACTGGCCCATGGACTGCCATCACGCGACACAGATTGCACCTGCACCGCATCACCGAAAGTATTCAGCAGCAACGGCCCCAACCAGGCTTTGTCAGGTTTGGCCGGGCTTAGCGTCAAGCCCATTTGCGCAAACAACGCGGTAAAATCCGGTAATGCCGGTCCCTGAATACTGTCGCGGAAAAACGCGGCGGCAAACTCAGTATCACCACTGACTTCGGCCAATGCTTGCTGAATATCCGCCAGCTGATAAGGTTGTTCCGGTTTGCCAAAGCGTTGCCACATCAGTTGCATCAACGCATCGAGGTCGCTGTTGTACTGGGTGCGCAACGTTAAATCCAGCGCCAGCGCCACCACTTCGCCATAGGTGTAATACGACAGGAAATGGTTGCCATAGTTGGTTTTATCGACGGCGACACCGGCATCAACAAATACCGCCTGTTGACTGACAGCGGCCGGACCGGACCAACGCCGCGCCGGCGTTTGCAACGTCTGGTTCAGTGGTTTTTCCACTTTCTCCAGATAGGTATCCAAATCAAAGTGACTGCTGCGTTTGAGCGCAAGCTTGCCGTAATAGTTGGTAAAACCTTCGGCAAACCATAATGCATCGCTCATATTGGTTTGGCTGTAGTCAAACGGCTCCAGGTTTTTCGGCCGGATCCGTTCGACATTCCAGGCATGGAAAAACTCGTGGGAGATAGTTTCAATCTGGCTGAACTCGGCCTGCGCCAGCGAGCTCTCGCTGGTCACTACTGTTGAATTACGATGTTCCATGCCATCACCATCGACACCCGGCAGGTAGTCGGCGATAAAGGTGTAACGCTGGTTGGCAAAATCCGGCAGCTCGCCAAAAATCGCCTGCTGCTGACGTACCACCGCCTGAGTTTTTTCTAACAGCACTTTGGCTTCTTCGGCAGTCCCGGCATGATGCAGTGCCAGTTCAATCTGATAGGTTTTGCCGGCAGAGGGCTGGCTAAAACTCAGCAGCTGGTGCTCACTGATCTCGAGCGGACTATCCATCAGATAATCCAGCTGGGGTGCGGTCAGTGTACCGTCCGGCTGTGGATACAGCTGAGTGGCCGCACGCCAGCCGGCCGGTAGCGCTTTGAGACTGACTGTGGCCGGTTTTGCCCGCAGCGACGGCGCAAACAACAGCGATGCCGGCATATTCAGGTGCGCATGGCGACTGTCGATCTGGTTATAAGTACCGTCGGCGTGATTGCCAAACAACAAGTAACTCACCTGTACTTCACCCTGATGCCCACTGACCTGCCAGCTGGTCGGTGACAGTCGCTGGAGCACCAATGGATTGCCCTGACCATCCAGCGCTTTGAGCGCATAGATATTCTTGGCAAAGTCATGCCTCGCATAACGGCCTGGTGACGCGGAAGACATCTGCAGCAGCAAAGGCGAGGCATCTGGCGCGACAAAACGCGCGCTGATGGCCACCTGATGGCGATCGTGGCCAGCCAAATCGAACTGATAATGGCTGTCGGCCAGCGCCGGGCCCATCAGACCCGCCAAGAACAATGCCAGCGTACAACGATTCAATAACATCATGAAGCTCCCTAGATCAACGACCGGCCAGCAGTGGCAGGATATTGCAATGCGTGAAAGCCAGTTAATCACAGCGCGGGCCTGTGCCGCAAAGCATTTAAACGGACTGAGCTGTGATTGGTCGCAACGAAGAAAATGTTTGAAGCCCTTGATCTGCATCAGGTCTTTGGGGAATAGCAACCACCTCAGAATTTAATTCCTCTACACTTTCGGCACAAACTGCACCACCACTACACAGATGACAGCTTTAGCAGGCTGGGAAGCGCCGCCGTCCTGTCATGCCAAGCAGGGAGAACCACCATTTATGCAGCAAAAATCGCCATTGACCGGTCGGGAGGTCAGTCTGGACGACGAATCCTTTATCGTTACCAAAACTGATCTGAACGGCATCATCAGTTATGCCAACCGCACTTTTATGCAGATCTCCGGCTACCCTGAGGCCGAATTACTGGGCCAGCCGCAGAATATTGTGCGCCATCCCGACATGCCCAAAGGCTTATTTAAATTTATGTGGCAGCAAATCGCCGCCGGTGAAGAATGCTTTGCGTACGTCAATAACAGAGCGAAAAACGGCGATAACTATTGGGTCTTTGCCAATGTGTCGCCGATATTCAACGGGCAACGCCGTCATACCGGTTATTTTTCCTGTCGGCGCAAACCCAAACGAGCCGCTGTCGACAAGGTCATGCCGATTTACCAGCATATGCGGCAAATCGAACAACAACATCCGGCAGACCGTGGCGAACAATCGATGCGGTGGTTAATTCAAATGATTGAACAGGACTTTGGCAGCTATGAAAAATTTGTTCTGGGGCTCTAAGTTTGCATTGCTGCTGGTCAGCTTTAATCTGATTTTACTCCTAATCCTGGCACTCAACAGTATCCCGGCTGTGCCGTGGTTTGTGTCCTGGGGGCTGTACGGACTGACGGTGATCGCCAGTTTCCTGGCATTTCGGCGCGTGGCGGTGCCGCTGGGCGTGCTGCAGCAAATCCGCGATATTTTGAAAAACGCCCGCGACGGCGATTTTAGTGCCCGCATTACAAAAGTGCCGAACATGGGCGAAGTCGGCCAGGTCGCCTGGGAGGTCAATGAAATGTTTGACCAGCTGGAGACTTATTTCCGCGAGGTCGGCACCACTTTTGCCCGCGTCGAACAGGAACGTTTTGGCCGGCCAGCTCAGTCGGACGGTATGTGTGGCGGTTTTCACCAGTCCTTAATCGATATCAACAAAGCCATAGAACACGTAGAGCAGAACTACCGCAACGTGGTGAAAAATCGCCTGCTGTCATCCATGCAGTCGATGAATGCAGTGAATACCAAGGGCAATCTGCATATGACCCAGCAGGATTTGTCACAAATCACTGACCAAATTGTCCAGATAGGCCAGATCGCAACGGCAACCGCAGAGCGGGCAACCGATAGCAGTCAGACGATTCAGCAAGTGCTGCAGAGCTTTGCGGTTAATAAACAACGAACTGAACAAAGCCGGGACGCAGTGATAGCGCTCAACGCAATGGGTGCGCAAATCAATGGCATCCTGGACCTGATTGGCAATATAGCCGACCAAACCAATCTGCTGGCGCTGAATGCCGCTATTGAAGCAGCTCGGGCCGGTGGACATGGCCGCGGTTTTGCCGTGGTTGCGCAAGAGGTAAAAACGCTGGCCGAACATACCAAAAAAGCAACCGGGGATATCAATCAGGTAGTTGGTCAGTTCCAGCGTCAAAGTGAGGGCATTTTGCATCATCAGCAGCAACTCAATGACAGCGCCGGCATCATGATGCAGCAACTGGATTCACTGCAGCAAAGCTTCGTGGCTTTGGCCGTCAATGCAGAACAAGCGCAGCAACAAGTGCAAAAAGCCCGTATTACCACCTTCACTTCGCTGGTCAAAGTTGATCATATTGTCTACAAGCAAAATGCCTATGCCGCCTTTAATGCCGGCACTCAAAGCCAGGAAGCCACCGCCGTCAAAGTCGACCATCAGCACTGCCGGATGGGTAAATGGTATCAGGCTGACGGCCTTGCTTTATTTGGCCACCTCCCGAGCTACCGTGCACTGGAGCAACCTCATCAGCAAGTTCATCACAGTGTGCATCAGATGCTCGATTCAATTGATTTGGACTGGCAACGCGAGTCTGCAGTGCAGGAACATATTCTGAGCTGTTACAGCAATATGGAAAGTGCCAGTCAGGCGGTGTTTGTTGGTTTGAATGCACTGCAGCAGGAAGCACAGGCTGAATTTGACGCTCACCACTAAACAGTCCTTCACAGACCTTGTGCTTCTAAAGACACAAGGTCTGGTTAAACACCTTATCCTGCTGTTGCTGATGGCTGGCGATGATCAACATGCCATGCTGTTGAAAGGCCGCCAATCGCTGCAACAGTTGCTGCGCCAGCTGTTGTTGCAGGCCGGCGAAGGGTTCGTCGAGCAGCAATACCGCTGGTTTTTGTAGCAGTAAGCGCGCCAGCGCAAACCGTTTTAATTCACCACCGGATAAGCCCACGCCGTAATCACCGAGCACGGTCAGCAAGCCCTGACTTTGCCGCGCCAGCCAGTCATCTAAGCCAACCAATGTCAGTACCTGCAATAGTTCTTCGTCACTCGCCGCTGGTTTGGCGAGGCGCAAATCCGCTGCCACCGACAAGCCAAACAGATAAGGCCGCTGTGGCAGATAACCAAGCTGTTGATACCGAGCTGCGGTGGGCCATTGCTCAAGTGTCAGCCCTTGCAACAATATGGAGCCCGTTAAAGCGGGTATTTCTGCCGCCAGCGTTTGCAGCAAACAACTTTTGCCACTGCCGGACGGGCCTTTTAACAGCACCACGTCACCTTGTTGAAAGCTTGCACTGACCTCGCCGAGTGGCTGTTGGAAGCCAAACTGCAACTGCCGGATATCCAGCGTCACGCCTTGGCAAAGATCAGACGGCTCAGCCGCAGCGAGATCCGGCGATGAACAGACCGGCGTTGCCAGGGCATTGCAGCGCTGCTGCGCGGCTCTGAGCTGACCATAACTTTGTGGTAGTAGTAACAGCGGAAATAACAGTTCGGACAGCCCCAGCCATGCGAGTACCAGGCCAAGCCATAGTGGCACTTCAAGCGGAAACGGCTGCTCAGCAAGCAGCGCCGCTAGCATCGGCCAGCATAAAGCGGCAAGGCCCGCCAACATCAGGCACTGCAACAGCAACTGCGCCGCCAGCTGGCCATATTGCTGGTTCTGCTGTAGATGCAGTACCTGTTGATCCAGCCGGATAAACTGCTGTTCGCGCTGTTGCCAATGACCAGTGGTTAACAAGGTGGTCAGCAACTGCAGGTTTTCCAGCAGCAGGCCACGCCGTTGCCCTTGCAACTGTACTTCAGTGGCTGCTTGCTGCACCGGCCCACGTGCGCCTTGGCGGGAGACAACGACAATCGCCAGCGCCAACAGCAATAACACCCCGAAGACCGGCCAGAAGGCGCCGGGTAACATGAACAGTAGCAGCAACAAGAACGCCGCACTCAGTAAGCTGGCATAACCTAGTGGATTTAGCAGCCGCAGCGGCAGCTGGTCCAGCACATCAATATCGGCAATCAACCGCTGTAAACGGTCGCCACCGGCCAACACGCTGTGACCGGTTTGCTGAGCCCCGTTTTGGTGAGCAAGAGAGACAAACACCTGCACCCGCAGCACTGCCAGCAAACGCAGCACCAGGGCATGCGACAACACCCGTTCGCCATAACGACCGGCGGTACGCATGATGGCAAACAGCCGGATCAAAGCGCCTGGTCTTAAATAATTAAAACTGGCACCCACCCCGGCTGCCGCAGCAGCACTGATAAACCAACCAGACCAGGCCAACAGCGCCACAGTGGCAAACACCGTCAGCACGCCCAAACTGAAGCTTAAACTCCAGCCTGCTTTGTGAGCCAGCCACAGATCCCGTAAACGGATCTGTCGGTGTGTTGGTTGCTTCATCCGACATCCCCCAGTGGCTGCCGACCGATGACCTGCCCCTGCTGTAACAACAAAGCGCCATCCAGGAAACTCAGCTGCTGCCACTGATGACTGGCAATGAGCAACGTACGGCCTGTGCTCAGCCGTGCCAGCAACACCGCTAACTCAGCCGCAGTGTCCTGATCTAACTCGGCAAAAGGTTCATCCAGTAACCATAAGTCCCGATCCGCCAGCAACAGCCGCGCCAGACACAGCCGCTGCTGCTGTCCACCGGATAAGCCTTGCCCGGCTTCCCCCAAGCGATAGTCAAGCGCAGTAGCCGCGCCAAGTTCAGCCAATAGCCCGACCTGCTGCAACGCAGCGGTCAACACGGCATCAGTGGCTAAAGGTGCCGCCATCCGCAAATTCTCAGCGACAGTGCCGGCGAACAATTCCGGGGTTTGCGTCAAATAACTGAGCTGCGACCACAGCATTGGCCGGTCCGCCGTATCAACGGGCTTTCCGGCAAACTGGTAGTTGCCGTAAAAGTCAGCAAAACCGGCCAGTAATTGTAATAACGAAGATTTGCCACTGCCGCTGTCGCCTTGTAGTAGCAAGCGCTCACCAGCCTTGATTTGTAATTCTGGGATCAACAGCCGCGGCTGCAAGTCACTGCCAAGCCGGACCTGCTGCACTTGGATCAGTGGCGTATTTTCTGCCGGCAAAGATGCTGAGGATAAAGTCTTAGATCCTGGACTGCTTGCCTGTTGCATCGGTAATGACGGCAGTAACCACAAAGGTTTAAGCGCCAGCGCTGCGGCTTCAGCCTGCGCTTTGGCATGATAATCAGCGCCGAGCTGGCGCAGCGGCTGATAAAACTCCGGCGCCAGTAACAAGATAAAAAACGCCGGCGCAAAAGCGACCGGCACCTCGCCTTTGGCCCAGGGTAACTCGCCCAGCAGCCCGAGGCCTAAATACAACGCCACCAGCGCGATGGCCAGTGAGGCAAATAATTCCAGCACTGCAGTCGACAAAAACGCCAGTCGCAGCACCTGTAATGAGCTTTGCCGATAGCGTTCTGTGGCATGCTCCAGCTGCGCGGTCGCCTGCGGGATCGCGTTGAGCCGGCGGAGCAGCGACAAGCCTTGCAGAAATTGCCAGAGTCGTGCGCCCATCCGGCCCAGTTCTGCCAGTTTTTCACTACTGGCTTTACTGGCCTCGCGGCCAACCAGAATCATAAAAAGTGGCACCAATGGAGCGGTGACCAGCAATAACAAACCGGCCAGCAGGCTGTGCCAGCACACCACCAAAGCTATGAGCAGGGGTGTCCAGATCACCAGAAATAATTGCGGCCAATAGCGGCTGATATAGCCATCCAGCGCATCGATTTGTTCGGTCAGCAAGGTCGATAAAAAGCCGTCACTGCCAAAGCGTTGCCGCGCCGGGCCTTGCGCCGCCAGCTTGTTTAACAGCTGCTGGCGCAGATCAGCCCGCACTAAACGGCTGCTTTGTTGGGTCAGTAAATCACGAAGCAGCAGGCATAGCTGGCGCAGCACAAAAGCCAGCGCAAACTGCCACAACAATGCAAATGGAAATATTGGCGCAGGCGTTTCAGTTAAAAGCGCTGCGGCCGGCAGAGCAGCAGCCAGCATGGCATCGGCCAACAAGGCCAGACACCACATTTGCCAAAGCAACAGCGGCACTGACAGTGCCGCTGCAAACACAGCCAGCAGTAGCCTCGGCCGATGAGGCTTCAGCCACTGCTGCAATAAAGGCCGGGCGTTATTCAGAACAGGCTTAGTCAGCGCCTTGCTCCTCTTCCGCATAACCGTTCAATTCCAGCCACATCGCATTGATGATGCCAAAAGAACAGGCCAGTAATACTCCTAAAATCCAGGCGAAATACCACATGATGTTGTCCTTTTTTTAATATAAAGAATGGCTGTTGTCACGGATCTGCTGCTCATTGAGCCGGCCAAACATCTTGATGTAACTCCAGATGGTATAACCGAGCACAATAGGCACAAACACACAGGCAACAAAGAACATAATTTTTAATGTCAGCTCACTGGATGTTGCATCCCACATGGTCAGACTGTGGTTCGGCATCGAGCTGGACGGCATGACAAACGGGAACATCGAGATGCCACAGGTCAGGATCACGCCGGCCTGACCTAATGAAGTCAGCAGGAATGCCAGCGCGCCTTTACCAGCTTTGCTTAGCAGGCCGCTCAGCGCAAATGCAGCTACGCCTAATACCGGTGCCAGCCACAGCAGCGGATAACTGGCATAGTTCTGCAACCAGGCACCACTGCGCACTTCCACCGTTTTGCTGACGGCGTTATTAATCGCATTGCTATCCAAAGCGCTGGTCACCACATAACCATCAATGCCGGCATTGAGCCAAACACCGGCCAGCACAAACAACGCTGCAGCACCCAAACCGGCAATCAACCCCACTGTTTGACTGCGTTTCAGGATGTCGCCTTCGGTTTTCATCTGCAGGTAAGCCGCGCCTTGACTAACAAACATCAGCAAGCTCAGCACGCCCACCAACAACGCAAATGGGTTTAACAGTGCAAAGAAGCTACCGGTATATTTGATACGCAGCAGTTCGTCAAAATGGAACGGCACGCCTTGTAGCAAATTACCAAAGGCCACACCAAAAATGATTGGTGGCACGGCCGAGCCAAAGGTCAGCGCCCAGTCCCAGTTGCTGCGCCAAGCCGGATTTTCCAGCTTCGAGCGGTAGTCAAAGCCAATCGGACGCATAAAAAGTGCAGCAAGCGTCAGCATCATCGCCAGATAAAAACCACTGAATGCGGTGGCATAGACCGGCGGCCAGGCAGCAAACAAGGCGCCACCGGCGGTGATGAGCCAGACCTGATTACCGTCCCAGTGCGGCGCGACGGCATTAATCATCACCCGCCGCTCCATGTCGTTTTTACCGACCACTTTTAACAAAGCACCGACGCCCATATCAAAACCGTCGGTAATGGCAAAGCCGATAAACAGCACGCCAATCAATAACCACCAGATAAATCTTAAAAATTCGTAATCCATGTTACACCTCAGTCGCTTTGCCGGTTTCGAAATCGTATTTGCCGGTATGCAGGCTGGACGGGCCTTTGCGGGCAAAATGCTGCATCAGCCAGACTTCGATAATCAGGAAAATGGTATAGAGCACAGTGATCAGGATCAGACTGGTCCAGATCTCGGCCGGGGTTAAACCAGACGCCGCCATATGGGTTGGCAGCACTTCACCGACCGCCCAAGGCTGACGACCGTATTCCGCCACAAACCAGCCGGCTTCACAGGCGATCCACGGCAATGGCAGACCAAACAGGGCAGCTTTTAACAACCAGGTTGGTTTACGTTCCAGTCGTTTGGCGCTGTAGTAGAAACTCAGGGCAAAAATTACCAGCATGGCAAAACCGGCCGCGACCATGATGCGGAAGCTCCAGAACATCGGTGCCACCTGCGGAATACTGCCATCAACTGCCGCCTGAATTTGCTCTGGCGTGGCTTTACTTGGGTCTTCAGCATAAGCGGTGACTAGCAGGCCATAGCCTAAGTCTTTTTTCACACTGTCAAAGGCAGCTTTGGTCTCGGCAGAAGTATCGCCGCCGCGCAGCAGGCGCAATAAGCGATAGGCTTCAATGCCATTGACGATACGGGCGCGATGCTGCTCTTTTAAGTCCTTCAGACCACTAACCGGTTCATCCAGTGAGCGGGTCGCAATCAGACCGAGTGCATAGGGAATTTTCACGGCATAGTCAGTGGTTTGCGTTTCGCTGTTTGGCACGCCAATCACGGTAAAAGACGCCGGCGCCGGATGGGTCTCCCATTCCGCTTCCACCGCTGCCAGTTTCACCCGCTGCACGTCGCCGAGCTCATAACCGGATTCATCACCGAGCACAATCACCGACACAGACGCCGCCAGACCAAAGGCCGAGGCAATAGCAAAACTGCGGCGGGCAAAGGCTAAATCGCGGCCTTTAAGCATGTACCAGGCCGAAATGGCCAGCACAAACATCGCGCCTGTGACATAACCAGCCGACACGGTATGGACAAATTTGACCTGCGCCACCGGGTTAAAAATGACTTCGCTGAAGCTGGTCATTTCCATCCGCATCGTTACATAGTTAAATTCGGCACCGACCGGGTTTTGCATCCAGCCGTTGGCAATCAAAATCCACAGCGCCGACAGGTTAGAGCCTAAGGCCACCAGCCAGGTCACAGCTAAATGCTGCACCTTGCTTAACCGGTCCCAACCGAAGAAAAACAGACCAACCAGCGTCGATTCGAGGAAAAACGCCATCAGGCCTTCAATAGCCAGCGGCGCGCCAAAAATATCGCCGACATAATGCGAATAATAAGACCAGTTGGTACCGAACTGGAATTCCATCGCGATACCGGTAGTGACCCCCAGCGCGAAGTTGATGGCAAACAACTTGCCCCAGAATTTGGTCATATCGCGGTAAATTTCTTTGCCGGTCATCACATAAACCGATTCCATGATCGCCAGTAAAAACGTCATACCGAGCGTCAGCGGCACAAATAAGAAGTGGTACATTGCCGTAAAGGCAAACTGCAAGCGCGAGAGTTCGACGATATCCATCCACCGTCTCCTGTGGGGTTAATTTACTTAATCACTTACTAATGTAAGAGCTGTCTTGCAAAACAGCGAAGCCTAACTGCCGGGTTATTGATCAACATCAAATTTGCCATCACAACAGCGCTGCCCCCCGCCAGGTTCTGTTGCAACGAGGTTCTGTCGCAACGCGATGGGATGCAGTCAATCAGCGCCAGACTATTGTCCGCCGCTTGCAGGGTTTAAACCTTGATTAGAATCAAACTCGAGGGGTAAAAGCGGGTGCTGCGACAATTTGCCACAGCAGTGCTGTATCCCTGCAAACAGTGGCTAAGTATTGGAACAGCTTCATATTTTTGCAAATGACCCGAAAAAAGCACTGCCGATTCCGGTCAAAGGCAACCAGCAGACCTGGCATAGCACAAGCTGTCTGCCGGGCGGGTGTGCAGCGAGCGTCACAGCGGCAATAACACCCGTAGCCGGTAAATCCGGCCGGATTGGATCTCTGGCAATAAATTGTCGGACAGCAGCTGGTTTTGCAGATAAACCTGCGACGCATTAATGCCGGCCTGACGGCTAAAGCTGCATTCAATCACAGCGCCGCGAAAACGCCGAGTGACGGTCGCCTGTGGCCAGTGCGCCGGCAATTGCGGCGCGATACGCAGGCCCTTGCCTTCGCCTTTGAGACCAAACAGCTGTTCAATCAGGCAGCGATACACCCAGTGCACAGTGCCGGTATTGAGCAGCTGACTGGAACGGCCGGCAGTGCGCGGGTATTGGCTAAAAGCGCCGCGATAATAATTCGGCAAAAACACCGGCAACTGGCCGCGCTGACGCTGCTCAGCCTCATCGTCTGACGGCAACATCTGGCGCAGCACCTGAAATGCGCGGTCCGCCTCGCCCACCTGATACAAGGCATACAAATAAAAGGCGGCGGCGTGGTTATACACAGAACCATTTTCGGCCGAGCCGGGGAATTTTTGCGTGACCCGGCCGACATCGTCGCGCATCGCGGTATAAGCCGGCGCGAGCATCTGCACGCCGTAAGGGGTTTGCAGCTGCGCATCCACTGCCTGTAACAACGCCTGCTGCTGCGCTGGACTGGCCGCGCCGCTTAACAGCGCCCAGCTTTGTGGATTTAAGTAGATCCGACCTTCGGGATCTTTGCTGATACCAAACACCACATCATCGTCGGTAATGCCCCGGCCATACCATTGGCCGTCCCACAGATAGCTATTCACCGCCTGATTAAAGGCTGCAGCCTTGGCCCGGTAGTCTGCGGCCTGCTCGATTTCGCCCCGGTTTTCGCTCTGGATTTCACCCCGATTTTCACAAAGATCAGCCCAGGTATTCAGCGCATAAGCCGCCGCCAGACTGAGCCAGCCCGACACCCCACGGCCTTTGTAACCGACCATATTCATCGGATCACACCAGTCGCCCTGCTCGATATAACTTAACCCACGGGCGTCTTTTTTCTGCCAAAGCCAGGCCATGGCGCGATGCAAATGTTCGGTCACTGTGGACGCGTCGGCTTCTACTTCTTTGTAGCCCACTTGTTCATCCAGCAGTGCCCAGTCGTTAGTTTCATCGAGGTAGGCGCGCAGGAACAGCGGCAGCCAGACACATTGGTCGGTATGCGGCACCTGATTGATATATTTCAACTGCGCATCCATATGCAGCAAAACCCCGTCCGGCATTTCGCCGCTTTGATGTTGTTGCGACAACGCGGTCAGCAAGGCGGTTCTGGCCACGTCCGGCGCCAGATACGTCATGCCCATATGGTCTTGCAGGTAGTTTCGCGTCTGTGGATCTGTGGTCAGCCGGTTTACATCGCCATGGTAATAAACCTGCCGTGGCAACCACTGATTGACGAAGTTATCCAGCCCGCTGTCCGGTGTACTGATCTGAATAGCCGGTGTGATGGCCGCCTGTTGCGCCCGGTACGCCTGCACTGCCGCGGTAAAGCCGTCGGTGGCCGCTGAAATAGCAGGCCCGAAAAAACGCTGCCGGATGGCGGCGATCTCGGCCTGATCTCGCGCCGGACCAAAAACGAAGCGGTACAGTTCGGTCGCGCCGGGCGACAGCACCACATCATATTGCAGCGCACAGGCCGGCGTTTCATAGTCGGCGCAGCCGTTACTGAGCATCGTCGCTGATATACCGTCCGGAGCCGCCAGCCCGCCCTCGCCTTCAAACTGCTGCTGATTGGCCTCCCATGCCAACGGGGCGCGTTCTGCCAGTAAAAAGGTCTGATCTTTAAAGTCTTTTTGTTTGAAATAATCCGGATACTTTTGATACGGCGTCACGCTGCTGCACACCACCGCCTGCAATGCCGGCTCATAGCGCCCGCCTTGATTCATCCAGGACATATAACCAACCGGAAAATACGGATACAGGCTCAGCCGGCGCGTCGCAGTACCCAGATTCCGTACCCGTAGCTGCCACAGCTCCAACGGTGCGTCCGGCGCCAAGGTCAACCGCCACTCCAGCCGTAAATCATCACTCAGTTCCAGCTGCCAGCAGATGTCTGCTGCGCCAGCGGAAAAGACAAAACTTGCGGTCGGCTTGCGCACCGGTTCATAAGGCACAGACCAAAGCTCGCCGCTGTCCTGATCTTTGACATAGACAAAACGGCCCGGATGATGCGCGTAATACGGCTGCTCCGGCTGCATAAAAGTCTTCGCTTCCAGATTCGGCGCATGGGCGTATTTGGCCGGCTCCGGCTGCATAAACTGCGCGGTGGCGTAACCGCGACAGTTCAGTTGCACCAGCATGCTTTTATTCCACAAAAAGGCCGTGGCCTGCGGCATGGCGGTGGCACTGAATAACTGATAACGCTGCCCTGCAGCGTCCGGACTCATCAAAGGCATCAGGATTTACTCATTACATCATCTGCATCGACAGTCGGCAGCCCGCGTCGCGCCGAGAGCTCCGCCTGAACTTGGCGCAACTGCGCTTCCGTCAACGGATAGAACCACATCACGGCGGCGGCAACGAGCGCGACCACACCGGGGATCACCGACATCAGCCATAAAATACCTTGTTGCGATCCGGCATTTTGCGTCGTATTCGCCACATAACCCAGTAACGCCAGTAACCAACCGATACAGGCCGACGCCAGCGCACCGCCAAGTTTTTGCGAAAAAGTTGCGGCGGAAAAAGTCATCGCCGTGGCCCGCCGGCCGGTGCGCCATTCATTGTAGTCGGCGCTATCGGCATACATTGAAAACGCCAGCGGCGACTTGGGCCCCAGCACAAAACCAATCGCCAGATTCAGCGCAAACACTGCAGTGATGTTATCCGGCGGCACAAAATACAGCGCCAGCGACAACACCCCGGCGAGGCCCATCAAGCCCATCATCAGCGTTTTTTTATCAAAAAACCGCGTCAGCAGCGGCGTCGATGCCGCCCCCAGCGCCAATGCCAGCATATAACTGGACAAGAATTCGCCGATCAGCTGCGGCTGCTGCAGATAATATTTGAAGTAATACACAGCGCTGCTGGCGCGCATCGTAATGGTGATCATGATGATCAACGCCAGACAAAACAGCACCAGCCAGGGTTTGTTGCCGGCCAAATCACGGATGTCCTGCCACACCGGCGCCGGGGCACTACTGACCGGTTGAATACGTTCGCGGGTACTGGCAAAAGTACACAAAAACAACAAGGCGGCAGCGATGCCAAACAAGCCCATCGTCAGTTGCCAGCCCAGCACGTCATCACCCTGCCCCAACCAGGGCACCAGCTTTGGTGTCAGATAAGTCACCAGAATGCCGCCGGTAAAACCACCGATAAAACGGAAACTGACTAGTGTGGTGCGCTGCTGACTGTCCGCCGTGATGACACCGGACAGCGCGGAATACGGAATATTGATGCCGGTATAAATCAGCATCAGCAGGCTATAAGTGCAGTAGGCCCAGATTAATTTGCCGTCGGCGTCGAGGTCCGGCGTGGTATAGGTCAAGACGCCGGCGCCGGCCAGTGGCAATGCCAGCCATAACAAATAAGGCCGGAATTTACCAAAACGCGTGCGGGTCCGGTCGGCAATGGCCCCCATCATCGGGTCGGTGAAGGCATCAATGATTTTGGTGATCAGCATCATAGTGCCGGCAGCGGCGGCAGAAATGCCAAATACATCGGTGTAAAAAATCAGCAAAAATGCCGAGATGTTGGCCCAATAAAAGTTAAAACCGATATCACCGACGCCATAACCAGCTTTTTCCCAAAAACGCAGCGGCTGTACCGCCGGTCTTGGTGGCAGTGCTTGCGAGTCGACGACTTGGCTGTCTTTTGTTGCCGTCATGACAAAAAACCTGATGTGCCGGGCATGGTTAGATCTCCGTTATTTTGTTAGCGCAATCATTCAATTGTTCCGCCATACCCAGCGCAATACCGATGCGCTTTAACTGGTCTGAAAGCGGCAATTGCAGGTCCAGCCACAACACATCCGGTTCCAGCGCCGGCACCTGCATAGTCCGGAGCTGGCTTTGTAACATCGAGGCCGGC
Source organism: Rheinheimera tilapiae (assembly GCF_042432165.1). Classification (NCBI taxonomy): domain Bacteria; kingdom Pseudomonadati; phylum Pseudomonadota; class Gammaproteobacteria; order Chromatiales; family Chromatiaceae; genus Rheinheimera; species Rheinheimera tilapiae. Next base: position 719,730 of record NZ_JBHLXP010000003.1, read on the forward strand.
ATAAAATGTGCCGATCTGTGGCTTAAGCGTTCTGCCAATATCGCCGCCGGGCCATGCAGATAAACAAAAAGCGGGGCCGCCGCTGCAGCACGGATCTGCGCCCGTTGCTGTTGAATCAGGCCCGAGTAACTCAGTACTGTCTGCAGGCCTTGATTTTTCTGCTGCTGCAAGCGCTGACACAACAGTTCCACCCACTGCTGGCGCAGCGCCGGCGACAATGGCTGACCGGCCGCCATCATCTGCTTGCCGGCGTCGCTGTGAAAGTCATCCCCTTCCAGATAGGTCCAGCCGAGCGCGCCGGCACAATGTTGTGCCAGCGTGGACTTGCCGCTACCGGCCACGCCCATCAGGATCAGCGTCTGAAATTTCGCTGCATCGACCATCTCTGTTTTGCCTGCCATACCGCCGGATTTGCCACCCACTCACGAGTGCTCACCGGCCGCTTTGAAGATTGTTGAAACGCTGTTCAGTAGCTTAAATCAGTCAAAATGTTAGCGCAACCATTTTGCTTGCAAGTGGAATTTCTATTAAGGTGTGCAGAGATGTTTTGACCATGAAGCGCAAGCAGGCCCACGCCGATGAACCGTAAACCCAATTTAAAAGATGTGGCTGAACTGGCCGGTGTCAGCGCTATTACGGTGTCACGGGTGTTAACGCATCCGGATAAAGTGGCCGCCAAGTCGCGGCTAAAAGTGGAACAAGCCATTGCAACATTGGGTTATATCCGTAACCACGCCGCCAGCGCACTGGCGTCGAACCGCTCCGGCGTGCTGGCCGTGATCATCCCGTCGTTGTCGAATATTGTGTTTAACGAAGTGCTGCAGGGTATCTACAGCGCGGTCAAACCGCACCAGTTACAGGTCATTCTGGGCGATTGTCATTATTCGCCGCTGGAAGAAGAAAAGCTGATCGCTACCTTGTTAAGTCAGGCACCTGAAGGACTGATCCTGACCGGCACCGATCAAACCGACTATGCCCGCAAACTGCTGCAAAACGCCGGTATTCCGGTGGTCCAGCTGATGGAACTGACGGATCACCCGATTGATATCAATATCGGTTTTTCCCACTTTGCCGCCGGCAAAGCGATGACTGAACATTTGTTGGCGCGCGGATATCGTCACATCGGCTTTCTCGGTGCCCGGATGGACCCACGCACCCAGCACCGACTGGCAGGCTTTCGCAAGGCGATTGAGGACTGGAACGCCACAAGCAGGCCTGAAAGTTTGGGCGCAGAACCCCAGTCAGCACGCTGCGAGCCTTATGTTGTTACGACCAGCCAGTCGTCCTCGATTAAACTCGGTGGCCAGCTATTGCAGGCGGTGATGGCTGAATCGCAGGGCCAGTGTGACGCGGTGTTTTGTTGTAATGACGACCTGGCGCTGGGTGCTTTATTTGCCGCGCGCCAAATGAACCTGCGGATCCCGGCTGACCTTGCCATCGCCGGCTTTAACGACCTCGAAGCCTCAGCCTTAGTCGACCCCGGCATCACCAGCGTCGCTTCGCCCCGGTTTGCCATGGGCCAACAGGCGGTAGACCTACTGATGCAAAAAGCCAGCGGCGCCCAGACTGAATTCTCCCCGATCGACGTGGGTTACAGCATTATGGTACGTGGCTCGACCTGAGTGCCCTATCGAAGGTCCAGCACCATTTCCGCAAAATATTTACCAAAGTGAAATCCAAAGCCAATCCGGCGTGCATCTAAGTTTCAGCATATTCAACCGGAGATCCCAAGATGCTGAAACTCACGTTATCCCTGCTCACGGCGGCTGTATTCAGCCTGTGCTGTAAAACCGCAGAAGCGGCACAGACGCCATACACCGCAGAAACGCTGCATCAGATACTGAGCGACAAAGACGCAGAATTTTTCCAGCGCGGTTTTAATCAGTGTGATCTGGCATACCTGGAAACCACCGTCAGCGCGCAGCTGAAGTTCTACCACGACCGCGGCGGCTTTCAGGACAAAAAGCTGTTTATGCAGAGTGTCCGGCAAAACCTCTGCAACGACCCGGCGCATAAGCCGATTCGCAAACTGACCGCTGGCAGCTTACGGACTTTTCCTTTATACAAAGATCAGGCGCTGTACGGCGCCATCCAGCATGGCGAGCACGAATTTTATCTGCGCGAGCCCGGCAAACCCGACCGTCTGACCGGCACTGCCCGCTTTACTTCGGTCTGGCTGAAACAAGGCGACAACTGGATACTCAGCGACGTGCTGAGTTATGACCATCAAGACCCTGTAGCGCAGCTGCCGAGCACCGGCAAATCGGTCACAGAACCTTCTATCGCAGAACCATCCGCCGCCGTGATCGAAACCTTACTGAAACAACATCAGGTGCCGGCGCTTGGGCTTGGTTTGATCAGCCACGGCAAATTACAGTCGGTGCGCGTGTTTGGTGAATTACAACAGGGCGTGCATGCACCGGCCAATACATTGTTTAAAGTTGCGTCGCTGACAAAGCCGATTGTCAGTCTGCTGACCTTGCGACTGGTGGCCGCAGGCAAACTTAGCCTCGATGAACCGCTGGCGCGTTATTGGGTCGATCCGGATGTCAAAGCCGACCCACGCCACCTGTTATTAACGCCGCGGCTGGTGCTCACGCATCAGACTGGCTTTGCCAATTGGCGTTATTTAGAGCCCACTAAAAAACTGCAGTTTCAGTTTCAGCCCGGAACCAAGCACCAATACTCAGGCGAAGGCTTTGAATATCTGCGCAAGGCACTGGAAGCGAAATTTGGCCAACCGCTGGAGCAACTGGCGGCGCAATATGTGTTTACCCCGGCTGGCATGACCGATACGCATTTTTATTGGACCGCCGCTGTCGACGAGCAGCGCTATGCCCGCAATCACGATGCCAAAGGCCAGCTGCTGCCGCTGGAAAAATACAGCACTGCCAATGCGGCGGCGAACCTGCTGACGACCGTCGAAGACTACAGCAAGTTTCTGTTGTTTGTGCTGGCACAGCAACAAGAGATGCCGGCCTTGTACCAGCAAATGCAGACTATCCAGGTGAAGCTAAAACCGAACAACGGGGTTGGCCTGGGCTGGGAGATTTTCAGCGGTTTTTCGACAGGTGAAGCACTGTTGCTGCATACCGGCAAAGATCCGGGTGTATCGACGGCCGCCATGCTGTTTCCGCACAGTGGCAACGGTTATGTGATTTTTATGAATGGCGATAACAATGTCCCGGTGCTTGAACAACTCCTGCCGCAGTTGTACCTTGGCGCTGAACTGTGGCAACGCAAATAAACCACGAATAACAACGGACAAAAGCTATGAATGGTCAAGAGTGGGCAGAGATCCTGGTACCTTTAATTTCGTTCAGTGCGGGGGTTGTGCTACTGGCGTTGTTATTGTTGTACAAGTACAAGAAAAAGAAGCTGTTTCTGCAGATGGTCGAACGCACTCTGCATCAGCAGGCGCCGCTACCGCCGGAGACTATCCGCGAAGTCGCCAACCACTTTTTCTCTGCTAACCGCGACTTACGCAAAGGCATTTTTTTGTTGGTACTGGCGCTGGCCATTCTGGCTTTTTCTGCGCTAGCCGATTTTCCGCAGCGCGGCAATCTGGATTTAAATGACGCCCTTAACGGCATCGCGATGTTGCCGGGGCTGCTGGGTCTGGCCTTTTTACTGCTGGCATGGCTTGACCGCCAGCGGCCGCATTAAGCCAGCGCTGTGGCAAAAACGCCATCCAACCGACCAGCGCTGCAACAGGCGTCGGTCGAACAGCTGGTCGCTATCGTGCAAGTCGCTGGCGACAGCGCGGCGTTTAACGAATTATTTGGCCGGTTTGAGCGCAAACTGCGGGCGTTTTTATTGTATAAATCCAGCGACAGCAAGTTTGAAGTCGATGATTTAATGCAGGAAACCTATGTGAAGGCCTTTTTGCATATTGGCCAGTATCAGCAACAGGCTGAGTTCTCCACCTGGCTGTTACGCATTGCCATCAATGAATTGTTGCAGGCCAAACGCGCACAAGGCATTTTTGCCCGGCTGAAGCAGCGTTGGTTTCACAGTGAACCAGAAGCACAGAGCCATACCGATCTCAGCGCTGAACAGCGCGATGCGGCATCCTTGCTGACATATCTGAGCGATGTGCAGCAGCAAGTGTTTGTTTGTGCTGAATTTTATGGTTATTCACAAAGCGAAATTGCCGAGAAGTTGCAGTTGCCACTCGGCAGTGTCAAAACCTATATGAAACAGGCGCGCGAAGCGCTCGACAGGATAAACCGCTGATGTTGAAACTGAAATGGCAACAACGACTGCGCCTTTGGCTGTGGCAACAACGCCGCCTGCTGATCCTGAGCGGCGCCAGCCTGCTGGCTGGGCTGCTAATGCTGGCCGGCAACGCCATGTTCCTGACATTGGCGCCGGCATTACCGACCATGGCTGTACCGCTGCTGACGCTGGGCCAGCTGGGCATTGCCGGGCTTTTAGTCACACTGATACTGATTGCGGCAGATTAGTCGGTCTACAGCCGCTCGCACGATGAGAAAAACACTGCCGTGATTTGCCGGTTTGCAGTACCATCAGATTTTTAACGGTATCGTCGGGGAATGGCTATGACTCTCTCTCGCTGCTGGCTGCTGTTTGTGTTGATTGGCGCTGCGCCGGTGTGGGCCAATACCCCTGCCACTTCTACCGTTGAGCTGCACCATTATGATACTGAAACTATCGCGCGACTGAACGGCGGCGGCACAGACGGTTCCGCCGATATCGACACAAACCTATTGATATTTAAAGCCTTAGGCGATGCCCCTGCCGTGCGTGAGATGCCAATTGCCCGTACTGACCACATGATGGAGCAGGGTTTACCGATCTGTTCACTGAACCGGGTGAAGAATAAATCGCGGGATGCCAAATTTCTATTTTCGCTACCGGTCAATTTCTACCTGGGTTATCAGCTCTACCAACATGCCAATGCCGCCCCCTTGCCGGCGTCGTTGCTGAACAGGAAAAACCAAATCAGCAGTTTAAAACAGCTGATGCAGCATTATCCGCGCAATCAAATCGTGATCCCGAAAACCTATTCATTTGGTGACGCATTGGACCAGGCCGTCGCCGAAATTCCGCCCCGTCAGATCACAGCCATTTCGACGTCACACTATTACCAGCAGTTTATTGCGATGTTTGAGACCGGACGGGCTGATTTTATTCTGCTCTACCCAACTGAAATGCAGGCTTACCTGAAAATGACCCCTGAACTGCAAGTCCGGCATTACCCGCTGGCACAAGCGCCACAATTCACCACCGGCCACCTGATGTGTGCGGATACAAAACAGACCCGAGAGTTTGTCCGCCGCGTTGATACGGCCCTGCGCAAACTCTATCGCGACCCATTATTTGTCGAAGCAAACAGCCGCACGCTGGCAGCATCAGAAGCAGCCCAGATCCGCCAGGCAATTCGCGCGCAAGCGGCGGTCAAATAAGCTTGTGATCTGGTTACACCCGCAGCACACCACGAAAACCGCGCACGGCACCAAACAAATTAGCACCCTGGTGGTCGGTAAAGACCTGTTGATAAAACTGGTCGCCAAACTGCGGCTCCCCCTGGACAAGCCGCTACAGCAGGGGCACAGGAAAGATAAATCACAAAGCGTCAGCGCTGCCATCATCCAGCAAGCGGAAATATTGACCCTCACGGATCAATAATCCCTCGCTGTGGCGCGGTGGGATACTGCCGCGATAATCGCGAGGCTGGCGCACGTTAATCGCCAGCACTTTGCCTTCGAACAAACTCTGCACCCGACGCTGTGGCGTATGACCCACCACCACAGCACTGGCGCCGAATGTTGCCAGCGTCTTTTCAACTTCAGCTTGTGTGAGATCCGCTTCGAAATAACCGCGATACCAGGAGGGGCCGTCACGGGTTGATAACAGTAAATCGCTCAGGACAACATCTTTCTTTGGAAAATAGGCAATGCGATAATGCGCCCGCACTATGCGATTCACATCTTCCAGCCGGTAATTCAGCGATGCCAGCTTTGGATGCAGACCACCATGCACAAACAGATGACCATTAATCAGTTCAGCGCTGTTTTTGCTGGCCAGCCAGCGGCCGAGCAGACTGTTTTCGCCATATAAATCAATTTGTTGCTTACCCAGCACTGTGGCGACAAACTGGTATTTTTTGTCCGCCGCCTGAAAGTTACCCTGCAGGTTTTTAATCTCATGATTGCCCAGAATGTAATGCACAGTGCCGCCGTGCGCCCGCGCCGCCTGTTCCAGCTGATAGATGAACCACAACACCTGCGTGGTCGAAGGCCCGCGGTCGGTCATATCACCCAGTAGCACCAAGTGGCCCTTGCCAAAAGTCCAGTTCAGTTTTGCATCGATAACCCGGTGTGCCTGCAAAAAATCCCGTAGTGTTTTATAAGCACTTTCGATATCTGAAATAGCCAGAATGGCTTCACCATCCTGATAGCGCTGCGGCGGTGGGATAAAGCTGCCGTCGGGGCGCCGCTCCGGGCTATTGCCATCGATGGTCAGCGCAAAATGTTGATCCTCCAGTGGAAAATACACCTGCGTCTGCATTTTTGCAGTAAGCGGCAGGCTTTGCTGCTCCAGGTAGAAGCCAGTTTCGCCATCACCGCGGATAAAATTCAGCTGCATCTGGTCGCCGGCGAAAAACACGTGCGGACCTTCGCCACCAACCTTGTAGGCCCGGCGGTCGTCGCCGTAATCAATATCGATACTGAACACCACGGCCAGGCCCAGCGCCAGACTCAGCAGGACAAGGCTGGTGATGCTGAAATGTTTCAGATTGGTCCAGAGCAGTTTCATCAATAATTCCTTTTAAGTCATGCACTCACATATGTTGTTTCAACACCTGCAGCACTTTACGGGTCAACAACGCGATGCCAATTGCAAGGATTGTCGCCACCGGCACTATCCACCAGCCCATCACCTCTGGCGTAGCCATCGGCGGTACAGAAACAAATCCCACCACGATGCTGTTGCCGTGCGGCGTAGACCAGACACCCACCGATTCCGGCAGCAGAAACTTCGCACCGGCGACAAACAACAAGGCAAATGCCATGCTGAAGCCAAACACCGCCATGGTGAAATACAGACTGGCCGTGACGCTTTTTTTCATCCGCTGAATGGCTCTGAAGCCAAGCGGCGGTGGCGCACCTTCTTCGATGTGCGCGACATATAGCGCCGCCAGCTGTCTTGCATCACCAAACCCACGCAAGATCGCGGCCACATCGGGGCTTTGACCGGCGACGGTCTGTTGATCCATCACATCAAACAAATGGCTTTCAATTTCCCGGATCACTTCCTGCGCTTCATGCGGTGCCAGCCGCACCAGATAGCGGCGTAACTCATTGAGATAGCGATGGATCATCTCGTTATGATTCAATTCTGACTGGTGCATCTCAGGCTCCTGTTTTTTGCAGCGGTTGCGGGCCTGGGTTGGCCAGCAGAAATTCAATGTCGGTGACAGACTGGCGCCAAAGCCGGGTCAGATCGGTCAGTTTTTGCGTACCCAGTGGAGTCAGCTGGTAATACTTACGCGGTCGGCTGTCGCCTTCCTGCACCCACTGCGCATCCACCAGTTCGTCGCGTTTCAGCCGGTCCAGCAGCGGATACAAAGTGCCTTCCGTGATGGTCGTCGACGGCAGGCTTTGCAGTAGTTTCAGCAGTTCCAGCCCATATAAAGTGCGTTGCTGTAACGCCGCCAGAATGGCCAGTTCCAGCGTGCCTTTACGCAGCTGCACTTCCCATTTTTCCATCAGAGCTTCAGTGGAATTCATCTTTCACCTGTATCAGACCGGCGTGCCGGCTTTGCTATGTAATCAATAATACCTTGCACTACAAGGTATCATGCTGAGCATAAGTTCGACTGGCGAAAAGATCAACAATCTTTTTTGTTTACAGCAAAAAATCGCCGATGATGGATCGCAAGGTTGTGGCGAGGCGCCCACACAAAAAAACAGCAAACAATGTCAGGTCGCTCTGTTTTACAGTGCGCTGACTGGCCAAAACCAGAGGAAGGGAACCGATGAAAAATCAGACATCTGTGGTGTATCAACAACGGCTGCAACGCGTCATTGACTATATTTATCAGCATCTTGATGCTGATTTAACGCTGGAGCAGCTGGCCGGAGTCGCCTGGATGTCGCCCTATCATTTTCATCGGACCTACCGCCTGCTGGCTGAAGAGCCGGTCAACACCACAGTCCGGCGTCTGCGCCTGCAACAGGCCGCCGGTCAGTTGCTGCGCAGTGATTTAACTTTGTCACAGATCGCAAAACCGCTGCGTTACAGCAGCGCTGAAGCGCTGAGCCGGGCTTTTCGTAAACAATATGGCGTCAGTCCGACGCAATACCGCCAGCAATGCGGCAAGACGGACGGCCGTGCTGAGGAGTTCCGACAGATGCTGATCCAACCCAGTGCTTTACCCGAAATTCAGCCGTTTCCAATTGAAATTCAGCAGTTTAATCAAGTAGAACTGATAGGCTTGCCCCATCTGGGCGACTATCTGGGCATAGGCCAGACCTTTGATAAACTGGCAATGTTCGCCGCCGAGGCCGGTTTGCTCGGTCCGGACAGCCGCTTTTTTGGCTTGTACTATGACGATCCACAAACCGTGGCCGCCAAAGACCAGCGGGCGCTGGCCTGTGTCAGTGTGCCGGCCAGGTTTCGTGCCGATGCCGGCCAGCCCGGAGCAGAGGCGCTGCAATATCTGACTTTGCCAGCAGGGACCACCGTCAGTTTGTTGTTTCAGGGTGATTACGCGCAGCTGGAACAACCTTACAACTGGTTGTTTGGGCAATGGCTGCCGGAAAGTGGCGAAGAGCTGGCTGATTTCCCGCCGTTTGAAGAGTATCTGAACGACGTAAAAGACACACCACCGGCCGAGTTACTAACCCAGATGCGTTGTTATTTAAAACGCTAAGATGAAGCCATCGCTGCAGGCAGCGATGGCTTGGTGGTATTACTGCGTGACTGCAGCTTTTGGCATCGGCGCTTTAATACCAATCAGTACAGTCAGGCCGCCGACGGTGATAAATGACACAATCCGGCTCAGTGAACCGGCATCGGCCAGATCCACCAGAAAGAGTTTCACCAGTACCACGGCGAGCAAACCAGCGCCGGATTGCCAGCGTAGCCGGTGCGCCAGCAAATGGCCACGCAACATCAACACCAGTGCCAGCAAGGTCCAGCCGACTGACAAGCCCAGCTGCACTTCACTGCTATGCCAAAGCGGGTCAAATTGCCAGGGTAATTGCAGAGACAGCTGGATAGCTCTGACTAACAACACAGTGGCACTGACAAAAGCCCCTGCCGCCAATAGCTGCGCAGCCAGCGGCGCCGGATTTAAAGCACGCTGTATCGCCCGCCATTGCAACCCGGCCACCGCCACCGCGCCCAACATCACCAGATCTGGCATATTCAATAGCGGCAAACCTGTCGCTGGCTCGAGCAGACTCCAGCTCCACAGCAGTAACAGCCCGGCCAACCAAGGCAAAGGCAACCGCGTTAAAAACAGCGCCGGCGCTGCCGGATGCGGCCAGCGCTGCTGCACTGATAACCACAGGCACAACAACATGGGTGCTGCGACGGCAACAAAAAACAGCGCCAACATCTGCTGGTTATCCAGCTGCCAGCTGTTCGCGAGATACCGCGCCTGCCACACCAATAAAGCCCCCACCAGCCAGGGCATGGCCAGTAAATATAGTGTGTTCGGTGCTTTGACACGCTGTAACCAGCGATAGTGAAAAAACAGCACCAAGGCCAGTGCCAGCATGCCGGTCAAAGATAACACCGGTTGCCAGCTGGTGTTATCGAGCTGACGGAGGAATTCGGCGCTATACCAGCAATACAACAGCGGTAACAACAACCAGCCAAAGCGCTGAAACGTCGGTAAAGGCCAGCGCTGATAAAGCCAAAACGCCAACCCCAATGACAAGGCGGCCGCGATAATTTGCCACAGATGCGGCTGAACCAGATGACCATCCAGTTCGGCAAAAAATGCCAGATGCCAGCACAACCAGCCGAGGCCAAACCACAGCAACGTCAGGCTGTTTTCGCCAGGCAACAGGGGTGTTGCCGCCGGTTTACGATCGTGACTCAGCGACAGCAACAATAGCGACACCGCCAGCACCAGGATGTTGATAAAATCGCCGTTGAGCAGCCACAAGTTACCGGTCTGTACCGGCAATTCGCTGGCAAAAGCCAGCAGCGCGCCGGTCATCAGCAAATAAGCGCCGGCACGGCTGGCACGGCTTTGTTGCTGAAAGCCCAACCAGCATAAACCCGCCGCTTCCAGCGCCCAGCCAAATGCTGTCCAGCTGGCACCTTGGGAAAATGGCAATACTAACGAGGCGAACATCAGCGCGAGGCCAAGCTGGATCTGACCAAAGCGGCGTAAATCTTCGCGTTGTTGCCGGCGCACCAGTCCATACATAGCGGCATAAATCAACGCATACACAGCGGCACTGAGGCTGTCGCCCTGACTCCAGTGCTGGGTCAGCAACAGCTGCTGACTAAAGGACAACAACGGCAGGCCAAACACCAAACTGCCATCGATAAAACCCCGGCTCTGATGCCCCTGACGCAAGGTAAACCAGTAGCCAATCAGCAGATACATCAGGAAATAAACAGCGAAAAACGGCTGCACCAGCGCATAGTCAGCACTGTGGTAATTAAGTAGCTGCCAGCTCAGCGCGATGGCAAAAGTCGCAATAAAACCGGTCCAGTTCAGCCAGCGCCATTGCCGCAACCAGGCCATCAGCAACACGCCGGCGTTTAACAGCCCGTAATAACTAAACAGCGCAACAAACCGGTTAGAGCCGTCCGACGTCAGTAGCGGTACCAGAAAACCACCGGCGGTGGCCAGGATGGCCAGCGCCTGCGATTGTTGCATCAGCGCCAGGCCGCTACCGGCCAGCACTGTCAGCAACATCAGCGCAAAGGCCGTGCTGGAATCGATCATCGGATAATACTTGCAGGACGCAAACAAAGTCAGGTACACCACCGCAAAACCCGCCCCCTGCAGCAGCGCCGCATTATTGCCAAGGCGGTCGCGCTTCCACCAGCCAACCCCAACCAGCCCAACCCCGCACAGGCCAATGAACCCCAGCCGCAGCTCCATCGACAACAAACCCTGATGGGCAAAATAGGTAGCAAGAAAACTGAGTCCCAAAAACAACACCGCAAGGCCAGCCAACACCAGCGGACTGACATTGCGGAACAGTGTAAATAGCGGTTTCAGCACAGACTGGGTTGGCATGGACGCATGCTGCTGCCAGGTCGCCGCGTCAAGGGCGGACTGTGCTGCAGGGGCATCCGATGTCATAGAATACGTCACTGTGCTGGCTGGCAGAGTGTGTTCTGTTGTGGCTTGTGGCGGGGCTTGCAGCGGCACGTCTGGTGTTAACACACCATGCGGATCGGTCCAGATACCGGAGATTGCGTCGAGACTGCTGTTGGCGGCCGCTGTCGTTGTGGTTTCCGGTCCCGGTTGCTGCGCGACCTTATCTGGACTGGAACCAGTCAGCTGGCGGTGCAGTGTCGCCACTTGCTGCTGCAAGGCTTCCAGCTGGCTCTGCAAATCAGCGGTTTTGCGCCAGGCATCCAGTGCCAGACCTAGTGCCAGACCGAGGGTGACACCGATGAAAGTTTCCCCCTCCAGCGCGCCCAGACTATAACCCGCAATCAAGCCAATCAGTGCCCACATGCTGTGACGTCCTTGTTACTGCCCCGTGAATCACTACCATAACACCGGGCTAAGAAAGCAAACAAGGTTGAACTGGCCGCGGTGACTCTGCTTTGTTACTGCAATCCATGAGTGGCTCCCTCTATTCGGTGCATCAACGCATCAGTGACACGATGACGTTGCAGGGTAAAATGCTGACCCGGCAAAAACACTGCAACTCTTACCACCGCCCAGCTCAGTGAAGCAGAATTTAAAGTCTTGTCGTAGTTTGGCGACGACGGAATTATTCAGCACCTGGTGCACCATCTGGTTCCAGCTAAAACAGCACATAAAAACCGGCATCAAGCCGGGTTGTCATCTCTAAACTAAGTTAGAAAGTGAATAATAAGGCAGCAGTTCAAATTGATTAGTGCAACTCATGCGGCACTTCACAGCCAAGAGCGTGACATTGTCTCCATTCTCGCCTGAATACGTTCGCGCATAACGTGCTTAAGGTCGTCAAAATCTGGCACGCTATCAAAAACCTTGTCCAAATTTTGCGACACCTTTTTCACCAATGTGTGGATCAGTTTTTTTGCGGCCTTTTGGTCCAGCCCAAGCTGAGCAGCAAACACAACGAAATCATGTTCTGTGTAATAACCGTAGTTGTCGTATGAACTGGTACTTTTGGCGTCTGTGACTTCGCTTTCCATCAGCCAGAGACTCAGTTCAGATCCGTCGTACTCTTTGTATGGTGCGACTGAGACCATGTCATAGATTTTGGAAAATCCGGTCGCTGTATCGCTATCGAGCGATCTGACCAGGCTCATGTTTTTCAGGTGCAAATCGTTATTGCCAACCAGGTACGCCATGAGCACTTGCAAAAAGCCATCCCGCAACACCTGAGCATGATACCCACAACTGGCGTGGGCGACTTTCAATGCATTTTCGTAGGATAATGCCTCACTGCTTTTATTACCGGGCGCAACATCCATCACAGAGGCTAAATCCTCGATGAATCCGATGCTTCTGCCGGCAGCATCCAAATCAAACCGCTTCGTCACGTAGGCCAGTTCGCCACAGGAGAAAGGCACAAGGTCATGATCGGCGACATTGAACCCAACCAATTGACATAGCCGCATAATGATAAATTCATTGACCGCCAGATGGGGCAAATCTTTTGGCGATGGTTTGACGATATATGGACCTATACCGACACTCGCCGTCAAAGTTCTCCTGGCGCCAGCCTTATGAGTGAGAAACATTTTAGGCTGAACACCTGAAATGGAAGCCCTGCCTAATGATCTGATGGCCACTTCATTAAATTCATCTCTGGCAAAGTCAATGGTGAAGCCTTTCAGGTTTTTCTGTGGAAGCTCAGATAGATGGCCAACATCTTCCTCTTTAAGCAGGCTCGGAAGTATTTGAATGGGCCCGATAAGCTCTGCACCATGCGCAAGCAAAAGACCAAATTTATCATCGACATCGAGTCTGGCTAGCAGCGCCTGATGCCGTTTTATCCACCCCTCACTCATCAAATTGGTGAAAAACGCCGGCAGATGGTTTTTGCGAAGAGGTGCATCAGTCAGGGGGAGGTTGATGCCAATTTTCCTGAGTCCACTTTGCAGGTAGGTCGCATCATATCGAAATTCATATTCATAGCCGGCCTGAACCGAATATTCAGTGATAGTTCCAGCCAAATGCTCATTGCAGTACACAAAACCGATCCGTGTTGGAGCGTCCATTATTTATTACCCTGACGCTTTCCGATAAATAGCTGCAAACCTACAGCACCGATTAGACTGTTGAGCTTGCCTACAGATACTACGTCTACCCGCTGTATCGCGTTGTAATAGGTTTGCATCGATACACCAGAAAAAGCGACCAGATCAGAGATAGACAGATCGCCCCGGTGTGCCTCTATGCTGGATTGCACGGATTCGTTGCTCACGGGTCGATAACCGTCCATTACAGACTGTTGTAGTTTTGCCTGGATGCTTTCATCCAACTGCGCCATCATCTGCTGGAGCTGGTTACGTTGTTGAACGAGCTGAAGCAGGGACGCTGCCTGAGAATTTCTATTACCTTTTGACATACCAACGCCTCAAAACTTCATTCATAAAAAAAGATTGCCATGAAAATCTATTTTATTTCACCCATAAAATAATTCCACATTGAATTTCATTTTTTGGATAATTTTTCACAGACAAAATTAAACAGTTTAACTCTATAGATGAATTTTTGGGGCAAAAAGCTAAATTCCCTGACAACTTTACCGGACAGTTTCAGTCGGCCAACAGGGAATAACATGCGCCGACCATAACAACGGGGCTGTCACTCCAAAGCTGCTCTGCGATGTGCTCCAAATGTGCACTAATGGTTTCAGGGACGTTGTCTTGCTTGTTTTCAGCCATGTGCAAACTCCATTTTGCTGGCTATGAA
>NZ_JBHLXP010000003.1:733945-824494 GCF_042432165.1 Rheinheimera tilapiae
CTGGTCGACGTCTGTGCCTTTGATGATGGCGACGTAGTAGCTCAGCAGCTGCAGCGGGATGGTGTAGATGATTGGTGCGATCAGTGGGTGCACGTGTGGCACGTTGACGACACGCTGCGTGGCGTCTGACTTAAAGTGTGCGTCAGCATCGGCGAACACATACAAAATACCGCCACGGGCACGCACTTCTTCAACGTTGGACTGCAGTTTTTCCAACAGTTCGTTGTTCGGTGCGACCACGATGATTGGCATTTGTGCGTCAATCAGTGCCAGTGGGCCGTGCTTCAGTTCACCGGCAGCATAAGCTTCAGCGTGGATGTATGAAATCTCTTTGAGTTTCAGTGCACCTTCCATCGCGATTGGATATTGGTCGCCGCGGCCTAAGAACAACGAATTGTGCTTGTCAGCAAACTCTTCTGCCAGCTTTTCAATGCTGCCAGCCAGTTCCAGCGTTTGTTCTAACTTGACTGGTAATGAGCGCAGCGCTGCAACCATTTCTTGTTGCTGTGCAGCGGTTAAACCATTGTATTTACCAATCGCCAGCGTCAGCATCGCCAGGCCAACTAACTGAGTCGTAAAGGCTTTTGTAGACGCCACGCCAATTTCTGCACCGGCACGGGTCATAAAGGCTAAATCAGATTCGCGCACCAACGAAGAACCGGCCACGTTACAGATAGTTAAACTGCCAACATAACCTGCTTCTTTGGCCAGACGCAGCGCCGCTAAGGTGTCGGCTGTTTCGCCAGATTGAGAAATACTGACTAACAAGCTGTTTGGCTGCACAAAAGATTTGCGGTAACGGAATTCAGAAGCGATTTCGACGTTACAGGAAATGCCACCTAACGATTCCAGCCAATAACGCGCCACCATGCCAGAGTGGTAAGAAGTACCACAGGCAACGATTTGCACGTGTTTTACTTTCTTAAACAACTCAGCCGCGCCGTTACCAAAGGTTTCATCCAGCACCGATTCATTGCTTAAGCGGCCTTCCAGCGTGTTGTTGATGGCATGCGGCTGCTCGTAGATTTCTTTTAGCATAAAATGGCGGTATTGGCCTTTGTCACCGGCGTCATATGTTGCGCTCGATTCAGTGACAGCGCGTTCTACTTTTTCACCATTTTTGTCATAGACCGCGACGCTGAAACGGGTAATTTCCGCCACGTCGCCTTCTTCTAAAAACATAAACCGACGAGTAACAGGCAATAAAGCCAGCTGGTCAGAAGCGATAAAGTTCTCACCGATCCCTAAACCAATCACCAGCGGGCTGCCTGAGCGCGCGACCACTAAATGCGATGGGTCGGTTTTATCCATTAACACAGTGCCATAAGCACCGTTAAATTGTTTTACCGATTTTTGTACCGCCGCCAATAACGAACCAGCGGTTTTGAATTCTTCTTCCACTAAGTGCGCAATGACTTCAGTGTCAGTGTCAGAATTAAACACATAGCCTTTGCTTTTCAGCATTTCGCGCAGCGGGCCATGGTTTTCGATGATGCCGTTGTGCACCACAGAGATTTTGTCGGAAACGTGTGGGTGCGCGTTACGCTCAGAAGGTTCACCGTGGGTGGCCCAGCGCGTATGCGCGATACCGGTGCCGCCAACCGTCGGGTTTAACTTCACTGCGTCGGACAGCTCTTTCACTTTGCCTAAACGGCGGATGCGCTGCAGCTCACCGGTTGGGCTCACGACGGCAACGCCGGCTGAGTCATAACCCCGGTATTCCAGACGACGTAAACCTTCGACCAGAATGTCGACGACGTCACGTTGCGCTACTGCGCCTACTATTCCACACATATTTACTCCGATGTCGTTTGTTCAGTTGAAACAGGGGCACAGATCACCCGGACGCCCTGCTGTTCTATTTGCCTTTTTGCCGTGTCGGGTAACTTGTCGTCTGTTACCAGGATTTTTATCGACGTCCACGGTAGTTCGAGATTATGAATTTTGCGGCCGATCTTATCCGATTCCACCATCACGACCACTTCACGCGCCACTTCCGCCATCACCCGGCTTAAGCTGGTCAGTTCATTAAAGGTCGTGGTGCCGCGTTGTAAATCGATGCCATCGGCACCAATAAACAGCTGGTCAAAATCGTAGGCCCTCAGCACCTGTTCCGCCAGCTGGCCCTGAAAAGACTCAGACTGTGCGTCCCAGCTGCCGCCGGTCATTAATAACTTGGGTTCGTGTTCGAGTTCACGCAGGCTATTGGCGATGTACAGCGAATTAGTCATCACCACCAGGCCTTGTTTGGCCGACAGCTCCGGTAGCAAGGCGGCGGTGGTGCTGCCACTGTCGAGAATAATCCGGTAATGGTCTTTAATCAGCGCAGCTGCTGCTTTTGCCAGCGCCTGTTTGCGGGCAGAAATGGTTGAAGGGCCCGCTTCACTGATCAGCTCATGCGGCAACTGCACGGCACCGCCGTAGCGGCGTAACAACAAGCCATTGTCTTCGAGCGCAGTTAAATCTTTGCGGATAGTCACTTCTGATGTTTCAAACCGCAGTGCCAAATCATCGACACTGACTTCGCCCTGTTCGGCCAGCAAATCGAGGATACTGCGGCGTCTTTGTTGGGTATTGCGTTTATTCATCAGTGTGAGTGCGCTTAAATTTCGTTTTAAGTTTCGATTCGAAAGATATTCTATCCATTCGAAATATTATTGCAAGCTTTTCGCCTTGCAGGCGCTAATCTGGCCGGCGCAGCATTGGCAGCAAGATGCGGTAGCTCAGACCCTGACCGGCTTCACTGCGCGCCTGAATACTGCCGTGCAGTTCGACCGTCACCAGATTGTAAATAATGTGGCTACCCAGCCCACTGTAGCCCTGATGACGCTTGGTCGTAAAGAAGGGTTCAAACAATCTTGGTAACAGCTCTGCAGGCATGCCCTGACCGTTGTCCTGGTATTGAATCAAAATCTGGGATCCCTGCTGGCTGAGCTGTAACCGCACTTGCCGGTCAGACTGCTGTGGTAAAAACGCATGCTGCAGTGAATTCATCAGCAGATGTTCCAGTAACCGCGCCAGGATGCCGGCGTCTGCCACCAACACCAGTCCCGGTTGTGGCTGGTAATCGACGGTACATAAGGCTTTTTTCAACTCTGGTTCCAGCGCCATCAGCACTTCAGCAAAATAGCTGCTGAGTTCCAGCTCACGCACACTGATCGCCGCACGGTCGACCGCAACCTGTTTAAAACTCTGCACTAGTGCTGCAACGCGTTGCGTATTATTCACCAGCATCTGGCAGGTAGCGGTGGCCCCTTCCAGATAGTCGTTAAACGCCTGTACTGTCAGTCGCTTGTCCTGCTGCAGCTGGTTAATCTGCGTCAATTCATGTTGCAAATGGCTGGCTGCGGTGACGCAGATGCCAAGCGGTGTGTTGATTTCATGTGCCACACCAGCCACCAGACCGCCCAACGACGCCATTTTTTCCTGCATCACCAGTTGTTCGCGGGTTTGTTGCAGCCGGTGCACGACATTGGCATTGGCGACCGCAATGGCAATGGTGCTGCATAAGGTGCGCAGCAAATCGGTTTGCTCATTTAAAAACGCATATTGTTGCGGGCTTTGTACGGTCAGACAGCCTATTTGTTCGCCTTTGACACTGAGTGGGAAATACAACACCGACTGCATCGCTGCCCCGACCAGCGGCGTCGGCAGCTCAGGCAGATACAATAAAAAATCTTGCCGCGTACGCGTCTGGACCTCGCGTTGCTGGGCAAAACAGACGGCTGCCAGGTTGGACTGCCCCTGCAACATCAGCTCAAACGGCGGCATCAACTGACCATTCTCCACCCAATGGCCGAATTCCAGCACCTGTTGCTCATCTTTGTACACGCCGATCGCCAGCACATGCACATCCATCAGGTCATTCAGACTTCGGTGCACCAGCAACAATATTTCCTGCAAATCCAAAGACGCGGTAATTTGCCGCGCCACCGTTTGCAGTAATGATAAATCGCGATATGAGTTACTGAGCGCCTGATGCTGACTTTTCAGTTCGCTGGTGCGCTGGTCTACGACTTTCTCCAGCCACATCCGCGTTTTGCGCTCGTGCCGCAGCCGGTATTGCATCACAAACCAGATCAGACTCAATGTCAGTAGTACCATCAGACCTTTAAACCACCAGGTCAGCCACCAGGGCGGCAGAATGTCGATGTTGATCTGATTGGCAGATTGGTCGGCCCAGCTCTGGCCCGGCGAACGCGCCATCACTTCAAATTGGTAACGACCCGGCGCCAGCCGTGTATAGGTGGCCACCGGATTAACCGCATCGGTTTCGATCCAGTCCCGATCAAAACCAAGCAACCGGTAGCGGTATTGCATCGACAACGGATCGACAAAATTCAGTGCCGAAAAATGCAGACTGAACATGTCCTGCTCGTAACGTAGCTGAATTTGCTCGGCAAATCCCGGCGCCCTTTGTAGCATCGTATCAGGACTCCCAACCTGCACCTTACGGTTAAACAGGCTAAATCCGGTTAACCGTACCGGCAAAGCAGTATCTGGCTCCAGCAGTTTTTTGGTTGGGTAAATATCCAGTCCCTGACTACCACCGCGATATTGCCGCTGCTGCGGGTCAATAAACCAGGACCCAATCCAGGTTGTACTTTGAAAGCCATGCATCTCGCCGAATTGCACCAGACCACCCGGTAGCAGTTTATTGCGATACAACATTAAAAACTGCGGCGCTGCTTCCAGGTATTTGTCATGGTCGGCCGGACTCAGATACGCCTTAAAACCTTCAACGCGGTCGGCCTGCTGCGACTGATATAACACGCGGTGGTTAATATTGCCGGCGCGGATCCACAGGTGGCCACCTTCCGGATAAATCAGCTGAATGCCATCAAACCTCAGACCAGAACCGTCAGAAGCCTGCCAGCTCTGCAGCTGGCCGGTATTTTTGTGCAGCCGGACCAGCCCTTGATCCGCCAGGCCAATCCAGAGGAAATCCTGTGCATCGCTGGCCAGAATAGAAACCACGGCATTATTGAGCGCAACGCCGGGTCTGACTGTCTGCTGAAAATGCCGGACCTGCCCCTGCTCCAGCAAAAACAAGCCTTCACCCCGGCTGCCAATCCACAACCGATCAGCGCTGTCCAGATGCAGGTTACCGATATGCGGCTGCGGCCCGTCGCGTAACGACTGCAACTGCCACTGCCGGGTCGCTGGCTGAAAGCTGAACAAACCGGCATCGGTACCGATATAGACCAGACCGTTCTTAGCCTGCACCACTTGCCGCGCCAATGTCGGTTGTTTACTCAGTCCCGGCAACACCGGCAGTGGCCAGCGTTGCACCACATAACGTTGCAGATCAAGTTCAGCCAAACCGGCATCACGATTGGCCAGCCAGATTTGCTGATCAGAGAAATACCAGATGCCAAAGACATCGCCATGTGCCAGCAACTTGTTGTCACCCGGGCCAAGCGGAATGTTGCGCACCTGCTGCGCCTGCGCCGACAAACCAAACACACCCACCGGGGTTTTCAGCCACAGTGTGTGTTGTTGATCAAACAACATACCGGTCAGGTTGTTACTCGGTAACTGATAACTCACCAGCGGATTGGCTTTAAACAACTGCCAGCGGTCACTGCCGGCAGGTGCGTACCACAGCCCTTTGTCATAACTACTGACCCAGCGCCCGCCGGTCCGGTCAAAACCGATATCGGTCAATAAGCCATGTTGCAGCAAAGCTGGCTGATTGCGCTCGGGTCGTAAAATGCCGCTGGCGCTATCGAACTGATACAAACCGCCGCCGTAGCTGGTCAGCCAGATCTGGCCTTGTGCATCGGCGGCAATTGCTGTCACTGCGGCTGTAGTTAATGCGGAACTATGCACACTCAGCAGTTGTTTGTGGCCTTGCTGCGGATGCCAGCGGATCGCACCGCCTTGCAACACACTGCGGTTACGCAGTGGCGCATTGCCGGTGCCAATCCATAAATAGCCGCTGCTGTCGCGAAACAACGCATTGATATACAAGCTATCCAGTTCATTTAACGGCAACGGCAGCGCCACAGTTTCCAAACGGGCATTGTCTGGATCCCAGCGTAATAAACCACCGCCATAGGTACCGACCCATAACTCGCCGGTAGGGTCCTGATACACCACTGAAGTTTCAACTTGTTGTTGCTCGCCGGGTAATGTCGGTAACGGCACCCGGTTGAATTGTTCCGTCGCCGGATTAAAACGATTCAGCCCGCCATAACGAGTGCCAATCCACAGGATCCCCTGCCGGTCGACCAATAGACTGGATACCCAATCTGCTGACATCGTGTTGGTTTTGGCCGGATCGGCCTGATAAGCTTTGATTTGCTGGCCGTCAAACCGATACAACCCATGTTGTGTACCGACCCACAAAAAGCCTTGTTGGTCCTGCGCCAGCGCTGTCGCTTGGGCAAGTTTTGGTGAAACCCGGGTTAGATTCAGAAAACGGCTATACACCTCTGAATGCTCAATGCTGATACTGCCAGTGGTCGGTGCCGCGGCCAATCGCAGTGAAACGCTGCATAACAATATGATCAGGCAGTAAATCCGCCAGTTCAGCATCAGTATCTATCCGGATTAAAAGCAACTTTGACCAGTATTGTTGCTTTTTCCTGCGTGTGCAATCAAAGATGCACCTGACGATGCCTGCGCGCCCCATCCTCACGTGTTGAGCTAGCGCGCAGTCACATTCGGATCGTCGCTACAAACAGCAGCATCAACAGGATCCAACCTGTTACCAACACCAGACTGCGCAGATCCAACCGGCGAAACAACCACCAGTCTAGCCCGCCCAGTAACAACGCAGGCCAAATCACCCATAAACTTAATCCCAGCATTTTGCCCGCTCCTGTGGCTAAATCCTGCGATCAAAATAATTTAAATGAGAATTATTTGCAATTAGAAAAAAGACCAGTTAAGGTATGCAACGTCAGGATGACACACCGATTCTTGCCCGGTGCATGGAGGGATCCACTCCACGGTAGTCCCAGTCTCTGATTGGGTGTTTGCTGTTCTGCAGTGACTTTGCGGGGGACGTTTGCGCCGTCCCCCGTTTTTTTATTCGCTGGTTTTGGTTTCACTTTGCTGCAATAACAACGTCAACAATTGCGCTGTCAGTTCAAATTCTGTTTGCTGACGCTCATCCAGACTTTTGCCGGCGGCGTCGGCATATAACAAGCCAAATAAGCGTTTATCCACGCGCACAGACGCGACAAAACAATCGCCGTCATAAGGCAGAAACTGTTGCAAGGCTCCCAGCGCCGGCGCGCATTGTTGCTTTTTATGCCAACACATCTGGTCTTGCCGCAGCAAGTCGTACAACACTTCGCCTTTGTGCAATTGTTCCAGCGAAATAGCGGCCTGATTGCGCCATAGCTGAGTGTCCCGGCCGGCAACATAACTAGGCGCAAAACTTTTACTCTGATAATCCATCAGTAGCAGCGCTACACGCGGCAAGCCGACGCCTTCCTGCAGACAAATCACGGTGGCATGCAGCAGCCGCGACAAGCTGTCGTTGACCCTTTGTAATTTCAGTAGAGTATTTAGCTGGGTACTGAATTCATAACCGGTACGTGCCGGCTCTTCACTTTGCGCCAGAATTTGCGCCCGGTTTGGTAATAAAGGTACCAGGCTTTCGGCGTTGTATTGATTAGCTGTCAGCGCAGCTTCTTCGGCCATCAGCAACACTTGCTGCTGACTTTCTTCCAGCGTCAGCTGGCAGATCTGCGCCACCTGCGCGCAATTTTCCAGCATTTTGGCACTTTGCAGGCCAGCACTGAGATGTACGCTGATACTGTCGGCCAGATTAACCAATGCCCCCACAGAACCGGTAGGCACACTTTGTTGCACTGCCTCGAGGATGAAGTCACCGAGTTTCCATTCTTTCACCAGTTCCCGGCTCAGATGGTCGATACCAACTCCCAAAAACTTCATTGCAATGGCATGTTCATCGTCAGGATATTCCCGGCATTCGCGAACAAAATTCTCTGCCACCGGTTCGCGTGTGGCCAGCAAGGCCAATTTACCGATATGCCGCAGCAATGCGGCAATAAAGACTAATTCACGCTTCGACGCATCGGCCCGCGGTACCAGCGCACGAGCCTGCACAGCGGCATGAAATGACTGACTGAGTTGTTGCAGTAACAATTGGCGCGGCTTGCCTTGTAAAAAGCTGTCGATCAGGCTGCTGGCCAAAGTGATGTTTTTGATTTCGAGAAAACCGACCTGGATAATGGCGCGGGATACGGTCTGGATCGGCTTGCCCGATCTGTTGTAATGCACGGCATTGGCGACCCGTAACACTTTGGTAGTCAGGCCGGCATCACGCAGCACAATCTTCGCCAGGTCGTCGGCATTGCCTTCGTTGCGTTCGTCCAGCTGACAAATTTGCTGCACCACCAAATCCAATGCCGGCATTTGCTGGTTCAGGATCAATTTCAGCCAGGCTTGCAGCCCTCTGGTTTCACTCATCGCGAACGCCTCTTCTTACGCCGATACTGCAAATATTTCAGTGTAGTTGGTCATAGCGTCCACTAGGTATCGCACCAGACGGATACAACGAAGACAGCAGTTAGTGAATATGTTTGTCTTGCACCAGCACCCAGGGCGATACCACCACGGCCCATAATTCGGCGCTATGCTGATGCCAGTGACTGGCACGGGCATCTTCGACGCGCTGGACCTGACCTGCTTGTAACCAGCCCCCCACCAGCGC
The DNA here is from genome assembly GCF_042432165.1 of Rheinheimera tilapiae. Taxonomy (NCBI): domain Bacteria; kingdom Pseudomonadati; phylum Pseudomonadota; class Gammaproteobacteria; order Chromatiales; family Chromatiaceae; genus Rheinheimera; species Rheinheimera tilapiae. The sequence continues at coordinate 742,638 of NZ_JBHLXP010000003.1, forward strand.
TTTGTCATCAATGGCAAAAGCATACGCGACTTCGACTAAATCAAGGCCGGCGACCACTTCAATCACCGCGCCCGCAGCATAAAACTTCTGCAATTCATGCCAATGGATCCGTGCCGTTTCGCCGGTAATTTTGGCCTTGAGGACGGCGGGTTCAGTTTCAAAATTGTCGTGCATCTTTCTGTCTCACCATGTGATTAGTTATCGCTGCGTTATTCAGGATCGTCGCCTTGCTCAGAGACCTGCGCAGCACTTAACTCATGTTTTTTCAGTAACTTGTGGAAATCAGTCCGGTTGCGGCCGGCCAATTCTGCCGCACGGGTGACATTGCCTTCAGCCATCTTTAACACCCGCACCAGATATTGCCGTTCAAACTGATCCCGCGCTTCGCTCAGCGTTGGCCAGAAACTGCGGTTTTGTTCCAGCGCCTGGCTGACCAGCGCCAGACTGACCACCGGATTGCTGGTTAGCGCTACGCATTGTTCCACCACGTTCACCAGCTGACGCACGTTGCCCGGCCACTGTGCAGTGACCAGCGCCTGCATCGCATCTTCGGAAAAACGGTTGACCTGCACGCCATGACGCTCTGCGCTTTGCTGTAATACGTGGCGTGCCAGCAAAGGAATATCTTCGGCCCGCTCACGCAAAGTCGGCAATTGCAGATTCACCACATTGAGCCGGTAATACAAATCTTCGCGGAAGCTTTGCTCCTGCATCGCCTGCTTTAAATCGCGGTGCGTGGCAGAAATCACCCGCACATCAATCGGAATAGACTTGGCACTGCCGACCGGCCGGATCTGGCGCTCTTGCAAAGCTCGCAGTAATTTCACCTGCAGCGGCAATGGCATATCGCCAATTTCGTCAAGGAACAGTGTGCCGCCGTCGGCTTCACGAAATAAGCCGGCATGTTCGGTCACGGCACCGGTAAAGGCGCCTTTGGCGTGACCAAATAATTCAGATTCCAACAAATGTTCTGGCAATGCGCCGCAGTTAATCGCAACAAAATTGCGCCGCGCCCGTGGACTAGCCTGATGGATCGCGTTCGCCAGCAACTCTTTACCAGTACCGCTAGCGCCGGTGATCAGTACGCTGACATCCCGTTGCGCTACCCGATAGGCCTGATCCAGCACCTGTTCCATCGTTTTGCTGCGTGTGACAATGGCCTGGCGCCAACTGTCTTTGCTTGGCACATGAGATTGATTCACCGCTTTTTGCAGAATATCGCGCAGCTCGACGTTATTCAGTGGCTTGGTCAGAAAACCAAACACACCACGCTGTGTTGCGGCGACCGCTTCCGGAATGGAACCGTGCGCCGTCATCAACACCACAGGTAAACCCGGACTGCGTTTGGCAATTTCATCAAACAGAGCCATGCCGTCGAGGCCCGGCATGCGCAGATCGCTGAGCACCACATCAACCGGATGTTTTGCCAGTAACGTCAGTGCGGTTTCGGCGCAGTCGGCGGAAGTGACCTGATAACCTTCACCTTCAAGGCGCAAGGTCATCAATCGCAATAGACTCGGGTCATCATCGACCAGTAATAAACGGGCATTGTTTCCTGTGTTGGTGCCTGTCACGTTAACCTCCGCCTGACTGGTTCAGCTTGGCTTCGATTTGGGTCAAGGCCTCAATTTTCTTCAGTAAATCCGCGTTTTGTTTTTGCAGCTTATCCAGATTGTCTTGCTGTTGACCATTCAACCGGCCGAGTGCCTTGACCGCAGATTCTGACTCCAGCAGTTTCTGGTTAAAAACATAATCCCAGCGCAGTAATGCTGCGAGTCCAGCCGGCAACCGGCTCAGCTGTTCACTGAGCTGAGTTTGCGCCCGAAACCGCACTGCATAAGGGGTGTCGGGATGAATGCGTAACAGCAGGCTCTGTAACTCGCCTACCGGCGTTTTTTCCAGGGTTTTCGCTACCGCGTCGCGCTGCGCACTGTTCATTTGCAACACATCGCCGCGATAACTTTGCCAGGCACTCAGTGTCGCTGAGTCATCTAACAACGCCAGCTGCGGCTTTACCGGTGCTGGTTGTTCTTTTGGCAGTTCCACTACTTTTTCCGGCGCCGGTTTTGGTTTTAAGATCACCGGCAATGGCGCCGGCACACCCTGACAACCAGCCAGTAGCAGACTCACCCCAAACAGGGTCCACTTCTTCATACTTATTCCTCAACCATAGGCAGGCGGACACGAATACAGACGTCGGCATAATTCACATCGACAATCTCAGCCATGCCCCCCAATAATCGCGCGCAATCGGACACAATCGACAACCCCAAACCAGACCCCTGCACCGCGTCAAAACGTGGTGCTTTACCGCGCTGAAATGGTTCAAATAGCTTGGCTCTGAGCTCTGCCGGGATTGGCGTTCCGTTATTCGCCACATCCAATAACATAAATTTTTCGTGCGGCCGCAAGATCACCCACACCGGGCTCCCCTCGCCACCATAGGCCTGCGCGTTATTAATCAGATTATCCAGAATACGCCGAAATAACATCGCGTCGGTATAAATCCGCGGCAGCTGACAGTCCAGCTGGATAAACTGCTGTCGTTGTTGCAGCGACAGAGCATGATCGGCGAAACAACTGTCTAATAATTGCGTACTGTCATGCCAGCTAAATTCAGGTTTTGCTTGCTGTAACAAACGGTTGTAATCAAGCAATTGTTCCGTCAGCTGACTCAACCGGTCCGCACTGCCATTGAGCAGTGTCACCACTTCCATCTGCTGTGCGTTTAGCGGACCAACCAGCTGTTCACTCAGTAAAGCACAGCCTTCTCTGATACTGGATAACGGTGTTTTCAGTTCATGTGAGGCATGACGCAGCAAAATAAGCCGCAACGCTTCCAGCTGCTGTAACCGCGAAGCCAGCCAGCGCAGCTGCTCGCCAAGCTCGGTCAGCTCGCGTGGCCCGACGACTTGTTCATGCGGAAAATGATGACTGGCCTGACCGATAGAGCGGATCATCGTATCCAGTTGTTTGATTGGTGAGGCGATCCGCGCTTGCGCCCACAGCACTAACAACAGGGTCAGCACCACCAGCGTAACGGACTGCCAGGCCAACTGATTTTGCGCATCCACGACAAAGTTTTGCTGCGTTTGCAGCCGTTGCTCCAGCCGCTGCCAGATCTGCTCTGTCAGCTGCTGCTGTTGTTGCCTGAGCGTCAGCAAGGTCGGTGATAATTCTTCATTACTGGCATGCAGAAAATTCTGCAATAACGTAGTGACTTGCGCGGCCTGGGCCTGACACAGCAATGGCGCGTCCAGATCCAGACAAACCTGCTGCAGCATTTGCTGATAATTCATTAAATGTGTGGTTGCCAGCCGGCTTAAAGAATCGGTGCGTAAAATACCGAACTGGCGCACCGCCCGTTCGATATCAATCACCAGGTTCTGCATATTCTCGGCACGTTTCACGCTGTCGACCGAAGACTCCGCCTCTGCCACAGCAAATCGACTGACATCCGACAAAGCGCTGTTACTCTGCCATAGCAATACGGCCAGCGGGATCAACGCCAGGAAAAAGCTTAATAAAATAAATTGCCGCAATGAGGCCGGCTGGATAGGACTTCGCATGCCGAAGGCTCCGCATCAATCAGGCGCAACAGGCGCCGGTTTGGGACTCTGGCGCCTATCATAGCGGATTTGTGTACGACAACTCACGGTCAATTCTGTAGTTTTGCCGGTACAACCTGCCAACGGCTTATTTTAACTGCAGTTCAGCGGCAAATTGCTGTAATGACAGCTGTTGTTGCGGGCTGTTTGCCCTGACTGGCTGGCCTGGAGTTTCCGCCCATTGCAGCTGCAACAAACTGGCATCCGGTTGGGCCGGCAGCACCAGCATAAAATCACCCTCGTCCCGCACGACAAACTGGTGACCTTGTGCCGAACCAGGCAGCATTGGCACCCGAATGATGCGTGGATCATCCATCGACACTTGCTGCAGCACTTTGCCATCGGCATTTTTCAGGCTGACGGTCACGGCGCCGGCTTGGCTGAGTTGTGTGGTCCGGCGCTGCCCATCTGGGATCTGCACCCGCTGAATTTGCTGAATTTCGCTGCCATTGGCATCAAAAGCGACTTTGACGACCCAGAACTCGGCTGCGCTTAAAGGTGCAGCAACGCAGAGACAGAGGCCCAGCACACTGACGAACTTATTGGATTTGAACATTCCATTGAACCTCTTTGCTGACCAGCGCTGGCGCTTTGATTAAACCGCTGATATCGGTGATCACGGCGGTTATCTGATAGTTCTGTTGTTGGTCCTGACAGCAGCTGATGTCGGTTTTGTTCTCAAACTGCGGCATGGCCTGACCATTTAAATACCACTGCACTTTTTGCTGCGCGCTGCCAACCGACAGCGTAAACGAAAACTGCTGATTCTGCCCACGCGCCTGCTCGACTTGTTGCTGTTGCGGTTGACGGCTGTGATACATACCGATGTTCTGGTAAAGCTGATTGACCCAGGCTTCACCGTTCACTTCGCCAATCGGCTGACCCAGCGCCAACATAAAACTGTTGTCTTTGGGCCGGTAAAACCCTTTGCTGCTGTAATAACCGCCTTCAAACAAACCAACACCGGTCTGGCCGGGTTGGGTTGGCACTTTAGCCGGATCGCTGAACCAGTGACGCCATTTCACCTGAGTTAAATCAGTTAGTTGCGTGATATTGGCATAGCAGTTTTCGCAATAGCCCGGTAAATACAAATGCGCAGTGGCGTCGTCGACGTACTCATCGGCGAGACGGGCAAAGGTATGCCCCAGTTCATGGATAGCAACGTCCACAGCGCTGTCATGCAGTGTATAAGTTGAAAGCCGGCCGCCAGCGCCACCATATTTTGTGCTGTTGCCAACCACCAGTACAAAATCAAACTGCGGATAGTGCTGCAAAACGTAGCTGAAAACTTTGCTGTCATTGACACAATACAGCCGGTCTATACCAGCACAGCCAAAGTTGCCGTCAAATAGCGTATCAACACTGGTATTTGTCGACGGATCGTCAGCACCGCTTTGCACAGAGACCGCATCAAGTACATGCAGACTCCAGCCTTCGCGATGCGTGCCGATTTCTTTGCTGGTGAAAAAAATCTGGCTGAATTTAACGGCGGCTTCTCGCAGTTTTTGTTGCTCAGCGGCGGTGAACCCGTCCCCAACAATGACCAGATTCAACCTGTTACTTTGCACCGGCCCGACTAAGGTACGCCCCATGTTATTGCCATTTGGGATCGCGACCAGAACCTTTTGTTTGAATTGCGTCGTGGCACCTTGTGAGTCCGTTGCCTGCAGGAGTAACTCGGTGTCAAGTGCCGTGGTGCGCGCAAGCACCTGTAATGCTGCGCCTGTCGCAGTAGTATTCAGCCGGAATAACTCTGGTTGCGTATTACTCAGTACTACAGCATCTCCATCGACATCTTCGATGCTGTACTGCAGTGGGTAACTACGTCCTGCATCCAAAGGTGTAGGAAGTGCTGTCACCGTTAATGTTGGGGCATCATTGACCGGCGCCAGCGTGATCTCCGCCTGAAATGGCACTGCAGCACCTTTGGCATCAGAGACCTGTATTTGTAGCGCGATTTTGCCGTGGAAATTTGCTGTCGGTTTCAGACTGATGGCACCGGCGGGACTGACAGTGACACCAGAATTGGCTGGCGTTGCAGTTTGTAAAGTGAATATCAGCGGATCTTGGTCCGCATCAGTCGCCTTGAGCTGAAAATTTGCAGCCACATCTTCCTGGCCGGAAAACTGCTGCAGCAGAGCCACTGGCAGATCATTGACGTTTTGGATACTAAGCCGGGCAGTGGCGGCAACCGGCGTATTTTTACCGTCGCTGACGCTGAATGAAAAACTGGCTTCACCGGCAAAATCAGCGGTCGGCTGGTACGAGAAACGGCCATCAGTTTGCAGCGTCACCAGACCTTGCGCCTGACTCTGGCTGGTGAGCTGATAGCTCAACGCGTCATTGTCAGCATCGCTGGCACTGAGCTGCGCCTGCAGACTGCTGTCTTCATTCAGTTGGAAGGTATTTGTCCCCGGTACAGGCGCAACGTTTTGTGGTGTGGGTTGTGGAGTTGGTGCGCTGTCAGCTCCGCCACCGCCACAAGCTGCCAGAATGTTCAGACTTAACAGGCAAAATCCAAATTGCCAGCACGAACGGAACGAAGATCGTTGCATGCAAAACCCTCCTTGGCTGTTTCCAAATTGTTATCAGAACAGCCTATCACAGTTTATTGTCGTCCGAAGACAGGTCTGAGTAGTTCGTGCTCTGTGTTGCTAAGTTTATGTCAGACCTGGCGGGAGCAAACTGCGGACGAAAAAAAACCGGTCAGTTGACCGGTTTTTTCTAAAAGCGTTGGCGCTTATGCGTTTGCTGCCACACCAGCTGTACGTGCTTTACGCACTTTCGCTGCCTGACGGTTGTATGCGTCTGTGAATTGCGCCTTTTCCAGTTTACGTACGGCTTCACCGTTAACGTCGATTTTGCGCAGATAAGTTACAAACACAAAGGCATTAACCACGAAGAAAGCTGCTGCTGCGATTAAAAATGTGTCCATCTTACACCTCATTACATCACCGGATTCTGACCGGTTTTAAGACTGTGATTACCGTTGGTTTCAGGTAAAAAACGGAAGTGGAACTCGCTGTATCACTTGCGTTATTTACCTGCTTGATAATCTATATGCAGACGGCGTGCCAACTTAAAATTAATTATGCATCCAATTGTTTTTAAACGATTTTATTAAAATCAATCACGTAGGATCGCAATAGTAGCTCAGTGGGGATCTGAGGATCTGTTGCTAATTAGCGACAGCAAAAAGCAGCCAAATATTTTTACTATATAATTCAATAAGTTATAGTGTATCTTTTTTGCGACAGTTTTATCGATACAAGCAAATTAATCGTTATTTTCTTTTACTTCAATAACTTAACACTTCACTACATTGCTCGGAAAATACACATTCTGGCATGAACTACTGGTTTCGACTGAACTCGACTGCTGTGGTGCAGCTAGCGAGAAAGCACAAAAGCGCCGGATGGCGCTTTTGTGCTGTGTGAAAAAGCAGGTTTAATTGATAAAACCGTATTTGCGTGACACCACATCAAAGTAATTCAGACACTGCTTGGCATATTCGCGTTTTTCCACATAGCTGCCCGGGAAAAAGCTCTTTTTAAAGCCATATGCCACCATGTCTTTGAGGCGTTTCAACGGGATATCAAAATTATCGACGGCCAACTGATACTCGCGGCTAACCGTGGTATTCGACACCAGCCGGTTGTCGGTGCAAATCACTGTGGCAATGCGGTTTTCCAGCATATCTTTGAACTTATGTTGTTTGATATCGGTGATCGCTGGATTGGTTTGTAGGTTTGACGTCAGGCAGACTTCAATCGCAATGCGTTTATCGGCAATATATGACGCCAACTCTTTGATATATTTTTGTTTATCTAAGATCGCCGGATCTATGATCATTTCCGGAATAAACATGGAATATCCGTGACCTATCCGATCGGCATAACATTCAGTAATAGCTTCAAACACCGATTCTGCGCCATAAGCTTCACCGGCATGCAAAGTTTTCAGCAAGAAATGCTGGTGGGCATATTCATACACTTCTTTGAAATTGTGCGCCGGAAAACCAGACTCCTGTCCGGCCAAATCCAGTGCAACTATCGGAATACCCGCTTCGTCACGTAAACGCACACTGGCACGAACCAGTTCCATCGCCGCCAGTTTGATTACCTGCATCGGCTCAAAATCACGCATCAGCTGAAACAGGTTGGTGTAATAAGGCGAGAAACCTTTACCGCTGAACATCCGCATCGCGCAATTGATAATGCCGTAAGCAAAAGGCGGTCTGTGGCCGTGTTGCACTTGATCATGCGCGTTGTATTCATGCATAGCCCGTTTCAGCCCATTATTGACCGTATGCATGATGCGGTCGAAATCTATCCCGATGGCCGGATCCATCAATAACTGCGGCGCAAACCGGACTTCGATGTAATTAACGCCTTCGGCCTGGTTATCCAGTGCCAGTTCATAGGCCGCTTGCTCCAGATTTTCCAGATCCCGCAACACACCGCAGGTGTATTGGAATCCATGCAGGTATTCACCCAGATTGTTGTAACGATCTTTAAACACCAGCTCTTTCATCCCTTCTACCGTATTCGATGGCAGGATCAGTTTGCTGCGCTGCGCCATATCAATCAGCGACTCCAGACGTAAACTGCCATCCAGATGCAGATGTAAATCAGACTTTGGCATTTCTTTAATAAAATCAGCGGAATAAAAAGGCATGACTGTTCCCGGAGCTAAAAATACGACTGGTTCTCATTATAATAGTTTGAACTGAGGACTTCGCAGAAACAATGAAAAAAGTAGTAACACGGCATAGCCGCAGCTGATGCATCGACCTTTTCCGTTGGCCCTACGACAAGACCGCACTAGATCTGCTTTGCGTGAGTCTGTTTAGTCACCAGGCTTTTGCGCTCAGCGCGGGCCAGAATAATACTGAGGTTTAATATGAAGCTAAGTAACTAATATTTCTGATAAAGTTGGAACTAGTCGCGATCATGCAGGATTTTTTGACAAATGCAGACTTTCTAGCCCAATATTGACTGTTAAGTTCAAAATGACACTTTGAGCATGCTTGTGCGGCGTGTGAAAATTGCTGAGTCAAAAGGATTTTATGCGTCGTAAGGCTGCCTATACCATCAGCATTTTGATATCAGCGATAATGGCTACGGTCAAACCGCTCGCTGCTGATTTGACAGTGGTCTATCCGCAAGTCAAAGCGCCCTACAATGAAATTTTTGAGCAAATCATCCGCGGTATTGAACATCAACAACAAGATGGACTGCAACTCTATCCGCTTGATGGCAAATCACCTTTAGCAAACACTGCAAAAGAATTGTCGCGGGATCCGACCAATCTGGTCATTGCCTTGGGTAAAAGTGGCTACCAAGTCGCACAACAAATTCAACAAACGAATAGTGTTGTCGTCAGTGCTCTGCCGTTACAACCTGCCGGGATCGCTGGCATCAGCTTGTTGACCGATCCGAAAGTTTTGTTCACCTCGTTAAAAATGCTCGCTCCAGCCATTAAAAAAGTCCATGTGGTGTACTCCGATTCCAGTCGCTGGCTGATCCAAATCGCTGTGGCACAAGCCGCTGCTTTTGGCATTGAAGTTATCGCAGAAGAAGTGAAAGACCTGAAAGATGCGGTCAAAACCTATCAGGACCTATTACAAAATATCGATCCGGCCAGCAACGCAGTTTGGTTACCATTCGATGCAATCACCGCGAATGAGCAAGTTATTTTGCCCCAAGTGCTTGAATTAGCATGGGAACGCAACATCGTCTTGTTTTCTAGTAAACCAGAACACGCCAAGCGCGGTGCTCTTTTCTCAACTTTTCCCGATCATTTTGAGTTAGGCCGTGAACTGGTCATCTTGGTGCAACAACTGCAGCAAGGAACAGCTGCAGCAACAGTAGTTCCGCTGCAACAGGTGCAGCTGGCGGTAAATCTGCGCACCGCAGCGCATCTTGGCATGGAGTATAAACAGGAAGTTTTACGACAAATTCCGATTACATTCAGATGACCATTAAGTAGACCATGACACAAACTGTTAAACCCACCCTCAAGCGTCAATTACTGCGCCTGCTGCTGCCAAGCATGCTGGTGTTGGTTGGCACGCTTGGTGTGTTATTTGTGTTGCTGACTTCACGCTTTTCCAATCAGCAGATGCTGTCGAATACTGAACAACTGGCGCGTTCTTTTGCCGAGCAATCGGTATTGGCATTGTTAACCGGCAGTACAGTGAATGCCGAGCCAGTACTGCAACAAATGAAAACATTTCCTGACTTTGTTGGAGCGGGCCTTTGGAGCAAAGAAAACCAATTGCTGGTGTGGCATGGTGACACGCAGACGGCTGAGACTTTCAAGCGTCTACTGGCAGAGCCTGCCACTGATGAGATACGGATTTGGGAACTTGATCAGCACGTATTCCTGGCCGCCGCTGTTAAAGTGCAAGCAAATGACGAACATGCAGAGGCTGAGCTATCACTGGATGCCCCTTCGAGTTTACCATTGGGCTATGCCTTGCTGGTATTCAGCAAGGCGCGCTTGCAACAGCAAATCGGCAATAGCCTGTTGATTAGCCTCGGAGCGGTAGCTCTGGCTGCCATGATTATTTTATGGTTTATCAGCAATTGGGTGCAAAAAACTACTTTGCCACTCATACAGTTATCAGAACGGATGCAAAGTGATGATTTTTTACGCCAGGCCAGCTCTCCGGTCAGCGGCGGTAGCTCTGAGATCCAGCATATAAGCCAGGCCTATCAGCAGATGGCGGCAGCAATTATTGAACGTGATGATGCACTACGACTACATCAGCAAAAACTTGAGACGCTGGTCGATATCCGGACCCGTGAGCTCACCACTGCGCGGGATGCTGCATTGACCGCCAGTCGGCACAAATCTGAATTCCTGGCCAATATTACCCATGAACTGCGCACGCCACTGCAATCGGTTATTGGCTATATTGATTTAGTCAACGAACAGCTTGAATTCACCGACTACGCAGACCTGACTGACGACCTGAATAGGGCGCAACGTAATGCAGAAAACTTATTAAAGATGATCAATGGCTTGCTGGATTTTTCCAAAATTGAAGCAGGTAAAATGGAACTACACCTTAGGCGGGTGCGTGTGTCGCAAGTGATCCAGCAGTGCGTCGATCTGATCAAACCTTTGCTTCAGAGCAATCAGTTGCAGCTGGACATCAGCAACAAAGAGTTGGAATTGTGGACTGATGGGGAAAAACTCCTGCAAGTATTAGTAAACTTGATGAGTAACGCCTGCAAATACACCCAATCGGGGATTATTACTTTACGCGTGCACGAAGAGGGCAATCACTGCGAGTTCAGTATTGCCGACACCGGCTGCGGTATAGATCCGCAGCAGCTTGAACAAATTTTTATGCCCTTTTATCAAGTTGATGGCAGCCAGAGCCGGCGCAGCGGTGGCACAGGTCTGGGATTAGCCATCACCAGGCAATTTGTTGAATTGATGGGCGGCTCAGTCACTGCATTGAGTCAATTGCAGCAGGGTTCCGTTTTCATCGTACGAGTTCCGATATCAAAAACAGAACTCTATATAAATCAATAGATTCTGGACAAATAAATCGATTCACGTCGATACTCAGTTCTGCAGCGCAAGTGGGTTCGGCTTAAAGGAAGCATTTCATGAAGCTTAATTTGTTCGTTCGCGCAATGATTTGGATGGCGGGTAGTTCAGCTTTTGCGGCCACGGCAGTCAACCAGGATATGGCACAAAACGAGCTGGATGATTTTTATGGTGAGATCGACGTAGTCAGCATTGCCACGGGCACGAAGAAGCGTATCGACAAAGCCCCTGCCGTGACGACATTGATCACCGCCGATGATATTGCCCGAATGGGCGCCAGCCATCTCGATGAAGTGCTCGAAATGGTACCAGGTCTGCATATTTCGCCTTCGACCATCAGCCGGTTAGATTCCGTCTATTCGATTCGGGGCATTCAAACTGGTTTTAATCCGCAAGTTTTAGTGCTACTGAACGGCACTGAGTTTAAAAACAGTTTCTCTGGTGGTTTACCTTATACATTCCGCTTTCCTGCCAATGTGATTGAACGGGTTGAAGTGATCCGCGGCCCCGGCACCGCTGTTTATGGTGCTGATGCCTTCTCTGGCGTGATCAATATCGTTACCAAAAACCTAGCTGAAACTGCCACCAATGCTGGGATGCGGGTCGGCAGCTTTGACAGCCGTGATATCTGGCTGCAGACAGGTGGGGAATGGCAAGATATTGAATTAGGCTTTGCCCTCGAACATCAGCAGTCAGATGGCGATCCGGATCGCGTGGCAAAGTCGGATCAACAAACGGTATTTGACCGGATATTCCGTACCGCGGTGTCGAAAGCGCCCGGAACTTTGGCGACCCGCTACGATATTATTGATGCCCATACCAGTGCCAAATTGCATAATTGGAAATGGGAACAATGGTGGTGGCAGCAGCGTGATGGTGGTTTAGGCCCCGGCGGCGCGCAAGCCCTAGACTCCGCCGGTTATCAAAAATTCCGCGACTATCGTAGTAAACTCACGCATTCGCAGGATCTCAGCAGTCATTTAACCTGGACCAATGACCTGTCCTATATGGACGCCCGCAGCGAAACCTACTTTGTCCTGTTCCCTGCCGGTGCCAAATTACCTATTGGGGCTGATGGCAATATCAATTTCGCCAAACCCAATGGCCTCGTGACTTTCACCGATGGTTACATCGGTAGTCCGCACGGCAATCACAAAGACAGTCGCTTTAATAGCATCTTGAATTACAAAGCGGTGAAAGATCATGAAGTACGCTTTGAACTTGGCTGGTTTGAGCAAAAACTGACACCACGTGAATATAAGAATTTTGGGCCTGGTGTCATTGATGGCAAAACCCCAATTGTCGGCGGGACCTTAACAGATTTGACCGGTAGCGATTACATCTATGTGAAGCCAGTCAGTCGCACCAACCGCCACCTGAGTGTGCAGGACATCTGGCAGGTAGCCTCAGATTGGGAACTCACTTATGGTGTGCGTTATGATCATTTCTCTGACTTTGGCTCAACGGTAAACCCACGCGCCGCAGTGGTATGGAATACAGCACATAATTTAACAACCAAGCTTTTATATGGCAGTGCGTTCAGAGCGCCTTCTTTTAATGAATTGTTCCTGCAAAACAATCCAACTGCGCTGGGCAATCCGGCGCTGGATCCGGAAACCATTGATACGACGGAACTGGTGTTTGATTATCAACTGAACTTTGACAATCACTTAGTCCTCAACATGTATCGCTTCAAAGCCAAAGATTTAATTGATAAAGCGCCAGTCCCGGGCACTTCGTTTTTGCAAACCGCCAACGTGTTTGATTTAGATGGCAAAGGTGCAGAATTTGAATGGACCTATCGACCAGCGGCACTGTGGCGCGTCGACTTCAACTTTGCCGTTCAAAACACTGTCAATGCAGCGACAGATCAAAGAGTCGCCAATGCCCCCGGCAAATCGGCATCTTTGCGCCTTTATTATGATGTAAACAGCGACTGGCAAGTGTCAGGCTGGGCACACTGGATTGCTGACCGGCGCAGAGCCACAACCGACACGCGGGTGCCACTGGCTGACTATCAACTGTGGAACTTGTCCCTCAATTACCAACCGAGTGACAGTCCATGGCGGGTGAAAACCACAGTGCGGAATCTGTTCGATAAAATGATATACGAGCCAAGCGGCACCGCTATCAGCAACGATTTCCTGATGGAAGGCCGTAGTCTGCACCTTCAGGTTAGCTATAACTGGCAACTCTGAGATGACTAAAGACTTTGTTTACGCCAAGCAAGCGAGTACACAAATCACGGCGGAATTTGCCTCGGCAGAGAATCCCTATTTAGCCGTACAGCAACACATTTTCGGCTATGAGCTCGTCGAACTGATGCAAAAACGCAGTTTTACCGACGTGTTGTATCTATTGCTGACCGGTGAGCTGCCAACTAGAGCGCAAGCCCAATTGCTGACTGAGTTACAGATCGCCTTGTGTAATGCCGGCCCACGCCATCCGGCAACCCGCGCAGTGATGACTGCAGGTATCAGCAAAGCGCGGCCAGAGCATTTGCTACCTATTGGTTTACAGGTACTGGGGGGCGAACGTCAGGGTGCAGCCGCCGTTGCTGAAGCATGGCAAGCGCTGCAAGACTGCCTAACACAGCACGATTTCCAACCGGCGCAACAGCCATTACCGGCCGGTTTCGGTCAGGTGTATGCCGGTATTGACCCACTGCAGGCGCGCCTGCTGACTCAGCTCAGCAGTTTGCCAGCCGCAGGCCCGGCGCTGCGGCTATGCAATCAACTGCAATCGTATTGGCAGTCGCAGCAGCAAGGCATCTTAGACATTGGTTTATGTGCGGCCTGTTGTTTAGATTTGGGCATCGGTAAACGCGAAAGCATTGGGCTGTTTCAACTTTTGCGCGCTCCGGGTTTATTAGCCCATGGTATGGAACAAACCCACAGACCTATCACAGACTCGCCCTTATTGTCGGATGACGACTATGAATTCCAGCAAGACCAATAAATACGCTTTTTGGGACGCCCGCCGCGGCCGCATCGTCACCAAAATTGGGAAGTGGGTTGGCGGCGAAGATGTACAGATCCGGCAGTACTCGTTATTGCATGATTTGTTTATGCAAAAGAGTTACATGCAAGTCTTGGTGCTGAACGCGACCGGACGCCTGATCAGTGCAGAACTCGCTTGCTGGCTAGAGAATAACTTTATGGTGATGAGTTATCCTGATGCGCGGATTTGGTGTAATCAAGTCGGTGCTTTTGCCGGTCAAATGCAGGCAAGTCCAAGTGCGGCAACAGCGGCAGGTTGTCTGGCCGCCGACTCTCGCGCTTATGGCGGCAGCCTGACTTCCAGGTTGGCCATGCAGTTCATTCAGCGTGCCGTGCAACAAATTCAAGCCGGCATGACTTTAGAAGAGCTGGTGTCCAGTGTGCCACTTCGTCACGGCAAACCTGCCATCATTGGATTTGCCCGCCCTGTATCCCGCCATGATGAGCGGATAGAGCCCCACCGCAACATGACCGCCGCATTGAGATTTGCCGATGGCCCGCATCTGACTCTGGCGAATCAGCTGTCAGACTATTTACTGGCGACCTATGGCATGGGTATCAATATTGGCGGTTACACTGCCGCCTTTATGTCCGATCAGGGTTTTACCCCGGACGATGTTTATCGAATTAAAAATCTTTGCGTGGCGAGTGGCGTCACGGCCTGTTATATCGACCAATTGCAGCAGCCGCAGCATAGTTTCCTGGCACTGCAGTGTCAGGACGTCCGTTACGACGGGATAGCACCGCGCTCTGTGCCTGAGGTAGAACCTTAACCCTGCACTGTTTTACATCACACCATTTGCGCTCCACCGGCCCAACGGCCTGGTGGAGCAATGCGGTGGTGTTGCCCACTTGTTGGCGCTTTTACCCGCCAGGAGTCATCGACACATTTTGCAGACTTTGCACCCGTGACAACATCGGCGGGATCTCCTCCCGGTCAATCCGCACATCCAGCAAAGTTGGCCCATCACTAGTAAAAATACAATTTAGATCAATAACCTGAAGCTGATCGAACGATTCAATCACGAATGCATCTATACCCATAGCCTGGGCCATTTGCGCATAATTCACCTGCCCGAGTTCAAATCCAACTGCTTCGGCGTTGCCCAGCCGCTGACCATGCATCACCATGCCCATCACGCCATCATTGAGCACAATAAACAAAATGGGCAGGCGTTGTTGTTTTGCCACGGTGATTTCCTGCGCGCTCATCAGGTAAGCACCATCGCCGGTTACACAGATATGCGGTGAGCGGCTGGCATCGCCAAGGGCCGAACCGATGACAGCGCCAATAGCCCAAGCCATTGAGCCAAGCCCCATCGCGATGTGAAATTTGCCATTGCTCTCGGGACGTTGATAGTAGTGTATGGCCCATGCCCATGCATTGCCGGCATCTGCAAAAAAGCGGCTATCCACCGGTAGTGAACGGGCCAGCTGACAAAACAGCGTTTGTGGTTTGAATGGGACGGATGTATGTGTCATCGCATCCGCATCGCGCCAGACACTGCGGCCGCCCAGCGCATTCAGTTCGGCAACTCCGCCAAAATCCGGCCAGCATTTCCCCCATTTCTTCTGAGCTTGCTGCACTTCATCGACCAACTTCTTAAAAATGGCTGGCAAAGAGCCGCAGACATGCAACCGGGCCATTGGTGAACGGGTGAAATGTTCAACACTCGAATCAATGTGGATCAGCCGGTGATTGATCAATTCTTCCGACCAGCCACTGGTCCCCAGCTCTCCGAGCGCAGCCCCAATCGCCAATACCAGATCGAGTTTGCCATCGACATCAGACAACAGCTCAGCAGCACTGCTATGGCCGGCAAAACCGAACACGCCCCGGTACAGCGGGTGCGTTTCGTCGACCCAGCGTTTGCCCATCGGACCTGATACAAAGGGCGCGTTGAGTAATGTAGCCAGTTGCATGATGGAGGAAGACGCATCTTTGCAACCGTCGCCGATAAACAAGGCGATATGCTTGGCCTGGGACAATTCCTGGATGAGTTTTTCCAACCCGACCTTATCGGTCAGCTGGAATTGTTGTGTCAGGAGTTCTGGTTTTACTTTTGGTAAATAGCCAGCATCGGAACGCAAAATATCGGAAGGTATTGAGATGTGCACAGGCCCGGCCGGAATGCGGCTACTAGCCATTACCGCAGCGATCAGTTTGTTTTCCAGCTGCTCTTGGTGACTGACCAAAGAGTTATAGCGGGTACAGTGTCGGAAGATACCGACAATGTCGATTGCGGCGCAGGATGAATCCTGCAAAGCGCGCCGGCCAAATTTAGGCAATGGCGTTTGGGCGGTGATCACCAGCATCGGCACATTGTCTGCGTACGCACTGGCAACGCCGGTCAACAAATTGGTGGCGCCTGGACCGGTAGTCGCACAGCAGACGCCCAATTTGCCGGTTTCTCTGGCGTAACCGTCTGCCATAAATGCTGCGCCGGCTTCGTGTCGGGCAACCACTGCGCGCACGCCGCCACGTCGTTCGCTGCGGGCCAATGCATTAAACAGTGGCTCTATCGCGCCACCGGGCACGCCAAACACATATTCAACACCCAATATATTTAAATATTCGACCAATAGATCGGCATAAGTCACTAATTCCTTGTCTATCCGCTGTCCTTGCTCCACTGAAAGATCATGCATTGGATATACCTTATGAATCGTACCGAGGTGCTGTTACCTCAGTTATAGGGTATATCACAGAAGTGGTTAAAATTACAGCAGGCGCACTAAGTAAGGCTATGAATTAAAAAGTCTTTTCCAAAAGCTCGATCGGCATCGGTTTACTAATATGGTAACCCTGCGCATAGTCGACACCGAGTTGTTGTAGCAGAGTTAGAATTTGTTCATTTTCGACAAATTCAGCAACAGATTTGCGGCCCAATGCATGGGCAATTTCGGCCATGGCTTTGACCAGCACAAAATCCATTGTGTCCTGGTGCATGTTTTTGACAAAAGAACCGTCAATTTTGATGCTGCTGGCGGGTAGTTGTTTGATGTAACTGAAGGTACTAAATCCGGTACCAAAATCATCGATAGAAAATTCGCATCCCAACCGATTTAATTGATTAAACATCGCGCAAGTACCGGCAATGTTGTTCAGGCTGGCTGTTTCTGTCAGCTCAAAGACCACTCGGCTTGGTTCAACCTGATACTTCAGCAGCGTTTGTTCGATCCAGGGTACCAGACGTTCGTCACGAAACGCCTGAGCTGACAGGTTTATCGCGACTTTCTTCAACACCGCATGACGGCTCATCATCTCAATGGTTTTACCAATGACCTGATGATCCAACAGATTGATATCTTCGACCTGTTCCAATGCCTGAATAAACTCGCCGGGATAGACAATGTTGCCGTTTAAATTTAAGCGGACTAAAGCCTCGTAATAAGCTATCGCACCAGTACGCACGCACATAATGGGTTGAAAATGCATGACAATTTGATCGTTCACTATGGCTTCACGCAACTGCTGCGCCCACTGTAACGAGTTGCGTAACTTGTCGCTGGCCGCATCGCTCACGCTATAACAATGTGCTCGGTTGCGTCCTTTGGCCTTGGCAACGTACAGGGCTATATCTGCTTGTTGTAAGTACACTTGGGCATCGGGCTGGCTGCCATCAACAATGGTCACACCGATACTGCAACTCAGGGTATAGACCTTGTCCATTAACCGATAGGGCTGCGCATCCAGTGCGACACAAAGCCGCGTGGCTAATTCGTTGGCCTGCTCTAAGGTTTTGGCAGGCGATATCACGACAAATTCATCACCGCCAACCCGGCATAACAAGTCGTCAGCACTGAGCCCCATTGCCAACCGGTTTGCCACTTCACGTAAAATCGCATCGCCCTGCGAATGACCATGTGAGTCATTCACAACCTTGAAATGGTCTAAATCAATGTACATTAGGGCATGGGATTGTTTGTCACTCGCCAGCGCCGCGATACGCATCAGCTCTCGATCGCTGAAATGACGGTTGTAAAGGCCGGTTAGCGGATCGTGCATCGCCAGATGTTGCAATTCTTGCTCGGCTTTTTTCCGCTCATCAATATTTTCCAAGGTCACAGTGACGCCTGAGATTTTATCAGGCAGTGCCGCCATGTTCAGTGACATCCAGAAATTCGGCTGTGCCAATTGCAGTTCAGTGCGCCACTGGTCAAGATCGCCTGCACATATTGCTGCCAGCTGTGTCCGCACCAGCGCCTGATCTGCCGGCCGCAAAAAATGCAGAAAGGAATCGGGGTCGGCCACTGCGCTATGTGCTGTCAGGTCGTACCAGGCCCGGTTCGCAAACTTGATAGTGCCAGCGCTGGTGAGTTCCATTAATACGGTCGACACGTGGTCAAGTACGCGCTGATGCACTTCCGACAGGTCGCGGTAGCGCTCTTCGCTGCCGGCCAATTGCTGCACTTTTTGTTTAAATTGTTCGTTACTGATCAGAAAATCTTCGCGCATCGCTGCAACGTCAATCACACGGCGCAGTTGTTCGGCACGAAAAGGCTTATTCACAAAATCAGCGGCGCCTTGCAGCATCATTTGCTCGGCTAATTCAATGCCGCCATGCGCTGTCATCACAACGACCGATTGTTTCGGATTCAGCCGCATAATTTCAGCTAATACTTCCTGACCGTTCAGCTCAGGCAGCATCACATCCAGCAGCACTAAGGCATAACTGCTGCTACGCCGGTACATATCGACGGCTTGCGGCCCGGTGACGGCGATCTCCACGTCATAATTTGGCAGCACGATTCTTTTCGCCAATTCGGCAATATCAGCATCATCTTCGACAATCAAAATGGTCTGACGCTGTTGTAATCGTTGTTCAGTCTGTTGGAAACGCGCAACAATTTGCGGTATTTGCGCGACCTGCTCTTTTGGCAGTACCAAATCGATACCATAAGCCCGTGCGGTCGTTTCAGTGATCCGTTCGCAGTAGGTAGCACTGAGCAGGATAATTGGGGTTTTTTCTTCACATTTCAAAACGTTGGCTCTGACTAACCGCGCGAGGCGCCAGCCATCAATGCCACCGATCTCTATTTCAGTTAAGATCAGATTCACGTATTTTTGTTTGAGTATAGCGATAGCGTCGGCGCTGTTATTCACAACGATGAGTTGCAAAGCATCAGATTCAGGCAAGAACTGCTGGACAGTCTGTTGCATCTGCTCGCCAGCGACCAACAACATCACATACTTAACCTGCACTAGCCATTCACCTTAACTATGGTTTGGTTTTGCACAAACATTGTGAATAAAGGACGAGCATAGCTTCAAGCAACTCTGCGACGCAAGCAGATTCATTGTCTGGGCGTATGCTTTGCGCGGTGTGGCACGCCTGCGTTTCAATGCAGCCGACAAGGCATCCATCCACCGATATTGCGATAGTGCTTTTACCAGGCTACAGTGCGTCCAGGCCCGATACTAAATAGCCTGCAGCTCCTGACAATTAGCAGCCGTTGCAGATTGCAGCATTCACCAATCAGTCACTGTTTTGCCATGCCGCCCTTCGCCGCAATTCCACCGGCGCACGCGCACCATTTTAGCGAGCGCTGCTTAAAAATAGCGGGCCTTAACGGATATGCAAAAACTCGTCAGACCGGCACAGCACAGTCAGCCAATATCACTTCACCTGATGTTGCGAAATCAGGCTAAAAATCGCCTCCACCACCACGCCGGGCATTTGTTCCTGTACCCGATGATTCGCCACCAGCGTGCGGACCTCGGCCTGTGGATAAACTGCGCCCATCCGATGCTCTGCGGCTTCCGGGTCTAGTGCCCAGACGCCAAAATCTTCGGCATAGATCACGCCATTCCACAGATTTTTGACTAAGCCCGCTGATTTTGGCTGAGGTGTCGCCGTTTGCGTCACCAGCCGAATCACCGGTTTGCTGAAGGAAACAGGATCTTGCAGCAGATATTGACCCATGTTGTTGATGTTGGCGATTTCCTGGCGCGTGGCTTTTGGCGCCAATACCCAAAGACCTGCCCGGGTGTACCATGGAAAGTCCGCGACAGGCTTGACCAATCCAAGTGGCAGCGCGTCGACTAACAACAAGGCATCCACTTGTTGCGGAAAGTGTTTGGTAAATACCTGCGCATACTGCCCACCCAGCGAATGACCAATCAGCACATAAGGTGGTGCCAATTTTTGTTGTTGGAGCAGCTGCTGCAATCGCGCCGCAGAGCGCTCAGGACTGAACTGGTCTTGCTCTGATTCACTGCGCCCAACCCCGGGGCGATTGTAGAACAGCAAATTACAACAATTGTTTAAGCCCTGAGCCACGGCTTCCCAGGTTTTGAGGTCGAGCATCAGGCCATTTTCAAACACCAGTGTGGCGCGGGGCTTGGCGACACGAAGCGCTACATATTCAATTTTGTCGCCAGCAAGGTCGGCGATTTTTGCTTGTAACAGCGGCGCTGGCTGTGCCTGCGCGTTTTGTGGCGGGGCATCCAAAGCACTGGAACAAGAGATAGTGGTTAGCCACAAGGCCAACAGACAGACAAAACGTCTGCAACTCGCGATAAATCTATGCTGCTGAGCTGCATCATGGCCTGGCACACGGCTGAGGGTTTTAGTCGGGGTGAAGTACATAAAAAATTCCGGAGTAAGCAAAAGAAACAGCGGTCACTTTCTGGCATCGCAGCCGGGCAGAACACCCGACTGCGATGCCATTGCTGGTTATGGTTTTCTGGTTAAGGCTTTCTGGCTATGGTTTCTGCCGGGCAAAGAACTGCCAAATCAGTTCTGGGCCATTTGGCTGCATCGGCGATGGGCCTAACAACCGTGGTCGTTGCCAGTGGGGTTGTGGCATGCCGTGCCCGCCATCAAGGATAGTGATCAGTTCGACTTCAAAGTTGTCTTCATTCTGCCATTGCATTCTCTGCACGTTCTTCACGTCGGGCAGCGGTGCTTCACGTTTTGCCGCTAGTGGCAGCTTATTCTGTGCGGCAAAAAACTCTGCCGACGCGACCGAAGATAACACCTGGCCGTTTTGGAAAAACATGCCCCACAATTCAACTTCGCCACCGCTATACGGCACTATGGTGTCGGCGGTACCGTTCATCAGCAGCACCGATGCGCCTGGTGCGACCGGCTTACATTTGAAATTGTCGGGCGCTGGGACATTGGCAGACACTGCTGCCACGGCCCGAAAACGCTCCGGCGATTCCAGCGCTAAGCGCAATGACATAAAGCCGCCCGCAGATACACCGGTGGCGAACACCCGGCGTTGATCAAAACCATGTGCGGCAATCAGCGTGTCGACTAATGTATTCAGATAGTTCACGTCATCGAGTTCACGCCCATTCACCAGAAAGTCGCCGGTTTTGCTGCAGTCGTTCCAGTCAAAGGATTTACCACTTGGATAGACGACAGCGAATCCATGCTGATCGGCGAGACGTTCAAAGCCATAGCCGGTTTCGCTGCGGATTTGCGCGCCATTTTGTCCCGAGCCATGCAATACCATCACCAACGGTGCGTCTTTGGCCAAATCCTTCGGCAGATATAACCGGTAAGTATAAGTTTCGCCGTTCACCGCCAAGGTGGCTTTTGTGAGCGTACCGGTCAGTAGCGGCTCCTCGGGGTCTGGCGTATAAACGAAATAAACGAATAAACCTGCACACAGCGTGACCAAGAACGTGAGGCCAAGCAGGATAGAACGCAGCGCTTTTTTCATGATGCACTTCACTCAGGTTTGTTAACGAACAGGATGGCTGTAGAAACCAGCAGCCGTGTGTCCGGCGGCTGCTACAACACTGACTTTATTGATTACTTCGTCACTGCTGACTTCGGGCTCAACCATGGTGTGCCCGGCTGTTTCACATAATTCTGCCAGACATAAGACCAGGGCATCACCAGATAGACCAGCACCACCATGCCGATCGCAATCACATTCGGCATTAATTTGTCAGTGAAAGTGCCATTAAGGTACAAAGGCAACGGCACCGTCACTAACCAAATCGTTTTCCAAATCAGTTCCCACATCAGGATAGGCAACATCTGCAATGGATAGCGGATGCCTAAGGCGCACAGTAACCAGAACGCGCCCATCATCGAGGTCTGTACCGTTTGGGCACTGCCCCAGCTGGCGAATGGTTTTTCTGCAGTGAATACACTTGGCCACACGGTTAACGAAAGTCCGATGACCACCAATAAATACATGGCCCGCAGCGCATAAATTTGATATTTGGAAACTTCGTTCATGTTGTGACTCCAAGATGTCAGTAAAATCGTTGCAACCGCGGGTTATTTCGAGCCGAAACCAGGATTTTTTAATGCTTTTAACTGGTCTTCCACATCTTCACGGCTTTTTGCCGATAATGGCGGCATGAACGCCAATGCTTGTTCAAATGAAGCGACCGCTTTCTTGTTGTCGCCCAATACCTGCCAGGTTTGGCCCAACCGGTAATGGACAGCCGCTGTCGCATTAATCTGCAGAGACTTTTCTAACGATAACAGGGCATCTTGTGGTTTGCCTTGTTCCAGTAACGACCGACCAAGCCCGAGATAAGCGGGAGCAGAATCCGGGTGGCGCTGCACCACAGCTAACAAGACTCTCTCAGCGTCGGCAAACTGCTTTTCTCGGTTTAATGTCAAGCCGATTTCTACTAACAGGTCGCGCTGCAGCTTCACAAGCGTAGTGTTATTGTCAGTGTTGACAGCCAAAGCGCCTGCACTGGCTTTTACAAACTCTTCGTCATACAAATCGAATTTTGCCTGCAGTAATTTTGCGACTTCCGGGTTTGATTTTTCCGTGGTGCGGATCAGCTTTTTCGCGCTGGACGTGCTGCCGCCCATTAAACCCGGCACTTCCAGGTAAAACGACGTCAGCGACATGGCAGCGTTATAGTTGGCAGGGTCTAGTGCAATCGCTGTCTTAAAAGCATCACGAATGGTGCCAAGCGAACCCACAGCATCCATCATGTCGCCTTTTTCCGCTTTGGAGCCAAGCACATTGCCAAGCGCTTCATGACATTCAGAATTTTTCGGGTTGTGCGTTATGCATTGCTCCGCCATTTTGGCTGCGTCGTCAAAACGCTTCACGTTGTCCCCGACCAAAATTAAATCAATGTTGCCAACCAAAGCATCGGCATTATTTGGCTCAATCGCGAGTTTTGCGGCGACAGCCGTCTCAACTTCGGCATATTTTTTTGCATCGATAAGCGCGCTGTATTCATGCGCATGCACTGACTGTAGGCCCGACATAGCGGTCAGCAACAGAGCGCAGGCGACTGCTTGACCAACAACGGATTTACCAGAAATAAGATTGCGCATAGTGTGCTGTCCCCAAATGAATATATTTTGCATAACTTCAAAGAATCCAACAGGTTAGGTTGTCTCTTTGCCATGTATCCGATAGGTGCAGTGTCGCTGTTCAGCAAAGTGCCGGCAATCGACAAGGGACGACTGACGGTTTGGCTGTCATGGACGACGAAAAAACGCGGCTGGGCTGCAGGGCTGTGCTGTGCTTAAGGTTTTGAGATGCACTTACCTGAACATATGGCAGTGCATGCCGGCCATCATTTTGCCCGATGGGCCCGCAGTCGCTGGTGGTTCGGCGAGGTCGTCTTCGGCTCATTGGCTGAGGTTAATTGGCTCTGATTAACTGGCTTAAACTGGACGGCCTCAATGAGCCTGCTTCGATTGAAAAAAACTGCCAAGATCCAAGGGTAGTTGTTGTCGGAGAATACGAATTTTGCTTGCAGGAAGCTTGCTACTTCGGGGGATTTATCAGTGGATCAGCGCAGCTAGTTCGCGTTGAGAGTAAAACCGATTCTTTACCAAAAATACGAGTGGTGCTCATCGAATCGACTGGATCCTTCGCACCACCTTTTTTGCAGCCAAGCCTAAGGCATGGCCCATCACTTAATGACACTCAGCATTTTCAAGACATTGTTCAGCATTCTGAACGCTCTCATCAAAACGCTTCACGTTGGCTTCCTGCAAAATTGAATCAATTTTCGCGACGGCAGCATCAAAATTGCTCAGCTGGCTGGCCACTTTATTGGCCACCGCTGCTGCAACTTCTGCATATTTTATCGCTGCATTCAACGTCGGGTATTCATGCGCGCTGACCGACTGTGCAAAGAACATGGCGGTCAGCGCTAAAGCGAATGTGGTTGATTTACGAGCAGTGAAATGACGCATAGTTTGTATTTCCAGATAGTAGTAATGAATATAATTTCAAAGAATTCAAAATGTTAATTTGTTTCTTTGCCGTGTAACCGATAAGTGCAGTGTCGCTCTTTCGCGCAGTGCCGGCAATCAACAAGGGACGACTGACGGTTTGGCAGTCATAGATGACGAAAAAATGCGGCTGGGTTGCCTAAATGGTGGCCTCAATGAGGCTGAGCTCAAGCTGATATTTGCAACTGACATTTGCAGCAGACAATGCGTGACGCATTTTGGTAGTTGAATATTACCTCTGTACCCTTTGCAGATGTTTGAGGCGTGATGTACTTCGATAATAATCATATGACTCGTGATGCTCAGCGAGGTACCAGCCGCCACACGCCATCTAATGAACAAAAGTATTTTTCGATGGCTCTGAAAGGTGCAATTCGCTTCGCTTATTGCCCCCTACGATGGTGCATCCGGCTGGTAGGTTGGGTAGAGCGAAGCGAAACCCACCGCGTGTCGCACACCGGGTGTCGCACACCGCGTGTCGCATACCGGGTATCGCATACCGGGTGTCACCAAGGTCCGCAACTACCCCAAAAGTGACCCGGTGAATACATCCATGAAACGACTGAACTCCCGGCGGTGTTTGAGCACCACTCCCCTCACATCTGCTTAAAATGGTGCAGATAGCTGCGGCTGACCGGCAGGTTTTCGCTGCGGCCTTTTAAGTACACGGTGGCGGTTTCGTTGTCGCCGCGAATAACGTGGCTGACGCGGTCGAGATTGACCACGACTGAGCGGTGGATTTGCACAAAGTGGCTGGCATCCAGCTGTTCGACCAGCTCTTTCAGTGGTGTGCGGATCAGCGCGACGGCGGCTTTGCCTTCGTGGTCGCGCCAGCCGACCAGCGTGTATTTTTCATCGGAACGCAAGAAATCAATGTCGCTGACCGGGATCATCCGCACCGATTGGCCAATGGATGCTTTAATCCAGCGTAACGGTTCTGGCGCGGCTTTTTTCTGTAAGCGTGCCTCTAATTTATCTAATAACATATCGATATCAGGTGCTTCCTGCGCCGCGCCTAGGCGTTCGCGCAGTCGCAGCACAGTTTCCGCCAGCCGGTCCTGTACCACCGGTTTGACTAAATAATCTAATGCGCCTTGCGTAAAAGCTTCGACGGCATATTCGCTGTACGCCGTGACAAATACCAGATGCGCACCGCGGCCAATTTGGCGCGCGGCTTCAATGCCGGTCATGCCAGGCATGTGGATGTCGAGGAAACACACTGTGGGTTTATGCAGCTGATACTGTTCCAGCGCTTCCCGGCCATTACGCGCCTGCGCGACTATGGTTAATTCGGGCCAGGTCGCCGCCAGCATCCGCGCTAACGCACTGCGCAGCAAAGGTTCATCGTCGGCGATTAACGCTGTTGGTTGATTTGACAGCATATTATGCTCCTGCAGATGCGGCAGTTGGTGCAGTCACGGCAGGACTCCATTGCGCCGGTATATTGATATTGACACAAAAACCATGCGGCTCCAGCACCGTCAGGCTAAGTTGGGCCTGACCGGCAAACACCAACTGCAAACGTTCGCGCAGATTGGCGAGGCCAGTCCCTAAGCCCTGGCTGGCCTGCTTGTCACTTAACCCAACGCCGGTGTCTTTCACCTCAGTCAGACAACGACCGTCTTGTAACCGCACCGAAACGTCAATCCGACCGCCTTCTTCACTGGGATCGATGCCATGGCGGATAGCGTTCTCCACCAGCGTTAACAACGTCATCGGCGGGCATTGCACGGCCAGAGCCTCGGGTTCAGCGTGGATCGCAAACTGCAGCCGATCAGGCATCCGCATATGCATTAATTCAAGATAAGCCCGCACCAACTCTAATTCTTGCCCCAAAGTGGTGGCACTGTTATGCAAATTGGGTACGGCCGCGCGTAAATAGGTGATCAAACTTCCCAGCACTTCGGAGGCCTGTGAAGAGCCGGAATCGACCAGTTCACGCACGTTGGCTAAAGTGTTAAACAAAAAATGCGGCTCGACCTGCGCCTGCAATAAACGCAGCCGAGAATCCAGTGCATCTCTGGCTAACTTGCTACGTTCCAGCTCAAACGACAACGCCTGGCGCTGCGCCTGGCCGCTGATATGACGGTACAGCGCCGACATCGCAATCCACGGCGACACTACCAGACCGATGAAAAGCAAAATCGCAAAGCCAAACATTTTTTTCGGGTCCGTACTCCACACTTCCGGATGGGCAAGATTGGTCACGGAAATGATTAACACAGCCGCAAAAGGTGCCACGACCGCGACCGCTAACACCTGCAACACCCAGCGCGCCATCCAGCTCGGTAATTTTTTTGGCCAGCGCTCGAAGATGCCAAAAGCGAGCAATTGCACGCCGCCGAGCATCAGCAGACGGATTGGCGGTATTACCCAGCTGGACACAAAAATGGGGATCCACAGCGCGCTGAACAGCACACAGACCAAAAGCAATAAGCGCAGTCGCTGCCAACCAAATATCGGCGGTGGCGCTGGCGGGGTGGTCGGTAATGAAACAGCAGGTTCATCATGTTGCATAGTTATACGCGCTCTAAAGTGTCAGCAGAATTTTTCATTGGTAATCTCGCTGCGTTTAGCAATGAGGGAATACGTCTAGCTTACACTGCAAAGCACTGGCAGGGATGCCCTCAGATGATGGCTGACGCCTTGGTTGGCGTAAATGACGCTATCGGCAGATGAATGACGGGCGCATTCCGGTCCGTAACAATGAAGCCGCCACAATGTAAACACAACTATATAGCCGCAGCAAAGACCATCGTTTTCGTCATCTGTCAGCATAGAACGTCGTCAGGTCTGTCCGATCCGCAGTTCATCAATAGCAGCGCCGAAATACGTCCTGAAGTGGCTTATTCTGTCAGCATCAAATCTGCAACGACAAAAGGTTATTTATGACTTGGATCCATATTATTGCCGGCTTAGTGGCCATTTTAGCTGGTGCCATGGCGATGATTGCCGCCAAAGGTTCACCGCTGCACCGCAAAGCCGGCAATATGTTTACCATTTCGATGCTGATCATGACCGGCAGTGCCGCGATTGTTTCATTCTTCCTGCGCACCGACCATGTGACTGGCGTGGTTGCTTTGGTCACTGCCTATTTGGTGGGGACATCCTGGTTGGTCGTTAAGCGCAAAGTCGTGGATAGCTATCGGCTGTTGGCCGGCCTTGCTGTGGTCGCGGCGATAGTGGGTGTGTATTCACTGAGCCTATGGTTCAATTTTCTGGAAGATCCAAAAACCTTAATCACCAAAAATAGCCCGCCCCAGGTGTTGGTATTCTTTGGCGTCGTCAGTTTGTTGTGTGCCGCACTGGACCTGCGTTTATTGCGGGCCGGACAGATTGCCGGTGCCCAGCGTTTAGTGCGGCACTTGTGGCGGATGTGTTTTGCCATGTTGATTGCAACCGGGTCTTTTTTCGCCGGTCAAATGCAAGTGTTTCCCGAACTGGTGCGGAAGAGTTCGCTGTTAGGCGTGCCTGTCCTGATGATCCCGGTGCTGTTAGTGATCGTGACGACGTTGTATTGGTTGGTGCGCACTTTATGGAAACGTAAGCGCGCAATCAGCAGCTCTCAAGCGTAAGTGTTTGGTATGCAAGCTTTTCTGGATGAGCCAGTCAGGGATAAAAATACTAACAAAGGTGCTATATCCGCGCGCTTGGCAGAACGATTTAAAAAATGAGAAAACAAGAAGTGGTGCCCGGGGCCGGACTTGAACCGGCACGCCCTTTCGAGCGAGGGATTTTAAATCCCTTGTGTCTACCGATTTCACCACCCGGGCAGAGTTGTGTGTGCAGAGGCACTTAGCAGAACGGCGGCGATTTTACGCTGGCTTTTGCCTGAATGTCATGTGCTTTTTGCGCCTTACGCCAAATTTTTGCCTGGAATGCTGTTTTATCAGCCACTGCATCACCCACCCAATGCTGAAACCACTGCTCCGATCTCAAATTTAGCCATCCAGAAATCTATATAAAAACCAACAGCTTAATAATTCATCAGCCAAAAGTTCTATCCATTTAGCCATCTATACTGTTGCAATCAACATTTTGGCGTGATATTACTAGAAACGCTGCAGCTTTGTTCTGATGTGTATCTGCAGCACCATGCGCCGGCAATAATGGCCAAGCGCCCGAAAAAAGACAGAGCGATGAATCACTTAAATACTATGACCGCCATTCTTCTCAGCCTCCTCGTGCTCCTAATCGGACCTCGGGGTGTTGTGCATTGGTCGTAGTGTAAATACGGATCCAGCAAACAAACCCCGAGCCACAGGCCGGGGTTTTTTGTTACCTCAAGGTCTGATGGGTGAAAATTTCAGCAAGAGGAACAGGACATGAGCAGCGACAACAAGATCTGGATTTTTGATACCACATTACGCGATGGCGAGCAGGCGTTACGGGCCAGCTTAAGCCATAAACAGAAAATCCAGCTGGCCCATGCGATTGCGCGCTTAAATGTCGACGTGATGGAAGTGGGTTTCCCGGTGTCATCGCCGGGTGATTTCGCCTCGGTACAGGCGATCGCCCAAAGCGTCAAAGGCCCGGTGATTTGTGGTCTGTCGCGCGCAGTGTTCGCCGATATCGACGCTTGCGGTGAAGCTTTAAAAGACGCCGAACGCCGCCGTATTCATACCTTTATTGCCACTTCCCCGCTGCACCTGCAATACAAATTACGTAAAACCTTAGAGCAAGCTACGGAGCAGGCGGTTGCCTGTATCCAGCATGCCCGTCGTTATACCGACGATGTCGAATTCTCCTGTGAAGATGCCGGCCGCACGCCAATTGATGACCTGTGCCGGATCGTGGAAGCGGCCATCAAAGCCGGCGCCCGCACTATTAATATTCCGGATACCGTCGGCTATACCATTCCAAACGAATTTGGCCTGATCATCAGCCAGCTGATGCATAAAGTGCCGAATATCGATCAGGCGCGCATTTCAGTGCATTGCCACAACGATTTAGGTCTGGCTGTAGCGAACAGCATCAGCGCTATTCAGGCCGGTGCGCGGCAAATTGAATGTACCGTCAACGGTATCGGTGAACGGGCTGGTAACTGCTCGCTGGAAGAAGTGGCGATGATTATCAAGACTCGTGGTGATTTCCTGCCTTATTACACCGATATCAAAACCACCGAGATTTATCGCTCCAGCCACCTGGTCAGCCAGATTTGCCACATGCCAATTCAGCCGAACAAAGCCATTGTCGGCGAAAACGCATTTGCCCATAGCTCCGGCATTCACCAGGACGGCGTGTTAAAAGCGCAAAACACTTATGAAATCATGTCGCCGGAACAAGTCGGCATCCGCACTAATGAGCTGAACCTGACGTCGCGCTCTGGCCGTGCCGTGATCGCGCACCGCTTAACCGAAATGGGTTACAGCAAAGAAGATTACGATTTAGACCAGATTTATCAGGCGTTTTTAACGCTGGCCGACCAGAAAGGCCGGGTGTTTGATTACGACCTGGAAGCCTTAGTATTCTTCCAGAATCTGCAGGATGACGACGAGCATTATAAGCTGGCGTTTTTAAGTTCCAGCACCCATACCGGCCACGTCGCCAGTGCAACTGTTGGCCTGACTGCCGGTGAAGAAACCTTCACGGAAGCCGCCACCGGCAACGGCCCGGTCGAAGCCGCGTTCCAGGCTATTCATCGCATCGCCAAACTGGACCTGAAAATGGTCGACTACAACCTGCAAGCCAAAGGCGAAGGCGAAAACGCGCTGGGTCAGGTCGACATCATTATTGAATACCAGGGCCGGCGTTATCACGGCGCGGGTCTGGCCACCGACATCGTGCGTTCATCCGTGTTGGCCTATGTGCATGTGCTGAACCTGATTGAACGCAGCAAACGCATTGATGCGGTGAAGCTGGCGCGTAAAAACGCCGACAGCGCCATCGAAAAATAATTCGCTTTAACTTTTTTGAGACAGATGATGAAGACTTACAACATTGCAGTATTAGCCGGTGACGGCATAGGCCCGGAAGTGATGGCAGAAGCGTTAAAAGTGCTGGACGCCGTCAGTCAGAAATTTGCATTTGCGGTCAAAACGCAAAGCGCATTAGTCGGTGGTGCCGCCATTGACGCACACGGTGAAGCATTGCCTGCGGCGACGTTAGAGCTGTGCAAACAGAGCGACGCGATTTTATTCGGTTCGGTCGGTGGCCCAAAATGGACCAGCCTGCCGCCAGCACAACAGCCAGAACGTGCGTCGTTATTACCGCTGCGTAAAACCTTCGACCTGTTCTGTAACCTGCGTCCGGGCAAGATTTACCCGGCCTTTGCCGACTTATCGCCCATTCACCCGCGCACCAGCTCTCTAGGCATGGACATTCTGTGTGTACGCGAACTGACCGGCGGGATTTATTTTGGTGAAAAAGGCCGTACCGACACTGCCGCTTTTGATACGCAGACTTACAGCGTGGCGGAAATTGAACGCATCGCCCGCGTTGCTTTTGAAGCGGCCGGCAAACGCAGCAACAAAGTCACCTCGATTGATAAAGCCAACGTGCTGGCCACCAGCGTGTTATGGCGCGAAGTGGTCAGCCGTATCGCCAAAGATTATCCGGCTGTGGCGCTTGATCATATGTATATCGATAACGCCGCGATGCAGCTCATTCGTTCGCCGCAGCAGTTCGACGTGCTGCTGTGCGACAACCTGTTTGGCGACATTTTATCCGACGAGTTAGCTGCTATTGCCGGCTCTTTAGGCTTACTGCCATCGGCTAGCCTGAACGGTTCGAACTTTGGTTTATACGAGCCAGCCGGCGGCAGCGCACCGGATATCGCAGGCCAAGGCATTGCCAACCCGGTGGCGCAGATTTTAAGTGCGGCACTGTTGCTGCGCTTTAGCTGTGGCGAAGAAGCCGCCGCGCGCGCCATCGAAACTGCGGTCGAACAAAGCCTGGAGCAAGGCATTGTCACCCGCGACATTAATCCGGCCGCCGGTTACAACACCCGCGACATCGGTGACGCCATCGTGCGTTTTATTCAGGCAGCTTAAGGAGTCAGCGATGGGCCAGACCTTATATCAGAAGATTTATCAGAGCCACGTGGTTGGCGCGTTAAACGGCAGCACCGATTTATTGTTTGTCGACCGCCATCTCATTCATGAAGTGACCAGCCCGCAAGCCTTTGCCGGCCTGCGTCAGGCCGGACGTCCGGTACGCCGGCCGGATTTAACTTTTGCCACGATGGACCATAACACCTCGACCCAAGTGCGCAGCTACGATGCGGCTGGTGAGACGTCGCGTAAACAGCTGGAAGCGTTAGCGGCCAACTGCGCGGAAAACGGTATTGAACTGCTGGATTTGTATCACCCGGATCAAGGCATCGTGCACGTGATTGGCCCGGAACTGGGCTTAACCCAGCCCGGCATGATCATCGTTTGCGGTGATTCACACACCTCTACTCACGGTGCTTTTGGCGCTATCGCCTTTGGTATCGGCACCTCTGAAGTTGAGCACGTGCTGGCGACACAAACCTTGCCACAGCAAGTCGCGAAAACACTGAAAGTGGAAGTGACCGGCACGCTGTCGCCTTTTGTCACGCCAAAAGATGTGATTCTGGCGGTGATCGGTGCGCTTGGCACCGCCGGCGGCAACGGGTTTGTTGCAGAATTCTGTGGCGACGCGATCAAAGGCATGACGATGGAAGGCCGGATGACGCTGTGCAACATGAGCATCGAGATGGGCGCCAAAGCCGGTTTAATTGCGCCGGATGCCACCACTTTTGCTTATCTGCAGGGCCGCAGTCACGCGCCGAAAGCCGAACACTGGGATGCAGCTGTCAGTTATTGGCAAAGCCTCTACTCTGACGCCGACGCGCCGTTTGATAAAGTGGTCCAGATCGACGGCAGCCAAATCCGACCGCAAGTGACCTGGGGCACCAACCCAGAGCAAGTGATCGCGATTGATCAGCCGGTGCCGGCACCAGAGTCTTTCTCTGATCTGATTAAGGCCGACGCCGCCCGCCGCGCGTTAAGTTATATGGGCTTAGAGGCCGGTCAGAAACTAACTGATGTCGCCGTTGACGTGGTGTTTATCGGTTCCTGTACCAATAGCCGGATTGAAGATTTACGCGCAGCCGCCGCCGTTGTGGCTGGCAAAACTGTCGCCTCGGGCGTGCGCGCCTTAGTAGTGCCTGGGTCTGGCCAGGTCAAACGTCAGGCCGAAGCCGAAGGCTTAGCTGACACTTTTAAAGCCGCCGGTTTTGAATGGCGCGAGCCGGGCTGCTCAATGTGCCTGGGCATGAATGACGACCGCGTCGACGCCGGTCAGCGCTGTGCCTCGACGTCAAACCGCAACTTCGAAGGCCGTCAGGGCCGCGGCAGCCGCACGCATTTAGTCAGCCCAGCCATGGCGGCGGCGGCGGCTATCGCCGGCAAATTTGTCGATGTATCAACGATTTCTAACGGAGCATCCGCATGAGTGACATCTTCGCCAAGGGCCTGGTGTGCCCGCTGGATAAAAACAACGTCGATACCGACCAAATCATTCCGAAGCAATTTCTGACCTCGGTCAGCCGCGACGGCTTTGCCGAAGCACTGTTTTTTGACTGGCGTTATCTGGCCGACGGCAGCGCCAACCCGGAGTTCGTACTGAATGAACCGCAATACCAGGGTGCTTCTATTCTGCTGACGCGCGCCAATTTTGGTTGTGGTTCGAGCCGTGAACACGCGCCATGGGCGATCCAGCAATATGGCTTCAACGTGATCATCGCCGAAAGTTTTGCCGATATTTTCTTTAATAACAGCATCAACAACGGCATGTTGCTGATTAGCTTAAGTGCGGCCAATATCGATTTCCTGTTTAACCGCAGCAAACAAGGCCCGCAGCAATGGCAAATTGATTTGGCCAATCAGGAGATCCTGCTGGGTAATAACACAGCGATTGGTTTTGCCATAGATGCTGATGTAAAACAGCGTCTGCTGAGCGGTCTGGATTTTATCGGTGCCAGTGAAACGCTGTCCCCGCAAATCGACGCTTATGAAGCGCAACGTCGTAGTGCTATGCCCTGGTTAGGTTAAGCTGCAACGCCCTTTACGATGTGCTGCCAGTGGCAGCACATCGCTGTTTCCTCTCCAATTTTCAGCATCTCTCCTGCATTTTTTTTAAGCTTCATTTACAGTTCACACAACTGCTTTCCAACAACGGAAAATACCCGAATATTATTTGGTAAAACAAAGACTTCCTGACTATCCTCGAACGATGGTGCCCGAACCATCATCTGAGTTCAAATCAGGGTCTGTGAAGCTGTCGGAACCCGGGACCAAGCGCAGGATAACCCGACAGTGCAAACCGAAAATCTGACGATTTTGTTTGTTGATATCGCTGGCTTTACCGCCACCACCAATCGTCAGTCACGCCGGCAAAATGCCTCCTTGCTACAAAATTTTGAAAGCCTGCTGAAGCCACAAATCAAGAAATTTTCCGGCCAGTTAGTCAAATCAATTGGCGATGCGTTATTGCTGAGTTTCCGCTCCCCGACCGATGCCATGCTATGCGCCTGCCGCATGCAAGACCGGCTGGCACTGTATCGTCAGCAACACCCCGACGAGCATCCGATCGTGATCCGCATCGCCGCCCATCTCGGTGAAGTGCGGATCGCCCGGCACGATATTTTTGGCGAAGCGGTGAATCTGGCCGCCCGAATAGAAGCCGTCACACCGCCTGGTGAAATTTATCTGTCGGAAGCTGTTTATCTGGCAATGAATAAAACCGAGGTGATGGTACAGAGCGCTGGCCAGTATCAACTCGACGGCTTTGATCATCCACTGCACTTATACAAAGTCCAACAAGACCCATCTGTCGATTTACCCTTTGGCTCGCTGCAAGCGGAATTATTGCCGGCCTATGCCCAAAGGCGCTGGGCCGCGCTGGCATTGCTGCCGCTGCTGGGTTTGGGCGCTGTGGCAACTGTGTATCTGCGGGAGCAACCATTGGATCCGGCAACGTTGCCGGCCGCGACTATACGCAGTAGCCAGTATGTGACGCTCGACCTCAATGCGATTAGTGATAGCCAGCTCCCCGCTGAACACCGTTTTGGTCTGCAGCAAGCGCTAGAACAGGCGATCCAACGGATCCCGGGGTTGTATCTGGCCGCCGATGACGGAGCACGCCCGGCGGATTACAAGATACAAGTACAGCTGGACACGCGGGTGTTTCCGGCGCCAGCTGAATTGAAATTCATGCTGGAGCGGTCAGCGACACCGGCGAAGCTGCAGTGGGCTATTCAATGGTCCGGCCAGCAACAACAGCAGACCCTGCATCAGGTGCAACAACAACTGATCCAATTATTGAGTCAGGCCAGTGGTATGGCTGCACTCAGTCAACCGATGCCGGACTTTGACGTGCCGGACAGCTTTTATCAGCAATATCTGCAAGCCAGTCAATGGTTGCGACAAGGAGAACAAAGTCAAAACCCGCAGTTACTGGTGCAAAGCCGGGATCAGCTGCAACGCATCGTCACCGCATTGCCGGAATTTCGGGCGGGTCGGCAAGCGTTGTGCAACACGCTGCTGCATCTGTTTGAATGGCGGGAAGACCAGTCGCAACTGAGGGCTGCCGCGTCACATTGTCAGACACTGGTGCAAGGCCCGGCGGATAGCGATGACTGGCTGGCCTATGGCCGCTGGCTAGCGCTGCAACAGGATAAACAGGCTGCCAGCAAAGCCTTATTACAGGCATTGTCGACCAATCCAAAATCCGGTCAGGCCTATGCCCTGTTGTCGCGTTTGTATCTTCAGGATAACCAGCCACTGGAAGCGGAACTGGTGCTGAAGCGTGCAGTGTCGCTGCAGCCGGACTATTGGCCAGCGATCCAACTGATGGCGGTATTTCAGCTGGAACAGGGTCAGCTGCAGGCTGCGGTGGCCAATTTCAAAAAAGTGGTCCTGCTCGCCCCTGATAACGCCATAGCGTTGACCAATCTCGGCTCCGCCTATTTGTACAGCGGTCAGTTACAGGCGGCAGCCGATACCTATAAAGCGGCACTGCAAATTCAACCCGAACCTTTTATTCAGGCCAATCTGGCCACTGTTTATTATTACCTCGGCCGGCTGCAGGAAGCGATTACCCTGTATCAGCAAGCTTTAAAAACTAGTCCTGATGAATATGAATTTCACGGCAATATTGCCGATGCGTACCGGCAGAACCAACAAACCGATGAAGCCCAGCTGCATTACCAGCTGGCGCTACAGGCGCTGGCACAAAAGCCAACGCTGACAGCTCGTGAGCTGGCATTAAAAGCCCACTATTTAAGTGCGTCCGGCGACAGCATCAACAGCCAAAAGCAGATCAGCCTCGCACTGCAACAACAGCAAAACAATGCTGAAACCTGGCTGCTCGATGCGTTGATGAAAGCGCGTCAAGGTGATAACCCCGCAGCGTTGCTGTCAGCAAAACAGGCGGTTCAGCTCGGCTTTCCGGCGAAATTACTGGCGGTAGAGCCCGATCTACGCGCACTGGCAGATGATCCACAATTTCTGGCGTTGCTCAGTCAATGACCACCTATTAATCACAAGAAGGACGGGACCATGAAAAAAATATCGATGCAGTTATTACTCAGCAGTGTGCTGTTGTGCAGCTGGGGCGCTATTGCTAAGTGTGACAAAGATCGGGAAAGTCAGACCATTGAAATCAGCCGCAGCGGCGATACCATCGTGGTGGAGAACAAAGAGCTCAGTCAAAAATGTGTGGTAAAAAACAACAAACGGCATGACGAGAATACCGGCTCGCAGCTGGTGTGGTTGTTCCGGGATATCCCTTGCCCAAAAGGCCATTGCCGGGTGGAATTAGACGGCAATCCGGAGCTGAGTAAAGAAGTATTTAAATGCGACATTGGCAATGAGCAAAAAAGTCGTTGCCGGTTAAAAGTCAATAAACTGAAAAAACACTGCCGTACCATAGACCCGGGCGACAACAAAGAAAGCTGCGAATTTAACTACCGGATTTGGGTCGGTGATCAGGAAATCGATCCGACCATTATTATCCGGCCACGGCCGATGGCGGAATAACACACTACATCACTGACAGAACAGCCCGCCGCAACAACCCGCCACAGCGTCTGCTGCGACGGGCTGTTACGACAAAATCAATCCCGTATTTCTGTACGCAGCAGATTTTGTTGCAGGAATTCCTGCTGGCGTGGATCACGGATCGCCAGACCATCGCTTTGCAGTGGCGCGGCAGCCAACGTGGCTTGTTGGGCTGCTGCTTGCTGTGCCGCCGTCAGCACCGGACAGCTGTTATTGCCGGCATAAAACAGTGCCGTTTTCAGCATGCCTTCCTGTGCGTCGCCAAGCGGTTTGCTCAGATCATCAGCCACCGGACAGCCTTTGATATCCGCCGCAAAGCGCGGTGCCACAGCTGGCGTGAAGCCATCGGCATAGTCACCGAAACCTTTGGCATTGCTGCCACTGAACTGAATAGTGAAATATGTGGTACCGCAGTTGTCGGTTGGGTAAAAGCCATACGGCTTGCCACAGGTTTTACCGCCGATTTGGATCACTTCCACGTCGACGCCGCGCAGTGCATTGATAAAGGCTTCGCTGGCAGAGCAAGTGTTGTCAGTGGTTAATACAAAGATCCGGTTCAGGCTTAAATTGGGTAACGTCTGACCTTTCAATAATGCGCCAACATTGTAATCAATACGTTCCGGGTAAAATGGCGTTGGTTGGAGTGGTTGACCGGTCTCAGGATCTGTCGTCGGATATTTATCGTTAAATTGCAGCTTGTCAAAATAACGCGACTGGATCTGGTTTGGACCGCTGACCATATAACCAAATTGCGATGCCAGCGCCAGCAAACCACCCCCGTTGTAGCGCAGGTCCACCACCAGCTCGTTCACCGCGGCGGTGCGGAACTGTTCAACCGCACTGATTAACTGCGGCTGGGCGGCAGCGATGTGGGTATTAAACTGCAGATAACCGACTTTTTTATTGCCACTTTGCAACACTTTGACGTTATGCACCGGTACGGTGGATACATCAGCGGATACCAGCGTGTAGGACCGGCGCACACCATTGGCGTCGGCAAAAGTGAACTGGTGACTTTCACCAGCTTTGGCCGGGAATAACGCGGCATTCAGTTTATTGACACCATCTTGGGTGTTATCGTTAACAAAATCGACGCCATCCACTTCCAGTAATTTCGAACCACGGCCTAACGACGCCGTTGCCGCCGGACTGCCTGGCTCGGTGTACGCCACACTTAACTGCCGTGGTGGCCGGGTCGACGCAAAAATCCACTCGATGCCATAGCCGCTGCTAACCGCAGACTGCGTCTGCTTTTTATACTCGGCAGTGTCCTGATAAAAATGGAAATTGTCTTTCTGCGCACCGGAATCAGTTTTATTACCGCTTTTCAGCAGGTCAAAATAAGCCAGTGTACTGTAGTTGGCCGGATCCAAATCAGGCAGTTCTTTGTACCACAAATAGGTTCTATTGCTCCAGGAGCGCTGCCACAGCTTTTCATGCATCGCCGTGCCGGCTTTATCCGGATAGGCCGCACCACTGAATGGATCGGTGCCGGTGCGTGGCGCCGCGCAGAAGTTTTGCAACGTTGATTCAGCCGCATATTGACCGGCAACCCAATTGGGTGTTGTTGGTGTTGTGGTGCCGGTTCCCGGTGTAGTGCCTGTATTCGGTGTGCTGCCACCCGATGTCCCGCCGCCGCCGCAACCACTTAACAGGGTCAGACTCACTAACACAGCACTGCTGCATAACCACAGTTTCATAACTCACTCCTGATCTTTGAATTCCATAATTTCACTGGGCGAATGATAACAAAAAGTTACGAATAAAGTTAATCACTTGCTTTATATCAACGAGGCTTAATTTGACCCGGTCAAATAGTTGCAAAAATCGCCAAAGCTTCCGACACTGCATACTAGGGCGTGTTGACGTTTGGTGTTTGTTTTTGCAGCCGTTTGGCGGCGCTTTGGGCTTTGTGACCTGCATGGATGCAGGTCAGGGGCGAGAGCAGGACGCGGTAGCTTCACTCGTTGCTCACATAGAATCACTATGTCACGCGCCTCGTTTCGCGCCCAAAACGCCGCCACCTCGAACAAAACTTAATCACCAAACGCCAACACGCCCTAGTGATGTACAAGGAGCATAGTAATGACCAGTCTGGCACCGAGCCAAATCCTGCAATTGTTTCAGGGCGAAGGCAGCGTCAATCAGCGTTTAGCTGCGTTACATGACCGTGTACTGCAAACCATGCCAGCTATCAGCCGGATCGCCTGCGCCTTGTATGAACAACCCAATGACCTGCTGAAAACTTTTATCAACAGCACCCGCGAAGGTCAAGCCATCAGCGGATACGAAGCCCGCCTCAATGACTGTGGCGATCTGAAAGTTCTGGCAAAAAATGCCAGTTGCCGCGTAATAGACGATATCCCACTGCAGGTGCAGCCCGGTCATCAGCATTCTGACTGGTTGTTGTCACAGCCCTATCGCAGCTCCTTTACTGTGCCTATGTACGATAATGGTGGCTTTTTAGGTTTCATCTTTTTTGATTCGGCACAGCCCGGTTATTTCGATGCGCGGGTGCAACGAGATCTGCTGCTGTACTGCAATCTGATTAATATGGCGTTATCAGCCGAACTGTCTGCGGTGCGCGCTGTGCTGGTATCCGCGCAGGTCGCGCGGGAGTTTGTTGATTTGCGCGACTTTGAAACCGGCGCGCATTTAGAACGGATGGCGCAGTATGCGCGGCTGATCGCCAAAGCGGTCGCGGCTGAATATCAGCTAACGGATGAAACCATCGAGCATATCTATCTGTTTGCGCCGCTGCATGATATCGGCAAAATCGGCATTCCTGATCAGATCCTGCTCAAACAAGGTCCGTTGACTGCAGCTGAGCGCGCAGTGATGCAAACCCACGTCGAAAAAGGCGAGCAGTTGATGCACAAAGTGATTGGCGATTTTGGCCTGCATCACTTACCGGACTCACAAGTGATGCACAATATTGTGGCCTGCCATCATGAATTTCTTGATGGCTCAGGTTATCCGCGTGGCTTACGCGGCAACGAGGTTCCGATAGAAGCGCGCATCGTTACAGTTGCAGATATCTTTGATGCTTTGACCAGTCTGCGCCCATATAAAAAACCCTGGAGTGTCGAGGCCGCGCTACAGGAACTGCGGCGCATGGCCGGTGTGGGTCAGCTGGATGCAGTGTGTGTTGAAGCGCTCGCAGGGCAAGTCGCCGCAGCACAATGGATAGTGCAGCATTATGTCGATGTGATCACACCGGCAGAAGCAGCGGCTTCGACCTAACAGCGGCTCACCCGACCAACTGCCGCCAGTCCTGCCGGGCTTGCCACTGGGTGATCCATCCGGCCACCTGAGCTGCCGGCATCGGTTTGGCTACACCATAACCTTGTGCCAGCTCACACCCAAGCGCCAACAAGGCACTGGCATGCGCCATCGATTCGACCCCCTCAGCAATAACTTCCCGGTCAAATACCTGCGCCAACTGCACGACGCCAGAGACGATATTGTGGTCGTCCGGATCTTCCAGCATATCGCGGACAAAGCTTTGATCGATTTTCAAACAATGCACTGGTAACTGGCGCAGGTAGGTTAACGAGGAATAGCCGGTGCCAAAATCGTCCAAAGCAAAACGCACTCCGAGCGCCTGACACCGCAACAGGGCCTGTCTGGCGGCGGCTAAATCCTGGATCGCCGTGCTCTCGAGGATCTCGAGTTCAATCTGATCCGGGGTCAAAGCTGGCCATTGCTGCAGCAATCCCGTCAGTTGCCCGGCAAAGTCTTCCTGCAGCAAATGACTGGCGCTGATATTGATACCGACCTGAAGCCGGATCCCCTGTGACAACCAGTCCGCAGCCTGAGCAATTCCGGTTTGCAGCACAAATTGGCCAAAACGGTTTTCCAGTTCACTGCCTTCGATAAACGACAAAAACGCCGCTGGCGCCAATAACCCCCGCTGCGGATGTTGCCAGCGGATGAGCGCTTCCATGCCAACCACAGCGCCGCTGCGAAGATTCACTTTCGGCTGATAAAACAAGACAAACTGCTGTAATCGCAGCGCTTCTTCTAACTGCTCCAGCATCATCCGGTGTTCCTGCGCTTCGCGTTCGTGCGCCGGGTCAAACCATTGTATGCGGTTACGCCCGGCTTCCTTCGCCTGATACATGGCTTTATCGGCGTGTCGCAGCAGCGTATCGGGGTCGGCATTATCATCCGGGTATAAACTGACACCGATACTACAGGTCAGCGCAATCTCGATGTTATCCAGCAGCAGAGGCCGGTTCACGGCTTGCAACAACCTTTTGACGATATGATTGCCTTCGGGCAGTGCCGGCATGTCAGATAACAACACGACAAACTCATCGCCACCCGAACGGGCCAGCGTGTCATCGTGACGCAGCGCGCCCTGCAGCTGATGACTCAGCGCCAACAATACGCGATCACCAAAAGCGTTGCCAAACTGCTCATTGATTTGTTTAAAACCATCGATATCGATCAGACAGGCAGCGCAACGTTGCCCCATTTGTAAGGCGCGGATCAGTGTCTGATTAAAGCGGGTTAACAATAAGCGTCGATTTGGTAAGCCCGTTAAGGCATCAAAATTGGCGACTTTGTCCAGCTCGGCGGCATGAGCCTTCAAGTGACTGATATCGGAAAAAATTCCAATGTACTGGCGGATCTGACCTTGTGCACCACGCACCACTGAAATCGACAACATTTCGGTATAAACCACGCCATCTTTGCGTTTGTTGATGATTTCACCACGCCAGAAACCGTGTTGCTGCAATTGCAGCCACATTTGCTGGTAATAGGTTTTTTCATGCAGACCCGACGACAAAATCGCAGGTGATTTGCCCTGCACTTCGGCAGCACTGTAGCCGGTGATACGGCAAAAAGCAGGATTGACCCGCATGATCTGGTTATCCGCATCCACCAGCATGATGCCGTCATAACTACCGGCAAACATCATCTCCGCCAGTCGCAAGGCTTCTTCATTCTGCCGGCGCTGCTGAATATCAGTATGAGTTCCCGCCAGCAGCCGCGGCTTGCCATCCGGCGAAGTGGTGACGATTTTGCCGCGCGACAGGATCCAGCGCCAGCTGCCATCTTTGCAACGGGCGCGAAACTCGGCTTCATGCATCGGCTTCTCGCCAGCTAAGTGTTGCTGAATCGATTGCATCACTTGCGGATAATCGGCCGGGTGCAGCAGTTCAGGCCAATGCTCCGGTTGGATCTGCATTTCACCAGGGACA
This sequence comes from Rheinheimera tilapiae, assembly GCF_042432165.1. NCBI lineage: Bacteria > Pseudomonadati > Pseudomonadota > Gammaproteobacteria > Chromatiales > Chromatiaceae > Rheinheimera > Rheinheimera tilapiae. The sequence goes on from NZ_JBHLXP010000003.1 coordinate 784,234, forward strand.
AACCCCAACATGGTTTCAAAACGTTCGCTGACCTGCATCCGCTGCAGCTGTATGTCCCACTCCCAGAACCCTTGTTCAGAACCTTCCAGCACCCGTTGTAGCAAACGTTTCTGCCCGACCATTTCGGTCACATCCCGGGCAATACCAAAAATACCACTGAGTTGCCGGCGATGATCAAACAGCGGCCCCTTACTGACCGAGTACAGCCGGCAGCTGCCATCGGCTTGCTGCAGTTGCTCCTGAAAATGCAGCACCCTGCCCTGTTGCATGACTTTGGCATCATTTTGCTGCCAACTGACAACCTGTGTCGGATCTGCCAGCTCCACATCGGTACGGCCAATAATCTGCGCAGCTTCCAGGCCAAATGCGCGACACGCCGCCTGATTCACCAGCTGATAACGCCCCACGTTGTCTTTGGTAAACACGACGTCATCAGTGCCTTCAATGACCGCGTCCAGTAAGCGCTGCTGATGCCCGGCATGCCGGGCGGAATTGCGCAGCAACTGACACAACCAGCTCACCGTGACGCCATTGATAATTAAAAACAGCCACTGCAATTGAATGTACAAGCTCTGTTCGGCACCAGTGAGCGCCCATCGGGCGATCCAGGCGACGGCCATTGTCGACAGCAAAGTGGCAAATAAACCCGGACCAAAACCACCTAACACAGCAGCCAGAATGATTGGCAACAGTTGCAAAATCATCATGGGTTTTTCGGCAATATCAACAGGCAACAGTAAGCGAAATGAAATCATCAGACTCACCAACACCCCTGCCACCAGATAATCCCGCAATTTGCTTTGGCGATGAGTCAGCGGCAAGACGTTAGATTCAGGATGAAAAGACTGCGGAACGTTTTTCAGCGCTAACGAGAGTCCTACTGCAGTCACCAGTACAAACAGCATGCCCTTGAGCATCGAGACCATCAGTAATTGTTCAGCGCTAATCACCAGTAGCAAGAGATGATCGGACAGGAAAATCCAGCTCAGGGCCAACAGCACATAAGCCAAAACGACGGCGACAATATATTTTTGGCGATGAGACAAAGTACAGACTCAAAACTGGGACAATGCGCAAGAATAATGGACAGCCCACCTTCCTACAAGTTTCGATAGCAGATACAGCAGCGGTCGGACCATTGCGATAAGCCGATATCCTGTTACAAAAAGCCTGCATCAAACTGTCGTCAACCAGCGAAAACTGCTTTAGCATCAATGCATCGCAGTCATAGAAATGGAGATATTCAGATGCAGCGTCTGCAACAACTGATCGCCGAATTCAGTCGGACCGATCAGGTCGATCCCAGCCAAAGTATTCTTAGTAAACATCAGAAAATGGCGTTAAACCCATTTCGCTTTTTACGCGGCAGTTCCGGTTTGTTTTATGCGGATATTCAATCAGGTCTGCTCAAGCTGCCGCCTGCATTAGTGCAGCAGGTGCCATTCACCACAGTCATGGGCGACTGTCACATCTCTAATTTCGGCTTTTTCACCGAAGATGGCAGTTATGGCCAGCGGGTGATTTTTGCGCCGAATGATTTTGATGACGCCTGTATTGGCCCGGCGGTGTGGGATTTAAGCCGCTATATCATCAGCCTGCTACTGGCCGCCGACTATTGTCAGGGCCTGACGTCAGGGCGCTATCAGAGCGAAGATGCGCCGGATTTGGCCGGCTTAACTGCCGCCAGCGCTGATGATGCCAAAGACGCTGCCCGTGATTTCTTAAAAAGTTACCTAGACTGCTGCGCCGCGGTGGCAAAAGATGCCGAATTCCGTTTCAGTACTCAGGATGATTTCCCGAAAAATCATGTGCTGAAACCATTCCTGAAAAAAGCGATTAAGCGCTCCGCCGCCGGCAGCGATTTTCTGAAGAAAAGTACCTTAGCAAAATCCGTCGATATCGCCGCCAGACCGCTGCAGTTTATCGCAGATGCCGGCAAGTTCAGCCGGATTGACGCTGAGCGTTATCAGCAGCTGAAACAGGCGTTTGCGCCTTATGTGCATGATGAGATCCTCGACATTGTCACCCGTCACGGCGCAGGCACCGGTTCGCTGAATATGCAGCGCTACTACTTGCTGGTGGGACCGCTGGAAATCGGTTCCGATGCAGATTTGGCGCTGTGTCAGGTGGTCGAAGTGAAACAACAGCGCCGCTCTGCACCGTTATTTTTCTTTCCGGATTTAAGCCCGGTGAACCGGCTCAATGACGCGCATTTGACTGTCGATTGTCAGCGCCTGATGCAGCGCCGGCCAGACTCAGTATTGGATGAAGTACAGTTTGAAGGCGCGCACTATCTGGTGCGCTCGCTGCATCATGCTAACGTTGATGTAGACCCGGAAGATGTCTGTTTACAGCCGCAGTCGCCCGGCAAAGCGCTAAGTCAGTTTGCCGCAGCCTGTGGGCATGCGCTGGCACTGGCGCATAACAGAGCGGACCGTCGCTCTGCCCGATTTGCTCAGCAAATGCTGGGGGTGATGGCAACCAGCCACGACGCTTTGATGCAGGCCTGTGCCGACTATGCCCGCCAGCAACAGGAAGACTGTCAGTTGTTGGCGACGCTGTTAAAACAAACGTCAGAGCGGGTCGAGCGTCAGCAATAATCGCGGAGCAATGCCTGGTGGCGAACGGTGCCAGACGGCTGCCGCAGCCGGCCAGGCTGACCCTTTTAACACAGCGCTGTCGCCAACATTTAAAGCGCCGGTGTCATCGTCATTGTCCGGACCTGCCCGCCACTCGGTGGCAGGACCGGCATAAGTCACCAGCATCCGCAGTGCTACGTGGTCAGTATGAAAACGCGGGCACATGGCACTGCGTAAAGCTTTGAGCCGCACGCCAATATGTTCGGTATCCATCAGGCAGGCCAGCATCTGTGCCTGTAACACAATGTCCCGGCACAGCGCGTCACTGCCTGGCATCTCTGGCACCGCATACTGCAACAGCACCGGTAATTCATCCACGTGGCTCTGGCGCTGCAGCGCAAAAGCCGGACGTGCCGCAAGCTGCGCTGCACACCACAACAATTCTGCGTCTAATTGCCGCTGCCACACCGCCAGATTCACCTCCGGCAACAAAATATCGCTCAGGACGTCCGCTGCGGCACTTTGCCGGATCTGTGCTTCGAGCGGCTGAAACTCAGTGAACATCATCTTGCTGAAATGGGTTGTCATACAGTCGCCAGGCTGCAGGACCTGAAGCGTACTCGTCGTCAGTTAACAGGCAGGCGGCTAACTGGCTGCGCATGCCGGCTTCATCCAACCCCTGACCGATAAAGACTAACTCCTGGCGGCAATCGCCATAGTCGCCGCTAAACTGGGCCTCAATTGCGGCCCTACTTTCCGCGTCATCCGGCCATTCCTGTGCCGGAACCGCAAACCAAAACAAACCTGCCATACCATAACGCGCAATACCGCCGGCCTGATGCCATTGCCAGGCATATTCAGGCTGCGCGGCCAGCCAGAAATAGCCTTTTGAGCGCAGTAAACGACCTTGTGGCCAATCCTGATGGAAAAACTGATGCAGACGCTCTGGATGAAACGGCAATCTGGCGACAAAACTAAAGCTACTGATGCCATATTCTTCAGTTTCCGGCTGCTGTTCGCCGCGCAACACCTGCAACCAGCCTGGCGCTTGCTGCGCTTTGGCAAAATCAAACAAACCGGTGCCCAGCACTTTGTCCAGCGGTACCCGGCCATGCTCAGCATATTCAATCCGGGCCGATGGATTGAGCTGGCGCAGTACTGCCGTCAACGCATCCAGCTCGGCTTGGGTGACCAGATCGGTTTTACTGACCACCAGCACATCACAGAACTCCACCTGATCAATCAACAGATCTGCGACGGTGCGCTCGTCGTCTTCACCCAGGTGTTCACCACTGTCCGCCAGTAAACGGGCTTGTTGATACTCGGCGATAAAATTCACTGCATCGACCACTGTCACCATAGTATCCAGCCGGGCGATATCAGCGAGTGTCTTGCCGTCTTCGTCGGTGAAAGTAAAAGTTTCAGCGATAGGTAAGGGTTCGGAAATGCCGGTGGATTCAATCACCAGATAATCAAAGCGCCCTTCCCGCGCCAATGCTTGCACTTCGACTAACAAATCTTCCCGCAAAGTACAGCAGATACAGCCGTTGCTCATCTCAACCAATTTTTCTTCTGTGCGATTGAGCTGAATTTCTTTTTGCACGGCGTTGGCGTCGATATTCAGCTCACTCATGTCGTTGACGATCACTGCGACCTTGAGGCCAGCACGATTTTGCAGAATATGATTTAACAATGTGGTTTTACCGGCGCCTAAAAAGCCCGATAACACGGTGACTGGTAACAATGGCGGTTGGTTATGCATCACAGCAGCCTGCTCGATTTTAAGATATGTTATACTATAACAATACCTGCATCGATGCCAGCCCACTACGGTTGCCCCCGTACAGACTAAACCCGGTTGGTCTGATAAAAAAAGCCCGCGCTGCGGGCTTTTTAGATGTTGCCAGAGATCGTTATTGATACGACCAGGTCTGCGTCACACCGCTGAAACTGCTGTAGGCGCGTAAGCCGACGTGCCAGACACCCGCTTGTGGATTATTAATCACACAACTCTCCGCATTACCGGTTTTATAAGGCCGGCACTGATAGGTGCTGGTCGTTGGCTGACTGCCGAACCGGACATAGAGATCAGCGTCACCAGTGCCACCGCTGATGGTGACCGTCAGTTTGGTTTTGCCAGCTGGTACTGTGATGGTGTTGCGGGTCCAGTTACCGGTTGTTGCTGCCAGATTTGACAGGGAACCGGAAGTGCCATCTGGTGGTGTCACAGTGCCACAGTCAGTAGTGGTGACGCCTACTGCGCTGAATGCGGCCTGCACATCGGCCGTGTTGTAGCCTTTATCTTTGGTCGCCCGGCAGACACCGTTGGCGCCGCTGACGAAAGTGGCATTGGCTGTCCAGTACACCTGATTGGCCACAGTGAATACTTCGAAGGCTTTGCGGGTATTCCAGCCAGATTTATTCGCTAGCAGGTAAAACGCTTTGTTAAACACGCCTGAGCTGTGATGAACATCCATGCCACTGGTGTAGTTGCTGGCATGACCAATGGATCGGCCATCTCTCGTCGGGTCGTCCATATAGCGCAAAGCGCCTGTACTTTTGAAGATGTCGGCGCCGACCTGCCAGTCATTGCTGCCTTTCATAAAATATTCAGCCGCTTCACCGGCCATATCGGAAAACGCTTCGTTAATACCACCGGATTGTGCGCTGTAGACCAGGCCAGAGTTGAACTCGGTAAAACCATGGCTGACTTCATGCGCCGAGACGTCGAGACTGACCAGCGGATAAAAACGACTGGCGCCGTCGCCGAAGGTCATCTGGGTACCGTCCCAAAACGCATTTTCATAACTACTACCGTAGTGCACCCGCATTTTCAGCTTAGTATTCAATGGGTTCACATTGAACCAACTCTTATACATGTTAAATACCACACCACCGAAATAGTGCGCATCATTTAATGGTGCATAGGCACCGTTAATGGCCTTAAACGTATTGTTCGGGCAGGTAAACTGGTGAATGGTGCCGCCCGACGTGGCGCCATTAAGGTTGATGGTATCAACATTGACGTTGCTCATCCGGCAATTCGCATCGACATCCAGATAACCGTAGGTCGTACCATATTGGTATTGACCGGTTTTGGTATTACCACCAGGACCGGTGGCATTGGCGTGAGCAATACCGTCCCAGCTCTGCAGCACTTTGCCGCTGTTGGCGTCAATGATGCTATATGGCCGGCTCGGGTGCTGGCCTTTTTGCGTCACATAATGCGTGACATAGACCAAACGGGCGGTGTCATTCTGGTCCAGATAGACCCAAAGTTTGGCGTTGGCGGATTGCGCTGACAGTTCGGCCTGCAACGCTGTTTGTTCTGCTGCATCAGCGGCCTGCAGACTGTCACCGCCGCGACTGGCCAAAATAGCTTGCTGCGGCGCCAGTGCTGGTTTGGCATTGGGCAAGTCATCTTCAATACCGGTGACTACAGTGCCGCTGATATCTGCATACTGACCATTCGCATTGATAGCCGCGACATTGTGGCCCCAAACCGGAATACCGCGAAATTGTTGTTGATAGCGGCTTTTGGTTTTGCCGTCAAAACGTTTGATTTGTTGCAAAGCTTTAAAGCTCATCGGCTCAGCGCTGCGATCATCCAGCGTGCCGTCAAGACTGCTCAGCGTCTGACCATTCAGAATGCTGGTCGCCGGCACAACCTGCGCAGCTTGCAGTGGTGCGCAGAACGCCAGCGTGATGGCCAATGCCAATGGGCTCAGATGTTGTGGTTTCATGAGGTTTCCTCTTGTATGTTTTTTATTTCAATGTTCCTGAATACTGCGAAGACTCGCCGCAGCCCAGCAACCATAGCCAAGAAAAAACCCGCGAAATTAACATCAGGTTAATATCAGTAATTTATAAATTCCTTATCAACTGCCTATGCAAAAGCCGTCATAACTATGCCGGCAGCTCAGCACTGCATAGTCCGTCATTCTGCGTTAAGATGGCAGTTTTTAGTCTGAGGGACCGCGGATGGAACAGCTTTTTCACTGGTTTGATTTGATGGGGATCGGTGTATTTGCCATCGCTGGCACGCTGGCAGCCTGGCGCAAACAGATGGATGGTTTTGGCGTCATTGTACTGGCCACTGTGACCGCCATTGGGGGTGGCACTATTCGTGATGTCATTCTCGATGTGCCGGTGATTTGGTTGACCGATAACAGCTATTTCTATGCCATTTTTGGTGCGACAGCGCTGACGATTCTGCTGGTCAGAAACCGTTTGACGATCCCCAACAATGCGCTGCAAATTGCCGATGCGATAGGTCTGGCATTTTTTGTCGTGATGGGCGCGCAAAAGGCGCTGGCGTATGGAACGTCAGATTTTGTCGCCATCATGATGGGCACTATGAGTGGTGTGTGTGGCGGCATGATCCGCGATGTATTGTGCCGGGAGATCCCGTTAGTGTTTCGGGGAGAATTGTACGCCGTGACCTGTATTTTTGGTGGTCTGGTGTATACCCAGCTGCTGGCCCTGCAAGTAGCACCATTACCCGCGATGTTGGCCGGCATGCTGGCCTGTCTGTTGTTGCGGCTCGCTGCCATTCGCTGGCACCTGACCATACCTGTGTTTGGCCGCAGCGGTCGGATCAGCAAATAATCAGCGCAGAATGACGGCGGTTCTACTTTGCCTATAAAACAAAAAGCCCGCATTGCGGGCTTTTTTAATCAACGTATAACTATCCGTTATGGCAGGTCTTTATGCAGCTGCACTGGTGTGGACTTTTTGCGCAGACGGATGTTAACCATCTCGACGCAACAGGAGAATGCCATCGCGAAGTAGATATAACCTTTTGGTACATGCACATCAAAACCTTCGATCATCAAAGTGACGCCGACTAAAATCAGGAACGACAGTGCCAGAATTTTAATGGTCGGGTGCGCGTCAACAAAATCGCCGATAGGTTTGGCAGCAAACATCATCACGGCGACTGCGGCGATAATGGCAATGGCCATAATTTCGATGTCATTGACCAGACCCACCGCGGTGATTACCGAGTCCAGCGAGAACACGATATCGAGGATCATAATCTGGATCAGTATCATCATCAGATTGTTGGCAACAACTTTCGGCGCACCAGGCTCTTCCTGGGCACCTTCTAAGCTGTGGTGAATTTCTTGCGTCGATTTTGCCAGCAGGAATAAACCACCGCCAATCAGGATCACGTCACGTCCAGAGATGTCATTACCAAGTACGGTGAACCAGGTTTCGGTTAAACCCATCACCCAGGAGATAGAAAACAACAGAGCCAGACGGGCAAACATGGCCAGGCCTAAACCGAGACGACGGGCAAAAGCGCGTTGTTTCTCTGGCAAACGTCCGACTAAAATTGATAAAAAGATAATATTATCAATACCTAATACGATCTCCAGCGCGGCCAGAGTGCCCAAAGCTATCCAGGCCTCCGGGCTTGAAATCCACTCAAACATATCAAACTCACATCTATAGCTAAAAAACTGGGGCTCAGTTTACTTGTGAAGCCCGTGCCTGCCAAACAAAACGTGATATTTCGGGCTGCCCGCCCAATGCGGCAAGTGCCGGACTCAGACTGCTGACTGGCAAAAAACACCGGATCGTGCCTGCGGCCATCAGGCGTTACCTTAGGGTGCTTTGAGCTGTGAGCGATGTTCCAGCAGCTGATATTTTTGTTTCAGCTGCTGGATTTCAAGCGGATGTCGCTGCAGAAAACGATTAAATTCGATGATGAGTTCCGGCTTATTCACGCTGGATAATAAAAATGGCAACTCGGTAAAAGGCAGCTGCTCTGCCGCGACCAATGCACCTGATTGCCCCTGCCGGCGCAGATATTCATTCGCCACATTCAATTCAATTGAAGCACCATGCACCCGGCCTTTTAACACCAGTCCAAGTGCCGATGCACTGTCGGCGACATCCACGATACGGAATTTGTAACGGGGCTGAAGCTCCAGCCAACGGTGTGGGGCAAAGCCATGGATCACGGCTAAAGACCGAAACTTTTCCAGCGGCATCTTGCGATTTTCCGGTAACACCATAGTGCTGCCCAGTGTGTAAATCACCGGATCACTGAAGGTTTTGCTGTATTCAGCCACCATGTATTGCTGCCAGTTCGGATTATCCGGATAAACCACATCGATGTTGTTGTTGGCTTCCTGGTAAAGCCGTTTCACCGGCAGCGCTGTAAACCGGATCTGCACACCGTTTTTTTTACCAAACAGTTGCATCAAATCATAGAAATAACCGCGCTGCTGACCGGCACTAAAATCGTAATGCGGATAATAGTCAATCTGTTCAATGCCAACGACTATGGTGCGGGGTTCGGCAGCAACCAATGCAGACCAGCACAACAACACGCTTGCCAGCCAGTGTTTCATACTACACACCCCAGAATCCTTAGAAATAGTAATCAAAGCCTAACTGAATATAGTCGTCCTGCCGTAACCACCAGGTTGGTTGTTGGATAGACACCGCCTGGAAAAACCAGGCGTCGAGCCGCAGTCTGATATTGTTACTGAACCGCATCGATGCTTCTAACATACCACTGCGGGTCCCGCCACTTTGCAGATCCTGCGCAACACCGAATAATAACTCACTGCCGGCTTCGTCATTCAGCGCAATACGCATCCCGGCAAACAGGTCGCGTTGGCCAGGCACCGGCGCCAGCTCTCTGCGATTGTCATACTGATATTCCAGCAACCAGCCAAGGTCAACCGCTGAATCAAAGACACCAACGGTGGTGTATTCAAACCCTGCGACTGCAGCACTGAATTGTTCAATATCACTACTGCGCCGGATCGCCTCCAGTTTCCAGATCCAGCTGTCGACGATCCATTGCCCTTCCACACCGATCTGACGCATCTGTTCGTAATACGGCTGCAAAGCTGCGCCCTGCGCCACCGGCAGCCAGCGCGGATCACGATTGGTGCCGCTGAAGTAAGACAACGCGATATCAACCTGTTCAATCTGCTGACTGTAACGCAATGCCCAGTCCAGATGCCGTTGTTTGCGATCGGATTGATACACCGCATCGTCAGCCAGCACCGGAATGGGTAAACGTAAGCGGCCTTCGGCACCACTTAAAGTGCGTTCACGGAAATACGGCAGCACAAAGCTCTGCAAATTACCCCAGTCGCCGCTGAGTGTCAGTTGTGCCAGTGGCTGGCCAAGTTTGGATTCACCGTCAATAGCATCAACCCAGTCGGTCTGATTGATGATATCAACCAGGTGAATAGACTCAGTGACACCCCAGAAAATCTTGTCAACGCCGGCTTTAAACTCCCAGCCATCTCCGACGGTCAGCCAATAGGCCTGACGTAAATCCACCAGATGGCGTTCACTGTCGCGCTGGTCCCAGCGTAAATACGGACTGATGCTCCAGCTGCTGCGTTCATCTTCAGACTGCCAGTACCATTCGACTAAAGCACTGCCACTCAAAGCACTGCGGCTTTGGCCCTGCGCGCCGCGACTCGAAAACCAGCGCCAGTCCAATCCCAACGTGGTGTCGGTTTGCAGCCGTTCGCTCCAGTCTGTTTCGGCTTCCCGGACTGGCAGCGCTACCGGCGCTTCGGCAATATCCGGTGCAGGTCGCGGTGAAGGGGTTGTTGGCAGATCTGCACTGTCCGCGACATCAGTCACTGCTGGTGCAATAGCTGCGGTAGCCGGCGCAGTCTGTTGAGCGGTGCGTTGCTGGCTCTGTTGTTGGACCTGAAGGGCTAAGGCCGCAGTGGCCTGTGACGACAGACCGCCTGATTTGCGCTTGGTTGGCGCAGCGTTTAGCGTGCCAGCGACAGTGGTGCCAGCGGAATGACTGCCGCCCGCCTGTTGCCGCGTGGCAACCCATTGCCGCCAGCTTTCGGCATCGGCCTCAACTTTTTGTTGTGCCGTGACCAAATCCACCGCGGCAATTTCAGACTCTGTCGGCAGTTCCAGCACAGCGCCAAGTTTGACATGATGCACATTATTGCCGATAAACGCGGTCGGGTTTTTCTGTTGCAACGCGATGATCGCCTGATACATCGAATACGGTGCATCACCCCGGGCGGCGCGGGCAAGACTCCACAAAGTATCTTTTGTCGTGACAGGCCCAAGCGTGGCAGCCTGCAGCGGCGTAGTGGCGGTCAAAGCCGCCACACATAAAACCCAACAGATGTTTAATTGCATGATTCAGTTCCGGGATCTGACACTGCCGAGGTTAACGCTGTTTTCAGCATGGTTGAATTCTGCAGCTTTACCAACTGCACAAAAGAAATCACTCAGCAATTCTCAGGCCAGTCCGATGACCGGCCCAATCGGCAATCAACGACTGCGCTGCAGCGCATTGGTATCAAAGTCGGCATCGGTCCGGCCTTTACCAAATTCAATATCCCGCACCAGCAGATCGGTACTTTTGCCGGTCTGGTGATTAGTCATCTGCAGCTTCAGCGGCCGCCAGTACTTGTTCAGATATTGTTTGTAATCCGACATCACCAACGTTTTTAACAAGGCATTTTTACGATCATAAAACTCGATTTTGCGTGCGCGGTATTCCGCCTGATCAAGCCAGACCACACTTTTGCTATAGCCGGAAAATTCATCAACCGGCACTTGCTCTACAACAAATACTGCTTCGCCATCTAAGGTGTCGTCGCGCAGCCAGGTGAATTTGAATTTCGCCAGTTCAAACGAACTTAAGTCTTCATAGGCAAACTCACTGGCCATAAAAGGGCCGGATTTATTGCGGGATGCGATGCGTTTAACCCGTTTGACCGACGGCAGATATAACCATTGGTCGTCTGGTTTACCGGTGTGTGAGTGGTTCAGAAAAGCCGTGCCCCGCACGTCTTTCGGCTCATCAAAAATCGTCAGGCCTTTGTCACCGTCATTGGCCACTTCCAGGCTGATACTGCGGATCTCGCGTTTATTCTCTTCACCCTGAGCATTACGCAGCACCATGGTGGTTTTCGACTCACTGTCTTTCCAGCCTTCATCCCGCGCCACCCGCTCTTTGGCAATAGTCAGACCTTTGCCGCCATCATCGGCTGCCACCGGCACACTGCTAAGCGCGGCGCTGAGCAGACCAAGACACAATACAGCCGGCCAGAAGCGCTGTAGCGGTTTTGCGAGGTTGGTGTGATGCACTTTATTCATATCAGACTCCGTTCGTATCAGCTGTCGATGACAGTGTTTTATAGGGTTTGCGGTCCAGTTTCAGCAGCACCGCCGGTAAAAATAAGAAATCAACAATCAGCGCGATCAGCAGAATAATGCCGGTCAACAGGCCCATATCAGAATTCAGCCGGAAATCAGATAACAACAACACCGAGAAGCCGATCACCAATACGACTGTGGTGACAACTAAGGCCCAGCCCACGCTATGGAACGCATAACGCACCGCGTCTTCGGCGCTACGGCCCTCCTGACGGGCATGTTGATATTTGGCCAAAAAATGCACGGTATCGTCGACGATAATGCCGAGACTCATCGACGCCACCACCGACAAGCCCAGATTAATCTCACCGGACAACAGCTGCCAGACACCAAAGCCCAACAGCGCAGGCACCATGTTAGGCAACAAACTGATGGTGCCCAGTTTCCATGAACGCAGACTCAGCATCAGCAGCCCCGAGATCAGCACTGCAGCCAGCGGCAGGCTTTGCATCATGCTGGCCATATTGCGCTCACCGATATGGGCAAACATTAGCGCGGTACTGGACGCTTCGATCTGATACTGCGGATATTGCTGGCGAAACCACCCCAACGCCTTGTCTTCAATAGCAGTCATTTCTTTGCTACCGAGGTTTTGCATCGTAATGCCAACCTTAGTGGCACTTTTATCCAGATCCAGCTGATTACTTAAATCCAGACCAAACGGCAATGACATTTCGTACATCAATAAATACTGCGCCGCCAGCTCCGGGCTTTCCGGCAGGCGATAATACGCCGGGTCATCGCCATGCATACTTTTGTTCAGCCGTTTATAGGTGTCACTGATCCGGCTGACATGCTTCACTTCCGGCAGGCTTTGCAGGTAATCACCAAAAGCATCAATGGCTGCGATAAAAGCCGGCTCGTTGACACCGGATTCAATGCCAGTTTCGATGGAAAAATCCATCAGCGATACGCCGCCGAGACGCTCTTCCATTAAATCAACCGCCTGACGGTACTCCGTGTTCTGCGAAAAGTATTTAACCGCTTCATCGTTAATCCGGTTTTGCATAGTCAGATAACCACCAAGCAGGGTTAGCACGACAGTACCAACCAAGATCGGGCCCGGCCGGCGAATGACAAATTCGGCCAGCGCGTCCATGCCGGAAAAATCTTTAGAATCATGGCCTGAACTGATTGGCAGTAAAGCCAGCAACGACGGCAGTAACAAAATAGTCAGTAGCCAGGCGATCATCACCCCCACCGCCACCATATTGCCGAAATCGCGCAAAATCGGCACTTCCGAGAAATTAAGTGTGACAAAACCTATTGCAGTGGTGGCACTGGTGATAAATACCGGCATTGCGTTCAGCAGCATCGCCTGGCGGATCGCCTCAGGTTTGGCATGGCCCTGCCGCATCAAAAACTGCGTCGACGCAATCAGATGCACGCTGTCTGCCACCGCCAGCGTCATCACCAAAGTTGGCACGTTGACAGTTGCAGTACTTAAAAACACACCAGCCCAACCGGCCAGCCCGAGCGTCGAGGTAATGGTCAGAATGATGATGATTACCACAGCAAAAGCGGCCAGTGCAGAACGCAGCATCAACGCCAGGATTAGCACTATCGTGACAAACATCATCGGCACCAGCAGGCTGGCGTCATGTTGCGCTTCGGCAGTAAAAGCATTGTTCAGTGCAATGACACCGGCCAGTTTAAATTGTACGGTCGGATGTTCTGCTGCCAGTTTTTCTGTCAGCGCCGCCACGTGGCTGTATACATCTGCCACTTCCTGATTCTGGTTTTTTTCCGGCAGTTGCACCGTGATATTCACCGCGGTCATCAGGCCATCTTCCGATACCAGCCGTTTGACTAGCGCGGGTTCATTCAGAACAACATTCTTTATTTTGCTTATCTTTTCTTCGTTTAAATCTGCCACATCCAGCAACAAATCTTCGACCAGCAAGTCGTCATCCTGTGCTTCGGTGTGCTGAAAATTGGTGATGGAGTCGACCCGCAGTGAATAAGGGGTTTGCCAGGCGGCGTCGGTCAGTTTTTTCACCACCGTTAATACTTCAGGGCTGAACACGTCGCCCTCGACCGGCACCACCGCCACCAGCATATTGTCGCTTTTATTAAACTGCGCCTGCATCCGTTCAAACGCCTGCATCTGCGGGTTGTCTTGAGAGAAAAAGATGCGGAAATCACCGCGGAAATACAGATTCTTCGCACCGATACTGAACAACACTGTCACCAGCAGCACCAGTGCAATGGCCAGCCAAGGCCGTTGCACCGAATAATCTAACCAAGGATGTTTCATGCCTGCTCCTGCTTACGTGGCGATAATAGGGGGTCCGTGCCATCGGCAATTTGACTGCCGAACATCTGGCCAATCTGCTGCCAGCTTTGCTGGTAATCCCAACCGGATGACAGTGGCAACCAGCCCATGCCATCAAACAATAAATTGATACTGTGTAAATTAACTTGCGGCGCGGCCAAACCGGCAAAAAGTCCGAGCTGGCGCAGCGGTACAAACAGTGCGTTGCACCCAAATGCCAGCGCCCAGTTGATAAAAGACCATTGCTCCAGCGATACGCCCACTGGCAGCTGCAGACTGCCATCGTCCAGTGCGTCTGACAGCACATGCTGACAGTATTGCAGCAACTGCATTTCCAGTTGCTGGCGCTGCTGCAAGCGCGCTGGTGAGCTTTTTTCCATCACGCCAGGCGTCGCTGCACTAAGCAGACATAAAAACAACGTCGGCTCCGCAGCACTGAATTTGTGATAAGCATGATGTAGCGCCAAAGCACGCTCGCGGCTATGGCCGCTGAAGGTACTGGCGTGCTGAAACAACTGTAATAACCGTTGCAGAGAATCGACACTGAGCGCAGTCAGCACATCTTCTTTACTGGAAAAATGGTTATAGAGGGTGCCTTTCGAGACATCTGACAAGCTGGCGAGGCGGTCCATGGTCAGACCGGTGAAGCCGTCCTGACGCAGGACCTGCTGCGCCAGCTCCAACAACTGCTGTTCGCGTTGCTGCCGCGCTTTGCTGCGGGACGTTGACGACGGTGCAACGGCGGGTGCTGCAGCGGGAGTCAAAGAAGACTGCACATCTGTCATCTGTCGATCCGTGAAAAGTTGACGGATCGTCATTCTAGGTGAAAACAACAGCAACGCAAGGCAAATAGACAAAAATCTGCCGGTGCCGCCAGCGGCGTTAAAAACGCCAGTACATCGGGGTAAACAACAACAGCACGGTCAGAATTTCCAACCGGCCCAATAACATACCAAAGCTGATCAGCCATTTGGCGCCATCAGGTAAACTGGCAAATGTGCCATCCGGTCCAATTACCGGCCCCAGGCCCGGACCAACATTACTGATCGCAGTCGCCGCGCCAGTCAGCGCCGTGACAAAATCCAGCTCATACATTGATAAGCCCAGTGCCAAGGCGCCTATTGAAGCAAAATATATAAAACAAAATGCCAGTACTGAACCAAGCAGCTGGTCATTGACCGGTTTACTGCCGTATTTCTGTACCCAGACCGCATTCGGATGCACCAGCAGTTTAAATTGTTTAATCAGCAGCAGGCCGGCAAGCTGCGTACGGAATATTTTCAGGCCGCCGGTTGTTGAACCAGAACAACCACCGGAAAAAGTCAGATAAAAGAAGATGATCAGCGCCAGGCCACCCCAGGCTGCATAGTTTTCACTGGCATAACCACAAGTGGTGATAATCGAAATGACGTTAAAAGTGGTATGGGTCAACGCGTCGAGCAACGGCCTGTCATTGTGATGATGCTGATACAACGTCAGCAACACGACACAAAACGCGGTGATCGACAAAAACGCCCGCACTTGTGGATCCCGCAATAACAGCCACTTATGGCCGCGCAAAGTGCCAACCAGCAGGACCAGCGGTAACGCAGACAGCAGCATAAAGACGGAGGCGATCCACAGCAATTCCGGCTGATCGTTAAAATGACCAAAGGATGCGTCATAGTTGGCAAAACCACCGGTGGCGACCGTCGTCATGCCATGGGTGATCGCATCAAATCCGTTCATACCAAACAGATAAAACAGCGTCATACAGCTGGCCGACATCGTCAGATAGACCACGCCAATCATCAGCGACAAACTGGAACTACGCGGCAGGATCTTCTCGGAAATATCCGAGTTTTCCGTTTTAAATAACTTCATCCCGCCGATTTTCAACGCCGGTAAAATGGCAATCGCCATGACGATAATCCCGACACCACCAATCCACTGCAACACCGCACGCCAGAACAACAAGCCACGCGGCATAGTATCAAGGCCTTTTAGCACCGTTGCCCCCGTGGTGGTGATCGCCGACACCGTTTCAAACACGGCGTCGACATAGCTGATGCCCGGCAGCACCAGCACAAACGGCAAGGTGGCAAATAAACAAATCGACAACCAACACAAAGTGGTCAGTAGGAATAACTGCCGTTTCATCAACACAAAGTCGTGGCGGCCTTTATACACCAAGCTGTAACCCACGCTGATCGTCAGCAGGCTGCTGGTCAGGTAACTCCAGAAACTTTGTTCATTAAAATACACCGCAACACCGGCGGTCAGCAGCATAAACATCGACAGGATCACCAGCAGATATCCGATAACCCGGTAAAACAGATAACGACTTTTTGCAGTTTGCACTTCTGTGATCATGGAGGCCCGGGCGAAATACGTCAGAAAAAACAGCTGAATGACTGATAAGGGGCCAGTGTAGCGGCTTCCGTGGTAAGAAGAAAGTCAGTGCGCCGACCGGTGTAAATCAATAAATATATTTGCAATTTATTAACCTTTTGCTAAACAGTTAAGTTTATCCCTTCGCAAGGATGTGTATGACACTGGCGCTGATCCACAGCAGGGCACGACTGGGGCTGGAAGCTCCGGCGGTGACGATTGAAGTGCATTTGTCAGCTGGTTTGCCGGCGTTTCAGTTGGTCGGTCTGGCGGAAACCACTGTGCGGGAAGCCAGGGACCGGGTGCGCAGCGCCTTGCTGACCTGTGGTTTTGACTTTCCGGATCGCAAAATAATCGTCAATCTGGCCCCTGCCGATTTACCCAAAGAAGGTGGTCGGTTTGATTTGCCGATCGCCATTGGCATTCTGGTCGCCAGCGGCCAGCTGCCCGCCTCTGCAGTAGGAGACACCGAATTTTATGGCGAGTTGGCGCTTTCCGGTGAGATCCGGCCTATTGTCGGTGAAATTCCACTGGCACTCGCCGCACAACAAGCCGGGCGCTCATTATTGTTGCCGATGCAAAACGCCATCGCAGCGCAGCAAATCCCTGACGCCGGCGTGCTCGGCGCCTGGCACCTGCTGCAGGTGCACAGCCATTTACTCGGTCAACAGGCATTGCCCGCCATCCCGGCACCAGTCGCGACACCTATAAATAACCCACTGTGTTTATCGGATGTTAAAGGCCAACAACATGCTAAACGGGCGTTAGAGATCGCTGCCTGCGGCTCGCATAATTTACTGATGTACGGCCCGCCTGGCACCGGCAAGTCGATGCTAGCGCAGCGTCTGCCCGGTATTTTGCCACCGCTGACTTTTAGTGAAGCACTGGAAAGTGCCGCCTTGTATTCAATTGCCGCGTTGCCGGCGCCCGGCGGTTTTCGCCAGCGACCGTTTCGTCAGCCCCATCACACCAGCTCGGCACCAGCGCTGGCCGGCGGCGGTAAATTACCCAAGCCCGGCGAAATTTCGCTGGCGCATCATGGCGTGTTATTCCTCGATGAACTGCCGGAATTTCAGCGCCACGTGCTGGACGCGCTACGTGAGCCGCTGGAAACCGGCGTGGTACATATCTCCAGGGCCGGTCGCCAGGCCGAGTTTCCGGCGCAGTTTCAGCTGGTGGCAGCGCTGAACCCGAGCCCAACCGGGCATCACTTGGATGGCCGCGCCAGCAAGGAACAAATTCTGCGCTATCTGGCACGTATTTCCGGTCCGCTAACGGACCGCATTGATTTACAGCTTGAAGTGCCGTTATTGCCGGCCGGCCAGCTCAGTCAGGCTCAGACTGGCGACAGCAGTGCTCAGGTCGCGGCACGGGTATTGGCCGGGCGAGAACGTCAGCTGAGCCGTCAGGGCAAACCGAATGCCCGCCTCAGCAGCGGTGAGTTAGAACGCAGTTGTCCACTGCACAGCGCCGACAGCATCTTTCTGGAGCAGGCAGTGCAGCAACTGCAGCTGTCGAGCCGCAGCTTTCATAAATTATGGAAAGTCGCGCGGACTGTGGCCGATCTGGCCGATTGTGCCGAGATCAACCGCTCGCATTTACTCGAAGCCCTGAGCTACCGGGCTTTTGACAAATTGCTGCGCTATTTGCGTGAATAAGGGGACCTGCGTGCGTAAACCTGGTCATAGTTGCAGCGTCGGACAAACCACTGTGTGACAATTAGGTTTCCCCGCTTATCCCTGCTCGTCCCAGCGCGGCCTCCGCTGAACCCGCACTTGCCCTGCACCCGGTGTTTGTTCATATACTGGCAGTCAACAGCCACCGCAGAGCCATCACAAATGCCGTTGGATTTAGCCCGTTTATTTCGTTTTAACCTGTGGTTCTGGTGCGCAGTCGCTTCGTTTGAAGTGATAAACCTGCTCTTGGAAGTGCTGGTGTGGAAGGAAAAACTCGAACTGAAATATTTTTTGTTGTCGATGGGCGCTTTAGTCGTGCAACTGGGCCTGACCAGCGCGCTGATAACGGTGGCCAATCGCTGGCAGTTGTCGGCCTTACGGTTATTTCTGGCTACGGCTGTGCTCGCGCTCTGCTACATCCCGCTGTTTAACTACGCCAGTATGTCGCTATGGCAAAAATATGATTTTCATCTGAATTTATTACTCGGGCAGCTCGACACCCATGCGTTGGAAATCTTTGTCTGGGCTGCCGGTTTTCTCAGCTTTAACCGTTATTGTCAGCAGCAGGCTCAGCTGCAGGAATCACACCGGCTGGCGCAGAATATTCAGCAACTAGAATTACAGGCATTGCGGCATCAACTGAATCCGCATTTCACGTTTAATGCACTGAATTCGGTTTGTGCGCTGCTGGAAGCGGAACGGTTTGACGACGCCGAGCTGATGTCGGAACAACTATCGACCTTTTTACGTTATTCGCTGAGTCACTCGCCCGATTCGTTGGTGCGGCTGGCCGATGAGCTGGGCGCGATTGAAGCCTATCTGACGCTGCAGAAAACCCGTTTTGGCGACAAACTGCGGGTGGACTGGCAAGTTGATGAACAGGTGAAACAACAACTGGTGCCGGCACTATTGCTACAACCACTGGTAGAAAACGCGATCAAATACGCGGTGGCAGCCCGGCAAAATGGCGCCACAATCACCATTATCGGTAGTCAGCAGGACGGGCAAGTGCAGCTGTCGGTGCAGGATGATGGCCCTGGTGAGCAAACGCAGACCAGTCACGGCACCGGTGTGGGCCTGCGCAATATCCGCGACCGGCTCTATCAGCACTTCGGCGAGAAAGCCCAACTGGTCGTACAAAGTCTGCCGGCCGGTTTTGTCGTTGCCATTGCGCTGCCGCAACAACAGAGTACATCATGATAAGCCCGACACCCGCAGTGACGCTGCAGCTGACCCGTTTCTGGTTCTGGCACAATCTATATTGGCTGGGTTATTTGTTAGTGAAATACACTCATCTGAGCTTGCTGATCCCACTGCAAAAAGAAGCCTCGTTCCCGTATCTGGCCACCTATACGCTGATCACCGTGATCAATATCAGTGTCACCGGCTGGGTTGGGGCGCGAGAACTGGCACGGCCGATCAGTCCGCAGCAGCAGCTGAAACGCCTCGCGCTGTATCTGGCGCCATTGTTATTGCTGCTGATCCCGCTGCGACAATATCTGCTGACTCATTATGCGATGAAAAGCGGGCCCGACAGCATCACGCACTGGAGCCATTATTTTGTCGTGGGTATTCAGCTGGTGTTATTGCCACTATGCGGCTGGATCGGAGTATTTTTGCTGATGAAGCTGAATTTTTTCACGCTGCAGCAGCTGGAAAACCGCCAGCAATTGTTGCGACAAGCCCGCCAGGCCCGGTTGAAAGTGCTGCGGTATCAGGTTAATCCACATTTTATGTTTAATACGCTCAATGCGCTGAATTCACTGATTGTCAGCCGTAAGGGCTTTGCCGCCGAAGACCTGATCCAACAGTTGTCGGCATTTTTACGCCACTCACTAAAGAATCAGGATGACCAGTGGGTACCGCTCAAAGAGGAATTACAGGCGCTGGAGGCATATCTTGCCATTCAGCAGGTCCGTTTTGGCGAGCGGCTGGTGCTGGAGTGGCAGCTGGATCCAGCATCTTCTGCTTTGTTGCCTGCACTGCAACTGCCGACTTTATTGTTCCAGCCGTTGGCCGAACATGCCATTTTGGCAACTGTCGCCGAGCACAGCGGCCCGATCCATTTACAGGTCGTGTTGCAACGCACCGCGCAATCTTTGTTATTTACCATTCAGAGCGAAGCGACCGATCCACAAGCGCCAATCTGGCCTGAGCACTTAGTGCCGGCCAGTCTGCAACAACTGCGCGAACGACTGGAACTACTATTTGGCGATCGAGCCAGTCTGACTTTATTACAGCCGGCCAGCGGATTTTACGCCCGGCTGAATTTACCATTGGAGGTGTTATATGCAGCCCATCCGGCTGGTGATCGCGGACGATGAACCGCTGGCGATCAGTAATCTGAAAGCCAAACTTGCCAATTACCCGAACCTGCAAATCGACGCCTGTTTTGATAACGGCGACGACACGCTGACTTATTTACAGCAGCACCAGGTCGATTTAGTGTTTCTGGATATTCAAATGCCGGGGCTCAAAGGCATCGACATCCTGAAGCAACTGAACAAAGCATCGGCATTAAGTCCGCCACTGCTGGTACTGGTCACTGCTTATGAGCAATATGCGTTTTCGGCTTTTGAGCATTTCGCTTTTGATTATTTGCTAAAGCCGGTATCGCGCCAGCGCCTGGCGCAGTGCCTGCTTGATGTGCGTACAACGCTGGATAAAAACCAGCCACTCAGTGAAGTGGCGCAGCCGCATAAACTGACCTTCCGTACCGGCGCGTCAACACTGTTGCTTGATGACATCGATGTGCGGGTGATTGAAGCCGCCGGCAATTATATGTGTGTGCAGACTTTGTCTGAAAATCTGGTGATCCGCGAAACCATTAAGGAATTGCTGCAGCGGCTACCGGCGCATTTTGTGCAAATTCACCGCTCTATTCTGGTCAATTTGCACCATGTACATAAAGTGAAAACCCACCACAACGACTATCAGTTCACTTTATCCGACGGCAAAGTGGTCAGCGCATCCAGACGGTACAAACAAAACTGGGAAGGCCGGCTGGCTGAGTTATAACCTGCCTGGCCCTAGTGCTGCGAGCTGATGTTGCTGCAACGGGGATTGGCCGGAAAAATCTTCATTTTATTTCGAAAATAACCATGACCGGACAACGAAGGCTTTTGAAGAGCAAAAGCCTGTTCCTTTTTCATTCGAAATTCAAAAAAATATCACAGAAATATCATTTTTTTGCCGCCGTTGTTCCCGCTTTCTCTGGCCAAAACCGACTAGTCTGGAGTCGGATCTGCTAATACAGACCGCTCAGTAGCCACAGAGCTGCATCCGCCAACATTTTGCAACAGGAACACCGCCATGCCTTATACAACTCGCCTGCGGGCAATTTCAGCTGCCTGCTCCGCAGTGCTGCTGAGCGCCCTGCTGACCAGCACAGCCAGTCTTTGGGTCAGTACAGCCCAAGCCGCGATCCCTTATGCCAACCAGCCCTTTCAGTTCCGCCAGCCCGGTGGAAACACATTAACTATCTATTTGTCCGGCAACAGTTTTTTCGCCGAACAACGGTTGGCCGACGGCCGGCTGGTGATCTATGACACAAAGTTAAAAGGTTATGCTTATGGCCGCGTCAGTGCCGACGGTACAACCATTGAATCGACCGGACAGCTGGCGTTAGCGCCGGCCAAAGCCAAAGCCGATCAGCCGCAGGCTACAGCAGAAACATCGATGGTTCAGGCAGAACCGGGTTTATCCCCGGCCGCCAGAGCTGCCTTAGTGAAACAAGCGCAGCAACAGCTATTCGGTCAACAGCAGCAAGAGCACACAGCACACTTGCATGACGAACCAGCTGACGATGCCGCGGCGTTGGCGACGGATATTAGTACCAGCGCCTTACCGGCTACCGTCAAAGGCCTGACCGTCATTATTCAGTTCCCGGACCAAGCGGGGACTATCAGCAAAACTCAAGTCGAGAGTTTCCTCAATGACCTCAACTACAGCGGTTTTGGCAATGCGCAGTCGGTGCGCGGTTATTTTCGCACTGTGTCCGCCGGCAAGCTGGATTATCAGAACAGCGTGACGCGCTATTACACCGCGAAGAAGAACAAGGCTTATTACACCGACAACAGCCTGTCTGCATCCGTTCGGTCGATGGAGTTGATCTCGGAAGCATTAAACTGGCTGGATAAAACCGAAGGCTTTGATTTTTCCACACTGACCACCAACAGCAGCAAACAAATTCTGGGGCTGAATTTCTTTTATGCCGGTGAAGCCGACAGCGCCTGGTCAAAAGGTTTATGGCCACATATGGGCGGTCTGTCGCCAAAATTCTGTGCTGACGGCGTCTGTACGTCGCGTTATCAGATCACCAACATGGGCACCAATATGGCCATCGGTACTTTTGTCCATGAAAGTGGCCATTTGTTATTTGGCTGGCCCGACTTGTATGACTATGACGGCAGCTCTGAAGGCTCAGTCGCCGCTTTTTGCCTGATGGGCTATGGCGCTATTGGCGCGCAGAACAAATTTAAACCGACCCCGCCAGTCGGCGTCTTGCGCCACCTGGCGGGCTGGGACAGCGTGGTTGAACTGAACCCGAAACTAAATAGCCAGGCGCCGTCTGGTTTACTGAGCCATACCTCAGAAAGCCATCAGCTGTATCGCTGGAGTAATCCGGCCAATACCGCAGAAGCGTTTTATCTGGAAGCCATTCACCAAAGCGGCCAGCAACAATACCAACCAGACCAGGGCCTGGTGGTCTGGCACGTCGATCCGAGCGGTGACAACTCTAATGAATGGAAGCCTTACATCCAGATGGAGCACGCTGACGGCAAACGCGACCCGGAAAATAAACGCAATCGCAGTGATGCCACCGACTTATACGACGGTAATAGCACTGCTGAATTTAACCGCAATTTTCCCAATGCGCTGACCAGCAAAGGCACCAACAGCCTGTGGTGGAATGGCTCCGATTCAGGGTTTGCCCTGGCACAAATCAGCACACCGGCACCGACCATCAGCTTTCAATTGGTCGCAGCGGCCAGCGGAGAAACCTACAGCGGCAATTTGGCCAGCGGTGCCCAGGCGATAGTGCCAAACAACAGTTATTTTCAGTACGGTGGTGGCACCCTCCGGCTGACGTTAACCGGGCCGGCGACCGCGAATTTTGATTTATACCTGCAGCGCTGGAATGGCTCCAGTTGGGTTAACGTGGCGCAGTCCACTTCAGGCACGGCAAAAGAATCATTAAGTTATGCCGCCAACAGCGCCTATTACCGTGTGCTGATCAAAGCCGTCAGTGGCAGCGGCAGTTACACCCTAAAACTGGAGAAATAACCACGACGCCACGATCGCTATATCTAGCCGTTGCGATCGTGGCCATTTTTGCGCCAAACAGCTGCCTTTTATCCCGGTAAAACAGGCGCTGGTCACTTCATCACCTGCGCACAGCCTGCCGTCCCTTTTGCTCAGACAACCCGTCCGATCCACCCGACAATACCGCCATCACCGCGCTTGTACTGACGACGCGGCCAGCACCTGAGCAAGCCAATAACCCCGAGGGATACGCAATGAACACCATGACTTTATTACGCAGTGCCGCATTAACCATCACAGTTGCCACCAGTCTTACAATGCCCGCCACCGCCAGCAAAGGCGATCTGTCTTATATCGACCAAGCCGTGTTGAGTGTCTGCGTGGAAGCCGCCCAGGACGACGCCTTTGGTCTGGTAAAAACCTTAAAAGCCTATCGCATCAGCAAAGACAACGCGGTGAAAAAAGTGGTGTGCAACAGTCAGCCGCTGGTCGACTTCGCCCGCACTGAACAGGCACATAAAGTGGTGAAACTGTTAACGCCGGTCGAGAACCGGATCAATGGCAATGTAACAATTAAAGATGTGGATGCACCGCTTTGAAAGCGGTTGGCCAGCTAAATCACCCGCAAGGTATTTGCCCTGCGGGTTTCCCTTTTAATCACGATGATCGGTCTTAATTGTCAGGGACTCAGTTTGCAACAACCGCTAGGGCGTGTTGCACGGGTAACACACCAAAGAAAAAGCCGGACAAGGATCCGGCTTTAGCAGTACAAAACGCGTTGCAGCGCGTTCGTGTTTAATTCTGGCGACTACGGCGCAACATAAGACCCGCAAAACCTAAACCCATCAGCGCCAGAGCGCCAGGGGCAGAAACGGCTTTTGTTTCTTCATTAAAAGTGAAATCGTCCATAGCCCAGTGGCTTTGATTCGTTTCTTTATTGAAAATGTGCAATTGATCAATATCGTTCCAGTTTAAACCGATCCACAGTGGATTTTTTGTATCCAGCGCAAATTTTTGGCTGCTATATAACAGATTGCCGTTTTTATAACCTGAAAACCAAATTGATTGATTCTCCCACGCAGATGTCCAATAAGCACCGTTGAACTTAAAAGTACCTGGGCCAGCTAAGCTAATAACATTACCGCTTTTGGCATACCAATTTAATACAGTCATTGAGCCAGACACCGTACCCAAATCATAACCGGAGCCTGGGTGATAATTTTTATGAATTGCATAAATCCCTTGACCACCACTAGTCCAGTTAAAACCGGCATACCCATTACCAACCGGAGCAAGGCTCGAAAGATCTTCGAAATCAACTACTGTCGCTTGAGCATTAAGGGCTACAGCGGCCAGCAGACTTACAATCAGCTTGATTTTCATATCATTTCCTTTAATTAGACAAACGGATGCTTTGATGTGTCATAGCAATTGACGTGCCATAAAGGCAAAATTGTAATTCATTGATTTACAAATAAATAATATGATGAAACAAATAATTTTACACAAATAGTAAAAATAACTGACACATTGTGCAAAATAAAGTCCGATTCTTGAAGCCTCCGACAATCTCAACCATCGCCGAACAGCGCCAGTAAATCCATCGCGCTGCCTTGCCATGGCTGACCTTGAGTGCCGGCGAACAGCTGATCAGCAAGGCCACGTTTGTATTGCTGCATCTGCTGCACTTTTTCTTCGACGGTGTGGCGGGCGATCAGCTTATAAACAAACACCGCCTTGTCCTGGCCGATGCGGTGCGCACGGTCGGTCGCCTGATTTTCCGCTGCCGGATTCCACCATGGGTCATAGTGAATTACAGTATCTGCCGCGGTTAAATTCAATCCGGTGCCGCCGGCTTTGAGGCTGATCAGGAAAATCGGATTGTCGCCGTGTTGGAAATCGTCGATTTGTTGTTGGCGGTTTTTGGTCTGGCCGGTCAGTTTGCTGTACGGGATGCCGAGATACTGCAGTTCCTGCTCGATTAAGCCCAGCATACTGGCGAACTGACTGAACAACAGAATTTTACGGCCTTCTTCAATCATCTCGGGGACGTTGTCCCTGAGCCATTCCAGTTTGGCGTTATGTTTAACCGACTGCGCCTGTTCAATCGGCACCAGACGCGCATCGCAACAGGCCTGGCGTAACTTCAGCAATGCATCGAGGAATTCGATTTGACTGGCCGCCACGCCTTTTTTCAGGAACAACTCCCGTACTTTGGTTTCCATCACCAGCCGGATACTTTCGTACAAATTGCGCTGGTCATGCTCCAGTTCCAGCAACTGGATAATCTCGGTTTTTTCCGGTAGCTCGGTCGCGACCTGATTTTTGGTGCGGCGCAGCATAAAAGGCGCAATGCGTTGTTTCAAGGCGTTGGAACGTTCCATATCGCCTTGTTTTTCAATAGGTTTACGGAACACTTGCTGGAAATAGGTTTCAGTACCTAAAAGGCCCGGCAACACAAAATCAAACAAGGATTTCAGCTCACCCAGATGATTTTCCAGCGGCGTGCCGCTAAGGGCGAGGCGGAATCCGGCTTTGAGTAACCGCACTGCCTGCGCGGCCTGACTACCGGAGTTTTTAATATGCTGTGCTTCATCCAGCACCACCAGGCTAAAACGCAGATGCTGGTAGACCTTGATATCACGCACGATCAGCGGATAGGTGGTGACCAGCAAATCATAATCACCAAGCTGTTCAAACAAATGCTGACGCTTGCTGCCATAGATTTGCAGCACCCGCAGTTCCGGCGTGAACCGTGCCGCTTCCTGCTGCCAGTTGCCAAGTAAACTGGTCGGACAGACAATCAGCACCGGCTCGTTCAGCCGGCCGGCTTCCCGTTCACTTTGGATAAAACTTAACGTCTGCAGGGTTTTGCCGAGTCCCATGTCGTCGGCCAAAATACCGCCAAGGCCATAGGTACGCAGAAAACTGAGCCAGTTCAGGCCTTGTTGCTGATAAGGCCGCAAAGTCGCTTGCAGGCGCGTCGGCACCGGTACTTCAGCGATGCCATCAAATTGCTGCAACTGTGAACTTAAGTTCGCCACCCGGCTGGCATTGAGGTATTTCACTTCGGCCGCGCCCGGGGGCGGTAAAATTGCCGCTTTGTAGTCGGGTAATTCCAATTCCAGCGGATCTTTTTGCAGGTTCAGCAGCTCGACAATGGTATCAATAAGCGGCTGGATTAAACTCACCGGCAACGCCAGCTGGCCTTGCGGTAACTTCAGCCAGATTTCCTGCTGCGCAGTCGGCAGACCATATTGCCGTAACCACTGCGTGATCAAGGGCAACAGCGGCACTTGCACGCCATCCACTTCCACTTCAATAGCAACGCCAAAACCGCCTTTGGCTTTGTCCTGCACCTTCAGATAAGGCCGGTCGCTCAAAATCGCCTGATTAAAATTGCTGTCCTGCTCGACGCGCCAGCCAGCGTCACGCAATTCCGGCAAGGCTTGCAGCAGTTGCTGCCATAACAATGGATTGTCCGGGCCTTCGCCGGTGCCAAAACTGGCTTTGTCTTTGGCCGGATCCAGCTGTACCAGCCCGAGTTCAGTCAGTTGCTCCAGTGCCTGCACTTCGATATGACGCTGACGTTTAATAAAGAGGCGTTCATTATTGTGCTGAATTTCAGTCTGATGCGCGGTTAAATCCAGCGGCAGCCGATGGCCACCATAATCAAAACTGAGCAGCGCTCTGTCCTGACCGGCATCGGTCTGGCCCAGCTTTAACACCGGCACTGCATCTGCTTCGAGCCGGCTTAAGCCGACTCCACGTGGGATGGGCAGGCTGACATTGGCAAACAACTGCTGCAGCCGCACCAGACTATCCGCCGCGGCATTGGCCGGTACCGGCGGCATCCGCGATAACAGCTTTAGCTCACGGCCACTCAGTTCAGTATCCAGTAACCCCAGCTGGTAATTGCTGGTGTCGAGATAACAAGGCGGCTGGGTATATATCACTTCCAAATCAGCGTCGTCGCCTAAATCCCACACCAGGGTGTAGCCATCCTTACCCGCTAGCCAGTGCAATTGCAGCGGGCGTGGTTCACTCCAGCGCAGCGGATGCCGTGCTTCGCCAAAATAACAGCGGCCGGTCGCCATGATCTGCTGCAGCAACGCATAACCCCAGTCGTCTTCCAGTAGCGCCTGATCTTTTAAATTCTGCGCGCGGAATAAATTCAGCAGCCGAAAGTCCGCTTCTTCAATCCAATACGGCTGTAAATAACCGGAGAAATCCTGTGCACTGATGGCGGTGCCTTTACTGTAACCACCTTTTTTACTGCTTTTTACCCGGCGCGGGTACAACTGCAGACCACTCTGGCCGTAGCTCAGGATATACAGCACCACTTCGCGCAGCTTGTTGCTGTCCGCTGACTGGCCGGTCTGACGCTCGGCATCAGCAAACCATTGCGTCAGCTGACGCAGCGGCAACTGCTGCAGATCAACCTGCTGATGCTCCCACGACTGTTTTAATTTCAGCAACACCGCCAGCACATGTTTACAACGACCGCCGACCGGGCAACTACAGGAATCCGTCAGAGACCAGTCTCCGTCCTGTTGTTTTAACGACAGATATTGCCGGTAAGGCGCCAGCGCTTCGCCCCAGACCTGTGCACTGACCGAAGATAAATCTTCGTTGTACTCCAGTTTGATCACTTTACCCGCCTGCCAGTAGGCACGCGCACGCTGAAAGGTTGCAGGATCAAACCAGAGTTGTAATTGCACAGGACTTATCGGAAACACAGCAGGGTTATTCCTTCACGGAAAAAAGGCAAACCGCTAGTCTACCGCAATGTTGGCTCAGGCCAAAGCATTCAACCAGATCTTGCATCTTCCAGCGGATCTTTTGTTCCTGAAAGAAAATAATCGTCTAGATATCAGTTACATATCAAATATTTATCCGGATTAAATCAATTTATTATCAAACAACATCAGCGTGACATAACGTTAACATCAGCGCAGTTCAATGCGGTTAAACGCAGCTGAACTTTCAAATCAACTGTTTAAAAGGAAAAAAACATGCAAGCAGAACATCTGCAGCTCACGCTGACTGAATTAGAAACTCGTCTGGAAATGTCGGCATTTTTTGACGGTGGCGTAGCCACACCACAAGACACTTTCCGTTGCTGCGGCAAGTGCAACGATGCACCAGAGCCTGCACCGACCACTAACTGAGATCAGCCTGCCTGATTAACCCTTTGATAAACAATGAACATCCCAAAGAGGAAAATTGATATGCAACAACAAGTTGAATTACAGCCTTTAGTACTGACCGAACTCGAAGAACGTCTGGAACTGTCAGCCTTGTTTGGCGACGCACCATCGGCAGGTGATAGTGACACCTACCGCTGCTGCTATGAGTGCAAAGTGCCTTAAGCCGCACTGACAATGACTGCCACAATGTTGTGGCAGTTTTTCTGCGCCCGCATAGGACCATGTTGATGTCAACTTTATACCCACTGGACTGGACACAATTGCAGTTGTCTGCGACAGCAATGCCCGAATCAGACAACCAGGCTTATCTGGCCGTCTATCAGCAGCAATATTTCTACCTCAGTACTGCTTTGTACCAACATCTGCAATGTTTAAAACAATATGCAGCACAGCAGGATGACCAAGCGACGGAACAATTACTGCAAAATCATCCGGCACTGACCGATGTTCTTCAACGCATTTGCCAGCGCGTAGCAAAACCGGCAAATTCACCAGTCAAACTGGCCGTGACCTTTCTGCCAGCAAGATTCTGCAACATTCTGGCGGCTATTTTTGCTCTGCTATTCAGGCCGGCACTGGTTGTGCTCC
Organism: Rheinheimera tilapiae; assembly: GCF_042432165.1. Lineage (NCBI taxonomy): Bacteria > Pseudomonadati > Pseudomonadota > Gammaproteobacteria > Chromatiales > Chromatiaceae > Rheinheimera > Rheinheimera tilapiae. The sequence goes on from NZ_JBHLXP010000003.1 coordinate 813,371, forward strand.
TGCTGCTCGTGATACTGAGCTGTCATTTCATGTTTTGGCAAAACTCGGCCGCTTTTGATGCCAACTTTCATATTCAGAGTTTTACTGAGTTCGGCCAGTTTATTGGCTTGCTACTACTGTCGTTCCTCGGCCATGAACTGGGTCATATCAGCGCTTGTCGTTACTACAACCAACGCTGTGGCCGCATTGGCTTTGGCTTTTATTTTATTTTTCCGGCGTTTTTTTCCGACGTCAGTCAGGTTTGGGCATTGCGATCGTCACAACGTATCGTTGTCAATCTGGCCGGTGTGTATTTCCAGACTATCGTCAACAGCCTGCTGTTGCTGTGCTGGCTCAGCAACGACAGCGGCATCAGCCAAAATCTGCTGGCAAGTGTGATTCTATTAAATTTTATCAGTATGTTGTATGCACTCAACCCTGTATTGCATTTTGACGGTTATTGGGTGCTCAGTGATCTGCTGAACACGAGTAATCTGCGACAACAAATGCTGCAACAAGCCGCTGCAATTCTGAAAACCACCAGCTGGCGCGGTCGGCTGCAACAACTCAACCAGGCACCCTGGCTGACCGGATATGCAGTCCTGACATTCGCCTTTACCGCGTTTTTTCTCGGATTCTTCATCGTGTATGCACAGACCTTTCTGCACAACCTGCCACAGCTTTGGCAAACACTGCAGTTTAAATGGCAGATGGCCGACGATTTCAGTAGTTTTTCGGTGTTGCTCTTCGGTCTGTTCCCACTGGTATTTTTTCTGTTGATTTGTCTGGTACTTGGCAAATCAGTCTGGCAATTCACACGGGGGTTTTATGTCTTATTGCGCTGACAGTTTGTGGGTGCTGAGTAAAGCCATCGAGATCAACGCCAGTGCTGATGGCAAGTATGCCCTCCAACACCGGCTGAATGGTCGCAGATTTGAACTCGACCAGCGCTCAGCTGACTATGCACGCCTATTTAGCCAACAAACCCGGCTGCTGGATGGCCAACAGCAAAGCAACCTGGCCACTGATACTGTCATGACGGTTCATCAATATCTGGTCAACAACGGGATCTTGTTACCAGTTGATGCTGATTTAGATACCCGGCAGCTTTTATCATTCTCTGCGCCAACTGTACCGTTGTTCGGTGCCTCGCGCTGCCTCAATTTCAATCAGCATCACGCTGGGCAGCTGTGTTTATTTGGCGCTCCTTTTGCAGCCAGTTTTCCGGCGACACTGGGGTGCCGGCAAGCGAGTAGCAGCCTGCGCCAGTATGCGCAGAAAATCGGCATTAATCTGCACACTTCGCCAGTCCGGCAACTGGCCAATCTGTGTCAGGTGCCGCCTGATTATAGTTTTCGTACCTTGCAGGCCCGGGTTGATGCAGGACTGCTCGACTGCGGGGATCTGCAGATTTCACCGTTCGAAAGTGCGGCATTGGCGCAACAAAAAATAGCACTGACCTGGCGTAGCTGTCTGGCCAAGGGATTGGTCCCGGTCATGCTGGGCGGAGATCACAGTGTCACATATCCGGCGTTGCAGGCAGTTTCCACCCAGCATCCGGCATTTTATGTGCTGCATCTGGATGCACACAGTGACACTTACTGGTCCGGCACCGACCAGATATATGGCGATGCTGTACCACCGCACCATGCCAATTTTATGGCGTTGGCACTCCGTGATTTCCCGCAAATCCGACAAGTCGTGCAGGTTGGGCTGCGTGGACTGGCCAACTTTAATCTGCCGGAAAGTCCGCGCCAGCACGTCATTTGGGCCAACGACCTGCAGATAGGTCCGGCCGTGTTTCCTGATCCGACGTTACCCATTTACATCACTTTAGATCTCGATGTTTTGGACCCTATCTGGCTACCCGGCACCGGTGAAGCGTTACCTGGCGGACTCAGTCTGACTCAACTGGCGCTATTGCTGCGCGATCTCAGCCGCCACCGCCGTGTCATCGGACTGGACATGGTTGAACTGAACCCGACCCTTGACGACAGTGGCCGCAGTGTAAAAACAGCGCTGGAAGCACTGCTGTTACTGATGAATAGTGGAGAATAAAATGGACAACCTTTGCCCGCTGGCGCAATTCCCGGCTGCTGTGTACCTCGAACAATATCTACAGGCTCACCATCGTTTTCAGAGTCTGGATTTCTCCGACTACAGCAGTTCAGTCGGTCGGATGAGCCGCCAATGCCTGGCTAGCCTGCGTTACTTTTTGCCAGACCAGCCAAATCATGAACAAATACTACGTCGAGTCTTACTGAATCAGGAACTCAGTAGAATTGATGAGTGCCTGGTTGAACAACCCACTGTGCTGCAGCAACAGTTAGCACAAACCGAAATCACTGATCCACAACACTGGTTAACTGTGGCCGCAAGCGGCAAACCTGTGTTGTTCTGCACATTTCATTATGGATCTTATGGGCTCATCAATGGGTTGCTGGCAACTCAAGGCATTGATTTTGCGTTACCGGTCAGCAGTCAGATTTTTCAGCAACTGAAACCGCGCTACGACCGCAATATGCAATTATTACAGGAACAGTCGCCGGCGACGCTCGGAAAGATGCAGCTGCTGGACGCCGAATCCTCGACGCTGTTGCTACAACTGCGGCGCAAGGTAAAAGCCGGACACTCACTGTTGTTCTATCTGGATGGCAATGCCGGTGTCGGCGGCATGCAAAGCAGCAACGAAAACATGACTCCAATCCGCTGGTTTGATCAATCTATCCAGTCGCGGATCGGCCTCAGTTTTATCAGCCATTTCCTGCAGATACCGATAGTGCCCGTGCTGTGTTACCGGCGTGGATTACTACAGAACACCTTGTATTTTGGTGACGCTCTGCAACCACAGATGCAGGCAGCCACTGCGGATGTGCATCAGCAAGTCACGCAACAGCTTTTCGATTTTCTCGCTACCTTTGTCAGAAAAGATCCTAGCCAATGGGAAGCATGGATGTATCTGCACCGCTTTATCAGCACACCGCCACTACTCAGTGAGCCGAAAACCATAGTGCTCGACAACGACAAGACGCTGTCTTTTAATCACCAAAAATACCAATTATTAAAATATGGTTCACAACTTGTAGTTTTTGACTCATCGCACTTTCGCTATTTTACAGTTCCAACCGACTGCAGTGCTGTGGTTGAAGATTTGTACCGGCAACCACTCGACGCGGACCAACTTGCCGCCTGGCGGCCGCAATTACAACAAATGCCCTGGATCCAACAACAATGAAAATGAAATTACTGCTGCCATTTTTACTGTGCCTCAGTGCCTGCCACAGCAGTCCGGAAAAAATCGACGAAGCGGCCCCGCAAGCCCGTCAGCAAGACCAATTACAGGCTGACGCAACCGCAATCAGACAACTGGAAATCGACCAGTTCATCGGCGATATCCGCATCACTCCGAGTGACGTCGCACAGGTCCGTGTGGATTACAGTATTGAGTTACATTCAGCGACCGCAGCACAGGCACAGCAGTTGCTGAGCCAAATCAAACCGGTGTTACAAACCCGGGGCGACCAGTTACTTCTGCATATAGCGCTGGGGGATGCCGTTCCGGCTGAATTACTATTGCCACGCGCCAGCTTTAAACTGGGCTATTTCATTGGGTCTGGCTCAACCCGCACCGTTCGCTATCAACAGCGTGAGTTTTCACTCAAAAGCCGGCCTGGGAGGCATTCACCGGCTTTTTTCGTCCACCTGAATCTGCAGGTTCCAGCAGGTATGACCCTGAAAGTTCAGCAAGCCCTTGGCGATCTGTACGCCAGTCAATTACGCAATCCTCTCGAGCTGGCAAGTCCAGCCGGACAGATCCGGTTGGAACAGCTGCAACAAGCCAACACTGTAGTCACTGCAGCCACACAGCTGTCAATCTCGGGACATCAGGGCGATATCACTATGGCGAATGCCGGTCGTCAGGTATTACTGACCGATATCCAAGGACAAATACAGGCGCGCCATCGGGGAGAATTGTTTAGCCTCAGCCACTTGCAAGGTGCACTGCAACTGAATACTCAGGGCGGCGAAGTCCGTCTGCAGCAGCTTAGCGGACCTGTGACATTACAAAGCACCAATGCCAAAGTGCAACTGAAGCAGCTGCAGGGGTCACTGCGGTATAAAAGCAAAAATGGCAGCTTACATCTCAGTCAGGCCACAGGGGCATTAGACCTCAGCAGCTACAACGGCCCTATCGTTTTGGCAGACGGCGTACAACCGCAAAAATTGCAGATTTTTAGTGATCAAAGTGTGGTTCAGTTGCAACAGTGGCCACTTCGGGCAGACCTGATTGAGATCCGTAACAGAGCAGGTCTGTTACAGTTGCCAATACCGCTCCCAGCTCGCTGCGCGCCGGAACAGACGACCCAGCGCTCATCTTGTTACGTTGATAGTGCCCAAATCAGCACGAGTCCGGCAAATACGACCAACTGACATTCTGCAGCGACTAAAACCAGCCGGCTAGCGCAGAATTTTGCGCTATCGCCGGCGACATTGTTCTATGCTGGTCGCTGATTTATCTAAGCGCCGGGAACATCTAATGAAAATCAAAACCCTCAGCTTGCTGACGATGCTGGCTTTTGCCCAGCAGGCGTTGGCGGCAGAACAAACCAAATACACCATTCTGGTCGACAACGGCGTCAAAGCCGGGGAACAGATTGTCGATATCAATGACAACGGCGAGACCTCAGTCCGGTTTATTTTTAAGGACAACGGCCGCGGGCCGGAAATTAACGAAACCATTAAACTGAATAAAGACGGCTTTATCACCGACTATCAGGCCAAAGGCGCTACCACGTTTGGCTCTGTGGTGAACGAGACCTTTAAAGTCGAAGGCGGCACTGCCCGCTGGAGTACCGGCAAAGAACAAGGCAGCGCTAAATACAGTCAGAATGCGATGTATCTGCCCGTCGATGGCACGCCTCAGCTGGCAACTATTGCCATTGCGGCTATGGCGAAAAGCGGTAAAAACAGCCTGCCATTGCTGCCAAGCGGCACGCTGCAACAGCAAGTCGCCGGCGAGCTCATCGTCGAAAATGCCGGTGAAAAACAACAAGTGCAGTTACTAGTGCAGACTGGCGTTGGCTTTGAGCCTAGTTTTGTCTGGGCCACCAAGGGCGAAAAACCACGGCTGTTTGCCAGTATCGCACCCGGTTATCTGACGCTGATTGAAGAAGGCTGGCAAGGCAACGCTGATGCGATGCTGGCTCTGCAGCTTAAAGCCGAAACCCAGTTGCTGGAAAAAATGGCTACAGAGCTGCCGAAAGAACTGCACGGTCTGACCGTCGTGCGCAACGCGCGGATCTTCGATAGCGTCACGCTGCAGGTCGGCGCGCCAAGCGATATTTATCTGCTGCGCGGTAAAATCACCACAATAGTGCCGGCCGGCTCGTTACAAAGCCCGGTGCAGCATGAAATCGACGCCGCCAACCGTATCGTAGTGCCAGGCTTGTTTGATATGCATGGCCACATTTCGCGCTGGGAAGGCCCGTTACATCTCGCCGCTGGCGTGACCACACTGCGCGATATGGGCAATGACAATGCCAATATGCAGCTGATGATCGATGAAATTGCTCACGACCAGTTGCTGGCCCCAACCATAGTGCCGACTGGTTTTCTCGAAGGCGAAAGCCCGTATTCGTCGCGTAGCGGTTTTGTGGTGAAAGACTTAGCCGGCGCTAAACAGGCGATTGACTGGTATGCCGCGCATGGTTATCCACAGCTGAAAATCTACAACTCATTTCCGAAAGCCATCTTAAAAGACACTGTCGCCTATGCACACAGCCGTGGCCTGCGCGTCAGTGGCCATGTGCCGGCATTTTTAAAAGCTGAAGATGTGATTGCGGCGGGTTTTGATGAAATTCAGCATATTAACCAGTTGCTGCTAAATTTCCTGGTCAAGCCAGATACCGATACCCGCACGCTTGAGCGTTTCTACCTGCCGGCGAAACAAGTGGCGGATTTGGACCTGCAAAGCAAAAAAGTACAGGATTTCATCAAATTACTGAAAGACAACAATCTGTCGGTCGACCCGACACTGGCGACCTTTGATTTCCTGAAAAAAGTTGACGGTACCGTCGGTGAACCTTGGCGTGCCATTGTGAAAAACCTGCCGCCAGATGTACAGCGTGGTTATTCCCGTGCCGAACTGGATATTCCGGATGACGCGACCGCAGCCCGCTACGCCAAGTCTTACGCGAAAATGGTTGAGTTCGTCGGTATGATGTACAAAGCCGGTATTCCGGTGGTAGCAGGCACAGACGAACTGGCCGGTTTCACCTTACAGGGTGAGCTGGAATTACTGGTCAAAGCCGGTTTAACCCCAGCGCAAGCGCTGCAGGTAGCCACGTTAAACGGTGCGAAATTTAGCAAAGTGGCTGAGTCCAAAGGCCAGATTAAACCTGGTTTTGATGCCGATTTATTACTGGTCGACGGCGATCCGACGAAGAACATTGCCGACATCCGGCAGTTGGCGTTAGTCGTCACCCAAGGCAAAGCCATGGTGCCATCGCAGATTTATCAGCGTATTGGCGTGCAGCCTTTTGCCAAAACCACAGTGGCTATCCGCGATTTCGCGGAACCTGCGGGTAAAGCAGCTAGCGGCGGCGCCAGAACCGGCCATCGCCATATGCATTAACAGTTGAAGTCGCAGAAATGACAAACCCGGCGGAAGCCGGGTTTGTCATTTCTACAGGGCGTACGCTACTTCGAAATTGCAGGAACAGTACTTAGGCGATTACATCAACAAAAACAGCAACAAAGCGGCATGACAGCCGACCACAACTGTGGTCAGTTGCTTGCGCAGCTGCAAATACGCCGGGTGGTATTGTTGATCAAGCTCAAACCAGCGCTCACCTAAACGCAATACCACAAACAATAACAACTCGACGCTGAGCGTCGCGGCATTCGGTAAAAAGCCTGCGAGAAAGCTCAGTACCGGCAAACTGACGGCGAAAACAGCCAAAGGCCAAACCGACAAGCGCTGCGACCAAACCGGCCACAATACGCCCGCCATGAAGCCAAGGATGATTGCACTGTAGCGCTGAAACATCGCTAAGGCATCAAAACCCGGCAACGGGAAAAACGTCAGCAGACTCAGGGCCAGAAACGGCAACAGACCGAGATAACCGAGAATATGTAAAGCGGGCATAGTGCTCTTGGAATTGTCCATTTAGAAAACCTTACGGCAAAGCGCTGCATTTGGATCGCAGTACCATAACATCTGATTGTGTCAGCATGGGGAGAAGCCGGTAGAAAGCCTGAAAAACGCCCTCAACAGTCCATCACTGTCCCAACACAATGCCGGCAAACATCACAGCACCGACATAATGGTTATTTAAAAAGGCGCGGAAACACCCGTCGCGGCCTTGCCGGGCAAGCCGATGCTGATAAAAAAACAACAGCAGTACAAGCAACAGCGCATAACTATAGGCCTCGCCGAGTCCGGCCAGCTGACCGGCAAACTCCAGCAACGCCAGCGTACCTAGCTGCAATAAAGCGATGATCCAAAAGCCATAACGACCAAATAAGCGGGCGGTGGACTTCACACCAATTTTTTCATCGTCAGCCTGATCAACCATCGCATAAAACGTATCGTAGGCAACTGTCCACAACAGGTTGGCGCCATACAACACCCAAACCAGCAACGGCAACTGGCCCTGTATCGCCATAAAACTCATCGGCATGCCCCAACTAAACGCAGCACCAAGCACCACTTGCGGCAGATGGGTCACGCGCTTCATAAAAGGATAAATAGCGGCAAGCAGCACAGCGACACCGCTTAACAGCATCGTCTGCCAGTTCAGAAACAGCAATAGGCTGGCCGACAGCGCCAGTAACAGCGCGAACAGTTGCAGTGCTTCGGTATTACTGACGCGACCGGCCGCCAAAGGGCGGTTTTTCGTGCGCTCGACAGCGCCGTCAAAATTGCGATCGGCATAATCGTTGATGACACAACCAGCAGAGCGCATCAGCAACACACCGAGGCCAAACACCAACAACATGGTCAGGCCTGGATATCCATCGGCGGCCAGCCACAAGGCCCAGGCCGTTGGCCATAACAGCAGATAAATGCCAATCGGCTTATCCAGCCGCATCAGTTGCTTATATTCAGGCCAATGCGCGAGGGTCAGTTGCCAGCTCATATTCTGATAAACTCCGTTAACGCAGGTAAATACAGTTCCTGCACCAGTAATTCATGTTGCGATAAGGTGAAATAGGAACGACGGCCCCAGAGCTGAGGCAACACGCCAAGTCCGGGCAATTGCAGGCCTTCGGCAAAATCGGCAATTTCGATGGCACTACGGCTAAGCTCGGGCTGCGTGAAGATATAGTGCCCCAATGGCACAGCGCCAAGTGTTGCCAAAGGTTGCAGCGCCGAGACTGTGTGATCAGGCAAAAAGCTCTGCGCGTAGATACAGGGTTGCTGATCCAGTAACAACACCACTTCCCGCAACAGTCCACGCCCGGTATGCCAGCGTTGCTGCAAAAACGCAGGCAATTCAATGTCTTGTTGTCGTACTAAATTCAGGCTAAATGCACGACCGGTGCGCTGCAAGCGGGCAGTTAATGAACCGGCTTCTAACAACCAGTCCAGCCAAATTGGCGCTATCCCTTCAGGCTTATTTTCCGACCAGTTGGCCTGCCAAATCGGCGCCATATCGACATCATTCAATCAAACACCTGTACTACCGCAGTCAGATCAAGGCGGGCATCATAACAAGTTCTGCAGCAAGATTTCATCCGACAAAGCGCCTGCGGCAAAAACGCCTTTGACAGTGCGGACAAAATCAATCATAAATCCAAGCAGCGCCACCAAAATTGTTGCTGATTATTTTCTCTACCCCCCTGCACTCTTAGGATAGTGTTCTGCAGTGCTCTCGGGTAAACTTGTTAACAAATCAATTAAACGGACTCTGCTGTGTTAGCCAACAAGACTCTTTTCGGCCTTATCTTCCTGTTGTTCGTGCCTGTTGCTTTCGCTCAGGATGCTGCACCGGCAGCGGCACCGGCTCAGCCTAAAGTGGTTTATCATGGTTTTGACCCGGATATCGTCACCAACTATGTGTCCGAGAGCCAAAAATCGCTGGGTTATGTCCGGGTCACGATGGAGCTGATGATCAAAGATGAAAAATTTCTGCCGATGATTGAGCATCATGAACCGCTCATTCTGGACGCCATTGTCGGAGTGTTTGGCAAAGAAATGGATACTACGATTAAGTCGTTGCAGGGCCGCGAAGAAGTCCGGATGAAGATCCTGCAAAAAGTGAATGAATTACTGAAAAAAGAAACAGGAGCGGAATTGGTACAGGACGTGTTGTTCACTAAGTACCTGTACCAGTAACCTCTTTATCACTCAGCGATGCGGGCGTTTTGCCAGCATCGCTAGCGCCATACCACAAACTAACCCGCTCAGATGGGCCCAGTTTGCCGTATTGACCCACAGCAGATCGGCAAATCCCAACGCCAGAAAACCCAACGCCATCACTAAATCTGGCTTCGACAGTTGTAACGGCTGAGTCGGAAAGCGCCAGCCATATAACCAGACAAAACCAAAAATCGCATAGACGACGCCAGACAGACCGCCAAAATTGGGCCCGACCAGTAAAAATTGTGCGGTATTGCTGATTAACCCCGCCAACAGTGTTAACCACAACAACTGCCGGCTGCCCAGCCATACTTCCAGCCGGCCACCGTAAATCCACAGTGCCAGCAAATTAAACATCAGATGCGACGCAGAAAAGTGCAGCAACATCGGACTCCACCAGCGGTAACTCAGCGTTTCGAGTGCATCGGACTGGAAAAACCTCAGCGATTCAAACACCTGCTGCGGCCAAATCTGCAGGGCAATAAAGACTAACAGTGCCGACAGACTCAGTATCCAGACTACTGGACCGGTTTGTTGCAAAAATCCCTGGCCTAATGCCGCCAGACCACTGTTACCGCTCTGCGCCGCAGGCTGGCTGCGCTGCCAGGCCGCATCCCGATATTTATCCAGTTCCGGCTGCTGCAAAAACTGCTGCAATTCTATCTCAACTGCCGCGACATCGGCCTCATCGCAGTAAAGCTCTGCATGCAAAGCGCTGTGTACCACCACACTGACAGCCCAGTGCCGGCTCTGACAATAATCAGCAAAGGTCTGGGCGGCGGCGGCCGAATTGAGTGCTGCCAGTTTATGCATGCCGTTTTATTCCTGTAAGGCCGCAACAGGATATTGGCCGCGCCAGCTCTCAAAACCGCCATCCATGCTATACACAGTGTCAAAACCTTGTTCGACCAGATACTGCGCAGCCCCCTGGCTGGAACGACCGTGATAACACACCACTACCACCGGTGTTTCCGGCGGCGTTTGTTGCATAAATTGATGCAAAGTACCGTTGGTCAGATGGTAGGCGCCGGCAATATGGGCGCTGGCGAAACTCTGGTCATCGCGGATATCGGCAATGACGACCTGACCGGCTTGCAATGCGGAAAACGTATCGCTGGTTGAAATGTGTTTAAATTGACTCATGACAAAGCTTACTCCAGTGATTGGCTGCGCGCATGGTAGCCCAGCTGTGATAAAAGATCAGCAACCCAGGCGACAAAGCCGCCTTTGCTGCAAATTTATGCTTCTGCAACACGGCAGCCTTAGGTACAATAGGCGGCCTGTTGTGTTTTGAGTGCCTGCCATGTCTGACAATCGCCTGTTTTTAGTATACGACCCCGCCTTTGACGATATGGATGCAGAAGGCTGTCCAGCCTTTGGATACGTGCTGTTGTTTAATGAAGCAGACGCCGATTTGTATAAATCCGGCGAAAATCCGCCGTTTGCCGCAGTTTCATTGCTGTTTACTGACCATGCCGACGAGAGCATCAGCGGCGATTTACTCGGCTGGGCGCAACTGGATGCACCAGAACTGCAGGATTTTCCACTCGGTTATTTCTTTATGTTGATGGAACAGGCCGCTCAGGTGGCGATTAACGCCTATCGACAAGTTGGTCATGTGCCGGATCGTTTGATCGCATTAAATATGCCCGAAGACGACCTGATCCAATTTGATGTGCAGTTTGCCAATCTGCAACTGGAAGACAAAGACGCCGAAGTGCAACTGGCTCAACAGATGATGGCTGGCAGGCCTTATCTCGACTCATAACCTACCGCTGTTG
>NZ_JBHLXP010000003.1:824613-921910 GCF_042432165.1 Rheinheimera tilapiae
TTCAGGAGCGATTCAGTTGCCGCATCACAAATTGGCATTACCTGAAAAAATCTGTCCGATTTGCCAACGACCATTTAGCTGGCGGAAAAAATGGCAGCGGGACTGGGCAATGGTGAAATATTGCTCAGAACGCTGCCGGCGTCAGAGCAAAGGTCAGACCTGATCTGAGTCAAATCGCGCATACAGTAACCATCAGGCTAATCTTCGTTAACCAAATAATCACAAGGGCTTACTGATGAAAACTGCTTTATTGCTCTGCGCGTCGATTTTCTCCGGATTGCTGCACAGCCAGACCGACGTATCCGCTGCACAAATTCAGGGTTGGCTGGAGAAAGACCAGTTCAACAACATTGAAAAACACGTCACCGCGCTGCCAACTTTCGCCTCAGATGTTGTCCTGCAACAAGCGCATGCCCAGGCACTGATTGGTCTGGACCAGGCGGAGAACGCCGCTGATTTTCTGCAAAAAGCCCACAAAGCTTTCCCTAAAGATGCTGACTTGCTGCAATTAGCAGCGATGAATCAATTTACGCTGGCGCAACAAGCCAGCATTTTTTCAGCGGCTGGCCATGCCAAAGACGGTCTGGCGTTGCTAAAACAAGCGGTGCAGCTGGCGCCGGAAGATGGCGATTTGCAGCTGAATCTGATTGGTTTTTATCTGCAGGCGCCCGGTATTGCCGGTGGTGATGAAGACGAAGGTAAAAAGCTGGCAAAAGCATTGGCGGACAAAGATCCGGTGGCAGGCCCGCTGGCGCAGGTCTTGGTACTCAACAGTGACGACAAGACTGACGAAGCGTTAAAAGTGATCGATAGCGCGCTGCAACAACAACCGCAACAATCACGTCTGCTGGCACAAAAAGCCGCCCTGTTGCTTGGTAAAAAACAAGCTGCCGAGGCGCTAGCCTTGTACCAACAGGCCGCGCAATATGCAGAAAAGCCAAAGCAGAAACTCAGTTATCTGTATCAAATTGGCCGGCTGGCCGCAGTGGAACAACAGGATAAAACCGCCGGTAAACAGGCCTTGCAGCAGTTCATTGAATTTTATCAGGACGGTGAAAATCAACAGCTACCCTGGGCCCGAGTGCGCTTAGCGCAAATTCATCTGCTGGAACAGGACAAAGCGTCGGCGGAACAAGTGTTACAGCCGGTTCTGGCGTTGAATGACAGAGAAGAAAAACTGGAAAAAGAACTGAAAACGTTGCAAAAACAACTGAATAAGCTGAAAAGCTAAGTCACTTCAGTCTGCGACCGGCGGTCTGCCAGAACCGCCGGTTGCGTTCAATCAGCCACTGCAGTTCAGCCGCGAAGCGGATATACTAGGGTCTATTCTGATCCGTCCTTTGCCTTCCGGAGTCTGGCTATATGGTCAAACCTATTGATATGAAAGCGGTCGAACAAGCACTCACCGGCTTCACGATTCCCCCACAACCTGAAGTCCTGCTGCGTATTAAACAAGAACTGGAACGCGAAGATCCTGATATCAATACCATCGCCACTTTGATCAATATGGACATCGGTATCGCCGGTTTTACCCTTAAAGTTGTGAACTCAGCCTATTTTGGCCTGCGCCGGAAAATCAGCTCGATTGAGCATGCCTGCAAATTCCTTGGCTTAAACCGCGTCGTCAAGCTGGTTTCTAGTGTGGTGCTGCGATTTACCCTCAGCGACGGTCAGTCCGACCCTTTTACCTTGCGCCAGTGGAATAGCGCCATGGATGTCGGCAGTGCAGCAATGTTAATCGCGCAGCATTTGCGGCTCGGCTCTGAATGTGCCGACGATTGTTATTCGATTGGCCTGTTCCACAACGCCGGCATGGCACTGATCCACGCCCAGTTTCCGGACTATCCGAAAGTCCTGACCGTCGGCCTGAGTAAAGAAATGACATTTGCCGATATCGAACAGCGTTTTTTTAATACCAGCCATGAAATGCTGGGTTTTATGATTGCGCAAAGTTGGGGTCTGGCGGCGGAGATCAGCAATGTGATCGCCTATCATCATCAGCCTGAATTGATGTTGCATACGACCGATTTGTACGAAAAAAGGCTGTTTGCCATTTTAAAACTGGCGGAACATATGGTTGGCGAACAAACCAGTTTATTCGGTGTATCCGATGACAGCAGCTGGGATGCCATTGCCGATCTGGTGCTCGACACGCTTGAACTCGATGAAATGCACTTGTTAGATCTGGGCGATTTTCTGCTGGAAAACGGTGTCGAGAACCAGTTCCATCGTTGAGCCAGACCGCAGCTCTGGTGCACCAGAACCTGTCAGACCGGCCCCGTAGGCCGGTTTTTTGTTTCACTCTGGTGCAATCAGCCAGGAGTTAACCGGCACCATGCCTCATTTCGCCGCATCGCTATCAGTTGAATACGTATTCATGTTGTTGTAGCCGGCAAAGCACGTTATCAAAGACAGCTGGTTGTCTGCCTGCATGATTTTTTACGCTGCACGCACTACCCACTGGTTCCTGGAAACACAGTTGCGGGGAGCATCAACTCCCCATTTTTTCTGCGTTTTTTCTGACATATTCTTGGGAAAACCATAGGCTTAACCGTGTTCTGCTATGCTGGATCCGGAGCCACAGGCCCATATAACAACAAAGCACAAACTATCTAATCACGGGGATTCATTATGCAGCAGGCCAAACCCAATCTGAGTTTCTGGCAGATCTGGAACATGTGCTTCGGCTTTTTAGGCATTCAGTTCGGTTTCGCCTTGCAAAACGGCAACGTCAGCCGCATTTTTCAAACTCTGGGCGCCAGTATCGACGAGCTGCCGATCCTGTGGATCGCCGGCCCGCTGACCGGTTTATTGGTGCAACCGATTGTCGGTTATTACTCGGACCGCACCTGGAACCGGCTCGGCCGGCGTCGGCCTTATTTCTTTTACGGCGCAGTCCTGACCACTATGGCGCTGTTTTTCCTGCCTAATTCGCCAAGTTTGTGGATGGCTGCCGGCATGTTGTGGATCCTCGATGCCTCCATCAATATCACGATGGAACCGTTCAGAGCTTTTGTCGGTGACAACCTGAACGAAAAACAACGCCCGCTCGGCTTTTCCATGCAGAGTTTTTTCATCGGCATTGGTGCAGTAGTCGCTTCCGCCCTGCCGTATATGCTGACCAACTGGTTTGACGTGGCCAATACCGCAGCGCCCGGCGAAATTCCTGACTCAGTCCGTTATTCCTTTTATGCCGGCGGTATTGTGCTGTTTATTGCGGTGTTGTGGACCGTGATGCGTTCCACTGAATACAGCCCGACGCAGCTGGCCGCCTTTGGCGAGGCGCATGAAGAAGAAGTTGCCGGCACCAACCAGCGCCGTTATTGGCAGCCTGGCACCATTGCCAGTGTAGTCGGCGCGCTGTCACTGGCGTTGGTCTGGCACTTCAGTCTGGATCAACAGCTTTACATCCTTGGCGGCGCGATCCTGGCCTTTGGTCTGCTGCAATATTGGGTTTCTGCGGCCAAGGGCAAAGGTCACTCTGGCATGGTGGTGCAAATTGTCGATGACCTGTACCAAATGCCAGGCAGGATGCGTCAGTTGGCTGTCGTACAGTTTTTTTCCTGGTTTGCTTTGTTTGCCTTATGGATTTATACCACTGCCGCAGTGACGTCAGTGCACTACGGCAGCTCAGATCCAACCTCTGCCGCCTACAACGACGGCGCTGACTGGGTTGGCATGTTGTTCGCGTTTTACAATGGCTTTGCCGCGCTGGCCGCTCTGGTCATTCCATATATTGTCCGTCGCACATCACTGCAAATCGCCCACTGTATCAATCTGGTCCTCGGCGCTGCTGGCTATCTGTCGTTTTTAGTCATTAAAGACCCGGCTCTGCTGTGGATCTCGATGATTGGTGTTGGTTTCGCCTGGGCTTCGATTTTGTCCTTGCCTTACGCGATGCTGGCCGATGTGCTGCCAGCCGGCAAAATGGGCGTGTACATGGGGATGTTCAACTTTTTTATCGTGCTGCCACAGCTACTGGCCGCGACTATTCTCGGTTCGCTGGTCAACCATCTGTTTAATGCCGAAGCTATTTACGCGCTGGCGCTGGGTGCCGCCAGCCTGCTCATTGCTGCGGTTTATGTGCTGACCGTTAAAACCGAAACCCGCTGAGATAGCGATACAGGATCCTGATGATGAAACAATTTTTTGCCCTGACCGCGCTGACCAGTGCCTTAATGCTGACGGGCTGTCAAAAAGCACCGGCCACCAACGTCGCAGTGGCGCCGGGGGCTCCAGGCCAGGTTTCAACCTGGTCTTATGCTGGCAAAACCGGTATCGGCACCTCCTATGAGCAATATCAGCAAGGTGCCTACAATGACAAAGCTGCCACCGGAGTCGTATCAAAGGTCTGGTTCTCGCTGGCACAAGGCATTCTGACCGAGACGATGGCGGGCCTGATCCATCAGGCGCAGCTGCGTGAAATGCAGCTGATAGTTCAGGGCAAAGATTTTGTCGACGAAGAAAAAACGGCAACGATCAGCCACGTCGATTATCTGGCGAAGGATGCCGCCGGTCGGCCGCTGTCGCTGGCGTATCAAGTCGTCAATAAGGCCAAAAATGGCCAGTATCAAATCGAAAAGCAGTACTTCACGGATCCGGCCGGTCAGTCGATGATTGTGCGCACCACTTTTAAAGCGCTCAGCAACGGTTTGACGGTGTATTCCTACGTCGACCCGGCACTGGCCAATACCGGCAGCAATGACAGCGCAACCTGGTCAGACGGCGTATTACAGGCGCAGGATGCTAACAGCAGTCTGACGCTGTTGACTGTTCCGGCGCCGGTGAGCGGTACTGTCGGTTTTGTTGGCGTGTCGGATGGACTGAGTACATTAAAAAGCACGGGACAATTTAACGCCTATGCAAGCACCGGCGACAGCAAGGGTAACGTCGCCGCGCTGATGCAACATGCCACGCTACAACAAGGTGAAACAGCCAGCTGGACTCAGGTGATTGGGTTTGCCGACAACGCGCAACAAAGCCGTATTGAAGCCCAACAAACGCTGGACCGTGGCATTGACGCTGTCCTTGCCAGTTACAACGGTGACGGTGACGCGATCGGCTGGAGTGATTACATGCAAAGCCTGCCAGCGCTTGCCGGCCTCAGCGCACAGAGCACAGATCAAGGCAAACTGTTATATGCCAGCGCATTGGTACTGAAAGCTCAGGAAGATAAAACCCATGCCGGCGCTTTGATTGCGTCGTTATCCAATCCGTGGGGTGAAGTGAAATCGGCCGAACAGGCCCAAACCGGTTACAAGGCGGTCTGGCCACGCGATTTTTATCAGGTCGCGATGGCGCTGCTTGCGCTCGGTGATATTGAAAGCCCAAAAGTGGCCTTTCAATATCTGCAAAAAGTACAAGTGAATGCCAATACACCGGGTTATCAGGGTACACCAGGCTGGTTCCTGCAAAAAACCCATGTCGACGGCACACTGGAGTGGGTCGGAATTCAGCTGGATCAAACCGCGATGCCCATCATGCTCGGCTGGCGCTTATGGCAGGATGGGATCCTCAGCACTGCGGAAATCACAACTTGGTACCACAGTATGCTGAAACCTGCCGCTGACTTTCTGGCGCATGGCGGCAAAGTCAAACTGGACTGGAACGATATCGAACTGAAAACGCCGGCAACCCAGCAAGAACGCTGGGAAGAACAATATGGCTATTCACCGTCGACAATGGCCGCAATCATCAGCGGGCTGGTCAGTGCTGCCGATATCGCAGCAAAAGTGGGTGATAGTGCCGCGGCAACGCTCTATCAGCAAAAAGCTGACGAATTTGCCGGTAAGCTCGAAGCGCTGACCTACACCGAACAGGGCCAGCTAAAAAGCGCACCCGGCGCTGGTCCCTACAGTGATGGTAAATATTATCTACGGATCAACAGCAATGAGGATCCAAACGACAACAGCGCGCTGGAGCTGCGCAATGGTCAGGCTGACACCCGCGAAGGTAGTGTGGTCGATGGCGGTTTTCTTGAACTGGTGCGTTATGGCGTGCGTAGGGCCGACCATCCGGCAGTGCTCGCAACTTTGGGCGAAATGGATGACCTGTCGTTACCGGATCTCACGCGTGTCCGCTATGAATTCCAGACCGCGACAGGCCAGACCGTCTCAGGCTGGCGCCGCTATGGTATTGATGGTTATGGCGAGGACATTGTCAGCGGCGAAGCTTATGCCAATGGTCCGGGTCAAACTAATACGGCCGGACAACGCGGCCGGGTCTGGCCATTTTTCTCCGGCGAGCGTGGTCACTATGAACTGGCCCGCGCTTTATTACAAAAGCCTGAGCTGAGCGAAACCGAACTGGCACCATTGCGCACGCAGTATGTCGGCGCAATGGAACATTTTGCCAATGACGGCCTGATGCTACCGGAACAAGTATTTGATGGCGTTGGCAATAATAGCCATTACCAGTATCAGTCCGGTGAAGGGACCAATGGCGCAACACCATTAGCCTGGACGCACGCTGAGTACATCAAGCTGTTACGTTCATTGCAGGACCAGAAAGTGTGGGACCGTTATCCGCTGGTGGAACAGCGTTACGCGAAGTAACCCTGCGACTCTTTGCTGGTGCGATGGGCTGGTGCGATGCACCAGCACGACTCTCCCGCTCCCGGTTTGTTGTGGCGATGCAGCGAGCCGGGAGTTTTTCTTTGTTCTTTGGGTACCGGTTATAGTTTCAGCCGCGGCGCCAGCGATGTTGCCGCCACAATGCCGCCAGTTCCGGCGTCAGAAAACTCCAGGCCAGGATCCGGCTTTGTTTGTTGCCTTGCGCCATCGCAATAACCTGAACCTGAGTCGCGCCTAATTGCTGCAGTTGCTGTTGCAGTTTTGCCAGATGTTGTTGTTTGGATACCAGCGTGGTGAACCAGTAGACCTGATTGGCAAAATCTTTACTTTCCGCCAGCATCTGACGTAAAAACGCCGGCTCACCGCCTTCACACCATAGCTCGTTAGCCTGACCAGCGAAATTGAGCGGCGCCTCGTTACTCAGGCCCAAATTGCGTTGTTTACGGGCACTGCCCGCAGCTGCGGCAGCCGGGCTGTCATGAAATGGTGGATTGCATAATGTCAGGTCCAGATAATCACCCGGCTTGATCACGCCGTGAAAAATCGCCTGCGGCTTTTGCTGAGCCCGCAGACTTAACTGCCGTTGCAGAGCGTTTTCCTCGATCAGCACAGCAGCATTGGTCAGCGCCGTTGTATCGATATCGCTGCCGATCGCCTGCCAGCGCAAAGCTGTTGCCGCCAGCAAGCAATAAATCAGATTGGCACCACAACCAATATCCAGTAGCTGTATCGCACTGGCCGGGACTTTTTTGCCCTGATGACTATCCGTCAGCAAATCCTGCAGATAAAGCAAATAATCCAGCCGCCCCGGCACAGCCGGACACAGATATCCCGCCGGGATCTGGTAGTGTTTCACACCAAATTGCCATTGTAACAGCGCGGTATTCAGCAGCTGCACGGCCTCGGGATCAGCAAAGTTCAGCGTATCCCTGCCATCAGGCGTGGTTTTCAGGTGCGCGGTCAGGCCAGGTTGCAGCAACGCTAACTCTGCCAGCGGATAAGGTGCCGCAAACGGATTGCGCGGATGTAGGGTGGTTTTGGTCGGGGTCATTAAGAAGTACTGGTGACCTGCGTGCTACCACATGAGCGCCGCACAATCATTTTCGGTTCAATTTCAGTCTGGCTGATACTTTCTTGCGCAATCAGTTTCAACAGGTTGACCACTAACATTTCACCAGCCAGCGTGGTGTTTTGCTGAATTGTCGTTAATGGCGGCGTACAGAAACTGGCCATTGGAATGTCGTCAAAACCAACCACAGCTACATCTTCCGGCACGCGCAGACCCGCGGCCTGCACCGCGCGGATCACGCCGATCGCGATCAAATCACTGGCGGTAAAAATTGCACGCGGACGATGTCCGGCGGCAAATAATTGTTGAGTCGCACTGTATCCGGCCTGCTCAGTGGAAATCGCATCAAATTGCGGCACATCCTGTGGGCGAATACCATGTTCTGCCAGTACTTCAAGATAGCCCTGATAGCGCTCAAAAAACTCCGGCGCATGATCGGAAGCAATGCCAATAAACGCAAAACTGCGATAGCCAAGTTCCAATAAATGCGTCGCCGCCTGACGGCCACCTTCCCGGTTGTTACTGCGGATAGTGAACTCAGGATGTCCCTCAACCTGCGCTCCCCAGCAGACAAAATGGGTTTGCTGGGCTAGTAGTTGCTGCAGCTTTTCTTCGTAGTCGATGTAATCGCCATAGCCAAGTAAAATAATGCCATCTGCCTTTTTACTGTCTTCATAATCAGCATGCCAATCATTGCTAAGCTGCTGAAAAGAAATCAATAAATCATGGCCACGTTTGGTACAGGCCCGGGTGATGCTGCCAAGCATTGATAAGAAAAACGGATTAATTTGTGAATCGTCGACGGTAGGATCTTCAAACAATAACAATGCCAGCGTACCGCTGCATTGTTTCCGCAGATTACTGGCATTTTTGTCGACTTTATAATTCAGTTGTTTGGCGATCGCGAAGATTTTATCTTTGGTTTCCTGATTGACCGCCGGACTATCCCGCAATGCTCGGGATACTGTCGATTGTGACACGCCCGCAAGATAGGCAATATCAAACGAAGTGGCTTTTCCTTTCATACCGCAAAATTCCCCATAGGCCTGCAACGCCAGGTTACCGCGGGTCTGTACAATCGCGCGAAAAAAACCATGCGCGGTCAGACCTGACATCAGGCTGCTAAGGTGCCACAACAGGCTGCTGCGGGCAAGCAAACTGGCCGCATAAAAACCTGGCTGCGGCCAGTATCAGGAATTACTTGCAGTGATTTGAGCGGGTTCAGTGCTGAGCTGCTGAGCCAGCGGATTGACTTGTGGTTGGCTGACATGCTGGGAAGGCGATGTATGTACACAAGATCCCAGCAAATTCAGCACCAGAAAAGCCATGATCTGTAGCCGGCAAAACCGCCCTGGGGCAGGTGCATCAAATTCGTTTTGCACTGTGTTTCTCCATTCACAAAGCGTCGGGCCAGTCTATGCAAGACAACCGGATGCTTCTGTGACAATTCCCCGGCCAATTTGTGAAACAATGTTATTTTTGCTGCCTCACATCTGCCGCGATGCTAAAGTGCCGACAATTGCAGCACCACAGGCTCTGGTCATGATGTTACGAGCATTGTACTTAATTATTCTGGTTTTGGGTGTTTCTACACCTGTACAAGCCGACTGCACGGCCGCCAACGAAACGGAGCCATGTATCGCCAGCGAGCAATGGCAGTTTAGTCTGGCCATGGGCGCCGGATACCGTTCCAATCCACTTCATGGTGGCCACAATATTCCGCTCTGGCTGATGCCAGATCTCAGTTATTACGGCGAGCACTGGTTTTTTGACAATGCCACGTTCGGTTATAGCTGGGAACTTAGACCTGACCTGCAACTCAGCCTGGTCAGCCGCTTTAACGAGGAACAAGGGTATTTCCGTCGACGGTCTCCCGTCAACCTGTTTGAATCACAATTTATCTCTGATATGGGTGTGGCAGGTCCAGTACAAAAAGTTGCGACGAAACAAGAACTTTCTATTTCACAAGCAGACAAAAGACCATTAGCACTCGATGGTGGTCTACAGCTCAACTGGTTTTTGCCGGGACTGCATCTTAAATTGAACTGGTGGCACGATATCAGTCAGCAATATGATGGTCAGCATCTGCGGATGGCCGCCAGCACAGGCTGGCATAGCCGGATTGGCGAATGGCAGCTTGGTGCAGCACTAGCATGGAAGGATCAGCATCTAATGCATACTTATTATGGTCTGAACGCACAGGAAGGTGACGGTCTGGAATATCGTGCCGAGGCCAGCTGGCAACCCGAAATCAGCCTGCAATGGCAATATCCGCTCACTGAACGCTGGCAATTATTAAGTTTATGGCGTTATCGCTGGCTTAATGCAGATGTGGCAATACCGGCCGAGCCCGGCAGGATGCAGAGTCCATTGTTACAGGAATCTGCGGTTAAAAGCTGGTTTGTCGGCTTCAGTTACCGGTTTCTCTGATGCGGGCTGTGGTGTTGTTCACGATGCTATGGAGCGGTCTGGTGCAGGCGATGCAGTCAGATGCGCAATGTGATCGCGCTTTGTGTTGGCAGGTGCAGCCCGTAGTTTGTATCGCCAATCAGACTGCTGATAGCTGTGCGCTGGACTTTCAGCTGTCATGGCAACATCCCCAACCCATTTCCGTCTGCGCAGAGCTGGCCGGACAATCACTACATTGCTGGCAGCAACAAACATCTGGTCGGCTGCAATATCAAGCGCAACTGGACGGGCCGGGCCAACTTCACTTGCTGGTCGATGGCAAGATGCGCCTGAGCCGGCAGTTATCGGTTTTAAGTCGTCAACCGGATCGCAAACGCCGGTTAGTCGCCCCCTGGAGTGTGTTCTGATGAGTAAAATCCTGTTAGTCGAAGATGACCAACGTCTGGCCAGCCTGGTGCAGAGCTTTTTGCAACAACACGGCTACAGTGTCCAAGTCTGTGACAACGGCCTGCAGGCCGAACAAGCCTGTAAAGAATTTGGCCCAGAGTTGGTCGTGCTGGATTTGATGTTACCTGGTCTCGATGGCTTCGCTGTCTGCCGAGCCTTGCGAGGCTGGTACCGCCAGCCCATTCTGATGCTGACTGCCAAACAAAGTGATATCGATCAGGTGTTAGGGCTGGAACTTGGCGCTGATGATTATGTGATTAAACCGGTCGAACCTCGGGTGCTACTGGCCCGCATTCATGCGCTATTGCGGCGCACGCAAGGTGGCACCACAGCAGATCAGCAACGTCTGGAATTTGGCAAACTGAAACTGAATCAATCAGCCCGCGAGGCCTACTATGCGGAGCAGCTGGTCGAGCTGACCAGTTACGAGTTTGACCTGTTGTGGATGTTAGCTAAACACGCCGGTCAGACCGTGCGGCGTGAAGCTATTCACAAACAAATCATTGGCCGTGAATACGATGGCCTGGATCGCACAGTCGATGTGCGTGTGTCGCATTTACGCCGGAAACTGGGCGACAACGCTGAAACGCCGTTTCGGATCAAAACAGTCTGGGGCAAAGGCTATCTGTTTGTCGCCGACGCCTGGAACTAAACATGCGCCGGTTATTCCTGCGATTTTATCTGTTTATCTTATTGGTGTTACTGGCGATCGGCTGGTCGGTCGAACGGTTGTGGGAACAAAGCCAGAGCCCGGAATTGCCTGGCTGGGTTGAATTACTTGGGCAAAGTCTGGCCTACCAGTTGACGACACCGGATCTCAGTGCCGAACAGGTTGCCGCCCAACTGAATTTGCCACTGCAGTCGCTGCCAGCACAAAGTATTGCGTGGTCTGAGGCGGAACAACAAGCGCTGGAGCGTGGCCAGCTGGTGCCTCTGTTCAGTGATAACCAGGTGTACTTTTATCAGACGCAGCAGGATCAACTGCTGCAGTTTGGTCCGGTGCAGGTGGAAGCGCCGGTACACAACACTTACCTGTTTACTCTGTTATTTTTTCTGTTGCTGGGTGTCGCGCTGGCCGGCTGGCTCTGGCCGGTGGCCCGCGATATTGAACGGCTGCAACGGCAGTTACACCAGTTTGGTCAGGGCATGCAGTTGCCGGATCCACCATTACCAGACAGTTCATTGCTGGCGCCAATAGCCCGCAGTGTGCGGCAAATGGCCAGCCAAATCATCCGGTTGATGTCGCTGCAGCGTGAAATGACCCACGCGGTATCTCATGAACTGCGCACCCCATTGGCCCGACTAAAATTCGCGCTGGAGTTACAGCCTTTGGCTGACAGCGAAAAACAGGCGATGCAACAAGATCTGGCCGAACTTGACCAGCTGGTCGACGAAATGCTGGATTACGCCCGGCTCGAAGCGCAAACCGTCCGGCTGACTTTTGAAGAGGTTGACCTGGTGGAACTACTGGAAAATCTGCTGGAAAAGCTGGCGCCGTTACCCGGGGCCCCGATCTTGCTACAACGCCCGGCCCGGTTACGCTGGACCTGTGATGGTCACTATCTGGAACGGGCCCTGCAGAACTTGCTGTTGAATGCCAAACGATATGCCCACAGTCAGGTGATGTTGACCGTGCAACAACACGGCAACCGGCTGCAATTGGTGGTGGAAGACGATGGCCCGGGCATTCCGCCAGACCAGCGTGAAGCCATATTGCAGCCTTTTGTCCGAGTCGATCAAAGCCGCAGCCGCGATAAAGGTGGTTTTGGCCTGGGACTCGCGATCGTCAGCCGCATCGTCGGCTGGCATCAGGGTCGGTTATCGATTGATGATTCACTGCTTGGCGGCGCCCGCTTCAGCCTGTCATTGCCGGCAGAGCCAGCCGGCAGCAAAAAAAAACCGCGGCCTGAATAACCGCGGTTTTACTTTTATCCTGAATAATCTGTTGAATTACAACCCAAGATTGGCGAGGAAATCATCATCTACAGCATTGTCTGCGGCCGGCGTTGCATCGGCACTGGGCTGACTGTGTGCATTGGCCAGAATGTCGTCGACGTTTTCTTCTTCCGCCGTTTCAAAGTCATGCAACTGAATAAATTCGGTTTTATCCATCGCCAGTTCGAGATAAAAAATGTTGTGCAATGGCGTGTTAAAAGTGACGCGGCGCGCTTGCGGCTGATCCAACTGAGTATTGATCAGGATCTGCACCTGCTTGTTGATCGCCATCATTTTTGGCTGGCTCTGATTGATCGACGTCTGCAATTCCTGCCGCACGCGATTGGTAAAGTCGCCAACGATTTGGTTCATCAGCTCACCCATCACGTTACCGACTTCGTCTGACGTGTGGAATTGTGCCAGTTCAGTTTCCGGCATTCCCATACTCATCATATATTTGCGGTAGATTTCCATCGCGGCTTCTGCCGTGAAGTTGATCACCACCAGACCAGAAAAACCACCGTCAAACAATACAAAACAGCCTAAATCCGGACGTAAGCAAGTTTTGTGGATCTTTTGCACCATCGGAGAATAGGCGATTTGCGAATTGCCGGCGGCGGCAAACACCTGTGTGACCGACGCACAAAGCGTAATCAACACATCATCGGTGTTCAGTACTTTATTCTTTCTCATGAAGGCTCCTGTTTGGGCCAGATTTCAGCTGCGTGATTATCAGCAGGTCTGATAGTCACAGAAACACCGCATCAATTAAAAAATGGTGTTCCAGAACAACTTAGCAGATGGACGTCGTTCTGGAATACTATGCCAGCAAGCTGCAAGGCGCAACTTTGTTATGCAATTCCGCTGCAACACCACTACCGTATTGTGCGTCGGCTGTGTAACAAAAACCGGCAGCGACTGCGTCTTCCCTTCCCGTTGGGCAGGAGTTCAGCTATGGTGTAGTTTTGCCACCCAAGCGCCAGTACAGAGACCAGTGTGGATGACCACCGATCCCAAGACTCCCGTTGAAAATAGTTATAGCAAGAACTTAGGTAAGCTTATCAGCGGTTTACTTTCGGGTTCCCGCTTTCAGCTATCCATCTATGGCACAGCAGCACGTTTTTTCAGTCGCGACGAGCAGGACAGCGCAGAAATAGCTGCGTTGCAGCAAGTCTGGGAACACAGTCAGGCACAACTGGCGCATGCCAATCGCAAAACCGAAGCGTTGTTGATTGCCGACGTTCAGCAAAAACGTCAGCAATTGTTTGACGCCGAATACCGCTATGAGCAACTACAGCAGCAGCGATATGGGCAGCTGTACCTGTTGTGTCAGCAACTGCTGGAACTGACCGAAGGCCAAACCCGCCAGGAAACCATTCTGCGTTCATCACGCCTGCTCGGCACTTTACAACTGCTGGCGCCAAGTGAAGGCGACGGCATGGCGGCGATGCAACAAAAATATAAGCCGTTTTACAAAGCAGTGCTGAGCCTGCGTCTACTGGATCATTTGCTCGAGCAAAACCTGATCACCAACAGTTATATTCTGAAAAAAGCCACACAGCGCCAGCAGATGCTACAGTTGCCGGACCAGCAGGCTTATTGTCCGTTTCGCGATGACGTGCAAATCCCGCTGTTGATGGCGGTATTGCTGCAGGATGTCGGCCATTACCATCCTGATGCGATGCGGTTGTTACAGGCCGACGGTAGTCAGCCCAGCTATCGCCTGCAATTCAGCAACACAGAGCGGCAGGAATTTCTCGAGATAAGCCTACAAGCCAGCGTGCGTTTTCTGCTCAAAGGTATTGGCGTGCCGGCCTACCGCGGCAATTCAAAAAGCGAACGCGCGGAATATCAGCAGAACGAGCAGGAAAAAATGGCTTTCGCTGCCACAGTGCTACGCACTGCCGCTACGCCCGGTTCCGGTGTTGGCAATCTACTGCGCATCCCGCAGGTTTATGCGTCGGCAGTGCTGCCGGGCCGCGCCCGTTTTGTCTATGAATCACTGCCCAAAGTCGCTTTGATCTTAAAAAATGGTGCCCGCGCCGGTCAGTATGACGAGCGGATGGTCGACCAGCTGTTGACCATCACCGGCATTTTCCCACAAGGCTATGGCATAGTTTATTTGCCGAAAGATAAAACCAATGCCAGCGCTGAGCGCTACGAATTTGCCATCGTCAATTCGTTATATCCGCCGAGCCCGGAAACGCCACTCTGTCGCGGTGTGACACGCAATTTGCGCTATCGCACTTCCGGCACCAACCTGGCGGTCAGTGTCGAACACAATTTGTATTTTAAACCGGCACGGCAAAAGCTGGCGGTGATCCCGGAAGCGCGTTTGCAGGAGATCCTCAGCAAGCTGTCATCGAGTTTCGAACCGGCGCAGTTGCGCCATTTTCTGCCACGCAGCTGGCACCCTGATGAGTTTTTTGCCGATCCGAAACATCAGAATTTGTGGAACCGTAACGAACTGCAACAAAACTAATTCCTCAAAGTGAATCACTGCTATGACCTCTGAACGTGAAAAAATGGCGCAACAACAATGGTTCGATCCACGTGACCGCGAACTGGCAGAATTGCGTCGCCGTGCCAAGCAGCTGTGTCGTCAGATGAATGACCAAGGCCCTGAGCCATTTAAAGCCCACCAGCAACTGGCCAGACAGCTGTTTGGCAAAGTCGGTAGCTGTTATATCGAGCCGGATTTCTGGTGTGATTACGGCGTGAATATCGAACTTGGGCAGCGTTTTTATGCCAATCATCATTGTGTATTGCTGGACGCCGCCACGATCCGGATCGGCGATGATGTGATGCTCGGCCCGGCCGTGCAGATTTATACCGTCAGTCACCCGCTGGCTGCCAGTGAGCGGATCACCGGCGTGGAACAGGCGTTGCCGGTGCAGATCGCAGATAAGGTCTGGATTGGTGGCGGTGCTATTATTTTGCCTGGCGTTTGTATTGGCGAAGGCGCCGTGATTGCGGCAGGCAGCGTGGTCAACCGTGATGTAGCTCCCTACACGCTGGTGGCAGGACAACCGGCGCGGCTGATCAAAGACCTGCCGCGCTGAGCATTGCACACAGTAGAGCGCATCTGACAATTCACAATTATGCGTGGAAGCGTCGATTTCCTTTCGGCTTTTACGATCATTAAAACGTTATTGATGCGGTAAAATATCAGTTTTTCCGAACAGAGAAAGACTGAGATGGCGAATCGTCCCTCACTGGCGCTGATCGCGCTGTTTGCCTCAGTGGTGGCAATCACCCCACTAGCAATTGATATGTATCTGCCGGCGATGCCGCTGTTAAGTCAGGCGTTGCAGACCGATGCCGGCGCTGTGCAGCAATCCCTTAGTATCTTTCTGGCGTTTTATGCGATTGGCATGCTGCTGTTTGGCCCGCTGGCTGACGCGATTGGCCGGCGTGCGCTGGCCCTGTTTGGCCTGACTGGTTTTATCGTTAGCAGTATCTGGCTCAGCCAATGCACCACTATTGAAAGTTTCCTTGTTGGTCGTGCCTTGCAAGCATTCTTCGGCAGCGCCGCCACCGTGGTGGTACCGGGCATGATCCGCCAGCTGTATCAAGAGCATACCGCTAAAGGCATGTCCTATGTATCGATGATGATGATGCTGGCCCCGCTGCTGGCGCCGGCGATTGGCAGCGGCGTGCTCAGCATCGCCGACTGGCGCTGGATTTTTCTGGCATTGGCCGGTTATGGCTTGTTGATCTTGCTGTGCAGCTGGCAATTCTTCCCGGCGACGCATCCGGACAGCAAACGCAAACCGGAGTTTTTCAGCGCCTATCGCACGGTATTAAGCCGCAACATGGCGCAGCCGCTCATCGCCGTATCGATGTTCGCCTCGTTCAGTTTTTTCTGCTTTCTAACCGCAGTCCCCTTTATCTACATCGGTCATTTCCATGTGGATACCACCACCTTCAGTCTGCTGTTTGGCTGTAATGTGTTGGCGCTGATCGCGGCGAATTTTGCCAATGCCCGTCTGGTGGTGGCGCATGGCAGCGCACGTTTACTACAGATTGCCTTCGCCAGTGCCTGTGTTTGGGCCTTACTACTGACATTACTTGGTATCATTGATGCGCCGTTATGGGCGGTCGTGACGGCTATTATTCCACTGATGGCGAGCCTGGGGATCTGTGCTACCAACGCCGATGCGCTGATCCTGATGGAATTCCCGGAGCATTCCGGCACCGCCACAGCAGTGATTGGCACCTTGCGCTTTGGTGCTGGGGCGGCAGCCGGACCATTGTTAGCGCTCGGCGGCCAGACGTCGGTACTGCCATTTGCCGTGCTGATGCTAAGCGGTGTCTGCGGCATGGGGCTGGCGTTGTGGTTCAGGCGGGTTCGCGGTGCTATGCGGACTGCCTGAGATGTTGTTGCAGTAACAACACGATATCAGCGCTTTTACGCAGCAACCGCAATTGCTGGAACAACACTTCCGCTTGCGGATACTGCAAACGCAGATAACTAAACCATTGTTTGATGCGGTTGCTGTAATACAAACCTTTGTCACCGGCAATTTCGTACTCGGAGTAACGCATCAGCATCTCCAGCACCTGCGGCCATGGCATCAGTGGTACGCCGTCACGAATGCGCAGCGCAAGGTTCGGCTGCGCCAGCGCGCCACGCCCGAGCATAATATCGCTGCTGCCAGACTGTTGCCGGCACAGCTGTGCATCGGCTGGTTGCCAGATCTCACCGTTGGCGATCACCGGGATCGCAATGACTTTGCGGATTTCGGCGATCCAGGGCCAATAGGCCGGTGGCCGATAACCATCCGCTTTAGTACGCGCATGCACGGTCAGCTCTGAAGCGCCAGCTGCAGCCAGCGCGCGGGCGTTATCCAGCACCAGACTGGTATCATCAAAGCCAAGCCGCATTTTAGCGGTGACCGGAAACTCTGCCGGCACCGCAGAACGCACAGCCTGCATAATGCGGTACAACGTCTCGGTTTCTTTCAGCAACACCGCTCCGCCTTTGCTTTTGTTCACCGTTTTAGCCGGGCAGCCAAAATTCAAATCGACGCCAGGCGAACCAAGCGCCACCGCCCGCGCGGCATTTTCAGCCAGCCATTCCGGTTCCTGGCCAAGCAGCTGCACCCGCACCGGTGTACCCGCCGGCGTTTTGCCGCCATTGAGTAACTCCGGACAAAGCCGGGTAAACACCCGGCGTGGCAATAGCTGGTCAACCACCCGGACAAATTCGGTGATGCATAAATCAAAGCCACCGATCTGCGTCAACATGTCGCGCATCAGATGGTCGACAACCCCTTCCATCGGGGCCAGAATAATCCGCATATTTGCGCCATTTCTCGGAAAAAGGGCGACATTTTAGCCAGAACCGCCGACAATTACCAAATATGCAGATAAGACCAGTCTGTCAGACTGAATACCGGATAATTATGGTAGCGAGCTGCCATGTCGCTCTCTGGCAAATACCTGTGGAATTGATGTGTTGAAACAACTGATTTTAATGGTGATGGTACTCGCAGGGTTTGCCTGTCCGGCTGACGCACGGGCAAAAGCTGACACCATTTGCCCACAACCGTTGCGGGTCCATTTGGATTTGCATGCACCGTCAGCCTATTACGACACCAGCGGGCAGCTACGTGGCATGGACGTTGAGATGGTACAGGCGATCATGCAGGCGGCAGGTTGTCAGTGGCGCTGGCATGTCACACCGATGACCGGCGCCAGAATTATCAAAAGTCTGCAGGACGGCGATATTGATCTGATGATCCGGGCTTCGAAAACACCAGACCGTGACCGTTTTGCCTGGTTCAGCCAGCCGTACCGGCAAGAAATTGTCGGGTTGTATGCCAGAGTCCATAGTGATTTACCACAAAGCCTGACACTGGCTGACGCTTTGCGATTAGGTTTACGCTTGATAGGCCCGGCCAGCGGCTGGTATGGCATTGAATTCGAGCAATACCGCAACCGATTTCGCCAGGAAAAACGCTACACCGCCTATCCGGATGCCAAAATCGGCACCGAGCTGCTATTTGCCACGCCCAGTCGCGGTGAACTGGTGCTGATCGACGCCGATCTGTTTTATCATTTTGTTGGCCCGGATCGGGTGATGGATATCCGTCAGGCCAGTCCGAACCTGCATATTACACCGGCACATCTGATGGCAAGCCAGAAAACCGTTGGCCCCGCGACGATGGCGGCACTGAATAAAGCCATCCGGCGGCTGCAACAAAGTGGTGAATTACAACAGCTGGAGCAAAGTTACCGGCCCCAATTATTGCGCGACCAGCTTGATGGACAAGCAAAGCTGGGCGCGGCGCACAGGATCCGCTAAAATAGCTTTCTTTGAGATTTATACCGGAACCCTGCCATGTGCTCAGCCAAAGCCCTGAAGAAGAAAATCGCCAAACGTGCCAAACAAAAGAAAAATATTCAGGTCAAAAACTCAATCCGGCTGAAACATAAAGCCAGTGCCGAAGCTGATGTTGCTGCAGCAACCACAGCAGAGCCTGAGCAAGTCGCATCCACTGACCATGTTGCCGTTACGCCGGCGACGACTGAGGCCTGAGCGCACGTAACTGAATTTGCACCAGCGCGTGGTCACTGCTGTAACCATCGCGCGCAAACTCCGGCCGGACTAAATGCTGATCAACCACCTGATAAGCACTGACTTCACCACAAGCATGATGATGGCGCGGATCAAACGCCGCCGACACCAACAAATAATCCAGAACTTGCCCGGCCGCGCCATGATAATGAGTTGCGGGTCTGGTTCCAGCCACCGCTAAATCAGCACTGTCCTGCAGCATAAACAATGGTCGTTGGCGGCGATCTACTGCCAACAGTGGTTGCAATAATGCCGAACTCAACACATCGTTAAAATCACCGGCCAGCACTAACGGCTGGGCCTGACAGCGTGTGGCCAGTGCCTGCGCCAGCAAGGCCGCTTCATGGCCACGTTGCAGCTCTGA
Organism: Rheinheimera tilapiae; assembly: GCF_042432165.1. Classification (NCBI taxonomy): domain Bacteria; kingdom Pseudomonadati; phylum Pseudomonadota; class Gammaproteobacteria; order Chromatiales; family Chromatiaceae; genus Rheinheimera; species Rheinheimera tilapiae. The sequence continues at coordinate 843,993 of NZ_JBHLXP010000003.1, forward strand.
GACCCACAGCGCGAGCGCAGCATCCGTTAGCTCCGCCGGGCGGCGTGATTTTAAATGCACTGTGGCGACAAACAGCGGGCCAAACTGTGGGGTCTGGATTTGCACCAGAAGTGGACAGCGACTGAACTGGAAGCTCGCCAACCCCAGCTGCTGCAACGCGGCCGGACTGGCCGGGATCGTTTCAGTACTGAGAATTGGATAACGGCTGACAATGGCCACTACTGGTTTAGTAAAAACATGATCGTCGACCAGAACCGGCGTCTCCACTGTGGCAAACCAGTGATAACCCAGCGGGCTTAATAGTTGCTGCAAAGCATCGACCGAGAACACTTCCTGCAGCGCCAGCACGTCTGGCTGTTGTTGTTGCAGCAAGTTTTTCAGCCAGTTAGTTTTTTGCTGCCACTGCGCCTCGGTATAAATATTGTCCCACTCATAACAAGCCAGCGGAGGCGCAGCAAAATTTAACAGGTTTAACGTCGCAACACGCAGATCAGTCATGTCCGGACTCCTCAAATCGGACGCTGGCGAATCTCAGCAAAATAACATAAACCCGCTGCTGTGCTGCAGCTTAATGCACCCGGATGGCCGGGTTAATCAGGAACAACAAGCGGTCCAAATTGAGTTTGTCGTAGGGCATGAGGCGGCTGGGTTTGCCGGGCCTTTCGATGAGCAACGCTTGTTCCAGAAAAGTCAGGCAGGCATTGCAGGTATGAATTTTTTGACCATCCACGTCAAACCGGCATTGGCTTAACTGCAGGAACTGTATGATCCGGCTGCGGATTTTTGACATCATCAAGATTTCCCTCCTTTTATCACCAGTGTCTGGTGCGCAACCAGACACTGGTGTGACTGAGGAAAACCACTGCAGTTCCCGCTTATTTTATGGTCAGACCTGTCTACTTTTGGTCAGACCGTGCTGCAACAGTCACTGGCTGAAGTTCCAGCCACAGATCATCCATCACTTTGGGTGCGTCCAGACTGGACGCTTTGAAATTCCACGGCGAAGGCGTCAGCCCGATCTCGCGCAGCACGCCTTCACCGGTTTTATCCCAGCTCGACAGATAAATTTTTGCCCCATCCCAGCCTGGCAGCCCGAGCGCAGCGGCATCGTATCGGATACGAATCAGGCCTTTAGCTGCATCAACCTGCAGCTGCGGCGCGGCACCGAGCTTTTTGCCGGTCTCGCTGCGGTTGGCGCCCTCGGCATTAAACACTGAATTGCCCCAGCCAAACAGGAAATGCCCCAACTGCCAGTTCAGCTGCTGTGGCATCGCTCGTCCTATCCCAGGTAGCTGGCGGGCCGATGGCAACTGTGACGCGCCAGGCACATGGAAAAACAGCGCCAGATGTACATTGTCAAATCCGTTGGCCGGCGCCCAGAACTGGCTGATTTGCTGCATTTGCAGTTCCAGCTCCAGCACATTGCCGCCGGCCCGGGCCCGCAGAGCGCGGATATCGCGTTGCAGCTGCGAATGTTGTTGGGTCGGGCCGGCGTAACTACCGTCAAACCCATGATCATCGCCAGCCGGATCTGTCACATCGGCTTGCCAGCTGGCGTTGGACACTTCGGTCTGAAACTGCCATTCAGTGCTGAGCGCACCGGTGTTTGGCTGATAGAGTTGTAATCGCTGCTGTTGTCGGCCTAAATCCCGCACCGGCAGTAAAAACCGGAAGGAGCCATCGGCAGCGGCTTTGATTGCCGGCAACTGATGCAATTGCCCATTCAGCACTGGCAGGATCACCTGCTGCGGTTTATCAGAATGGCCCTGTAACCAGACATCCTGTTTTAGCGTGCCTTGCGGCAACAACTGCCACTGCAATACCGCAGTGCTGCTAACCGGATTAACACTGCCGCCGGCCTGTGGTTGCAGCACCAGCACGGCACGGCCAGGCAGTTCCAGCGTCAGTTCGCCAGCGCTGTTGGGTTGTAGCGGCGCCGACAATGCGCCCGGACTTTGCCACAGCACCTTGGCGTTTTGACTGCCCAGCGCCAAAGCACTGAGCAAGCGTGGACTATCCGCAGTATTCATCACCACAATTGCGCTCTGACCGGCTGCGCGCATCTGATAAGCCAGAATGCCGGCGCCCTGCGCATCGGCTTGTAGCAGCTTAAACTCGCCACGGCTGAATAATTTGTGCTGTTTGCGTAAATCCGCCAGCTGGCGAATCTGCTGATACATGCTGTGCTGGCGGTTAAATGCATCGCCCTTCGCGCCCCAGCCACCGGCAAACATCGCCTGCCGCGTTTCGGGCAGCAGCTGTTCATCGCCCTGATAAATCACCGGAATACCGGGAATAGTAAACAGTAGAGCATAAGCCTGCAGAAAAGCGGCTGGACTGCCCGCCGCCAGAAAACGTTTGGTATCGTGATTATTCAGAAACGTGGGTAACAGATGCGGCTGCGGAAACTGACTGACATGTTGCTCTAACCGATAACCGAGCTGCGCCGGCGGCTGACCTTCTGCCAGTACCTGATTCAGCTCAAAATACAGCGGAAAGGCAATGACAGAATTCAGCTCCGGCTGCTCACTACGACCGAGAAAACGCCGGATTTTCTGTTCGCCGTCGGCCTGAAACGGTTTAGACGCTTCAAACACTTCGCCGAAGGCCAAAAAATGTTGTTTGCCCAGTTCACGCGCTTTGGCCAGCACACCATCCGGCGCATGCAGGAAATCCTGCCAGAATTCGTGTTCAACATACTTGGCGGTATCGATGCGATACGCGTCTACACCGGCCTGCTCCAGCCAATAACGGTAACTATGCTTGAGCGCCTGACGCACCCGCGGATTGGCCGTGTTTAAGTCGGCCAGCGTTGCCAGCTGATAGTTAAATTCCTGCCCCGGGACGGTCGGGTCGCTGATCGGCGGCGTCCAGTGATAAACATCGGCTTTGGCCTGAGCTGGATCTAAGCGGTTGATTTGGTCAAACGGCGGCTGCAGCGGCGCCGGTTGGCGACTGTTTGTGCCTTCATACAACACAAAGTTTTTCGCAGTATCTTTGGCATCATAAGGCCCGTCGTAACCGAAGAAATTACCGGTATGATTGACCACAATATCCTGGATCAGATACATACCACGGCCATGCAAGGCCCGCGACAATTGCTGGTAATCTGCCAGCGTGCCGTAGTGCGCATCGATGTTGGTAAAGTCAGTGGCCCAATAACCGTGATAGCCGGCATATTGCGCTTTTTCGCTCCACCACTGATTCGCTACCGGCGGTGTCAACCACAGCGCCGTGGCACCAAGACCCTGAATATAATCCAGTTTCTGCTGAATACCCTTGAGGTCACCACCACTGTAATGGCTGGATTTTGCCGGATTAAACTCGCCAGCGCCCTGGTTGTTGTTGGTGGGGTCGCCGTCAGCAAAGCGGTCGGTCAGCACAAAATAAATTACCTGATCGCGCCAGTCCGGTGACGGTACCTGTAAGGGACCCAGGCTGGTTTGCTGGGCAAAACTACAAGTAGCGGCCACTGCATAGACTGCCACCGCGAGGACTGTCCGTCTGATCATCTGAACTCCAACTGTTAGCGTTGAATCTGGTCAAGAAAGGCCTGATGCGTCGGCAATCTGCTGACCGTCACCTGCATAATGGCTTTGAGATTTTCCATCAACTCTTTGAGCTGCGTGTCATTCAGCGCCTCGACCATTGGGTGGTAATCCGCTGGCATCACGCCCTGACCAAACATCACCTGCTGCCAGGCAATCTCAGTGAAGAGTTCGTCTTGCTCGCGAAACACCCGGCCAGAATGGCGGAAAATATCGATTTTACGGCGCAAGGTTTCCGGAATATCCATCCGCGCGCAGTCTTTCCAGTACTGGCTGTCGGTGCGTTCGTTCAGTTTGTAATGCAGGATGATAAAATCGCGGATTTGTTCGAATTCAATTTTGGACTGACGATTAAACTCATCGCGCTCGGCGTCGTTGATGCCGTGATTCGGGAAAAATTTCAGCAGCCGCAACACACCGGACTGAATCAAATGAATACTGGTTGATTCCAGCGGTTCGAGGAATCCGCTCGACAAGCCAATACTGACCACGTTGCGATGCCATTGCTTCAGGCGTCGCCCCGTACGGAACGAAATTCTGCGCGGCTCTGCCAGCGGTTCGCCATCTAAGTTGGCTAAAAGTGTCGCTTTCGCTTCTTCGTCGCTGCAGTATTTCGATGAATAGACAAAACCATTGCCGATGCGGTGCTGCAACGGAATGCGCCATTGCCAGCCTTTGGCATGCGCAATAGATTTGGTATAAGGCGTAATGGGTTCGACGGATGCACAAGGCACCGCCATTGCGCTGTCCGCCGGCAACCAGTGCGTCCAGTCTTCATAACCGGTATTTAAGGTTTTTTCGATCAACAGCGCGTGTAAGCCACTGCAATCAATAAACAGGTCGCCACTGACTTCAGTGCCGCAGCCCAGTTTCAGGCTTTGCACGTCACCGCTATCCGGATGCAACATCACCTGCTCAACTTTGCCTTCGACACGCTTTACACCGAGTCCTTCGCTGAATCTGCGCAGACATTGGGCATACAAACCCGCGTCAAAATGATAGGCATAAGACAAACCAGGTAAATTGACGCCTTCAATCCGGTCGAGTTTGCCGAATTTGTGCTGAATGGCCGCCTGATAAGCCAGTGAAAAATCCCAGTAGTCGTAACCCATACCCAGCTGCTGGCTCTTTAACCAAAAATGATGAAAGCTGCAGGATGGAAATTCTTTACCGATGCTGCCAAAGGCATGCATATAGCTGTCGCCGGTTTGTCGCCAGTTTTCAAACTGAATACCCAGTTTGATTGTGCCTTTGGTCTCCCGCAAAAAAGCGTGCTCGTCCAGACCTAACGCAGCATTAAAATTCAGGATCGGCGGAATCGTTGCCTCACCGACACCCACAATGCCAATTTCGTCAGATTCGACCAAAGTGATCCGAATCGATTTCCCTAACAGCTTCACTAACAAAGACGCCGTGATCCAACCCGCGGTACCGCCGCCTAAAATCACCACATCTTTCAGTTGTTTTGTTTGTTGCATATCAACCTCAGGCATACATCCGCATCTTCCCGCCTGTCAAAGCACAGTTTTGGCAGGGCAAGTGCCTTGCAAACAGTCCCCTAAGCGCTTTTACTGCGTGTTCGATCTGCGATACTAACCAGGTTTTTCAGGTCTTTAGCACAGATGATAAAAAAAGCCCCGGCGAACCAGGGCTTTGATTGTGGCAGAAATTACAGCTTGTAGCTGAAGCCTAACAGGTAGGTGCTGCCGTATTCCTGATAGTCACGGATTTTCAGCGCAGAACCTTGTGTCGACACAAATGGTTCGTCCGTTAAGTTCTGACCCTGCAGGAAGATAGACAGACCGTCGAGGTCTTTAAAGCCTGCTTCACCGAAGTCAAAACCGATTTGGGCATCGACAATCGTCTCGCCTTCGATATCCACTTGTTGAGTATCAAAACCGATACCGTAGACGTCGCCTTTAAAGTCACCGCGTTTACGCGCACTGACCCGGGCCTGGAAACCATTGCGCTCATAGAAAGCAGTGGCCGAAATAATTTCTTTCGACAGACCTGGCAGTTCGAAGTCTTTACCCAGCGGATCCTTAATATCCTGCTCGACTGCGGTATAGCTGGCGATCACACCAAAACCGTCCAGCACTTCAGTCACGATATTCAGTGGTAAAGTTACCGAGAACTCAGCACCCTGCAGCGTACCGCCACCACCATTCACTTTACCTGAACCGGTCGCACGTGAAGTTGCTGGCACCTTGCCAGTACTTGGATCTGCAACACCAGCTAAATCAACCTGATACTTACCGTCGAAGATCCACTCGTTCAGATCTTTCCAGAAATAAGCCACAGAGAAATAACCTTCATCAGAGAAGTAGTTCTCGTATGATAAGTCGATACCCAGCGCTTCTTTTGGCTCCAGCAGTGGATTACCACCACTGATACTCCAGTTGTTGCCATTGCTGTCAACCTGCTGGCTGTAGGTCGCGCCCACAGAAGAGTTCATTTCATCCAGACGAGGACGTGACATCGTTTTAGCCGCGCCAAAACGTACTGATTGGTTTTCAGCGACATCAAAAATCAGGTTCAGGCTTGGCAACACATGGTTGAAGCTATGGTCGATGTCGGTTGGTGATGCAACGATCAAGCCGTTGACACTACCAAAAGCGGTGCCTTGTGAATCCTGTTCAGTTTTAACGTAACGCACGCCAACACTACCAGTCACCGGAATACCACCGACTTCAGCTTCTAAATCAGCTTGTGTGTATAACGACAGCACATCTTCGTTGACGGTCCAGGTTTTAAATGAGTGGCTCTGATTGGTCAGGCTCTCGGCGGTTAACACATAATAACCGTCGTTCAACATGGCACCAGAATCATAAGCAATCATGTTGCCCATGCCGATGAAGTCCAGATTGACAGTACCCATCCGGTACTTCTCAGGCACAGTGACCATGGCTGGGAAGTCTTTTAAAGTCATGAAGTAACCTTCAGACTTTTTGTCTTTTTCCCGGGTTTTAAATGACGCGCCATAATGCATCTTGGTAAACATGCCGGCATCTTCCAGCATCTGCGTCGCAGCCAGTTTAAAAGCACTCATTTCGTCATCCACGGTAGGCGCGTTGATAAAACCGTCCTGTGCCGTGTTTTCATACAGATCGTTGCCGACCACACCAAATTTCTGGTTCAGAGCAGTACTCCAACCCCAGCTGCGTGGGCCACCCAACTTGATCAGGTTGTAATCACCGTAGTTCAGGCTTGGCGTAAACACAGCGCCAGAGTTGCCTGGACGGAATTCATAGCTCAGGTTGTCACCGACACCCAGTTTGTCACCACGACCAGTACCGGCGTAGCTTTCAAAGGACCAAATTTCGCGCTCTACAGATGAGTGGCTGGCATCAAAATTTAACGTCCAGTCATCGTTCAGGTTGTAATCAGCGTTAAAACCAAACGCGTTCATTTTGGCGTCGCGGTTTTCCAGATCGTTCCGTACGACCAGATATTCATTGCTGACTTTTGCTTTGGTCACAAAGCCGGTTGCCGGATCAACAGCAAGCGCTGAAGAGCCACGGTTGTAACCCCAAGCGAATGGGATCTCGATACCGCGCAGGATTTTCTCGTCAGAGAAATCAACATACAGCGCGTCAAACGTCATTTTCAGTTTGTCGTTTGGTGCCGCTTCAACCACTAACAGCGCTGAATCACGATCCAGCACAGATGAGCGCACAAACGGCTTGGCGCCACCCAATACAGAGTAGTTTTTGCCATCAACTGAAAAGTCTGGATAGCCCCAGGCGTTCCAGCGTTTTTCCTGGTTTGGCGAGCTCATTTTTGAGTACGCAAAAGCGACGCCGATGGTGTCATTAGCGAATTTGTCGATGTACGAGAATGTGCCACGGGCACCGGCATCTTTACCATCCGGGTTCAGCTTGTCCAGGCTGGTCATTTCGTACTGGCCGTTAAACTGAATCGTGCGCTCGCGGCTTAATGGTTTGACCGTCTGCATGTCGATCACACCGGCGATGCCCTCGGCTTCCAGTGTGGCGTTTGGCGTTTTATATACAGTCACGCCGCTCATGATTTCAGACGGATATAAATCGAATTCTACGCCGCGGTTGTCACCGATAGAGACTTGCTCACGGCCGTTGAATGTGGTGGCACTTTCGTTTTCACCGAAACCACGGATACTGACGCGGCTGGCACGACCGTCCAGACGCTGTGACGCCAGACCAGGCAGACGGGAAATAGATTCTGCGATACTGGAATCCGGTAACTTACCGATGTCTTCGGCAGAGATAGATTCAACCACGTTGGTTGAGAAACGTTTGGTGTTGATGGATTCAACAACAGAACGGCGGAAGCCTTTGATCTCGATAATTTCGACAGCAGCTTCAGCTTTGGCCTTGGCCCGAGCCTCAGTTGGTGTGAGTTTTTTCGCGGTATCTGCAGTTGTTTCTTGCGCTGCAAAGCCTGATGCACTGAAACCGGCCGCAGCCAGTGCCAGTGTCAGCAAGTTGAGTTTGTAATGTTTCATTGCCCTTCATCCCCGGTGTGGTGTTTCATAGTTATTTGGTTGCGTGCTCCATACCCAGGGGCATGAAGGATAACAACTATGCTATTTCTATGTGGAAGCTCACCCCGATACAACATGAATACGTATTCATAATCATGCTTTTGCGCTGCGGCAGTGCAACTTTCTGCAATGCTGCACCTTGCTTGTGCAAAACCGGACTTTCAGCAGAGGCTTTCGCGCCAGACTGCACCGAAATGTCCCGCATTTGAGGCCTGTCCCATGTAACGAATAGCACAGAATTTGTGAAAAAAATGACTGATTTCAAAGGAAGGGGCGGAAAGTTCATGCAGGGTTTAAACCGCGGCTGTCACTGTCATAGTTCCAGCCAGCGAAAAGAGGGCAATCTGCCGGCCTATCACCGGCAAATTGCATACGTATGCAATGACTCAGGCAGAGATTATGCAAAATGTCAGAACTGGCGGCTCCAGCTCAGGAATAGTTCAGTTTGCCAGTCCCGTTCTTGACTGACTTTATCCAGTGTATTGCTAAACTCCAGTCCCCATTTCCACTGATCCGCATGGTCGCGCCATTGCTGCTCAGTGCGCCACAACAGCACAGTACGGGCTGGCAATTGCGTTTGGGTCCACTGCGACGGTAAATCGACCCGGGTGCCATCGACATTCAAGCGCAACCAGGCCAGTTTGTTGTGCCAGCTGGTCGAACTGTCCAGTTGCGTCAACATCCCCAGATTCAGTGCCTTGCTGTCATTATCATACGAAGTACCGAACGCCCGGCCATAGCGGCGATAACCATCATGGTGTGTCGAATGCTCGTAATAACAATTGAATTTACGGTCATTACTGCAATCGATGGCGGTATCAATGATTTCCAGATAAATCCGGCTACTGAGTGGCCGGACATAAGTATCGATCCCCAGCTGATAAGACACTTTGTACAGCTGCAATGTTTTTGTGCTGACATCATCGGCAATCGCTGACCAATACACACCAAATGGCTGATCCAACAGACTGGTGGTCCAGCGCAGATCATAACCGGCCAGCATATTTTCAGAGCCTTCCAGCGTACCGCCACGGAACAGGCCGTCAAACCAATCGTTCAGGCCATTGCCGTAACCCTGGCCGCCGTACGTCATGACCCAACTAAAGCCCATTTCCAGTGAGTTCAGCGGTTTAATGCCCAGTCTGGCCTGCCACAGTTTGGCATCAGGCACCTGAGCCCGACTGCTGAGCTGGCCAAAGCTGGTGGTAAAAGTCCAGGCTGGCAGCCAGTCCTCTGCCGCCGCGGCACTGGAGTTCCGGCTCAGCGTCACCGCCGGCACTGGCCGGGCATTGGTCGATAGAATCGCGCTAGTATCAAATGACGGGCCCCAGTATTTTTCCAGCGCACCGGCACTGACAATCCAGTTGCCGGCTTTAACCGCGACGTAACTGCCGTCCAATCGGGTACGATTCTGGTCAAACGGCTGACTGACCTGACTGACCTGCAGCCGGGCACTGACGCGGTCGTTTTGATAGCTGCCGCTAGCCTGCGCCTGGGCTTTATCCCGCAAGGTATCGCCAAAACGCACAATAGCCGGTTGTTCAGTTTCACCGGCAAGGCTCAGACTGGCCTGCACGCCGCGCCGATCGCGCTGCCACAGCATCATCACCCGGTGTAAAGCATCGCGCAGATCTGGAGTCAAAGCGTCGGCATCCACACTTTGCAAATCCTGCACAATGCCACTCCACATCAGCGGATAAGTATTGATGGGCTGTCGGATATAGCCTGAGTCGGCTAATAGCTGGATATCGTTACGCAGCGCTAAATCATCAGCTTCAATCCACCAACCGGCAGACGCCGGGGCAGACATCACAACGGCACAGCTAATTAATACAGAGAGCAGTTTCAAAATGAATTCCCTTCGCAAAAAGTTGCGGCGATTATACACAGCCGTTTGCACCGGCCAAATGACTCAGTATGCACCCAGTACAATTTCGCTACATTTTAGCGGTAGTGGTGCCGTATAAAAACAAAACGGGACCCAAGTCCCGTTTTCATCATAATGCGTCAGCTGCTTACCAGATCTTCACCCGGACATCATCCGGCCGGTACATACCGTCACCAGGCTTCACGTCATAGGCCTGATAAAATTCCGGCATATTCGACAGCACGCCTAACACACGATACATACCCGGCGAATGTGGTCCGGTGATGATCTGCTGACGCAGCGCTTCATCGCGGAACTTAATCCGCCAGACCTGTGACCAGCCGATGAAAAAGCGTTTTTCACCGGTAAAACCGTCGATCACCGGGGCTGGCTTGCCCGCCAGTGAGTTCTGATACGCCCGGTACGACACAGTCAATCCGCCGAGATCGGCGATGTTTTCACCAAGACCCAATGCGCCTTGCAGGTGTAAATCGTCAATCGGATTAAAGGCACTGTATTGGTCGATCATCTGCTGCGCACGTTGTTTGAACTTCTGTTCATCGTCCGGCGTCCACCAATCGCGCAAATTGCCGTCGCCATCTGAACGACGGCCCTGATCGTCAAAACCATGGGTAATTTCATGGCCAATCACGCCGCCGATAGCGCCATAGTTCACCGCATCGTCGGCTTCAACATTAAAAAATGGCGGCTGCAGAATGGCGGCCGGGAACACAATTTCATTCATTGTCGAGCTGTAGTAGGCATTGACCGTTTGCGGTGTCATGCCCCAGTCCGTGCGGTCGACTGGTTTGCCAAGACGACTGGTATTGCGCTGGTATTCACAGGCACTGCTGCGCTGCATATTGCCCACCAGATCGCCGGCTTTCACTTCCAGACAGCTGTAATCACGCCACACATCCGGGTAACCAATTTTGGTATTAAATTTCGCAAGCTTCGCCAATGCTTGCTGCTTGGTCTCCGGACTCATCCACTCGAGGCCATTGATTGACTGCTCAAAAGCGGCGCGCAGATTTTTAATCAGCTGCTCCATCCGCGCTTTCGCTTCAGGTTTGAAGTGTTTTTCGACATACAGCTTGCCGACCATAAACCCCAACGCTTCATCAATCGCTGCGACGGCGCGTTCTTCGCGTGGTTTTTGTTGCTGCAAACCGTTCAGCGCGCGACCATAAAAGTCGAAACTGGCTTGTTCAAAGCCGCTCGCCAGTAAAGCGGCGTGACTGCGGATTAAATGAAATTTCAGATACAACTGCCAGTCGGCCAGACTGATCTGACTTTGTAGTTTGGCAAATTCGCTGAGATATGTCGGTTGACGCACCACCAGACTGTCGATGCCCTGCATGCCGGCACCTTGCAGGAAACCAGCCCAGTCAAATCCAGGGGCTGCAGTGGCGAGCTCTGCCGGTGTCATTTTGTTGTATGTTGCGGCGCGGTCACGATTTTGCACGCGGCTCCACTGAATAGCTGCTAGCTGTTGCTCGATGGCATAAATCCGGTCTGCCGCTGCAGTGCCGTCCGGCCAGCCGGCCAGTTCCCAGAATTTGGCGATCATCCAGCGGTACTGCTGTTTGATTTTTTCGGCTTTTTCGTCCGTTTTTAAATAGTTATCCCGATCTGGCATGCCAAGCCCAGATTGATTCACCAGACTGATGTACTGCGTGGAGTTTTTTTGATCCTGACCGACAAACAAGGTCACTGGCGTGCCGTAGCGCTGAGGTTGCAGTTTCCCCCACAACACAGCCAACTCCGCCGGAGTTTTTAAGGCGTCAATTGCAGCAATATCAGCGTTTAACGGTGTCAGGCCCAAGGCGTCAATCGCTGCCGTGTCCATAAATGCGCGGTATAAATCACCGATTTTTTGCGCATCAGTACCCACTTCAGCCGGTTTGGCCGCTTGTTGCTGCACCAGCTCCAGCACATGTTTCTCCGCGTTATAACGCAGCTCGTCAAAACTACCCCAGCGCGATTTGTCAGCCGGGATTTCAGTTTTAGCCAGCCAGTTGCCGTTCACATAGCGGAAAAAATCTTGCTGCGGTTTCATCTGGGTATCAAGATTGCCCAGTTCAATCCCCGACTTCAGTGCAACCGTTTCAGTCTGCGCTGATGCCGCAGGCGCTGCAGAATCCGGCGCTTTGCCACAACCGGTCAGATGAAGAGTCAGCGCCGCTGCGACGGCCAGCGCAATAATGGTTTTTTGCGACATAAAAGATTCCCGGAACGAACAATGAAATTCGTTCCGAGTGTAGTGAGCCTGATCTGAATGTCCAGCATGTCAGGTGACTCGGCGGCCTGTTCTGCGACAGACAGAGTAATAGCCGCTATGAATGCAGGTCAGACCTGAAATTCGGCGGCCTGCATTCGTAACCGTGATGCCAGTTCGGCCAATGTCTCACTGGCCTCGGCGCTTTGCGCAGAGCTGCGGCTAACTTCGGAAATGCTGCTGTTAAAATCAGTGATGTTACGATTAATCTCTTCTGCAACAATAGTTTGCTGCTCAGTTGCTGTAGAAATTTGTACGTTCATATCGACAATCGCTGAAATCGAGTTTTTGATTTGCTCCAACAAAGTGCCAGCCTGTTGTGCATTATGCACACTACCGTCGGCATGGCCTTGTGACTGCGCCATCGCATTGACTGCGTCACGAGCAGCAGCCTGTAATGTGTCGATCATGCTGCGGATAGATTCCGTGGCTTGCTGGGTATTGGTCGCCAACGTGCGTACTTCGTCTGCCACCACAGCAAAACCACGCCCCGCTTCACCTGCCCGCGCCGCTTCAATTGCGGCATTTAATGCCAGCAAATTCGTCTGGGCTGCAATGCTTTGGATCACAGACAGCACCTGACTGATTTTGTCAGACTCAGTGCTGAGCTGACCAATGACCGCGCTGGCACCATTCACCGTTTCTGACAACCGGGTAATAGCGGTGATATTGGCAGTTACCTGCTGCACACCTTGTTGCGCCTGCGCATCAGTCACATTGGCCTGATCTGAGGTATTTTGTGCGCTGTTAGCAACTTCCTGAATGGCAGCTGACATCTGATTAATCGCCGTGGCGATCATATTGGCTTGTTGTTCCTGTTCAAACGCCGTTTTACTAACCTGGTGGCTGATAGTACTCATTTCTTCAGACGCCGCCGCCAGTTGCACGACCGCACTCGACAGGTCGGAAAAAAACTGCTGCATACGCCCCATGGTTTGGTTAAACGCCAGCGCAGTGTCAGCAATCTCATCCCGCCCTGTGACTGCGGCCCGCAGGCGCAGGTCCGAGTTGGTGCCGACCGTCATAATGGTGGTTTGCAAATTCGATAGCGGCCGCTGGATTGACCGAGTGACCAGCGCCGACAACAGCAGCAACACCGTACCAACGAGCAGCAGCACACTGACAAATAACCAGACGGTGTTGTCGAACGTCTGATGTGCTTCTTCGGTAAAACGTTGGGATTCGCTCAGTTGCAAATCAATCAGCTTTGTCAGCGCCGCGCTCAGCGGATCGGCACTGGCATACAAGGTCTCATTAAAACTTTTGACAGGTTCCTGTGTCAGCTGATTATCAGCCAGTAATTGCCGATATTGCGCCAGTTGTGCACTCCATTGCGTGATATGCTGTTCGGCTTCCGCCAGCAACCGTTGCTCTTCGTCTGTCATCTTAGTGACACGATAGGCCTGCCAGGCTTTTTCTGCTTCCGTTACTGACTGTTGTAAGATTTGCAAGGTCTGGCTGGCATCCAATAACCCGGCTCGGTGTTTATGCAGAGTATCGACGATGGTCACTGCATAAGCATCCGACACTTGCTTGATTTGCTGCAGTGGCTTCACCCGGTCGTTGTACAGGCTGTCTACTCCTGTCGCCAATAACTTCATGTTATACAATGACAACAGACACATCAGCACCAGCGCCGTCAATGGCAGCGCAGCGAGCAGCACCAGGCGGCTTCGCACTTTAAGTTGATTTAACATGATGAATACTCCGGAATTGGCATCGAGACGGATCTTTCTGAGCATAGCTCAGCAATATCTAAATGCGCGCCAGCATGGTCAGTGATTGCGTTTCCAATGAATTTTCAGGATGATAGGGAAAATTCGTTTTTTTAAATCGACAAGGATTTCTCTATGCCTGATTCCATTCTCGCCTCAGTTGCCGGCCTACCCGCTTTCCTCAGTTTTTTTGTACTGGCGATTTTGCTGGTGCTGTTATTTTGCCGCTTTTACAGCTGGGTGACGCCGCATGACGAATTGGCGCTGATCCGTGCCAATAATCCGGCAGCCGCCATTGCGTTTGTTGGTGCATTAATCGGCTTTGCGCTGCCTCTGGCCAGTGCGATTGAACATTCGGTGTCGCTGGCAGATTGTGCGATTTGGGGGGCTTTCGCTTTAATCATCCAGATTGGTACTTTTGTCGCAGTACGGTTGACAGTGCGCCAGTTGCCACAGCGGATTAGTGAAGGCGAAATTGCCTCCGGCATCCTTGCTGCCGGTGCATCTATCGCTGTAGGCCTGGTGAACGCAGCCAGCATGACATTCTGACGGAGGCACTATGAACAAAGCAGTTAAACGCAGTAAAAAAGCCGCTTTAGTCCTGATGGTGCCCGCGACTGGCTTTTTCCTCGCCAGTTGCAGCACCGAAGAGCCTGTGCCAAGCGCCGTCTACAAAAACGCCGAAGAATGTGCCGCATTTTATAACCCACCGGAAAGCTGCAAAGCCGAATTTGCCAAAGCCGAGGCACTGCACCAGCAAGTGGCACCGAAGTATCAAACTCAGGCCGAATGTGAAGCCGACTTTGGTGCCGGCAATTGCCCGGTACCTGCGGCACCAGCGCCAGGACAGCAACAAGCCAGTTCCGGCGGCGGTTTTTTTATGCCGATGATGATGGGCTTCCTCGCCGGTCAGATGCTGAATAAAAGCAGTTCGGCCAAACAATATGTGCCAACGCAACCGCTGTATAAATCCAAAGACGATTTATCGACGTTTCGTACGGCAGGCAATCAGCCGGTGGCCCGTCAGACCGGTCCGGTCAGTGTGATGCCGTCCCGGATGCAGATGGCGCCGGGCAAAATGGCATCGCGTGGCGGTTTTGGTGCACAGGCGCAACGGCGTAGTGACCAGCAAAGCGCATCCTCTGGCGGTTAAGGACTGTATCGATGAAAAAGCTACGGATAGCCGAACGGCCGGGTTGGCGCAGTTATGCCGAATCGGTTGGCTTTAATTTCCACACCTTTGACGGTGAACCCTATTGGGATGAGTCGGCCTATTATCAGTTCAGCCTGCAACAGATTGAACAGGATTTAGAAGGACCAACCGAAGAAATTCATCAGATGGCATTGTCGCTGGTGCCGGAAATTCTGGCCAGCGAACAGTTATTACAACAGCTGGATGTGCCGGCGCCTTATTGGGATTGGATCGCAGCCAGCTGGCAAAGCCAGCAACCGCATCTGTACGGCCGGTTGGACCTCGCCTATGACGGCAACGGTCCGGCCAAATTGCTGGAACTGAATTACGACACGCCGACGTCTTTGTATGAAACCGGGTTTTTCCAGTGGGTCTGGCTGGAAGATCAGCTGATGCGCGGCAAACTGCCAGCAGGCGCCGATCAGTTTAATTCTTTGCAGGACCAGCTTGAACACCGTTTTGCCACGCTGAACATGCTGCAACCCGTCTATTTCAGCTGTGTTGCCGACAATATCGAAGACAAAGGCACTGTGCATTATCTGATGGATATTGCCATGCAGGCCGGGATCGACGCGCGTTTTCTCGGTCTGGATCAAATTGGTGAAATTAACGGCCAACTGGTGGATACCGACAACTACCCGCTACAGTCGTTATTTAAGCTGTATCCATGGGAATTCATGCTGCGGGAAGATTTCGGTGTGCACCTGAAAAGCAGCAACACCCGTTATCTGGAACCGGCCTGGAAAATGTTGTTGTCGAACAAAGGTATTTTGCCGTTGTTGTGGCAGAAATATCCGAATCATCCCAATTTGCTGCCGGCGTTTTTTGACACAGAACCCGCCGCCACGCTTGGCGCTGGCTGGGTGCGTAAACCGTTGTATTCACGCGAAGGCGCGAATATCGAGCTGGTGGACCATCAGGGCCAACGGCTGCAGGTTGAGGGCCCGTACAACGACAGCGGTTTTATCCGTCAGGCCTTTCACCCGCTGCCAAAATTCGGCGACAGTTATACACTGATCGGCTCCTGGCTGGTTGGCGACAGCGCCGCTGGTATCGGTATTCGGGAAGACAATTCGCTGATCACCAAAGACAGCTCGCGGTTTTTACCGCATATCATTCTGGACTGAATCCGGTCCATGCCCGCGACGGCTGCCCTGCAGCCGTTTGCTTAAACGGCAAAAAAGTAAGCAAATCACACACCTGCCCTGATATCAAAAATTAATCAGATAAAAATCACATTCTTGTCTGAAAGCTGATTTTGACAACGCTGTCATTTGTTTCATCTTGATGGCAGCAAAACAGGCACTCTTCCATGGACAGCGCACACAAGGATCAGTGCAGCACAGGGATTCAGTGAAAAAGCACCCCAACGCCCGTCATGCTACTGAAAACAAAATAAATCTAAATCAACAGGCAGGACTTGATATGCAAACTCAATTAATCACGGCTCGCCGACTCGGCTGGCTGTGCGGCGCACTTTATTGCACGCAGCTGCAGGCAGCTACCGTCAGCTGTACCAACCTGGAAAGCTGGCTCGCCAGTAAAGCTTACAATGGCGGCTCGACAGTCCAGCATGAACAAAAGGCCTATAAGGCTAACTGGTGGAATCAGAATAAAAACCCGGCGCAGTATGCCAATCCGTATCAGGAATGGACCAAACAAGGCGACTGCGAAGGCGTGGTGGCAAATCAGCCGCCACAAGTCAGCCTGACTGCGCCTGCGGCAGGCAGCAACCACAGCGCCGGCACCGTGGTGACGCTGAGCGCCAACGCCAGCGATACCGATGGCAGCGTCAGTAAAGTGGAGTTTTATGTCGATAATCAACTGGCCGGCAGCGACAGCAGCGCGCCATACAGCCTGAACTGGACGGCTGTTGCCGGCAATCACAGCGTCTATGCCAAAGCGACCGACGACAAAGCGACCAGCAACCAGAGCACACCGGTCAGCTTTAGTGTCAGCGCCGGTAATAATAAGCTGCCCACTGTCAGCATCACAGCGCCCGCGAACAATGCCAGCCTGAATGCCGGTGAAACAGTGCTGCTCAGTGCCACCGCCAGCGATGCCGACGGCAGCGTTGCCAAAGTACAGTTTGTGTTAAACGGCACTGTGATTGCGGAAAAAACCACGGCCCCTTACAGCAGCAGCTGGACTGCTGTCGCCGGCAATCAACAACTGACTGTGCGGGTGATTGATAATCTCGGCGCACAAAACCAAACCAGTATTCAGTTCAGTGTCAGTAGCAGCCAAACCGGTCACGCCGCCTGCCGGCCTGACGGTCTGTACCAGACGCCGGGGCTGGATGTGCCCTACTGCACTATCTACGACCAGCAAGGCCGCGAGAAAATGGGCGCCGACCACCCGCGCCGCATCATCGGGTATTTCACCAGCTGGCGCACCGGCAAAAATGGTCAGCCGGCTTATTTGGCTCACAACATTCCGTGGGACAAAGTGACCCACTTAAACTACGCCTTTGCCCATGTCGACGCGCAACACAAAGTGTCAATTGGTAACCCGCTGGCGCCCGACAATGCCGCCACCAATATGGAATGGCCAGGTGTGGCCGGCGCGGAAATGGATCCGCAGTTCAGCTTTAAAGGCCATTTTAACCAACTGAATAAATTCAAAAAACAACATCCGGGCGTGAAAACACTAGTGTCGATTGGCGGCTGGGCCGAAACCGGTGGCTATTTTGATGATAACGGCAACCGCGTCGCCAGCGGCGGTTTTTATACCATGACCACCAATGCCGACAATTCAGTGAATGTGGCCGGCATCAACACTTTCGCTGATTCTGTGGTCACTTTCCTGCGCACCTACAGTTTTGACGGCGCCGATATCGACTATGAATATCCGTCCAGCATGAAAGACTCCGGCAATCCGGATGATTTTGCCATCTCCAACGCCCGGCGTGCCGGCCTGATGGCGTCTTATCAGGTGCTGATGAAAACGCTGCGGGAAAAACTCGACGCCGCCTCAGTCGCTGACGGCAAACACTATTTATTGACTATCGCCTCGCCGTCGAGCGGCTATCTGCTGCGCGGCATGGAAGTGTTCCCGGTCACGCAATATCTCGATTACGTCAACATCATGAGCTACGACCTGCACGGCGCGTGGAACCAGCACGTCGGCCCGAATGCGGCACTGTTTGATGATGGCCGCGACAGCGAATTGTTGGTGTGGAACTATTACCAGAGCGCGCAGTATCAGGGCCTTGGTTATCTGAATACCGACTGGGCTTATCATTACTTCCGCGGCGCTATGCAAGCAGGCCGCATCAATATCGGCGTGCCCTATTACAGCCGCGGCTGGCAGAATGTCACGGGTGGTAGCAAAGGTTTGTGGGGCAAAGCAGCACAGCCGAATCAAAACCAGTGCCCACCAGGCACTGGCGGCTCGCCACAAAACCAATGTGGCGCTGGTGCTGTTGGCATCGACAATCTGTGGCATGACAAAAACAGTCTGGGCGCTGAAGTGCCAGCCGGTTCAAACCCGTTGTGGCATACCCGCAACCTGCAGCTTGGCAAAACCGGCTCTTATGCCGCCGCTTATGGCCTGGATCCGGCCACAGATCCAACCGACCGACTGACCGGTGTCTATCAGCCCCAATACGACCCGACGCTGGTTGCCACCTGGCTGTGGAACGACACGAAAAAAGTGTTTTTGTCGGTTGAAGATGAAGAAAGTATTCAGCAAAAAGCCAACTACATCGTCAATAGGGGCATCGGCGGTGTGATGTTCTGGGAATTGGCCGGCGACTACAGCTATGACGCGGCTAAAGCCGAATATGGCATGGGTTCCGACCTGACCAGCATCTTCTACCAGACCTTTAAAACTGCGCTGCCCTATGGCAATAAACGCGACCCGAAACCGCTGCCGGCACAAAGTCTGGACCTGCAGGTCAAAATCGACGGCTTTAAGCTCGGCGATGCCAACTATCCGATCAATCCAAAACTGACGCTGACAAACAAAGCCGGCCAGACGATTCCGGGCGGCGCCAAAATCAGCTTTGATGTGCCGACCGCCAGTGGCGACAACTTCACCGACCAAAGCGGTTATGGCACCAAAGTCACGCAAAGCGGCCGCAACAGCAGTGGCAATAACATCGGCGGTATTCAAAACGACTTCCACCGCGTCGAGCTGTCGTTACCGACACACAGCCCGCTGGCAGCAAACGCCAGCACCAGCATCACGCTGAACTACTACCTGCCGATCCCAATGCCATCGAACTGGCGCGTCAGTGTCGGTAGCCAGAGCTTTGCACTGAAACAGGAATATCCACAGCTGCCGGCCGGCACTATTTCCGGAACTGGCGGCGGTGGTGGCGACAACGGCGGCAGTTGTGCCGGCGTGCCTGCCAATGTCAATGACTACCCGAACTGGCCACGTGGCACATATGCCGCTGGCGGCGACCATCTGCGCCATCAAGGCAAAGTTTACAAAGCCAACTGGTGGACCCAAGCCGTGCCCGGGTCCGATAGCAGCTGGACTTTTGTCTGCAACAAGGCCTGATCCAACCTTTGATAGCCATCAGACAGACCGCCAAAACGGTCTGTCATTTCAGGAGAACACAAAATGCTCAAGTTATTCGCAGGAACCGGCTCACTACTGTTATTGCTGGTCGCACAAGCCGCTCAGGCGCATGGTTATGTTGATTACCCCAAAGCCCGCCAGCAAATCTGTAAAGACGACGGCGGCTACTGGTGGCCAGCCGATGGTTCCGGTATTCCGAATCTGGCCTGCCGTGCGGCTTACCAACAATCAGGCGGTTATGCGCTAACGCAACACCATGAATATTCAACCAATGTTCCAGACTATCACAACCAAACGGCGGTGCGCGCTGCGCTGAAAAATGGTCTGCTGTGCGCCGGTGGCGACAGCCGCAAATCCGGGATGGATGTGCCGTCCGCACATTGGCAGCGCACCGTGATAGATCTGAAAACCACGCCACAGCTTCGCGTCCGTTTTCGCGCCACCACGCCGCATAATCCCAGTTTCTGGCAGTTTTATCTGTCCAATCCGGGCTTTGACGCAGCCAGCGCACCGCTTAGTTGGGAGCAGCTAACGCTGATCCATCAGCAAACCGATGTGCCTGCCGTCAGTGGTTATTACGAAATCGACGTGCCGCTGCCGAAGAATCGTAGTGGCAATGCCGTGTTGTATACGCGCTGGCAACGTCAGGATGTGGTCGGTGAAGGCTTTTACAATTGCTCTGATTTACAGTTCAGTAATGGCGACAGTGGCAGCGGTAATTGGTATGACAAAGGCACGTATTTAAGCGCGACTCAGCTTGGCAAAGCCGGCGAAACCGCGTTACTGCGGGTATTTGACAGCAACGGTCAGGAACTGCTGCAAAAATCCCTGCTGATCAGCAGTGCTAATCAGACGGGCCAGCAATGGGCATGGGAGCTGGCGCAACAGGTCAATGCTGTCCATAGCGACCTGCTGCAGATTGGGGTGCTCAACAACGGGCAGATCAGTCTACAGCAACCGATCGGTAGCAACCGGTTGTATCTGCGAAATGCCACTGGCTATGCCAATCTCGACTTAAAACCAGCACAAACCGGCCAGACTTGTGGTGGCGTCGATCCTCTCAAAATCTTCGTCTACCCGAACTGGCCGCGCAAAGATGAAGCCAACAGACCGAGTTTTGCCGCCAGCGGCGACTACATGTCTGATGCCGGTAAGTTGTATCAGGCCAAATGGTGGACCCAAAGCAAACCCGGCAGCGACGGTAGCTGGCAGTTTGTCTGTAGCTTCAGTAGCGGCACCTGATCAGGCAGTGGCTTTTGCGACGCGGGCGCAAGGAAGCGCCCGCCTTTTAGATTTATATGCTGTTTTTATGGATATATTTGCAATCAAATTAACTAAAAACGCAGCAACTGAATACATTTCCCGCTTAATCATAGCGTTAGCCTTGCAGACTTACTGCGGCAAAAAACCAGCCAAATAATTGTTGGATATTTATCCACTTTTCCATTAAAGTACGCGCCAATTTCCTGTCCCGTTCAGTCCGCGCTGCGTGCACTCAGCACACTGCGGCCTGACGGTTATACTGCAAACAGTCATACCGCTGTCATACAAAGCGCTTATGACTGAGATCAGCATTGCTGACCCACTTTCACAGAAGGACACAAACAGAGCGTGCGTACTACTGAACTTGTTGATGGATTCCGCCAGTCGGCCCCTTATGTCAATGCGCACCGCGGCAAAACCTTTGTGGTGATGCTGGGCGGCGAGGCTATTACACAACCTGGTTTTCGCAGTATTATCAATGACATCGCTCTGCTAAATACCTTGGGCATTAAAATTGTGCTGGTATACGGTGCGCGGCCGCAGATCAACGATGCGCTGACGCAGGCCGGTCTGACGGCGCATTATCACAATCGTATCCGTGTCACTGACGACGATTCATTTCAGCTGATTAAGCAAATCGCCGGCGCTCTGCAACTGGATATCACCGCCCGACTGTCGATGAGTTTGTCCAACACTCCGATGCACAATGCGCAGATAAACGTGGTCAGCGGCAACTTTGTCATTGCGCAGCCTTTGGGTGTTGATGAAGGTGTCGATTATTTCCACAGCGGTAAAGTACGCCGCATCGACGTCGCCGGTATCCGACGCCAGCTCGACCAGAACTGTATTGTACTGATGGGGCCGATTGCGGCTTCGGTGACCGGCGAGAGTTTTAATCTGACCGCCGAAGAAATCGCCACTCAGGTCGCGATCAAATTAAAAGCCGACAAAATGATTGGCTTCAGCGACGATGGCGGCATCATTGACGAAGATGGTGAAATTATCGCGGAATTAATGCCTAATTTCGCCGAAAGTACGCTGACAGATCTGGAGCGTGACCAGCGCGCCTGCACTTCGACATTAGCGTTCCTGCATGCAGCGATCACCGCCAGCCGTGCCGGTGTGTCACGTTGTCACTTGGTCAGCAGCACGATGAACGGCGCACTGTTACAGGAACTGTTCTCGCGCGACGGTATCGGTACCCAAATCGTTACTGAAGCGGCCGAACGCCTGCGTCTGGCTACCATCAATGATATCGGTGGTATTTTGGATTTGATCCGGCCGCTGGAACAACAAGGACTGCTGGTACGCCGCTCCCGCGAGCAGCTGGAAATGGAAATCGACCAGTTTGTCGTGATTGAACGCGACGGCCTGGTCATCGGTTGCGCGGCGTTATATCCGTTTCCGGAAGAGAATGTTGGGGAATTCGCCTGTCTGGCGGTACACCCGAACTATCGCGACGCCGACCGTGGCAGCCTGCTGCTGAAACACATTATCGGTCTCGCCCGTCAGCGTAAGTACTACACCCTGTTTGCACTGACGACGCGTAGTATCCACTGGTTCCTCGAACACGGCTTTGAACTGAAAGACGTCGCCGATTTGCCGGCGAAAAAACAGCAGCTGTATAACTATCAGCGCCGCTCAAAAATCCTGGCACTGGATTTAACCTAAAGTTTGCTGCTGCGCAGGGCTTTGCCCTGCGGGCAACAATTAATCCCTGCCTTTTACCTGCGCGACCACTTGCTTCGCCAGCGCCCGCGCTGTCGTCCACTTGCCGCCGTTCACGGTCAGGATCGCCTGTTGCCAATGCATTGCATATTCGCGACTGGCTTTACTGGCATCATCAGCGCCGCCAAGTAAAGGCCGCACCCCGGCAAATTCACGTTGAATATCGCTGTCAAACCGTTTGGTGACAAAATAATGGTTATAAAGCCGTAACAGGTAGCTGCGTTCTGCATCACTGCAGCGGATAGGTTCCGTTAGCTGCTGCCGCACTTCGGTGGTGCCCAGCAGGGTCTGGCCTTTAAATGGCAATACAAACACAATCCTGCCCTCTCCCGGCACTTCCAGCATATGGCCATAACGGCACAGCGGCGGCAGTAACAAATGACTGCCGCGCACCAGATCCAGCGCCTGTTGCACCGGTAATGCTGATTGTTGCAGCAACTGATTCGCCCATGGACCGGCGACATTAATCACACGGTCAAACTGACGCCATTCGCCGTTGGCAAGCTGCAACCGACCATCGGCCTGCAACGCCAGTACCGGACAATGATCGTGAATGTGTACACCATGCTGGCGAGCCTGTGCAGCGACCCAGAGCCCCAGCTGCTGGTCGTCCATCTGGCCGTCAAAAAACAAAAAAGCGCCGAGTAAACCATCGGGTTGTAAATCCGGACTGCAGCGCAGTGTCTGCTGCGCATTGAGCCAGCGATGCTGGCCAATCCCCTTTCGTCCTGATAGCAGATCGTAAAGCCACAAGCCGATTTTCAGTTGCCAGCGCGGCCGCCGGCCACTGCGGTAAATCGGGTACAGGATCGGCAATCGCCGGGTCAGATGCGGCGCCTTTTTGATCCACCAGCGCCGTTCCTGCAACGCTTCGTGCACCAAGCGGAATTCACCTTGCTCCAGGTAACGCAGGCCGCCGTGCAGCAATTTGCTGGAAGCCGCACTGGTCGCCTGCATCAGGCCGTCGCGTTCAAACAACTCAACCTGATGGCCTGCCAGCGCCAGCTGCCAGGCTGACGTCACGCCATTGATCCCACCGCCGATCACTGCAATAAACACGGAGCATTTTCCTTTACTAATTAATTGTTTAAGCAAAGCAAAATTAGCCCTGCTTGTCTAATTTTCCGGACAGATCACCCGCCTGCTGCGCTGGCGGGGCCTGAAAAAACAGCTACAGTTGTGTCATTATGGATTTTTACTGTACCTGAAAAGGCAAAGGATTTTCCGGCATGAACCAGGCCTTGTACGGCGCTAACGCTGCGACCAAAATTATCAAAGAACTACTGAGTAAGACCTTTGATAACAGCACACAAGGGCTATCGATGTATGAACAGGCCGCCTGGTATTTCCAGGGCCATGAACAACGCAATATCGACCAGCTGCAGCAACAAAAAACCGACCTGCAGCGCCGCCTTGATGACGCCAGTAAAGGCGCCCGCCACAAGCTCGAACTGAAACTGAATGAGACCAGTCAACAACTGAAAGAAAGCCTGAAACAGCAGCAGGAGCACCGAATCGATCGGATCCGGCAACTAAAAGGCATTGCCCGTCAGGTGGTGGAACTGATCCAGGGGGATACGCCGGAAGAATCGCGGCAGCTCGCAGCGCGGGCTTTAGGCACTATCCAGCTCATGTCGCCGACCTACGGCAAAAATATTGCGGCGACCAATCAACGCCACAAACATTTGTATAAAGCCATTCTGGCATTGTTGTTGTTGCAACAATTGCTGACCGACCAACAAATTAAGAATCGTTATGTGCTGGCCAAGGTAGCAGATTCACTGAAAACCGCGGCAGATACTTCATCAGCTTTTATCGAAGAAGTGCAGATCCCGTTGGTGATGGCCTGCCTGCTACAGGACATCGGCCTGCAGCACCCGCAAGTGCAGCAATTATTGTACGGTCCGGAGGGAGACGCCGACCCTTATCGGATCTTGCCTGCCGACACGCGGCAGCAGTTATTACAAATCAGCTTTGCGCAAAGCCAACTGTATTTACAAGAAGGTTTGGGGCTTGACCAGTACATAGGCAACTCGCGGGCCGAACGCGAATTATTTGTGATGGTGGAGGAAGATAAACAGGCGTTCACACTGCATTTATTACGCTCGGCTATTACACCGGAAGATGGCATTGGCAACCTGCTGAAGATCCCACAGGTCTATACCTCCGTGGTGTTACCGTCGAAACAGAATTACAGCTACGACAGTCTGCCAAAAGTCGGGCCGCTGCTTAAAGCCGGCGTGGAAAAAGGCTGGTATCCGGCAGCTGTGGTACAAAGCCTGCTCACTATTACCGGCTATTTCCCACAAGGTTATGGCATCACTTACATTCCGAAAGACTCGGATAAACGCGATCTCGACCGCTACGAATACGCCATCGTCAACGGCCTGTATCCGCTGGAACCGGAACAACCGGTATGCCGGCAAGTCACCCGCAATCTGACCTTTAATACCTTTGGTATCAATGTGGTGGTCAGTGCCGAAAATAATTTGTATTTCCCGGTCGCTCAGCAAAAGCTGGAACGTATTAGTGAAGAGAGGCTGCGCGAGATTTTAAGTAAGTTGGTGTCGAACTTTGAAGAGCGGGTGAATACTGACCTGATCCCCAAATGCTGGAATCCGGACGAGTTCTTTTGTTATTTGAAGCACCAGAATTTATGGAACCGTAACGACACCATCCGCAATTAACCCTATCGGGTTAAGCGACCGCAGCAGCATGGCTGCCGCAGCGGAATTGCCCACTATTGCCGTACCTGTCCGTCACCGATCACGATATATTTTTCCGTGGTTAACGACTCCAGCCCCATTGGGCCATAGGCATGCAACTTACTGGTGGATATGCCGATTTCAGCGCCTAACCCCAGCTCGCCGCCATCGGAAAAGCGCGACGAGGCATTGACCATCACCACAGCGGAATTGATTTGCTTCAAGAATCGCTGCGCCCGGCTGATGTCCTGGGTACAAATCACTTCGGTATGGCCGGAGCTGTGCTGTTCAATATGCGCAGTCGCATCGGCAAAACTATCCACCACCCGCACTGACAGGGCCAGCGCCAGATATTCAGTGTCATATTGCGACGGTCCGGCTGCTTGCGCCGCGTTGAAATAGCCCAGACTGCGCGGGCAGGCAAACACCTGAACCCCTTTCTCAGCCAGTGCCGCGCCGGCTAAAGGTAGAAATGCTGCCGCGATGTCCTGATGCACCAGTAAGGTTTCCAGCGCATTACAGACGCCCGGCCGCTGGGTTTTGCCATTTAACAGCAGTGCTAAGGCTTTGTCCGGATCTGCCGCTTTGTCGACAAACAAATGGCAGATGCCTTTGTAGTGCTGGATCACCGGAATACGGCTGTTGTCGCTGACAAAATGGATCAGACCTTCGCCGCCACGTGGGATCACCAAATCCACATAGGCTTTTTGTTGCAGCAGCTCGAGCAAAATCGCTCGGTCCGGGTCAGGTAATACTGCAATCGCCGCCGGGTTAATTTGATGCTTGCCGAGCACTTGCTGCAACACCGCCGCAATCGCCAAACTGGAATGCAAAGCTTCGCGACCGCCACGTAAAATCACCGCATTACCGGATTTCAGACATAAAGCGCCCGCATCTGCGGTCACGTTAGGACGTGCTTCATAAATCATCGCAATGACACCCAGCGGAATACGCATCCGGCCCACCTGGATCCCATTGGGTCTTGGCGCCAACTGCCGGATTTGCCCGACCGGGTCCGGTAACGCCGCAATTTGCCGCACTGCCGCCGCTAATTGCTGCAGCCGCTCTGCCGTTAATAACAGCCGGTCCTGCATCGCCGGCGCCAGATCTTTCTCCCGTGCCGCCGCCATATCCAGCGCATTGGCTGCCAGGATAGCCGGTGTGGCCTCAATCAACGCTGTGGCCATATCGCTTAGGATCTGGTTCTTTTGCGCCTCGGACAGCTGTGCCAATTGCCGGCTGGCTGCTTGGGCCTGCACGCACAGCGCAACAACATCAAATGCGCGGCTTGGTTCTGCGGACTGCATGTTAAGCTCCCTGTAAAACGACTAAATCATCCCGGTGCACCGCTACTTCGCTTGGGCAATAGCCCAGCACGGCGGCAATTTGATCACTGTGGATGCCTTTGATTTTGTTCAGTTCAGCGGCATTGTATTGACTGACACCTTTAGCAATTTTGCTACCATCCGGCGCCAGTAACCAGACCGCATCCCCTTTATCGAATTCGCCTTGCACCTGGCTGACGCCTTTGGCCAATAAGGATGCGCCTTTGTGCTGCACCGCTTGCGCCGCGCCCTGATCCAGCCAGACTTCGGCGCTGGCTTTGCTGGAATGCAATAACCAATGTTTTTTCGCGCTGAGTGTAGTTTTCCGGGCCGCGAACAAAGTGCCAATCGCCTCGCCATTCAGCAATGCCTCAAAACTCTGGGCGCGCTGGCCATTAATGATCAGCGTTTCAATACCAACGGCGGTAGCTTTGTCGGCAGCCTGTAGTTTGGTCACCATACCGCCGGTGCCGGTACTATGATGACTGCCGCCAGCCATCGCATAGATGTCCGCAGTCAGTGCTTCGACCCGTGGGATCAGCTGTGCGGTGGCGTCGGTGCGCGGATTGGCTGTGTATAAGCCATCAACGTCGGAGCAAATAATCAGTGCATCGGCTTCGACCACAGACGCCACCATCGCCGCCAGATTGTCGTTATCGCCGACCCGCAGTTCTTTGGTCGCCACAGTATCGTTTTCGTTGACGATAGGCAGTGCACCGTGGCTGAGCAGCGTGCGCAATGTGTTATCGATATTCAGATAGCGGCGACGGTCAGCAAGGTCGGCATGTGTTAACAGAATTTGTGCACAAGGCCAGTCCAGCAGCTGGCTCCAGGTCGCCATCATCTGCGCCTGACCAATAGCTGCTAAGGCCTGTTTGACATTAATTGGCAATGGCTGATGAGTAAATTCAATCGCAGAACGGCCGGCGGCCACGCTGCCGCTGGACACCAGCACCACTTCAACACCACGCAATTTGCATTCACTGATAAAGCGGGCAATAGCCAATAAATAACGGGTTGACGTGCCTTTCCCTGCCGGCGCAATCAAAGCACTGCCCACTTTGATCACTATCCGTTTCCAGCTGACCCCCGCCATTTGCCTGTATCTCCGACTTTGTTTAATTAAGCGGCAGCTTAACTGTTTAGCCGTATATATGTCTAGTTTAGAAGCGCGACCAACAGCGCTGACCACAGGTTAAACTGCTGCCGCTGCAAGGCTGATTCAGCCATAATTCAGCGGGGCGACGCCAGACTCGGTCGCATCTATCTCCTTTCTCTTATATAAAAGCACAGGATTTTTCATGACTTTATTTCGCCTGACTGCCCTCGCCGCTGCTGCCAGCCTGACGCTGGCCGGTTGTGCCCAGTTCCCGCAAGACAATACCACCAGGGGCGCCGCTATCGGTGCTGTCGTGGGTGGTGTCGCCGGAAAAGCCACCGGCAATCACAAGAATAAACGCGTGGCCTTAGGCGCAGTGCTGGGCGCGCTCAGTGGTGCCGCAATCGGTCGTTATATGGATAATCAGGAGCAGGCGCTGGAAGAACAGCTGGCCGGTTCTGGTGTGCAGGTCAAACGCGAAGGTGATGTGCTGAAGCTTGAAATTCCGTCGCAAATTACCTTTGCCTCCGGCCGCAGCGACATTCGCGCTGAACTGTATCCGGTACTGAATGACATCGCCAAAGTACTGGCTGAATATGACAAAACCCTGCTGGTGATCACCGGCCATACCGACGATACCGGTGGTCGTGAGCTGAATATGCGACTGTCGCAACAACGCGCTGAAACCGTGAAAAACTACTTGAGTGCACAGCGCATCGACGAACGCCGGTTAGTCACTCAGGGCGCTGGCCCGGATCAGCCGCTGGTCGCAAATACTTCTGAAGCAAACCGGGCGAAAAACCGCCGCGTAGAAATCCAGATTGAGCCACTAATCAGTCAATAAATATCGGTTCGCAGTTTGTCCCCAGGGGTGCAGGTGGTTTTATGCATCCCTTTTTTCTTTACTAAAACTCTGTACCAGCGGTGTTACAGTTCACCACAAACAGCTCCGTGCGTTTGCGGTGCACCGTACATCCTGTATATAAAAAACGGCCGCTGTCTGGCGGCCGTTTTCCTGGTCAGAAAGTGACTCAGGGCTTTAACTCGCGGCGCATAAAGTTTGGTAATGCCATCGACGCCTGATGAATGTCAGCATTGTAGTATTCGGTGGCAAACCCCGGATTGGCCGCAGCTTCACGGCGGAAACCGTCAAAGCCCTGCGCTTTGCGCGCCATAGTGCAAGTCCACCAGCCACTTGGATAGACCATTTGCGGAAACTGCAGCGTTTGCAGTTCGGCAAAACCGGCATCGTGCATAGCCACCCGCATATCATTCAGCAGTTGCAGATGAATGAGCGGCGATTCGCTTTGTTGCACCAGAATGCCGCCAGGCTTTAATGCGGCAAAACAGCTTTGGTAAAAGGCGCGGTTAAACAAACCTTCGCCCGGTCCAATCGGATCAGTCGAGTCAACAATCACCACATCGACACTTTGTGGTGCCGCATCACGCATATACTGAATACCGTCGGCGAACAACAGGGTGGCGCGAGGGTCCTGGTTGGAGGCACACAATTCGGGGAAATAACGCTCAGCCATCCGGGTCACTTGTTCATCGATATCAATTTGAGTGACCTGTTGTACTGATCGGTGCTTCAGTACTTCACGTAATGTGCCGCAATCACCGCCGCCGATGATAATCACGTTCTGCGGATCCGGGTGTGTGAACAGCACCGGATGGCTCAACATCTCGTGATACAAGAAATTGTCACGGGTACTGAGCATAATGACCCCATCGATCACCATCAGATTGCCAAAATCGGTGGTCTTAAAGATTTCGATGTGCTGGAAAGGTGACTGAACCTCAGCTAATTTTTGCTCGGTTCTTAAGGAAAACGCACTGCCACTTGGCGCGAAGATCTCGGTAAACCACTGTTGTGAATTGAGTTCTGGCATTGATCCACTCCGGGTACTGATTCAGGGGCTAAATATTTTGCCAGTGAAGCCGGCGTGAGACAAACTTTTCATGTTTTTTTGCCGCCGATACGAATAAAATGGCGGCCTATTTTTTCTAAGGGCACGACAATGGCAGAATGGGGTATCGACAAAGCAAGATCTATTTATAACGTTGCAGTCTGGAGCGAAGGCTACTTTGACGTCAACGCCAATGGCGATCTCATTGCTTATCCGGATCAGGATCACAGCAAACCGGGCATTAGTTTCCCGGAACTGACAGCACGTTTTAAACAAGAAGGTCTGACTTTACCTGTGCTGGTGCGGTTTACCGACATCCTGCAGCACCGGGTTGAAACCTTAATCAGCTCTTTTGCCAAAGCAAAATCTGAGCGGGAGTATCAGGGCGAATACACCGCTGTTTATCCAATCAAGGTCAACCAGCAATATTCCGTGGTGAAAAAGCTGGTGCACTCCAGCAATAAAGTGGGTCTGGAAGCCGGTTCAAAACCTGAACTGATGGCGATCCTGGGCGTTACGGAAAAACCACTGAAAATCGTTTGTAACGGTTACAAAGACAGCGAATTCCTGCGTCTGGCGACTATTGGCCAGATGATGGGTCACACTGTGTACGTCGTCGTTGAAAAATTATCTGAACTGAAAACCCTGCTGCGGGAAATCGACAGCCTGGGTGCGGCACCGATGATCGGTATCCGCATCAAGCTGAACTCAGTCGGCAAAGGCAAATGGCAAAACACCGGCGGTGAAAAAGGTAAATTTGGCTTAACTGCAACACAAGTTCTGCAAGCCATTGATATCCTGAAAGAAGCTGGCAAGCTTGACCTGTTACAGCTGGTGCATTTCCATATCGGTTCACAAATCGCCAATATTCGCGACATTCACAACGCCATCCGTGAATGTGCCCGTCATTACGCTGAACTGCGCACACTGGGTGTGCCTATCACGACTGTCGACGTTGGCGGTGGTCTGGGTGTCGATTACGAAGGCTCGAACTCACGTTCAGCCTGTTCAATGAACTACACCATGTATGAATATGCCCGGAACGTAGTGTTTGGCTTAAAAGAAGTCTGTGACGAATACGACCTGCCACATCCGAACATCATCACTGAATCCGGCCGCGCCATGACAGCACACCACGCCGTACTGATCACCGACGCGATTGACGTTGAACGTGCACCGGGTCTGCGTTACCTGCCAGAACCATCAGAAGATTCACCACAAGTGGTGTGGGCGCTGTGGGATTCTTACCAGAACGTGACACCACGCTCTGCCGTCGAAGCCTATCACGATGCCGTGCATTACTTCACTGACGCGCATGCACAGTATGTTCATGGCCTGCTGACGTTAAAAGACTGGTCGTTGCTGGAGCAAATCTACTTTGCCACCATCAATAAAGTGAAGGACATGCTGGATCTGAGTTCACGGTCACATCGTGAAATTCACGATGACCTGAACGAGAAACTGGCTGACAAACTGTTCGTTAACTTCTCGTTGTTCCAGTCGATGCCGGATGCCTGGGGTATTGATCAGCTGTTCCCGGTGATGCCACTGGAACGGATGAACGAGCCACTGGACCGCCGCGCTATTATTCAGGACATCACCTGTGACTCAGACGGTGCACTGAAAAGCTATGCCGACGGCAATGGAATCGAAAGCAGCTTGCCGCTGCCGGAATACAAAGAAGACGAACAGTATCTGATTGGTATGTTCATGGTCGGTGCTTATCAGGAAATCCTCGGCGATTTACACAACCTGTTTGGCGATACTGACTCTGTTCACGTCGAGCTGAATCCGGATGGCACCTATCACCTTGGCAACGCCATCAAAGGTGATACTGTCGCCGACGTGCTGCGTTATGTAGCCTTTGATGCGGAAAAACTGATTAACTCTTACTCGAATCAGTTAGGGCGCAGCAACCTCAGTTCAGAAGCGCAACAGGCAATGCTGGATGAATTGAAAGCCGGCGTCTATGGGTACACCTATTTCGAAGATTAAGGTAGACTGCACAGGTCGGAGCAGTTCAATTGCTCCGGCTGACGTATAAGCCAAAGTCCATGAAGCTGCAGCGGACACAGTTGCAGTTTCAGCGATGACGGGAACAAAGAGCAGGCCGGACTTGCTCTTTTTTTTGATATCGCCGACAGATATTTCACCTCATGGAGAGAACTGATGCTGCATTTCTTGCCCAAACCACTGATTGGATTAGTTTCTTTCTTGTTGTACATCGGCAATACCTTATTCTGGGCCGTCCCTATTCTGTGCCTCGCCATTTTGAAGCTACCGCCGATCCAACGTTGGCAAACCTGGATGACCTGGCTGCTCGACAGTTGCGCCAGCGCCTGGATCTCGGTTAATAACTGCACAACCGCGCTCTTTACCTGCATCCGCTGGGACATCAAAGGTCTGGAAACACTGAGTCTGAAAGACTGGTATCTGGTGGTGGCTAACCATCAGAGCTGGGTCGATATTCTGGTGCTACAGAAAGTATTTAACCGCCAAATCCCGTTCCTGAAGTTTTTCCTGAAAAAAGAACTGATTTATGTGCCGGTGATCGGCTTGTGCTGGTGGGCGCTGGATTTCCCTTTTATGAAACGTTACAGCGCCGCCTTCCTGGCAAAACATCCTGAATTAAAAGGCAAAGATGTCGAAACCACTCGCAAAGCCTGTGAAAAATTCCGTTATAAGCCGGTGTCGGTGATGAATTTCCTCGAAGGCACGCGCTTCACTCCGGAAAAACATCATAAACAGCAAGCGCCCTTTGCCCATTTGCTAAAGCCAAAAGCCGGTGGTATTTCTTTTGTCCTCAACGCGATGGGCGAACATCTGCATAAGCTGCTGGACGTAACCATCTATTACCCTAAAGGTTCACCGAGTTTCTGGGATTACATCAGCGGTAAAGTGCATGACATTCGGGTACGGGTGCGTGTGTTGCCGATTGAACCCAGCTTGATTGGCGATTACGAAGATCCACAGTACCGGCAACAATTTCAGCAATGGGTCAATCAGCTTTGGCTGGACAAAGACCTGCAGTTAGCCGCGCTGAAGAAGGAGTTGTATTGATGCTTTCATTTCTGCCCGCGCCGCTCATTTTATTGCTGTCATTACCGCTGTTTACGCTGAACCTGACCGTTTGGGGGTTGATTGTCACTTGTTGCGGCGTGTTGAAACTGCTGCTGCCAATGCCGGCGGCGCGACTGCGAGTCTCTAAATTGGCGCATTGGGCATACCGCCACTGGTCGCTGCATAACCGCCAACTAATTGAATTATTTAATAAAGTAGAGTGGCAACTGGAAGGCGAAGCGCAACTGTCGCCACAGCGGTGGTATTTGCTGATCTCCAACCACAAAAGCTGGCTGGATATTCCGGTACTCAGTCAGTTCGCACTGGACCGTATCCCAGAGCCGAAATTCTTTTTAAAAGAAGAATTAAAGTGGGTACCTTTTATCGGTTCAGCATCCTGGGCGCTGGATATGCCGTTTATGAAACGCTATAGCCAGGCCCAGATCCGCAACAATCCGGCGCTGCAAGGTAAAGACATCGAAACTACCCGCCAGTCTTGTGAGAAATTCCGTCAGCAGCCAACCACGATCATCAATTTTGTCGAAGGCACTCGTTTCACCGCAACCAAACAACGGCTGAAAAACAGCCCGTTCCGGTTTTTACTGCCAGCCAAAGCCGGTGGCATCGCCTTTACGCTGGCCAGCATGGGGCCATTGTTTGATGCCGTGCTGGATGTCACGCTGATTTATCCGGATAACCCGCGCCACGTGCTGGTGGCCATGCTGCTCGGCCGGTTAAAACGCGTGGTGATCCATGTGGATACGCTACCAGTGCAAGGCCCTGTTAACAGCCAAATCATCGGTGATTATTTTCAGGACGAGGTATTTCGCCAGCAGTTTCAGTTGTGGCTGAATCAACGCTGGTTGCAAAAAGATCAGCGGATCGCTGCATGTCTGGCCGCGACTGACAACGCCTTAAAACCTCGGATCGACTGCGCGTCATCACTTTAAAGGTGGTCACACGCCTTCAAGTTGACCGCCTGCAGCAGCAGATTGCGGGGGGTCAGTTCAGGCGCACAGAGCTCGGACAGGCTGACCTGATAACCCTGCTCCTGCAGGTACATGGCGACATCGAGCACCAGCCATAGTTCTAACGGCCGGCGAAACAGATGTTGCACCAGTTCCAGCCGGCGCTGTTGTAGCAGTGCTTGTTCGGCTCGCTGCAATAGATCCGGCAACAGGGCCGCAGCCGGCGGCACCAGCTGATGCTCCGCACCGGCAAAAGTCAGAAAGTCACCAAGCTCGCCACTGAACCAATGCTTGCCCACTGAACGTAGCGGCTGATAATCAAGACCCAGTTGCCGTCGCCACTGCCACCAGAGCTGCCGCCACAGCATTTCAGTCTGCGACAAGCGCGCCACCCGCTCCCCACCGGTACAACTTTGTTGCACTGCCAGACGTAAATCAGCCTTGCCAAGCATCAGGTCACTTTGCTGCGCCTGCACTGACAATGGCTGATACTGCGCCGCCTGCTGCAGATGATAACAACAAGGCACCAACGCCAATGCGGCGCAACCGGCCCGCACCGCTTCCCGCGCCGCGACCCGGTGCAGATCACCGCAGGCGTGTAGCGCCACCACTTGCTGCGCTGGCTGCAGATAAGGAGCAACCGGTTGCTGTAATACGTCGATATGAACAAACCGCTGTAGCAAGCCTAACTGTTGCGCTTTTTGCTGCCCGGCGTTGCACAAGCTTTGTTGCCACTCCAGGCTCACCACCGGCGCCTGAAAAGCGTAACTCATCACTTTACCTAAATGGCCTTTACCGGCGCACCACTCCAGCACTGGCCGTTGTGGCTGCCCGACACTGGCGGCAAGCTGAGTGATTTGCTGCCATTTACGCCCACCGATATCGGTACTCAGCCAGAAAGGTAGCGGCAGGTTCGCGGCAGGTTCGCGCGGCAGCTCGGGCAATGCCGCAAATAACTCTGGGAAAAATCTGGCAAAATGCTGGCGCTGCAAACTGGGGCTGGCGTCGATCGCGACACAATCCGTCAGCGTAAACTGCTCCAGCACAGTCACCAGTTCTGCGGGAAACACTGTTGGCCAGTCCGCCAGCATCGGCTGCAACTGCCAAAAATCACATTGCTGCAGCAGGACTTGATCCAGCGTCAGCCACCAGCGGGCGAACATCAGCAAAACTCCGACGATTGCATCACAGACTGGCGTTGGCCCCAACCTTGTGACAGACTGAAAACACCAGCCTGAAAAAAGGGAAAATGATGACAGAACTGAAAAAAATCATGCATGTGGAAGATGATCCCTCGATCCAGATGGTGGCCCGGGTAGCACTGGAAGCCGTCGGCCACTTTGAAGTCTGTACCTGTAGCGGCGGTATGCAGGCACTGGAACAGTATCCGACATTTTTGCCACAGTTAATCCTGCTGGATGTGATGATGCCGGGGATGGATGGTCCCAGTACATTAAAACAGCTGCAGCAACAATTCGATTTAAGCCAGGTGCCAGTCGTCTTCATGACTGCCAAAGTACAATCCAGCGAAATCGAGTCCTACAAAGCACTGGGCGCCAGCGATGTGGTGGTCAAACCTTTTGACCCAATGACCCTGTCGGAACAAATCCGCCAGATCTGGCAACGTCAGCAACGCTGAAATTGCCAGATAGCGCAGCGCCTGCCTGTTATTGCTCCGCAGGTTCCTGCCGGACTTCGTCGGTCTGGCGGAATAATTCGGCACTGTCTTTAGTAAACTCGGCGCTACTAACGGGTTTATTCAAATAAAATGTAAGTGGCATCAGACTGTTATCAAACTGGGGCTGTAGATTGTTCTGATTTTCAAACAGCAGCGATACAGCCACTCCCTGCAAACTCAGCAGCAAACCGAGACTCGTCGCCACGGCAATTTTCTTGAGCGCCGAAATTTGCAACGCCAGATAGAAGTTGGCGGTCAGCAACAGGATCACCAATGCGGTCTGGCCGATATCTCGCAGCCACACCACCGCGGTAGCGCCATCAAGACTGAAATTCAGTACCGTCATCAATGCTTGCCAGCACTCTGCCACGACCACAACAGCGAAGGTCAGTCCCAACTGTGGCAAAAAACGCGCTTCGTGCTGGTTGATCTTCGCCCAAATCGCCAATAAAGCGGGCCATAGCGCTAGTCCCAGCATTAACAGCGGCAGATTCAATAAGTTACGAGACCAGCGGCTTTGCCCATGTTCCGGCACATTCAGCCACACGCTGAATAACTCCTGCGCCAACAAAAACAACGCGAGTAACACAATCAATGCCGGGTGACCAAACTGCTGAAGGCGTTGCTCCAGGCTGTTGTATGGCAATGCGGGTGGCACCGGGTGATGCTCATCATAAATTCTGAGCGCCTGCTCGCCCAGCCAGCACAACTGACCGCTTTGTAACTCGGTTGCTTGCGCCACTGGCACTGCGGGTTCAACAAAACTGCCGTTCAGCGATGCCAAATCGACCAGCTGCCAGCGGCCCTCTTCCGACAACACCAGCTCAGCATGATGCGGGCTGACATGTTTGTCGTACAACACTAAGTCGTTGTTAAAGGCCCGGCCCAGAGCAATCCGCGCTTGGCCAAACCGATGCCGCTCAATCACTTTGTGCTGTTTATTCAGCACCTCAATAATTACTGCCATGACACGGCCCCGCTAAATTTCTGACTGAAAGCACGGGCGGTGTCCTGACTAACGCCGGACAGCGTGTAATGACTGATCAATCCCTGTTGCTGGTGGTCTAAAGAAGCGGCGAGATATAACACGTCATACAGACCGGCATAGGCACGATAAGCGCGCACACAATAGATGGTTTTGGCATGTTGGCCACCAGGCTGTTGTACCACCTGATGCTGACATTCAAAGGCTGTCACATCTTCTTTTAACGCCTGATTGTCAGCATTGGCGCGGGAAATACTCTGTTCATACAACGAGAAAAACTGCAGCGGATGTAAATCCTTGCCTTCCAGCCACTCAAACTGCATTTCGACGCGACCTGAGGTGAAATGCTGCGATAAGAAAATCTCTTCACTTTGGCTACAGAAAGCCGTGACCTTCTTCAGTACCTCTTTGTCTTTTTCGATGTTGGACTCTCCCCAGCAACGGACAAAAGGCACCACTTCGTCTGGGACTTTACCGATGCCAAAATCTTTTAGCTTCCAATCGGCATTCAGGATTTGGCTGAACATCGATTGTTGACTAGCCAAAAGTTGTCGTTCGATATCAGCGCGTAAATCTTTGCTTTGGCCCTCTTGCTGAAAACGCGCCAGCAACCGTTGCAACGCTTCGGCCGGCACCAGGAAACCCAGTTGATTACCCGCCGACGCCACATTGACGCCGACGATCTGGCCGTTGGCGTCGACTGCCGGCCCACCACTCATGCCGGAATTTACTGCGCCGGTAAAATGGATCCGTGGATAAAAACTGTATTTCTGCAAGCCGTTGTATGTACCCGGTACCAAAATCATGCCCAGATCATGCGGATTGCCAAGCGAATAAATGGTCGCACCCTGCACCGGTTTTTGCAGCTGGATTTGAAACGGATGCGGAGCACGGTAATCGGTGCTGACTAGTGCCAGGTCGTTAATCACGTCAACCGCCAGTACTTGTAAGCCGCCTTTTTGCTGCGCCGAGTTCAGATACTCCAGCTGAAATTTTTCTGGTGCCAGCACAGCTTCTGACACCACATGATAATTAGTAACGACTAAAGCCGGATCTGCCAGTACAAAGCCGGTCCCAATCGCCGCTTTAGCGCCAGAGGCCCGCTCCAGCACCCGAACCTGCAATAGTGATGGTTCAAACCGGGCAAACAGTTGCTCTGCTGAATCGGCCCTGCCCTGGGCACTGCAAAGCAGCAAAAGCACTGACAACACCGCGCAGTAAAATGTCTGCAAGCGCATTGAATTTCCTTGTGATTTTACCCGCCTACAGACGGATATTGGAGCGCCACCGCGACAGTGGCTGATTAATACAACAAACTATACAGCTTACGCCGGTATTCACCTGCCAGTGCGTCGCCTTTGGGTAACACTGCCAGCATATCTAACATTAGCTTCTTACTGTCATCAAAGTTCAGATCCTGCTGCAGAATGCTGAATAATAACGCTAAAGCGTCGGCAAAGCGCTGCACTTGCTGATATTGCACCGCCAGTTGTTGCTTCAGTTGCAGGTTGGCAGGATCAGCCGCCAGCTGTTGTTCCAATGCGCGGATCTCCGGACTTTCGGCCGCTTGCTGCGCCAGTTCGATCAACGCTTTGACCTGGTGATACAGAGCATCCTGATCGGCCAGCATGACTGGAGCTATCAGCTCTTCCGCTTGCGCAGTCTGGCCAAGCGATGCGGCGCAATACGCCAGCTGCAGCCGCGCATCGACCCGCGCCGGCGCCAGTTGCAAAGCCTGCTTCAGCAGTGGATAGGCTTGCTGCCATTGTTGTGTTTCTAACAGCGGCTGTGCCTGTTGCAGCAATAAATCTTCCGGTTTAGGTAAATACGGATCTAAACGACTGCGGATCTGCCCTTCAGTTTCAACGCCAGCAAAGCCATCGACCGGCTGGCCATTGCGGATAAACAACACCGTTGGTAATGACCGCACGCCAAACTGCATCGCCAGTTGCTGCTCAGTGTCACAATTCACTTTGGCGAGCACCAAATGCTGCGGATAATCGCCAGCGATTTTTTCCAGCACTAACAAAATCTGCTGACAAGGCTCGTGCTGCTCAACCCAAAAGTCGAAGATCACCAGCTTCTGCTGCGACAGCTCCAGCAGTTCACGGACATTATCAAAACTGACGTCAATCTGATTACTCAACACGGATAAAATCTCTGTAACTATGAAACTCTGCTTACTATGTGGCTGTGACCCTTGATTTGCAAGGCATTGCCCTGACTTTATGCCACAGATTGCCGCGGATAATCAGCAGTGACTCTGGCAAAAAAGAGCTGGCAAGGCCGGACCAGATCCCGTAAAGTACCAACCAGCGAGCCTGCCCATAAAGCCGCCCGGACTGCTTATTGCAGCTGAGGCGTGACCAACGATAAAGGCCGTAGTTTGATTTTTTTCACCGCCTTACCGCTGTGAATTCCCCACGTAAGCAGAATTACTTGTCCACAGACAAGAACCACACCGGCATGCCATTTTTGGCTGCACGGGAAACCTTTGCCTACGCAAACTATGAGACCTGAGTAAAAATGAGCCAACAACACCAACCAGAACTGCTGTCTGGCGGCGCCATGCTGATTCGGGCCCTTCGTGATGAAGGTGTCGAATTCGTTTATGGTTACCCCGGCGGTGCCGTGTTACATATCTACGATGCGCTGTTTCAGCAAACCGAGGTAAAACATGTGCTGGTCCGTCATGAGCAAGCCGCCACTCACATGGCGGATGCCTATGCCCGTGCCAGCGGAAAAGCCGGCGTGGTGCTCGTCACCTCAGGCCCCGGCGCCACCAATGCTGTGACCGGTATTGCCACTGCCTATATGGATTCTATTCCGATGGTGGTGATCTGTGGTCAGGTCATGAGCCATCTGATCGGCGACGATGCTTTCCAGGAAACCGACATGCTCGGTATTTCCCGCCCCATCGTGAAACACAATATGTCGGTGCGAAACCCAGCTGATATTCCGGCGCTGGTGAAAAAAGCCTTTTATATTGCCCAAAGTGGTCGTCCAGGCCCTGTGGTGCTGGATATTCCTAAAGATATGACGATGCCGAACCAGAAGTTCCCATACGAATATCCAAAAGACATCAAACTACGCTCATATAACCCGAACGCCAAAGGCCATCCAGGCCAGATCAAAAAAGCGCTGCAGACCTTATTAGCGGCGAAAAAACCGGTACTGTATGCCGGCGGCGGCGTGATTTTAGGTCAGGCCTCGGCTGAGTTAACGGAATTGGCACAGAAGCTCAATCTGCCGGTCACTAATACGCTGATGGGGCTTGGCGCTTACCCTGCGACAGACCCGCAGTTTATCGGCATGCTCGGTATGCACGGCACTTACGAAGCCAACCAGGTCATGCACAATGCTGACGTCATTTTTGCTGTCGGTGCCCGTTTTGATGACCGGGTCACCAACGCCACGAAAAAATTCTGCCCGAACGCGACCATCATCCATATCGATATCGATCCGGCCAGTATTTCCAAAACTATCATGGCGCATGTACCAATCGTCGGTCTGGTGAAGCCTGTGTTGCAGGAAATGCTGCATCAGCTGGAAAAACACGGCAACACGCTGGATCAGGCCGCGCTTGGCCAGTGGTGGCAGCAAATCGATCAATGGCGTGAAGTGCATGGCGGTCGGTTTGAACACCGCACCGACCTGCTGAAACCTCAGGCAGTAATCGAAGCGGTCTGGCGTCACACCAAAGGCGATGCCTATGTCACGTCGGACGTTGGCCAGCATCAGATGTTTGCCGCGCAATATTACAAATTCGACAAACCAAACCGCTGGATCAACTCCGGCGGCCTCGGCACCATGGGTTTTGGTCTGCCGGCGGCGATGGGCGTCAAACTGCATTATCCGGAAGCCGAAGTGGTCTGTGTCACCGGCGAAGGTTCAATCCAGATGAATATCCAAGAGCTGTCGACCTGCAAACAATATGGTCTTGGCGTCAAAATCATCAATCTGAACAACGGCTACCTCGGCATGGTGAAGCAGTGGCAGGACATGAACTATGACTCCCGCTACTCCAGTTCTTACATGGATTCACTGCCCGACTTCGTCAAACTGGCTGAGGCTTATGGCCATGTCGGCATCCGCGTGACCAGCCCGGAAGAGCTGGAACCCGCGCTGGAAAAGGCATTCGCGCTGAAAGATAAACTGGTGTTCCTCGACATTCATGTTGATCCAAAAGAACACGTTTACCCGATGCAGGTACCAGGTGGTGCCATGAATGACATGTTCCTGAGCAAAACGGAGCGGACTTAACATGCGCCATATTATTGCGGTATTGCTGGAAAACGAATCTGGCGCTTTAGCCCGTGTCGTGGGCCTGTTTGCCCAACGCGGTTACAACATTGATTCACTGACTGTGGCGGCCACCGAAGACCCGACTATGTCACGGCTGACACTGGTGACCCGGGGTGACGACCAGGTCATCGAGCAAATCACCAAACAACTGCACAAGCTGATTGAGGTAGTCAAACTGGTCGATTTGAGCGAGAGCGCGCATATCGAACGTGAACTTATGATGGTCAAGGTCAAAGCCAGCGGCGATCAACGCGAAGAAGTGAAGCGCTGCGCCGACATCTTCCGCGGCCAAATCATCGACGTCTCGCCGACCACTTATACCATTCAGGTGGTTGGAACGTCGGACAAGCTGGAAGCCTTTATTGAAGCGATGTGCAACACCCAGATTCTGGAAGTGGTTCGGACTGGTGTATCAGGCATTTCACGTGGTGAAAAAGCACTGTCGCTGTAACAGTGTGCCAGAACAACGCTAAAAGTGCCTGATCAGACAGATAAACAAGGCCTGCAACAGCAATGTTGCAGGCCTTTTGTCTTTAAAACTATTCATGCATTTTTTGGTATCTAAGCTGGGGCCAGTTCTCATCTGCCCGTTGCTGGGACCGCCACCATGCGCACACTCCAAGCACAGATAACAGCATCAGTAGCACCAAAAACAGCCAGACCCAAGATTGGCGGTAAGGTGCGGTCGCGCAACCAGATGCGGGCAAATGACTCATGGTGTCGGGTTAACCACAACAAGAACGCGGCGATGATACCTGACTGTTCGCTTTAGTTCTGTCAGCGCAACCAGCACTGATCTGCTCGGGCTGCGCGCCTGGACTACAGCAAGAACCCGCAGTCTTGGCAGGTGCAGACACTATCGGAGCGCAGCAACCGCCGGCGCCAGATCCATCATCTGCAAGCGGCCCGCCAGCACAAACGCCAGTCTGAGGCAGAGTAAGTTGGAGGTTGTCTGCAGCGACTATATCGCCCGCAATTGCCGCAACCACTGAGCGTGCTTGCTCGTAGCCGGTGGCCATTAAAAAGTTCGGCGCGCGGCCATAACTCTTGGCACCAATCGCATAAAAACCTGGTTCAGGATGCGCCAACTCGCGGTGACCATGTGCACGAACGCTGCCGCAGCTATGCTCATTTGGATCGATCAATGGCGCCAGTTGCAGCGTACTTTCCAGCCAAGGGTCGTGCTGAGTACGCAATTCACGACTCAGACTGTGATCCGGGCGAGAGCCGGTAGCAACGATAATGTGATCCACATCGGTTATATGCGGCAGGCTGGCATCAGCAGCTATCACGGTCAAACCACTATTGTTCTGCGTAATGGCGTGGGTTTTAAAACCAATGTGAACCTCTACACGCCTGTCAGCGATGAATTTATGCAAGCGCATTCCCAGTGCGCCGCGAGCAGGTAAAGCATCAGCGTCACCGCCACCAAATGCTCTGGAAATATCGTGTCCACGCACTGCCCAGACGACTCGGGTATGACTACCTTGCTCAGCTAACGATGCTAATGCGAGTAAACTGCCGATAGCTGAATGTCCAGCGCCTACCACTAAGACTTTTTTGCCCGCATATTTAGTCCGATCACGACCTGTCACATCGGGCATGCCATAACTGATAGCATTGGCATTTTCCAATTCCCCCAGCGCAGGTAAACCATGAGCCCCCATCGGACTCGGCTGCGACCAGGTACCAGATGCGTCAATCACAGCACTGGCTAAAAACTCCTCTACAGCCTCACTCATTTGCACCCGCAACACAAATGGTGCTCCTTGCCGGCCTTGCGTTTTGACCTTATCAAAACCTTGTCGTGCAACTGCCAATACTTTTGCATTGACCCGCAGGAATGGCGCAATACTGCGCAAAGCACTAAGAGGCAGCAAATATTGATCAATCACTGCGCCCGCCGTTGGCAGTGCAGTTGACTCAGGCCACTTCCAGCCAGTCTCCTGCTGCAGCAACTCAGCAGCAATCGGATCGAT
Organism: Rheinheimera tilapiae; assembly: GCF_042432165.1. NCBI lineage: Bacteria > Pseudomonadati > Pseudomonadota > Gammaproteobacteria > Chromatiales > Chromatiaceae > Rheinheimera > Rheinheimera tilapiae. Next base: position 886,650 of record NZ_JBHLXP010000003.1, read on the forward strand.
GTTGTACTGCCACGGCGAAAACAGCTGAACATGGCGGTAGCTGTGCAAATTTGCCGCAATACTGGTGCCGGCTTCAAACAGCGTTATCGCATAACCACGGTTTACTAAATGAGCGGCAGCTGCCAGGCCAATCGGGCCTGCACCAATAATGGCAATAGGTAAAGCTGAACGAATAGTGTCTGACATGATGTATTCCTTAATCGATGGATCAATGAGGTCAAAGCACAAGACGTATCTGTTGAAAAAAGGTCGCAAAAAATGACTCAGGTGCAAAAGCTATAATCTGGCGAGGGATTTGGGGGGCAGTAATATAGCTTGCGACCTTTTATCATTCGCTCGTCTACTGCAACAAGTTCAACCTAAAGGTGCAATGATGTCTGTGACTGTTCAACAAACTACTCAAGCGGATTTAGCCGTGGTTTATCAAAACTTGCAGCAGTCCTTGCTGGGATTTATCCGTAAACAAGTCACTGACCCTGTGTTAGCTGAAGACTTATTGCAGGATGTTTTTCTTAAAGCAATCAATGCCATACAGCGCGGCGACACTCCAGCCAATTTGATAGCCTGGCTGTACACTATCGCCCGCAATAGCGTCATTGACCATTATCGGGCAAAGCGTCCGACAGATCCCCTGCCTGACGATTTAGCCGCCGTTGACACTGATGACCATCACATTGAACAGGACCTTGCCCGTTGCCTCAAACCACTGGTGCAGTCCTTACCGCCGCTCTATCGCAATACTTTGTTAGCAACGGACTTTGCCGGACAGCCGCTGCAATCGCTGGTAGCGCTGGAAAAAGTCTCGCTGTCAGCTATCAAAAGCCGCGCTAGCCGGGGCCGCAAAATGCTCAGGCAACGATTGCTGACATGTTGCACCATCAACGTTTCGAGCTCTGGACAGATCGAGGAATTTTCCAGCAATACAGCTGAACTAAGATTGGACCAAAAGGATTGTTGTCACGAATGAATCGAAACATTTTAAACCAACAGCAAATTCCGGCGGGGCGTTAAACGTTGACGGGGCATTAGAAATGCATTCAGCGAACCGGATCTGGCTTATCAATGGCTGATTGGGCATTGATTGCAACACTGCGGTAAACAAGCAGCCACAGTGCCTGGTATTGGAAAGCTGTAGAACGTGAACTGTCTATAAAAACAATCGCAGACAAGGTGCTATCTCCTTGCCTGCGACCATTCAACCCTTTACCACCTAAGTCTTCAGCGCTGCATTTAACGGCGGTACCGGCGGTTTGTTCTCCGGCTTTGTCATATGCCGGCCATAGACCAGATGGAACAGCGGGGATGCCATTAACGTAGTGACAATTGCCATCAGTACCATAATGGAGAACAAGCCTTGCTCTATCACACCAAATTTCAACGCGATGTTGATGATAATCAGCTCCATCAGACCACGGGCATTCATCAATGCCCCAACGGCCATCGCCGTGCGGTTATCGGCACCACCAATGCGCGCGGCGGCCCAACAGGCCACGCCTTTGGCAAAAATAGATGCCGCCAGAATCGCCAACGCAATGAGCATCACATCAAAAGATGCCAAAACGTTCAGCTGGGTTTTTAACCCTGAATAGGTGAAAAACATTGGCAACAAAACAAAGACAGTGATTTTTTCGAGCCGGCCAGTGATCAGTTCTGTCAGTTTACCGCGCGGCATGGCAATCCCGAGCAAGAAACCACCAAACACTGCATGTAAGCCAACCCACTCCATCGCATAAGCTGACACCGCAAACAGTACCAGTACCAGCAGTAATTGCGCCGCACTGAGCACTCCGCTTTGTTCAACTTTATCCGCCAGCGGCTGTAACCAGCCACGCGCTTTGGTCAGCATCAAACTGGCATATAACACACCACCGACCGCCGCTTTGATGGCTAGCAAGCTGCCGCCGCCAAAACTGGCCAATACGACAGCCATCACCACCCAGGCCGCGGCGTCATCAATAGCGCCGGCAGCCAATGCCAGAGTGCCCAGAGCAGTGCCGGCTAAACCACGCTCATAAATGATCCGCGCCAACATCGGGAACGCGGTGATCGCTATCGCAGCTCCCATAAACAAAGCAGCGTTGGCATAAGAAATATTGGCGGCAAACAAACCTGGTTCTTCCAGCAGCCACAGACACAACAGTGCACCAACACCAAATGGCACAATCATACCGGCGAGACTGACGCCGATAGCACTGCGCGCATTTTTTCGAAATAGCTGCGTATTAAACTCCAGTCCCACCAGAAACATGTACAAACCGACGCCAAGCTGCGCGCCGAAATACAGAATGGACATTGTCTCAGGAATAAAAATGCTTTTTTGCAGCTCTGGCCAGAACAGACCAAATAATGACGGGCCTAGCACCACACCGGCGATCATTTCGCCTACCACTTTTGGCTGACCGATAAACTTGGCCAGATAACCAAATACTTGTGCGGCCAAAATAATCAGTGCCAGCTGCGGCAAAAACGCCAGCGCTAAATCGACGTAACTCATCTGCTGTACTCTCTTTATCTATCGATAATACTGACTTGAAGGTGCTGTGGGTGATGTTTGCCGGTCATCGTGTCAGTGTCTTTGCACCGATCTTTACATTGGCCACCAACATACAGATCAACATTCTGTGCCGCAAGTGTGAAAATCAGCACACTTTTTAAGTAATTGATTTCCATTTGAACAATATGTAGCGGGACAAATCAAACCCGCAGCCGTTATTTTGTTTCTATATCGACAACGCATATTCCCCAGAGCCAGTAAATATCCGCTGGGCAGCGCTGGCCAAATCTGGCATGCTGCAGCCTTTAATCCGCAGCATGGAGACAGCCGGACATGAGTCAGGACAACGGCGAACAACTCGATCAGCAACTGTTATTTGAAGTCATTGAAAATCAACTGGCAGATGGTTATCCGTTGAAAGTTAAAGCAACACTGATGCGCTTGTGTATGACCGGTCATAGCCGTGAAGACGCCTTAGAACTGATCGCCTGTGCATTGGCTCCGGAAATGTTTGCCGTCGTTGAACAACAGCAGGAATTTAATCTGCCCCGCTACGAAGCGCATCTGGATCTGCTGCCACAAACTCCCTGGATTGAGCAAGACTGAGCCTGCCGCCGTTGAAACTATTGCGCTGGCAGACGACTGCCACCCTGTTCTGTTTATGTTGGCTGCTTAGTGGTTGCCAGCAAACGCCCGCCGCCAGCAAAATCGCTGTCCCGCCAGCAGGCCAACTCTGGGAGCGCACCGCCACAGCACTGCCTGCGGCCAGTGACCTGCCCCCCTATGAAGAGTTGTATCTGAGCTTTTTAGCCAGCAGACAAGTGCACTTGAGTGCACAAAGCTGGCGCCAGATGCAGGAGCAGTTAATGCGTACTGACATCAGTCAATGCCTGACCTTACCCTGGCAGGAATGGCAGCGGCAAAATCTGCTGAATCTGGCCTTTTACCGGCTGGCATTGAACTGCTATCAAGAGCATCAGCAACCTGAGCAACAACGCAAACTGCTGGCTTATCAGAGTTATCTGCGCGATGGCATCCTGCGCAGTGGCAATGGCAAAGCCAGTTTCTCCGCCTGGCGGATCAGTACTTTTGCCGACGCACACGAATTGCTCGGCCTGCTCGGCATGCAAATGCAGGACTATCACGCCGTGCTTGGTTCTTCCGGCAACAGTATGCATTACGAAGTTCACGCTTACGATCCAGCCGATAATCAGCTCAAAGTCGTATTTTTTGAAAACCAGCGCTATCTGCACGCCATTGATGGCTTGCCGTTTCCTTTTGTCGGACTGGTGGATGGCTGGCGCAAAGAATTATTGCCTGAAGGGGCCAAAAGCAATCCGGCGATGATGGTCGCGCTGGCTAGGGTGCTGGCAGAAGAAGGCAAATATGCCGAGGCCGAACGCTATTTATTGACCGCGATTGGGCAAGGCTCACTGCAAGCCCGAGTCGCGCTGGCGGAACTGAGTTTATTACCCGGGATCACCCTGCAAAGTAGCAAAGCACAATGCCTTGGCTGGCTGACCGACGCGGCCGATCAGGATTATATCCCTGCACTACAGCTATTGCATTTACTGCACCAGCAACAATTGACTGGCGGAAAACACCAGCAAGCCAGCCAGGAACTGGTCGCGTATATCAATGAAAAATCCGGCCCGGGTCATGCGGAAGTACAGTTAGCCCGTTATCTGTTACAGGGCAAACTGGTCAAACGAGACGCCGCCGCTGCAATCACACAATTACAGATCGCCGCCAAAGCAGGCCACCCGGATGCCGCCAGTTTTGCCTTGCTGGCTCAGATTGAACATCAACAGTTGCCGGCAGCAACCGCCACTGCACAACTGAAACAGCTGGCTGAGCAAGGCAGCACAACCGCAGCATACCTGTATGTGTCTGATGTAATGCAACTGGGTGATTTAACTGCGGACCAAGGCCTGCAGGCGCAACAATTGTTGCGTCGGGCCATGTTATCGTTCCATCCGGAAGCATTTTATCTGTATGGATATGGTTTGGAACGCCAATGGTTCAACGAACCAGGCCGCACTGCCGCTGATTATTACCGGCAGGCTGCAGAGCGTTACTTTGGCCGCGCAATGCTGAAACTTGGCAATATGTATCGAGATGGCGATCAGGTCGCTGCCGATCCACAGCAAGCCAGTCGCTGGTTTTTTCTGTGTTCCCGTCAGGGGGTGGCCGCCTGTGCTTTTCATGCCGGTGTGATGCTGGATGACGGTGAAGGTATCCCAGCAGATCCGGCCGGTGCCGTGCGTTTTTACAGCTTTGGCGCTGAACAGGGTTATGCGCCGGCGTTAAACCGGCTGGCCTTGTTATATCTGTTTGGTAAAGGCACCAAAGCGGACCCGGCCAAAGCCGTGGATCTGCTGCAACAGGCCGCCGGCAAAGGCAGCATCAGCGCCAGTTATTATCTGGGCCTGCTGTATTTTGAAGGTAAAGTAGTCAGCCGTAACCTGAACAAAGCCCACCAGTATTTTGAACAGGCGCGTGAACATCCAAACGCCCGTCATTATCTGGACAACTGGCAACAACTAAGCACGCAGCCGGCCAAATAACCAGCTGCCTCAATCACCGCTTTGGTGCGGATTACAGCATTCTGTAGTCAATTCGTCACTAAATGTAATGCTGCTCGCGGTGGCAATCTGCCGTCAGTTAAGCTGACGGTCATTTCTTGATGGAGAGAACCCCTGATGTCAAAGATCCTGCGCCCGCTGCCGCTCGCCGCGTTATTAACCTCTATGTGTATTGCCCAGCCTGCGCTTGCGACTGTAGTTCTGGTGAAAACCAGCTTGGGTAATTTTGAAGTAAATCTGTTTGACCAAACAACGCCAGCCACTGTGACGAACTTCCTTAGTTACGTCAAAGCCGGTAGTTACAACGGAACATTCATTCACCGCAGCGAACCTGGTTTTGTGATCCAGGGGGGCGGTTTTAAATACAGCGGCAACAATGCGTCGCCTTTTAGTGCTGTTGCACAACAGGCTCCGGTGCGCAACGAACCAAAATGGTCAAACGTTCGCGCCACAATCGCGATGGCCAAAGTTGCCGGCGATCCAAACAGTGCAACCAACCAATGGTTTATCAATCTGGCCGACAACAGCGGCGGTAATCCGCAACTGGATTTGCAAAACGCCGGCTTTACTGTGTTTGGCCAAATCACTGGCAATGGCATGGAAATAGTCGATGCGATCGCTGCATTACCAAACAAGCTCAATGCCAGTTTTAACGGGGTGCCACTGCGCAACTACACCAGTGCTGACGCTACTGCTCAGCGCGCGGTGACTCAGGACAATCTGGTGTTGATTGAAAGCATCAGCGTGGTGAACAGTGAAGTGAACAGCGCAAGCAGCCTGAATCCGAAAGCCAATACCGCCATTCTGCAGCAACAAACGAACAGCAGCAGCTCAGGCGGAGCCCTTGGCTTTGTATTGCTGGGCCTCGGCGCCCTGCTGGCTGTCGCCCGCCGCCGTTAATTCGGCCAGGCAGCCCGGACAATAACAGACCGCAGCCTGTGCTGCGGTTTTGCTTATTGTCAGCGGCAATAGCGGCAGCTGCCGGCACCAGCAGTCTGTGCTGCCCGACACTACCGCACACTGGTTCGGCCGGCCGCAGCGCGGGCAAATCAAAGCATCCAGTTGTGGATCATTCATCGTTTGCTCCTGATTTAAACCAACGCCAGATGCTGCTGTAACGCTGCAGCCGCTTCGGCAATATGCCGCTGCAACAATGCCACCGCCAGCTCCGGCTGGTCGTCCCGCAATAACTGCAGCAGTTGCTGATGCTCGGCTGCACTTTGTGCAGCATAGCCCAGGCTAACTTGTTGAAACCCCAAATACATTTCCACTTTCAGATGCAGCTGCTGCAATAACTGTAATAACGTCGGCATCGCGCAGGGCTGATACAACAGCTGATGAAACTGCCAGTTCAGCTCGCCATGGCGGAGTGGGTCAGCTCCCGCCTGCGCTGCCGCGCGAAGACAATCTTCTGCCGCCCCAAGAATGGCGAAATTCAGCTGCGGGATCGCCAGACGCAGCGCAAGCGGCTCCAGTTGTTGGCGGATCAGGCACAGTTCCTGCGCTTCCGCCGCTGACAATGGCGGGATCATCAAACTGGCTTTGCCGGCGCTGACCAGCCAGCCTTCTGCCGCCAGACGCGCCAGCGCGTCGCGCACCGGGATGCGACTGGTCTGATAGTAGTCTGCCAATGCCTGCTGTTTCAGCGGCTGACCCTGTGGCCAGAACCGGCGGCGGATATCGTCGCGGATCTGCAGATATAATTCGGCTTTATTCATCACGCCCGCCACCGTTGCAACACTAATACCAACACCCCAAGTACTAGTCCCCAAAATGCCGATGCAATACCAAAGAAATTGACGCCCGACGCGGTCAGTAAAAACGTCAGCATTGCCGCCTCCCGATAAGGTCCATCGTGGCTAACGACCGATAAATTAGCGGCAATGGTAACCAGCAACGCCAGCCCGGCGACCACTGCCACTAATGCCGGCGGAAAGGCTAAAAACAAAGCAACAATGGTCGACCCGGCCAGGCCGGTCAGCAAATAAAAAATGCCGGCGGCAATCCCGGCGCGATAACGTGAGGTTGGATCCGGATGGGCTTCTGGCCCGCTGCAAATGGCTGCTGTGATCGCCGCCAGATTAATAGAAAAATTGCCAAATGGTGCTGTCACCAGCGTCAATAAGCCGGTCACCGTTAGAATTGGCGACACGGGCGTCTGGTAGCCCTGACTGCGCAACACCGCGAGACCTGGCACGTTTTGCGACGACATCGTGACCAGAAACAACGGCAATCCGACGCCTAGCAGTGCCTGCCAGTTCCACTGCGGCCACACCCACTCCAGCTGCACCAATGCAGGTTCAAGTTGTTGTACCGACCACTCGCCGCGCAACAAGGTGAACACCACGCCAGCCAGCAACACCAGCGGAATGCTGTAACGTGGCAAAAAACGTCGGCTCAGCACAAACAGCACCACGCTGCCGATCACCAACAGCGGCGCTTGCGGTAGATGCCGAAAAATACCCAAGCCAAATTGCAACAAAATACCGGCGAGCATGGCGGCGGCAAGGGGAAGCGGTAACGCCCGGGTCGCGCGATCAAACCAGCCGGACAGGCCCAATAACAACGTCAGTAACGCACTGAACATAAAAACACCGACCGCCTCTGCCAGGCTGTAGCCGGTTAGGCTGGTCGCCAGTAATGCAGCGCCTGGCGTCGACCAGGCCGTCAAAACCGGCGCTTTAAAGTACCAGGAGAAGCCGATACAGGTCACCCCCATGGCAAAACCCAGGATGCCAATCCAGCTGGCGATCTGTGCAGCATTTGCACCCGCTGCGGCTGCGGCCTGAAAGACAATCGCCACCGAGCTGGCAAAGCCAACCAGTACAGCGACAAAACCCGCCACCCAGTGCGAGCCGCTCCAGCCGGCAGGCACGGGCGCCCGCAGCAAAGGCGATTCACCGGATTGAACTTGCTGTGGCTGTTGGGTCATAAGCTGCTGCCTTCTTTAAATTTGCATACACCAAGTAAATTTGTATACATTTTACAGAAATTGCAAGTTTTATAGTGCCCGCGCGACATAACTGCAGCTGGCGTGGATCTGCAACTGCTGCTGTCGAGCCCAGCTTAGCGCAGCCTCTGTCAACAGAGCGGCGATGCCATGCCCGCGCAACTCTGGTGGCACAAAGGTGTGGTAAAAATCGACGGCATCGTGGCCGTTGCTCTGCAACAACCGGTAGTCCAGCCGCGCTTCGGCCTGGCCGGTCTGGTAGAGAAAACAACTGTCTTGCGGTCGGTGTTCTATCTGCATTTTATTGCTCCTGTGATGTATTCCTTTTGCGGCTAGCGTCAGACAAACTTTGCGCATGACAACGCTATCAATTAAAGTGGACGTCAGCTTGGCTGTGAAGGAATTGTAATGAAACTGCGTTTACTTGCTGTGATGGTTGCCCTGATGGCGCAACCGGTTTTTGCTGCGGATACTGCCGCAGCTTATTATGAAAAGGCCCGTCAATACAGTCAGCAGCAGCAATGGCGTGAAGCAGAGCTGGAACTGCGCAACAGTCTGCAACAAAATCCGGCCTATTTACCAGCCCGGCTGATGCTGGGACAAGTGTTGTTAAAGGCCGGCAATTGGAGCAGCGCCGAAAAAGAACTACAGCTGGCACTGGATGGCGGCGCCGCGACAGAGCCGCTGATTTACGATCTGATGCGTGCTTTGCTTGCCCAGCAAAAATCCAATGATGTGGCATTTCTGCTGGACCGCTACCCGCAATTCAAAACGCAGCCTGCGTATCAGCTGATGCGGGCCAATTTGCACAAAGCGCAATATCAATATGAAGAAGCCGCGGCGCTGTATCAACAAAGCCTGAGTCAGGCCGATGCGGCACTCGCCGATGAAATTCGCTTTCAGCTGGCTGAGCTCCACCTGAAACAGCAACAATTTTCGCAGATCCAGCCGCTGCTGAGCGCAATTCGCGTCGATGGCGCTTTTGGTAAAAAAGCACAGTATTTGCAGGCACAACTGTATTTAATCCAGCAACAGCGTGACGACGCACTGAAGATTTATCAGCAACTGTTGAGCCGGGACGACAGCGATGCAATTGCCCTGTTGGGAAAAGCGCAGGTGCTGCAGCAACAAGGAAAACTGGCCGAGGCATTAAACGCCATCGTCAGTTACCGCGAAAAATTCCCGTATAACCCTTATGGTCAGTTGATCCACGCAGCATTGATTGGTCTGCAAGGGGATGACAAAGAACAAAACCGGATGTTACGTCAGGTTCAGATGCAACTGAACAATCTGCCGGAAAACGCCAAAGAACAGGAAGACGTATTGTTGCTCGCCGCGACGATGGATTTCAGTCAGGAAAAGTTTGAGCAAGCGATCCTGAAATTACGCCGCGCACTGAAATTGTACCCGGCAAACTATCAGGTCCACCAACTGTTAGCGCAGAGTTACCTGCAGCTCGGTGATGCCAAAACAGCGGGCGGCTTCAGCCGGCAGGCGCTGGAACTGAATCCGGCTGATTTTCAACTGTATTTATTAGGCGCCGCCGTCGCTCGGGCACAACGTGATCCGGCCACTGAGCTGAAGTTGTTACAACAAGCCTTTAGCGCTTTTCCGCAACAGCCTGAGATCCGTAAAGCCTATGTCCAAAGCCTGCTCAGCAATAATCAAAGTGCAGAAGCCCGGCGTTTATTGACCGAACAGGGTGGCGCCAGTCAGCAGGCCGATCTGATCGTACTGGGCTATTTGCAGCTGGAACAGGGCATGCTGAATGAGGCCCGCCAGACCGCCGCTGACTTACTAAAAAGTGACCAGTCTAAAGTAGAAATTTTCCAGTTAGCCGGTGATGTCGCCGCCAAATCTGCAGATCCTGGTCTTGCCAGGCAGTTTTTTCAGCAGGCACTGACGCTGGATGCAAACTACAAACCCAGTCTGTTATCACTGGCTAGTCTGGCACTACAGCAGCAAGACTGGAACAGCGCGATGCAGGCTTACCGCACGCTGCTGCAAAAAGACGCCGCAGACCCGTTGGTGTTGCAGCTAATGGCCGACGCCTCATTGCGCCTCGGTAAGGCGCCGGATGCTATCCATTATTTACAACAGCTGGATCAACAGGATTTGAAACTGGTGCCGGCGCGAATGGCACTGCTGGAGCTGTATCTGCAAACCAATGCGTTAGCAGAAGCCAAAGATCTGGCTGCACAGCTAACAGAACAAACTGATATCAGCACTGACCTGTATTTTGCCAAAGCAAGGCTGGCGCTACAGCAGCAGGATTTAACCGAAGCAAAACGGCTCAGTGAGATCCTGTATGGTCTTTGGTACGATCAAGCGTGGCGCCTGCGCGACCTTGCCGATTTGCAACTGCGTAGTCAGGACAACAGCGGCGTGGCCAAAACGCTGACCCGGCTGCAGGCACTGGATGCCGATGAAGCCAGTATCGGTTTGTTACAAGCTCGACTGGCGTTGCTGGAACAGCGTTTTACTGACGGTATGAAGTTGCTGCAAAAACTGCAAAGCAGCTTGGGCCAACAACCCGCCTTCGCCGAACTGAAAGCACATTTCCATCTGGCGCAAGGTCAGGATCAGGCTGCTGCGGCGCTGCTGGCCCCCCTGTTCAAACAATCCGGCGATCAACGCCATCTACTGCTGTTACTGCGCGCTCAGCGTCGGGATCCCACAGCCATTCAGCAATTGCTCCGCGACTGGTTAAGCCAGCATCCAACCGACTTAAGTGCGACAATGTTATTGGCGGAGCAGTTGGAACTGGCGGGGCTTCCAGAACAGGCCCGAACCTTGTATCAGCAAAGCCCGTTACTGGACACTCAGGCCGTGCTGCAGAACAATCTGGCTGTACTGCTGTTTGATACCGATCCGCAACAGGCCTTAAAACTGGCACAGAAAGCCCACCAGGCCATGCCGGAACAACCGGACATTCTAGACACCTATGGTTATGCACTGGTCAAGGCAGGTCAGGCTGAGCAAGGACTTGGCGTCCTGCGTGACGCGGAGATCCGCCAGCCTAATTCATCTCTGTTACAGCTGCATATAGCGGCAGCACTGCAGCAACTAAAAAGGCCAGAGGAAGCGAAGGCTGTCCTGCTCCAGCTTAAAGACCGCCCTCTTAGCGCAGCAGAACAGAAGCTGTTACAGCAACTGCAGAAAAATTGAAAAAAAGATACAGCCAGCGCAGTAATATCCTGAACTGGCTGAATTTTAAAGAGAACACTAAGATCTACTGCGGATTTATTGATAAATACATTGAATTAGCACGATCTTATACTATTGATTATCCTGAATAATATATCTGCGATACCGCTGATAAACTGATTCATGAAAATTTCAAAAAGACAGCGTTGTCAAATGAAGGATTGATCGGGTATCATTGCGCAAATTTTCAGCAGCATTTTGCAGGAGTCTGCGATGAAGTTAGCAGTTGTATTAAGTCTGGTTGCGGCCAGCCTGTGTAGCATGGCCAGTCAGGCCGGTGGGATCAGCCTGGGTCAGGCTGCAAACTACAACGTATTTGTGAAAGAAAACTTCAGTGCCAGCTCCTCTGATACTGAAGGCGCTGCAGCCATTGGCGGTAATTTGCTGGTCAACGGCGGTTACGACTTTGGTTACGTCAACAGCAGCGCGCCAGCGACAGTCACAGTGGGTGGCAATGTGGTGAAATCTGGCGAGGGTTACCTGAATGTCTATGACGGTGCCGCCAACACTAAACTCGGTGATCTGGTCTACGGTGGCAGTTACAGCGTCAGCAATGGTGGTGTTGGCACTGCCTCCACCACCAAAGCCCCTTCCAGCGTCGATTTCAACAGTGCTTTCACTCACCTGAACAAGCTGTCGGATGAACTGGCTGCAAAAACAACTCCAGCCGTTGGCGTGAACCGCAATACACAAGACGGTGTACTGGTATTTACACCGGCCAAAGTCACTGCTGATAACGTTTATGTCTTTAACGTCACTCAGGACGACCTGAACCAATTCCACACGATCCGCGTTGACAATGCCAACATCAGCAAAGATGCTTTAATCGTGTTCAATATGAGCAACCCAAACGGTACTCAGGCCAAAAACTGGACACCACAAGCTAAATGCGCGGTCGGCCAGAAAGATTGTATGTCCCTGACGCAGGTTCGTTATGAAGTGGGCGCGCTGAACAGTAATAGCCCGGCCATCGCCAACCATGTGCTGTTCAATTTCAACGGTATCAATGATCTGCGCATCTCATCTTCTGTCTACGGCTCGATTCTGGCGCCAAAGGCTGCTGTCTCTACCGAATGGGGTGTGATTTGGGGCCAAGTAATGGCGAAATCCTGGAGCGGTAATCAGCAAGTGAACTGGTCACCATTAGACATTCCGCCAGGTGGCAACACCAGCGTCAGCGCTCCGCACCCGACCGCGCTGTTATTGCTGCTCCCTGCCCTGTTTTGGTTCCGCCGTCGCACTGGCGCGCGTCTGCCACAGGTCGCTATGGCCAGCTAAACTGGCCTCTGAGTCACCATCAAACGGACCTGTCGGTCCGTTTTTTTTCTGCATTATTCATGACATATCAACTCGGCAGGCGCCATTTGGGGCTGCGGCCTAGCCCAATGTGTGGCGGCAAGCAACGAAATGCGGCAAACACCGCAATAAAGGTTGAAAAACCCAGCCTGATCAGTAATCTGAAGCCCATAGCCGAATCAATGAAGATCGAGAATATCCATGCCGATGATTGGAACTCCCGGCAGTCCGCACAGCACCAAAGTGCTGCTTTTGGGCTGCGGTGAACTGGGTAAAGAAGTTTGTCTGGAACTGAAACGTTATGGCTGTGAAGTAATCGCCGCCGACCGCTACCCCAATGCGCCGGCGATGCAGGTCGCCGATCGCCACTATGTCATTTCGATGCTGGATGGCGCCGCACTGCGTCAGCTGGTGATCCGTGAAAAACCGCATTTTATCGTGCCTGAAATTGAAGCTATTGCCACCGCCACCCTGCTGGAATTGGAGCAAGAGGGATTTTGCGTGATCCCAAGCGCCCGGGCGGCACATCTGACCATGAACCGGGAAGGCATCCGGCGCCTTGCTGCAGAAGAACTGGCGCTGCCAACATCGCGTTATCGCTTCGCTGATGATCACCCGAGTTATCTGACCGCCGTTGCTGAAATTGGTTATCCCTGCGTCGTGAAACCGATTATGTCATCGTCCGGCAAAGGCCAGTCGGTGCTGAAAAGTCCAGAAGATCTGCAGCCTGCCTGGTTATATGCCCAGGAAGGCGGCCGTGCCGGTAAAGGCCGGGTTATTGTTGAAGGCTTTGTCGATTTTGATTACGAAATCACCTTGCTGACTGTGCGCACAGCGGATGGTCAGACGCAATTCTGTGAACCTATTGGCCACCGGCAGGAACGAGGCGACTACCGCGAATCCTGGCAACCACAACAGATGTCAGCTGCAGCGCTGGCAAGCGCCCGCGACTATGCCAGCCGCATCACCGCAGCACTGGGAGGCCGTGGTTTATTTGGTGTCGAGCTGTTTGTTAAAGGCGACGATGTCTGGTTCAGCGAAGTATCACCTCGCCCACATGACACCGGTATGGTCACGCTGATTTCGCAGAATTTATCTGAATTTGCGCTGCATGCCCGCGCGATCCTCGGTCTGCCAATCCCAACCATCCGTCAGTACGGACCGGCGGCATCCGCCGTGTTATTGGTTGCCGGCCATTCTAACCAGATGCAATATGGCAATCTGGCTGCAGCGCTGAGTGTTCCAGACACCGAACTGCGCTTGTTTGGCAAACCGGAAGTACAAGGTGAACGACGGTTAGGCGTCGCATTGGCATTGGGTGAGACCACTGATCAGGCGGTTAGCAAAGCCCTACAGGCAATAGCTCAGATCGAGGTTCAGTTGTAAAAAAACAGACGTTGGCTGATTAAGCTGAAGTCTCCTACACTGTAGACGGACTGCCTGTTCCGAGGCACTCTGCACAACCTGCAGTTCTGCAAAAGCAGTGCTGAATTGTTTTGGTCGCGACTAAGAGGGAAGCTCCATGATTTTGTTAGTTGGCGGTGAGAAAGGCGGCAGTGGCAAAAGCTGTCTGGCGCAGAATATCGCGGTGTATTTTTCCAGCCTGAAAAATGCCAATGTCATCCTGGTCGATTGTGACCCGCAACGCACCACATCTGACTGGGTACAGGAGCGCCATTTGTCGCCCCAGGTCCAGTGGATCAACTGCGTACAGATGTACGGGAAAATCCGATACGAATTAAAGAGTCTTGAACACCATTATGACTATGTCATCGTCGACTGCGGTGGTCAGGATAGCGTGGCGTTACGTTCAGCCATGTCAGTTGCCTCCCATGTTCTGTTGCCCCTGCGACCGAAGCGGCGTGATCTGAAAACGCTGGAGCATCTGGAAGATCTGGTCAGTAACTGTAACGTGGTCAATCCGGATATGATTGTCGCCTGTGTACTCACGCAGTGCCCTTCTTTGCCAAACCAAGGTGGCCGTATTCTGGAAGCAAAAGACGTGGTGCGCTCATTTAGCCTGCGCGTGCTCAACTCAGTCACTTTCAGCCGCAACATTTATGATGACAGTGAAGAAAAAGGCATGTCGGTGATGGATACAGAACCTGACGGTAAAGCCGCCAGTGAAATCAAAGACATCATTCAGGAATTATTGGCAATGAAGGCGATACAAGAAGATGGCATTGACCGATCTGAAAAAAAATTCAACACGATCGAATAAGCACGCTTTTTCCGTCGATGAATTTATTGCCGACGCTGAAAATTATGCGATGGGTAAGCCGCAGATTGTCAGTGTTCGCCAGGTTGCCGGCGATGAGCTGGAGCCTTTAATCAACAAAGGTCCGATGCGCCATGCGACTTTTACCTTGAGCGAAGAGGCGATTGGCGTGTTGAATCAGCTCAGTCTGGAAACTGGTGTGTCGAAATCAAAGCTGATCCGTCAGTTAATCCTGAATGTCGACGCGCAGAATCACAGTGTCGTGATCCAAAGTGGTCAGGCCGTTGTGGTCAAAAAGGTCGAATAAAATCGTCAATGGCGGTCTGCGGATATGCTGCAAAGCGGTCGGTCGACCGCTTTTTTATTCATTGCGAGATCAGGCGTCTACTTTAAATCCCAGCGCTTAGCTTTTAGAAAAATAGATCCGGTGAGTAAGATAACTGTATAACCAAGCGATTAACGTAACCCGTGCTCGAATTCTTTGATCGTGCTACAAATCCGGTTTTGCGTTTCGCCAAAAAACAGCGGATTAAACTGTTTTTCTTTGCAATAAGCCTGATAAAACGTAATCAGCTCAGCTCGGCTTGATGTAATACGTTTCAGTTCTTCTTGCTGCTTCTGCCCAAGCTCAGCCGAAAAATTGGCAAAACGCGTATCGATAGTGCGTAGGACCTGCTCACCATGTACCTGACTGGCATTACCTGCAGTTTCAGCAAACAGACCGTACAGCTGATCTTTGTATGGTTTTAACCGCGGATGATCAGAAAAAGTCGCAACCAACAAGATTGCCACAACGACCCACAAAAATTTTTTCATACTACCCCCACATAGTTTATCAGCCATTCTACGCCGATCAGACCGTCTGACAACAGGCAAAACCATACATGTAAACTATGTTTACACATACCTGAAATCGCAATGTAATAAAAGTTTACACTTCCGCCAAGTATCCGTGCTAAGCCTCAGAAAACATGAGCTATATCAATTGGTCTGCATATTGCTTGATGCATCATTAAAGTTCAGGTTTATCACTGCTATATCCATAAATTCAGCAGGGACTTTGGACAAGCCGCAGGCGGTAGCTGCTATACTCGCAATCCTGCCAGACTGTTACTGCAGTTTTTACAGCAAAAAAGAGGTACCCCTTGGACCAGCAACAACGAATTCCGGTCAAAGTCGACATGCACAACCCAAAAGCGCCGGATCATTACCCATCGCGGGATCGGATCTATGTCCGTGCAGTAAAAGGACTACATCAGCGCCTGCGTCGGAATATGGGTTTTGTCTTTATGGCGATGTTTTTTCTGCTGCCATGGCTACAGTTTGAAGGTCATCAGGCCGTGCTGTTCGACCTCGACGAGCAGAAATTTAATATCTTCGGCATGACATTGTGGCCGCAGGATTTCACCATCATGGCGTGGATTTTTGTGATTGGCGCCTACGCTTTGTTTTTTGTCACGACTTTTTACGGCCGGGTTTGGTGTGGCTATATGTGCCCGCAAACCGTCTGGACTTTTATTTTTATCTGGTTTGAAGAGAAAATTCAGGGCAGCCGCAACAACCGGATGAAGCTGGACAAAGATCCATGGAGTGGCCAAAAAGTGTTGAAAAAAGGCCTGACCCATTTCGCCTGGCTGGCATTTTCACTGCTGACATCATTGATTTTTGTCGGTTACTTCACGCCGATTGACCAGTTGTTTATTGACTTCTTTACCGCACAGGCAAGTTTCTGGTCTGTGGTTTTTGTGCTGATTTTTATGTTCTGCACCTACGGGAATGCAGGCTGGATGCGTGAAATCATGTGCACACACATTTGCCCATACGCCCGCTTCCAGTCCGCCATGTTTGACAAAGACACCTTTACCGTCACCTACGATGCGGCCCGTGGCGAGAATCGTGGCCCGCGTTCACGTAAAGATACCGAATACAAAGCCAAAGGCTTAGGTGACTGTATCGACTGTAACTTGTGTGTGCACGTCTGTCCGACCGGGATCGATATCCGCAACGGCCTGCAGTATGAGTGCATCAATTGTGGCGCCTGTATCGATGCATGCGACGATACCATGGATAAAATGGGCTATGCGAAAGGCCTGATCAGTTACACCACAGAGCACAGCCTCAATGGCAGACCAACCAAAGTCGTGCGACCAAAGTTGTTGGGCTATTTTGTTGTACTACTGGTCGTATGTGCCGCATTCGGCTGGACGTTATGGACTCGATTACCGGCTGAGCTGGATGTGGTGCGTGACCGCGGCAGCCTGTTCCGTGAAACGGACGAAGGACTGATTGAAAACACCTATACCTTGAAGATCATCAATAAATCGCAGCAAGAACAGACGTTCAAACTGAGTTTTACCGGGATGGAAAAGGTCAACTGGCTCGGGATCAGCGAAGTGACGATCAAAGGCGGCGACACGGCAAGCGTGCCCATCAGTCTGTCAGCCGATCCGGCGGACATGACCAAGCCGATGACCGATATTGAATTCAGTATCGAAAATGCCGCCGACGCAGAAGTCCGTTTATCGCAGCGCAGCAATTTCTTCTCAGCACGATAAGCACTAGTCTCAGGACAAAGCCGCCAACAGGCGGCTTTTTTTATGCACAGGGTGTCCCGTATGCAGCGCGTGTGCTGACGCGGTATGATGCCGCACCCAATAGATCACTGCGCCGGAAATCCATGATGTCTGCCAATTTTCACTTTCACCAGTTACAGCCTGATCTGTTGCTCGATGCGTTGGAGAGTTACCAGATTCGCCTTGAAAGCGGCTTGATGGCACTGAACAGCTATGAGAATCGGGTCTATCAGTTCAAGGCCGATGATATGCAACGCTACGTGGTGAAGTTCTATCGCCCTGAACGCTGGACGGCGGAGCAGATCGGCGAAGAACATCAGTTCTGTCGCGATTTACAACAGGCTGAGCTTGATATCATTGCTCCTCTGCAGTTTGATGGGCAGAGCCTGTTACAGTATCAACATTATTATTTTGCCGTATTCCCCAGTAAAGGCGGCCGGCCGTTCAGCGCAGAGCAGGATGAACACTGGGAACAATTAGGGACGTTGCTTGGCCAGCTCCATCAGGTCGGCGCCGCGACAACTTTTCAGCATCGGCCAATCCTGCAGGTACATACTGAAATACAACAAGCCATACCACTGCTGCTGCAGTGCCCGCTGCTGCCAGCAGCACTGCGTCCACAATACCAACGAGTACTGGAACAACTGCTGCATACTATCCAGCAACTGCCCGCCGTTAAATGGCGCTCCCGTCGTATCCATGGCGATTGTCATGCCGGCAATATCCTGACCGACCAACAGCTGTTTTTACTGGATTTCGACGATTGTCTGCAAGGACCAGCGGTGCAGGATTTCTGGATGTTATTGTCCGGCGATGAGATGGAACAGCGGATCCAACTTGAAATACTGACTGAGCAATATCAGAACTTTACTGATTTTAACCAGTCAGAACTGGCGTTGATTGAACCGTTGCGGTGTCGGCGTATGGTGTTGTACATGGTATGGCTGGCCAAACGTTGGGCGGATCCGGCCTTTCCTTTGCATTTCCCATGGTTTGCACATGAGGATTACTGGCAGCAACAACTGCAGCAGTTACAACAACAGAACCTTCGGCTGCAACAGCCGACACTGCGATTATATCCATATGATATCTGACAGATGCCGGTTACAGAGGCTATACAGCAGAAATTGCTTCAGTGTAAGCTGTGCGCCATCACATGTTGTTTAACGGATTTACTGGAATTTGTTATGAAAAAACTGTTGTCATTTATTCTCGCATTTTGTCTGGTACCGGCGGCGCTGGCGGTTGGCGGACCTTATGAAGAAGGCACGCATTACGAAGTGATTGCTGAGCAAGGCACGGCTAAACCTGAAGTGAAAGAATATTTCTCCTTTTATTGCCCACACTGTTTTGCCTTTGATCCTTATGTGAAAAGCCTGGAAAAATCACTGCCACAAGGCACAGTGTTGAAAAAGTACCACGTCGATTTTATGGGTCAGGCCAAGCAAGAAATCCAGGCCGGATTGACGCAGGCGATGATTCTGGCCAAAGCCAAAGGCAAAGGCGATGAAGTCAGCAAAGCGATTTTTGAGCATATCCACGTCAAACATCAACCATTTGCTTCTGCTGCTGATATCCGCGCTGTAGTTGTTGGCGCTGGCCTTGACGAAGCTATTTATGATAAAGAAATCAATAACTTCGTCGTGAAATCTCAGACCAAACTGATGCAAAAGAGCCAGGCAGATGCTTCTAAAACCAAAGTGCTGGACTCTGTGCCGACTTTTATCGTCAACGGTCGGTATAAAATCATCAATAAATCGCTGGATACTTCGAACACCGAGCAGGATTTCAAAGCCTTAGTGCAGCATCTGCTGGCAAAACCATAATCAGACGGAGCTGTTGGCATGTTCAAAGTGTTCGCAAAATCCATGGTGCTGTGCGCTAGTCTTGCATTGACTGCATTCAGCCACGCTGCCGGAAGTTATCTCGAAGGGACACACTACGAAGTGGTCGCAGAACAGGCAACCACGAAACCCGAAGTGAAAGAGTTTTTTTCGTTTTATTGTCCGGCCTGTTTTGCATTTGACCCATACGTCAATAGTCTCGAAAAGTCATTGCCGGACGGTACCGTTGTTAAAAAGTACCATGTTGATTTTATGGGTGCAGCCAGCAAAGAGATCCAGTCACAGCTGACGCAGGTGCTGGTTCTGGCGAAAGCCAAAGGCAAAGGTGCAGAAGTTGGCCAGGCGTTGTTCAACCACATCCACGTCAAACGTCAACCATTCGCCTCCGCTGAGGACATTCGTCTCGTTGCGACTGCCGCAGGCATAGATCCGGCGATTTATGACAAAGAAATCAATAGTTTTGCTGTAAAGTCTCAGACTAAACTCATGCAAAAAGAACAGGAACAGTTCAGCAAATCCAAAGTCTTGAATTCCGTTCCTACGATCATCGTTAATGGTCGTTATAAGATCATCAATCAGTCTCTGGACAAAACAAATACAGAGCAGGATTTCAAAGCCTTAGTGCAGCATCTGCTGGCAAAACCATAATCAGTCAAGGTATTCAGATATGTTCAAACCATTGTTCAAAGCCATCGTGTTATGCGCAGGTGTTGCGGTCAGTGCGATCAGTGCCGCTGCAACAACTTTTACCGAGGGCAAGCATTACGAAGTCGTCGCCGACACCGCTACGGCGACTCCTGTGGTCACTGAGTTTTTCTCGTTTTACTGCGGCCATTGTTTCGCCTTTGAGCCTTTAGCCAATAAGCTGGCCGCCAGCCTGCCAAAAGGTGTCAAGTTTGAGAAAAACCATGTCGACTTTATCCAGGCCAGCCCGCCGGAAGTGCAAAACAGCATGGCCAGAGCATATCTGGTCGCCCATAATGCCGGGAAAGGCGAAGAAGTTGCAGGCATGATTTTTAACTATATCCATCGCCAAAAAGCTAACTTTGCCGCCGATGGCGACATCCGCTCCTTGTTGCTGGTGAATAATTTCGACAGTGCCACCTTTGACAAAGGCTTTAACAGCATGCCGGTATTGGCGGCCGCCAACAAAATGAAAGAACAGCAGACCTACTGGACTGAAAAGAAAGTACTGACTGGTGTGCCAATGTTGTTGGTCAATGGCAAATTCAAAGTCAAATTTGATGGCCTCGATGAGAAAAATGCTGAGAAAGAGCTGATTGAATTGCTGGCTTATCTGTCGGCAAAAAAATAGTATCAAGAGCACCCAGCGCTTTTTAATCCTGAGAAAAAACCGGTTTGACACCGGTTTTTTATTTCGCGGCCCGACCTCCTGCAAATTTACAATATTTCACAGCAACGCAAATAAAGCTCGTTTAAGTTAACCTCAATCAGTTCCATTCTGCGGGGTTGCAATGAAATCTTGGTTTTTTGGCTTATCGCTGTTATGTGCCGTTACTGGCTGTGGTGGTAGCAACACAACAACCCAAATCCCAGTACCCACCCAGCAAACTCAGCCAGGTAAGTATCTGTTTGCCGCTATTTATGAAAACCATTCCTGGGTACATACCCAAAAAGGCTTTGTGATTAAAGGCAACGGCGATTTGTATTCTTTTGACCTGTCGGACACTAATGCGGCATTACCCGCTGCCGAGCAAGCCAGTGAAGCTGAGTTAACGCGTTTTTTTGAAGCTGCACGGTTTGAGTTTGTACAGACAGTGTCCGCAGAACAACTCAATCAGTTGTGGCTGCAAGGTCGGGACCTTAGTAACAACACCCTTGGTAAAGAACAAAGCAGCTGCCGTGATGCGGGGAAATATCAGTATCTGATGTTTCAGCCAGTGGGCAATCAGCAATACCGCCAAGCGCTGATCTATCAAACCGGCGACTTCCGCCGTGAGCAGCAAGATAGCAAGGCGGAGCTATTGAAAGATTATCTGGTGAAACAAGCTGTGAAATTACAGATTGCCCACATACTAGACCCTGATGGCAACAACTGGTGTTCCGGACTTTAATCCGCATGAAAAGCAGCAATCCGCTGCTTTTTGTCCTTTTACACAAAAATATCAGAATTTTATCAACTGTTTCCCACGCAAAAGTGCACCGGCTTGATTGTTTTTCACACTTTTAGTCACTTATAGTTCACAAAAAACATATCAGCGCAAAAAGTAGCGCTTTTAATCACAAGTCAAATCGGGTGACACCTATGAACGATCTGAGTATTCAGGGCAGCAGGGCATACGCTGTTGCCTATGCATCTAACGACGCCAAAACCCAGGCAGTGGCGCAGACGACAACAACCACGTTAGCCTCCGGCCAAAGCAGCAGCGATAAAGTGTCTATAAGCGCAGAAGCTCTAAACAAGTTTCAAAGTGAAACAACATTAACCTCGTCAGTCACCTCAACCAGCGGTGGCGAGCCAGAGGCTCCAGGTTCCGGCAGGACTGAAACAGTTCAAAGCGGCGGTAGTACTCCGCCCCCACAAACCCCGCCAGTAGTAACACCGTTTAATGGTGAAGGCATAAGACCTCCTGTTTGAAAATTTTCAATCAAATTAGGCTAAACACAATATCAAATACATAACATCTGAGACACTAAACAATGCTGAGTGGGAATTTGTATGAATCGCTCAAAGATATAGGTGATGCTACGAGCGTTGTTTATGCTGCTCTGTTTTTTCTTGCATTTTTCTTTGAGAAGAAAATGAGCTCTGCTACGGTGGCACTTTTAGTTCTTTGTTTGACTAAAGGACTTGCACTTTTGTTGCTTCCTTACTTATTAACAGTTGCGTCAGAGCCTGGATTACATAATAAATTTGCGTGGTATGGGTCGTGGATGTTCTTAAACGTACTTTGTATCGCATTAATTTCGAAGTTTCATATCGCAAATCAGATAAGAGCATCAAAAGTAGCACTTACGGTATCTTTGGCCTATGTTGCATTTACAATCATACAGGCTATTGATTTCATAGATAGAGCAACTTTAGACAACGGATTCTTTGCGACTGCTTATCAAATAAGTATTCCAACAATTAATATTGGACTCATCCCGCTGATTTGTTATTTCTGGTTACAAGATTTCCGGAAACTAGCCTTGCACAACAGGGGGATTAAATGAGCTTTGTTTTGATACTAGCAAGCATTAGCTTGGTCGTCCTGGCGCTAGTTGCTCACATAAAGCTGCTAGCTCTCGCTGGCGAGCCCCAAATCTATGCCGAAGTTGCCAGCGAGCTGCAGCAGCGGGCGCACGATTTGTTGGTACGTAAAGATCATATCGAAGCGCGTGCAAATCTTAATCTGGCCGAAGAAAACGAACGCTGGAAAAATGATTTGGCGCAGTATATGGAAGATTATGAGCAAGAAGCACTGGCGCGCCGGCGGATCCATCTGGGTCATTAAGCAGACAAAAAGTCGGGCTGACTGACTCCGTACTAGTCAAAAAAACAAAATGCAGCCTGATTTCGGCTGCATTTTTGTATTTGTTGCTGGGCACAGCATTATCCGCCGGTGTAAGGCCCTGCCCCTGGCAAAATCTCCAGCATGGCGCGGGTGACCATTGGCGGAAACACCGTCAGGTGATCTTCGTCAGCCAGCACCTTCGCCTGCACTTTCAGACCGGGTGGCTTGGCCTGTTGCAGCAACAGGGCGAACTGTTGCATGTCACCGACCAGATCAGTTTCAGCATAGTGTCTTGCTGTTGGGCCTGGCTGTTCAAAACTGCCACTGTATAACCAGACATTAGCCCGGGTAGTCTTCGGCATGGCCGCCAGCAGCGTCGGCGCGGCCTGCAGCAACTGCTTTTTGTCAAACCACAACGACGGACTGCTCAGCACATAATGACTAAATAATGTTGGCTGATGCAGGATCAGATAAGCACCAAACAAACCACCATAAGAGTGGCCGAGGTAAATCTGTCGCGTCGGGTCAATACGGTATTGTTGCTGCAGTAGCGGTAACACCTGCTTCGCGACAAACCCGGCAAAGGCTGGCGCATTACCATAAACCGTGGCGCCATAGTCTTCACCAGGCAAAGGTGAGCGGGCTTTCACATTCGTTGGCGTGTAATCCCGGCTGCGACTAGCGACAGGCGTTTCTGTGACCGGATAGGCCAGACCTGCCAGAACAAAGTCTTCGATATTGCGGCCTTGCTGACCCACCCGGTTACGAATACTGCGGATCAATGGAAACGCATAAGGTGCATCCGTCACCAATAATAATGGGCAGGCACTTTTGCGCTGCTGACAGGACGGCGGAATGTCGACCCATAGCGGATAACTACGCCCCTGAAACTGCAGCTCATGCACGGCAGTACCGGTTAAACTGACAGCCGGTGGCGGTATTTCTGCAGCGACTGCGGCATTACAGAACATTAGTGCCAACAACGAATGACGCAGGGTTTGTCCGAGCTTAGCGCCGGACAGATTACAGCTCAGCATTATCTAGCCCCTTTTTTCGTTGCGCCATGCTTGTGTTTTGCCAGCTGTGGTCCGGGTAATACCTGCAGCCAGAACCAGCCAGCCAGTTTGCCAGTGACGTCGGCTTCAGCGTTGGTCAGCAGCACCAGGCCATAACCGGTCGCCGGCGAATAAGCGATATAGGGCCGGTAACCGTCGACCACACCAGCGTGGTAATACAGCTTATCGTCGCCATACTGCACCATCCGCCAGCCGCGGCCGTACCAGGCACTGGCATTGCGATATTGCTGCCAAACCGGCCAGCGCGGCTTCCCTGGCATTTTTACCAACGGCTGCTGCAGCTGACCCAATAGCGCTGGCGAAAATACTTCTGGCCGGTATCCCAACATCGCAATCAGGTATTGTGACAAGTCCCGCGCACTGGCATTGACGCCGGCAGCGGCTGGAAAACGATAAAAATTGGCTTTAGGCTTCACAGTGCGCCAGCCTTTGCCACCACGTTGATGCGGCAGCGCTTTGTTGCGGCTGGCCAGCAAACCGGTCAGACCGTACGACGCAGTATGCATTTGTAGTGGCGCAAACACTCTTTCACTGACCAAGGTTTCATAAGGCCGACCAGTACTTTGCTCTGCCGCGCGGCCCAATAAACCAAACAACACGTTCTGGTAGCTATAACAACGACCTGGCGGACAAACCGGCGAAAGCTCAGCCAACCGCGGCAGAATTTGCGCCGGAGTTTGGTCGGCTTCTATCAGGTCCTCGAAAGCATGTGCCCAAAAACCCGAGCCTTGCGACAAAATGGTTTCGACACTGACTTTTTGCTCAATCGCCGCCGTTTTCAGCTGCAGTTCCGGCACATAAGCCTTCAACGGTTGCTGCAAATCCAGTCGGCCCTGCTGGGATAACTGCACCATGATATTGCCAGCAAAGGTTTTCGACACTGAGGCTAACCGGAACACAGTATCTGCATTGACCCGGGCGTTGTCGCCAACGGCGCGTACGCCATAGCTACCAAGCGCCAGCACCTGGTCTTTATAAACAATGGCATAAGCACCGCCAGGTACTTTGGCCTGCTGCAGTTGCTGATTAAACTGCTGCTGAAATTGCGGCAATAATGCCGGATCTGCGCTGGCTTGAGCCTGCGGCATGGAGGTGATCCAGCCCAGCGCAGCACAAATCCATAGCTGTAAACGGTACTTCTTATTCACCCGTCGCTCCTTGCAGCTGGTCCAGTGGCAATACAGTTGCCGGATCAATTCGCTGCCCGTTTAATAACAATTCCAGATGTAAATGCGGACCGGTCGTCCGACCTGAATTCCCCAAAATACCGATCTCCTGCCCGGCATCAACCTGCTGACCCGGCTGCACGTCGACCCGGTCCAAATGAGCAAACATCGACTGGTAACCACCACCGTGGTCCAGCAGCACCACATTGCCGAGATTCGCGTGCAGGCTGCCAGTGCCGGCCAGCAAAACCCGACCAGCTGCCACAGCTTGTACCGAAGTGCCACGCGCCGCGATAACATCAACGCCGTTATGCGGTTTGTTTTGGCGGAAACTGTGCACTTCACCATACCAGGAGCCCACTTTGCCCTGCACCAGCGGCGCCAGCCACTGCGCTGGAGCAAGTCCGGTCAGTTCAGTTTTAATCGCCCATACCGGCAAGCACAGCGCACAGATAGCGGTAATGATCAGTCTGCGTTGCCAGCGCGACAACACCCGCCCTGGTTGCATGATTTGTCCAAGCCGGTGCTGCAGCACAGCGCCGCAGCCACTGCCGGCACTGGCCTGCAGCCAACGGCCGGCTGGCGTCGCCTGATGCTGCGCGCGGATCGCCTGCAATAAAGTCCTGGCATACAACGCACGTTGTTTCGGTTTTTGCGCCAGCACCCAGCCATCAACCTGCGTTTCCATCGCTTGCTGGAAATGCCGCTCCAGCAGGCGCAGCGCAGGATTAAACCAAAACAATGCGCAGAGCAGTCTCCAGCACAATAACCACAATGGGTCACGGCGTTGTAGGTGTTTCAGTTCATGCCACAACAGTAACTTTTGCTGAGCTGGGGTCAGCTGCCAGAACCATTCCGGCAACCACAATACCAAGCGCCGGATGCCACTAACAAAAAGGCTGCCTCCCACCGGCAGCTGTTGCAGCTGCAAAGTTGGATATTGGGCCAACAAGCGCTGTAAAGCCGGATCGTCCTGCACCACGGGCTGTAGCGCTTGTAGCGGCAGCGGTGCCGATAACTGATATAGCGCACGCCACAAGCGCCACTGTCGAGCCATCAGCCACAACGAAATCAATGAACCCAGCGCCAACAACAGCGTCGCCAGTTGTGGTAACAAGGCTTGCAACGGCTGCTGTTCTACCCAGCCCGGATGCGCCGGCAACGCCAGAAACGGGCTGATCCCGTGATCGAGTTGCTCTGACCATTGTTTCGGTAAATGGACGGCACTGTGTGGCCAGGGCAAAAATGGCAGCACCGAAACCAATAACAGCAAAGGCGCCAGCGCCGGCCAGTTCGCCAGCGCAGAAAAACGTCGCGCCGAGCGTTGTAAACACCATGCGGCGGTGGAGCTCAGCAGCACCCAACAACATAACGCCAACAGCAGATTCAGCATGAGTCACCGCCTTGCTCCAGCTGCTGTAATTGTTGTTCTAGTGCCTGTAGATCGTCAGCCGTTAATAACCGGCTGTCGGCAAACATGGCTAATGGCATCGGCTGTTTCAGCTCTAGCACCCGGCTGGCAAAATCCTGCGCCAATGCCGCCAGCGTGGCCACTTTCGTCACCTGAGCGCTGTAGCTGTTCTGATTACCTTGTAGCTCTGCCACCAATAACCCTTTGTCGACCATCCGCTCCAGTGTTTTGCGTGTCGAGGAATAACCCCAGCCTAAAACATCGGCTAACTGGTCGTGCAATTCGCGGCCGGTTTGTGGCTGCAGCTGCCATAGCAATTTGAGAATTTCCAGTTCTGGGGCTGTTGGTTGCATCCAGATGTCCTGCCAGTTCAGTGATGGATAAATACTGCGACAACTGTCGCAGATTGGCAAGTAAAAATTGCGACAATTGTCGCAGATTGGCGTTGATTGCGGAAAACAACAGCAGTTACCACGGGTTTCCCTGCCAAATTTGACAGATTTTTCACGCCGGCCGCGTTATGCTGAATACTTCTTACAACGACAAGCTGGCCACAACGGCGAGCAGCCCTGCAGCAACGACCACCAGCAAAGAGACATATGTCAGGCACCGCATTTAATCACGCCCTATTGCGTATCCTGCTGATCGAAGATGAGCCGGCTTTAGCACGCAATATCGTCGATTACCTGCAACTGTGTGGCCATCAGACCGATTACGCTGCCGACGGCCAACAGGGCCTGCAACTGGCATTGCAACAGCATTTTGATGTGATCCTGCTGGATTTGATGTTACCGCGACTGGATGGCCTCAGTCTGTGCCGACAACTGCGCCAGCAAGCCTCGCGACATACTCCGGTGCTGATGTTAACGGCACGGGATACGCTGGATGACAAAGTGCAGGGCTTTCATGCCGGCGCCGATGATTATCTGACCAAACCTTTTGCGCTAGCCGAACTGGGGTTACGCTGTCAGGCGCTGGCGCGCCGCACACAGCCACAGGACTATTGCCTGAGTATCGGTCCGCTGACGCTGGATCGGCGCGCACATCAGGCTTGGCGTGACGATCAGTTGCTGCAACTGCATCCACTTGGCTTTCAGATCCTGCAACTGCTGGCTGAAGCGTACCCAGCGCTGCTCAGTCGTCAGCAATTGTCAGAACGGCTCTGGCCGGACGATGCACCAGATTCTGACGCTCTGCGCAGTCATATTTATCTGCTGCGTCAACAGCTCGACAAACCCTTTGCCAACGCGCTGCTGCATACCGTACATGGTGTTGGCTTTGTACTGCGCCTGCCCGAGACCTTGCCATGAGCCGCAACAGCATCGTGGCGAAAACTTCACTGACACTGCGCATTCGCGCTGCATTTTTGTTATTGGCACTGGCGTGTGGTCTGATGTTTGCCCTGCTGAATCTGGTTTTTGTCTACACCACCGAAGATGCGTTTTTTTATCAACGCCTCGATAGCGAGATCGCGAGGCAGCAGCAGTTGCCGACGCCGCAATCACCACCTGACCCGCATTTGCAGCTGTATCACATGCCAACAGAATTCCCAGCAGATCTGGCGGCAGCCTATGCACAACAACCAAAAGGGGCTGAGTTTGCCGGTGAGCAAGGCCGGCATTATCATGTGCGGCGTTGGTTGCATCCATCCGGTACAGCGCAGCTGTATCTGGTGATGGAAGTCAGTCAACAACTGGTGGTGCGGCCCTTTCGCCACATTATGTTCAGCATATATGGCGTGTTACTCAGTGTATTTCTGCTGCTGGCGCTGGGCCTTGGCTGGTATCTGGCACGTCGCGCCAGCAGGCCGCTGCAGCAGTTGGCCCTGTTGGTACAGCAGGATCCGTTACCACTCGGCTTTGCCAGCCAGTTTCAGGATCAGGAAATCAGCCTGTTGGCGCATAAACTGGAGCAAAGCATGCTGCGGTTGCAACAGTTTGCCGAGCGCGAGCGCCAGTTCAGCCGCGACGCCAGCCATGAACTGCGCACCCCGCTGGCCGTGATCCAGAGCAGCTGCGAGTTATTGTTGCTCAACCCGCCGCAAGATGCCGACGCCGCACGCCGCCTGCAGCAGATCGCCAGCGCCTGCAGCCAGATGCATCTGTTGATCCAAAGTCTGTTACTGATGGCACGCGAGGCCGACGCTGCTGCCGGCAGTCCGGTCAATCTCGCTGCGACCCTGCAGCAACTATGGCAACAACAGCAACAATGGCAACCACGACCTGAGCTGACTCTGCAGTTACAACTGCCAGAGACTCTGACATTGCTGGCACCGCCTGAATTGTTGCGGTTGTTGTTGAGCAATCTACTGCAAAATATCTGGCGCCACAGCGCCGCTGGCACTGTGTGTATCAATGCTGGTGAAGACTGGCTGCAACTAGAGAATCCGCGCACAACAAATCCGGGCGCTGCCAGTGCCCTATCCGGCTTTGGTCAGGGTATTGCGCAGCGCTTAGCGCAGGCTTGTGCGCTGGACCTGCAAAGTGAAGCGACATCACAGTTGTGGCGTAGCCGCTTGTGCTGGCGATCTCAGCCGGTTGAACCGGTGGCGCCGGTTTGACATAAATTTCACCTGACAAACCGCACACTATGGTCTTTGCCTGATCACTGTGGAGCACCCATGTTACGCCGTATCTTGTTATCCATCGCCTTGCTGTTGGGTCTGTTATTGATCAGCGCAGTGGTGCTGATCCTATCGCCAATGCCAGAGCCGCCAGGTCCGACAGACCGGTACCCGCGGATCGTACTGGACCATGTTCATATCATCGATACCCAAAGCGGCCAGGTGCAGCGCGACCGTGCGATTTGGATCCATCAGGGGCGTATCGCGCAAATCACAACAGCTGGGGACACGGTTCCAAAGGACTATCACTATGTGTCAGGCGGTGGCAACTATGTAGTGCCGGGTCTCTGGGACAACCATAGCCATAGCCTGAAATTGTCACCGCAACTACATCATCCGCTGTATCTGGCGCATGGTGTCACCTACTTGCGCGATATGTCCGGTTGTATGACAGGTGTTGACAGCTTATTGGCTTGTGTAACAGATCGACGGCGCTGGTCACAACAAGCACAGAGCGGTGAACGCAGTAGCCCGCTCTATCCGCAACAAAGCAGCTTTGCCATCAATGGTGGCGCTGAAGTTCCGGCTAATTTTCCGGCCTTTTTACGCATGCAAAATGCGGCTGATGCCGCAGCGCTGGTCAAACATTATCAGGCCCTTGGCGTCGATACGCTGAAGACCTATGAAAAACTCAGCCCGCAACAATATCGGTGGCTCAGCCAAGCCGCGACGGCAGCTGGAATGCAACTGGCCGGCCACCAGCCATGGCGAGTTACGCTGGCCGATCTGATCCAGGCACGCCAACATAGCGTCGAACATGGCCGGCTATTTTTATTTGAATGCTCTGATGTTGCCATGCAGCTGAAACAGCAGCCGATGCAGGAAGGATTGATCAACAGCGACGTCTGGCGCCAAATCCTGCAAAGTCAGGACCCGGTGATGTGTCAGCAGAAAATGGCTGCGATGGCTCGTGCCGGCTTGTGGTGGAGCCCGACCTTGTTAACGCTGCAGTTAGGCGCTCGCGCTGCGGATCCAGCGTTTCGCCAGAACCCGCGACTGGCGCAGGTGCCCTGGCTACTGCGCAAGCTTTGGCAAGCCGACGCTGATGGCATGCAACGCCGTGGGCTTGATCAGCAAGGCCAGCCAGTCCATGCTGATCTGCTGGCACTGGCGCAGCAACAGCTGAAACAAGCTGTGGCGCTGGGAGTGCCTATTCTGGCCGGCACAGATACGCCTGACAGTTTTGTCTTTGCCGGCAGCGGTCTAATTGACGAACTTGAGCTGTATACCCAAGCGGGCCTGACCCCGTTGCAGGCACTGCAAAGTGCGACCTTATGGCCTGCGCGTTATGCCGGTATCGAGGCGAGTGCCGGCACTGTGGAAGTAGGGAAAGATGCGAACCTGCTGCTAGTCGCTGACAATCCTTTGCTGCAGATCCAGGCACTACGTCAGATAGAGGGGCTTATTCTGGCCGGACATTGGTACGACAAAGCGCAGCTGAACGCGTTGCAAACCTTTAGCACTGAACAGGCCGGCAGCATGGCGCTTAACCTGCAGCTGCTCTGGTCAGCGCTGCAAAGCGCTCAATTTCGCCAGCAATTTGCTGACTAAACCTGGTTAATCGCCAGCACTGGCCGCTTTGGCGGAGCTGGCTTTGCTTTTGCCCGATTTAGCTGCCCCCGGTGTTGTGCCAGTTTTACCGGTTTTGCTTGTCGTTTTCGCGACCCTGCTGACAGATTGTTTTGCCTTGGCCGATGTCTTTGACTGCTTCGCAGATTTTGCCGGCACAGCTTTGGCGACTTTGCTGGTCACGGCGCGGTTTTTAGCCGTTACGACACGTTTTTTCGCTGACTGCTGATTGGCCGCCGCCTGACGCTGCATTTCTGCTAAAGCGTGTTTACGTTCTTGTGGGCTTAACGGCAACAGCGCAATAGGGTCTTGCGGTACGCTGCCGCGCCACAGTTCAAAATGCAGATGCGGCCCAGTGGCTCGACCGGTTTGGCCGACTAAGCCAATCTGCTGACCGGCTTCCACCCACTGACCGAGCTGCACATCGAGCCGTGATAAATGCGCCGACAAACTGGTCAGCTGGTCGCCATGTTCAATCAGCACGGCGTTGCCAAAGGCTTCACTCAGGCTGCTGTTATCGGCGCTTAACACTACGCCACTGCTTGCAGCAAACACCGGGGTGCCGCTTGGCGCCGCAAAATCAACGCCGTGATGCTGGCGATTGCGGCTTTTGATGATGTAGCGGGCAAATGAGGCGCTGATGCGCGCGCCAGGTAACGGATGTACAAAGGTGACCGGCCCGCGCTGATGCTGCGTCACGGACTTTTCTGCCACCGGCGGCGCTATAACAGGCGGTGCGCTGGCACAGCCTGCTAGCAGACAGAGCCAGCCTACCATCAGACCGGCGCCGTACAGACGTCGGTTTTGCAAAAATACACGCATAGAGTTTGATTCCGGCTAACCTGAGGTCAGCATCTTGGTTCAAGGCTTCGCACGCAGCAGCTTAAAGTGAGGCGTGGCTTTATTGTCAGACAGTGTCGCTGGATCAATGACTTCCGGCAAGCTAACAACGCAGATCTGCTTATTTTCCGCACTGTTGATGCTACAAATGCTGATTAACTTTTATCTGTTATTCCTTTTAGGTATATAAAAACCGAATGACAACGCTTGTCATGCTATAAAAAATCGCTAGAATGCGCGACATCTGGACGGCTAAACATCCGAAACATCCAGAGATGAGATTCACCCTGCACATGCTCACCGGTCAACCGGAAGCCTGGAAATCGTAGTAAGAAGGATTCCGACCATGTTGCCAGTTCAACAGTTAAACATTGCCCACAGCGGTGGGAACCCAACCCCTATCAGTTGCCTGCTGCCAACACGAATGTGTTGCTGATCCTCTGATACGCCAGAACTGCGTTCCTGATTTCGCAGCGATCTTCGGCCACTCCATTTTTTACTGACTGCTCCGGCAGTCCATTTCACTGAGATATTCATCAGGGCATGGCTCCATCCAGAACCAGCTTTGTCCTGAATGTGCTCAGCTCTGAATTTTATTGAGGTTTATCATGCGCTTTACCCCACATTCACTAACGCTGCTGGCCAGCGCCATCACTGTTGCTACGCCTGCAATCGCCACCCCTGCTGCAGAAAACATTGCTGCAGAAAATAAAGTTGAGCGGATCCAGGTCACCGGTAGTTTTATCAAACGTAGTCAGCAGGAAGACGCTACACCGCTGCTGCAAATCGACGCCGACGCCATCGCCGCCAGTGGCAAAGTCACATTGACCGAAGTGCTGCGGGACCTGTCGGTCAATTCCGGTAACAGCTTTGACGAGCAATATACCGGCAGCTTCTCCGCTGGCTCGGCATCCATTGGCTTGCGGGGTCTCAGCCCGAAAAACACCTTGGTATTGGTCAATGGTCAGCGTCTGTCCAACTACGGCTTTGCACTCAATACGCAGGACACTTTTGTCGATCTGAACGCTTTACCTTTAAGCGCAGTGAAACGGATTGAAGTGTTAAAAGACGGCGCTTCGTCGGTCTATGGTTCTGACGCCATTGCCGGTGTAGTGAACATCATTTTAAAAGAACAAATCACTGACACCGAGCTGTCGCTCAGCACCGGCCGTGCAACACAAGGCGGTCTTGAGCAATATGGGCTGGGCCTGTCGACCGGCATCGGCGAAGTGGCACAGGATGGCTATAACCTGAGCCTGACGCTGGATTGGTTTGATCGCGCCCGCTTGGACGCCAGCGACCGCGACTTGCTGAAAACCGGCGATTTCCGCCATTTGCCTGGTGGCAAATTGGCTGGGTGGAGCGCACAGGGTGCCAACTCGCTGGCAAATCCGTCACTACCGCAGGCTTTGACGAACTGCCCGGTCGGCAGCGCAAAACGGCCATGGAGTGATTTCACACCGGGTCGCAAAGGTGAAGTTTGTGCTTTTAACGCACAACCTTTTAATACGCTGCAGCCTGAAGTGACGCGCCGGCAGCTGTCGTTACAAGGCACTGTGGCACTTGGCGAAAACCTGACCGGCTTCGCCGAGTGGTTGTACAGCGACAATGATTCGGCCATGTTGTTTGGTGCGCCGCTGACCGTCGGTAGTGGTCTGAGGGCGTACAATCCGCTGAATGGTACGCTGTCAGATATTCCAGTGTTGTTACCGGTGAATCATCCCGACAATTCTCTGGCTACGAGCTCAGGCAAACCGCTGGCGATTGAATACACCTTTTTTGACTTAGGCGCACGCACCAAAGCTAACAGCCAGCAGTTCAGCCGCCTGCTGACCGGGCTGAAATATCAGGGTGACGTCTGGGATGCACAGGTACAACTGCTGCAATCATTTAGTCATCAGCGTGAATATGTCGACAACTTCGTCAATCGTTATGAATTCGAAAAAGTACTGCAAGACGGTAGTTACCGCTTTGATGGCCGCGAGAACAGTGCTGAAGTGCTGAACCGGTTACGTTTGCAAACACGCCGGCCGGGTGAATATGAAATTAATTCGTTAAACGGCAATGCCAGCCGCGATCTGTGGGACAACGACTACGGCACAGTGGCGATCGCCACCGGTTTTGACCTGCGTAAAGAACGGATGGACGCCGGCACGTCACCGCAAGTGTTGTCCGGCACGGAGCTGCGCCCGGCAATCAATCTGGTCAAAGGCGAACGCACCGTAAGCGCGGCTTTTGCCGAGCTGAGCTTGCCGCTTTATACCGATTTAACCGCCAGTATCGCGGGCCGCCTAGATCATTACAACGATTTTGGCCGGTCATTCTCGCCAAAAGCAGGCGTGCATTATGTCCTGGCGGAAGACTGGTTACTGCGCGCGTCCTGGTCGCGTGGTTTCCGTGCACCGTCTTTACCGGAAATCGCCGACAGCAATACTATCAGCTACGGCACTGTGATTGACCCGAAAGATCCGCTGGAACCTGGCAGTCGTCGAGGCTATACCCAAGTCCGGGGCGGCAACCCACTGCTGCAACCGGAACGCTCGACCAACAGCAATGCTGGTGTGATCTGGTCATTCAGCAAACAAGGCAGTGTGGGCGTTGATGTATTCAGCATCGAACAGCAGGACATTATCGCCGGCGACAGCGCGCAATATGTAGTTGATCATCCGGAACTGTATGCCGACCGCATTCTGCGTGATGCGCAGGGCCGCTTACAGATCCTGAAAAACCAATATACCAATCAGGGTAGCCGCGACACCCGTGGTATAGATATCGACTTTAACTACCGCTTTGAACTGAGCAATGGTCATAGCCTGAGCCTGAAAACGGTTTGGTCACATCTGCTGGATTACAAACAAGCGCTGGTGGCCGGGCAACCGGTGCTGAAAGGCGCGGGCAATAATCAATTTGGTGCTTTACCGGCATGGAAGAGTAACAACAGCCTGATTTGGCAACACAGCGACTGGCAAGCCAGCCTGACCGCCGCTTTTAGCAGCGGCTATCAGCAAAAAGTGGCGACTACCGCTAGTAACCCGGGCCTGCACAACGATATCAACAGCTTCACCCAATGGGACAGCCAGCTGAGCTACCGCGGTATTGCTAATACACAAATCAGCTTTGCCGTGCAGAACCTGCTGGATCGCGACCCGCCGTTTGACCCAAGCGCCAGCAGTGACTACACCGACACCACACAATACAACCTGCGTGGCCGGCAAATTAGTCTGACCGCCAGTTATCAGTTCTGATCAACTACTGTTCGTTGCGAAGACACTAAGTAAAAGGCCCACTCGATTGAGTGGGCCTTTTTGCTTTATTGGGAACGGTGATGCGCTCCGCAGAGCTGATGGCGTTAGCTTGCTTTTTAACCCGAGCTTCACGGTACTAATCGTATTGGGTAGCCACAGTACGACATCAGTGCCGGGAAATAGCCTGACAGGCCATAAACGACAAAGCCCCTGTCGAAAAACTGGGGCTTTTAGCTTTATTGGGAGCCTTGATATCCCTCGCGGAGCTCGGGATTGCTCATCATCTGTGTGACAGCCAGCAGAGCAAAACTGTTTGCGTCCTGCAATTCAACACCGCGGCTTCGTGGGAGTCTGCACTCTCGCGGCGCTTCGGGTGTGCTCAATCGGCTGTGTGACAGCCAGCAGAGCAAACCTGTTTCCGTCCTGCAATTCACCACCGCGGCTTCGTGGGAGTCTGCACCCTCGCGGTGCTTCGGGTGTGCTCAGCCGCTGTGTGACAGCCAGAAGAACGCAACATTGGTTGCGTTCTTAAACACCGGCTTCGCTTTACTACTCTACGTGGAGTAAACCGTCAGGATGCCATAAAGCAAAAAGGCCCGCTCGACTGAGTGGGCCCTTTGGCTTTATTGGGAGCCTTGATATCCCTCGCGGAGCTCGGGATTGTTCCGTCGCTGTGTGACAGCCAGCAGAGCAAAACAGTTGGTTT
>NZ_JBHLXP010000004.1:0-70969 GCF_042432165.1 Rheinheimera tilapiae
TCAATCTGAGCCATGATCAAACTCTTCAATTAAAAGTTTTTTGCTGCCGAAACAGCTGCTCAGTTTACTGACTAAATAAATTGACTATATAGTCACTCAACTGAAGATTTATTCGTATCATGCGATACATCTTCAACGAGTGCCCACACAGATGATTGATTGCTAATTGTTAAAGAGCGTGCTTCGACTTCGAAGCGGGAGGCGTATCTTACACTTCCCAGATTTTAAGTCAAGCAGAGAAATTTACTATTTAAATAAACTACTCTGCTCAACCTACTTACCTCACTTGCGATTTCGAGGCTTTCACCCCAACCTCGCTGCGAGGCGGCCATTTTAGTCAGTTTTTAATTCGTGTCAAGCGTCTTTTTATCGACTATTTTTCACTTTTCAAACTCACCCGGCGTTTCGCGTTTCGCTTCACCCCGTCGGCATGGCGCGCATTATAGGTCGTTTTAAAACTCGCGCAAGACTAAATTTGAGAAAAGTTACACTTTTGCGATCGTTCGGGTGAAATTTCAACGAAAGGTGTTTTTTATACACAAATGTCGCATAATTCCGCAGCAGATGAGGAGTTTAAGATGTCGATACGTTCATATAAAGGTGTGAGTCCGGCACTGGGTGCCAATGTTTATGTTGATGAATCAGCAGTTTTAGCCGGCGATATCGTCTTAGGAGATGATGTCAGCATTTGGCCTCTGGTTGCGGCGCGCGGTGATGTGAACTTTATCCGGATTGGCGCCCGTTCCAATATACAGGATGGCACTGTATTACACGTGTCGCGCCCGAGTAGTAAGAATGCTGATGGTTCACCACTGATTATTGGCGACGATGTCACGGTGGGTCATAAATGTATGTTACATGGCTGCCGTCTCGGCAATCGTATTCTGGTCGGCATGGGCGCTATCGTGATGGACGATGCTATTGTGGAAGATGATGTAATTATTGGCGCCGGCAGTTTAGTCCCCCCAGGCAAACGTTTGGAAAGCGGCTACTTATATGTAGGCAGCCCAGTCAAACAAGCAAGGCCACTCAATGATGCAGAGCGGGCTTTTTTGTCAGCATCGGCGCAAAACTATGTCGTGTTGAAAAACGAGTATCTGGCGGAAACGAACTAAGTAACTACTTCTATATAGTGGCGAGATCAAAAAGCCACTATCACTATATAGAAGCAAAGATTAGACTCTGTGTTTTCAGACTGAACCATCCAGCCACAGGTTGCCATCCGGGTCGAGCTGTTCGCGCTTTAACGCCAGTTCGATCTCATCTTCCCAAAAGAAAGCGTCTTCCCGGACTTGCACTAACCAGGCTGCTGCCGTCCAGCCTTCCGGCATGCGGATAAACACCGTATTGCGCAACCCGCCTTGCAGTACAGAGCAGCGGACAGCCATGCACGTTTCGTCAAACTGATAGTCATGGTTAAAGATCAGTTGTTGGTTCATCCGCGCAACAGCTCCCGTAACTTCAACAATACCGGTTCAACTTCTGGTTGCACACCACGCCAGATAGTAAAACTCTCTGCGGCCTGCGATACCAGCATGCCTAAACCGTCCGCAGTTTGTGGCACCCCTTGTTGATGGCACCACTGTAAAAACGGCGTAGGTTCGGCGCCATACAACATGTCATAGGCCAACTGGCAATATTCGAGATGTTGTTCATGTAATGGCGGGCGTTCTCCCTGTAAACCACTCGACGTCGCATTGATCAGTAAATGCCAGCGCTCTTTCGGCACTTCGGCATAACTGCCGGCACTGACGCGCGAGTCAAACAGTTGTGCGATTTGCTGCGCTTTGGGCACGGTCCGGTTAGCCAAATGAATACGTGCAGCCCCTGCATCAAGCAATGGCTGAATCACGCCGCGACTAGCGCCACCGGCCCCTAGCAGCAACACATTAGCCCCTTCCAGCAACACATCCTGGCGCAGTAAATCGGCTACTAAACCTGCACCATCCGTGTTATCGCCACATAAGCGTTGTTGCTCATCCAGATATAAAGTATTCACTGCACCAGCCAGTTGAGCCCGCTTACTCAGCACCTGCGCTAAAGCAAAAGCCTGCTCTTTAAATGGCACAGTGACGTTGCCCCCACGCCCCCCCTCTGCAACAAAGTGCAGCCAGCTGTCGGCAAAGCCATCGAGCGGTGCTAAAATCGCCTCATACGTTAGAACCTGACCGGTTTGTTCGGCAAACCAGCGATGGATCAGCGGAGATTTGGAATGTCCTATCGGATGACCAAAGACGGCATATCGATCCACAACGAAGCTCCCATCATGCTAAAGAAGTTAATTCAAATGTTGTCGCCAAAAAATCCTGCACACCCGACACCGCAACAAACACCGTATCAACTGATCGGTGGTGAAGACGCGACCCGCCGTCTGGCGAACCGCTTTTACGATATCATGGCCACAGCGCCGGAAGCGGCCGAACTCTATGCGATTCATCCACTGCCACTGGATACCATCCGACAAAAGTTCTTTGAGTTTTTGTCGGGTTGGCTTGGCGGCCCCGGTTTGTTTGAACAAAAATATGGTCACCCCAGACTGCGGATGCGCCATATGCCTTTTACTGTCAATCCGACGCTGCGCGACCAGTGGATGTTCTGTATGAACCAGGCGCTGGCTGAAATAGTGGCAGATCCGGTCCTGCGCGGTGGCTTAAGCGAAGCCTTAGGCCAATTGGCGAGCCACATGATCAATCGGGATGAACAGGGCCAGCCACGTTAAACACCCTTAACGACTGATACCGAGCCAGTCCTGTGGCTGCAGATAGCGCTGATACAACAGCGCCTCTGCAGAACCTTCTGCTGGTACAAAACCATATTCCCAGCGCACCAGCGGTGGCATCGACATCAGGATCGATTCAGTCCGACCACCGCTTTGCAAACCAAATAAGGTGCCGCGGTCAAAAACCAGATTAAATTCGACATAACGGCCACGGCGGTATAGCTGGAATTGACGCTGTACATCGGTAAAGGGCGTCTGCTTACGCCGCTCGACAATCGGCTGATAGGCGGTGATAAAGGCTTCGCCGACAGCTCGCATAAACGCGAAACTACGCTCAAATCCCCACTGATTTAAATCATCAAAAAACAAACCGCCGACACCACGGGTTTCACCCCGGTGTTTCAGATAAAAGTATTCATCACACCAGGCTTTGTATTTCGGATATACATCCGCACCAAAAGGCGCGCAGCAATCAAATGCGACCTGGTGCCAGTGCCGCACATCTTCTTCGAATGGATAAAACGGCGTCAGATCAAAACCGCCACCAAACCACCAGACTGGATCTTCACCGTCTTTCTCAGCTATAAAAAACCGCACGTTGGCGTGGCTGGTAGGTACATAAGGATTATTCGGGTGAATGACCAGCGACACGCCCATGGCTTCAAAGCGCCGACCAGCCAGTTCAGGCCGGTGCGCCGTCGCCGAAGCAGGCATTTTGTCACCAAAGACATGGGAGAAATTCACGCCAGCTTGCTCAAACACCGCGCCTTTGGTCAAAACCCGGCTGCGTCCGCCACCACCTTCAGCGCGGTCCCAGCTGTCTTCGACAAAACCAGCAGCGCCATCGGAGGCTGTCAGTGCCGCGCAAATCTGCTCTTGCAGCTGCAGTAAAAAAGCTTTGACGGCATGTTTATCAACAGACATATCGGCTCCCGTTTGGTGCCTCCGGCAGAAGACACTGGTGAAAAATTTTCCTGGCAACGGCCAGATGGCTATAATAGCGCCCTATTATGCCAGCACCTGGCGGTTTTGAGGAAACAGCAATGAAAGTCGGTATCATTATGGGCTCCAAATCCGATTGGCCTACCATGAAAAACGCAGCAGACATGTTAGATAAATTCGGCATCGTTTATGAAACCACTGTTGTTTCTGCGCATCGCACCCCGCACTTACTGGCTGAGTATGCCGGTAACGCCGCCAGCCGCGGTTTAAAGGTGATTATTGCCGGTGCCGGCGGCGCCGCTCACCTGCCGGGAATGGCTGCAGCCTTCACTTCATTGCCGGTACTGGGCGTACCGGTTCAATCCAAAGCGTTAAAAGGTATTGATTCATTATTGTCTATCGTGCAAATGCCAAAAGGTGTTGCAGTTGGCACCCTGGCGATTGGTGATGCCGGTGCGGCAAACGCTGGTTTATTAGCTGCACAGATTCTGGCGACCAGTGATGACAGCCTGCTGGCAAAAATTGACGCATTTCGCAAAGAACAAACCGACTCCGTGCTGGCGCACCCGAACCCAGCCGAGGAAGCATGATGAACGTATTAGTCATGGGCGCCGGACAACTAGCACGGATGATGGCACTGGCTGGCGCGCCGCTGAACCTGCACGTCACAGCGTATGATGTGAATTCTGCCAAAGTACAACATCCGGTGACCGGTGAAATCTATCCACTCACTCTGGAACAGGCAGTGGCTGCTGCAGACGTGGTGACCTCAGAATTTGAACATATCCCCTATCCGGTGCAAGCCGTGTGTGAAGCCAGCGGGAAATTCAAACCCAACAGCACCGCCATTAAAGCCGGTGGTGACCGTCGTCAGGAAAAAGCCTTGCTGGATGCAGCTGGCGTCGCCAACGCAGGCTACCGTATTGTGCAGACTGAAACTGAGTTCATGCTGGCTATTAATGAACTGGGTTTACCACTGGTATTAAAAAGTGCGTTGGCTGGTTACGATGGCAAAGGGCAATGGCGGTTAAAGCACCTTGAGGATGCCGCTTTAATCTGGGCCGACATCGCAGCGTTTATGGCAGGTGCCGATCACAGCTTGCCGCAAGCCATTGTTGCTGAACAGTTTGTCAGGTTTGACCGCGAAGTCAGTTTGGTCGGTGCACGTAATGAACATGGCGACACAGTGGTATATCCGCTGACTGAAAACCACCACGTCAATGGTGTACTGTCAGTATCACTGGCACTGCCATCTGAGGCTGCTCTGCAACAACAAGCCAAACAAATGTTCGACGCTGTTGCTCGTCAGCTGCAATACGTTGGCGTGCTCGCGCTGGAGTTTTTTCAGGTCGGTGATCAGTTACTGGTCAATGAAATTGCCCCCCGGGTCCATAACTCAGGACACTGGACGCAACAAGGTGCTGACACCTGCCAGTTCGAAAACCATCTGCGCGCTGTCTGTGGCCTGCCACTTGGCAGTACTGCACTGGTGCGGCCAACGGTGATGGTAAACATTCTCGGCGAAGACGCTGTTAATCCGGCGATCCTTAGCCTGCCATCCTGCCATCTTCACTGGTACGGCAAAACCAAAAGAGCTGGCCGTAAGATGGGGCATATCAACATTTGTGGAGCAACTGCAAAGGAATTGTCAGAGCGCTTTAGCACCTTAAGTGCATTGCTGCCTGAAAGCAGTTTTCCGGAAGTGGCAGAAATGGCCACCAAACTGCGCGAACGCGCTAAATAGCTCACAGAACAAAGGCCCATGCGGGCCTTTTCTTTTGCCATTAGGGTTGCTGTACCGTCTGGCATTTACGACTGGCGCAAATCAACTTGACGCCATTTGCCCCTGGTTTCTCCGCCAGCAAATTAAAACCACAACTCTGGCAAGTACCGGCTACAGGCTTGAAATTCAACACAAAATCGCATTTCGGATATTGATTGCAGCCATAAAAGGTTTTGCCGTATTTGCTGGTACGTTCGACCAGTTGACCAATCTGACATTGCGGGCATTGCACGTCGTCTACTATCACCGGTTCTTCATGCACGATGAAATGACACTCCGGAAAATTACTGCATCCGATAAACATGCCGTAGCGACCATTTTTGACCGCAAGCGCCGAACCGCAACTCGGGCATGGCGTGTCGTCCAGTAATTTAACGACGGTACTTTCGTGTGGGTGCAGGTTCTGAATATAACTGCAGGCGGGATAATTGCTACAACCCAAAAACGGGCCATGCTTGCCGGATTTCATCACCAACTCGTGCTGGCATAAAGGACAAAGCTGTTTGTGTTCGGGAATGGCAAATAAAGGTTGGTCGGACATACGTCAGCCCATTTGGTACGGGTTAGTCATTATCGCACAGACCCACGTGAAAAAAGTAACGCCGGCTAAACCGGCGTGACTACGACTGTCCAATAACGCTTTTTCTGGCCTAATGTAGCAACCCAGTAGGTTCTTCAAAAATCAGATCTTCCATCTGGGCATAAGCCGATTCATGCCCGGGGGCATTAAACAGCACCATCAACACCACCCATTTCAGATCTTCCAGGCTGACTTCTGCGCTATCCAAATCCATTACGCGGTCCAACACCATTTCCCGGGTTGGCAAATCCAACACATTGATTTGTTCCAGGAAAAGCAAAAACCCCCGACATTCAGCATCAAGCTTTTGCAGCTCTTGCGGCGTATAAACCCGCACTGCCGTCGACGTGGTTTTGGTTAGATAAGGTTTAACATGACTTTCTTGCAGCTGGGATAAATTTTCCAGCCAGCGCAGGGCTTTGAAGATGTCATCATCGTGAAATCCGGCTTTGACCAGTTCTTTGGTCAAATCGGCCTGGTTGACGTAAATTTCCGATTCGTTGTGGATGTAATTCTCAAACAGGTAGACGAGGATATCAAACATGACTAGGCCCCCTCACTCGAATGTAGCCACCAGGTACGGCTGCCACTGCACCACTTAATTCAAGCTGTTGCAGGGCAATGGTTACGTCGGCTACCGGCATTGCTGCGCGATCTGCAATCAGGTCTATTGCAGTTGCCTCATCTCCTACGTTAGCTAACAAGCTATCGTCGGACAAGTGCGGCAAACAACTATTTTTTTCAACCGAGCTGCGGATTAAACCGGCAACAAGCTGAGGTGCCAACTCTTCTACGATATCGGCGACCGAACGGGTTAGTTTAGCGCCCTGCTGAATGAGCTCGTGACAACCAGCTGCTTGCGGATTACGGATCGATCCTGGGATGGCAAACACTTCACGATTGTAGTCGGCAGCATAATGCGCACTAATCAGCGAGCCGCTTTTTTCCGCAGCCTCAACCACTAAAGTACCAAGGCTTAAGCCCACCACAATCCGGTTACGGATTGGGAAAAACTCCGGTTTTGCGTGCTGTTGCGGCATAAACTCTGACAGCACAGCGCCATGCTCAGTGATTTGCTGATGTAATGCCTGATGCTGTGGCGGATAAACATAACATAAGCCATGTCCCATCACAGCGATGGTCTGCCCTTGCACGCGCAAGGCGCCCTGATGCGCTGCACCATCGATGCCACGCGCCAGACCGCTGGTGATCACAAAGCCAAGCGCTGCCAACTCAGCGGCAAACTCAAGCGCCAGCTGTCGTCCGGCGGGCGTCGGTCTACGACTGCCGACTATAGCGATTTGCGGTTTACCCAGCACAGTCGCATCGCCATGACCGAACAATCCCAACGGCGGATGTTTGATTTGATTTAATAAAGGCGGATAACGCGGGTCGGTATAAGGCATAAACCAGTGGTTGGGGCTGGCTTCAAGCCAACGTCGCGCCGCATCAGCTTTGTTCTGCGATTGTTGCAGATGCAAGCTCTGCGCGCCGGAAAGACCCAGTTGCTGCAACTGAAATGTGGATGCCTGACACAGCTCGGCGATTGATATGGCCGGACTGAGCGTCGCCAGTTTGCTGACATCCAGCCCCGGCACCGCCATCAGTCGCAGCCAGCAGTTGAGACCGTCCATGATCTCCCCCTATTGGCCTACCCGTCACATTGGCAGCTGCGATGCCGCAATGGCCTCGGGTGAAAGATTACAGGTCGCCGATAATGTCGCCGACCCGGATTGGTTTTTTCGTTCCTGTGACGATAGCAAAGCTGGTGCGTTCTGCCACTTTAAACACCATCAGCTCACCGATTTGCTCTTTTGGCATCTCGATGCGGTCACCGTCAAGACCACCCATAAGCTTTTGATATTTCGATGCATCTGACATATAAACAGGTCCACGGCTCGAATCAACCACTGTGGGTGACTGACGCGAAATCGAAAACATATAACCCGCTTTTAATCCATCCTGCTGGCCTCTATTCAACACGACAATATCCCAGCTGGAAAACTCCCGCAGATCTGAAGTGGTGTCGATAATAGTTCCGGATAAAGGCTGCTCTGGTTTTCGCATCATAAAAAACGCTGGCAGGCTTTGCCCGTCCGCAGCAGGAATTAAGCGGTCACCTTGGCGGATTTCTTGTTTCACATCCAGCACAGCCACCGACGCGGGCTGATCGACTTCAGCGCCGCCGGCACGGAATGCGCGGGCCGTACCAACCAGAATAGTTTCATATCCGAGGATCTCTTCGGTCTGTGGGTCGATATAGGCTTTCCCTTTGCGATAAATGCCGTATGCCGCGTCTTGTTGCAATTGACCACGCACATACAGAATGTGTCCCTGGCTGGCATTTTTCACGTGATCATCCGCACCTAGTACATAAGGCAGGCCGTCAATCTGTTCCGCCGACAACGACTGCTCATAGGTCAGAAATGGCCGAATCATCATCAGCGGGATAGTCGTGATTGCTTTGGTGTTTTTTAACGATTTACGGGCCTGTGGCGATAATTTCCGAATGCCCTGAGTGGCGGTACCATCAGCCGCTGCCGGTGACACTTTGATAGCGTTACCATTAACCGACAATATCGGCCGGCCATCCTGATCATAACTCAGACTCAACACGTCACCGGGATAAATCAGGTGTGGATTTTCCACCTGAGGATTGAGCTTCCACAGCTGTGGCCACAGCCAGGGTTGTTGCAGATATAAACCAGAAATGTCCCACAAAGTATCCCCTTGTTTGACAGTGTAACTCTTGGGAGCATCAGGCTTTATAGCGAGAATATCTGCTGAGACAGATGTCGTCAGACAGAACAACAGGGCGGCGATTGAGCTTGTTATTGTTTTGAGCATGCCAGTTTCCTTCGGCCCGGAACTGCAGTAATTATTGCACAGAATGCATAGGAAGCTGTTATTACAGCGATTTAATGGCTAAAATTGAACCATAACACAGATATATTCACAAAGCATAATTTTGTAGGTGCCATGGCTGTTCTAACCGTTTTACATTATCCCGACGAGCGTCTGCGGACGATTGCCAAACCTGTTGCGGCAGTAACCGCAGAAACCCGCCAGTTAGTTGCTGATATGCTGGAGACCATGTATGCCGAAAACGGCATTGGTCTGGCAGCCACGCAAGTCAACGTGCATCAGCGTGTGGTGGTGATCGACCTGTCTGAAGATCGCAACCAGCCTCAGGTATTTATCAACCCGGAAATTACTGAAAAGAGCGGTGACACCACCTATGAAGAAGGTTGTCTGTCAGTACCGCAAAACTACGCCAATGTTGAACGGGCGGCTGAAATCACGTTAAAAGCACAGGACACCGACGGCAACTGGTTTGAAGTCAAAGCAGACGGCCTGCTGGCTATT
Source organism: Rheinheimera tilapiae (assembly GCF_042432165.1). Classification (NCBI taxonomy): domain Bacteria; kingdom Pseudomonadati; phylum Pseudomonadota; class Gammaproteobacteria; order Chromatiales; family Chromatiaceae; genus Rheinheimera; species Rheinheimera tilapiae. The sequence continues at coordinate 9,391 of NZ_JBHLXP010000004.1, forward strand.
TGTTTGCAACACGAGCTGGACCACCTGGTCGGTAAACTGTTTATCGACTATCTGTCGCCGTTAAAACGCGATCGCATTAAGAAAAAGCTGGAAAAACAAGCCCGCGCCGCTAAAGCCTGACAGGAATCTCCGTGACCACACCGCTTCGTATTATTTTCGCCGGCACGCCGGATTTCGCTGCCCGCCATCTGCAGGCCCTGCTCGATTCTGATCACAAGGTCATTGCAGTCTATACCCAACCGGACCGTCCGGCTGGGCGTGGCCAGCAGTTACAGGCCAGCCCGGTCAAGCAGCTTGCCCTGACTCACAACATTCCGGTGTTCCAGCCGAAGTCACTGAAAAAGGCACCGGCGCAGCAACAACTTGCCGCGCTTGATGCTGACCTGATGGTCGTGGTTGCCTATGGCCTGATCCTACCGCAAGTGGTGCTCGATACGCCAAAATTGGGCTGTATCAATGTGCATGGCTCATTGCTGCCGCGCTGGCGCGGTGCGGCCCCAATCCAAAGAGCGCTGTGGGCCGGCGACGCAAAAACCGGCGTTACAATTATGCAAATGGATGCAGGTCTCGATACCGGCGCCATGTTAAGCATCGCAACGATGCCCATTGAAGCCACCGACACCAGCGCCACATTGTATGAAAAGCTGGCCGTCGTCGGGCCAGAAGCGCTGGTCGCAGCGCTGCAAGACCTCCCTGCGTTACAGGCGAAAGCCGAACCGCAACAAGACAGCGCCGCCAACTACGCCGAAAAACTCAGCAAAGAAGAAGCGCAGCTCGATTTTCGCAAAACTGCCGTCGCACTTGAACGTGAGATCCGCGCGTTTAATCCATGGCCAGTCAGTTATTTACAGCTGGCGACACAACAGCTGAAAGTCTGGCAAGCCCGGACTGAAGCGGGTACAGCGCAACCAGGTCAGGTGGTACGAGTCGACAAAAAAGGTATCGCCATTGGCACTGCCGACGGCCTGCTGGTGATTGAGCAGCTGCAGCCGCCGGGTAAAAAAGCCATGGCGGTGGTGGACTTCCTGAATGGTCGCGCCGACTGGTTCCAGGTTGGTCAACAACTGCAAGCTACACCGGAACAGCCACAATGAGCGCAAACTTACGCGCGACCGCCGCCACCCTGTGTTATCAGGTGGTTGATCAAGGCAAATCGTTATCCGACGTCTTACCCAAAGCTCAGCTGTTATTCAACAATCCAGCCGACAAAGCCCTGCTGCAGGAAATGTGTTTTGGCCTGATGCGCCAGCTGCCACAACTCGATTTTGTTTGTCAGCAACTAATGAGCAAACCGCTGGTCAAGCAGCTGCGTCCATTGCAGTTTCTGATTTATCTCGGCATTTATCAGCTGAAGTTCTTACGTATTCCGGACCATGCCGCCGTTGGTGAAACCGTTGAAGCCGCGCGGTACTTAAAAGGTCAGTCGATGACCAAGCTGATCAATGGCGTATTGCGTTCAGTCCAGCGTCAGCCGGAATTGTTTGAATTCGCCGACGCGCCGCTCTCTGTACAAACCAATCATCCATCCTGGCTGGTACAGGCGCTGCAACAAGCCTATCCCCAGCAATGGCTGGAGATTATCGCCGCTAACCAACAAAAAGCGCCGCTGTGGCTGCGGGTGAATACCAAACGCTGCTCAGTCGAGAAATTCACCGCAGATTTAACGGCGATGGAGATTGGCTTTAGTCAGCCAGTCCCGGAGATGCCGCAGGCGATCCTGCTCGACAAGGCGTGTGACGTCACTATATTGCCCGGTTATGTCTGGGGCTTTTTTGCCGTGCAGGATTTAGCTGCACAGTATGCGGCGAAGTTTCTGGCACCGGAAAATGGTGAATTCATTCTCGACGCCTGCTGCGCACCGGGCGGTAAAACTGGTCACCTGCTGGAATTGGCACCGGAAGCGCGCGTTCTGGCGCTGGATAAAGATCCGGCCCGACTGGTGCGGGTGCGGGAAAATCTGGCGCGGCTAGGCCATGAAGCGGTGATTAAAGCCGCCGATGCTGCCGAACCCGGCCAATGGTGGGATGGTCAGCTGTTTGACCGCATTTTGCTGGACGTGCCTTGCTCGGCTACCGGCGTGATTCGTCGCCACCCGGATATCCGTTGGCTGCGGAAAAAACCAGATATCGCTGCGCTGGCGTTGTTACAGCAACAAATTCTGGCGGCGGTCTGGCCAACGCTGAAACCCGGTGGTGTGTTACTGTACGCAACCTGTAGTGTGTTACCTGACGAAAATCAGCTGCAGGTACAACGCTTTCTTGATGCGCAGCCGGATGCACAAGCCATCCCGCTCAGCGCCAGCCATACCGCCAGTGAATGGCAGTTATTTCCGGGCCAAGCGCAGGCCGATGGCTTCTTCTACGCCAAATTGCAGAAAAAGGCGATTGCATGAAAATCATTATCTTAGGTGCAGGTCAGGTCGGTGCGACGCTGGCAGAGAATCTGGTCGGTGAAGAAAACGACATCACTGTCGTCGATATCAATGCCGAGAAACTACGAGCACTGCAGGACAAATTTGACTTGCAGGTGGTGCATGGCCACAGTGCACACCCGGATATTCTGAAAAAAGCCGGCGCCGAAGATGCCGATATGATTATCGCGGTCACGAACAGCGACGAAGTAAATATCGTCGCCTGTCAGGTTGCCTACAGCATTTTTAATACACCAACCAAAGTGGCGCGTATTCGTACCAACCAATACATCAAATACCGCGACAAGCTGTTTAACAAAGACGATTTACCGGTCGACCACTTTATTGCGCCGGAAACCTTAGTTACCGACTATATCCGCCGGCTGATCGACTACCCTGGCGCACTGCAAGTAGTTGAATTTGCTGGTGGTAAAGTTAGTCTGGTCGCAGTCAAAGCTTATTATGGTGGCTTGCTGGTCGGCCATGCCCTGTCGACGCTAAAAGAGCACATGCCGCATATTGATGCCCGGGTCGCGACCATTTACCGGCGCGGTCATGCCATTAAACCCATTGGCACCACGATCATCGAAGCCGATGATGAAGTGTTTTTTGTCGCCGCGACTAAACATATCCGCGCCGTGATGAGCGAACTGCAGAAGCTGGAAAACAGCTACCGCCGTATCATGATCGCCGGCGGCGGTAACGTCGGTTATGGCCTCGCCAAGGCGCTGGAGAAAACGCATAGCGTTAAGCTGATCGAACGCAGTAAAGAGCGGGCCGAATATTTATCCAGTGCGCTGGAAAACACCGTGGTTTACGCCGGCGACGCTTCAGATCCGGAGCTGTTACAAGAAGAAAGTATCGACGAAGTAGATGTGTTCCTTGCCGTGACCAACGACGACGAAGCCAACATCATGTCGGCGATGCTGGCTAAACGGATGGGCGCGCAAAAAACCATGGTGCTGATTAAACGCAGCGCTTATGTTGACCTGCTGCAGGGCGGCGAAATCGATATCGCGGTGTCACCACAACAAGCGACCATATCGGCATTGCTGACCCACGTGCGGCGCGGCGACATCGTCAATGTCTACTCACTGCGCCGTGGCGCGGCTGAAGCGATCGAAGCCATTGCGCACGGTGACAGCACGACTTCCAAAGTGGTCGGCCAAACCATCGGCAAAGTGAAACTGCCACCGGGCTGCACCATCGGCGCCATCGTGCGCGGCGAGGAGGTGCTGATCGCACACGACAATATCGTCATCGCAACCGACGACCATGTGATTTTGTTCCTGGTCGACAAAAAACACATCGGTGAAGTGGAACGGCTGTTCCAGGTCAGCGCGTTTTTCCTTTGAACCAAGGCCGTTTGCAGTTGTTGGCAGCCAACGGCCAGTTCGGCTCTCTTCGCTTGACAGTGATTAGCCAAGTCAAGACATGACGTCCCAAGGCGGTAATTCTCCGCTAAAGCGTTTTACGAGAAAGTCGACCAGTAACCGCAGCGCCAGCGATTGATGTTGCCTGGAAAGATATACGGCATAAATTCCAAAGTGTTCCGGCGTTTCTGCCGGCAGTAACTTGACCAACCGGCCAGAACTTAGGTCATCACCGATATAATAGGTCGGCAACATGCCAATGCCACCGCCACTTAATACTGCCCGACGTAAAATGGCAGTTTCATTGGTATGAAAACTCCATTCCACAGGCACTTCCAGCACTTCTTGACTGCGCTGAAACCGATAGCTGGCGCCAGTGCCAAATGCATGTGAAATGCAGCGATGAGCACTGAGATCTGTGATCTGCAGTGGCTGACCGTATTGGGCAATATAGGCTGGTGATGCACAAAGCACGGAGCGGCACACGGCCAATGGCCGCGCGATTAGACTCGGAGCGAGCTGGTTGGTAATGCGCACGGCCAGGTCTATCCGATCGGTGACTAAATCCGTAGTTTTATCCGCCACCGATAATGCAATTTCAACCTGTGGATACTGCTGCTGAAAGGCGATCAGTGCCGGCGTTAGCTGGGTTTCCGCAAAGGAACCCGCACTGGTGATGCGCAACAAGCCTGCCGGTTCACGCGAACGTTCTGCGGCCAGATGTTGTGCATCAGCTGCCAATTCCAACAGCTGCCGGCACGCAGGCATAGCCGCGAACCCTGCATCGGTCAGCGTCACTTTACGGGTGGTTCGATGCAATAACCGGGCGTCAAACCAGGTTTCCATTGCCACTAAATAGCGGCTTACCATGGCTGTCGACATCTCTAAATGCTCGGCAGCAGCGGTCAGACTCTGGCGATCAGCGACTTCAACAAACACCTGAGTGGCGGTAAGACGGTCCATTCAATCGATCCATGCAATAATCATTCAACTGAAGAGAACTTTATCAATTAATTCGGCGCAATTAAAGTAACACCCGACCCTAACCACCGCGGAGAGCCGTATGAATTTTTCGAAATCTTTTACCAAATTTGCATTGTTTACCCCCTTAGTATTTAGTGCTGCAACCATTGCTGCAACGAGCAACGCAACAAATCCGCCATTACAACTGCAGGTGTATAACGCATCAGCTCATAGCTTTCATGTGAATGCGACTTTGGTGACTGGCACTACCGAAGCCGTCGTGATTGATAGCGGATTTAGCCAAGCCGATGCGCTGCGCATTGCCGCAAATGTATTAGATAGTGGTAAAAACCTGAAGGCGATTTTGATTAGTAATGCTGATCCGGATTTCTACTTCGGTGCTGCGGCATTAAAGCAGAAATTTCCGCAGGCTAAGTTAGTGACCACGGCCGCTGTGCGTGAAAAAATTAAAGGTAAAATGGCTGCCAAATTAGCCTTCTGGTCTCCGAAATTGGGCGCCAATGCCCCAGCGACCGTGTTATTGCCGGAGTTACTGGACAACAATCAATTAAGCGTCGATGGACAAGTCATTGAAGTCCGCGGCACCAGTGGTGTGCTGGCGCATCGTCCCTATACCTATATTCCTTCAATCCGCACTGTACTGGGGAATATTGCCGTATTTGGTCAACTTCATGTCTGGACTGCAGATATCCAAACCGCAACAGAGCGGGCTGCTTGGTTGGCACAACTGGACGAGTTATCTGCGCTAAAACCACAGCGGGTGATCCCCGGACATATGCTGCCTGGCACTCCTGAAGATATTTCCACCATCAGCTATACCCGTGATTACTTGCAGCGTTTTGAGCAAGAAGCGGCTCACGCAGCAAATAGCGCAGCACTGATCAAGGCGATGCAGCAAGCCTACCCGCAGGCTGGACTCGGCATTGCTTTAGAGATTGGCGCCAAAGTGAAAAAAGGCGAAATGCATTGGTGATCAACAAATAAACCTTTACCTGGCATGGCAGACGTCAGTCATTCGCGCTCTGTCTTTGCGGTTTTTTTATTGAAAGCCTTGTGCAACCCATCAGCATTTGGCGAGGACAAGACGATGTTGCATTACATATATGACCCACTGTGTGGCTGGTGTTATGGCGCCGCGCCACTGATAGAAGTTGCAGCACAATTTTCGGCCATCAGGCTACATGCCGGCGGTATGATGACAGGTAGCAGACGACAACAAGTGACCCCAGAATTGCGCCAATTTGTGCAACCGCATGATCTGCGCATTGCGAAATTAACCGGACAGCCATTTAGTACCGCTTACACCGATGGCTTATTGACTGACTATAGCGCGGTGTTTGACTCTGCACCGCCCATTGCCGCGATTCTAGCCGCCGAGCAACTCGCCGGCAAAGGCTTGGCGATGTTATCGGCGCTGCAGCAGGCACATTATCAGCAAGGTCGCCGGATCGCAGATCAGCAAACACTCAGTGCGCTGGCGAGCGCACTAGCGCTGAAAACCACCGATTTCGACACTTTGTATCTACAGATGTTACAAACTGGCGTGGCAGCACATATCAGCCAAACCAGGCAACTGATGTCACAGCTTCAGGCTCAGAGCTTTCCGAGTATGGGGTTAAGCACAGCACAAGGCATTGTACGACTGGATTTGACACCATGGTTCGGCCAAGCAACCGAATTTGCACACTGGCTGCAGCAACAGTTGAAGCGAAATAGCTTTAATTAGTCAGCTAGCACGCGCAGAAACACAATATAAAGGGCACACTTAGCCAAGAATGTCGCGAACTCAGAGCAACCAGCTTTCGAAGGTTTGGCAAGGGCTCAGCCCCTGCCAAACATCTGCTTAAGCCAGCCCCAAATCCCGAGTCATATTCTCATTGCGTTCGCGATGCACGATGACGTTGTCTTCGATGCGGATACCACCAAATTGGCGGAAAGCATCCACTTTGCGCCAGTTGATGTACTTGCCCTGCTCGGTTGCTTTTAGATCCGCCAGCAGTGAATCGATAAAATACAGGCCGGGTTCGATGGTGAACACCTGACGCGGTTCGATCAAACGGGTGCAGCGCAGGAAGGGGTGATCTTCCGGTGCCGCTACATGGGTGCCGCGTTCGTCCGCCATAAAACCACCGACGTCGTGTACCTGCAGGCCCAGATGATGGCCGATGCCGTGCGGGTAAAACGTCCGGCTGAGGCCGCTTTCGACGATGGCTTGTGGCGATAACTGTACGAAATCAAAGTCTGCCAGCACCTGCGCGATCAGTTCATGCGATTTTAAATGCACTTCGGTGTATTTGATGCCGGGTTTTAAAGTATCCACTAAAGCCAGCTGTACCGCATTTATACTGTGGATCAGCGCCTGGAATTCATCATCCCGCGCGCTGTAGGTGCGGGTAATATCGGCCGCATAACCGTGAAAAGACGCGCCGGCATCGATTAAAAACGAGTGATGCTGCGCCGGTTTTTGCCGCGACAACACGGTGTAATGCAGAATCGCAGCGTTTTCATTCAGCGCAATAATGTTGCCGTACGGCACTTCATTCTCGCCCTGCTGCACGGCAGCCAGATAAGCCAGCTGAATATCAAATTCACTGCCACCATTGCGAAAACATGCTTCAGCAGCGCGATGGCCTTCGACTGCAATCCGATTAGCTTCGCGCATGCAAGCCAGTTCGTAATCGGTTTTGTAGCCACGGAAATAATGCAGATAACTCAGCACGCCTTCCGGATTAAGCTGACTAAATCCCAACGCGCGCGCCAGCTCCAATTGCTCACCGAGATAAGCCACATTGGCTTTATCGTACGGCAGCAGACTTTCCACTTTGGTCGGTTTATCAATCAGCTGAATATCAAAAAACCCAGACCAGAAGTCATTCGGCGCATCCGGCACTTTGTGCCAGAAATCGACCGGCAGATAAAACACCAGTTTGGGTTTATTGACGCCATCAACAATCAGCCAGCAATGCGGATTGTCGACAACCGGTAACCAGGCTTTGAATAACGGATTGGCCTTAAACGGATAATCCATATCATCAAGGAACTGGCGCTTGGCCTGACCTGAGTGGATCACCAGGGCATCCAGACTCTCACGCGCCAGGACGGCCTTAGTGCGTTGTTGCAGTTCAAACAAATGGGCGGCGTATAGAGCCTGATATGCTGGGCGCATCGGTATGTCCTGTTCGTTTTTTGCAATAGATTAACATAAAATCAGCAAACGTCAGACCGGTAGCAATCAGCCGGTCTGCCCGACTTTCATTGTTGCCAGCGGCGCAAATACATCCTGTTCCTGATTCATCCGGATATTATAAATCTGGTAATAGGCCAATACCGCTTTGACGTATTCACGGGTTTCTTTAAACGGAATCGTTTCAATCCAGACATCCAGTTCCATCTGACGATGTTTTGGGATCCAGCGCTGGACGTTACTAAAACCAGCGTTGTAACTGGCCGTCGCAAACACCAGATTATTATCGTTGGCACGCAACAAATACCGCAGATAGTCAGTGCCCATATCAATATTGGTATTAGGGTTATACAGCGCTTCTGCTTTGACATTGCGGCCGGCGATATGCTTGGCCGTGCGCGGCATGATTTGCATCAGACCTTGCGCACCGACCGGCGATTTTGCCGTTGGAATAAAGGAACTTTCACGTCGGGTGATCGCCATCGCCCAAGCTGGATCAACTTGCGCCGCTTTCGAGTGTTTTTGAATTTCTTTGTTGTAAACCATCGGGAAACGCATTTCGACATCATCCCAGTAACCAGCGTCGGCCAGTGCAAAAATCGCTCTGTCATACCAGCCATTGTCATAGGCCAGTTTGGCGGCACTCAGTTGCTGCTGTGGCGTGCCGTATTTTTGCAGGAAGGTCAGCTCGCGTTTGGCGGCATTCGGCCGGCCCAGCAGCTCCCACTCGCGCATCCGTTGCATGCTGTCACTTTTGCGAAACGCCTGATACTGCTCTTTGGTCACCGGTACTGGTTTGTGCGCCAGACTTGGCGGTAAGCCCAGTTTCGCTGCGGCCATAAAACCATAATAACCGCGGGTTGCAGCCAGTGCGGTCAGCATCTGCTTGCTTTGTTCAGTCTTGCCGCTTTGTTCATAGGCCCGCGCCAACCAATACTGCCAGCTGTCATCTTTGCGGGTTTCTTCCGGTAACTCGTTTAACACTTCAATGACTCGCTGCCATTGTTGCTGGCGCAAGTACCAGGTGATCTGCCATTGCAGGAACAAATCGTCTTTCAGTTCCACCGGCACCATCGCCAGGAATTTGGCCGCACGGCTGTCATCTTTACTGGCCAGGGCGATAGCAAAATTACGGGCTACATCGATACGTTGTGCCTTAGTGAAATGCGGGTCCATTTCGTACCGCGCCCAGACGGCCAGCGCTTGATCCGGTTTTTTCCATACCAGCTTTTTCAGGCCAAAGGTCAGGATCTCGCGCTCCCACGGATGTTTCAGCGGCAAAAACTTCTGCCGGCTGACCAGTGCAGGCTCTTCCAGCACTTGTTTCCATTTATCGCCGAGATATTGCAGTTTGGCCGGCAGCAGAGTTCGCAGGTACGGAATAATACGGTCATCGCCACCGTCTGCCGCTTTGACCAGTCGCGCCCATACTACTTCTGGCGTACGTTGACCGGCTTTTTGCCAGCGTTTAAACAACGGGTCACATTCTTTTGGTAACGATTCGCCATCCAGCCACAGATGTGTCACATCAGGCCACACCGACGCCGGTGATTCATTTAACAGCCGTAGTTGCAGCGCAGCACAATCCAGCACTGTATCTGTGCCCATCTGGTAGTGTTTCAGAAACGGCTGCGTCAGCTGCACGCCGGCCAGATATAACAACCAGCGTTTTTTCAGCGGCCATTCCAGCGGAGTGCCCTGATGTTGCTGCAGAAATTTTTGTACCGCCGCGGTATCACTGAGCGTGCGGCTGATATATTCCAGTTCGATATAAGGTTTCAGTGGATAGGCATGTAAATCGCGCAGCATTTTCTCCGCCTGCGACAGCGGTACTTTGTGAATTTTTTTCTCTGCCTGCAGAAAACGTTCGCGCAATACGGTATCTGACGGCGCGGCCAGTGCGGGTAAAAGCAAACCACCACACCATAACGCCAACACAGCAAACCCGGACTTCAATTGCCCCATGTTTCGAAAATCCACCTATAGTTAGTTGGTTGTCGCTGGCTGATTCAAACGCTTGTTTAAATAACGGTTGAATTTTTTCCTGAACCGCGACACACTGCTTGCGCACAAGACTCATCTGACCTGTTGCGACGATCCCAAAAGTATCTGTCACCTACGCGACGAAGGAGAACATCCATGATCTACCAGAGTTCCAGCATTACCGTGCAATACATTGCCGACGGTATTGCCGAGTTTACCTTTAACGCGGCCGGCTCGGTCAATAAATTCGACCAGCAGACGCTGGCGGACTGCCGCGCGGCCCTCGACATCCTCTACAAAGACAGCGCATTAAAAGGCCTGATTTACACCAGCGGCAAAGACGCCTTTATTGTCGGCGCTGATATCACTGAATTCCTTGGCACCTTCCAACAAGCAGAAGAACAACTGGTGCCATGGATTAAACAAGCGTCAGACGTGTTTGACCTGGCCGAAGATTTGCCGGTACCAACGGTCTGCGCTATCAAAGGCTTTGCACTGGGTGGCGGTTGTGAGTGGACTTTAACTGCTGACTACCGCGTCGCTGACACTACCACCAAAATCGGTCTGCCGGAAGTGAAGCTTGGCCTGATGCCAGGCTTTGGCGGTACTGCCCGTCTGCCACGCATCGTCGGTGCTGACACGGCGATGGAGTGGATCACCACGGGTAAAGAGCGTGGCGCAGAGCAAGCGTTAAAAGAAGGCGCTGTTGACGCAGTCGTTGCGCCGGACAAATTAACAGCAGCTGCATTGTCGATGGTACAAGACGCTATCGCCGGCAACCTGAACTGGCGCAAGAAACGTCAGGCCAAACTCGAGCCGCTGAAACTGAATAAAACTGAAGCCATCATGAGCTTCAGCACCGCCAAAGGTATGGTATTTGCCCAAGCCGGCAAACATTACCCGGCACCGATGATGGCAGTGGAAACCATTGAGAAAGCCGCCCGCCTCGACCGCGCTGGCGCTGTTGCGCTGGAAAATGCCGGTTTTGCCAAGTTGGCGAAAACTACAGCAGCCACCGCGCAAATTGGTTTGTTCCTGAACGACCAGCTGATCAAAGCCAAAGCCAAGCAAGCCGGTAAACAAGCGACCAAAATCATCAAAAAAGCTGCAGTGCTGGGTGCCGGTATCATGGGTGGCGGCATTTGTTATCAAAGCGCCTCCAAAGGCGTGCCAGTCGTGATGAAAGATATCAACGACAAGGCGTTGGAACTGGGTATGGGCGAAGCCATTAAGCTGCTCGGAAAACAAGTTGAGCGCAAAAAGCTCGACGCTGCCGGTATGGCCAAAGTGGTGGCATCAATTCAGCCGACCTTGTCGCTGGAACCAGTGAAAACTGTGGATATCGTGGTTGAAGCTGTCGTAGAAAACCCGAAAATCAAAGGCGCAGTGTTGAAGGAAATTGAAACTGTGGTAGCCGCTGATGCGATTATCACGTCGAACACCTCCACCATTTCGATTAACTTACTGGCTGCCAACCTGACCGACCCAAGCCGGTTCTGTGGCATGCACTTCTTTAACCCGGTGCACCAGATGCCACTGGTCGAAGTCATTCGTGGCAAAGATACCTCGGATGCGACAGTCGCAGCCGTAGTCGCATACGCGGCCAAAATGGGTAAATCACCGATTGTCGTCAACGACTGCCCTGGCTTCTACGTCAACCGCGTGTTGTTCCCGTATTTCGCTGGTTTCTCAAAATTACTGCTCGATGGCGCCAGCTTCGCGCAAATCGACAAAGTGATGGAAAAACAATTCGGCTGGCCAATGGGCCCGGCGTACTTACTGGACGTGGTGGGCCTCGATACCGCACATCATTGTACTGACGTGATGGCAGACGGCTTCCCAACCCGGATGGCTAAACTTGAAAATGACCCGGTCAGCGTGATGTATGCCGCCAACCGCTATGGTCAGAAAAATGGCCTCGGTTTCTATGCATACAGCAAAGACGCCAAAGGCAAACCGAAAAAAGACCTGGATCCGGCCGCAACTGCCCTGCTGGCTAACGTCGCTGCTGCGCCGCGTGAATTCAGTGCCGATGAAATCATTGCCCGTACGATGATCCCAATGATTAACGAAGCGATCCGTTGTCTGGAAGAAGGCATTGTCGCCACCGCAGCTGAAGCCGATATGGGCCTGATTTATGGCTTAGGTTTCCCTCCGTTCCGCGGCGGTCCGTTGCGTTATGCCGATACGATGGGCCTCGCCAACTTCGTGGCACTGGCTGACCAATACGCCGACCTGGGTGAGATTTATCAGGTCACAGACAAAACCCGCGCCATGGCCTTGAGCGGCCAGGTGTTTTATCCGGTTTAATGGCGGAGAAATTGAAAATGAAACAAGCCGTTATTGTTGATTGTATCCGTACGCCGATGGGCCGCTCTAAGGCCGGTATTTTCCGTAACGTACGGGCGGAAGAACTGTCTGCTTATGTGATGCGCGGCATTCTGGAACGCAATCCGGGCCTGGCGCCGGAAGAAATTGACGACGTGATCTGGGGTTGTGTGCAGCAAACGCTGGAACAGGGTTTTAACGTCGCGCGTAACGCTGCGTTATTGGCCGGTATTCCGCATTCTGTACCAGCTGTCACTGTCAACCGGCTGTGTGGCTCATCAATGCAGGCGCTGCATGATGCCGTCCGCTCGATTCAGTGTGGCATGGGCGAAGTGTATTTAATCGGTGGTGTGGAGCATATGGGCCACGTACCGATGACCCACGGCGTTGATTTCCACCCGGGTCTGGGTGTGTCTGTCGCTAAAGCGGCCGGCATGATGGGCCTGACAGCTGAGCTCTTGGGTAAAATGCACGGCATCAGCCGCCAGCAGCAAGACGAGTTTGGTGCCCGCTCGCATCGTCTGGCGCAAGAAGCCACAGTACAAGGCCGTTTTAAAGCCGAAATTCTGCCAGCCTTAGGCCATGATGCCGACGGCGTGCTGAAGCTGTTTGATTATGACGAAGTGATCCGGCCGGAAACGACAGTCGAAAGCCTGGCCGCGCTGCGTCCGGTATTTGACCCGGCCAACGGCACTGTCACTGCAGGTACATCTTCAGCGCTGTCTGATGGTGCTTCTGCCATGCTGGTGATGAGCGAAGACAAAGCCAAAGCTTTAGGCCTGAAAATCCGCGCCCGCGTCATTGGCATGGGTGTGGCCGGTTGTGACCCGTCGATCATGGGTTATGGCCCGGTGCCGGCGTCGAAAAAAGCGTTAAAAGCGGCCGGTCTCGACATCAGCCAAATCGACTTCTTTGAGCTGAACGAAGCTTTTGCTGCACAGGCACTGCCGGTGATGAAAGACTTAGGCTTGCTGGAAGTGATGGATACTAAAGTGAACCTCAATGGCGGTGCTATTGCGCTCGGTCACCCGCTGGGTTGCTCCGGTTCACGCATTTCCACCACGCTGATTAACGTGCTGGAAAGCAAAGATGCCCGTTACGGCCTGGCGACCATGTGTATTGGTCTGGGTCAGGGTATCGCCACTGTGTTTGAACGCGTCGAATAACCCAATTTTGACCGGATGACAAAGGCAGCTCAGGCTGCCTTTGCTTTTTAGCAGGCCGATATTTGAAATCGGTCGCACGCATCGTTACGATAACGCCTTTAGACTTTGACCGGAGTTTTGCTGATGTCCCCTGCTGCTGATGTGTTTTCCAATGCTGACCAGCAACTTGATGCTTTGGGTTTACGTTGCCCGGAACCTGTGATGATGACCCGGCTGACTATCCGCAAAATGCAAACCGGTGAGACCTTACTGATCATTGCTGATGATCCGGCCACGACCCGCGATATTCCGGCTTTTTGCCGCTTTATGGACCATGAATTACTCGCCAGCGATACCAGTTCGCTGCCATATCGCTATCTGCTGAAAAAAAACACAGCCTGACATTGTGTTTTACCGCTGCTTTCCTCAATACTGGGGACATTCACAGCGGAAGGAAACTGCTTAGTGCCCATCTCCCGCGCCAGCCTGGCCGAAGCGTTGTCGGTTGAACAAAATCGTCGCCGCTACATATTGCTGTTCGTCAGCTACATCACCTCCGCCATTATGCTGGTGCTGGGTTTGCGTCACTTGTTGAGTGAAGATTATCTGCTGCAGTTTATTTTGTTTGGTTGTGCTTTCAGTTTTTTACTGAATGCCGCCTGGTTTCACGCCAGCCAGCAGCTTGAAACTGCCTGTTTGGTTGAAGGGGTGCTGGTCGCCGCTTTTGTCACGGGGCTGGTGGTGCATGGCGGCTTCGAAAGTACCGCCTTGTATTGGGTATTTCCATTTCCGCCGATTTTATATGGTTTGCTCGGCCGCAAACGCGGCACTTGGCTGAATCTGGCGTTGTTGCTGACTTTGGCGGTGGTGTTGTATGGGCCTGATCTGGGACAAGCGCAATACCGCGCTGCCGAAAGCAGCCGGTTTCTGGCGTCTTTACTGACGCTGATCCTGGCCTGTGGCATCAATGAACACTTCCGTGAACGTAGCCATCACAGCATGGATTTGTTGCAGCGCAGCAAAGACAACCAAGCCAATACTGATGCGCTGACCGGTCTCGCCAACCGGCGTTTTCTTGATCAGAGCATGCCACATTATTTGCAGCAACAACCCGAGTTGCTGCTGCCGATGGCGTTGATCCTGGTCGACCTCGACCACTTTAAACATATCAATGACAGCTTCGGCCATGCCGAAGGTGACAAAGTGTTGCAACAGATCGCCCGGCTGTTTCGCAGTAAATTGCGCCAGCCCGATATCGCCTGCCGTTATGGTGGTGAAGAATTCCTGCTGCTGTTACCGCACACTCAGCTGAGTGACGCGACCCGCGTCGCCGAAAAAATCCGCCAAAGCGTTGCCCAGCAACGTTTTTTGCCGCAACACCCGGAACTGGTGATCACCTGCAGTTTTGGTGTGGCCGTGCTCAGTGGCAGTGACGACTTTGACGAAGCGCTGCGCCAGGCCGACCAACTGATGTATCAGGCGAAGGCCGATGGTCGCAATCTGGTGCGAAGCTGAGCATTGCTGATCCGCTGAAATTTCTGCAAAAAATCCCGCTATAACTACTTGCGTCTGACGTTACGTCAGGCTGCAGACTGCCCGCCGTAAACAGGAGTCGGTTATGTCAACTTACAGCATCAGTCAGCTTGCCGCCCTTGCTGGCGTCAGCGTCCGCACCTTGCATCACTATGATGCTATCGGACTGCTGCAACCAGCCGGACGCAGCAGTGGTGGCTATCGGCTGTACAACGAGCAACAGGTGCTGCAATTGCAGCAAATTCTGATGTTTCGCGAGCTGGAATATCCGCTGGCGCAAATCCAGCAGATCATGCAAACACCGGACTATGACCTGACCCACTGTTTACGCCAACAACAGCAGCTGCTGGCCGGGCGGATCGCACATCTGCAACGGCTGCAAAGCATGCTGGATTTTACTATCCAACAGCAGGAGTCTTCATCGATGACCACATCATCGCAGCTATTTAATCAGTTCAGTCAGGCGACATTGCGCGAAGAAGCAGCACAGCGCTGGGGCGAAGCCGAGATCCGCCACAGCGAGCAGCAACTGGCGCAGTTAAGCGCGGAACAACAGCAACAGCTGGCGCACGAAGGTGAACAAATCGCCCGGGGCTTAGCACAATGTCTGCATTTACCGGCCGATGCCGCCGAAGTACAGCTATGGGCCGTGCGCCAGCATCAGTGGCTGCAACAGTACGGGGCATGTCCGTTGCAGCGTCTGGTGATGCTCGGTGATTTATACGTCAGCGATGCACGCTTTCAGGCTTATTACGACAGGTTTGGCGCCGGTACTGCGGTGTTGCTGCGTGACGCGCTGCACTGGTATGCCGCCAGTCAGTCGGCGCCGTGATGCACGCACAAAGCAGGGCCAGTCTGGCCGACTGACCGACTGACCCTGTTTTTTTAACGAAGCGGTGACGCATTGGCGGCGCCGCGGAATACCGCATTGATATACAACAAGTGCATGCCATCGACATAAGCGCGGAAATTGGGCTCCTGCGTAAAGGCGATAATTTGACCACGCCCCAGTTCCTGCACCATCACCACGGCTTTTTGCGCTATTTGCAGCCGGTTTTCATCCCAAACAAAGCCACCCGCCAGCACTTTGTCGGCACTATCAAAAGTCACGACGTTGCGACCCTGGTCGATCGACAGCGGTGTATAAATCTGATTGCCGACATAAATGGTTTTGACCTGTGGCGGCACCGCAGCGGTCAGCCAGTGGTTTTGGTCCACGCGGGCATTGGCCATAAAGCCCGGCACCCAATCCGGATCAGCCTGCCAGGGTTCTAGTAACTTCTGATAATCCGATTCTGCTTTTAATAAAGTGCCGGGCACCTGCGTCTTGTCCTGCGGTTTTTTCCGCTCGCTGGTCTTAAATTCCTGTTTGCTGGCCAACAACGGCTCTTTGCCCTGTAACAACCATTCATTGGCATTACCAAGCGCTATCAGCACGCCGCCGCGCTGCACAAACTGCCGCAGCAATTGCTGACCGCGTTCACCCAATGCGTTCTGGTAGCCCGTCCGCGATGAAGGGAGGATCAGCACGTCATACCCTTGTAACGCAGATTGCAGCATTTGCGCTGGCCGCATGGCCGTGACCGGATAACCGATAAATCGTTCCAGCACAAAGCGGGCGCTACCGGCGCTGAGTGGGTCCGTGGGCTCATCCCAAGCCATGGCGATATTCACTTTGGGGATCAGTTTCACCTGTCCTGAGCCAAAGTTCGGCCCATCTAACACCCAACTGTTGCTTATCCCTTCAACCTGAGCACCAGACCGTCCAGCCAGCTCACCAATCTTTTCTGCCAGACCCGGGTTATCCGCCTTGCTCAAAATCAAAGTACCAGCCGGATACTGTTTGCCGTTCTGATGGGTGAACGCCACGTCCGCACTTTTAACTTTGAATCCCTGCTGCAAGGCAGCACTCATCAACCGCGCGGCAGCCATATCTCCCCACGGCACCAGATAACCGTAAGCAGCATCGGTCTGACTGACCTGCCCCGGGATGAGAGTCTCAGGCCCAACCGCGGCAGCGCTGACTTCGACCGCACTGCTGCAACGGTTCACCGTCAGGTTATACATCTGCGGTAACGACCAGGCTGTCACGTCGTAAATTTGATCTGGCAGATTGTTGGCGCGACGCTCTTCCTGCTGTTTGATAAACTTCGCATCCATCGGTACTGAATCATCCAGCACAGCGCGGATCAGCTGATATGTCGGCTGGGCGGTATTCACCAGATAGGCTCCAGCCTGATAAGACTGGCCACAGGCGCGGAAATCTTCCTGCGCCTGCTCCACCCGGATACCGTGTTGCGTTAACACGCCCATCAGCTTCTGATGACCGGCTTTATCGCGACTGACCGGGAAAATATAACTACCGATGCCGTCTTTATTGCCTTGTTTCAGCGCTTGCTGCCGGTACTGATAAAAACGCTGCAGCAGTTCTTTGCGCTTAGTGGCTGCGGTTTCAAGGGTGGCGGTATACGCAATAAAGTTACGCTGCACCCCGTCGGCAAAAGTGACCACGGAGCCATCCTGTTTGCGATAGGCATGACCGCGGGCAGATCCCATCTCGTAGGTCATCGCAATGCTGCCGTGATACAGCGGCCAGCTGGCACCGTAACCCGGAAAAAACGCATCAAAGATTTCGCGGGTAAAATAGTCGTAGCCAAGCTCATCAAACTTTTTCGCATTGTTCTGACCGAACCACTGCAGCGTGTCACGTTGTGACGCCAGAATAAACGGATTGTACGGCTCTGCTTCCGGGCTGAAATAATAACTCTGGTCGCCGCCCATCTCGTGCGAATCCACATAGACCAACGGGAACATCTGCTGCAAACGTTTCACCCGCTGTTGAATTTCTGGCTGGGTCAGTGCGAGCCAGTCCCGGTTCATATCAAACAGATAGTGATTGGTGCGGCCATTTGGCCAGGGTTCGTTATGCTCGGCCGAAAAACGGTCGGCTGAATGCACCAGCCCGGCAGTGGCGTAATAACGGCTGACAAATCGATGATGGCCGTCTGGATTTTGCAGCGGCTCGATATACACCAGGGTGTTATCGAGAATGTGTGCGGCTTTGCCACTTTGTTCGGCGAGCAGGAAATACGCCAGCGCCATGGCAGCGTCAACCGGGCTGATTTCATTGCCATGCAAAGTACTGGACACCCAGACGCTGGATGGCAGGTTCTGCAGCAACTGTTCGGCAGACTGATTTGTCAGCGTCCGTGGGTCAGCCAGCCGCCGCATATCGGTTTCGATTTGATCTAAGGCACTCAGATGCGCCGGCTTGCCAATCACCACATAAAACAGCGGCCGGCCCTGAGCACTTTTGCCATATTGCACCAATTTCAGCCGGTCCGGCGCGGCCTGCTGCAGCTGGCGGAAATAGTCCAGTACCGCCGCAGGTTCGGTGATCCGGCTGCCCAGCGCATAGCCCAACGCCTGTTCCACCGTCGGCACCGCTGTGTTGTATTGACTGCCAGGGAAATATGGCAAAGCGGGTGTAGTATCACTGGCCAGCGCCAGTCCGGTGAACAATTGGCCCGTGAATAGGCATAAAGCAGGCAGGATCCGTCGCATCAAATTTGGCTCTTTTTGCTGAGAAAAGATCAAACTAAAGTGTCCCGGTAACAGCGGCAAGCCTTGTACAAAGTTTATGCGACCAGCCGGCGCTTTGCTGCGATTGAACTGCCGGCAATACAGCTAAAAAAATCCCCGCAGTGCGCGGGGATTTTTCAAATCGGAAGGTCGTTATTGCAGCACAGCAATATCTGCGACTTGCAGGAACAGCGCACGAAGCTGCGCCAACAGTGCCTGGCGGTTTACCCGCACTTTGGCATCATCGGCATTGACCATCACCTGGTCAAAGAACTGATCGACCACGTCACGCAGTTGCGCCAGATGCGCCAGGCCTTCGCTGTAGCTATTCAGACTTTGCTGATAAGCCTGCTCAGCCACAATAGCGCTGTGCAGTGCTTTTTCCGCAGCTTCGCTTAATAAAGCTGTATCCACAGTGGCAGGAATGTCTTCGGTCACTTTGGCCAGAATATTGGCAACCCGCTTGTTCGCCGCGGCCAGAGCCAGCGCGGCGTCCAGTTTACGGAACTCTGCAACGGCTTTCACACGACGATCAAAATCAGCTGGATTAGTCGGCCGGCGAGCTAACACTGCCTGGATCACGTCGATGCCATAGCCTTCGCCTTCATACCAGGCGCGGAACCGGCCTAACATGAAGTCCAGCACTTCGTCTGCCACTTGGGCATTGGAAAGCTTGTCGCCAAAGGTGGTTTGGGCAAAACCAATCACGTCGAGCAAATCCAGCGGCAGCTGTTTCTCTACCATGATGCGCAGCGCGCCAATGGCGGCACGGCGCAGCGCAAATGGGTCTTTGTCACCCTTTGGCGCCTGACCGATCCCAAAGATGCCGACCAGCGAATCCAGTTTGTCCGCAATCGCCACCGCACAGCTGACCAACTGACCTGGTAATGCATCACCGGCAAAGCGCGGCATGTATTGCTCGTTCAGCGCTAGCGCGACCGCTTCGGCTTCGCCGTCGATGCGCGCATAGTGCATGCCCATAATGCCCTGGGTTTCCGGGAATTCACCGACCATGTTGCTCATCAGGTCGGTTTTAGACAGCAAACCGGCGCGTTTAGCGTGGTCGACATCAGCACCAATTTTGCCAGCGATGTACCCTGCCAGTTCGCTGATACGTTGTGATTTCTCCAGCAGTGTGCCGAGCTTTTGCTGGAACAACACAGTGCCCAGACTTTCCAGCCGGTCTGCCAGTTTGGTCTTTTTATCGACACCAAAGAAGAACTGCGCGTCGGTTAAACGTGGCCGCACCACTTTTTCATTACCCGAAATGATTTGTTGCGGGTCTTTGCTGGCGATGTTGGCGACAAAAATGAATTTATTCAAAAGCTTGCCGGCTGTATCTTTCAGCGGGAAGTACTTCTGGTTGTCTTTCATCGTCGACATCAACGGCTCTGGTGGCACTTCCAAGAAACGTTCTTCAAAAGAACCCACCAGTACCACCGGCCATTCAACCAACGAGGACACTTCTTCCAGCAAGGCTTCGTCCATCTGGGCGATACCGTTTAAGCTGGCGGCGGTCTTCTCAACTTCGGCTTTAATGAAAGTTTTGCGCTTGTCGTAATCGGCCACGACATAAGCCTGCTCCAGTGTGCTTAAGTAAGCATCTGCATTGGCAATTTCGACTTTGGCTGGCGCATGGAAACGGTGGCCATGAGTGACGCGACCAGAGGTTTTACCCAGAATAGTCGCAGGCACGATATCGTTGCCGTACAGCATGATGATAGTGTGAACTGGACGGATGAACTCAGCGTCATTGGCACCCCAGCGCATCGGCTTGGCGATCGGCAGTTTAGCCAGTGCTGTGGCCACTACTTGTTCCAGCAGCGCGACAGTCGCGATACCCGTAACTTTGGCTTTGTGAATCAGCCAGGCGCCTTTGTCCGTTTCTAAACGTTCGGCTTCTGCCACAGTGATGCCATTCGAAGCAGCCCAGGCTTGCGCCGCTTTGGTTGGCTCGCCATTGGCATCAAAAGCACCAGCCAGCGCCGGACCACGTTTTTCGACGATTTTATCGGTTTGCTGCGCAGCCAGTGCATTGACCCGTACGGCCAGACGACGTGGTGCGGCATACCATTGGCTGTCGGCAAAGCCCAGACCCAGTTTGGTCAGTTCATCCACGATGTTTTGCTGCAACGCCGTTGCTAAGGTTTTTAACGACTTCGGTGGCAGCTCTTCGGTGCCAATCTCGACAAAAAAATCTTGTGCCACGATCAGGCCTCCTGCTTGGTGTTACGGCATAACGGGAAGCCGAGCTTCTCACGTGCCGCGTAATAAGCTTCCGCACAGGCCTTGGCCAGAGTCCGGACACGCAGAATGTAACGCTGACGCTCAGTCACCGAAATGGCGTGACGGGCATCCAGCAAGTTAAAGGCGTGTGAGGCTTTCATTACTTTTTCATAGGCCGGCAGCGGCAGACCCAGCTCAATCAGCTTATGGCTTTCTGCTTCATGCTGATCAAAGGCCGCAAACAACGCCGGCACATCGGCATATTCGAAATTGTAAGTCGATTGTTCGACTTCATTCTGATGGAACACATCGCCATAAGTGACGCGGCCCATCGGGCCATCGGTCCAGACCAGATCAAAAATGCTGTCAACGCCCTGAATATACATAGCCAGTCGTTCTAAACCGTAGGTGATTTCACCGGTAACCGGGCGACACTCAAGGCCACCGACTTGCTGGAAGTAAGTGAACTGTGTCACTTCCATACCATTTAACCAGACTTCCCAGCCTAAGCCCCAGGCGCCCAACGTTGGCGATTCCCAGTTGTCTTCGACAAAGCGGATGTCATGCACCAGCGTATCGATGCCGAGTTCACGCAGCGAGCCTAAGTACAGCTCCTGAATGTCAGACGGCGACGGCTTCAGAATGACCTGAAATTGATAATAATGTTGCAACCGGTTCGGGTTTTCGCCGTAACGACCATCGGTCGGGCGACGGCATGGCTGCACGTAAGCAACGTTGCTTGGCTCCGGGCCCAGCGAACGTAAGAATGTCATCGGGTGGAATGTACCAGCACCCACTTCCATATCCAGCGGCTGCACAATGACGCAGCCCTGACGAGCCCAATAGTCCTGTAATGCCAGGATCAGGCCCTGAAAGGTTTTAATATCGTATTTGTGCATAGAAAGCGCACCTGCTCCGCTATTTCGGCAATAAAGACCGGAAAGTATACCCATTTGTGCAGGGTTTCTGTAGCGCAACGGTGCGGTTTTTCCGCGCTTTTTCTGTCCATGCCCTTATCAGGCGGGGGATCCAGACAAAACAGCAAAAGAGCCCGTGGCCCCTTTGCTGTTTTGACTGTTTTAAGCTGGTTTAATGCTGCGGTGTAACCTCCACCCGTTCGATATCTGCCGGAACAGGGTCCATCGCAAAGTCGAGTTGCACTTTGGCTTTTTTCAATCCGGTTGCCGACGGACTATACATCCATTGCTGCAGCGCCTTTAAGGCTACGTCGTCAAATACCTGAACCGGCACCGATTTGATAATTTGGACATTTTTGACACTGCCATCTGGCTGAATATCAAACTCAGCAACTACATAACCTTCTGTTCCGGCGGCTGCAGCACCCACCGGAAAACGCGGCTCAACGCGCATCACTGGCTTAATATCCTCCGAGGCACCTGCTGCCTGTACCGGCTGTTGCAGCCACAAAGTAACGCCGACTAAAGCGAGCATGGTCAGCGCCATCGCAGTTTTACTAAAACCTTGCTGGCGCTGTAACAATTGCAGACGTTGTTTCATCATCTTTTTATCTCCATAGTGATTGGTGAGCAGTTGCCAATGGGCGGTACTGCTGTGGGCATTGCTTTGTAGACTGCGCAGCAGCGCATAACTGTAAGCAATCTTTTGGCGGGGGCTGGCGTTCGCTAATACCAAAGCGTCACATGCCAGTTCCTGATCCTGCCGGTAAGCGCGATACGCCAGCCAGCACAGCGGATGGAACCAAAACAGCATCAGCACTAACAGTGCAAACAGGTTGGCGTGCAGGTCGCCACGGCGCCAATGCGTCAGCTCATGTTGTAGGACCAATTGCTGTTGTTCGGCGTCAAATCGTTGCAGGAAATCCACCGGTAGTAATACAGTTGGTTGCCACCAGCCGGTAACAAAAGGCCCTTGCTGGCCGCGGCTTTGTTTGCAGGCTAACGGAGTTTCGACGGCAGTAAATAGGTTGGCGGCTTTCAGCTGTTGGCGGATATGCTGATATTGGCGCCATAAAGCAACGGCCATCACACCGACACCACTCAACCACAGTGCCAATAGCAGTAAAGACCACTGGTGCTCCGCAGCCAGGCCTTTACTCAACTGATGTATATTCAGCTGCACCTGATAGACGGTTGTCTCAGCTTCGGGAGTCAGCTGATATGGCAGTAAAGGCCATAACAGCAAGAGCGGCACAGCAAGCCATAGACTGTATTGCCAGCGCGCGCCCAAGCAGCGCAGTGCCAGTGGCCGCGCCAGCAATAGAACGGTAAGCAGCAGGGTTAAAGGCAACACTTGCGTCAGCAGCCAGTTCAGCATTATTTCTGCTCCTGTTCCCATTTCGCGATCAGCTGTTTCAGCTCTGCCACATCTTCAGCCTTTAGTTGCTGCTGCTCAGCAAAACCCGCCACCAGTGGCGCAAGCCGGCCAGATAACACGCGCTGGATAAAGCTCTGACTTTCCCGCAGCTGATAATCCGATTGTTGCAGCACCGGGAAATACAAATATGCGCGGCCGTCTTTTTCATAGCTGACCGCACCTTTGCTTACTAAGCGGTTGAGTAAAGTTTTCACCGTCTTTTCATGCCACTGACTGGCATCTGCCAGTTGCTCCACCACCTGATTCGCCGTCTGTGGCGCCTGTAGCCACAACACTTTCATCACTTCGAGTTCTGCCTGACTAATCTCTTTCATTTTTAACCCCGGTGTTTCTGTTATCTACTCTCGCACTTGAAACAGAATAATTGATTACACGCGTAATACATTTAATATTACACGCGTAATCAATTAGTGCAACAGGGTGGCTGCAGATTAATTTTCAGTCGATTCACTTGCCTGCACCTGCAGACAGTGCTATTTTCCGGCAGGTCAAAAAGGACGTGAGGACGACCTCACCACTCCAGTTCACCCGGGGACGGCCCCAGCCAGATGTAAGGAGCCGTTCACATGTCGATATCTTATTCTGCTTATCTCTACTTAATTGCTGCTGCCGCTTTTGAAGTGCTATGGGTGTTATGCGTGCGCTTGTCAGATGGTTTCAGTCGTTTGCTGCCGTCTGGTCTCGCAGCTGTCTCAATGTTCCTCAGTGTGTTGTTGCTGGCCAAAGCCAGCCAACAGCTCCCAGTTGCATTGGCTTATTGCGGCTGGGTTGGAATGGGCGCCATCGGCAGTGCTTTGTTGCAACAATTCTATTTTCAACAACCGCTCAGCGCCGGCGCCTGGCTTAGTCTGCTGATGTTACTAGTCGGTATTGTCGGATTGCAGCTGACGCTGGCGCCGCAACATTGACCTTGCCAAAACATCAGGCTGGTTTATTGTCCGGCTAATATTCGCTTCATGCTGAAAGTAAAACTGAGTCATAGTAATGGGCTGCGCCACCAGACAAAGCACTACCAAATAGGGCTTTATTTCGCGATGCGGGCGACAAGACCACGGATTTGGGTAATGCTTAGCGGGGTATTTGGCGAGGCGATCTGATGAATGAAATGTTCACAGTCCGGCAGAGTTTCCGGACGTTGTTGTGGAGTTGCCTGCTGTTACCATGTATGGCGCTGACAGCAGAGATCCCCGCCAAAACCATTGTCTATGCCCGCCCTATTCAGGATGGTGATAGCAGTCAGTTGTATCAGGTTCGACTGTTAGCCGCGGCACTCAATAAGATGGGTATTCGACATCAATTAGTCGCGTCGGAGGTGCCAATGGTACAAGGCCGCTCCTTACGCACGGTTGCAGAAAAACATGGTATTGATGTGTTCTGGAGCGTAACAACCACAGGACGCGAGCAGTTACTGACTCCGGTTAGATTCCCCATTGATAAAGGCCTGTATGGTTGGCGCATTTTGCTGCTGTCACCACAACAGGCGCAATCCGCACCTCTGTTGCAGTTAAACGATCTAAAAAAGTTGTTACTGACACAAGGCCATGACTGGCCAGATACCGAAATCCTGCGTTTTAATAAACTTAAAGTGGTCCCTTCCAACCAGTATTCGTCCATGTTCGAAATGGTTTCAAACAACCGGGTTGATGCCTTTCCTCGTTCTGTTCTTGAGATTTGGCGGGAGCAAGCTGAAGCAAAAGTGCAGTTACCAGTTGAAGCAAGTCTGGTACTCTATTATCCAACAGCTTTGTATTATTTTTTCTCGCGCGAGCAACAAGAATTGGCACATCAGGTCGAACAAGGCTTGGAGCTTATGCTGCAAAGTGGCGAATTCGAGGCGATGTTTATGCAAGAATTTGGTGACGCTATTGCCCGTTCAAAGCTGGCCGAACGTCACCTGATTCAATTACGAAATCCATTATTGCCAACAGCAACGCCACTAGATCGTACTGAACTTTGGTATATACCAACGCAGGTCCAATAGGTCAATTGGACTTCCCTAGTCCAGACTTTTCCACGCAATACCATTAGGATTCTGCATAAAAAAAGCAGACCTAAGTCTGCTTTTTTTATGATACAGGGCACAGTGTTTTAGATATCGAGATTCGCAACACGCAATGCGTTTTCTTCGATAAAGGCCCGACGTGGTTCTACTTCATCACCCATCAATGTATTAAACAATTGATCGGCGCCAATCGCATCTTCAATGGTGACTCGCAGCATACGGCGAGTATTCGGATCCATAGTCGTTTCCCACAACTGTTCAGGGTTCATTTCACCTAACCCTTTATAGCGTTGGATATACAGACCTTTTTTCGACTCAGTGATGAGCCAATCCAGACCTTCGACAAAATTGCTGATCGGTTTGATTTTCTCACCACGGCGGATATAACCACCTTCTTCAATCAGGTCACGGATCGAATCGCCCAAAGCAGCGATACGGCCGTAATCAATTGACGTGATAAAGTCATAATGCAGCACATATTCATTGTCGATACCATGCTGGCGGATCACAATTTTTGGTAATGTCAGATTCCGTTCGCGGTCTTCGGTCACATCAAAGGTGTAACTGGAACCATCACCTTCTTTGTCTTGCAGACGTTTGGCCAGTTTGGCAACCCACTCTTTAGTAAGAGTTGCGTCTTTTAACATTTCAACTGTAATACCAGGAACATAAACCAGCTCATTCAGCAGATTTAATGGGATCTTACGACCCAAACGATCGATGGTAGTTTTACATTTGTAGTACTGGCTGACCAAAGCTTCCAGCGGCGCGCCGCCAATGCCTGGGGCATCCGCGTTAACGTGCAACGTTGCTTCGTCCAATGCCAACGTGGTCAGGTATTCGGTCATCGCAGTATCATCTTTGATGTACTGCTCTTGTTTGCCCTTTTTCACTTTATACAGCGGCGGTTGCGCAATGTAGATGTAACCGCGCTCAATCAGCTCAGGCGTCTGACGATAGAAGAAGGTCAGTAACAAGGTACGAATGTGAGAACCGTCGACGTCCGCATCCGTCATCAGGATGATGCTGTGGTAACGAGTCTTATCCGGATTGTATTCTTCACGGCCAATACCACAACCCAATGCAGTGATCAGCGTACCTACTTCCTGTGACGAAATCATTTTGTCGAAGCGCGCTTTCTCCACGTTCAGGATTTTACCTTTCAGTGGCAGGATCGCCTGGTTTTTACGATTACGGCCCTGCTTGGCAGACCCGCCCGCAGAGTCACCCTCTACCAGATACAGTTCAGACAATGCCGGGTCTTTTTCCTGACAATCGGCTAACTTACCAGGCAAACCAGCAATATCCAGTGCGCCTTTGCGTCGTGTCATTTCACGCGCTTTGCGCGCCGCTTCCCGCGCACGGGCCGCATCAACAATTTTAGTGACGATGATTTTGGCATCGTTCGGGCTTTCCAGCAGATATTCGTTCAGCTTCTCGTGCATCACACTTTCGACCGCTGATTTCACTTCGCTGGATACCAGCTTATCTTTGGTCTGCGAGCTGAATTTAGGATCCGGCACTTTCACGCTGATAACTGCGGTTAAACCTTCCCGCGCATCATCACCAGTGGCGGTCACTTTCATCTTCTTGGCATAACCTTCTGCATCGATGTACGTGTTCAACACGCGGGTTAATGCTGAGCGGAAACCCGCTAAGTGAGTACCACCATCGCGCTGCGGAATATTGTTGGTAAAACAATAAATGCCTTCCTGGAACGAGTCATTCCACTGCATCGCAACTTCAACGGTAATACCGTCATCACGTGATGAGCAAAAGTAGAAAGCTTTTGGATGGATCGCCGTTTTGGTGCGATTTAAATACTGCACAAACGCTTCGATACCACCTTCGTATTTGAAGTGGTCTTTTTTGTCGTCGCGTTCATCACTCAGAATAATGCTGACACCAGAGTTCAGGAATGACAGTTCACGCAGGCGTTTAGCCAGAATGTCGTAGTGAAAGTTAATGTCGGTAAATATCGTATCACTAGGCCAAAAGCGAATTTCGGTACCTGTGCTATCGGTCTCACCAATCACTTTTAACGGCTCATCCGGTACACCCAGGCGATAGATCTGGTTGTGTACTTTATTTTTGCGGCGAATCGTTAGTTCCAGTTTGTCTGACAGCGCGTTCACAACCGACACACCAACACCGTGCAGACCACCAGATACTTTGTACGAGTTATCGTCAAACTTACCACCGGCATGTAATACAGTCATGATGACTTCAGCGGCCGAAACCCCTTCTTCATGCATATCGGTCGGAATACCACGACCGTTGTCGCGGACTGACACTGAGTTGTCACTGTGAATGGTGACAAACACATCGCTACAATAACCTGCTAATGCTTCGTCTATTGAGTTATCGACAACTTCGAACACCATATGGTGCAAGCCTGAGCCGTCATCGGTGTCCCCGATGTACATACCAGGTCTTTTGCGAACTGCATCTAAACCTTTCAGTACTTTAATACTCGAGGAATCGTAATTATGTTCTTCGGCCATCATTATCCGTCCGTTTTATCTGCCCATGTTCCACGTGGAACAATGCCGCGTCCTGGGTCAGGTGCGGCAAAATCTGGTCAGGTTCAATTGCAGTAATAAACACCTGCGATTGGAGTTGAGCTAAAAATTTGAAGATCTGGCGTTTGGATTGGTCATCCAACTCAGACGCCAGATCATCGATTAACAACAAAGGCTGTTTATGCCCCCGCTGCGCAATCACGTTACTCTGTGCCACTTTCAGTGCAAACAGCAGCACTTTCAGCTGACCACGCGACAACAAGTCGTCCACATATTCGCCATCAACTTTTAAGCGCAAATCTGCTTTTTGTGGTCCTAGCTGACTATAACCAGCTTTCAGATCACTGCTGAAACTGTCTTGCAGTTGCTGCCATAACTCTGCAGCTTCACCACTGCGAACCTGCCATCCGGGGGCAAGTTCCAACTGAAGGCCTGCCAAGCTAGGAACGTCTGCTGTCAGTGTCAGTAAGACGCTTGAAAGCGTCTGCAAGTACTGCTGGCGTAACTGCTGCAATTGCACCGCAAGTTCAACGTATTGTTGATCCCAATATTGATACTGGGCACCATACGCTTGTCTGCTTTTTAATAAGGCATTTCGTTGCTTTAATACCTTATGAAAACGCAGCCATGTGTCATAAAAGGAAGGTTCCACGTGGAACAATCCCAAATCAAAAAACTGCCGTCGCTCTTTCGGACCACCAAAAAACAAGCGAAAACTTTCAGGCTGTAATAGCTGTACCGGTAACAAACTGGCGCAATCTGCCAATCGTTGCACCGCCTCACCATTTAACCGCACCTGCCAGTCGCCTTGTCGATCCCGTTGCATCCCCAACGCAATCTGTTGCATTGACCAATCAACACGCGCAAATAACGTGTATTGCGCCTGCTCGTGCCGGATCACCTTATACGGCTTCCCAGTACGGAATGACCGTCCATGCGCCAACAGATAAATAGCTTCTAATAAGCTGGTTTTGCCGCTGCCATTGGCACCATAAATCAAATTCCAGCCTGGATGAAAATCCAGCTGCGCCTGCTTGATATTACGAAAATCATGCAGGTGCAACGAAGTTAAAGCCATGCGTCAGAGCCGCATTGGCATCACGACATACAAGGCTCCAGGGTTGCCAACCCCTTCGACCAGCGAACTGGAATTGGCATCACTTAAATGCATCACCACCAAATCTGTATTAAGCGTATTTAATACATCCAGCACGTAACCGACATTAAAGCCGATCTCGAGAGTATCGCCGTTGTATTCGACCTCAATGACTTCCTCTGCCTGTTCATGCTCAGGATTGTTCGCGACTATCTGCAGTTCTTGTGGATTTAACGTAAACCGCACGCCACGATACTTTTCGTTGGAAAGAATAGAAGCGCGCACACATGCGTCTTTTAATACCGAACGATGCGCGGTGAGTTGACGTGAACTATTGCGTGGCAGCACTCTACGGTAATCCGGGAAACGGCCATCAATCAACTTACTGCTAAAACTAAACTGGCTGTCCATCAGCCGGATATGATTCTGCCCAATACTCAGACGGATTAACTGGTCATCCGCAGCCAGCAAACGCATCAATTCCAAAACACCTTTGCGCGGTATAATGACCTGCTTTTGCTGACCTGCAGTGACCCCAAGCTCCATCGAGCTCAACGCCAGCCGGTGACCGTCTGTAGCAACAGTCCGTAACGTGCCATTATCTACTTCAAACAACAAACCATTTAAGTAATAACGTACATCCTGGTTTGCCATCGAAAATGCGGTATCTTCCATCAGCTTGCGTAGTTGGATGCGGCTGAGTTCGAATTCGACTTCACCTTGCCAGCTTTCCAGATTCGGATAATCACTCGCACTCAGG
This sequence comes from Rheinheimera tilapiae, assembly GCF_042432165.1. Classification (NCBI taxonomy): domain Bacteria; kingdom Pseudomonadati; phylum Pseudomonadota; class Gammaproteobacteria; order Chromatiales; family Chromatiaceae; genus Rheinheimera; species Rheinheimera tilapiae. The sequence goes on from NZ_JBHLXP010000004.1 coordinate 38,874, forward strand.
GTCGCCAGGGTAAATTTACTTTTCCCGGTGCTGACAACACAATTGTCGCCTTGCAGTTGTAGCGTCAACACACAAGATTCTGGCAAGGACCGGCAGATATCTAATAACTTTTTCGCCGGAATAGTCACTCGTCCGGGCGTGATCACTTGTTGCGGAAATGCGGCAGCAACCAGCTCAATCTCCAGATCTGTGCCCGTCAACGCGATTTGATCCTGAGTCACGTCGAGTAATACATTCGACAGAATAGGCAAAGTATGCCGGCGCTCAATCGCACCAGACACCATTTGTAAGGGTTTTAATAAAGCGTCACGCTCAATAATAAAATGCATAACAAGTCCCTATTAAGATGACAATGTCCGGATTAAATTTTGAAAATCTTCTTTAATTTCATGAGTTTCTTCTTTCAAAGACTCAATCTTCCGGCAAGCGTGCAATACGGTTGTATGATCCCGGCCGCCAAACGCATCACCGATCTCGGGTAAACTGTGGTTGGTGAGCTCTTTTGATAACGCCATCGCCATCTGCCGTGGACGAGCAACCGAGCGCGAACGACGTTTAGATAACAGATCAGCGACGCGGATTTTATAATACTCGGCGACTGTCTTTTGAATATTTTCTATTGTTACCAGCTTGTCCTGTAGCGCCAATAAATCACGCAATGACTCGCGGACAAAATCGATAGTAATGGGCCGACCAGTAAAATTGGCGTTAGCAGTGATGCGGTTTAATGCCCCTTCAAGCTCCCGGACATTCGATCGCAGCCGTTTGGCGACAAAAAATGCCACTTCTTCCGGCAATCGGATGTTATTTTCCTGCGCTTTGCGCATCAGGATCGCAACCCGGGTTTCTAACTCTGGTGGCTCAATGGCAATGGTCAGACCCCAACCAAACCGGCTCTTCAAACGCTCTTCAACGCCATCAATTTCTTTCGGATATCGATCCGACGTCAGTATGATTTGTTGGTTACCTTCAAGTAACGCATTGAATGTATGGAAGAATTCTTCTTGTGATCGATCTTTCTTGGCAAAAAACTGAATATCATCGATCAGCAATGCATCAACAGAGCGGTAATATCGCTTAAATTCTTCGATCGCATTATTCTGCAGCGCTTTTACCATATCTTGGACAAAACGCTCTGAATGCATATAGATGACTTTTGCATCAGGCTTTTTTGCCAGGATCCCGTTGCCAACAGCATGCAACAAGTGAGTCTTACCGAGGCCGGTCCCACCATACAAAAATAACGGGTTATAGGCTGTACCCGGATTGTCGGCGACCTGACTGGCAGCTGCACGGGCTAATTGGTTCGACTTACCTTCAACGAAATTCTCAAAGGTATAGTTCGCACGCACGTTACTACGCACTATAGTTTTTGGCGCTGGCTCTGCCACAGCTGCAGACGCAGCAGGTGCTGCAGCAACAGGGACAAGCCTGCTACTGGCGACCGGGCTTACCTTGGGAGTTTTCTGACTGCTGCCAACTTCAAAACGCAAACGTGGAGAATGATCACCACAATAATCATGGATCAACTCATTGATCCGGTTCAGATATTTATCGCGAACCCAATCCAACACAAAGCGATTTGGTGCATAAAGCGTTAATGCGTCATGAGAACTGTCGGCCTGCAGCGGTCGGATCCACATACTGAACTGTTGTGCTGGCAGCTCAGACTGCAACGCTTCCAGGCAATTTTGCCAAACTGACTGATACACCATATCTCCATCAGCCTCGAATAATTAGTATTGGACAAGGCAGGTGTTAGGGAAAGACCTGCATTATGAGCCGATCTTATCCACAACTGCAATATTGACTTTTTGAAAAAGCGGATGATTCGAACAACATCAACATATTCAATTGTTTTATATACATTTTTATCTTTTAGACAATTTAATAATACCGGCAAAACGGCTGCTATTTTTCTGGTATATCCATGGTCTTAATGTAGATTCATGCACATATTATCCCAGAACAAAGCTCAGCCTGTGGACAACTGTGAAAGATCTTGGATCTGAGTGGGAAATAACCAAGGATCGCATTGACAAGCAGGGGCAGAATACTTAGAATTCGCGCTCTTTTTTAAATCGCTGCGTTTTGGTACTTACTAAAACTCAGATTCAGTTAGTAACTATCGACCGGACGGACGAAGAAAATGAGCAAAAGAACCTTTCAACCAAGCGTTTTAAAACAGAAACGCAACCACGGTTTCCGTGCACGCATGGCAGATAAAAATGGCCGCGCAGTATTAGCACGTCGCCGTGCGAAAGGCCGCAAGCGCTTAACTGTCTAGTCAGTTATTTAAAGCGCTGCGTGGTCAGCTATACCTTCAGCAGGGAGTTACGTCTGTTAACTCCCCGCGAATTCGACAATGTATTCCAGAACCCGTTCCGGGTCGCTTCCCCACTCTTCACTATCCTGTGTAAAGCCAATCAATCTGATCATCCACGGATTGGTCTGACGATCGCTAAAAAACGTGCTAAATTGGCCGTCCATCGGAATCGCATCAAACGTTGTGCCCGTGACAGTTTCCGGCTGCATCAGCACGAATTGCCACCGGTCGATATGGTGCTGATGGTGAAAGGCGATATCAGCAACACTGACAACGCAGAGCTACACCAGCAACTGGAGCGCTTATGGAGCAAAATCGCCCGCCAGTACAAAGCTATCCAACCAAAATCCTGATCACAGCGATTTATGGTTATCAGCGATGTATTAGCCCGCTGTTCCCGCCCAGCTGCCGTTTTACTCCGAGTTGCTCACATTATGCTGTTGAAGCATTACAACGCTTTGGCGTGATAAAAGGCAGTTGGTTAACCACACAACGTCTATTAAAATGTCACCCTTTACATCCGGGTGGTGAAGACCCAGTTCCTGACAAGCAAAAGAGATAAGCTCACACATGGAATCGCAACGTAGTTTATTAGTGATTGCCTTTGCAATCGTCAGTTTTTTTCTGTGGCAAGACTGGCAGAAAGATTATGGTCCAAAGCCAGTTGTTCCGGCTCAAACCGCGATCAACAGCCCTAATGCCAGCGCCGAACCTCAGTTGTCAGCCTCAGGTCCACTGAGCAATACCACTTCAACGACTGCAGCGGTAACAGAAGGCAAAGTCATTGAAGTCAATACTGATGTGCTGAATGTCAAAATTGACACCCGTGGTGGCGATATCGTTGGCCTAGTGCTACCGAAATACACGCTAAGCCTGGAAGACAACACGCCATATCCGTTAATGCGTCAACTTAATGGCTTCAACTACACAGCGCAAAGCGGTCTGTTAGGTGACGGCCCTGATGAAAAACGCACTGCCAAACCTGTATATAGCGTCACTCAGGATAAATTCGCTTTGGCTGATGGCCAAACTGAACTGAATGTCAGCCTGAAACTGGAACACAACGGTCTGCAAATTGAGAAACGTTATACCTTCAGCGCTGGCAAATATGATGTCCGGGTTGATTATATCGTAACCAACACCAGTACCGGCAGCAAAGTCATCCAGCCTTATCATTATCTGGCTCAGACCATCGAAAATGGTAAAGACGGCAATATGATGATGCCGGTATACCGTGGCGGTGCTTACTCCACCAGTGAACAACGTTATGAAAAGTTCGCCTTTGAAGATATGCAGGACCAAAACCTGGACCTTGCGACCAAAGGCGGCTGGGTCAGCATGCTGGAACACTACTTTGTCTCGGCTTGGGTACCGCAAGCCGAAGAACAAAACCAACTGTTCAGTCTGGTCAACAACAATGAAGGTATTATTGGCGTACGTGGTCCGCAAAGCAGCATTGCAGCCGGCGAAAGTAAAACTCTGACCGCAACCTTCTACGCAGGTCCGAAAGATCAGGCCAGTCTTGCGGCAATTGCACATGGACTGGACCTCACCGTTGATTACGGCTGGTTATGGTTTATCTCTCAACCTCTGTTCTGGTTGTTGCAGCAAATCCACAATTTAGTTAGCAACTGGGGTGTCGCAATCATTGCCATCACGCTGCTGATTAAACTGGCGATGTTCCCGTTGACTAAAGCCCAGTACGAAGGCATGGCAAAGATGCGCAATTTGAAGCCAAAAATCGACGAGCTGCAGGCGCGTTATAAAGACGACAAGCAGAAGATGGGCCCGGCGATGATGGAACTGTATCGCAAAGAGAAAGTAAACCCGATGGGTGGTTGTCTGCCAATGCTGATCCAGATGCCAATTTTCCTGGCACTGTATTTTGTGTTTGTCGAAAGTATTGAATTACGTCAGGCGCCGTTTATCTTCTGGATCAAAGATTTATCTGTAATGGATCCATATTTAGTACTGCCAATTCTGTACATTGTCAGTATGTATGCAATGCAGAAGCTGACACCTGTCACAGTGACAGATCCGATGCAGCAAAAAATCATGTTGTGGATGCCAGTCGTCTTTGGTCTGTTTTTCATCATTTTCCCAAGCGGTCTGGTGCTGTACTGGGTGGTCAGTAACCTGATCTCACTGGCGCAGATGCTGTATATCTACAAAGGTATGGAGAAAAAAGGCCTGCACGTACGTAACGCCTGAACATCCTGACCGAATGCACAATGGCCGTTACACTTGTAATGGCCATTTTTTTATCTGAAGTGAAGAGGAATAGGGTATGTACGCCACTGATACCATCGCTGCACAAGCCACAGCTCCGGGACGCGCCGGGGTTGGAATTATCCGGGTTTCAGGCCCGCAAGCTGTTGCAGTCGCACAGGCTGTATTAGGCCGCGTGCCAAAAGCTCGTGTCGCGGAATATCTGCCCTTTCTCGCTGCTGACCGATCCGTCTTGGACCAGGGCATCGCGCTGTACTTTCCGGGTCCGAATTCTTTCACCGGCGAAGATGTGCTGGAACTGCAAGGCCATGGCGGACCCGTGCTACTCGATATGCTATTGCGACGTATTCTGCAAATAACAGATTTACGCATCGCCCGCCCTGGCGAGTTTTCTGAACGGGCATTTTTGAACGACAAACTCGATCTGACCCAAGCAGAAGCAATTGCTGATCTCATTGATGCCAGCAGCGAGCAGGCAGCCCGCAGTGCGATGCAATCATTGCAAGGCGAGTTCTCCCGGCAAATCCATGCGTTAGTGGAAAAAGTGATTTATTTGCGCATGTATGTTGAGGCTGCCATTGATTTCCCGGACGAAGAAATTGATTTTCTGTCCGATGGCAAAGTGTCTGGCGACCTGGCAGTCATTCGCGCCGATTTAACACAGATCCAAAAACAGGCCACTCAGGGCAGTATTCTGCGCGAAGGCATGAAAGTGGTGATCGCAGGCCGTCCAAATGCCGGCAAATCCAGTTTACTGAATGCGCTGGCCGGACGTGAAGCCGCCATTGTCACAGACATCGCTGGCACCACCCGCGACGTGCTGCGCGAACATATCCATATTGATGGCATGCCTTTGCATATCATTGATACCGCAGGACTGCGCGAAGCCACTGACAAAGTCGAGCAAATTGGTATCGAACGCGCTTGGCAGGAAATTTTGCAGGCAGATCGGGTACTCTTTATGGTCGACAGTACTACCACAGCAGCAATAGATCCGGCCGAGATTTGGCCCGATTTTATCGCGCAGATCCCGCCAGAATTGGGGATCAGCGTGATCCGAAATAAAGCCGATTTAACCGGCGAGCCGGTCGGTGGCGAAGATAGTGGCAAATATCCGTTGTTTCGCCTGTCTGCTAAAGATAAAACCGGGTTGGATGCCCTTCGCGAGCATTTAAAAGCCTGCATGGGTTTTGAAACGGGGAATGAAGGCAGTTTTATTGCCAGACGCCGCCATCTTGACGCATTAGCCCGGGCATCTGAACACCTGTCCATCGGTGAGCAGCAATTGCATGACCATCTGGCCGGCGAACTGTTAGCAGAAGAATTGCGCCTGACTCAGCAGCACTTAAATGAAATTACCGGCGAATTCAGCTCTGATGATCTGTTAGGCCGGATCTTTTCCAGCTTCTGTATCGGAAAATAAGCAAAAAAAGCCGGCTATCGAGCCGGCTTCTCGTACATCAGCCCTTAGCGGGCATAAGTTGCCGTTAATGTTGCTTTGGCCAGTGCACTGGCGTTCAGCATAAATCCCACTACCGCAGCGCTGGCGCCATCAGGAACACCCAATGCTGCCGTCGGTAATGCCCAAACCGTGAATTGATACCGATGCATGCCATGTCCCTCTGGTGGACAAGCACCGCCAAATTCCTTAATACCATAATCGTTATTAAAGGAACGGCAGCCGGCAGGTAGCGCGCCATTGCCGGCACCTCGAGCCAGTGCATTGACATCTGCCGGGATATCTAACACCAGCCAATGCCAGAAACCGGAGCCGGTCGGCGCATCCGGATCATATACCGTAATGGCAAAACTCTGAGTACCTTCTGGCGCATTTTGCCAGTGCAATGCAGGTGATAAATTAGGCCCATCACAGCCAAAACCGTTGAATTCAAATGTTTTTGCCATGAAATGACCTTCCTGAATATCCGGACTGGTCAGATTAAATTTATTGTTTTGCATCAGAACTCCATCGTTGATCATTTGCAACTGAGCATAACTCAGTACCAATTTATCCGACATAAAATGGTAGCGCCATCGCTGTTTGTCCAATCATCCAGGACTAATGGAGACCGGACATCATTACATAGCTGAATAGTGACTTACTGTTCATTCTGTAGTGATATCGCGCTGCGGTGTTGTTGCAACCACTGGTAAAACTGCTGTTTTGGCAATGCGCCGGCAAGTTGGGCCACGACCTGCCCTTTGTGTAACAACATCAGCGTTGGGATCGATCTGATTTGAAACTGTGCTGCCAACTGCTGCTGCGTTTCAGTATTTATTTTACCAAAGCGCAAATGCGGCTCAAATTCGCGTGCGGCCTGAGCAAACGTAGGGGCAAAACTCTGGCAGGGTCCACACCAGGCCGCCCAGAAATCCAGCACCACCGGTAGATCTGATTTTTGCACCAGATTGGCAAAATTTTCTGCGGTAATGTCAACCGGACTGCCGGTAAACAAACTTTGCCCGCATTTGCCACACAGCGGCGTCTGACCGAGTCTGCTGGCTGGCAAGCGGTTCAGGCCGGCACAGTGGGGACAGGCGATAATCATGATTTGGGATCCTCATAGGCTTTGTCATGATCTGGGGGTTATCAGCAAAACATCAAGGGACGAAACGAGGAGCCGAAAAAACAAAAACCCCGCAAAAGCGGGGTCTCTGACTAGCGACAAAACCAGTTGGGCTTATGAGCCTTCGCGGGTCCGCGGTTTTTTCGGTGCAGCACCTGGCCGTGGGCCAGTGCCTGCCGCTGGAGCACCACGATCTGGGCGTTCACTGCGTTCAGTACGATCAGCACCACTGCGTTGATAACGTTCAGGACGCTCACCGCGCTCTGAACCTGGACCACCAGAATCTACACTAATGTTCAGCTTCTGTTTCCGCACATAAACCTTTTTCAGATGCTGAAAGACTTCTGTTGGCATATCGCCTGGTAATTCCACTGTTGAGAAATGATCAAACAGTTTGATGTTACCGATGAACTGGCTGTCAATATTGGCTTCGTTGGCGATGGCACCTACGATATCACCAGCACGAACGCCGTGCTCTTTACCAACTTCAATCCGGTAGTTGATATAGTTGCCTTGCAACTCGCGACGTGGTGGGCGTGGACCACGCTCCGGGCGATCACCTGAACGCTCAGGACGGTCACCTGTACGCGCCGGACGATCTCCACGTTCAGGGCGCTCGCCACGTGCATGCGGCTCACGGATCTCAGGGAACTGACCAGCAACATTTAACGGCTGACCCTTTTGTGCCATAAACAACAGCGCAGCAGCTAAATCAGCATCAGTCGTTTCCAACTTTTCACGCCAGTCGTTGATCAGATCCTGGAAGAAACTCAGGTTTTTCGCTTCGATAGTGTTGGCCAGTAATTCGCGGAATGATTCGATCCGGCGCTGTTCAATCACTTCGCCTGTTGGCAACGACATTTTTTCAATTGGCTGGCGGGTAGCGAGTTCAATAGTGCGCAGCAGACGACGTTCACGTGGTGACACGAACAGAATCGCTTTCCCTTCACGACCAGCACGACCAGTCCGGCCGATACGGTGAACATAAGCTTCACTGTCGTACGGAATGTCGTAGTTAATAACTAAGCTGATCCGTTCAACGTCCAGACCGCGTGCAGCAACATCAGTTGCAACAATCACATCGATCTGGCTGGCTTTTAAACGGCGAATAGTTTGTTCGCGGTTGGCCTGGTTCATATCGCCATTGAGGCAAGCGACTGCATAACCGCGAGCACCTAATTTTTCGGCAATTTCCTCAGTAGCACTCTTAGTACGAACGAAAATAATGCTGGCATCATATTCTTCGCCTTCCAGTACACGGGTCAGTGCGTCCAGCTTTTGATTTCCATCCAGCATCACATAACGTTGTGTGATCCGCTCAACAGTACTGGTTTTAGATTCAATCTTAATTTCATGAGCATTTTTCAGATGCTTCTGCGCGATGGCGCGGATTTGCGATGGCATAGTTGCAGAGAACATTGCAACCTGACGACCTGCTGGTGTCGCATCCATGATGGTTTGTACATCATCGATAAAACCCATCCGCAGCATTTCATCGGCTTCGTCTAACACGATGGCGCGCAGTTTATCCAGCTTTAACGTACCGCGATCTAAGTGATCAAGAATACGACCTGGCGTACCTACAATGACTTGCGATCCGCGTTTTAATGATTTCAGCTGGTTGGTATAGCTTTGGCCACCATATAAAGGCAGCACATGGAATGCAGGCATAAAGCGGGCATAAGCCTGAAACGCTTCTGCAACCTGGATCGCCAGCTCACGCGTTGGCGCTAGCACTAGGATTTGTGGCTCGTTCTGTGCGGGATCAAGCCGGGCCAGTAATGGCAATGCAAAGGCGGCAGTTTTACCGGTACCGGTTTGTGCCTGGCCTAATAAGTCCTCACCAGCTAACAGTTTTGGGATTGCGGCCGCCTGGATAGGAGACGGTGTTTCGTAACCCAATTCTGTGACCGCGCGTAACAATGGTTCTGGCAGGTCAAGCTGGGAAAAAGTCAGGGACTCGGACATATGTTGTATTAACCTCAATAACACGCAGGCGCTTCAAAGGTATGTGCTATTGTAGTTTTACTGAGCCTGCATTGCAGTAAAAATACCCGGCGCCTGTTGTGAGCGATGCTCAACAGGCACAAATTCCAGTAGTATAGCCAATCATTTAACTGACCAGAGACGTACAGATGATTGAGATCCTCGTGGGCAGCCAAATGGGCGCTGCTGAATACACAGCAGAACAAGTGGCTGAAACACTGGTACAAGCGGGATTTCCTGTCAGATTACATCTGACGCCCGTATTAGAACAACTGACCAGAAGCTCAACCTGGTTAGTGATCACCTCGACCTATGGTGCGGGTGATCTGCCCGATAACATCCAACCCTTTGCGGATCAATTAGCACAAGATCAAACAGATCTTACCACAGTTTCTTATGCCGTGATCACTTTAGGTGACTCCAACTATGATACTTTTTGTCTGGCTGGCAGCAAAATAGCGGAATTACTGGCAAAAAATTCAGCTAAAAATTTAGACCTGAGTTTACAAATTGATGCACAACACGCTGATTTGCCTGAAGATCTGGCGTTGGCTTGGTTACCACAATTGATCTCCAAGCTATCAGCACAATCAGTTGACTGATCTATCTGTAAGATCCTTTGAAAAAAAGGGGGACCAGAGTCCCCCACAAATACACAAGTCACTGTCCAGAAACTGGATATCTAACGGTGGTATGTTGGCAACTAGAACCAACAAGGCCGATCATCTGTCTTTAAGAATCAAATTACTTAATATTCTTCTGATAAATCACTGATAAAAATGAGATCCAGCTATACAGGGTTGTCCACAGACAGATCCCAACTTGATCACAGATGTGGATAAAACATGAATAACCCAGTGTATAAGCTGATGTTATCCTCTTGATGGAATTATTCGCATTTGACCCTGTGGATAAACATGCCATTTGATCACAGGTTGATCCGATATAGATCCGGATCAGATCACAGCTTAGATCCTTTATAAGATCCTGATCCTAAGAGGAAAAAATGGCTTATCAACCAGAAACAGCCTCTATAGTAGTAAGAATAATAAGAAAGATCTCTTTAAAGATCTTCTTTATATATATGGATCGCATCGGATCCTGAACACGTTTAAAACATTCCGTTTCACAGAGGATCTGAGGTACAATGCGTGCCCTTTTTTATGCTGTTGCAAAGGCGATGAGGCAGATATGTTGTTTCAACAAAGTTACGATGTGATTGTGGTCGGTGGCGGACATGCTGGCACTGAAGCTGCTTTAGCAGCTGCCCGTATGGGTATGCAAACCCTGTTGTTGACCCATAACGTTGAAACGCTGGGCATGATGTCTTGTAATCCTGCGATCGGTGGGATCGGCAAAGGCCATTTGGTCAAAGAGATCGATGCCTTAGGTGGCGCTATGGCCGTTGCAACGGATCATGCCGGGATCCAATTTCGCACACTGAATAGCTCAAAAGGCCCTGCAGTACGTGCTACACGAGCTCAGGCAGATCGACAGCTGTATCGTGCTGCGATCCGTTCCATCCTGGAAAACCAACCAAATCTGCAAATCTTTCAACAAGCCTGTGATGATCTGATCGTAGAAAATGATCAGGTTGTCGGTGTTGTAACCCAGATGGGATTGAAGTTTCAGGCAAAAGCAGTCGTGCTGACGGTTGGAACTTTCCTCGCAGGTCAGATCCATATTGGTTTGCAAAATTACAGCGGTGGCCGTGCTGGTGATCCGCCATCAGTGGCTTTGGCCCAACGTTTGCGTACATTACCATTCCGGGTCGGTCGGCTGAAAACCGGTACGCCACCACGCATTGACGCTCGTAGCGTGGACTTCAGCAAAATGCAGCCGCAACCAGGTGATACGCCACTGCCGGTAATGTCGTTTATAGGCAAACAAAGCGATCACCCGCGTCAGGTGCCTTGTTACATCACCTACACCAACGAACAGACCCATGACATCATTCGTGGCGGCCTGGATCGTTCACCGATGTACACCGGTGTAATTGAGGGCGTCGGTCCACGCTATTGCCCATCGATTGAAGATAAAATCAATCGTTTTGCGGACAAAGACAAGCATCAGATCTTTATCGAACCAGAGGGTCTGACTACACACGAACTGTATCCAAACGGGATCTCCACCAGCCTGCCATTCGATGTGCAACTGGCATTAGTGCACTCGATACCAGGTCTTGAAAATGCACATATCACCCGCCCTGGCTATGCCATTGAATATGATTTCTTTGATCCACGGGATCTGAAAAAATCATTGGAAACTAAATATATCAGCGGTCTGTTTTTTGCCGGTCAGATCAACGGTACAACTGGTTATGAAGAGGCTGGCGCACAAGGCTTGCTGGCAGGTCTCAACGCAGCTTTGCTGGTGAAAGAACAAGATGCGTTTGTACCTAGTCGCGATCAGGCTTACCTCGGAGTACTGGTTGATGATCTGACTACTTTGGGTACTAAAGAGCCCTACCGGATGTTCACCAGCCGTGCTGAATACCGGCTGATGCTGCGCGAGGACAATGCTGATTTGCGTCTGACCACCAAAGGCCGTGAGCTGGGGCTGGTTGATGATCTGCGCTGGGCCGCGTTTAACGAAAAAATCGAACAGATTGAACTGGAACGCCAGCGTCTGAAACAGAGCTGGATCCACCCGCAGCATGCGTCGCTGGCACAAGTAAATACCTTGCTGAAAACGCCATTAAGCCGTGAAGCGAGCTTAGAGGATCTGATCCGCCGGCCTGAAGTGACCTACAAAGATCTAATGCAGATAGAAGGCGTTGGTCCCGGACTGGCTATGCAGGACGCCGCTGAGCAAGTCGAGATCCAAATCAAATACGAAGGCTATATCAATCGCCAGCAAGACGAGATCGCCAAGCAGGAACGCAACGAAAACACCCGTTTGCCCGTAGGCTTTGATTATTCAGTCGTGAAAGGATTGTCGAATGAAGTCGTGCTGAAACTGAACCAAGCGCAGCCTGAAACTATGGGTCAAGCGTCACGGATCTCCGGTATTACACCAGCGGCCATTTCACTGCTGCTGGTCTATCTGAAAAAACAAGGCCTGTTACGAAAATCCGCCTGAGTCAGGACGCTACATGCTTGAAAAATTAAAAAAACTGGTCGCACAAACTGAGCTGCAGTTATCAGAGTTGCAGTTACAACAGCTGGTGCAGTACGTCCAGTTACTGGATAAATGGAACAGCGCCTACAATCTGACGTCAGTGCGCGATCCGAACGAAATGCTCGTAAAACATATCATGGACAGCCTGGCGGTTGCGCCATACCTGCACGGCGCACGGATCATCGATGTCGGCACTGGTCCAGGTTTGCCTGGTGTGCCGCTGGCGATTTGTTGCCCGGATAAAGAATTTACTTTGCTGGACAGTCTCGGCAAACGCGTACGTTTTCTCAACCAGGTTAAGTTGCAGCTCGGTCTGAAAAACATTCAGCCAGTGCAGAGTCGGGTTGAAGATCACCATCAACTTTATGACAGTGTAATCAGTCGTGCATTTGCCTCATTAAACGATATGCTGCATTGGTGTCAGCATTTACCGGTGCAGGATGGACAGTTTCTCGCCATGAAAGGCGCGCAGGCGCAGGAAGAAATTGCAGCTTTGCCCGATTTTGTTAAAGTTGTCGGCAATGTCGAACTGACAGTGCCAGAGTTGGTCGGCCAACGTTATCTGCTGGTGCTGGAAAAAACAGCAGTCTGAATACGGACTAGGGATCTTTGTGGGAAAAATCATCGCGATAGCCAATCAGAAAGGTGGTGTGGGTAAAACCACGACCGCAGTCAATCTGGCAGCATCTATGGCCGCGACCAAACGCAGAGTTCTGTTGATTGATTTAGACCCACAGGGCAATGCGACTATGGGCAGCGGAGTTGACAAATACGAAGTCCACGCAACTGCCTACGAGCTGCTGGTTGAAGAAAAACCATTGCCAGAGGTCGTAGTAAAAGATACCGCTGGCGGTTATCACCTGATCGCCGGCAATTCGGATGTGACAGCAGCCGAAGTCCGCTTGCTCGACGTTTTCGCTCGCGAACTCCGGTTACGGAACGCCCTGAAAAATTACCGCGATCAATACGATTTTATTTTTATCGACTGCCCGCCATCGCTGAATATGCTAACCGTCAATGCCATGGCGGCGGCTGATTCGGTGTTGGTGCCGATGCAGTGTGAATACTATGCGCTGGAAGGCCTCACAGCATTGGTTGATACCATCAATAAACTCGCTGCTGTGATCAATGCTGATCTGAAGATTGAGGGCATCCTGCGTACCATGTATGACCCACGCAATCGTCTCGCTAATGATGTCTCTGAGCAGTTGAAACGCCACTTTGGTGAGAAAGTTTACCGGGCAGTGATCCCTCGCAATGTGCGACTGGCCGAAGCGCCCAGTTTCGGCACGCCGGTGATGTACTACGACAAAAGCTCAACAGGAGCCAAAGCTTATCTGGCTCTCGCTGGCGAAATTTTGCGCCGTGCTGACAAAAAACAACAAAAAACCACCCCTGCGGTGTGATGTGAAGGAATGACCTGCGAATGTCTTTGAAAAAACGTGGCCTGGGCCGGGGTCTGGATGCTTTGTTAACGACTGGAAAACCTGCCAGTGCAGCTGAAAGCCAAGTTGAAAGTCGTCAGTCAGAGTTACAGAATCTACCGATCGAGTGGTTGCAGCCAGGCAAATACCAGCCTCGTAAAGACATGTCGCAAGATGCGCTGGAAGAGCTTGCGAGTTCTATTCGTGCACAGGGCGTGATCCAGCCGATAGTAGTGCGTCCGGTCGGTACAGACCGCTATGAAATCATCGCCGGTGAACGTCGCTGGCGTGCATCACAGCTTGCTGGACTAGCTGAAGTTCCATGCATGCTCAAAGACGTGCCAGATGAAGCAGCTGTCGCTATTGCGCTGATTGAAAATATTCAGCGTGAAGATCTTAACGCGATGGAAGAAGCAGTTGCGTTGCAACGTCTGCTGAGTGAATTTGAACTGACGCATCAGCAAGTTGCTGATGCTGTTGGTAAATCCAGAACAACAGTGACGAACTTGTTACGGCTGAACCTATTAGCGGATGAAGTTAAAACCTTGCTTGAGCATGGCGATATCGAAATGGGCCACGCTCGGGCCATTTTAGCGTTACCGGCTGAACAGCAACCGGATACCGGGCGGGTGATTGCAGCCAAGCAGTTGACGGTACGCGAAGCGGAAAGTCTGGTCAGGCGTTTGCTGGAACCTGTTCCAGTGAAAGAAAATAAAGCTAAAGACCCGGATGTTGCAGCACTTGAATCGAAATTAAGTGAACGATTTGGCGCACCGGTCAGTATTAGTTACAACCGTAAAGGCAAGGGTGAATTAGTCATCAATTACAGCAGTTTGCCGGAATTAGATGGTATCTTGCATAAATTGGGCCTTCCTGAGACTGAAAATTAACCGGTCAGGTTTCAGAAAGTTCGACATTCGTAGGATTGGCGCGGCTTTTGGTTGCAAAAAAAAGGCAGATAAGTATACTTGCGCGAGCTTTTTGTACTGTTGTTTTGCATTTATTCAGGTGGTGCTTTGTGCCTTTAACCACAACAAAACAACGTTATAAACTGATTTTTAAGACGTTTTTGTGGCAGTCGCTGGCGGGATTTGCTTTGGCGGCGCTGTGTTTAGCAGCTTGGGATAAGCTGGCCGCAAAATCTGTTCTGATAGGCGTTTATTGTGTTGTTGTGCCGCACAGTCTTTTTACGTGGTACGTGTTTCGCTTCCGTGCAGACATCCAGCCTGATCTGGTGCTGAAATCGGTCTACAGAGGCGAATCACTAAAATTTTTATTGTTGGCGTTGTTAGTCGCAACAGCGCTGAAACACGCTCTGATGATCCCTTGGTTGTTTTTTGGCGGACTGGTGTTCGCCCTGATCATGCAGGCGTTGTTACCGATTTTGATTAACTACGATAATTGGGACTAACGATGGCATCTGGTGAGCTTACGAGCAAAGACTATATTACCCACCACCTGACCAACTGGAGCGTCGGCGAAGGTTTTTGGACCGTTCATGTCGACACCTTAGGCTGGTCAATCTTTATGGGATTGATTTTCCTGTTCTCTTTCCGCGCTGTGGCAAAAACTGCCAACGCCGGTGTACCAACTAAATGGCAATGCGCCGTTGAGATGGTTGTTGAATTCATTGACAGCACAGTCAAAAGTACCTTCCACGGTAAAAATCCGATCATTGCGCCACTCGCGCTGACGATTTTTGTCTGGGTGTTGCTGATGAACCTGCTGGATTTAGTGCCGGTTGATTTTATTCCATGGACTGCCCAACAGATTGGTGCTGCCATGGGTTATGACCCGCATGACGTTTACATGAAAGCAGTCCCAACGACTGATTTGAACATGACCATCGCACTGGCGCTTGGTGTGTTTATTCTGATGATTTACTACTCAATCAAAATGAAAGGCATCGGCGGCTTCATCAAAGAGCTGACCACACAGCCATTCAACACGCCTTGGTTATACTGGTTCAACTTTATTCTGGAAGTGGTTGCCTTACTGGCCAAGCCTCTGTCTCTGGCACTGCGGTTATTCGGTAACCTGTATGCTGGCGAACTGATTTTTATCCTGATCGCGATGACCGGGTTGTATCAGCTGCCAATGCACTTTGTCTGGGCCGTGTTCCACTTGCTGGTTATTCCGCTGCAAGCGTTCATTTTCACCATCCTGACGGTGGTGTACCTGAGCATGGCGCACGAACACCACTAAGAAAGATTTCTTTTTAACTTTAACTTTAACATTAGTAACTTTGGAGAACGTTATGGAACTCGTTATCGGTTTAAAATACATCGCAGTAGCTCTGTTAATCGGTTTAGGTGCATTAGGCACAGCAATCGGTTTCGGTACTCTGGGCGGTAAATTCCTCGAGTCTGCAGCTCGTCAACCAGAGCTGGCTCCTAGCCTGCAAGGTAAAATGTTCGTTGTAGCAGGTCTTATCGACGCCATCGCGATGATCGGTGTTGCTATCGCGCTGTACATGCTGTTCGCAATTTAATTGGTCGCGAACCAGAACATTTACTTATGTCATTTAAGGAGAAGCGGTCGTGAATATTAACGCCACTCTCATTGGTGAGTTAATCGCGTTCCTGGTGTTTGTACTCTTCTGTATGAAGTATGTATGGCCACCAATTATCGGTGCGATTGAAACTCGTCAGCAAAAAATCGCAGATGGTCTGGCCGCGAGTGATCGCGCCGAACAAGACCTGCGGTTGGCGCAAGAGAAAGCAAAACAACAGCTGATCGACGCAAAGGCGCAAGCTTCTGTTGTCATCGACCAGGCGAAAAAACGCGAAGCGCAGATCATCGAAGAAGCTGCGGTTAAAGCGCAGGCTGAACGGGAAAAAATCCTGGCTCAGGCTAAAGCTGAAGTCGACGCTGAACGCATCCGGGCGAAAGAAGAACTGCGTAAGCAGGTCGCTGCCCTCGCCGTTGCCGGCGCAGAGCGGATCCTTCAACGTTCAATTGATGAAGCTGCTCACAGCGACATCCTGGATAAACTGGTTGCAGAACTGTAAAGAGGAAGAGCCATGTCTGAACTGACGAATGTCGCTCGTCCTTATGCCAAAGCGGCGTTCGACTTTGCGGTCGAACAAAACGCTTTGGCGGCCTGGGCTGATATGCTGTTTTTCGCTGCGGAAGTTGCGAAAAATCCAGTAGTCGCCGAGCGCCTGCAAAGCAACAGCGCTGCCGAAGCACAGGCAGCCTTTTTCATCCAGGTTTGTGGTGAACAGCTAAATGTACACGGTCAGAACCTGATTAAGGTCATGGCAGAAAACCAGCGTCTTCCGGCACTTCCTGCCGTACTGGACGGTTATCTGGTGTTAAAAGCTGAGTACGAAAAAGAAGCCACTGTTGATGTGGTTTCGGCAACTGTACTGAGCACTGCCCAGCAGGAAAAACTGATCGCGGCGTTATCCAAGCGTTTAGCCCGCAAAGTTAAGTTGAACTGTAGCGTAGACCCGGCTGTTGTCGGGGGTATGTTAATCAAAGCCGGTGATATGGTTATTGATGGCTCAGTTCGCGGTAAATTAGACCGTTTAGCCACTGCGCTGCAGTCATAATTGGGGATTAGAGCATGCAACTGAATTCCACTGAAATCTCTGAACTGATCAAACAACGTATTGAACAGTTTGCAGTTGTCAGTGAAGCTCGTAACGAAGGTACTATCGTCTCTGTAACAGACGGTATCATCCGCATCAACGGTCTGGCTGACTGTATGCAAGGTGAGATGATCGAGCTTCCTGGTAATCGTTACGCTATCGCACTGAACTTAGAGCGCAGCTCAGTTGGTGCCGTAGTGATGGGTCCATATGCGGACCTGCGCGAAGGTATTAAAGTAAAAGCCACTGGTCGTATTCTGGAAGTTCCAGTCGGTCCTGGTCTGTTAGGTCGTGTGGTCAACACCCTGGGTGAACCTATCGATGGCAAAGGTCCAATTGACGCAGCTGGTTTTGCACCGGTTGAAAAAATTGCACCAGGCGTTATCGACCGTCAATCGGTTGATCAGCCGCTGCAAACTGGTTACAAATCAGTCGACGCGATGATCCCTATCGGCCGTGGCCAGCGTGAGCTGATCATCGGTGACCGTCAGACCGGTAAAACGGCACTGGCAATCGACGCGATCATCAACCAGAAAACTACTGGCGTGAAATGTATTTATGTTTGTATCGGTCAGAAAGCATCGACCATTGCAAACGTGGTACGTAAGCTCGAAGAGCACAATGCCCTCGCCCACACTATCGTGGTCGTTGCATCTGCTTCAGAAGCTGCTGCCCTGCAATTCCTGGCGCCATACTCTGGCTGTACCATGGGTGAATACTTCCGTGACCGCGGTGAAGATGCACTGATCGTATACGATGACTTGTCAAAACAAGCCGTTGCTTACCGTCAAATCTCTCTGCTGTTACGTCGTCCACCGGGCCGTGAAGCTTACCCAGGCGACGTATTCTATCTGCACAGCCGTCTGCTGGAGCGTGCATCACGCGTCAACGACAACTACGTTGAGCGTCTGACCAATGGTGAAGTGAAAGGCAAAACAGGTTCTTTGACCGCATTGCCAATCATTGAAACTCAGGCTGGTGACGTGTCTGCATTCGTTCCGACGAACGTGATTTCAATCACTGACGGTCAGATCTTCCTTGAGTCAGGCCTGTTCAACGCCGGTATCCGTCCAGCAGTTAACGCTGGTATTTCGGTATCGCGGGTTGGTGGTGCTGCTCAGACCAAGATCATCAAAAAGCTCGGCGGTGGTATCCGTCTGGCGCTGGCTCAATACTCAGAACTGGCTGCGTTCGCGCAGTTCGCTTCAGACCTGGACGATGCGACCCGTGCGCAGCTGGACCACGGTCAGAAAGTGACAGAACTGATGAAACAGCTGCAGTACGCGCCAATGGGCGTGGCTGATATGGGTGTTTCGATTTTTGCCATCGAGAAAGGCTTTATGAAAGACGTCGAAGTTGCCAAGATCCTGGACTTCGAAGCCGCACTGCTGGCTTATATGCACGCAGAGCACGGCGCGTTCATGGCTGATCTGAACAAATCCGGTAACTACAACGACCAGATCGAAGCGACCATCAAAGGCGCGATTGAGAAGTTTAAAGCGACTCAGACCTGGTAACTGATGCGGGTGATGGTGACATCACCCGATACGTTGAAATTTTCGGAGATTAGTCATGGCCGGCGCAAAAGAGATAAAAAGTAAGATCGGGAGTATTAACAATACTCGTAAGATCACCAGCGCTATGGAAAAGGTTGCGGTCAGCAAAATGCGCAGAGCGCAGGAGCGGGTCGCACACAGCCGTCCATACGCTGAAGCTATGCGCAAAGTGATCGGTAATATCGCAAACGGCACTATCGAATATCGTCATCCGTATTTAACGGAGCGCGATGTGAAAAGTGTTGGTTACATTGTGATATCTACAGACCGTGGCCTTTGCGGCGGCCTGAATACCAACGAATTTAAGCGTGTGGCACAGGACCTCAAAGCGTGGAAAGAAAAAGGCGTCAAAGCTGAGTTTGCCGTGATCGGTAACAAAGCAACAGCCTTCTTTAAACGCTTCGGTGGCAAAGTGCTGGCGCAGCAGACGGGTTCAGGCGATACACCACGTTTGGCTGATGTCATTGGTTCTGTTCGGGTCATGCTGAATGCATATTCAGAAGGCCGGATTGATCGCTTATATGTGGTTTACAACAAGTTTGTGAACACCATGAAGCAAGAGCCAGTGATCGAGCAACTCTTACCTTTGCCAAAAGCAGAGATGTCAGCCAGAAAACACAGTTGGGACTACATTTACGAACCAGATCCGAAGGTTATCCTGGATCAGTTACTGGATCGTTTTATCGAGTCTCAGGTTTATCAGGGCGTTGTAGAAAACGCGGCGAGCGAGCAGGCAGCGCGGATGGTGGCAATGAAGGCCGCTACCGACAACGCCGGCAGCCTGATGGACGAACTGAAACTGGTTTACAACAAGGCACGACAGGCAGCCATTACGCAGGAACTGAGCGAAATCGTCGGCGGTGCTGCAGCTGTTTAATGCTTGGTTAACAGGTTTGAGAAATTAGAGGAATTAACATGAGTCAAGGTAAGGTAGTCCAAATCATTGGCGCCGTTGTGGATATCGACTTTCCACAAGATGCGGTACCTGGTATCTATGACGCGTTAAACGTAACAAGCGGCGATCTGGCTGGTCTGGTACTTGAAGTACAACAACAGCTGGGTGGCGGTACTGTTCGTGCCATCGCGTTAGGCTCCACTGACGGTCTGCGTCGTGGTGCTGAAGTTGCCAACACTGGCAAAGCCATTCACGTCCCAGTGGGCAAAGCCACACTGGGCCGTATCATGAACGTACTGGGCGAGCCAATCGACGAAGCTGGCCCAATCGGTGAAGAAGAGCGCATGCCAATTCACCGCGCAGCACCAAGCTACGAAGACCAGGCTGCTTCTAACGCACTGTTAGAGACCGGTATCAAGGTTATCGACTTAGTCTGCCCGTTCGCTAAAGGCGGTAAAGTAGGTCTGTTCGGTGGTGCCGGTGTAGGTAAAACCGTTAACATGATGGAACTGATCCGGAACATCGCGATCGAACACAGCGGCTACTCAGTATTCGCCGGTGTTGGTGAGCGTACCCGTGAAGGTAACGACTTCTACCACGAAATGAACGACTCGAACGTTCTGGACAAAGTATCACTGGTCTATGGCCAGATGAACGAGCCGCCAGGAAACCGTCTGCGCGTGGCACTGACTGGTCTGACTATGGCCGAGAAGTTCCGTGACGAAGGCCGTGACGTTCTGTTCTTCGTTGACAACATCTACCGTTACACCCTGGCCGGTACTGAAGTATCTGCACTGTTAGGCCGTATGCCTTCAGCAGTAGGTTATCAGCCAACGCTGGCGGAAGAGATGGGCGTTCTGCAAGAACGTATCACCTCTACCAAAACTGGTTCTATCACGTCTATTCAGGCCGTATACGTACCAGCGGATGACTTGACTGACCCGTCACCAGCTACCACGTTCTCTCACTTAGATGCGACCGTCGTACTGAGCCGTAACATCGCGTCTCTGGGTATCTACCCGGCGATCGATCCACTGGACTCAACTTCACGTCAGCTGGACCCATTAGTGATCGGTAAAGAGCACTATGAAGTGGCCCGTGGCGTGCAGTCAGTGCTGCAGCGTTACAAAGAGCTGAAAGACATCATCGCGATCCTTGGTATGGACGAGCTGTCAGATGCAGACCGCACGACAGTATTCCGTGCTCGTAAGATCCAGCGTTTCCTGTCACAGCCATTCTTCGTTGCTGAAGTATTCACTGGTTCTCCAGGTAAATACGTTTCACTGAAAGATACTATCCGTGGCTTTAAAGGCATTCTGGACGGTGAGTTTGATCACATGCCAGAACAAGCCTTCTACATGGTTGGTTCTATCGACGAAGCGATCGAAAAAGCGAAGAAGCTGTAATTTTACAGCTTTAGGAGAGCGAAATGGCGATGACAGTACAGTTGGACGTGGTAAGTGCTGAAGAGCGTATCTTCTCCGGCCTTGTTGAGTCCATTCAGGTTACTGGTAGCGAAGGTGAGCTGGGTATTTTACCTGGTCACATTCCACTGCTGACTGGCATCAAGCCAGGCATGGTGCGGATCGTAAAACAGTTCGGTGAAGAGCATCTGATCTATGTAGCTGGTGGCGTACTTGAAGTACAACCACACACAGTGACAGTGCTGGCCGATGTGGCGATCCGTGCTGAAGACCTGGACGAGCAGGCAGCGCTGGCGGCTCAGAAAAAAGCCCAGGAAGCGATGCAACATGCCGGCGCCGACTTCAACTATGCAGAAGCGGCGGCCCAGTTGGCCGAAGCGATTGCCCAGTTGCGTCTGATCCAGAAACTGCGCAAAAAGTAAGTTGTTTCTTGCTGAAAAAGCCACCTGCGGGTGGCTTTTTTTATGCGCGCGGTTCATGGCGCTGACCTGACAAGCCAAGGCGTTGCGTTGTTAAAAATTGCTCCAGTCAATTTTTTTATGGTTGATAGTTTATGTTAACCTGCTAGTTACATCATTTAATTCAGATTTCTGTTGAAATGCTTACAGGAGCCGCACGCGGATGGATCAAAGTGAAAAACGTAGTATTCACTGGGAAAAATGGACTGCCGTTGGCACTGTTGTGATGGCGGTGTGTGCTTTAATCACATCTTTGTGGCAAGGCTATACCCTGCAACAGCACAATAAATTGTCACTAAGACCTTATCTCGAATTCGAAGCCAATTTTCAGCGGATGCCGGATAAACGGATTAGTTTCGAGCTGCTGGTTAATAACAACGGCATCGGGCCTGCTGAAGTTACACAAATGAAAATCTGGCTCGGTGGCGAGCAAATCTCGTCAACCCATCGGATTTGGCCAACGTTAAAAGTTGCAGCGCCGACAGATTGTCTGGGGGCTGGTAACGTCGCGCGTTTTTACAAAGTTGATGACCAACAGATGGTGATCAGGGCAGACGAAAAATGCCTGCTGACCGATGCAGAGTACCAAAAACTACAGCAACAACTGCGGATCGAACTGACCTATCAGTCGTTGTATGGTGACAGTTACCAGGTGAGTTGGGGAGAGCCGGCAGCACGCGGTTAAGATGCGCTTTTGATAGAGCGGATAGCGCTGCTATTTACCTGCTGTTCGGTTAGAATCGACGGATAACATTTAAAAAAGGATTGGCTCAGATGGCTTTAAACGTCGTGATCCTGGCAGCCGGTAAAGGCACCCGGATGAAATCAGCTTTACCAAAAGTCTTGCATAAGGTCGCAGAGCGGCCGATGGTGCAGCACGTGATCGATACTGCGCGTCAGCTCAATGCGGCACAAATTAACCTGGTGTATGGCTATGGTGCAGACCAGCTGAAGGCTGGTTTAGGTGAGCAGCCATTAAACTGGGTACTGCAGGCTGAACAGCTGGGAACCGGTCATGCGGTTCAACAGGCGCTGCCGCATGTGGCAGATGACGACGTTGTGCTGGTGTTATACGGTGATGTGCCACTGACCCGATTAGAAACGCTGCAGCAATTACTGGCAGCACGCAGCGAAAATGGTCTGGCCGTGCTGACCGTTCATCTGCAAAACCCAACCGGCTATGGCCGTATGGTGCGCGAAAACGGTAAAGTCGTTGGTATTGTTGAACAAAAAGATGCCAATGCTGAGCAGCTGAAAATCACTGAAGTGAACAGTGGCATCATGGCAGTACCAGGCAAGCAGCTGAAAAGCTGGCTGGGTAAACTGCAAAACAATAACGCGCAGGGCGAATTCTATTTAACCGACATTATCGCGATGGCGCATGCTGAAGGCGTGGATATAACCACGGCGCATCCGGCTAATCCGATTGAAACCGAAGGCGCAAATAACCGTGTGCAGCTGGCGCAGCTGGAGCGCGCTTATCAGGCGCGTCAGGCCGAAGCGCTGATGCTGAACGGCGCGAATTTACGCGATCCGGCGCGCATAGATGTGCGTGGTGAAGTGACTGTGGGTTCGGACGTGATGATCGACGTCAACGTCATTTTTGAAGGCAAAGTGATGCTCGGCAATGGCGTAGTCATTGGTGCCAACTGTATTCTGAAAGACTGTACTGTTGGCGACAATACTGAGATTAAGGCCAATACCATGGTGGAGTCGTCCACTATTGGTGCTGATTGTTCAGTCGGGCCTTTTGCCCGGATCCGGCCGGATTCAGTGCTGGCAGACGACAGCCATGTCGGTAACTTTGTCGAGCTGAAGAAAACCCGCCTGGGTAAAGGCTCAAAAGCCAATCACCTGACTTACCTCGGTGACGCAGTGATCGGCAGTAAAGTGAATGTCGGTGCCGGAACTATCACCTGTAACTATGATGGCGCCAACAAGTTCCAGACGACGATTGAAGACGGCGTTTTTGTCGGCTCCAACAGCTCGCTGGTGGCTCCGTTGACGTTAGGTCAAAACAGTACCGTTGGTGCTGGCTCAGTAGTGACGCACGATGTCGCTGCAGACGAGTTGGTTGTTGCGCGGACCAAACAGCGTCATATCAGTGGCTGGCAACGGCCGCAGAAAATCAAAAAATAACCCGTCAGGCCAGTTTTACTGGCCTTTTTTCTTGGTTTCATCAGAGCAGGAGTCACCGGATGTACAAGCGCTTTTTTGCTGGAATTCTGTTGCTGGTCAGCTTGGGGGCGCAGGCTGAAAGTTCGGTCTGGCGCGTCAGCAAAGGCACTGATCAGCTGTGGATTGGCGGTACTGTGCATCTGTTACCGCCGGCCCAATATCCGTTACCGGCTGAATTTGACGCGGCATATCAGCAAAGCTCGGTGTTGGTGCTGGAAACTGATCTGGGTCAGATGCAGGATGCAGCGAATGCGCGTTTGATGCAGCAACAGCTTATGTATCCGGCCGGGACTGTGCTGAGCAGTAAATTGTCCGGTAAAACCCGGGAACTGTTGCAGGTGTTATTGCAAAAACACCGGCTGACGCTATCTCAGGTTGAACAGTTTAAGCCGGGGATGTTGGTCACACAGCTCACCTTACTGGAGTTACAGCAACAAGGTTTCAGCTCGCCAGGAGTCGATCAGCATTTTTTGACGTTGGCATCACAACAGAAAAAAACGTTGAAATATCTTGAGGCGATTGAGTTTCAGCTGCAGTTGCTGGGTGATTTAGGCACGGGGCGGGAAGATTTGTTTTTGCAACATGCACTCAGTGATGTCGAGCAAAGTGCTGATTTGATGGATAAAACCTTACGTGCCTGGCGTGCCGGGGATTTGAACCAGGTCGAGCAGTTGGTATTGTCACCGGTGAAAGCAGCAGATGCCCAAACGTATCAGCAAATGTTTGTGAGTCGTAATCAAGCCTGGTTACCACAAATTCAGGCGTTGTTCGGCAATAAGGAGCAAGAACTGGTGTTAGTGGGGTTAGGTCATTTAGCGGGTTCTGACGGCCTGCTGGCTTTGCTGCAACAGGCTGGCTATCAGGTTGAAGCGGCTAAAACTCTGTCATCACCCGACAAAACCACTGAATAGGTTGCATCAGAAGTTCTAACTGCGGTGCTGCGAAGTAACTATACAAGCCGAGTCTGCTTTCCAGTAACAGTAACAACGCGTTGGCAAATAGCATCGCCAGGACAAACAGCATAAATACCTGGCCGGCCTGACGCCAGCCGGGTGACTGGATAAGGTCTGAATTGACAGAACTTTGGGCCATGATGAATATCCTTTCGTAAAGAGAATCTGAGCTTTGGTCGTGTGAGTACGAAAAAAAGTTTATGCCGGATGCGAAAATAAATTGTTTTTGTTGTGACCATCGCGCATCACCGCGGGATGACAGGGGAAAATATGCGTTGGTTACCTGCAGTCGCGTTTTTTAGTTTTCTGATTTGGGTCATAGTGGCAGCAGATTCAGGCCAGCAGAATTACTTTCTGCAACTGGCGGGATCTTTGCCTTATGGCGACAAAATTGGTCATGTGTTGTTATTTGCTGCGCTGGCTTTATTGCTGAATTTTGCCACGAAGGCGCGGCAATTGGCTGTCGGACCGGTTCGGCTATATCTGGGCGTAGTGCTGACTTTAGGCTTTGCCCTGCTTGAAGAAGGCAGCCAGCTATTGTTTCCAGCACGCAGTTTTGAACTGCTGGATATCTTGGCTGACTTACTGGGTGTGACGCTGGCAACCTTGCTGACCAAGGCTTTTTATCAGCTCAGAGGCCGTTACCGTGCACGTCGTGCAGTGGCTGTGTTGGCTCCGACGGACGACTGAATTCAGGCTCCGCCGGTTAAACCAAACTTCTCCAGCCGGTATAAAAAGGCTTTGTAGGGCAGTTGCAGTAAGCGCGCAGCCTGCGCTTTATTGCCATCACAACGCTGCAGTGCCTGTTGCAGACAACTTTTTTCCAGCGTTTCAAAAGCCAGCCCTTCTGGCGGCAGGATGAAGCCGCTGACGGGAGTCTGCCCGGCCTCCGGCTGTAACCCCGCCAGCAGCTCCTGTTCATCTTGCAACAGCACATAACGCTCAATCCGGTTGGCCAGTTCGCGCACATTGCCAGGCCAGCGATAGCCGAGCAGCTGCTTGAGCGTCTGTTTACTGAGCGCCGGTGCCTGTTGTTGATAACGCTGCTGATGTTGTTGCAGAAAATGTTCCAGCAGCCGCGGAATATCTTCACTGCGCTCGCGCAGGGCCGGCATATGCAGTGGCACCACGTTCAGGCGGTAGAATAAGTCTTCGCGAAAACGACCATCACGTACTGCGACAGCCAAATCCTGATGACTGGCCGCGATGATCCGTACATTGAGTTTAATTTCATGATGACTGCCAAGCCGGGTCACAGTGCCTTGTTGTAACAGCCGCAATAATTTGGCCTGCAGGCTCAGTGGTAGTTCGGCGATTTCATCCAGAAACAGTGTGCCGCCCTCTGCGGCTTCGAATTTACCGGCCTTGGCTGCATGCGCACCAGTAAACGCGCCTTTTTCTGCACCAAACAATTCGGCTTCCGCCAGACTTTCCGGAATAGCGCCACAGTTCAGTGCAATAAAGGGTCCCTGCCGGCGTGGTGATAACTGATGCAGTGCGCGCGCCGCCAGCTCTTTACCAGTGCCACTTTCCCCGCTGATCAGCACTGTCACATCAGTGCCGGAAATGCGTTGAATGCGCTGAAACAGCTGCTGCATACAAGGGGCGTGGCCGATGATGTCGACCAGTTGTTGCTGTTCACTGAGCGCGGCACTTAATTGCTGATTTTGTTTACGCAGGCTGCGGGCGCGCAGGCCTTTACGCACCGCCAGCAACAATTCCTGCCGTTTAAATGGCTTGGCCAGATAGTCATCGGCGCCCGCTTGGATCGCTTCAACGGCATGACTGACCGAGCCATAGGCAGTCGCAATGACAAAGCCCAGCGTCGGATAATGGGCTTTGCAATAATCCAGCAGTTCTAAGCCGCTTAAACTGCCCAGTTTCCAGTCGCTGAATACCAGCGCGATATCTGGCTGCTGCTGTAATTGCAGAATGGCGGCGGGCACGCTGTCGGCATTGCAGACACGGTAGCCTTCCGCCTGTAATAACTCGGTGACCAGCTGGCGTTGGCTGTGGTCATCTTCAACCACCAGCAGCTGCGGTTGCTGTAACGACAGCGTTTGATGGGGTGGTTGTGGCATGCTCATTGATTTAACTCCGTCCCCAGCCTGATTTGCGCCAGCACACCACCTTCCGGTCTGTTGTGCAGGCTGATCTCACCCTGGTAATACATCTGCAGCAGACGCTGCGCCAGATAAAGGCCCATACCGGCGCCTTCGGCTTTACTGCTGATATGCGGTTGAAACAGGCTGGCGGCGACTTCTGTACTCAACCCCGGCCCTCGATCGCTGACCTCAAAGTAAATTCCGTTGGCGTCGTGCCATAACTTCAAGCCGACAGTACCCGGCAGTGGGCTGGCTTCTACCGCATTACTGACCAGTACATGCAGAATAAAGCGCAGCTCTGCTTCAGCGCCCTGACACGACAGAGCCTGCGCCTCCAGCTGTAGTTGCTGCGCCGAGAATTCCAGGCAGAGGTCCTGCAGCACGGTTTTCAGCGCAACCGGCGCGCTACGGTCGACGCCCTGACAGCTGAGTGTCAGCAAGGTGGTCAGGGTGCGGTTGATATGCTGCATTTTTTGTTCGATCAGCTGCTGCAATGCCGGGTCACTGCCGGGTAACTGTTCGAGCGCTAAGGCCATCGTATGAATAGGGTTGCGCAGCGCATGGACCAGGCCGCGGCTGACTTCGCCCAGTTCCACCAGTTGTTGCTGGCGGGCCAACTCGGCTTTTTGCTGTTGTAAGGCAGCGAGCTCAGTACTGGCCTGGTTAAACTGCTGTAGCGCCAGCCGATATTCCGCCAGCGGTGCATCGGTGCCCAGCTGAATACCGGCTTGACCCTGCGCCAGTGCCCGAAAGCCCCGCGCCAGTTGCTGTAACGGCTGGAGCAAACGCGAGCCAAACCACAACAGTAGCAACAGCGCCAGAGCGGTGGTTATTGCCAGTGCTAACAGCTGGTAGCTCAGGTACTGGCTGATCAGCTGCTGACTGGAACCAGTGGTTTTTAAGCGGAACTGACTGACCCAATGCTGGGGCGCTTCGCCTTGCTGCTTTAACTCAGACAGGGTTTGTTCCAGCTGCAGGTTCAGGTCGAGATCGACCGGCATCTGTTGTTTCGCATCAACAGGTCCTTGTTGTTTCATCTTGACGATGGTGATGCCATTTTCCAGTTTGCGGACTTCGACTTGCCTATCGCTCGATGAGTTTGGTTCGGTAGTTGTCTGTGCGGGCTGTTGCTGTTCTGACTGCACAGAGACCTGCTGCCCGGACTCGTCATCAGTCCTGAAGACCTGCACAGCGCTGTCGGTGCTGAAAACAAACTGATGCTGAAGTTTTTCAGCGGTGCGGGCCAAAATGATCCGGCTCAGCGCCTGACTTTGCTCACTGAGCTGTTGCTGTAGCTGTTGCTGAAACCACCACAGCGTCAGCGCCTGACTGAGCCCGAGCAGCACGAACAGACCACAGACGCCGAGGATCACTGCTTTTGGCATATTAAATGACATGAATCTTCCTGCTGCTGAGTTTGGAACGAACCTGACCTCATTGTTACCGCAAGTTCAGTGCCAGCGTAATTGAGTCATTCATATTGATAACGCACTGAAATAAAACACTTTTTAAAGTATGTCAGGCGAGCTGACGCTCAGCATGGCTGATATCAGCACATTGATCTCCTCATTTCGGGATATTTTCGCCGTATTCGCAAGTGCCAAATTTTAACTGCATGAAAATAAACAAGAAAAAATATGGCATCAAACTTCCTATAGCTATGCGTCTGAGTCCACCAGCGGACTCTTTTTCCCCAAGGAGCGAAACGATGAAAAAATCTACTCTGCAGTTGATGGTGTTACCGATGTTGCTGTTGTCTTTGACGGCCTGTGCCCAGGCTGGCGCCGGCCCGGCGGCTGCGGAAAACGCCACCGAGCACAAACAAACCAAAGTGTTGGTACTGAATGACGCCGACGGCAAAACATTTAAATGGGACAACAGCCAAAGCCCGGCGGAATTAGAGAAAGCGCTGGCGGAATTGCCGGTCGAAAAGCGCGAGAAAATCCGCAGCATCATCGAACAAATGAAATCCACAGCTCCGGGTGAACCGCAGGTGCTGGTGAAAACGCTTGATGGTGATGATCTGGACCTCGATGTCAAAGTGATCACCGATAAAGTCGTGATGCATAAAATGGTTGCCGGTGAAGGTCATGAATTTGAGCTGGTGAAAAAATTACTCGCCAGCGGCAAATTCAGCAAAGAACAACTCCAGGAGTTACAAAAGCAACTCGACAGTAAGTTCTGAACTGCCCTGCAGCTACGTCTGGAAACCCTGGACCTGGCGTTGCGCTGGCTGACTGTGTGTTTGATGGCCTAAAGATCGGTGAAAAATGCAAAGGGCAGCCGGCGCTGCCCTTTGTCTTAATGACTGATTCGGTTTAAATGACCAGTCAGATCACCAGCCACATTGGCGGCCTTTATTCTGCTCGTCGAGGTAACTTTGCAGCGGCGCAAAATATGCCTGAATGGCCGAGGCGTCCATGTCCGGTTTACCGGTCAGCGTTGCTAAAGCGTCCTGCCAGGGTTTGCTGGCGCCCATTTCCAGCATGGCGTTCAGCGCAGTGCCGGCTTCTTTGCTGTTATAAATTGAACAGCGATGGATAGGACCGGCGTCTTTGGCGATTTCACACAGCGCTTTGTGGAACTGGAACTGCAGAATATGCGCGAGGAAATACCGGGTATATGGCGTATTGGCCGGGACGTGGAACTTAGCGCCGGCATCAAAATCGGCTTCAGACCGAGCGACCGGAGCAGACACACCCTGATATTTTTCCCGCAGTTTCCACCAGGCCTCGTTATATTGTTCTGGTTTCACCTGACCGGAAAACACCTGCCAGCGCCACTGATCGACCAACAAACCAAAAGGCAGGAAAGCGACTTTATCCAGCGCCATTTTCATCAACAAGCCAATGTCTTTGGATTCGTCCGGTACCTGTTCGAGCAGGCCAATTTGCTGCAGGTACTTGGGGGTGACAGATAAAGCGATGGTATCGCCGATGGCTTCATGGAAACCGTCGTTGGCGCTATCCTGATAAAACACCGGCTGATGTTTGTAGGCGCGTTGATAAAAGTTGTGCCCCAGTTCATGGTGAATGACTGCGAACTCTTCACCGGTTTTTTCGATACACATCTTGATGCGTAAATCGTCTTTGGCGTCTAAATCCCAGGCCGACGCGTGGCAAATCACGTCGCGATCACGTGGTTTGGTAAACTGCGAGCGGGTCCAGAAGGTTTCCGGCAGCGGTGCAAAACCCAAAGAGGTAAAGAAACCTTCGGCACCTTTGACCATTTTCAGCTCGTCATAGCCTTTGTCCGCCAGCAGCTTCGTCACGTCATAACCCGGATCTGAGTTCTCCGGGGCGACTAAATCATAAATATTGCCCCAGGTTTGCGCCCACATGTTGCCGAGTAAATGCGCCGGGATCGGTTTGTCCTGCGGCACTTTGTCAGTCCCGTATTTCTCGCCGAGTTTAGCGCGGACATGGCAATGCAGCGCCTGATACAGCGGCTTCACGGCGCCCCATTGTTTGTCGAGTTCAGCGGCAAATGCGTCTGCATCCATATCATACTTGGAGCGCCACATCGCGCCGGTATCGGTATAACCCAGCTCCTTCGCGCCTTCATTCGCCAGTTCTACTTGCCGCACATACAAAGGTTTCATTGGTGCAGCGGTGTCGTGCCAGCCTTTCCACATTTCCAGCTGTTCGTCATAACTGCGAGAACTTGCCATCACCGCCGACATTTCACCCAGAGCCATCTCTTTACCGGCAGCGTTGGTGTATTTGCCTTTGCCATACATCGCATTCAGTTTGGCTACAATCCCCGCCAGTTCTTCAGTTTTTGTCGGATCTTTTGGTGCCGCTAACGTCAGCGCCAGTTTCAGCTTATCCAGCTGGCGGCGGGTATCGGCATCAACCTGTGTGTCATTAAAGCGGGCGGCTTCATTGGCGAGCGCGACTACGGCTTCGGTCAGTTTTTTGTTGTAGTCCGCCGACAGTGCTTCAGTGTCTTCGGTGATGTAGGTATTGGCGATCCAATCGGCGCGGTTCACTTCGAGCAACAATTGGCGGGTTTGTTCAGAAGCTTTGGCAACAAAAGCTTTGGCTTCTTCTGCGGTAGGCGCTGCGGCCTGTGCCGGTGCGACAGGCGTATCCGCGGCCGGTTTACTGGCTGGCTGACAACCGAGCAAAGCGCCAGCGACCAGCACCGCTATTAACGTAGGTTGGAAAGATGTTTTCATAAGTGTTCCTGAGTTTTTATTATGGAGCCCTTGAGCTCTGCCAGTATTGGCCTGCAGACCGGTGAAAGCAAATCTGATCAGTTTGGCATTTTTTTTCTGCGCAGACGCATGCTAATGTACTGATGCTTTTCAATAAGTTAACAGGATTTTTATGCAAGGGATTTTGCGTTTTAGTGGCAGTTTACTGGTTGGTATTGCTGTTGGTTATGGCCTCGCACAGTGGCAGCAACCTGCTTTGTCTGCCGCAGATTCGGGCCAGCCTATATCTGTACCCGCTCCTGTACCTGTCAATGTGATGCCATTACCCGAAACAGTCACTGTAGCCCCGCAGTCTCCGGCTGAGACTAAACAAGTGCCAACAGTGCAATCACCAGCACTATCCGATCCGGCCTGGCAGCAATCGACATTAGACGAAAACTGGCTCGCCTTTGTCGAACAGCAGTATCCCAAACGGTTACAGCAAGATTTGTTGGCGTTTCCGGATGCGGTGAAGCAACAGATGCAGGCTTTCCAGCGGGCAGAAGTAGATGCCGACTGGGCACAAGCCACGGAGCAGCAGGTGCAGGATCTATTGATCACGCAACAAGATCTGAAGTTTTTACAGGTCGAGCGGGTGCAATGCCGACAAGATGGCTGTGAAATTTATGGCACTTCGCTGAACCCCGCCGCGTTGGATGCATTGAATCGCCAGCTACGCCGGTTCCACTCCAACGATACGCATACAATGATCATGGACCTGACCAAACCAGGGACTGAACTGGGTAATTTTTACTTATTACTGTCCGGCATGAAAAAAGACTGAGCGCAGGTCTGCGACTCAGTCTTTCAAAGCAGTGGAACTACTGGCTCAGACCTTCGTCAGCGCCTGAGCTAAATCCGCCAGCAAATCTTCGATGTCTTCGACACCAATACTTAAGCGCACGAGGTTGTCAGTGACGTTGGCGCGAACGCGGTCTTCCGGCGTCATCGCGGCGTGCGTGGTGCTGGCGGGGTGGCAGGCCAGGCTTTCCAGGTCGCCTAAACTGACAGCCTGCGCGAACAGGGTCAGGTTATCGAGCAAACGGGCGCAAGCGTCAAAACCGCCATGAAGTTCCAGCGC
>NZ_JBHLXP010000004.1:71092-78001 GCF_042432165.1 Rheinheimera tilapiae
CGTTGTCACAATGTGCCCGCATCCGCAGTGGCAGCGTTTTCACACCGCGTTGCAGTAAATACGCTTCTTGTGGCCCCATCGGCACGCCGATATGTTTCAGCGCCACGGTGCGCACGCGCTGGATCAGTGGGCCGTTACCGGCAATGACACCAGCGATAATGTCGCCGTGGCCACAAAGGTATTTAGTCCCGCTGTGCATGACTAAATCGGCGCCAATGCTCAGCGGTTGAAACAATGCCGGCGTCAGGAAGGTGTTGTCACAGACGGTAATAGCACCGATTTGTTTCGCCACAGCGATGATCTTGCGGCTGTCGACGACCTTGAGGGTTGGATTGGTGACCGGCTCCCACAACACCAGGCGGGTATTGGGATTGTGACGGCTGACAAAATCATCGTCCGAGCTGTAGCTGACCACTTTGACGCCGGCGCGCACCAGAGTGTTACGTAAAAACGCATCGGTACCGCCGTAAACCGGGTCGATAAAAGCGACTTCATCGCCTTGTTGCGTCAGGGCGTAGACAATAGAACTGATCGCTGCCATGCCGCTCGCGACCACCACGGCTTCGTCGGCGCCTTCCAGTGCTGCCAGTTTTTGTTCCAGCGCGCTTGAGGTCGGGTTGGCAAACCGGCTGTAGATATAACCCGGATTTTTGCCGGCAAAGCGGTCTTTGCCTTCCTGTGCGGTGCCGTAGCTGTATGTACTGGTCAGATACACCGGGGTATTTAACGCGCCGGTAGAAGGGTCAGGTTGTTGGCCGGCATGGACGGCCAGCGTTTGCATTTTCATTGGGAGTACCTTGTATTCAGAGGCATGGTTCGGGAATAGGCCAGCCGGGATCCGTGCCGGCCAGCCTAACTAATCTGCAGGTAAAAACCGAGCCATCCGGACGCGCAGCTTGCTTGGCGGCTGCGTCCGGCGGGACTGACTGTTAGCTGGCTTGTGCCAGCTCCGGATAATGCCGGTCTGCGACATCGCGATGCGAGCGTAAGCGGCCTTTGAGCGTGTTATCACCAACCTGCCGCAGCAACGGATTGGCGGGATCCGTCGCCGGCCCTTGCGCTTCTGCGGCGAGTTCGGCACTCAGTGGCAAAAGCGGCACTGTGGCATCCAGCTGTGCTGCCATAAAAAACGCCACAGAGTAGCGGTCTTGTTGCTGCGGGCTGGTGACGCGGTGCGTGGTGGCTTTCAGATAGCCATTGGACGCCATCTCCAGCAACTCGCCGATATTGACGACAAAAGCACCGGCAATCGGTTCGGCCAGTACCCAGCCGTCAGCGGTTTCAACCTCGAGGCCTGCCTGTTGGTCCTGCATCACCAGCGTCAGATAACCCGGGTCTTTATGGGCGCCAACGCCTTGTTTGCTGGCATTCGCAGCAGCCACAGGATAACGGACGATTTTCATATGCTGATAGGGGCCTTCCGTGCCATTCAGGCCGGCAATGGTGTGGTCGAGCGCGTCGGCCGGTAACGCCAGCGCTTCTAACATGGCGCGCAACAAGGTGACAGTGACATCGGTCAGCTGCTGCTGAAAGGCTAATAAGGTCGGTTTGAGCGCCGGTAAGGCCGTCGGCCATTGATTCGGCCCGACTAAACGGCGCCACAGCGCATTGCTGGTGGGGAGGCCTACGACAGCATCTTCACGCATGATGTCAAACTGCTCACGCTGGTCCGGCTGGCCGCGGGTCAGCTCGCCGTTTAAGCGAGTGTAACCACGAAAGTGCGGCGAGTTGAGCATCTGCACCTGGGTTTTTTCCGCCAGTGGCAAAGCAAAAAACTCACGGCCAAGCGCCAGCACCTGCTGCTGAGTCTGTGGGCTGATGCCGTGACCGGTCAGGTAAAAAAAGCCGACGTCGCGCGACGCCACACGCAGTTGGCGTAAAAACTCAGCCCGGTTTTCACCGTGGTATTGTGCTAAATCCAGCATAGGTAAAGTGGCTGTGGCCATGATCAACTCCGCATCTTCGGTCTGCCGCAGTCTCAGTACGGCGGTAATTGCGGCGCATTTAATCAGCAGATGAAGTGTTGAAAAAGCAGCAATTACTGCTTACTCAGACGTTTTCGTTATAACCGGATGTCTGGGTGTTTAGCGGTTTAATTAAAATTTTGGTTATAAGTGGCAAAGAGGGGCAATACAGCGCTAAGTAGTCGGGTTTTGTAATGTAAGCTATTGAAATTAAATGATATTCGTAGGTTTGTTTGGCATGCTCGGCGGCCGGACTTTCAGACTTCTCTATACAACCATGCCGACTTATTCAGAACAAAGTAGCATAAGCCACTCTGACGTCTTGTCGTGGAGTGCTAGCTGCGTGTCGGCCCATAACAGGAGCTCGCCCAATCCGTTCGGCTGGTGTGCAGCAATTTCAGCTGATAAAAAAGGCGGGGAGATCCCCGCCTTGTTGGTTCTTTTAACCGGACTTACATTTTGTAAGACACTGTGGTGTAGAAGAACTGGCCGATATTGTCGTAGCTGGCGCCTTCAGTCGTAGTGCCAGTTAACACGCCAGGCAGGTTGCGATCAAACAGGTTGTCGATACCAACAGACCAAGTCAGACCGTTTTCAAACTGGTAACCCAGGCTGATATCGGTGATGAAATAGCTGCCGTAGCCCATGATGTCAACGCGATCCGGGTTAATTTCCAGTTCCTGATCGGTGTAACGGCTGACAGCGCTTAAGTGGCGGGTCTTCCATGAAGCCGTCCATGCATCACGGGTGTAAGCAACAGAGAAGTTCTCCTGCCATACTGCTTCACCTTCTGTACCGGCATTCTCTTCATAGACTGAAGGATTGTCCTGGAATGAGAAAGTTTTGCGCGAGTCCAGGTAAGTACCTAACAGTTTGGTTTTGATGCGACCACCAACAGCGTCAAAATCATAACCAATCTCAAAGTCCACACCTTCAGCGGTTTGCGCCGCCACGTTTTGCGTGATAGACGTGATCAGTTTCAGCTCTTTGCTGGTTGGATCCCGTTTGATCAGGGCACAGAACTGGTTGTTGATACCATTCGGGTTATCAACACATTTATCCAGAATATTCTGGGCTGATACAGATGAAATCGCATCATCGATATCAATAGACCAGTAGTCGACAGTGAATGTCAGGTTTTCAATCAGTTCAGGCTGGTACACAGCGCCGACGGTGTAAGATTTAGACTCTTCCGGCTTCAGGGCCGGGTTGCCGCCTGCCAAACCTTCAATGGTTGAAGCTGTTGCAGTTGGGTCAAATGTTGCAGGAATACCCAGCAGCTGACAGTTTTTCACCCGTAGCGCGCTTTGGTTGTACTCTTTGCCACATGGGTCGTAGACGCTGAAATAAGTCTGATTTTGTGGGCCATAAAGTTCACTGATGTTCGGTGCACGCAGCGCAACTGAATAGGTCGAACGAACGCGGATTTCGTCGTTCAGGGTCCAGTCCAAACCGGTTTTCCAGCTGGTTGCATTGCCAGTCGAACTGTAGTCTGCCACACGGATTGCTGCATCCATGGTCAGGTCCTGTACTAAGAACAGATCCGACACGATAGGCGCTGTGATTTCAGCAAAGGCTTCTTTGACGTTAAATTTACCGTGTTCTTCCTGCAGCGCGTTTAAGAATGTTGCACCTGTGGCTGCAAAAGCGTCTGGCGTAGAGTCACTTTGTTCACGGCGGTATTCAGTACCGGCAGCAAAACCCACCATACCGGCTGGTAATTCGAACAATGCACTGTTGGCGACACTGGCGTTGACAACATGTTGTTTGATGGTGCTGGTAGACAGCGAATTGGTATTAAACCAGGCGCTGGCGGCTGGGTTTACTGCGCCATAACCAAACACGCTGGTTGGTACACAACCGGCTGCCTGAGCTGCGGCATCACGGCAGACGATTTTGCCGTTGCCGTCTTTCACCGCATCAAATGACTGGGCGAAGTTTTTCCGGATCAGGTTGTTGAAGTTTTCCTGTTCCAGTTTGGTCTGGCCATAGACTGCATAGGTTTCATAGCTCCAGTCGTCGTTCAGGTTGCCATCTAAAGCAACCACAGCACGGTTCGTGGTGCGGGTGTTTTCTTCGATGCGGCGGCCGGCGTCTTTGTTAAAACGGTGCACATACACAGCATCCAGACCGTTTTTCGCCATCAGTGCAGCCAGCGATGGGTGGATATAAGCGTTGTCGGCTTTAATTTCCAGTGCAGTGTCATATTCAAAAAACGACGGCTGACCGGCAGTATCACCACCACTGACCACATGTTTGGCTTCAGCACTTAAGGTGTGGTTATCGTTCAGCTCGAAATTGGTTTTTGCATTCAGGTTATAACGGCTGAAGTCTGGTTGTAAGTCTGCGTATTCTTTCAGATTTAACAGGTCACAATTACTGCAGCGGCCCCATTCACCATAAGTGGTACCGACGTTTTGCAGTTGCACTGAGCCATCTTTGTTAAAGGTGTACCAGTTGGTGCCATTGGCTTCGTCCAGGTAGAAGTTGCCTTTGATTGAAGAGTCATACCAGCCGGTATTTGGCAAAGTGATCCGATCAGGAATACCGTCATGAATAGTCGCACCTGTTACCGGATCTTTTTTGTCTTTGTTGGCAGGATTGCGCACATCCATATATGGCGTGCGGGTTAATGAGCGCTCAGTTGCATTGATAGCACGCTGACCTGACACTTCTGCGGCAAATGCAGCATTACCACGGCCACCGGCATAATCGCTGCCGTAAGAGAAGTTAAATTTGTGGTTGTTGTATGGATTGTCATTGGCTTTGCCGGCCGTCGCGCTGACTTCCAGGCCTTCGATGTTTTTCTTCAGCTTGAAGTTAACCACACCGGTGACCGCATCGGCACCGTATACGGCAGAAGCGCCGCCGGTGATGATCTCTACCGATTCAACCCATGAGGTCGGGATCGTATTGGTGTCAACAGATGCCTCGCCGGAGCTGGAAGAAACGTGGCGTTTACCGTCAACTAATACCAGGGTGCGCGCTGCGCCCATGCCACGTAAATCCAGCAGGTTTAAACCAGCAGTACCGATATTGTTACCTGAGTTGGCCATTGAATAGGTTGAAGCCAGTGCTGGTAATTCGTTCAGCACTTCACCGATGTTCATCGCACCGGTTTCCATCAGTTCAGTACCGGAAATAGATGTCACCGGAGATGGAGCAATGGCGCCTTCGCGCATGATGCGTGAGCCGGTGACCTGAACGCGTTCAACCGGTTCAGCTGCGGTGGTTTGCTGTGCGATAGCTGCGGTGCTTAATAAAGCAGCAGAAGTGGCTGCGGCTGTCAGACTCAGTCTGATCGCCTGAGTTAATAATGGATGACGGAACATGTGTACCTCTGAATGCCTGCCGTGCCCGATCCTTTTGCAGGATCAGTTGCCGGCGAGTTCTGTTTTGACAAAATTGCCCAAACCTGGGGCGGCGGATTCTATATAAAAAATGGTTAAAGACCAGACCGAATGCGGTCAATGCCATTTATTTACGCGTCAATTGCACAAAAAACACACGCGCGGTGTGTTTTTTGGCAATTAAGTAATTATTGTTTTAACAAATGATTTATCAAACACTTCATTTGTAACATTTTGTCTCATCGCAGGGCGCGGTGTGTTCGTCTGGTTGCGTTACCTCTGCTGGCGCCTGCTTGCTGCTGGTGAGCTGATAGCCGTCCATTTCCAGTAATCCTTTGGCGATTGCATATAAAATCTGCAGAAACATCACTTTTCCTCCATTGAACAAATTCTGCACAATGATACGCATCGCAGGTGGCGCTGATTAGCGGGTCATTTCAGGACAGATTGTTTCCAACAAGAAACAATCAGGCTATTTTTCTTTTGATACACTAGCCGAAATGATCTGTTTCGGAGGTTCTGATGTCATTACTGCAACGCTTAAGTGATATGGCGATTTTCGCCCGGGTTGCCGAAACCGGCAGTTTTACCCAAGCGGCCGTAGCGCTGCAAATGTCTAAAGGCGCGGTCAGTAAAGCCATTAGCCGGCTGGAGCAGCATTTATCGGTGCGACTGCTGCAGCGCACCACCCGGCAGATCCGCTTAACCGCTGAAGGCCAGGCGTTTTTTGCCTATTGCCAGCAAGTGGTGCGGCAGGCCGATCAGGCCGAGCATCATCTGGATGAAATGCGTGACGAACCGGCCGGCACCATCCGCATCAGTGTGGCAGTGACTTATGGCAGCAAAATCATCGCGCCTTTGCTGCCAGAGTTGCTGCAGCGTTATCCGAAATTAAGAGTGGAACTGGATTTAACCGACCGGCTGGTTGATTTGGTCGGCGAAGAAGTTGATGTCGCGATCCGCTTTGGCCGGTTGGTCAGTTCTAGTCTGATCGCAAGACCGCTGACTAAACTGCCGATCGTGTTGGTTGGTGCGCCGGCTTATCTGGCGCAAGCCGGTATTCCGCAGCATCCGCGCGACTTAGTCCAACATAGTTGCCTCAGTACTGACAATAGTCCGCAAGAGCGTTACTGGCGTTTTACCGACCAAGGTCAGCCACTGGAAGTGTTGACGCAAGGCCCACTGCACGCCAACAGCAATCGGGCACTGAAACCTGCAGTGCTGGCCGGCGTGGGGCTGATGTACGTCACGCGGTATCAGGTGGCGAATGAAATTGACGCTGGCCGGTTGGTGCCAATTCTGACCGAATACATGCCAGAACCGCTCCCTGTGCATTTGGTCTATCCGCACCGCGTGCATATGAAAGCCGGCGTGAAAGTCGTGCTGCAGTATTTGCAATGCCGGCTCAGCCCGCAAACCCACTGCCAGACTACGTCTCAAGCAGTGGCGGAACGAGTAGTCGACCTTGCCAGTTAAGCTGAAAAACCCTTTGTAAGCGCTTGCATAGATGCGGGCGCTCTGTCATATTTAAACCTCATGTAACCGCTTACATTTGCTGTGTTGCGTCTCGGTACCGGCAGTTCGACAGGCATAAG
>NZ_JBHLXP010000004.1:78119-145272 GCF_042432165.1 Rheinheimera tilapiae
GAAACTGTTTTTTCAACGCAGTCGCAATATCATCTCTGCAGCATCGCAATGACAATCAAAGCCACAACGCACACATTCATAGCCGTTTAGGCTGTCTTCACGCCACTTGTCTGGATGAATTTTCACCAGTTTGCCGCCATGTTTACTGAAATAGCGTACTGCAGCATTGCCTGGGCTTTGCACCCACAAATGGGCCACGCCGGCCAATGCACCCTGAGCGATAAAAGCCTGTATCGATATCTTCAACAATGCGCCACCAACGCCACTGCCTTGCAGGTCTGGCCGTACCGTATTGCATTTGAAATAACCCACTTGCTCTACCGGGATCCCCCAAAGCGCTGGGCTACACCATTGATCTGGCTGCCATTGACC
Source organism: Rheinheimera tilapiae (assembly GCF_042432165.1). Classification (NCBI taxonomy): domain Bacteria; kingdom Pseudomonadati; phylum Pseudomonadota; class Gammaproteobacteria; order Chromatiales; family Chromatiaceae; genus Rheinheimera; species Rheinheimera tilapiae. The sequence goes on from NZ_JBHLXP010000004.1 coordinate 78,492, forward strand.
CGGCGCAAATGCCAGCCGGAAGCCAGCTAAGCCCTGATCATCCAACGCTACCACGCCGGCATTGTGGTGGTTTTTCAGGCCTTGCTGGTAATACGTATTGATAAGTTCCGTCGAAAGATAGCCATCGCCATGCACCTGGTTGCCTAAAGCAATGACCGCAGCAAAATGCGTCGGTGACAGCGGTTGATAGTCGATGGTGGTGGTGTGACGATGAGCCTCTGACATAACAGATCCGAATGGCTTGGAAATTGCGTTTTATCTTGCCATGATGCATCAGGAATTGCAGTAATCAGGGTTTTCTTATGTACGATCCGCTTCACGACCTGTCACCTGGCCAGAGTCAGCCTTATCCCGACAGCTACTGGGCTGCGCATTCCGGGCCGGCACCGGCCGACGATGGCGCGCTGACGCAGGATTGCACCGTTGATGTCGCGATTATCGGCGCCGGTTATACCGGTTTATCTGCGGCTTATCATCTGGCGACGGAACATGGCGTCAAAGCGTTGGTATTAGAAGCGAATCAGACAGCCTGGGGCTGCAGCGGCCGTAACGCTGGTTTTGTGCTGAAATCCAGTGGTCGCAAACCCTATGCCCAGATGCAGAAGCAATGGGGTGAAGCGGTGATGCGCGGCGTTTACCAGGAGTTTAATGCCGGTTTGGACCGGGTGCGCCAGCTGATCAGCCTCGGCATTGATTGTGATCAACAGGAGCCCGGTTATCTGCGGATGGCGCATAAACCGTCGATGGTGCCGACATTACAGGCGCAGGCCCGCTTGCTGCAGCAGACTTTTGGCGCCGAAGTGGAGCTGTTAAGCCGCAGTGAAGTACATCAGCAGTATGTCGCGGACCAGCAAAGTTTTGGCGCGTTACGTTTTGCCGATGCCTTTGGCGTCAATCCGCTGAAATTGGCCTGGGGCTATCAGCAACTGGCCCGCAATGCCGGTGTGATGATCCATACTGCCAGTCCGGTGCAGCAATGGCAGACAGATGGACGCACGCAAGTACTGCATACACCACAAGCTGTAGTGCGGGCCCGCAAGGTTATCTTGGCTACTAATGGCTATACACCGAAACAACTGCATCCGGGCGTGCAATCACGCACTTTGCCGGTATTGTCGCAGATCATCGTGACTGAGCCACTCAGCGCAGCCCAGCTGGCGGCCTGTAATCTATTGACCAGTCAGGTGGTGATGGATACCCGGGCGCTGAAATACTACTATCGAAAATTGCCCGACAACCGGATTTTGTTTGGCGGGCGCGGTGCTATTACCGGCCGGGATGCGGAAAACCCATTTTATGCCGAGCGATTGCTTGAGGTGTTAAAGCTGAGTTTCCCGGCATTACACAATCTGCGTTATGACTACCAGTGGTCCGGTTGGATTTGTATGTCATTAGATGATATTCCCCATATTTATCAGGCGGATGCGCATGCGGATGTCGTGTACAGCATGGGGTATTGTGGCAGTGGTTTGTCATTTTCAGTGCAGGCGGGGAAACGGCTGGCGGATAAAGTGATGGGACTAACGCAACCGGATTTACCGCTATTTCAGTCAGCATTACCAAAATTTCCATTGGCACCGCTGCGCCGGGTGGGTCAGTGGGGTTATTTTCATTACGGTAAGTTAAAAGACCAATGGTGGTGATTATTTAATTGACGTAAATATGGTAAATATATTGTTGCAATGCATTTAGGCTAGCGCTATGGTGAGATCTCTTCATGGATTAGGAGATGTCACAATGGAATTGTTGACTATGGACTGGTCAGGCTTTGTCCTCACGTTTTTCTTCATCTACGGCTTGTATGCGCCTTGTCTGCTGACACTGCTTGATCAGCGGCACGGGCTGCGGCAGCGTTTATTGGCACTATTACCCTGTTTGTTATTGTCATGGCTTGGTTATTGGTTGAGTCAGCGCCAGTTGAAATATGGTGATTTATTGTGAGCTGGTGTGAAAATGACTAATTTTTAGTTATTTTTTGTCGCAAGGCGCTGCCCCTGAAAGATAAACTTATTTAATTTCATTTGGTTAGCACTTGGTACTATCCTTGCCAGACAGAACAATCTGAACTGTAAAAAGGAAGTCCTTATGCCCGGTCCCTTGCCCCTGTTGTTCCGCCAGACCTGGTTGTACAGCCGATTCGAACTTCATCGTTTATTTATGACCCCCAGGGGCTGGTTTGCGCTGGCCGCTTTTACCACGATCTGGTATTTCCTGCTGCGTTATCCAATCTATCAGGCCAGCGTGCAGCTGCAGGAACCTGAGATCCAACAAGTGCTCAGTGGCATGTTGGGTATGGTGGGTATGTACAATCTGCTGAACTGGTCGTTGCCGGAATTATCGGTGTATTGGGCCATGACAGTATTTTTTATGCCGCTAGCCGTGATGTTCTCTGCTGCCGATCAGACCTGCACCGATCGCTCGCGTGGCACCTTACGTTTTCTGACCTTACGTTCCAGCCGCGACAGTATCTTTTTTGGCCGCTTTATCGGTCAGCTGCTAGTGCAGGCGCTGTTGATTGGCCTGAGCCTGCTGGCGACTTTAGTGCTGGCGGTATGGCGTGTCGGTGAACTGCCAGCGACCGCACTGAATGCGGCTTTGCTGATTTGGCTGAATTTGTTGATTGTGCTGATGCCTTTTACCGCGCTGATGGCGTTGTGTTCCGCTTTAGTCCGCTCCAGCCGGCTGGCGATTAGCCTGGCGATTGTCAGTATCGGTGCGGTCGCTGGTGTATTGGGTTATATGGTCTGGCACTTCCCGGATCTGCGTGCGGTGCTGGAGTATCTGCCTGGTGCCCAATTGCCCATGTTATTAGGCGCACAGGGTTGGGATACATTGAAATACAGCGGGTTACCTTTGCTGCAGACGCTGGTGTTATTAATTGCCGGTCGTTTCGTGATGCAGGAGAAAGCATTATGAGTTATCTGATTGAAGCGCGGAATTTAAGCAAATCTTTTGGTCAGAAAACGGTATTGCAGGATCTGACCTTCAGCCTGCCGGCCGGTGAACCTATTGCGCTGATCGGCCCGAATGGCGCCGGTAAGACCACCTTATTCAGCTTGCTCTGTGGTTATCTGCCGGCGAGTAGAGGCGAGTTAAAAGTATTGGGTCATAAACCCGGTAGCAGTGCCTTGTTTGGTCGTGTCAGTGCCTTGCCGCAGGATGCGATGCTGGACCCGAATTTTTCTTTACTGACCCAGTTGAGCTTTTTTGGTCAGCTGCAAGGCATGAGCAAATCAACGGCGGTGGCAGAAAGCCGGCGCGTGCTGAGTCTGGTTGACCTCGCAGCGAACGCAGAGCAAAAAGCCACTGCGCTCAGCCACGGTATGCGCAAGCGAGTCGCGATAGCACAAGCGCTGATGGGCAGTCCTGAACTGGTGATGCTGGATGAGCCAACAGCCGGCCTGGATCCGGTCAATGCACTGCAGGTACGTCAGCTGATCGCCAAACTGTCGAATGAAGCCAGTTTTATCATCAGTTCGCACAATATTTTTGAATTGGAACGGCTGTGCGGCACAGTGTTGTATCTGGAACACGGCAAGTTGGTGCAGCAGAGTCAGGTGCATAGCGCAGCGACGCAAGGTTATCTGACGCTGACTTTGGAAGCGGGTGCGCAAACTGATGTGTTGCCGATGCTCAGGCAGTTACCCGGTGTGATCAGTGTCAGTGATAGTCAGAAACATGAGTATGTGTTGCAGTTTGATGCCGAGCTGGCGCCCGACTTTGATTTAACTCTGTTGATGGCGCTGCGCCAGCATGGTTGGCGTTACCGCATGCTGACCAAAGGCCAGACGCTGGAACAACAGTTGTTTGCTGTAACGGCGAAACAGGCCTGAAGTAGCCGTAGCAACGACCTGGTCAGGTTTGCAGATACTTCAGTTTGTCTGGGACGCCGTTCCAGACATCAGCATCGGCCGGCGCTGGCTCAACTTCAGTAATGTTGGGCCAGATCTCACTGAGTTCGGCATTCAGTTGCAGAAAGTCCTCTTGGCCCGGCGGTAAGGCATCTTGCTGATAAATCGCCTGCGCCGGACACTCGGGTTCGCATAAAGCGCAATCGATACAAGCAGTTGGACTAATAACCAAAAAGTTTGGTCCGGCAAAAAACGCGTCAGCCGGGCATACGGCCACACAGTCGGTGTATTTGCATTTGATGCAATTGTCAGTCACTACAAAGGCCATGACAGCGTTTCCTGAAGTTAATGCCGGTTGGATCCGGCGAATTGTAATGCAGCGCATTGAAATTACAAGGGCCGCAGGACCGGCAGAAAACCGGACAAATTTGCCGGTTTGACGTAAAATAGCGGTTTTATTTCTGCTTTGTGAGCGAAAGCGCGCCGCGTTTTCGCCATGACACCAACAGGAAAGTCCAATGATCCGCATTAACGAACTGAAACTGCCGCTGAATCACAGCGAAGCCGATTTACCTGCTGCCATTTGCGCCCGGCTTAAACTGCAGCCTGAACAACTCTTACAATTCACCGTATTTAAACGTGGCGTCGATGCACGGAAAAAATCCGATATTCAGCTTACTTACACTTTAGACATCGACACCGATCACAATGCGCGTGTATTGGCAGCATTCAGCAAAGATGAGCAGATCCGCCCGGCTCCGGATACCAGTTATAAGTTCGTCGCCAAAGCCCCGGAATCACTGACTGAGCGTCCGATCGTTATAGGCCTCGGGCCTTGTGGCCTGTTTGCCGGTTTATTGCTGGCAGAAATGGGCTTTAATCCAATCATTCTCGAACGCGGCAAAGAAGTACGCGAGCGCACCAAAGATACGTTCGGCTTCTGGCGGAAAAAACCGCTGAATACGGAATCCAACGTGCAGTTTGGTGAAGGCGGTGCCGGCACTTTCTCTGATGGCAAACTTTACAGCCAGGTCAAAGATCCGAAACATTATGGCCGTAAAGTCATGAGTGAGTTTGTCAAAGCCGGTGCGCCTGAAGAAATCATGTATGTCAGCAAACCGCATATCGGCACTTTCAAGCTGGTGACGATGGTAGAGAAAATGCGCGCGCGTATCATCGAACTCGGCGGCGAAATCCGTTTTAGTACCCGCGTTGACGACATTCTGCGGGACGGTGAGCAACTGACAGGCGTGCGTCTGAGTGATGGCAGCGAACTACATAGTCGTTATGTGGTGCTGGCGGTCGGGCACAGTGCGCGTGACACTTTTGAAATGCTATTTAAGCGCGATGTTTATATTGAAGCCAAGCCGTTTTCGGTCGGTTTTCGCATTGAACACCGCCAGTCGATGATCGACGAATGCCGTTATGGTGCCAGCGCCGGCCATCCGTTATTGGGTGCAGCCGATTATAAATTAGTCCATCACGGCAGTAACAACCGCACTGTGTATAGCTTCTGTATGTGCCCGGGCGGGACTGTGGTCGCGGCCGCTTCGGAAGAAGGCCGCGTGGTCACCAATGGCATGAGTCAGTATTCGCGCAATGAACGCAATGCCAACAGCGCCATTGTGGTGGGGATAGATCCGGAACGGGATTATCCGGGCCATCCGCTGGCGGGTATTGAACTGCAACGCAAACTGGAAGCGCAGGCCTTTGTGCTTGGCGGCAGTAATTATGATGCGCCGGCGCAGCGGGTCGGCGATTTCCTCGCGGGAGTGCCGTCGAGCGAATTCGGTGATGTATTACCCAGTTATACGCCGGGCGTCAAACTAACTGACTTGTCGGACGTGTTGCCTGATTTTGTTATTGCCGCCATTCGTGAAGCGATCCCGGCATTTGATAAACAAATCAAAGGGTTTGCCCGGGACGAAGGTTTGCTGACCGGCGTGGAAACCCGCACTTCATCACCGATTTGTATCAAACGTGGCCCAGACTATCAGAGCCTGAATACCAAGGGGTTATTTCCAGCTGGCGAAGGCGCAGGTTATGCTGGCGGTATTCTGTCTGCGGGTATTGATGGGATTAAAGTGGCCGAAGCGGTTGCACTAGCCATGACGGGACAACCGGTGCCAGTTGGTCGCCGCTAACAACATACAACAGATCTGATGCGTGACCGGCGCAACTACCGGCGATTAACGAAGGAGTAAGGAATGCGGAAAAGTTTGATCGCTGCAGCCGTGATTGCAGCAGGGGTATTTGCCTGGTACAAATTTGGCGCGCCGCAAAGCGCAGGTCAGCTGGGTGCACTGGACTATGTGCCAGCCGACACCGCAGTATTTTCCGCCCAGCTGGAGCCGGTCGATCTGCCGAGCTATCTGAGCAGCATCGGCATGGGGCCGCAATATTACAGCGCTGCGGCGCTGGAGCAGCTGGATGCGCAGCTGCAGGCTGCCCAGAGCAGTAGTGAAAAATTTGTGCTTGCGTTGGGCCGGCAGTATTTATCTGCACTGGCAACACCAACGGAAATCAGTGTGAAGACCGGTATCAAAGCCCAGATGCGCAGCCTGCTGTATTTGGTGGGGGTGGCGCCAGTACTGAAAGTCGAGCTGGGTGATGAAAAAGCTTTTTGGGCCATGTTTGATGCGATTGAACAACAAAGTGGTCTGAGTCATAGTCCTCAGCAGCTCAGTGAGCAAAAGTACCGGCAGTACAAACTCAGTCATGAAGAGCTGACGCTGGATTTATTGGTCAGTGTCAAAGATGGTTGGGCGACGTTAACCCTGACCTCTGACAAGCTCGATCCGTCTCATCTGGCCATCGCGCTGGGTACGCAAAAACCGGAACAGAGCCTGCAAAGTACCAAATATTTACAGCACATCAGTAAAAAATACGAGTTAGATCAGGGTTCTGTTGGTTATGTCAGCAGCCTTGAACTGAGTAAAGTGCTGACCAGTAAAGACGGCAACCGACTGGCGAAAGATGTCGAAGCCATTATGGGCACTGAGCTTGGTGTGGCATTCGCGCCATGGCGTGAAGCCAATTGTCAGACCGACGTCGCTGCTATCGCGACCAGCTGGCCGGGTTTGTTCGCGTCGAATCGTTTTAACATCGCTGCGGCAGCGACCACCGTACACAGCAAATTACTGATCCCAACGGAAAACACGCAAACGATCGCCGCACTGGAACAGTTGCAGGGGTTTATCCCGGCCGGTTTAGGTGAAATCAGCGGTCAGACTGCGTTATTGGAAATGGCGCTTGGCATCGACGTTGGTCAGCTATCGGCTTCTGTCGGCAAGTTATGGGATAGCCTGACCACGACGCAGTATCAGTGTGCGCCATTAGTAGAATGGCAACAGGCGCTGAAACAAAACAACCCGATGCCGATGTTGATGATGGCTGGGATGGCCGCCGGTGTGCAGGGGCTGTCACTGAAAGTGAATCAGCTGGAAATTGATGCGGTGCAACAAGTACCAAAAACGGCTGATGCGTTGTTTGTGCTCAGTGCCAGCAATGTGAAGCAGTTATTTGACAGCGTAAAAGCGCTGCAACCTTCGTTAGCGAGCGTAGAACTGCCAGCCGCCGGCGAAACCTTGCCACTTGCAGACAAAATTCCTGAACTGGCCATGCTGGGTATTAAGCCAAGCCTGATGGCGTCAGAGCACCATCTGATGATTTTCAGCGGTGATAAAGCGCAGCAGCAAGCCAAAGAACTCAGCACACAGCCTCTGAGTAAATCGGGTCTGTTGGCGTTTGGTATGGATTATCAGCAGTTCTTCAGCGTGTTAAAAGGCACACTGGAAAGTACTGGTGAACCGGTACCAGCAGAACTGGCGCAGCTGATGCAAACCAATATGCAAGTGGGTATGCAGATGAAAGCGGTGCCGCAGGGCATTCTGCTGCAGTCGACGATGCAAATGGCTAAGTAAATCAAACTTGATGAAAAAGGCCCGCTTGCGGGCCTTTTTTGTCGGCGTATTGCGCCGCAGTTTATGCCGGCACTATAGATATTTCATCAGTTTGCGGAGTAAACCACTGGCTCATCACCATATGGGTTCTGATCCGCACAATATCCGGGTGCGCATCAATTTGCTCACGGATCTGATGCAGACGTTCCATGCTGTCAGCTTCGACAAACAGCATCAAATCCACTTCACCACTGATACCGTGACAGGATTTCAGTTCAGAAAAACTGCGTAAAAATGGGATCAGCTCCTGACAGCGTGCTGCTTTGTGTTGCAGTTCAAAATAGGCCCGGACTTTAGCTTCTGTGGCAGCGCCTAACACGACCTGATAGCCCAGAATGACTTTCTGCTGTTCTAACTTGCGGATCCGTTCGGTAACCGCACTGCGCGACAGATGCACGGCCGCAGCGATGTCGGAGACGCTTTGTCTGGCGTTTTGCCTCAGCTGTTGCAGGATCTGCTGATCAAATTTATCCACTTGGGGCTACTCCGGTGAAATTGCCGGTAGCACCGTCATTTTGCCGGTAATACCTGACAAACTGGCGGTGTTGGATCCGTTACAATGCATTTTTGTGCTATTTGAACGGAAGCATCCGATGAAAGCAACAGGTGGTATTGGCCGTTATCAGGGCGCAGCGTTGCTCGCGACGACATTATTGGGTACCGGTGTCTTTATTTTGCCGCAAGTGTCGTTGCAACAAGCTGGTGGCGCGGCGATTGGCATCTGGTTGGTCCTGACCTTATTGGCGGTGCCGATCACGGTCATTTTTGGTGCACTGGCTGGCGCCATTCCGAATGCCGCTGGTCCGGCTCATTTTGTTGGCGAAGCCTTTGGGGCTGTGGCCGGTCGGGTGATGGGCCTGCTGTTTTTGCTGGTGGTGCCGGTCGGTGGCTCGGCGGCATTGTTGATGACCTGGTCTTTTATTGAACCCTGGTTTGGGGCGCAATATCAGTTAACCGGTCAGCTGCTGTTTCTTGGCGTGTTATTTGCGCTGAACCGGGTTGGCTTTCAGCTGTCTGCCCGCCTGCAACTTGGTTTAACCCTGGCTATTGTCGCTGTCGTATTGCTGCTGCTCGGAGCGTTTTTCTGGCAAGGCGCGCCGCTCAAGGCGCCTGTGCTGGATGTTCCTGCCTGGAGCGGTATCAGCGCCGCGCTGGCGCTCGGCTTCTGGAGTTTTCTTGGGGTTGAAGCGATGACCCATCTGGCACAGGATTTTCGTGATCCGGCCCGTGACATGGTGCCGGCGCTGCTCATTGGTTTAATGCTGGTCGGTCTGATTTATCTTGGCTGCAGCGCCTTGTTGTGGGCTTTAGCTGCGCCAGGAGAGTCGCTGACGATGGCTCAGGCCTTTGACCGGCTTTGTGGTGGTGCCGGCCAGTGGGTGATTGGTATCCTCGGTCTTTGCAGTGGATTAGCTACGGTCAATGTCTACACCGCCAGTGTGGCGCGGTTAACCTGGAGTTTCAGCCAGCAAGGCGTGTTGCCGGCCTGGTTTCAGCCACTGAACCGGCATCAGGTACCGGAACGGGCCTTGTATTTGATCATCGGCCTGATGGCCGCTGTGATCCTGGGCTCTTCGCCATTTCCACAACAGCTGGAAGCGCTGATTGGCTGGGTTAACGGTGTGTTTGCCGTGATCTATCTGGCGTCTATGCTGGCTGCGCTGAAGTTGCTGCCAAGCCGCTATCGTGCGACGGCCATCGTCAGTGCCTTGTTGTGCCTGGGTTTGATGCTGACCTTAGGGACGTTGTTGTGGTATGCCGTGGCAATTATGCTGCTGACAACACCATTGCTGTGGTGGCAACAGCATAGGCAACAGCGCAGTCTGCGCCTGGATTGATGAAAACAAAAAATAAACAAAAAATCACAAATATTTACCTTGTTCATTTTTTGTTTATTTTCGACCGGTTATTCTCCTTGCAGGTCACATGATGGTGACCACTCTACAAAACTAATCAGAAGGGAATGCCGATGTTAAAACGTATCATGTTCACCGCTTTAATGATCACGACTGCTGCACAGGCAGCAGACCAAGGTTTTTATGCCGGGGTCGCTATGCACCGTCCGAGTTTGGAGCTGAGTGTAGGCCCGGTAGACGTCAGTTGGGATTTGACGACTTTAAGTGCGCTTGGCGGCTATCAGTACCATCCAAATTTTGCCATTGAAGGCCGGATTGCGACTGGTATCAATAACGACAGCATCGGCGATGTAAGTGATTTTGCCGAAATTGGCATTGACCGTGGTTACAGTGTGTTTGCCAAAGCAAACTACGAGTTAGGCACTGCGGTCGAAGTCTATGCTCTGGCCGGCTACGATTACACGAAATACAACATCGAAGGCGCTATGGATGGCTTCGTCGAAAGCACCGACACAAGTGAGAGTGGTTTTGCGTATGGAGCGGGCATGTCGTATGCACTGACACCTGCATTCAACGTGGCATTGGAATATCTGGTGCGGCCTGATCTCAGTGACGATATGGATGAAGTCGGTGGCAAGTTTTCCAACCGTGGTTTAGGTCTGACGGCTACATATAAATTCTGATCCAGACAGTCTATCTGCTGCAATAACCGCCTTCGGGCGGTTTTTTTATGTTCAGCGCCGAATATGCCGCCTGATGCTATGCCGTGTTAAATATTTGTTTTAACGATTGTGCCTGCTGCTTTTTTGCTCTAGTTTGGCAACAACGACAGTTGTCGTGACAGCCTCTTTGTTACTGCCAGACTACATATAAAGGGAATGCTATGAAAACAATGAGTTATCCACTGTTAGCCCTGACAGCCAGCTTATTGCTGGCGTGCGGCAAAGCGCCAGAGGTGCCGGCTAGCCCCTCAGCTACAGCAGCAGCTGCTGCACCGGTAAAATTAAGCCAATACACCCCTGAACAGTTTTACGCCACCAAATCTTATCTGGGCAACGATATCAACGCGAGCGGCGATGCCATGCTGGTGGCCTCCGATGAAACCGGCGTGTTTAACCTGTATAAAGTCAGCGTGGACGGTAAAAACTGGCAACCACTGACCCAATCCACGACCGATGCCATCATGCCGGTTAGCTGGTTTCCGCAGGATGACCGCGTGCTGTATAGCGCCGATCAGGGCGGTAACGAGCTGGACCATCTGTATGTCCGCGAATTAGATGGTTCGGTGAAAGACCTGACGCCGGGTGACAAGCTCAAAGCGATGTTTGTCGACTGGGCAGCCGATGGCAGTTTTTATGTGCTGACCAACGAGCGCGACGCCAAGTTTTTTGACCTGTACAAATACGATGGCAAAAGCTATCAACGCAGTCTGGTTTATCAGAATGACGCCGGCTATGACGTCGCTGGCATCAGCCCGGATGGCCGTTATCTTGCGGCGATCAAGTCGCGCACCAATGCTGACAACAATGTGCATTTAATTGATTTGTCAGCAGAAAAACCAACAGAAACGCTGGTAACACCCCATCAAGGCAATATCACCCATCAGGTTTATAGTTTCAGCCGCGACAGTAAAACGCTGATTTTTGGTACTGATGAGCAATCAGAATTCAGTCAGGCGATGGCATTTGATATTGCATCCGGCAAAGCCACACTGTTTAGCAAGGCCGATTGGGACATCATGTATATCGGCTTTAGCAAAGACAATAAATTCCGAGTCGAAGGCGTCAATGCCGATGCCGCGACCAAAGTGACCATCGTTGATCAGCAAAGCGGTCAGCCGCTGACGTTGCCGGCATTACCGGCCGGTGACTTACGCAGTGTCGAATTTTCTGATGACGGCAAGACGCTGAGTTTTTATTTAAATGCTGACAACAGTCCGTCTAATTTATACGTCTGGACTATCGGCAGCGCGAAAGCGGAACGCTTAACGCAGGCGCTCGACAAAGCCATTGATGAATCAGTGTTGGTCGTCAGTGAAGTCGTGCGCTACCCGAGTTTTGACGGTCTGCAAATTCCGGCGTTGCTGTACAAACCCAAACAAGCCACCAATACCGCGCAAGTACCGGCCTTGATTTGGATCCATGGTGGTCCTGGTGGCCAGTCGCGCACCGGTTACAGTGCGTCTATTCAGCATCTGGTGAATCAGGGCTATGCGGTGCTGGCGGTGAATAACCGCGGCAGTAGCGGTTACGGTAAAACCTTTTTCCACCTCGATGACTTAAAGCATGGTGAGCATGATTTACAGGACATCGTATATGGCAAAAAGTATCTGCAGTCGCTGGATTGGATCGCGGACGAACGCATCGGTGTGATGGGCGGCAGTTATGGCGGTTACCTGACAATGGCCGCGATGGCATTCACCGACGAGTTTAAAGTCGGCATTAATATCTTTGGCGTGACCAACTGGGTGCGCACCCTTGAGAGTATTCCACCATGGTGGGAATCGTTCCGTGAGTCGTTATATGCCGAACTCGGCGATCCGGCTAAAGATGGCGAGCGCTTACGCCGCATTTCTCCGGTGTTTCATGGGGATAAAGTGAAAAAACCGGTGCTGGTGGTGCAAGGCGCCAATGACCCGCGCGTATTGCAGGTTGAAAGTGACGAAATGGTCGCTGCAATTAAGAAAAACGGTGTGCCGGTGGAATATGTATTGTTCCCGGATGAAGGCCATGGTTTTGTCAAAAAAGCCAACCGCATCAGTGCGCAGCAAGCCTATCTGAAGTTTTTACAGACGCATCTGTAACGGCAAGATCCCGCAAATAAAAAACAGCGCCAAAGGCGCTGTTTTTTTTATGAACTTCATAAAGCAACCGGGATGCCGCTACGGCAGGCTGGTCACCAGTTTTAAGCCCAGCAGTCCCATCACGGTGCCGGCGGTGCGGTCAATGCCGGTTTTAAATTTCAGATAAGCCTGACGCGGCGCTTCTGCCGACAATAAATACGCCACCAGAATGTACCAGCCGCCATCGATGATCAGCGCCAGGAGCGGCAGAACTGCGTAAAACCAGAGTGGAATAGTGGCCGGCAACAATGCTGAAAACACACTGGCAAATACAATCGCGGTTTTTGGATTGCTGAGCTGCGTCAGCAAACCGCCGAAAAAGGCTCGGCGCAGACTGATCATCGCGACCGGGCTCTCGGTCTGCACTTGCAGTGGCGCTTTGGCACCGCGGAAAATCAGATAGCCGAGATACAGCAGATATAAACCGCCGGCCACTTTTAATGCCCAGAATGCCATCGGTACCGCTGTGAGCACGGCATGCACGCCTAACAGGGCTAAAACGGCAAAAGTTCCGGCACCGAGACCCATGCCACAAGCGGTAGCTAAACCATGACGGCGCGACAGAGCAATCGAATTGCGCGCGACGACAATAAAACTCGGGCCGGGGCTGACGGCGCCGACCGCTAAAGCGCTGGCGATCGCCAGGGCTGACCAGATTGCATCCATCAGTGTCCTCAAAGAAATAAGTCAAAACAGCAGAAGCAACAAATTACCCTGCACAGTTACGTGCTGCAAGTGACGAATCGCTGGAGCAGCAGCTTGAAATTGCCGAACCGCGCGCCCATCTCTGCTGCACAGGCATCGGGCCTCAATCGGAGAGAGACATGATCTACCAACTGACAGTGCCACAATTTAGCAAAATGCTGGATAACCTCAGCGCCATTTTGCAAAAAGCGGCGGCTTATGCCGACAGTAAAAAATTTGATGTGACAGTGCTGCTGAACAGCCGGTTGGCACCGGATCAGTTTGCTTTAATCCGTCAGGTACAAATTACCTGCGATACCGCCAAGCTTGGCGTTGCGCGTTTAACCGGTACTGTCGATCAGGCACCAAAAAATGCCGATGACGAGACCACGCTGGAGCAATTACAACAGCGCATTCGTGACACGCAGGCGTACCTGGCGACGTTCAGCGCAGCAGATTTTGCCAATGCGGCGACCCAAGTGATCACCCAGCCACGCTGGGAAGGCAAAACGCTGAGCGGCGAAGAGTTCCTGCTGCAACATGTGATCCCGAATTTCTATTTCCACCTGACCACGACTTACGCCATTTTGCGTCACAACGGCGTAGAAGTGGGTAAAAAGGATTATCTGGGCCCAATGCCGTATCGTGCAGCCTGATTAGCGACATACTTTGATTAAACCCGCGGCGGCTTGTTTTGGTCGCAGCGGGGCGTTCCGCGCTTGCGCCTGACATAGGCGCGCTTTAGCATAACAACCCCACTCTGGAGCTGTTATGTCCTCATCTGCTGTTTCTGTTCGTTACGCCCATCCGCAGGCCGTGTTGTGGGTTGTTTGCCTGATTGCTCTGATTGCCGTCGCAGGCATTGCTTTACCCTATCCGATCCTGGCACCGCTGTTCGCAGCGACAGCGCTGAATGACTTTAATCACTGGCTGGGCATCGCCCCGGAAATTCTGTTAGGCATTGCGCTGGCGGCCAATCCGCTGGGCATGTTGTTTGGTAGTGCAACTTTAGGGGCGTTATCCGATCACTATGGCCGGCGGCGGGTGTTGGCGTTGTCACTGGCGCTGGCGGTAGCTGGCTATTTAGGCTCGGCCTGGGCATTGTCTGCAGAGTGGTATCCGGGTTTTGTGTTGTTTCGTTTTCTGACCGGTTTGTGTGAAGGATCGGTCAGTATCTGCCGGGCTATTGCCGCCGATTTGCACCCGCAGATCGAGCGTACAGTGGCGATTAGCTGGATGAATAGCGCTTTGTATGCCGCCTGGCTGGTGGGGCCTTTGCTGGGAGGGCTGACCATGCATTTAGGCGCGCATGTGCCTTTTTTGATCGCAGCTGCGGCGATGGTGCCTTGTTTATTGTTGCTGTATTTCCTGTTGCCGCCGGACCTAACGCTGCAGCAGCATCAGCCATTCTGGCAGCAACTACGCCAGCATAATTCGCTGAACTTAGTCCGAGTGCCATTACTGCGGCTGGTGGTCGCAGCGCAGTTGTTGTACACCATTGGTCTGAACGCGTTTTATGAATATTATCCGCTGTGGTTAGTTGAGCAGCAGCAATTCACCGGTCTGCAGATTGGCTTGATCACCGCGGTGTTGTGCGCCGTGATGACGACGGTCAGTGCTGTCGGCATGGCCAGATTAGGCAATCGGCTGCCGGCACTACGCAGTGCTAAAATCGCGGCATTCGGTGTCGCGCTGATGTTGTTCCTGTTGCCATTTACCAGTGGTCAGCTGGCCTGGCTCTGGTTAGTGTTATGCGGCATACCGAATGCGATGTTCAGCGCTTGGTTTCAGGTGTATTGCACCGAACATTTTGGCGAGTTGGGGCTTGGCCGGGTGATGGGCTTGCTGACCTTGTTGATGTGTACCGGCAATGTGATTATCGCGCTGGCTGGTGGTGTCATTGCCCTGTTGGGAGCGAGCTGGATCCTTTGGACTGGTTCGGTGTTTATTGCCCTGGCCGGCCTGATGCTGGTGCGGGAGCAGCGGCGTGCTGCCGGCATGGCTTGAAGTCTGAAATACGTGGGGCGCCTTTATTATTTGTCGCGCTCTGATTCGCGCTTCATCAGCAGGATCGTCAGGTAGATTTTGGTCGGTAATGACAGAATAAGACCCAGCGCACAGCACAAACCGATCAGAATGATACCCTGCACGCCCATAGTTTCATGCAGTTTTAAACCCGACCACAAGTAATGTCCCAGCACCAGTAAGCTGATGCCACACAACATCACAATTTTCAGCAGCCGCAGTGTCTGGCGCTCGGTCATCGTAAATCTCCCATTCGTTGTTTCTAATGTAGACCGTTTCAGCTAAGGTTGATTTGATATGTATCAGCAAATCAGCCTGATTGACGCGGTGGCCTGACACTGCGTTGGAATTTGTCGCTGCATAGTCTGATGTCCTGTCTCCTGAGCACATTGCGGGGTCTGTTATGAGCCGCTGGCTTTGCTGGTTATTTTTACTCGCTATCACGCATCTGCAGGCCAAGCCACTGGCGCTGACCGATGCGCAGCGCGATTATTTGCAGACCAAAAAATCACTGCGGTATTGCATCGACCCCAGTTGGCCGCCATTTGAAAGTGTTAGTCCAGATGGTCAACATCGCGGTATGTCGGCAGATTACGTCAGTTTTTTTCGCAGTCAGTTGCCAATCCCACTCGAATTGCTGCCCACGGCAAGCTGGCCCGATTCAGTCGCCGCCGCTGAACAACGCCGTTGTGATTTATTGCTGTTGGCGATGCCTACGCCGAGCCGGCGTCAGTTTATGAACTTCACTAAGCCTTATCTGGTGATCCCCAGTGTGATAGTGACCCGGACTGAACACCCCCGGGTCAAAAGCGTGGCTGAGCTGGGGAATGCTCTTTATGGCATTCGCCGTGGTTTTGGCTTTGCGGAACTCTATCGCCAGTTCCATCCGACGCTAAAACTGGTCGAAGTACAGAGTTATGAAGAAGGACTGTTGATGGTGCAAAGCGGCCAGTTGACGGGCATGTTTGGCAATATGGGCAGCCTTGGTTACCTGTTACAGCAATATAAAATCACCAATCTGAAAATTGCCGGCCGGCTGCCAGGTGACAGTGAACTGAGTATTGCCAGCCGCAACGACGAGCCATTGCTCAATGAAATTAGTCAGTTATTAATCGAGCAGATAGATCCGGCGCTACAGCAGGAAATCGACAATCATTGGCTGTCGGTCCGCATGGAGACCTCTGAGGATTACCGGCTGGTAATTAGTGTCACTGCAGCCGCCTTGCTGGTGCTGTCGGCGCTGGTCTGGGCCTATCTGCAAGTGCGGCGGTTGAATCGCCAGCTGCTGCAGGCCAATGTCCGGCTAGCCCATCAGACTCGGCATGATGGTTTAACCGGCCTATACAATCGCGCATTTTTGGATGAAAAATTACCGGCTTGTCTGGCGTTGTGTCAGCGCGAAGGAATACCGCTGACATTAGCAGTGTTAGATCTGGACCACTTTAAGCAGCTCAATGATGAGCATGGTCATTTATTTGGCGACCAATGTCTGCGTCAGTTTGCGACCCTGTTACAGCAACATTTTCAACGACCGACCGATATTCTGGTGCGCTTTGGTGGCGAGGAGTTTGTGTTGATCAGTGTTGGTGTCGAAGAAACGGTGATGGCGCAGATGTTACAGCAATTTGTTGACGATTTGGCCAGTCAACCGGTGACACTTGAACAGCAACAAAGCCACTATACCGTCAGTATTGGTTGGATCTGTCAAATCCCACAGCGTGACCAGACTATGGCGCAGTGGCTGGCACAGGCGGACGCGGCCTTGTATCAGGCGAAAGCGAATGGCCGCAACGGGGCTGTAAATGCCCGATCGCCAGACTCCAACTAACTAATATCAGTCATTTTTTTGTTTTTGCCCGACTGGGCTACACTGAGAGTACGCTTTGGCAACTGGCTGGTTTGTACAATCAGCGCGGTTACCCATTACAAAAATGAGGATAATTATGGGAATTCGATCTACAGGTATTCGAAATCGGTTGCTGGCAGGCTTCCTGATTCTGGGCGCTATGGTGCTGGCGCAGGGGCTGATGTCATTGCGCACTATGGCTGAACTGCGGGCGGTCACGGTTGAACTGGAAACCAATACAGTTCCCAGCCTGGAAACTTTGGCTGACTTGAATCTCACTGCCAGCCGTTTGCGGATATTCACCTTACGGTTTTTAATTGCCGAGGGCGCTGATGCTCAAGCGCCGTTAAAGAGCCGGATTATGGAGCTGCGCGATGAACTGGTGGCGCAAAAAGAGACTTATACCAAGCTGATTTCTATCCCGGGTGAAAAAGAGGAATTCGACCAGTTTTCAGCTGCGGCAAAAAACTATATGGCACGCCAACTCGACGTGATAGCTCTGGCGGAAGCCGGGAATAAAGCGGAAGCGGTGGAGCTGCAAAATACGGTGATGAGCGGCTTTGCTGACCAGATGACCGCATCTTTACTGAAGTTGAGTGACATCAACAGTGGGCATATGAAAGAAAGCTCCGCAGAATCTGCAGGGTCATATAGTACCAGTCAGATGGTGAGTTGGTTCCTGATTGCGTTGTCTGTACTCGCGGCTTTTGCCATTGCCGTGGTACTGACCAATAGCATTACCAATCCTTTGCAGAATGCATTGCAGCTGGCAGGCCGGATTGCCGACAGTGATTTAACCTCGCGCATCGACAGCACCGGCAGCGACGAACCGGCGCAGCTGATGCAGGCGCTGGCGCGGATGCAGCAGAATTTACGCGACACACTGGCGCATATCGCCAATTCATCCAATCAGCTCGCCTCTGCTGCTGAAGAGCTGAACTCGGTGACCGAAGACAACTCCCGCGGTCTGCAACAGCAAAATGATGAGATCCAACAAGCCGCGACTGCCATTACTGAAATGAGCTCGGCGGTGGATGAAGTGGCGGAAACGGCGCTGCGTGCCTCAGAGAGTTCCACCGAATCGGCCCGCAATACCGAGTTTGGCAAAACGCAGGTGCAGCAAACCGTCAATGCGATTATGCATATGAACGAAGACGTGGCACAAAGTGCGCAGGTGGTGCAGGAACTGGCTTTGCAGGCGCAGGATATCGGTAAAGTACTGGATGTGATCCGGGCTATCGCTGAGCAAACTAACCTGCTGGCGCTGAACGCCGCGATTGAAGCGGCACGGGCCGGCGACGCTGGCCGCGGTTTTGCCGTCGTGGCAGATGAAGTACGCGCACTGGCAGCCCGCACCCAGTTGTCGACCCGTGAAATCGAAGAGATGATCAAGAAAATCCGTGCCGGCACCGGCACTGCGGTACAGGCGATGCAACAAAGCGGCGAAAAAGCCAGTCAGGCCTTGTCCGTTGCGGAAGCAGCCGGTAAAGCGCTGGAGACGATCAATAGCCAAATCACCAGCATCAGCGATAACAATCTGGTGATCGCCAGTGCGGCCGAAGAGCAAGCCAAAGTGGCACGTGAAATTGATCGCAATATCGTCAATATCAGCGATCTCGCTGCGCAGACCGCCGCCGGCGCCAATCAAACCAGCGCTTCGGCGCATGAGTTATCGCGCTTGGCGGTCGAGTTGAATTCGCTGGTCAGTAAATTCAAAACCTGAGGTGAAACAACCGGCCTGAATGCCACATCAGCCGGTTGTTTGTGGCTGCTTTTCATTACCCTGACAAGGCTGTTGTGCTGCTTGTTGCAGTGCAGTAGCCGTGTCGGCCTGCGGATTATAAAAGGCTGTGGTCTGCTGACCGCTGGCGCGCTGATACAACCAACGCAGCGCGATGCCGATCTGGCCCTGTTGTGCGGTGCTGCTGAGCTGGCAAGGAGGTTGTAAGCGGCCATCTGTCTCGCGGCGAAAGGCAAAATGAAAGCTGTAGTTAGGTGCCAATCCCATCCGCAAATCAGCCAGTAACAACGCCTGCGGCGTGTCCGTCAGCACGACATATTGCTGACTAAACCGCGTCAGCTGCGCGATATGAGGGTTCTGTTGCCATTGCTGCAACAGCACCTGGTCCCGTGGCCAACTGCGCCAGACAATCGGTTCCCCGCCATCAGCCAGCGCATAAAACCCTTCGTGAAATTGCGTGGGGCCGAGCACTAACACTTGCCAGACTTGCGTATTAAATGGTGTGGCCGTCACCAACACCGAAGTCGGATCGGTGTTGGCTGGTAGTTGTTGCAACGCGATAGTTTTTACATGCTGTTGTGCCAGCAAACCAAAACCTAAATACAAAGTGCTGAGCGCGAGCATCCAGTCGTTGCTGCGCAGCGACTGTCGCCTGAGTGCCAGCACCAGCCCGATTAAAAGTGGCAGCGTATAAAAAACATCAATCACAAACACACTGCCGGTGCCAAAAGGCCGGTCACTGAATGGCTGGGCCAGTTGAGTGCCATAGATGGTGAGGGTGTCGAGCAATGGATGCGTGATCAGAATGGCGAAGATGGCCCACCAACACCGGCGAAAGCTCGTCTGAGCCCCCGCGATAGCTCGCCAAAGCCAGGCCAAAGGCCAGCAGGCCAATGTCAGATAAAACAGGCCATGGCTTTCAGCACGGTGGCGTGTCATTTCGCTGATCGGGTCGTCAAATTGCACCAGAACGTCGAGATCCGGCAAAGTCCCAGCGATGGCACCCAACAAGGCAGATTTCCACAGCGGCTGACGACGGCGGAATACCGCAATACTGACGGCTGCACCTAAAGCGATTTGACTGAGCGAATCCATAATTCCCCGAAGCTGACCAGCAATAGCGGCATTACGCTACCACCCAGCCCTTGGTTCAGCGATCAGAACGGCGGTGAACTGACTTGTTGGCAAGCTGGAATCTGCTGGCTTTTTATTTGTTGCCACGCTTTCTGCAGTTTTTGCAGCAAGGCAGGATTGGTCGCCGGATGTGCGGCGAGAAACAGGTATTTTTCCAGCGCATGCGCTGTGAACACCCGGCGCAACTGCGCGCCATGGTCTGGCAATTGCTGCACATAAGCATCAGACACTAACATTAAATCAATGCGCCCTAGCTCCAGCATTTGTTGCAGCTGATGATTGTGGCCAACGACCACCAGATTCCGGCTTTCGCGAAAGCCCTGTTCGCGCAGATACCGATAGTTGGCCTGACCATTTTCGACCCCAACCACATACTTCAGCGCACTATTCAGGTCGTCCGCCTGAACATCGGGTCTGTGACTGCTGGTATAAAACGAAATCCGCATTGGGCACAGAGGCGCAACCCAAGCGAACTCATTTTCACGTTCTTCGGTGCGTAATAACGAAAAAATTAGCGTGTCCGGGATCGAGTGGGCGGTTTTATAAGCCCTGGCCCATGGCATCACGTCAATCTGATAGGGCAATTCGGCTGCTTGCATGATCTGGCGAACAATGTCGACCGACCAGCCATGCAATTCGTCGCCGGATTGTTGCTGATACGGGGGAAACACTTCAGTGACCAGATGAACCGGTGCGGCCTGAAGCCAAAAACTGCACAAAACGGTCAGCCAGATGCTGTGTTGCCATCCCATAAAACATTCTGATTTACCCTGCATATTTTTTTAGCATAGGAGGCGGATCCGGCAGTTGCCAGTATTGATCCTGACTGTTCCAAAGTCGCTGGATTTTCATCAAAAAAATGATCGGAATTCGTATTTAAAATCGAGCTTTGATGAGGGTTATGTTTGGTATTTGTAAACTACTGGGGGGTCTTGGCTGCAATGGGTTTTTCCAGAGCTTGTAACCAGTATTGCAGGGCCTGTTCGCGTTCGTCCGGAGCCAGCGGTTATAGCATCAGCTGTTGATATTGCTGTTGTGTGGCCAGCGTGCGGATGGCGTGATTGAGCCGTGTGACGATTTTTCCACCTTGCTCTGACCGGTTGCAGGCAAAGTGCACCAGGTTAAAAGGCTCAGCTTCAGTCAGCCGCCAGTAGCGCAGTCCGCTGCTGTGACGTTCGACGATTTTTGGATATTCCAGCATCAGGTCGACAAAGCCTTTTTGCAGCATAGGTAACATGCTGCCTACATACTCACCTGCCGTGCTTCTGGTATACAAGGCCGCTTTATGCTGCTGCAACAGGGGATCGAGCACTTCACCATACCTGCGGTTCATTTCGACGCCGAGTAAGGGCGGCCGGTGTAAGCTTAGTAATTGTTGCAGGCTGAGCCGGCCGGCCGGGTCTTTGAGCTGCTCCAGTTGTGCTTGCCAGTGCGAGCTGGGCAAGCTGACCAAAGTAATCGCGCTTTCCAGCATATAAGGCACAGTAAACAGAAAGTCGCGCTCACGCGTGGGAGTCTTATGCAGCCAAGGGATACAGGCGTTGGGGGCGGTCTTGGTCCATTCGCGCGCGCGGTTACGGCTAATGTCGACCAAGGTGTACGAAGATGGGTATTGTTGCAGAATGCGCAGTACAATTTGCGCTTCAACCGGTGGTTGACCGACTCTGGGCTGCAGGCTGGCAAGCGTGTCGACCAGCTGCAATGGTTCGGCTTGCGACCAGTGCCAGGGCAGTAGCAAACACAGGCAGTAACAGCGGAACCACTTCATTCAGGACCTCCGTCAGACCAACGGCGTCCTGCCTGTCCTGCTGCATCAGTTCCGGGATTGATGCTGCTTTTTCAGTTTAACCAATTGCTGAATACATAGCAGATAAGCGATCAGATATCCCAGATTCATGCCGCCAATCGCGCGTTCTGTAATGTGCCAGCCATACATCTGAGTGCAAATTTTTACCAGTGCGGTCAGGATCACAGCAAAGACTACAGTGAGCATAGTCTGGCTTTGCACGAACTGCGCTAAATAAGCCAAGCCCAGACTCATCAGCATGTACTGCACATGCAAAGGGTCCTGATACACTGTACCTTTCATGACACCGGTAAAAATTAAAGCAACGAAATAGCTCAGCAGGAAGAAATAGCTTAAATAACGGGTGGCTTGCAGCATATGCGTCTCGGTGTTTGGTAAAGCAGCATTATGCCAAAAATCAGCTGGCACGTCCGCTGTTCCATCCAATCCTGTTGATAAACTAAGAGCGCAATGGATTTGGAGGATTGATGCAAACAATCATCACCGCGATTTTTTTTCTAGCTGCTGTGGTGCTGTTATTGGCAACAGTCCTCGCCCCTGTGTATTTGGTCTGCAAAAGTCTGCAGCAGCTGTATCCGCGTTATTTTCCCTGGCCAGCGTGGCGCTGGACTCTTATCTGTCTGCTGCTGGCGCTGGGTTATAGCATCTGGCAACAAAGTTTTAGTGATATCTGGCTGCTGACGCAAAGCTTGTTGATTGGATCTTTGGGCTCGGCATCCGTGTTATTGCCATTGGCGGGATTGTGGTGCTGGTGGCAGTCCCGCAAGCAGGTTTCGAGTCGCTGACATCGCTAGCGACCCAGCCACAGCGTCAGGCCCGAACCACCCACAATGCCAATGAAAAATGCCAGACCGACCCAAAGCGTGGTATTCCCGGCGGGGGCCGTTGTTGCCTGGCCGGCCCCGGCCTTGTCTTGTTCCAGCAACTGCTCGCGCGGGATGGAAAAGGCCGTGGCCAGCGCCTTACAGGTTTCCAGCGAACCTAACCCCTGTAGTTCAACCCGCTGCACAGTGCGCAGGCTGATAGCGCAGATCTCGGCCAGCTGTTGCTGGGTCCAACCCCGTTCGGTTCGTAGTTGCTTGATGAGTTGAGGATTTAGTTGCATGGCCGGTCTCAGTGCTTAAACAGCATGGCCACAGCCATACCAAACACAAAGCCTGACGCCATAAACAAGGCAATAAATGACAACCCACCTTTCAGTTTTTTCGGGTCTTTCATCATCAGCTGGCTGTAATCAAATTCATCGCTATCCATCAGTTTGCCGCTGACATAAAGTTCAACGCCGTAGTGGCCGGTCAGAACACCCGCAATGCCTTTGGATTGCAGGCGGATCTCTGCTTGTTGTCCATCAAGAACAAACTGAAACTTGCTGCGACAGGAGGTCAGATTGCGTTTTTTTTCCAGCAATTGGTCGTCCAGATAAAGCCATTCACGGCCGCTGAACATACTGACCTCTAGTCTGATTTCATGGCCGGCATAATCAAACACACTGGCGGCTCTGCTGGTTGCGGTGGTTGTCATTTTCACAGTTCCTTTTGGTTCAACAGCATGTGCTGCGGGAGTTGCTGTTCTTTTTACCCTGCCTGGCCGTTTGTCGTGACGACAGTCGTGCGTCATGGCGCGTCACTTATATGTCATTGCCATGTCATAGCGTGCACTGTCAGGCGACAGTGACGCTGCCACATTGTTTAATGCACTGATTAATAACAAAAATTAGATTGAAATGCTAGCGACGTACCTGTCGCTCTGTCCTCCATCCAAGCGGCGATGATATAGTAAGCCTTTGCTTTTTCCTGTTCCGGAGCTTCCCGCAATGACTAAATCTGTGCAACGTATTTACTCTATTGGCACTGTTGGCACCCCATGGGGCGCTGCGGAAAGAGCTTTGTGGCTCAGTCAGCAGCCGGTCAAACGCAGTTACCAGGCGGAAGTATTGGCGCCGTTACAGCAGCTGCTGACGGCGCCTGCGCTGGCGGCCTGCGCTGAACTGCAGTGCTACGGCACGCTGGATTACAGTTCACACCAGCTAGGGACTTATCCGCTGTATGCCGTCAAAAACCGCCATTTTGATAGCAATAAACCGCTGCTATTAGTCACCGGTGGTGTGCATGGTTATGAGACCAGTGGGGTGCAGGGGGCGTTGCTGTTTATCCGCGAACATTTTGCTCACTATGCTGCGCAGGCCAACGTGCTGGTGCTGCCGTGTATCAGCCCCTGGGGTTATGAAACCATCAATCGCTGGAACCCGGATGCGGTCGATCCGAACCGGTCTTTTGTTGCCGGCGGGCCATCGCAGGAAGCCAATGCCGTGCTGGCGCTGCTCGGTCAATTTCCTACGCCGCTGGTACATATCGATTTGCATGAAACCACCGATTCGGATAACAGCGAATTCCGGCCGGCCAAAGCGGCGCGCGATGGCACTGTGAATACCAACTGGAATATTCCGGATGGTTTTTATCTGGTTGGGGACACCGCAAAACCGCAGCCGGAATTTCAGCGTGTGATGATTGCAGCCGTCAGCAAAATCACCCATGTGGCGGAAGCAGATGACACAGGCTGCCTGATTGGCGAAGCCCTACAGCAATTTGGCGTGGTCAATTATCCGAAAAAATCACTGGGCCTGTGCGGCGGTATGACCGATGCGGTCTATGTCACCACGACCGAAGTGTATCCGGACAGCCCGCGCGCTACACCCGCGCAGTGCAATCAGGCGCAGGTTGCAGTGATTTGTGCCGGTTTCGATTACGCCTTAGCGGCAACCGGGAGCGTGTTATGACCCGGCTGCGGATTGATTTAGTCTCAGATATCGCCTGTCCCTGGTGTGCCATCGGTTATGCCCGCTTGCAGCAAGCGTTGCAGAGTTTGCACGGCGCTATTGAAGTGGATTTACACTGGCGCGCTTTTGAACTGAACCCGGATCCGGCGTTAGTGCCTGAGCCAATCCTGCCGGCGCTGTGCCGTAAATATGGCGTGCCGGCAGCGCAAATGCAGCAGTCGCAGCAGATGCTGATGCAATTAGCCGCTGGGCTTGGGCTTAATTTCAGCGGCATGGAACAGCGGCTGACCTGCAATACTTTTGATGCACACCGGCTGCTGAAATGGGCGGCCGCTGCTTATCCGGCCACCGCAGCGCAAAGCGTATCGGCACAAACGGCGTTAAAGCTGGCGCTGTTTGAGGCCTATTTTGGCCGTGCCGAGCAGGTCAGTGAACATGATGTGTTGTTGCGCTGTGTCGCTGCCGCCGGGTTGGACGCAGATGCCGCGGCGCAAGTGCTGTTGTCGACGCAGTTTGCCGACGATGTGCGGGCCGAAGAAGCTGCGTATCAGCAGGCGGGTATCAGCTCAGTACCGGCTTTTGTCATCAATCAGCGTTACCTGATCTCCGGCGCCCAGGAGCCTGCACAGCTGGCGGAGACTCTGCAACAAATCGCGGCAGAAGCAGAACAAGCCTGATCCGAATCGCTGCCGTTTTTCAGCGCAGCCAGACTGCTATTGACCGCAGTCTGCTGCGTATGACAAAAATAGTAAGTGACCTTACATTTATTTTTCATTATGTTAACCCTGTCCCATAACTCTCTTCAGCATGATGATTGCGATGTTGCCATCGCAACGATTTGACTCAGCAAGGATCCTTGATTTTATGACCGCATTGTTTGTGAAAACACGGCTGGCTTTCGCCGTGACTACTGCTTTGTTTTGCTCAGTGGCGCTTTTCGCAGCTGGCAGCTCTGCCGCCATCCCTGCCGAACGTGATGTATTGCCCGCCGGCGCCAGCCCGCAGTTGTATCAGCTGACCATTGATCCGGATTTACAGAAACTGACCTTTCAGGGCGAACTGACGCTGGATTTTAATGCCACGCAGGCGCTGGACGAGCTGGTACTGAATGCGCTGGATTTAACCATCATCGACGCCAGCCTTGATGGCAAAAAGGTCAACGCCGAAGTCGTCGCCGAAACGCAAAGAGTGCACTTCAAAGCGCCGGTCAGCACAGGTAAACATCAGCTGCGCGTGCGGTATCAGGGCAAAATTTACGAGCAGTCGGCTGGTTTGTTTGTCACCGATTACAGCAAAGCGGATGGCAGCACAGGCCGGATGTTGTCCAGCCAGTTTGAGCCGGGTGATGCCCGCAAATTAGCGCCGATGTGGGACGAGCCCTCGCATAAAGCCATCTTCAAAATCAGTATTATTGAGCCCAAAGGCCAGCTGGCATTGTCGAATATGCCGGAGCAGCGCCGGCAGCCGTTGGCTGATGGCCGCGCCCGCGTTGATTTTGCGCCCAGCGTGAAAATGAGCAGCTACCTGCTGTATGTTGGCGCTGGTGACTACGAGCGGATCTCCGGCCGCTCTGGCGGTATTGAGCATGGTGTGGTGGCGAAAAAAGGCGACGCCGTCAAAGGTACTTTCGCACTGAACGCCTCTTATCAGCTGCTGGACTATTACAACGACTATTTTGGCGTACAGTACCCGTTACCGAAGTTGGATCACATCGCCGTACCGGGTGCCGGTGGTTTTGGCGCGATGGAGAACTGGGGCGCCGTGATGTACTTCGAAGGCACCCTATTGCTGGATCCGCAATTCTCCAACACCAGTGACAAGCAGGAAGTGTTTGCCGTGGTTGGCCACGAAATGGCGCACCAATGGTTTGGCAATATCGTGACGATGCAGTGGTGGGATGATCTGTGGCTGAACGAAGGTTTTGCCTCCTGGATGGAATCCAAAGCCAGCCAGCATTTTTATCCGCAGTGGCATGCTGAATTAGGTGCTGTTGGCTCGCGCAACTACGCGATGTTCCAGGATGCACAGGAAACTACGCACCCGATAGTGCAGCCGGTACGGAATCTGGCAGAGGCCAATGCAGCTTTTGACGGCATTACCTATTCCAAAGGTTTATCTGTCATCACCATGCTGGAAGCCTATCTCGGCGAGGACGCGTTCCGCGCCGGTGTGCGTGCTTACATGCAAAAACATCAGTATGGCAATACGGTCACCAGCGACTTGTGGCAGGCCTTGGCCCAGGCATCAGGCCGGCCGGTTGAAACCATCGCCAAAGATTTTACCAATCAGATGGGTGTGCCTTTAATCAAAGCCGTCAAAGCGGAATGTCAGCAGGGCAACACAACGCTGACCTTAACGCAAGGCCGATTTGGCCTGGATGCCGCATCAAAACAACCGCAACAATGGACAGTGCCGGTGACTGCGCAAGTGGCCGGGCAAGCCGCCGCCCGCGCTGAAATTCGCGGTGATGCACCGCAAACCATGACGGTGCCGGGTTGTGGAGCTGTGACGGTCAACGCCGGCCAGACCGGTTATTACCGGGTTGATTACAGCGACGCCCTGTTCGCCGACGTGGTGAAAGGTTTTGCCGGGTTACCGGCGGTCGACCAGCTGGGCTTACTCAAAGACAGCGTGTCGCTGGGCTATGCCGGTTACAGCGACATCAGTCGTTATCTGGCGCTGACCCAGCAACTGCCGGCTGATGCCAATCCGATCATCGCCACCGACGTGGTGGAGCAACTGGAAGGCTTTACCGACTTATACCGCGGTCTGGCGGGTGAGCAGGCTTATAAAGCTTTTGCGCTGAAAAAAGCGCAGGCGTTGTTTGCCAAAGTCGGCTGGGAAAAGCAGCCCGGTGAATCCGACAATACCAGCATTTTGCGTAGCAGCCTGATCGGGGTGCTGGCGGATCTGGGCGATGGTGCAGTCATTGCAGAGGCACGCAAAAGATTCGCTGCCAGTCAGACCGATAAATCAGTATTACCCGGCGATCTCTATGGCGTCGTGCTGAAAATTGTCGGCACTCAGGCTACTGCTGCGGACTTTGCTCAGCTGAAAACGCTTGCCGCAAAAACCAGTAACAGCACGGAAAAACGTCGTTTGTTAGGCGCGTTGGCGTCGGCCAAAGATGAAGCATTGGCGAAACAGGCGTTGGCATTGATTCTGACCGATTTAACGCCAAAACAATTTGGTCCGGGCTTGTTAAACCGGGTCGCGCTGGAACATACGCAGCTGGCCTACGATTTTTATCTGGCCAATCAGGCGGCTTTTGACGAGCGCTTAGACCCGCTGCGCCGCGACGGTTTTGATGCGTCGCTGTTGGGCGCTTCCCGCGAGGCAGCCACCGCGACCTTGCTGCGGCAAAAAGCGGCGACTGCCACGACCAAACCGGTGAAAACCGCCTATCTGGAAGCTGCTGCCGGCATTGAACGGCGGCTGGACCGGGTCAAACGCATCCCGGCGCAGGTCGACGCCTGGCTGAAAACGCAGCGGTGAGACCAGTATTGCCGCAAGGCGGTGTAGGCGACCCACAGGCGCGCTTGCGCGTTTATGTCGCCAAAGCGCCGCCGATGGCCGAGTTTGCTGGGCTTGATGCTTGCTTGGCGCTGTTGCCTGGCCAAATCGACCAGATTTATCAGCACTGCGGCAATGGCTGGCGCAAGGTGTTTAATGTCTATGCCAAGCTGGTGTGGGCATTGCCTGCGCCCTGGCAGCCCAATTTGCAAGGCGCCCGCAGCTGGCAGCAATGGCGTGATCAGTCGTTGTTGCAGGCGGGATCGGATACGGCGTTGTTGTTTGGCCAAACAGGATTTGCTGCATCAGACTGCGGCGTAGACACAATCCATATCATTGCTGGCCGGCAGCACGCGCGTGATTTACTGGCGCAAGGGCTGTTACCCGATACATGGACCGGTGGTTTAGTCTGGCTCGATGATGAATTTGCTGTAGCAAAGCGGGTTCGGCTGGTGGTGTGTCCTTATCTGGATTACCGGCAGCTCAGTGATGTGAAGATAACGCGGTTAGTGCAGCTGATCCGGCAGTGGCCGGCAATAGCTGATTAATGGTGGCAGATTAGTTGCGGCAGAATAGCAGGCAAGAAAAAGGGGCGGAATCTTGCGATTGTCGCCCCTTTTTATCATGCCGGTTATACGAACCTTTGCCTTTTTTCGCTTTGACCACCCGGGTTCTGAACAGCGGGCTGGTCACCATGGCTTTGAGCATATTGTCTTGGATTTCGCCGCGCTGGTGATCATGCGGCAGTGGTTTTTTCATCGTCAGACTCCTTGGTATTGTTGACGCGCTGATTAAAAAACCAGCGCAGTATATCAGGTTGTCTGGCGTTGTGTTTATTCTTCGCCGAGTAATAGCCTGACATCAGTCCCGAGCAACAGCTGTTCGATCAATGGCTGCGCGCTGGCCGGACTTTGTGCCCGCAGCACCCGGACAAAATCCATCGAACTTGCCGGCGTTGCCGGATACCGGTGTTGCTGCCAGAGCTGACGCAGGGCCGCAATGATCACCGCATCACCGAGTTCTGCTCTGAGCTTGGCAAACACCAGTGTGGCGCGGGAATACTGATCATAAGACTCGTCGGCATCAATCAGACTGCTGGCGGCCGCCAGACTGCCGGCCTGCGCCCGCGCATAGCGTTGTTGCTCGTAATCGACCAGCCCTTGCATCGCCGCGCGGCCAAACCTTTGCTCCAGCAGCACCAGTTCCGCGTATTTAGCCAGCGACTCGACCAGAAAAGCACCATCGCCGGGGACACCATTGCCGATGCCATGGCCAAACCATTGATGTGCGGTTTCATGTGCTGCGCGCCGGTAGACCTGGCTAAAAGGCGCATCTGCGTTTGGCTTGGCCCGCACACCAACCCGATGATTAATCAGCACCAGCTGTGGTAGCGCGTAGCCGGTTGGGCCTATGTCCGGCATGATCACCAGCCGCAGTGCGTCGCCCGGATAAGCGCCGATCTGCTGCGAAAACCATTGCACTGTGTCACGCATCGCCTGCATGGTTAAATCGGTGGTGGCATTAAATTCCGGGCTGTAAATCTGCAGTGGCACGCCTGCCGCAGTGCTGCTTTGCTGCTGCCACGGCACTGCGATCAGTGCCGGCAAATTGCGCACCGGTGCTTGCGTGCGGTAGTGGAAATACTGCTGCCCTTCGGCCTGCCAGCTATTGAGTAAAGTACCGGCGGCGATACCCTGATAACCAATGGGCACTGCGATGGTGGTGTCGAGCGTGGCCCAGTCATAGCGCGCATTGGCGGGCGTGGCCAGTACCGAGGGTTGATGCTGCGAGGCCGGTAACGCAGCCAGACCAAAGCGGGCGCGATCGGCGTCGTCACGCAGGCGTAATTCCGGCACAAATCCGAGCTGCGGCAATAGCTGTAATAACCGCAGGTAGCTAAATTCCGCTCTTAACACCTGATGATTAGGCATTGCGGTGATGGCCGGTTGATGTAGTGCCAGCTGGACTTGCAGTTCAATACGGGCACCGGGCGCCAGCGCTGGTTGCAGGGTAAACACCTGCTGACCCAATGCAGCGTCGATAGTTTCGGCCTGTGCATCTTGTAGCTGCAGGCTTTGCAGCTCAGCCCCGAACTGCAGGCGCGGGAACCCCAGCAATAGCTTTGAAATGGCAGTCGAATGTGGATTCTGCAAAGTGATGGTTGCGCTGATGCTGGCTTGTTGTGCCTGAGGTTGCAGGCTGGCGCTAAGTTTGACCTGCCGTACCACCGGTTGCGGGACTGTCTGCCAGTGTTGGTATTGTCGCTCATAAGCGGCCTGTTTCGCCTGACGCTCGTCGCGGCTTTGCAGCGCGCCGGCTTGGTCAAGTTGTTGATGTAAAGACCAGCCTTGCGTCAGCGTCAGCATAGCGAATAGCGCGGCACAGACGGTCAAAGGTGTCAGCTTGGTGGCAAGCCTCGGGCTGCTAAAACCGGTGCCGCGATGATAAAACTGCAAGGCCAGCGCAAACAGGCATAGCGCCAATAAAGCCCACAGCAGCAGATAAGGCCAGAAGCCGCCGCTACTGAGATCACCGGCTAAGGTTTGGGCCGAGTTGCCCAAAGCGCCCTGATAGCCCCACAGACTGTCGGGTAGATCTAACTGGCTTTGGCCGATGCGCCAGAGCGGATGCTGCAGTTGCAGCAAGGCCGGTAGCGGGGATAGGCCAAACGCCAGCAAGCCGGCGACCGCCAGATTGGCCCACAGTGGCTGGCGCAATACCGCATGACAAGCCAGTAATAACGTTGCCCAGACTAACAGCGGCAGCACTAATAACAAGCCTTGCTGGCCGTATTCAAGCAGATCCAGCGGTACC
Organism: Rheinheimera tilapiae; assembly: GCF_042432165.1. Lineage (NCBI taxonomy): Bacteria > Pseudomonadati > Pseudomonadota > Gammaproteobacteria > Chromatiales > Chromatiaceae > Rheinheimera > Rheinheimera tilapiae. The sequence goes on from NZ_JBHLXP010000004.1 coordinate 109,343, forward strand.
TGCAGCAGCATTTGCGCCAGCGCAACCGCCGCCAGACTCAGCACGACCAGTAGCAGGACCAGCCCATATAACACCACGAACTGGCTGGATAACAACAGCGAGGATGGCACCGGTGTGGCGGCGATCAAACCGTCGATGCGCTGCTGGCGGTTCAGCCAGGCTATCTGATACACCCAGAACGCCAATAACAACAAACCAAAGCGTGGGACCACATCGCCACTGACCCGGTTGATGGCGTCCCGGCTACTTGGCAGCAACTGACTGAACTGCTCGGCATAGCCCAAACCGGTGTAGACCTCACTGAAAATCAGGCCGCACAGCGCCAGTAAAGCCAGTAGCGTACTGCGTTGCCAGCAGAGTTGTTGCCATTGCAGCTGTATCAGACCGCGAAAGACCGGCCAAAAGGTCAGCGCGCCGGGCGGGCAAGGCTGATACTGACCCTGTGTCTGATTTTGTAGCAGGCCGTTTGCCGCAGCGCTTTGTGCAGCGGAGCGCATCGACAGCGCCCTGCGCCGATGTTCCGGTTGTGGCAAAGCGGATGTCCCGGGCCGCAGCGCCCGCCAACAGATCCAGGCGGCAAGACTGACAATCAGCATGCGATTCAGCCAAAAGGTCATCTCAAGCTGCAGCAGGCCAGCCGGCATTGCGCCTTGTTGTTGCAGTTGCGCCAGCAGCGGGTTGAGCGCATACAGGTCCAGATACAGCATCAGTTGACTGAGCAGCGGCGAAATCGACTGGCTGTTCGCCATCAGCGGTGACCCGGTTGCTGCCGCCAACAGCATATAGCCGAGCCAAATCCCTGCGCCTTGTAAATAAAGCGCCAGCGGCGACTGACTGTGACGGCTTAACCACAAGAACAGCGCGACCAGCAAGGTGATGGCCGGCACTTGCTGGACCAGTAACAGGATCAGCGACCAGCGCCAGATGCCGCTGCTATCCGCCAGCCCTTTTGACATCACCAGCGCCACCATCACGAGGAAAATCAGCTGCATTGCCATGGCAGTGAGCCATAAACCGGTGGCGCGCACGGCCAAACGCTGGCGCAGACTTTGCGCGCTGACGTCAATCAGCGCGCTGATGCCATGCTGGCTATCGCGGCAGAACGCCAGCGGGGCTAAGACGGCAAGCAGCAGCGGCTGAATGGACATCAGCAGCATGCTATGACGCAGCAACAGCGCCTTTTCCGGTTGCGCATCGATAGAACCCGGATTCAGATTGACCAGCGCGGCAAAGGCCAGCGCCAGCAACAGGCAGAGCCAGAATTGCGGCTGTACCCGGTAAAACCGCCATTCGTTGTAAAGCAGAGCCCCAAGTTTCATAACGCACGCTCCATTTGAGCCAGAGCATGAGCCTGAGCCAGTGCCAGAAAATAGCGATCCTGCAACGTGGCGGCGACCGGTTGAAAGTCTGGGCCTGGACTTTGTGGTGCAAACACGCGCAGCAGCGGGATACCGCGCTGGTAGCTGCGCTGCAGCAGTTGCGCCTGTGGCGGTACTGCGACCGAAGCGCCATATGCCTGCCAAATTTGTCCGGTTAGGGGCGTGATTAAATCCTGGGTGTCGCCTTGCAGCACAATCTGGCCCTGCAGCAAGATGGCTACGTTTGGACACAGCTGTTCGATGTCATCAACAATATGACTCGACAGCAGCACCAGCCGGTCCCGGCTTATTTCACAAAGCACGTTATGCAGCTGCGCGCGCTCCTGTGGATCCAGCCCAGCGCTTGGCTCATCAAGGATCAACAGTTTCGGATCGCCAAGCAGCGCCTGCGCGATGCCAAAGCGCTGGCGCATGCCACCGGAAAACTGCGCCACCGTTTTGCCGGCCACGGCGCTGAGGTTGGTCAGCGCCAGCAACTGCGCTATCTGTTCGCGCCGCGCTGTGGCCTGATGCAGGCCTTTGAGCACGGCGATATGTTCAAGCAACGCCTGACACGACAAATGCGGATAGACGCCAAATTCCTGTGGTAAATAACCGAGTTGCCGGCGCAGCCGCTCCGGCTCTTGCTGCACGTCAATGCCATCAAACAGCAGCGTGCCGCTGTCAGCGCTTTGCAGCGTGGCAATAGTGCGTAACAAACTGGATTTACCGACGCCATTGGGCCCGAGCAGGCCAAACAGCCCGCGGTCGGCCGTCAGGGTCAGCTGACGCAGTGCCTGGGTGCCGTCGGCATAGGTTTTGGAGAGTTGTTGGATCTGTAACATCTGGCTGCTTCTTGCTGTGGTCAATGCCGCACAAGCTAAAGCCACAGCGCGTGGTGGCTCAAGCCGGCAATGACCAACCGGCCTGTTGTGATGACCAAGCCAAAAAAACCGCAGAAAACCGGTTCGTCAGGCCAAAACCGGTTTTTGTCAGCGGACAGATGACAAGCACGCTGGCGGCAGGCAGCATAAGACCATCGCCCTTGGACTCTCTGTACTGATGAAATTTGCCGATCTGACAAAAACAGAACATCTGTTAGCGCTATTGCCGGTGCTGCTGGCCTGGCTGTGGGTGCTGATTTCGCCGCAGATGTTGCCGGCAGATGTGGCCGCCTACACTCCGATCCCGCCGTTTTGGATATCAGCGTTGCTGTCGGCACTGTTGTATTTGCCGTTGTTGTTCGCTCAGGGCTGGCTCAGCCATAGCCTGCAACCAGAGGACGGTTCAGCGAAATCCCAACGACACACGATAAAGCTGATTTTGCTTTGGTTTGCCGCCTTTGTGCTGTATCCGGCGTGCTGGTGGTTTTGGAGCCAAAGCAGCGCGCAGGCCTTTCGCTTCGAGGTAACAGACTGGCTGTTGGTTGGCATGTTGTCGTTATTGTATTGGTGTCATCTGGCTTATCAGCGCCGGCAACGCAGCGGGCCGCTGACCGGCTGGTCGCGGCTCTGGTCGCTCGATGCGGCGCTGCTGCTGTTACTTGGCCTCTGGACTTTGGCCTGGGCTTGTTTACTGACTTCCCATTCGCCCGGCTTTGCTGTGCAGCCGATCCCGGCGCGTGTTGACTGGTCGCGGATAGCTGCACAGCCGGTTCTGTGGCTGTGGTATTTGTGGCAATTTGCCGTGATGGCTGCTGTGATGTTTGGCTGTTACTGGCTGACGCGGTATTTGCTGATCCGCCGGTTGCTGGCGCGGCACGGGTTGTTGCCGTTTGTGCTGCTGAGCTTGCTGTTGATCCTGTGTTGTTACGCGCCACTGGCCTGGTTGTTACTGCAACTGCCGATGAATCATGGCGTTGATGTGCCGGCCGTGCCGGGTGGTAGTCAGGATCCGTTTGACTGGTACAACTGCAATTTTATGCTGCTGCAGTGGCTGCTAACGACGCCTTTGATCCTGGCTTTTGAACGCCAGCAACAGGATAGCGCGCTGGCTCAGCTGCATCATCAGCAGGTCCGCACTGAACTGCAATTGCTGCAACAGCAAATCAATCCGCATTTTTTGTTTAACACGTTAAATAACCTGTATGCGCTGTGTTTGCTGAAGTCAGACGCGGCGCCGCAGCTGGTGCTGAAGCTGGCGGATTTGCTGCGTTATGTGGTGTATCAGGGCCAGCAGGCGCGTGTGACGCTTGCGCAGGAGCTGGACTATCTGCAGCATTATCTCGATCTGCAGCAGCTGCGCGTCAGCAATAAAACCAGTGTGCATATCGATTTTCCTGCGGCGCAAAGCCATTGGCAGTTGCCACCGCTGTTACTGATCATGCTGGTAGAAAACGCATATAAACATGGCGTGGAGACAAGCGCTGCGCCCAGTCAAATCTGGCTGTCGGCCTCCATTACGCAGCAGCGGCTGGTGTTTATTTGCCGCAATACGCTGCCAGATCAGGCTGCAGGCGCGACTGGTGCGGGCATGGGGCTGGAGAATCTGCGCCGGCGTTTGCAGTTGTTATACGGTTCTGATTTTATGCTGCAGAGCGGTCCAACCTCAGATAATCCCTTGTGCTGGCATGCCGAATTACAGCTGCCGCTGTGGACTGAACAGGAGGCGGCATGAATAAACCGCTGCAACTGCTGATCGTTGACGACGAGCCGTTGGCACATCAGGTGCTGATGCATCACTTAGCGGCGCATGCTGATGTGGTGGTGGCCGGGCACTGTTACAGCGCCGCGGAGGCGATGGCCGTACTGGCGACCCAACCGGTGGATCTGATTGTGCTGGATATTCAGCTGCCGGTACTGACTGGTTTGCAGATGCTGAAGCTGTTGGCAGAGCCGCCACAAGTGGTGCTGGTGACGGCTTATGGCGAATTTGCGCTGGAAGGGTTCGCGCTCGATGTCACTGACTATCTACTGAAGCCGGTCAGTAGCGAACGGTTGGCTGTTGCGCTGGACAAAGTGCGGCGGTGGGCCGGTTTGCTGCTGCCGGTTGCTGCGCCGGCAGCTGCAACGGCTGCGGCAGAGAGTGCGCATATTGTGCTGAAAGTCGACCGTGAATTACGCCGCTTTGATTTGGAGACGATTTGTTGTTTTGAAGGCTATGGCAACTACGTCAAAGTGTGGCAAGGCGAGCGGATGACGCTGGTCAGCGCCACGCTTAAAGCCATCAGCGAACAGACCGCTGGCTCTGGCTTTGTGCAGGTACATAAATCATTTCTGGTGAATCCGCGTCAGGTACAGAGCCTAGACAGTCAGAGCCTGCGACTGAGTAACCAGCAGCAGATCCGCATCGGCGAGGCCTTTAAAGAACAAGCGCGGCGTATCTTCACGCCGCGCTGAGGTCATCTAAACAATTCGCTTGCTTTTCGGTTATCGCATAACGGAAATCGCATTGGTGCAATTCGCAAGCTCATTGCACCCTACGGCAGACAAAAGGCCGGATGTAGGGTGGGTAGCGCGAAGCAAAACCCACCGAACGGTTATCGCATAACGGACATGGGTGCAATTCGCAAGCTCATTGCCCCCTACGGCAGATAAAAGGCCGGATGTAGGGTGGGTAGCGCGAAGCAAAACCCACCGAACGGTTATCGCATAACGGAAATCGCAGATCCGGCAGTTACAACCACGCCGCCAACAAGCCCTGGCGCCAGAACACCCAGGTCGCGACCACAATCACGATTAAAATCAGCCACAAGCCCGAGTTACTTTTCTCTTCAAACGGGTCGGTCAGTGAGCGGCTGGCGCCGGTTGGCAAGCTCGCGAGCGCGGTTAAACGGGTGCCAAATTTGATGCTGAGTTTGGCATTGGTATTCACTGCCCAACCGTTGGCATCCAGCAATGGCGCCAGATTGCGCGCGCGCAGTTTAAACCAGGCCAATAACATCGACGGGCCGGAAATAAACAACACGATCCCAAGCAGCGCCAACGGCATTTGCCACCAGACCAGCCCGAGGAAACCGGTCACAACCGCCGCCAGCGCGGTACCGATGGCACCAATAGCTAAACCAATGGCAGCAAAAATACCGGCAAATTTGGCTACATCAAAAGGTGCCGGCGGTTTGGCCGGAGCGGGCGCTGCGGCCACTTTGGCGGCATCACCGACGCCGGCAGCACTTTGCGCTTCAATTTCTTTATCTTTAGCTGCAGCAAATTTCTGGATTTGATCGGAAATCATCCGGCCAATCCGTTGATAAGGCGTGAAAAAGGCTTCGCGGATACTGATTGGGTTGCTGACAATCTGGATCACGGTCGCATCCCAGTCGACACCGGCGCGGTCATAAAACACACCATTGCGACCGACCATCAGATTGCCGGCATCGCCGGCGGTCATTGCGGCGACGATAGATTTTTTCTCACCGTTGCTGCGCACACAATCGATGTATAACAAGTACATACCGCTTAAACCGGCCAGTTTGGCGTGTTTGCCGGCGTCGTTGACGTTCAGGCATAAATCACAGCTGCGTCCGTCAATATACAAGCGACCATTCTGGAAAATCGCTGGTTTTTCCAAACTATAGAAACTCTCAAAACTGACGAAATTACGCAGTAAATCGCGTAATGAGGCCTGATAGCGGATTAACTTGTCGACATCCAGCACTGATTCAGCCTCGGCCTGTTGCGCCAAATCCTGACTGATCAAGTCATTGGCCGCAGCCAGCACCTGCGCGTCGAGGCACGCCGCTAACAACTCAGGCGCCAGTGTGGCGGCCTGGCTGACCGGCTGTAACGCCTGCCAGTCGGCATAAGGCTGCAGCGCGTCGGTCAGTTGCTGCCAGTCTTTGCTGTTGATGTGTTTAACTTCGCCCCACAGCGCGCCGGCCAGTTCGGCCAGTCGCGCCAGCGCTTCCGCCCAGTGTGGGTGCACGCCTTTATGCAGTGCCAGTTTGCCATCGGCACTGACTGCAGCGAGCGGTAAATGATTGGTGTCGCTGGACGCCTGAGATAACAGCTGACGCGACAGCGCAGCATAATCTTCGGCCGTGCCATTCAGCGCCACTGTGGCATTGGCGTCATACGCCGCTAACTGACAACGGGTGAAATAGTCGGTCACTTTGGCATGCAGGCTGCTGTGCAGCTGCCAGGCTTCGTCGGTGGCTGCCCCCAGCGTGGTCGTGATGTCGGTACCGCTTTGTTGCCATGCAGTAAAAGCCTGGCCGTCGGCGACAAACAGATCCAGCTGTTCCTGATTAATCCCCGGCGCACCACTGCGATCTGTGCTTTGAATGCCGAGCTCAAGCAGTGTGTTGATCAGCTGTTTCAGCGCGTCGCTGTTGGCTAGTTCCGCCGTGATAATGCCATCGCCATTGAGCTGGTCGGCCGGGAAAATCAGCGACAGATCGGCTGTGTCATCAACCGTCAGCTCTGTTGCATCGGTTTTCCCGAGGTTTTGTAAAATACGTTTGGCGGAAGCCAGCAACTTCTGGCCAGCTTCGCTTTGACTGCAAATCGCGCCTAACGGCAACGCCTGCCCGCTGAGTAATACTTCTGGTTTTTGCAGTACTGACAAGGCCCAACTTACTGCCGCCTTGATTTCATCAATCCGCACGCGGCCATCATTGTCGCTGTCTAAGTAGGCCATGGTGCGCGAATCGAACTCCAGCCCTTTCACCGGGCAACTCAGCGCCGCCCACAGTTTCGGGTCCAAAGACGACAGCTGCTGCCAGTCCTCAATTTTGTCCAGTCGTACCTGATCAAAACCGCCGGAGCGGAAAAAACGCCATTGATGTGCCATGCAACTTTCCTTATGAAATGACGCGGCGCCAGCAAAACCCATGCTATGCCAGCAGCGGATACATCAATATTTCATTGTTTTAGCCGCGCCGCAACCGGAACTGCCTGAAAAATGGCAGGAAAATCAGCGGGACTTTGTTATTCCCGCTCATCACAGCTATCGCTTTCCTGCGCGGGTCAACCCCTTGCCAGCAAAGGCTTCAGATACTGTCCGGTGTAAGACTTGTCACAATCTGCCACTTGTTCCGGCGTGCCGGCGATCAGGATTTCGCCGCCGCCGCTGCCGCCTTCCGGACCTAAATCGACAATCCAGTCGGCGGTTTTGACCACGTCCAGGTTGTGTTCGATCACCACGACGGTATTGCCGGCGTCGCGCAGTTTATGCAGCACGTTCAGCAGTTGCTGAATATCGTAGAAGTGCAGGCCTGTGGTCGGTTCGTCGAGGATATACAGCGTTTTGCCGGTGTCGCGTTTACTCAGTTCGCGTGCCAGTTTGACGCGCTGCGCTTCGCCGCCCGACAACGTCGTCGCCGACTGGCCGAGTGTGATGTAGGTCAGGCCCACATCCATCAGCGTCTGCAGTTTGCGCGAAATCGCCGGAATGCTGTCGAAGAATTCGCGTGCATCTTCCACGGTCATTTCCAGCACTTCGTGGATGTTTTTGCCTTTGTATTTCACTTCCAGCGTTTCGCGGTTGTAGCGTTTGCCTTTGCAGACATCACAAGGCACGTACACATCCGGCAAGAAATGCATTTCGACTTTGAGCACACCGTCGCCCTGACAGGCTTCGCAGCGCCCGCCTTTGACGTTAAAACTGAAACGGCCAACCTGATAGCCGCGTGAGCGCGCTTCCTGAGTGCCGGCGAATAAATCGCGTACCGCGGTAAAAATACCGGTGTAAGTGGCCGGGTTAGATCGTGGTGTGCGGCCGATCGGGCTCTGGTCGATGTCGACGCATTTATCAAAATGCTCCAGGCCTTCAATGGCGCGGTGCGCGGCCGGGTCGTCGCCCTCGCCTTTATTCAGCACTTTGTGCGCGACGCGAAACAGCGTGTCGTTGATCAGCGTCGATTTGCCGGAACCGGATACACCGGTGATGCAGGTCAGTACGCCAAATGGAATGCTGAGATCGACATTTTTCAGGTTATTGCCGGTGGCGCCTAATACTTTGAGCTCTTTGCCTTTTTTACCTTTATGCCGCGTGTCGGGCACGGCGATTTTGCGCGTGCCGGATAAATACTGGCCGGTTAGCGATTCAGGCGCCGCCTCGATGTCTGCCAGCGTCCCTTGCGCGACGATATAACCACCGTGCACGCCGGCGCCCGGGCCGATGTCGATGATATGGTCGGCGAGACGCACGGCGTCTTCGTCGTGTTCGACCACAATGACGGTATTGCCCAAATCACGCAGGTGCGTCAGGGTACCGAGCAGACGGTCATTGTCGCGCTGGTGCAAGCCAATCGACGGTTCGTCCAGTACATACATCACGCCAACTAAACCGGCGCCAATCTGACTGGCGAGGCGAATACGCTGTGCTTCACCGCCGGACAAAGTCTCGGCGCTTCTGGATAAGTTGAGATAGTTCAGGCCAACGTTGACCAGGAACATCAGCCGGTCCTGAATTTCTTTCAGGATCTTTTCGGCGATTTTGGCTTTCTGGCCAGTCAGTGTCAGCGCAGTGAAAAACTTGTGGCAATCGCCGATCGACAGCTCAACGATGTTGGGCAAATTGGTTTTGCCGATAAACACATGGCGTGCTTCTTCCCGCAGGCGTGAACCTTCACAAACCGGGCAAGTGGTGGTGGCGAGATATTTCGCCAGCTCTTCGCGCACCGCATTGGATTCGGTTTCGTGATAACGCCGTTCCATATTTGGCAAAATGCCTTCAAACGGATGTTTGCGTAGAACTATGTCGCCACGATCGTTTAAGTATTTGAATTCAATCTCTTTGCGTCCGCTGCCGCTCAGAATAGCTTGTTGTTGTTCGGCTTTGAGGCTGCTAAAAGGCGCGTCTACGTCAAAGCCATAATGCTCGGCCAGTGATTTCAGCATTTGGAAATAATAGAAATTGCGTTTATCCCAGCCGCGAATAGCGCCGCCGGCCAGACTTAGCGCCGCATCAACAATGACTTTATTGGCGTCGAAATATTGTTTCACACCCAGGCCATCACAGGCGGTACAGGCGCCGGCCGGATTGTTAAAGGAAAATAGTCGCGGCTCGAGTTCTGCCATCGAATAACCACAGGTTGGGCAGGCGAAATTGGCGGAGAAAATCAGCTCTTCGGCGGACGGGTCGTCCATCGACGCCACTTTCGCGATACCACCGGATAACTCCAGCGCCGTTTCAAAACTTTCGGCCAGGCGCTGTTTGATGTCGTCGCGCACTTTAATCCGGTCAATCACCACTTCGATGGTGTGTTTTTTGTGTAAGTCGAGTTTTGGCGGATCGGATAAATCACAGACTTCGCCGTTAATGCGGGCGCGGATGTAGCCTTGTGCCGCTAAGGTTTCCAGCGTTTTGACGTGTTCGCCTTTACGTTCTTGCACCACAGGCGCCAGCACCATCAGTTTGCTGCCTTCCGGGAATGCCACCACTTTGTCGACCATCTCGCTGATGGTTTGCGCGGCCAGCGGCAGATCGTGGGTCGGACAGCGCGGCTCGCCAACGCGGGCAAACAGCAGGCGCAAATAATCGTAGATTTCGGTGATAGTGCCGACCGTAGAGCGCGGGTTGTGTGACGTCGATTTCTGTTCAATCGAAATAGCCGGCGACAGGCCTTCAATATGATCCACATCCGGTTTTTCCATCAGGCTGAGGAACTGGCGGGCGTAGGCCGACAAGGATTCGACATAACGGCGCTGGCCTTCGGCGTAAAGCGTATCAAAGGCCAAAGACGACTTGCCTGAACCGGATAAGCCGGTGATCACAATCAGCTTGTCGCGCGGGATCTCCAGCGAAATATTTTTCAGGTTGTGAGTACGGGCGCCGCGGATGTCAATTTTGTGCATAAAGTTCTCAACTCAAAAGGTCAGTCAAAGTGCCCGCTTAGGGTCAGATGCGGGCCGGCAGCGGCATCGGTCAGGCGACTATGCGTCATGCGGGCTGTCGGATCAGTATTGGCGTTGATTATCAGTGTAGTACTGTATATAAATACAATTGTTTGAGCAAGTCAGATGTCGGGGAAGTCGGGCTTACAGTTGCATTTGTCAAACGTGGCGCCTAAGGTGAATTGTTCACGTTTTCTGCTACAGGTAGTTCGACTAAAAACATGACGACAGAACAGATTTACACTTTGGCCATGATGCAACTTGCGCTGGTGATTTTGCTTGCCAGTACAAGGGTAGCGCCGCCACTGCAGGATTTGCGCAGTTTACGCCTGTTCCAGATCTCTGTTGGCTGTGATGCACTGAGCTGGTTGTTTTATTTGTGGCCCATGCAGCCGATGTTGTTGTTGATCTCCAGTCTGGCCGCGGCAACCAATTTCTGGTTACTGCTGGCATTTGCTTTGAGCCGCTGTAATAAAGCGGTGCCCTGGCCATTGTTGGTGCTGATGATCCCGCTGCAGGCAGGTATTTATACCTGGCTGAATCTGCACGGCATGGAATACGCCGCTTTGCATTTTATGACGCTCATTACAGCTCTGGTGGCGTTGCCGATTGCGTGGTTGTTCTGCTTTCAGAAACCGAACCGCACAGTATCGGATCAAGGTTTTGCCTTGGTCATGTTGTGCTGGTTTTTGGTTTGTGTGTTACGGACAGTGACAGTTGAGTTTCATGAAGACTGGATTTTATCGGGGTATTTGGTGTCGCAGGTACTATGGCCCGGCATTATGGCGGCCTACGGTTTGATGGCCATCACCGGCTATCTGGAAGAAACGCAGCAGCGACTCCGGGCCGAGGCTGTGCATGATCCGTTAACCGGCCAGTTAAACCGACGCGGGTTGAATGAAGCGGTCGCGGCTTGCTTATCGTACTTACAAAGAAATCAGCAACCGGCGGCATTGTTGATGATTGACCTTGACCATTTTAAGCGGGTCAATGACCAGTTCGGCCACGACGGTGGCGATGTGGTGTTGGTGCAGACGGCAAAAGCCATCAAAACAATGCTGCGGCAAAGTGACGTGCTGGCACGGTTTGGTGGCGAAGAGTTTTTGATTTTTCTGCCGGCAGCGAACCTGCAGATGGCGACGACCACAGCACAGCGTTTGTTGGAAGGGATCCGCCAACTGGAGTGGCCTGCGTCGATGCCGGAAGATTATCAGCTGACGATCAGTATTGGTGTCAGTGTGTTTGGGCCGGATTATGATTTTGGCCGTCAGCTGCGCCTCGCCGATCAGGCACTGTATCGCGCCAAACAGAACGGCCGCGACCGGATCGAATTCGCTGGGACAGCTGCCGACAGTTGAAGCCTTGTGGTACAATCGCCCACTCTTTTGTCGCCACGCTTCTTGCTCTGCCACTGGCGCTGTCTGAATCGATTTGAGATCCATCACTAATGCAAAATTTTACCGCACTGGAACGGCGGGCAGCGATTTCGCTGGCGCTGGTATTTGCGTTCCGAATGCTGGGTTTGTTTATGTTGATCCCGGTATTCGCAATCTACGGCAAAGACCTTATCGGCTTTTCGCCGCTTTGGATCGGCCTCGCCATTGGCGCTTATGGCCTGACTCAAGCCATTTTGCAGATCCCGATGGGCTGGATGTCGGACCGGATTGGCCGTACCCCGGTGATGTTACTCGGCCTGACTTTGTTTGCTGTGGGCTCGGTAGTTGCTGCGCTGGCTGATTCGGTTTATGGCGTCACTATCGGACGAATTTTACAGGGCATGGGCGCTATTTCCGGCGCCGTGCTGGCCTTAGCGGCAGACGTCACGCGGGAAGAACAAAGACCAAAAGTGATGGCAGTGATCGGCGCGACGATCGGCTTGTCTTTTGCGGTGTCGATGATTGCTGGCCCGGCCATTGCCGCGGCTGGTGGACTCAGTGCTATTTTTTGGTTTACCGCCGCGCTGGCGCTGGCTGGCATCGTGATAGTCCTGACCATAGTGCCTAAAACCCAACATCAGGCGATCGACAGTGAAGCGCTGGCCCGCCCCGGTTTTATTGCTGAATTATTCCGCCACCCACAACTGCGTTTACTGAATCTGGGTGTGCTCGTTTTACATTTACTGTTAACGGCAATCTTTGTCGTGCTGCCGTCGCAATTACAGACCAATGGTTTGGCTGCGCCGGAACACTGGCAGGTATATTTGCCGGTTTTTGTCGCGGCTTTTGTATTGATGGTGCCGCTGATGATCTTGTCGATGCGGCGGCAACAAGAAAAAGGTTATTTTTTATTCGCTATCGGCTTGCTGATTGTAAGTTTATTGTTAATGATTAATGGCGGGTTGTGGCCATCAGCGATCGCACTGCTGCTGTTTTTCACTGGTTTTAACTATCTGGAAGCCAGTATGCCTGCGCTGGTGTCGCGGATTGCACCGGCGGGTCAGAAAGGCACAGCGATGGGGATTTACGCCAGTCTGCAGTTTTTCGGTGCCTTTTTAGGCGGTGTGCTCGGTGGCATTATTTCCGGCCAGTTTGGGGCAGCAAGCGTGTTTGCCCTCGCTGGCGGAATTGGTTTAATATGGCTTTTTCTGGCCCGCCGCATGCAAGTCCCGCAGCGAGCCCAACGCTTATCTTATCTGGTTGGTGACGTCGATGACGCCGCAGCCAAAACGCTGGTCAGCCAGCTCAGCAGCCTCAACGGCGTGCTGGAAGCGACAGTGGTCGTCAACGAACAACGCTGTTATTTAAAAGTCAGCTCTACTGGTTTTGACCCTAAACAGGTCGAAGCGCTGCTGAGTCGTCACAGTTAATCAGGAGAATGCGCATGGCGCGTGGAATTAATAAAGTCATTTTGATCGGTAACTTAGGTGCAGATCCTGAAGTTCGTTACATGCCAACCGGCGGTGCAGTGGCCAATATCACCATTGCAACTTCTGAGTCCTGGACTGATAAACAAACCAATGAGAAAAAAGAACAGACCGAATGGCACCGTGTGGTGATCTATCAGCGTCTGGCCGAGATCGCTGGTGAATACCTGCGTAAAGGCAGCAAAGTATATATTGAAGGTCGTCTGCGTACGCGCAAATGGCAGGATCAGCAAGGCGTTGAGCGTTTCACTACTGAAATTATCGCCAACGAACTGCAAATGTTAGATGGCCGCGGCGAAGGCCAAAGCGCCCAGATGGGTGGCGCACCAGGAATGGGCGCAGCGATGGGTGGCGCGGCAATGGGCGGCATGGCTGCTCCGGCACAAGCCTACCAGGCACCACAAAACCGGGCGCCACAAGCTGCTCCGGCGGCGCAGCAGAATTACAACCGTGCACCAGCTGCAGCCCAGCAAGGCTTTAACCAGCCAGCTCCTGCTGCTGCACCAGCCTACAATCAGGCGCCGGCACAACCTGCTTACAATCAGCCACAACAAGGTTTTAACCAGCCACAACAAGGCGGTTTTGGCCAGCAGCGTGGCCCGATGGAACCGCCAATCGATTTTGATGACGACATTCCGTTCTGATCTTTCGTTTCAGCATTGCAGTGTAAGCAAATCCATTGCTTACACTGCGTTGATGCCACTTTTGTTGTCTAATCTGCGCGAAACAAATCACTACTTTATTCAGTATAGGCAGACGCTGTTTTCAGGCGGGTACCAACGGTGTGACCGCATGAACCACCGCGTGACACAGCGCATTAAAAGCGCCAGCCTGTAAGCTACCGCTACCGACCAGCACTCCATCAATATCGTCTTGCCGCAGATATTCGCCGGCATTCTGATTATTCACACTACCGCCATACAGAATGCGGATGCGCTGACAGTCTGCTGCGCTATACCAACGCTTTAGCATCAGGCGGAGTTGCTGATGCATTTGTTGTGCAGATTGCGCCGACAACGGTTTACCTGAACCAATAGCAAACACAGGTTCATAGGCCAGCACCAAAGGCCCTGCTGTCGCTTGACCGTCAAGTACTTCAGCCAGTTGTCGCATCAGTACCTCACATGTTTGGCCCTGTTGGTGCTCGAGCGCGGTTTCGCCGACACACAGCACCGGCGTGATGCCCGCTTGCCACAAAGCGCTCAGCTGCCCCCGGCGTGCACTTGCTGTTTCATCGAACCACTGCCGCCGCTCCGAATGGCCAATCAGCGAATAAGCCACCTGAAATTCACTGAGCATCGCCGCCGACACCTCACCGGTGTAAGCGCCGCCGCGAAACGCAGAAACCAGTTGTGCCCCGGCCTGCACCTGACTTTGCAGCTCAGCGCGTTGTTGTCTGAGCTTTGCCAGATAAGGCAGCGGCACGCATAACACCCGGCATATCTCAGGTAAATCAATCGCGCTGACACTGGTTAACCAGTCCGTTAATGCGGCTTCGCTGCCATGCTGTTTCCAGTTTGCCATGACCAATGGTGTTCTGGTTTTCATAAAATCCTTGTCATACACTCAATTATCGTATAAATACTATATAACGATTTGGCACGATACAAGCACCACCGGAGACGTTTTTTGTTTGAGATCAGCACCCCGCAGGGATTGTCGGTAAAAATCAGCGCGATTGGCGCCACGGTCTGCTCTATCAAGCTCGATGGTCAGGAATTGACGTTGGGTTATGCCGACGAATCCGCTTATCTGCAGGATCCGTTTTATTTAGGTTGTACCGTCGGGCCTTACGCCAATCGCATCCGCAATGCCAGTTTCTGGCTTGAACAACAGCAGGTTAATTTAACTGCCAATGACGGTGAGCATTGTCTGCATGGTGGAAAGACCGGCCTGAACCGCTTGCGCTGGCAATTAGAAACACATGAGACCGATCAGCTTACGCTGAGCTGCAGCGCGGCGCACGGCGACGGCGGCTTTCCCGGCAACCGGCAGTTTCGTTGCCATTTCAAAGTGCATCAGACCGAACTGCAGCTGCGGTTTGAAGCCACGACAGATGCGGCAACCGTGCTGAGCCTGACTAATCATTGTTATTTCAGCCTCGATGCACAAGCACAGAACATTGATACGCACAGTCTGCAGTCGCCGTTGTTACAGGTGCTGGACAAAGATGCGACAGGTATCCCAACCGGGCGTTTATTGAGCTGTGCTGAGCGTTATCCCGGTCTCGCTGCCGGTGAGCAACTGAGCCAGATGTTCCGCCATTCCGGTGCGCTGGATCATTGTTTTGTCGTGCAGAACGCCGGCAACAGCCTGCAGCCGCTGGCGACGCTGACGTCGCCTGATCAACAGTTGAGCCTGACGGTCCTCAGTGATTTGCCCGGTGTGCAAATTTATAGTGGTGACGCCTTAACAACACCTTTTACGCCCAGACAGGGCATCTGTCTGGAAGCACAATATTGGCCCGATGCGCCGAACCAGCCAGAGTTTCCGTCACCGGTCCTACTGGCTGGTGAAAAATATCAGCATCAAATCATTTACCGTTTTGCCCGCCAAAACGGCTTAGATTCGAATGATTAATCAGATAAAAAAGTTGCAGTTGGCGCAACTTTGCAGTATTTATATGATAAATATTCTAATAAGAAGTTTTAGTTAAAAACACAACACTAGACAATGACAGGGGAGTTCGATGATGACCAGAGCGAATACATTCGCATTTAAACACTCGGCAGTCTGCCTTGCCGTAGCCGGCGTGCTCAGCACTTATTCGGTTGCGGCACAAACGACAACGGCAGATGCGGCCAAAGCACAGCAAACTGAAGTTGAAGTAATTGAAGTCCGCGGCATCCGCAGCAGCTTGAAAGCGTCGATGCAGGACAAAAAAGAATCCAGTCTGGTATCAGACGGTATCGCGGCAGAAGACTTAGGTAAGTTTCCGGATCTGAACGTAGCTGAATCGCTGCAACGGATCACCGGCGTGTCGATTGACCGCAGTGGTGGTGAAGGTCAGGCGGTGACTATCCGTGGTTTTGGTCCGCAGTTTAACACTGTGCTGGTCAACAACCGTCAGATCGCGACCGACAGTAACGGCCGTGAATTTAACTTCGACATTCTGGCAGCAGACCAAATCACCGGTGCTGATGTATTCAAGAGTAACAGCGCCCGGCTGCAAGAAGGTGGTATCGGCGGTACGATCAACGTAAAAACCGCTCGCCCTTTTGACTATGACGATTTCCGCATCGCTGGTTCCGTCAAAGGCATGTACGAAAGCCTGTCAGAGAAAACCTCACCGGCCGCTTCTGTGTTACTGACCCGCAACTGGGATGATAAATTCGGTGCTTTGTTAGCGCTGAGCCATCAGAAACGTGATGTGCAGATCAACCAGATTGCCACAGCCGGCTGGCGCTCAGGCCAAACAATCTCCAACAAACGCGACGGTGTTTTGTTCACTAATGCTTATATCCCACGCAACTGGGACCAGATTATTGACCAGCAGGAGCGGACGCGTGATAACGCCAGTCTGGTGCTGCAATATGCCCCGTCAGAAGATGTCACTGTGACCATGGATGGTCTGGTTTCCCGTTTTGAAGTGGATTCAACCGTGACAGATTTGGCTTCCTGGTTTGAACCGGATCGGGTCGGCAGTGCGACTATTGACCCAGCCACCGGTACTTTGCTGACTTTCTCACAAGACGTTGGTCTGCATCAGGGCAGCGGCGATCCGGCAACGGATTTCGTGTCGCATACCCGTAACTCCCGCGACATCAGCACCAATGCTTTTGGCCTGAACGTTGAGTGGAAAATTACCGAACAGCTGACAGCGAATTTTGATGCATCTACATCAAACGCCGAAAACGACCGTGCTGGTCGTGACCGCTTTAACGTGGTTGGGATGATCAACAGCTATGCCTTTGATGGCACCGGTTCAGTGCCAACCGTCAAACATAACGGTTTTGGTGGCAGTACGCTGCCAGCGGCGAGCCTGGCGCGGATGCACTATAACGAAAAAGGTAACCAATTCTCAGATGAAGATGAAGTTACTGAATTAAAAGCAGATTTTGAATACGTTGCCGAGAAAGGCGTATTCCAGAAAGCCAACTTTGGTGTTTACAGCCAAGAGCGCGAAAAATCCAGCTTCCAGATCTATGGCGGTCAGTGCTTCTACTGCGGCTATGCCTTACCTGCTCCGGTCGATACCATTAAATTCCAACCGTTCACCGCGAAGAACTTCTTCCCGGGTCTGATCAATACGTTCTACAGCTATGACGGCGATGCTGTGGTGAAATACCTGGCCGATAGCGGTCATCCAATCACGACGACACTGCAGAATAACCGATATACCATCAATGAAGACGTGACCAGTCTGTATATGGATTTCACGCTGGCTTATGACCTCGGTGATATGCCGCTGACCGTGAACCTCGGTGCCCGTTATGCCGAAACCTCCGTTGACGTGGCCGCGGTGCAGAGCTTTGTTGTGGACATCGTGCCAACTGCTGACGCGACCTTGTTCCAAAACGTGTTAGGCCCTGCGACCAATATCAATCAGGGCACCAAATACGCCAACCTGTTACCAAGCCTGAATATCAAGCTGGAAGTTCAGGACGACATGATTGTCCGTTTTGCGTCTTATGATTCACTGACTCGTCCGACGATGGGCCAGATGTCTCCTGCGACCACCTTCAACGAGCCACGCCGGCAAAACCTGACCGCCAACGGCGGTAACCCGGCACTGAAACCGTTCCGTGCAGAGAACTGGGATCTGGCCTACGAATGGTATTACCAGGATGCCAACATGTTCAGCTTCACTGTGTTCAACAAAGAAGTTGAAGACTTTATTGTGACGCTTACCGGTCAGGAAACGTACAACATGACGGCGCGTAAAGGCCCACTTTACAACTGTGTCAGCGCACCGCTGTGCAGCAGCAGTGTAGTGCCGACAACGGCAGAGCTTAATGGCGCGAGCGAAGTGTATACCGTCAGCCGGCCACAAAACGGTGAGTCTGCCCGCATCACCGGTTATGAAGCTGCACTGACCCATATGTTCGATAACGGCTTTGGTTTCACCGTCAACGCCACTGTGGTCGACAGTAACCTGAACGTCGGTGCCGATACCACGCAGAGTTTTGCGCTGGAAGGCTTAGGCGATTCACAGAACTTTATTATGTTCTACGAACAGGGTGACTATCAGGCCCGTATCGCGTTTAACAACCGTGAAGCCTTCCTGCGTCAACTCGATAACGGCTTTAACGGCGAGCCGATCAACACTGAGCGTTTTGGTCAGTGGGATATCAGCGCCAGCTACGACGTGAACGAGTATCTGACCGTGTTCTTCGAGGGGATTAACATCACCGAAGAAGAGCTGGTCCAGACCGGTCGCTTCAAAAACCAGATTTACTCTGTCGAGGATAACGGCTCCCGCTATGCGGTAGGTGTGCGAGGGGCATTCTAAGTCCCGTTCCTGTGGCTGGGTCTTGTTGACCCAGCCTTTTTTTCGCTGTAAGCCAAGCTGGTAATTCAGTGTTGGCTGACGCGCAGGATCGCGCAATACTGCTGTACTCGCGTTTAAATCGGGTTACCTATGACACAAGCTATCACCAATATTGTGGTGGTGGGGGGCGGCACCGCCGGATGGCTGGCGGCCGCGCTCATTGCCTCTTACCATCAAAAACCAGATGGCCCGGCGTTATCGATCACCTTGATCGAATCGGCCGATATCCCGACTATTGGGGTCGGTGAAGGCACCTGGCCGACGATGAAAAATACCCTGCAGCAAATCGGCTTGTCCGAAAAGGACTTTTTCCGCAGCTGCCATGCCGCATTTAAACAAGGCGGAAAGTTTGTTAACTGGTGCGAAGGCACCGGCGATTTTTATTATCACCCTTTTACTGTGCCGCTGGGTTATGGCCGCCTCGATGTGGCGCCTTATCTGTCGGACATCCGCGATTATGCCCGCCAGTCCAATATGCAGCATGAATTATGCGAAGCTGGCAAAGCGCCACGCCCGGTCAGCGAAGGTGAGTATCAGGGCTCATTGAATTATGCCTATCACCTCGACGCCGGCGCTTTTGCCGATGTACTGAAACAGCATGCCAAAACCAAACTGGGTGTGTTGCACCGCGTTGCCACCGTCGAGCAGGTGCTGTTGACCGATGATGGTCAGATCGCCGCGTTAAAACTGAATGACGCTGCCACGCCGGTCAGCGCCGATTTGTATATCGACTGCACCGGCATGGCGTCACTGCTGCTTGGCAAAACGCTGCAGGTGCCGTTTATGTCGGTTGAACATCAACTGTTTAACAACAGAGCGCTGGCGCTGCAGGTGCCATACGATCAGCCGGATGCTGCGGTCGCCAGTCATACCATTGCCACTGCACAAAACGCCGGCTGGATTTGGGATATCGGCTTGTCGCATCGTCGCGGCACCGGCCATGTCTATGCCAGCCAGTTTTTGAGTGATGACGAAGCGGCTGCTAATTTGCGGCGCTATCTGGGCCCGGCCGCGGCCGAGTTAGAACCCCGGTTGATCAAGTATCAGACCGGCTACCGCGAACGGTTCTGGCAAGGCAATTGTGTCGCCATTGGTTTGTCTGCCGGTTTTGTCGAACCGCTGGAAGCGACGGCCATCATGCTGGTTGAAGTGTCGGCCCGTTATGTCGCCGAAAACCTGCCGGCAGACCAAAGCCTGATGCCTCTGGTGGCCAAACGCTTTAATACCCAGATGCGCTATCGCTGGCAGCGCATCATCGATTTCCTGAAGCTGCATTACATGCTGACCAAACGCACTGAGCCTTATTGGCAAGCGCATCTGGATGTTGAAACCTGGCCTGAGTCGTTACAGGAAGACCTCGCGGTTTGGCGTTATCGTGGTCCGGCGGTCAGTGACTTTCAGGGCCCGCTGGAATTGTTTCCGGCCGCCAGTTACCAATATGTGATGTATGGCATGGGCTTCAAGCCTGATTTTTCCCGTCAGGCCCATCTTTACCGGCAACAGGCGCAGGCGGAGCAAATCCTGCGGCGCAATCAGCAACTGACCCAACAATTGCAGCAAAGCCTGCCATCGAATCGCGAATATCTGCAGCGCTGGCTGGCGCAAGGGAGTATGACATGAGCCGTTTTCTGACGCCGCAGCAACTGGCTGCGCAGCGCCTGGGTTTAGTGCCGGATGCTGGTTTGGTGTACGCCGCACGTGCACATTTATTGCCGCTGACGGTGGCGGATGTCAGCAGTATGGTCTGCGATTTTCCGGTCCTGGTCAGCCGCAACAGTGAGGACGGCACGCTGATGCTGTCTGCGCTTTGCAGCTTTGTGCCGGGGCACAATCTGCTGGCGGACGCACAGGGCTGGCAGGCGGTATACCGGCCTTTGGCGTTGCAGGCTTATCCTTGTTATTGCTTGCTGCAGGATGGCCAGCGCCAGTTTGTGTTTGCGGCTGACCCGCAGGTACTGCAACCGGCCGCGATGCCATTGTTTGCGGACGACGGTGCCGCCGATGCCGCTGCGCAGCGGCTGATGCACAATGCGCAGGAACTGTACGACCAGGAACGACGCACTTATCTCAGCCTGCAGCAATTGCAGGCGCTGAAATTACTCAGACCCATCGAATTGCAGGTACAGCCGGAGCAAGGCGAGTTACAGCGTATCCGCGGCCTGATGACGATCGATGAAGACCAGCTGCATAGTGTCGATGCCACGACCTTAAAAACTCTGCAGCAGACCGGCAGCCTGCAACTGGCGCAAAGTCTGTTGAATTCGTTGTTACAACTGAACCGGCTGATCCAGCGGCACAATCAACGTGCCGCTTTGGGCCAACCCGGTTTCCACCGCATCCAGCAGTTAAAAATTGAAATAGATCGCGATAGCGGATTTTTGTGATACCGCGCCGGATGGGCGGTATTTTTTTGCGTGTTTTTCCCGGAGAGATGTTATGTCAGATAGTGTGTTGCAGACTGCGGTCTTTGTGCTGGTTTCTGCACTGATAGGGGTGTTGACCTACCTGAAATGTCGCGGTAAGTCGGACCGCAGCGGCTCGCAAAATCGCGAGTATTTCCTCGCCGGTGGTGGCCTCAGTTGGGTTTTTGTAGCGGGATCTATTACGCTGACCAACTTAAGTACCGACCAGCTGGTGGGCATGAACGGCAACCAGATGGCGCTGCTGGCGGTGTGGGAATTCTCCGCCATCATCGGTCTGATTATTCTGGCCAAAGTGTTTATTCCGGTTTACTACCGCTATGGCTGTACCACAACCACCGAACTGTTAGAGCGGCGTTATCACAACAAGCATATCCGTGCGGTGATTGGTGGTTTGTTTTTTCTCGGCAATGCACTGATTTATATGCCGGCGGTGATTTATTCCGGCGCTTTGCTGATGCAGACCATGTTTAAAGTCGATATTCCGCTGATTCAAATTGCGGCGGTGTTTGCCCTCGTTGGCGCTGCGTATGCATTCTTCGGCGGGTTGCGCGCTGTTGCGGTATCTGACACCTATAACGGTGTGCTGGTGCTGGGCATGGCATTGCTGATCACTTTCCTGGCGCTCTATGCCATCAATTTTGACTTCAGTGGTATTCCGGCAGAGCGTCTGACGCTCATCGGCGATGAGAATTCGCCGGTGCCATGGCCGACCTTGCTGACCGGGATGATTTTTATTCAGATGTATTATTGGGGCACCAACCAGACCATTACCCAACGGGCGATGGCAGCTCCGACGATGGAAGAAGCGCAAAAAGGCGTCTATGCCGCAGCACTGATCCGCTTTTTGATCGTGCCTGCCATTGTGGTCTTACCGGGCATTGTGTCTTACAAACTCTATGGGGACATCGGCGATACAGCGTATGGCCGTCTGGTCGGTGATCTGTTACCTCCGGTGCTGATCGGTTTATTCGCGGCGGCCATGGCGGCGGCTGTGTTATCGACCTACAACAGCCTGCTGAACTCAGCGACTGCACTTTATGTTTGTGACATTCACGAAGCCTATGTCAGCGACAAACCCGATGTGGTGAAACTGAGCGCCTGGGTGACGTTGCTGCTGAGCGCACTTACACTGATTCTGGTGCCGGTTTATCAGCAGGCCGACAGTATTATCAATCTGCTGCAGCAATTAAACGGTCTGCTCAGCATGCCAATCCTGTCGATCTTTATCGTTGGGTTGTTGTTTAAAGATGTTGATGCACGCGCCGCCATTATTGCGGTGATCTTTGGTGTGTTGTTCTACGGCAGCCTGACCTTTGAATTCTCACCGCTCTATACCACGGTGCATTATATCCACCTGATGGCTGTCACCTTGTTCAGCTGTGTGGCGGTGGCGCTGCTTAGCAACAGATTTATCTTCGGCAAACAGCATCGCTGGGCCGGCAAAACCCTGGAACTGCCTGCGTCTTCGTAGGCGGATGGCTCCGTTAGCCGGCTTAGGCCGGCTTTTTTTATGGTGCCGGCGATAGCCGACATCTGATTCACTATCCACGCGCAGTTCAGTGCCAAAAGCGGACATTTTTTAAATGCCATGTACGGCGGCGCTGACGCTTGCGCGTACCTACTCGCTAATTAAGATCGTAGGTACCGGCAAGCGCAGCCCGCTGGGCGTCACACGCCGTACATTACCCAATATTCGATGACTGCAACTCGCTCAAGCAGTCATCCCAAACTCCACCAAAGCCAGCAGCTGCAGAGTGTGCGGTTAAGAGTGAACGCAAGTGGAATTTCCTGATCACGTTCCTCAACATTGGTGCTGTGGGTTAACTACTTCATTATTTGGTATTTTGTTAACTTGAATTGCACTTTGAGTTACGATGCATTAACTGCTTGTCTGTGATTTTTGTGGTGATACAAACGATAGTGAGTAGATAAAAGACCGCGGCTGGCAATTTATAAACAAGGACAGTTACAGATGATAAAAACGGCTGTTGCAGCAACTGTTGCTGCACTTTTTACTTTTACCGCATCAGCTACCGCACAGTTTACGTATGCGCCAACATCAAGAGATGATGTTGGTTTATATCTGGGCGGCCAAATCTGGCAAAGTGAAGCAAGTGGTAGTTTGGGTGAAGAAAATACGCTTATTGATTTTAATTTAAATAAAGAACACCAAATTAACTACTTTATTGGCGTGAAACACCCTATTTCTTCGCTTCCTCAGGTTCGTATTTCAAATACCCAACTGGAGACCTCAGGTCAAACCACGTTAACGCAAAAGTTTTATTTCAACGATAAGACTTTTTCTATTGCTGATACAGTTGATGCCAGATATCACGTGAGTTATGTCGATTACACCCTCTATTATGCATTGTTTGATAGCGCAAAGTTTTCATTGGAGTTGGGCTTAACCGCCAGAGATTTCAATGGTGATGTCACTGTGTCTGGGACAACAAAAAGTGATCATGATCCTTGTAATGATCCTAACCCCTCTCCTGATGATCCTTGTATAGATCGAGGAAATACTGCAATTTCCAGTGGTACGATAAAAACTGACGACATGAAGCCTATGTTGTTTGTTGCCACCAACATTCGCTTGCCGTTCAATCATTTAAATGTATTTGCCCAAGCTGATGTTTCATTACTCAATGACCACACACTTTCTGACTATCAAGTTGGCTTCAGTTACGGTCTCATCAAAATCACCAGGATGGATCTCAAAGTGAACTTAGGCTATCGCGTCGTGAACATGGAATTCGAAGATTTAAACCGGTTATATACCGATCTTGAGTTTAAAGGTGCATTTGTTGGCATGATTGCCCACTTTTAACAACGGACCCGTGAAAAAAAACCGGCGTGTAGGCGCCGGTTTTGTCGTGTGAGCCAAAGCGTCAGCGGTAAATTGCGACGCCGTAACCGTCCAGTGTAGCGCTGCCGAGCAGCCATTGGGCGTTTGCCGGAGCCGCAACTTTGCTGGGCTTCGCACTGTAATTAAACAGGAAGGTTAAGCCACCGCGACGCGCCAGACGCACATCATGCGGCAACACCACAGTCTCGACACAGGCCTGTTTCAGTAAGTCGGCAAACAAGGCTTTGAGGAAGTCATCGCAGCTGACGGTGGCGACATAGACAGCGCGCTGATGCTGTGCGGCGGCTGGCAGACCGTCGTGATAATGCGCCAGCACCTGGCAGCTTTGCGGTACTTCCAGTTCCTCGCGCCAGCATTGGCTCTGATACTGCTTTTGGCCGATGAATAATGGCTCAGCACAGTCGGGTCTGATGGTTTCGACTGACAGCACTTTGACCGGGACCAGCGCCTGTAATAAGCCAGGCGCTAATTGCGGCACCAGCTGGAATTCCGTGGTTTTACTGCCGGTGCGTGGGCCAAATACCAGCAATGCGCCGCTGTCCTGGCAACGCTTAACAAACTCGGGCCGAACCACCGGCATACAAGGCACCAGCACCAGTTTGTAGCCGGTCAAATCCTGCTCCGGCGACACAAAATCCACATCAACGCCAAGCTGGCGTAATGCTGAATACCAGGCAAATTCGACTTCCTGCTGATTAAAACTATCGCCCTGACGTTCGATTTCACAGACCCACTGATTTTCAGTGGTGCTGACCATCGCGACGGTCGCTTTGACCTGCTGCTCTAGCAGATCCGGGCATAGCGCCATTTCGCGCACCAGCTGCTCGATTTCTGGCCAGGCGGCGGCTTTGGAGTTGTCGATGCGTTTTAAACCGGCATGCATTTGTTCTTGCGCAAAAGGCGCCTGACGCCAGCGGAAATAACTGACTACATCGGCGCCGTGGGCAAAAGATACCCAGGACCACAACCGCACCATGCCAGGTTCTGGCCGCGGATTGTGCTTGGCCCAGTTCACCGGGCCCGGTTGTTGTTCCATGATCCAGAAGTGTTTGCCGGTCAGGCCACGGGTCTGGTCGAAGTAGTAACTAGAAAAGTCCGGGTGGCCGGTACGCATATAAGGTTTAAACATCGCCGCGCCGCGCTTAGCGAAAAACAAGTCGGAGCGCCCCAGCGGGTAGTTGTCGAAACTGGCAAAATCCAACGGCTTCGCCAGCGCATAGTTGTCGGTCTGGGTGTCGACCATCGGGATAAAGTTGTGCGTGACAAAGCGCCCCGGCGCGTGGGCGCGAATGATCCGCACCATCTCGTCATGAAAGTGTACCACCTGATCTGAACTGAAACGGCGGTAGGCCAGCTGATGAGCCGGATTGGTTTCTGTGACGGCCAGAATGGGCAGCTCGATTTCGCCAAAATGGCGGTATTCCATCGACCAGAATACATTGCCCCAGGCGCTGTTCAGCGCGTCGATGTCGCTGTAGTGCTGCTGACACCAGGCACGAAACGCGGTTAATGCTGCCTCGGAACCGCTGTGGGTGGTATCGTGACAGGCCAGTTCGTTGTCGGTTTGCCAGCCAACGACTGCCGGATGCTCACCATAACGTTCGGCCAGCACTGTGGAGATGCGCATCGCTTCGCGGAAATAGTCCGGGCTGGAGAAATCGTAATGACGGCGGGAACCAAAACCACGGCTGTGACCGGTTTTGATGTCGACCGGCAAAATCGACGGATACAAATCTATTAACCATTTCGGCGGCGTGGCGGTTGGCGTACACATCACCACTTTTAAACCCGCATCGGCTAACGTGCTAATCGCACGGTCGAGCCAGTCAAAACGGTATTGACCCGGGCTCGGTTCCAGTCGCGACCAGGCAAACTCAGCGATCCGCACATAACGGATGCCGAGCCCATACATTTCTGCGGCGTCCTGCGCCCACATAGATTCAGGCCAATGCTCAGGGTAATAACAGATTCCTAACATAATATGCTCCTGCCAGAAGGGGCTGCCTTGACCAGAACAGCATGACTGATCTGCGTTGCAGCGGGCGATAAAATTGTTTTGTATGATATATAGTATTTGATGGCGATTCTATAGTTTAATGTAAGCTATCTCTGCTTTCTTTTTTGCCCTGAAGGAAATGTTATGCCGGCTTTACCCTCATTTGTTCGTCTGGACAGCTCCCGTCTGACTTTGATCCTGGATTGCCGCGGCCGTACGCCGGCCTTGTTGTATTTTGGCAGCCAGTTGAGCGCAACAACGACACCGCAGATGCTGGCGCTGCTGCGGACACGGCAAGAAGCGAAAAACTCGGTGATAGATGAGGCGGCTATTGGTCTGACGCCGTTATCCGCTGAAGGCTTTACCGGTGCGCCGGGACTGGAATTATCGGATCACAGCGATGGCTGGGCCTTTGGCCCGTCGCTGGTCTCGGTTGAGCAACTCACCACAGCCGATGCGCAGCAGCAGGTGCGTCTGGTGAGTATCGATGACAAACGCCAGCTGCAGCTGACGCATGTGCTGACACTGGACCCGGACAGCCACGTGCTGAGTCTGCAAACGTCACTGCAAAACCTCGGGACCATGCCAAGAGCGCTGCATTGGTGTGCCGCCGGCACTATCTTGTTGCCAGACCATCTGCAGGAGCTGACCAGCTTTGAAGGCCGCTGGTCGAACGAATTTCAGCGCCAGCGCCAGCCGTTGGCGCTCGGCAGTTTTGTCCGGCAGAACCGCAAAGGCAAAACCTCGCATGACACTTACCCGGCGTTGCTGGTGCATAGCGATACCACCACTGAGCAGGCCGGTGAAGTCTATGGCTTCCATCTGGGCTGGAGTGGCAACCATAGTTTGCGCGCTGAACTGACCTCGGAAGGCCGCAGTTATGTGCAATTTGGCGAGTTGTTATTGCCGGGTGAAGTGACGCTCGCCGCAGGAGATAGTTATCAGAGCCCATGTTTATACCTGAGTTACGCTGCCGCAGGCTTCAGTCAGCTATCGCAGCAATTTCATCAGTTTGTCCGTAGCAGATTGCTCAGTCCGGCGCAGCAGCAAAAAGCGCGGCCTGTGCACTACAACACCTGGGAAGGTATTTATTTTAACCACGACACCGACACCCTGATGCAGCTGGCAAGCAAGGTGGCGCCGCTGGGCGTGGAGCGTTTTGTGCTCGACGATGGCTGGTTTATGGGGCGGCGCGGTGATTTTGCCGGCTTAGGTGACTGGCAGGTGGACCCGGCGGTCTATCCGCAGGGACTGGGTCCGCTGATTGCGCATGTCAACGCGCTCGGCATGGAATTTGGTCTGTGGTTCGAGCCTGAGATGGTGAACCCGGACAGTGCGCTGTTCCGCGACCATCCGGATTGGGTGCTGGGTACTGCCAACAACCCGCAGATGCGCTTTCGTAATCAGTTAGTGCTGGATGTCAGCCGGCCGGAGGTCAGTGCCTATTTGTATGAACAAATCCATCGCTTGTTGGTGCAGCACCCGCAAATCCGGTACATCAAATGGGATATGAACCGCGATTTGAATCACCCGGGCGGGGCAGATGGCAAACCTGCAGTTCACCGGCAAATTCAGGCGGTCTATCAGCTGATTTCCCGGCTCAAAGCAGCCCATCCGGGCCTTGAAATTGAAAGTTGCTGCTCCGGTGGCGGCCGCGCAGATTATGGCATTCTGGCGCATACCGATCGGATTTGGACGTCGGATTCCAACGATGCGCTGGATCGGCTGAATATTCAGCGCGGCTGTTCGTTTTTCCTGCCGAACGATGTGATGGGCGCCCATGTCGGGCCGCGTGATTGCCATATTACTGGCCGTCGGGTCAGCATCGAGATGCGCTGTGCTGTGGCACTGTTTGGCCATTTCGGCATTGAAATGGACCCGCGGGAGCTGACCGATGCCGAAGCGCAAATCCTCAGTCAGGCTATTGCGTTTTACAAAGCTGAACGCAGTTTTATGCGCAGCGCGTTATTGCAGCGGCTGGATTCCGATGGTGACAGCATCAACTTCGGGCTGGTAGCGCCGGACCAGACCCGCGCGATTTTTACTTATAACCTGGTGAAAGAAACCGGCCGCACCATGCCGCCGCGCTTGCGTTTTGCCGGCCTGGATCCACAGGCGCAGTATCGACTGACACTGGTGTGGCCGTCGCAGCTCAAAGAGTATTCACCGTCCGTGCTGCAAGTGGTGCCCGGTGAAACCTTTGGTGGTGATGCACTGATGCGCTTCGGCATGCAGATGCCAATTCTGCATCCGCAGTCATCACTGATTTTTCTGCTGGAACAACAAGGCTAAAAGCAAAAAGCCCGCTGCGGCGGGCTTTGCTGTTCTGTGCGGCTAACAGTCGTCGGACTGTCGTCGTGGCTTATTCGAGTTTTGATTCGATCAGCTGAATGGCTTCTTCCAGCAGAACTTCCACTGTATGACGGGCCTGCTTCGGATCCCGCGCCTGAATCGCGCGCAGAATATCGCCGTGTTTTTGCACGTCGGCACCCGGTACCCCTTTGATTCTGTTGGTGTAGCGAATACTGACGCGTAGCGCCGTGCTGATAAATTCAGTTAACTGCAGCAGGAATCTGTTGTTGCTGGCGGCAAGCACTGCACTGTGAAAGGCAATATCGGCGTCCAGCGGATCGTCCAGTCCTTCGTCAGCGTCGGCCATCCGCTTCAGTGCTTTTTCGATGTCATGGATTTGGCTGTCGGATGCTGAAGTCGCGGCCAGCGCTGCGGCTTGCGGTTCCAGCACAACCCGAACCTGAGTGAATTCCAGCAGCAGCGATAAAGACGGTTTGCTGCTTAAGATCCAGCGCAGTACATCGGTATCAAACATATTCCAGTTGCTTTCCGGTAGTACGCGGATGCCCTGTTTCGGTCGGGATGTCAGTAAGCCTTTGGCCGATAGCATTTTGACGGCTTCGCGCGTAGCGCTGCGGCTGACATTGTGCCGGATGCAGAGTTCTGCTTCGGAAGGCATACCGCTACCCACCGGATAAACACCCTGAACGATGGCAAGGCCAAGGTCGTGCGTCAGCTGATGGGTCAGATTCTGAATCGGTTCGTTTTTCATCGGTATGGTCCGTCCGGCTATGTGGGATATATCATATTAAAATACACCAGACTGTGATATAACTTTTTACATAGTTTCTGGTGGCAGCTGCAATTCTGGCTTCAGAGTATTCTGGCCTGTGCAGATTGCGAATTCTCTATTAGCTGAATTTCAGAATGAAAACAAAAGCATGACAGCTCTGTACTCTTGTTTACGCGATAAAGCCGTGTTTATTACCGGGGGCGCCACCGGCATTGGTGCGACTATGGTCCGCACTTTTGTGCAGCAGGGCTGCCACGTCGCGTTTATTGACTTAAATGCCGCTGCAGGTGCCGCGTTAATGGCAGAGTTACCGGCCGGACAAGTCTGGTTCGCCGCCGTAGACGTCACCGATGTGCAAGCGTTGCAGCAAGCGATCGAGGCGGCGGCCGCGCGTTGGGGCCGGTTGGATGTATTGATTAACAATGTTGCCAATGACCAGCGGATGCCAACAGCGCAGGTGACACCCGCCAATTGGCGGCAATGTCATGCGGTGAACCTGGATGCGGCATTTTTTGCCACGCAGGTCGCATTGCCGTTTTTGCAGCAGCAATCTTCGGCTTCTGTGATTAATTTCAGTTCCGTCGTCGCAGTCACTGGCAAAGTGGATATGGCTGGTTATGTCACGGCCAAAGCCGGCCTGATCGGCCTGACCAAGGCGTTAGCGCGTGAAGCCGGCGCCCATGGCGTCAGGGTGAATGCGGTATTGCCCGGTTGGGTCCGGACTGAGCGGCAACTCAACAGTTGGTTCACGCCGGAACAGCAACAACGCTGGCTCGAAGACAGCGCGCTGAAACGTTTTATTCAGCCGGAAGATGTCGCCAATCTGGCGCTGTTTCTGGCGTCTGAACAAAGTGTGATGATCACCGGACAAGCGATCCAAATCGACGGCGGGATTAGTCTCAGTGACTGAACCAGCTTTCATTGCCATCGACTGGGGCGCCAGCCAGTTAAAAGCTTTTTTATGTCAGCCTGACGGTGTGCAGCCGAAGGTGCTGGCCAGTGCCAGCGGCCCCGGTGTCGCAGCCGCGCGTGGTCAGTTCCGTGTGACACTGTTAGAGGCTGTCGGTGACTGGTTGCGGCAGGACCCGGCGCTGGTGGTTTATATGGCCGGCCATATCACGTCTTCATTAGGTTGGTATCAGACCCGATATCTCAACACGCCCTGTTTGCCACAGGCGTTATTACCTGAATTAGTGCAGGGACAGTGCCCCGACATGGCGTTGTGGCTGTCGACCGGTCTGCGTTGTGCCCTGCCGGAAGGTGGTCATGATGTGATGCGTGGTGAAGAAGTGCAGTTGCTTGGTTTGTTGCAGTTGGCCCCAGAACTGCGTTTCGGCCGCCGGCTGGTTTGTCTGCCCGGTACCCATACCAAATGGGTCTGGCTGGAAGATGGACAAATCCGGCATTTTCGCACCAGCATGACCGGCGAACTCTATGCATTGTTGACTCAACACAGTGTGTTGTTGCAACAGGCTGAAAATTCGGGTGACTTCTGCACAGAAAGCTTTATCCGTGGCTGCCAACAAATGCGTGGCACTGCCGGCTTGCATTGGTTGCATCAATTATTCACCGTCAGAACCGAACAGCTGTTTAGCGGTTTAACACCCCAGCAAGCCAGCGCCTATCTGTCAGGCATTCTGGTGGGGGCTGACGTACAGGGCTGGCAGGTTAATGAACCTTGTGCCAGCGAAGACTGTGATGTGGTGTTGGCGGGCAATTCGCAACTGAATTTTTGTTACCGTGAAGCGCTGCAACTGGCCGGTTTCAAAGTCCGAACTTTTGATATTACCGATGCAACACTGGCCGGTTTTGGCTGGTTGGCACGGGAGCAGCGTTGTGCTGGGATAGTTGCCGCTCAGGTTGTGTCCGATGGCGTTTGTCAGTTGGGTTAACGGCGTGCTGCACTGACGAAAAAGCCGGCATCGAGCCGGCTTTTTCGTCGATGGGTTCAGGCAACTTTACCACTTTGTTGCCGCCTTTCGATAAAGGCTTGTAGACGCAGTTGTTGTGCGTTATCGAGGCGCAAACCCAGTTTAGTGCGCCGCCACAGAATGTCGGCGGCATTGTGCGCCCATTCGTGGTTCAGCAAATAAGTGACTTCAGCCTGATACAGGCCATGACCAAAGTCTTCGCCTAAATCGGTCTGATTGCTGCAACCACCCAACAGCTGAGAAGTCAGGGTGCCGTAACTCCGTACATAGCGTTGCAGGACGGCGGTCGGGACAAAATCATAGCTTTGCGACAATTCCCGTAATAACGCGACCTGACTGGCAAAATCACCACCCGGTAACGGCAGCTCTGCAGTCCGGCAAGCACCAATATGCGGGAAAAACGCTGCCAGTCGGTCAACAGCAGCCTGCGCCAGTTTGCGGTAAGTGGTAATTTTTCCACCAAAGATCGACAGCAGTGGCGCAGCGCTCATCGGTGCATCAAGCTCTAGTTTGTAGTCGCGCGTCACTGCCTGCGCACTGTCGGCCTCGTCGTCCAGCAGAGGCCGCACGCCGGCGTAGCTATGGCGGATATCCTGCCGGCTGATCTTGCGGCGGAAATAGCTATTACTGATCTGCAGCAGGTAGTCGGTTTCGGCATCGCTAATGGCGACTTTGGCCGGGTCGCCCTGATAGTCGACATCGGTTGTTCCAATCAAGCTGAAGTCGTCTTCATAGGGGATCACAAACACAATCCGCTGATCTTCATTTTGCAGAATGTAGGCCTGTGGGTCATCGTGTAGCTTCGGCACCACAATATGGCTGCCTTTGACCAGCCGAATTTTTTGCGGCGTCGGCCCCGGCAGAGTTTGTTCAAATAAGCTGGCAACCCAAGGACCTGCGGCATTGACGACGGTGCGGGCCTGAATATGCCGGATTTGTCCGCTGTGCTGTTCAGCTAACTCAGCCTGCCAAAAAGCCCCCTCGCGCTGCACTAACTGACAACGGGTCCTGGTCAACACAGTAGCACCATGATATTGGGCCGCCATCGCATTCAGCACCACCAGACGGGAGTCGTCGACCCAGGCATCTGAGTATTCAAAACCGCGCCGGATAGTGGTGACCAGGGGATCGGTATTGCCAAAGCGAATCCCGCGTGAGGATGGCAGGGTGACGCGCCGGGCCAGATGGTCATATAAAAACAGCCCGAGACGGATCAGCAGTGCCGGGCGCAGGTGTGGCTGGTGTGGCAGCCGAAAGCGCAGAGGCCAGATAATATGCGGCGCGACTTTTAACAGCACTTCGCGTTCCGCCAGTGCCTCGCGGACCAACCGGAACTCGTAATGTTCCAGATAGCGCAAGCCGCCATGGATCAGTTTACTGCTGTTGGACGACGTCGCTGCGGCCAGATCCTGCTGTTCACACAACAGAACTTTCAGGCCCCGGCTGGCAGCGTCTGCGGCAATACCACAGCCGTTGATGCCACCACCGATGACCAGCAGGTCATAAAGTTCTGCGCTGGAATTGTTGTTCATCATCACTTTTCTTATTTATAAGATAAATACCATAATAAACAGTCAATACGCGGCAAGCAAGGCGTCAGATTGGTTTAACTGCTCGGATTAGTTGGAACAAACGGTCAGGTGCGGCCTAAAGCCGCACTTTTGCCACCGCATGTTGCCATTGGTGATACAGGTGATTGCGTTGTTCGGCGCAGATCGATGGTTGAAAACGTCGTTCACAGTGCCACATGCTGGCCAGTTGTTCGGTCGACTGATAGATCCCTGCCTGTAAACCGGCCAGATAGGCGACACCTAGGGCTGTGGTTTCGGTGATTTGTGGTCGTTCCACCACGGCGCCCAAAATATCGGCGAGGAAGCTCAATACCCAATTGTTTTTTACCATGCCGCCGTCGACCCGCAGCACATTGGGGCGGATACCGTCACGTTCCATCGCTTTTTGCAGATCTTTGGTTTGATAACCGACCGATTGCAGCGCGGCCGCGACAATGGAGCTGATGCCGGAATCCCGCGTCAGGCCCAAAATGGCGCCCCGGGCATTCGGGTCCCAGTAGGGCGCGCCGAGTCCGGTAAAAGATGGCACCAGAAACACGCCGTGGTCGAGTGGCACGTCTTTGACCATGGCTTCACTTTCGCCGGCGTGGCGCAGCAGTTTCAGTCCTTCGACAATCCACTGCATGGTGGCTCCGGCCATAAAGATACTGCCTTCGATGGCATAAGTGGCTTTGCCGTTGAGCTGATAGGCAATAGTCGTCAGCAGCCGGTTTTCCGATCTGAGTGCTTTGTCACCGGTGTTCAGCATCAGAAAACAGCCGGTGCCATAAGTGCTTTTTGCCATGCCGGTGTCAAAGCAGGCGTGACCAAACAGAGCGGCCTGCTGGTCGCCGGCAATGCCATAGACCGGGATCTGTTTGCCAAAAATCTCCGGCGCAGTCCGGCCGAAGTCGGCTGACGAATCCATCACTTCCGGTAACATGGCTGCCGGGATGTCAAACAGACTGAGCAGTTCTTCGTCCCAGCAATGCTGGTGAATGTTATACAACATAGTGCGTGATGCATTGGTCGCATCGGTGCGATGCACTGCGCCGCCAGTCAGGCGCCACAGCAGGAAACTGTCAACGGTGCCAAATAACAAATCGCCGGCTGCGGCCTTAGCGGCGGCTCCGGGTACCTGGTCCAAAATCCAGCGGATCTTGGTTGCAGAGAAATAAGGGTCCAGCAACAAGCCGGTTTTCGCAGCAATTAGTTCGTTGACGGTCTCGCTTTGTAACGCTTCGCAATAGGCGGTAGTGCGGCGGTCTTGCCAAACAATGGCCCGATAAACCGGTTCGCCAGTATGCCGGTCCCACACCAAAGTGGTTTCACGTTGATTGGTAATACCGATGGCGATGACTTGCTCCGGATCAATTTGCTGATTTGCCATCACCTGCCGGCTGCAATCCAAGACCGTCTGCCAGATGTCCTGCGGATCATGTTCAACCCAGCCATTGTGCGGATAGTGCTGAGTAAAACTTTGCTGTTCTGTGGCGACAGGCTGACCTTCCAGATTAAACAGGATGGCTCTGCTGCTGGTCGTTCCCTGATCAATAGATAGAATATAGTTCTGCATTTTGCTTAATCATATTTATAATATAATAAAGCCTAGCTTGCCGTCTGAATGCCGTGTTGGCAACTGTTTTTTGCAGGAAACGCCTGCATTGTTTTCGTGCGCAGAGCCAGATTCTGGTGCAATGGTCGCTATGTTCAGCGCTATTTTCTTGTTATTCTCCGTGGCTGAAACGTTTCAGGGATGTTGAGATGAATTCAGTCTCCGCGATATTGCTGCAGAGTGTTCCGGTACAAAATGTACTGGGTGAAAATGCATTGTGGCATCCGCTGTTGCAGCGTTTTTACTGGGTCGATATTGAAGCAGGCCGTATGCACTGGTTAAGTGCAGATCTGTGTCAGGTGCACCAGCTTGCATTGCCGGAGCGGATTGGCAGCTTTGGCGTGCTGAATGTCGCGGCGGATGCGCCGTTTCAATTTGTGCTGGCTCTGGCAAGTGGTTTTGCGCTGTATCACCCGCATACCGGCGCTTTACGCTGGTTAGCCCGTCCAGAACGTCATATCCGTGGTAACCGTTTTAATGATGGCCGTACCGACCGTCAGGGCCGATTTTGGGCCGGATCCATGGTCGAAATCCAGTTTCAGACGTCACAATGTGGGGCTTTGTATCAACTGAACCGTCAGGGGCAGGCCGTACGGCATTTGCGCCAGCTGCAAATTTCCAATGGCCTGTGCTGGAGCCTCGATGGCCGGCGTATGTATCACGCCGATTCACCCCGTCATCAGATTTGGCAATATGAATTTTGCACCGCACAGGCAACGCTGAGCCAGCCACGCTTATTTGCCAATTTTGCCGAGAATGCCTCACCGGATGGTGCGACTGTGGATGCAGAAGATCATGTCTGGACTGCGCTATGGGGCACCAGCACTGTGGTTCGGCTGAACCCGCAGGGACAGGTCGATCTGACATTGACCTTGCCGGTGTCGCAGCCGTCTAGTGTGGCGATTGGCGGGGAGCACGGCGATTTGTTGTTTATCACCACGTCCCGGCTGGGTCTCAATGCCCGGCAGCTGGCAGAGCAACCTGCTGCCGGAGATTTGTTTATCTATCAGTTATCGCGGCCGCTGGCTGTGCCGGAATCGGTCTGTCACTTAGAACCAGATTGGTTAGCAGAGCCGGTTTGCCAGGACATGCCGGTGTTATAACGCGGCGGAAATCCCGGCCAGCCTTTGTCTTCATCCGAACGACTATTCTTGGTTGGCAGCAGCTGGCAAGCGTCAGCCTTTTGCTTCAGCTGACAATCCAGCATCGCTAAGACCATGTGCTGATTCACCCGGTTGATCTGGCGGATATCCCAGGCCGGTTCGGCATAATGACCATAATCGCTCTCGATGTCCCGCGCTGCAGCGGGGGCTGGATGAGTGGCAATATTGTGACGGGCACCATGGTAAGTCAGCAGGTAACGCGCCGCACTACCACTGTGTTGAAACAACTGCACAATCCCCTGATAACCGGAAATATCATCCTGATCACCGGCAACATATAACAGCGGCGTTTGGATTTTCGCCAACGATTTTGGGTCAAACAGCTGATACTGACCGCCCCAAGGCGCAAATAAAATGCCGGTTTGCCAGCGCGGATCTGCTTTCGCCTGGCCGGCGTTGCAGCTATTGAGCTGAGTGCGTAGTGCAGCGATTTGCGCAGGTTGCGCTGCACCGGTCAGCTGTTGCACCATCGCATCAGGAAACTGATAGCAGGCACCCAGCGTACTGAGCGCGCCAAAACCACCCATTGAATAGCCAACCAGACCCGCTTTGTTCGGGTTGGTTTGCGCAAATAGCGGACTTTTCGCCGACGTCAGGTAATTCAGCGTGGCCTGCTGGTCGCGTGCCCGATGGTATAAAGTACTGAAAAATCCGGCAAAAGGTGCTTTGGCAAAATCAATTTCAGCATTGGTGGAATCGGTGTGATCGATAGCGGCGACGATATAACCGTGGCTGGCTAAATGTTCCGCCAGATAAAACATCAGGCTGCGATAGCCAGT
Organism: Rheinheimera tilapiae; assembly: GCF_042432165.1. Taxonomy (NCBI): domain Bacteria; kingdom Pseudomonadati; phylum Pseudomonadota; class Gammaproteobacteria; order Chromatiales; family Chromatiaceae; genus Rheinheimera; species Rheinheimera tilapiae. The sequence goes on from NZ_JBHLXP010000004.1 coordinate 145,240, forward strand.
GTAACCATGCGAAATGACCACCACCGGCAGCTG
>NZ_JBHLXP010000004.1:145389-172711 GCF_042432165.1 Rheinheimera tilapiae
ACCAGAGTTCCAGTGTCAAAGGCCTTGTATACGGCTGACCTGTGCTGACCTGCAAACTGTCCGCGATCTCGATTTTGCTGGTCCTGACGCCGACAGCGTAAGTACCAGGCTGGCTCAGGACCGGTGCGGCATCGGCCGGGATTTTGTCATACAGCTGTTCTGCGGCCTGCACGGTAGTACAGGCAAGCAATCCAAACAATAAGCCAATTCTATTAATGACCAATGACATAAGAACTCCTGTATGTTGAGCAGAGCCGGGCGCTGCAGCCCGGCATGATTTGACGGCGCCGCGGGACCAACCCGCTGCTGAAATCAAGCGGCGAAAGTCTGCACTGTCAAGCCAGCACCAGCCTGACAGACGTAGACATCGGCCTTCAAGCCAAAACGAGCTTGATAATGCGCTGCGACAGCCTGTTCGACCAACACCACATCCTGCTGCGCACAGAGACAAATAATAGCGCCACCAAAACCGCCGCCGGTCATCCGCACCGCGCCTTTGCTGCCAAGCGCAGTTTGACAAATCTCGACCAGGCCATCGGTTGCCGGTACTGTCACCTCAAAATCATCGCGCAAAGACTGATGTGAGGCCTGCATCAACAGGCGTAACTGCGTCATATCGCTTTGTTGCAGCGCGTCGACGGTGGCCAGCACCCGGGCATTTTCACTGATCACATGATGCGCCCTTTTGTATTGCTGCGCTGTCATGGCGTTTTTGTGCTGCTGCAACAGGTCCATACTGGCATCGCGTAGTGTCGACACCCCCATGATTGCCGCAGCCTGTTCACAATCCTGCCGCCGGCCGTTGTATTCACTGTCGACCAGTTTGCGCGGATAATTGGAATTGACAATCACCAGCGCCAGCTCAGGCGGGATAGCTACTGCGCGGGTGGCAAGCGTTGCGCAATCCAGCAGCAGGGCATGGCCGGCCGTGGCCTGGGCTGAAATCATCTGGTCCATAATGCCGCATTGGCAATTCATAAACTGGTTCTCGGCCTGCTGGCCAAACAAGGCAATTTGCGCCGGGGTTAACGCCAAACCAGACAACTGATTAAAAGCGCCGCCGATGGCCACTTCCAGCGCGGCCGATGACGACAATCCGGCCCCTTGCGGCACGTCACTGTCAATCAACAGGTCGGCACCGGTCAGCGTAAAGCCAGCTTGTTGCAGCACATAGACCATAGCGCGAATGTAATTGCCCCATTGCGACGGCCCCGGCGTCATAGGGGCCTGCAGCGAAAAACGGTCAGATTCACCAGGATAATTTTGTGAATGCACCACAATCTGTTGGTCTGTACGGGCGCGAAACAACACCTGAGTGCGGAAGTTCAGCGCTGCCGGAAACACGTAGCCGAGGTTGTAGTCGGTGAACTCACCAATAAGATTGACGCGACCTGGCGCACTGGACAGGCCCTCAGGCTGTGCGGCGTAAAGTTGCTGGAAAGTGTTGATAAAGGCTTGGCTCATAGACAAAACATCCCTAAAAACTGCGGACTGCGCTGACTTGGCGCAGAATGGCGGCGGCGGTTTCCGGCGTCAGATCTCGCTGGCTTTCCGCCATCATCTCGTAGCCGACCATGTGTTTTTTCACCGTTGCTGAACGCAGCAGCGGCGGATAAAAGTGCGCGTGTAAACGCCAGTGAGATTGCGGCTGGCCGTCAGATGGCGCATTGTGCCAGCCCATTGAATACGGGAAGCTGCACTGGAAAACATTGTCATAGCGGCTGGTCAGTTCTTTTAAAATCTGCGCCAGACTTTCAACCTGTGCTGGGTTGAGTGCATCGATGTGCTGCACATCGTCTTTACACAGTAACAGCGTCTCAAAAGGCCATGCCGCCCAATATGGCACTACGGCCAGCCAGTGGGCGTTCTGACAGACAATGCGGTCTGCCTGTTGCTGTTCTTTGACCACATAATCAGCCAGCAGCGCGCTGCCATGTGCCTGCAGATAAGCGGCTTGATGTTGGTCTTCCAGCTCAATCTCGGTTGATAGATGCTGATGCGCCCAAATCTGACCGTGCGGGTGCGGTTGCGAGCAGCCCATGATGGCGCCTTTGTTTTCAAAGATATGCACGCAGGCAAAGCGCTGCCGCAGCTCGCGGTAATGCTGCTGCCAGGTCTGCACGACCGCCACCAGCGCCGGAACTGACATTTCGGGCAGCGTCAGATGGTGCTCAGGTGAAAAACACACCACGCGGCATTCCCCGTCAGTGACCTGATGCTGGAACAACGGCTCTGCTCCAGCAGCCGGTTCTGTGGCTGCGGGCATCAGCGCGCCAAAGTCGTTGGCGAACACATGGGTGGTGTCGTAAACCGGATTGGTCTCGCCATTGGCTCTGGTGTTGCCGGGGCAGAGCGGGCAATCGGCGTCAAAGGCTGGCAGTTGTGCCGTTGAGGCGACTTCGGTGGCGCCCAGCCAGGGCCTGTTATTGCGATGCGGTGAAACCAGCACCCAGCGACCGGTTAACGGGTTTTTCCGCCGGTGCGGATGATCAAATGCTGTCATGGGAAGGCTCCAGACCATGAGGATATTGGGTTTGCCAGCGCCAGCTGTCTTCAGCCATCCGGCCAAGGTCATAGCGGGTACGCCAGCCAAGTTGCTGCAGGGCTTTGCCGGCATCGGCATAACTGGCGGCAATATCGCCGGGGCGGCGCGCGCTGAATTGATAAGGGATCTCGCGGCCGGCCGCGGCGCTAAAGGCGGCAATCAGTTGCAGCACAGAATCGCCCTGACCGGTACCGAGATTAAAAGCATGGAAACCGCTTTGGCTGCGAAGCTGCTGATAGGCCGCGACATGGCCTTCAGCCAAATCCATCACATGAATGTAGTCTCTGACGCCAGTGCCATCCGGCGTTGGATAATCCTGGCCATACACCGACACAAAAGGCCGGCGTCCGACTGCGGTTTGCGCCACATAAGGCATCAAATTATTCGGAATGCCGCGTGGGTCTTCACCAATCAGGCCGCTTGGGTGGGCTCCGGCCGGATTAAAGTAGCGTAGCGCGATAGCCAGAAAGCCCGGCTGGGCGTGGCAAAGATCCTGCAGCATCTGCTCGGCCATCACTTTGGTCCAGCCGTAGGGATTGGTAGCGCCGAGCGGATGTTGTTCCGTCAGTGGTAAAAACTGTGGGTTGCCATAGACGGTCGCGGAAGAACTGAAAATCAGCCGCTGACAACCAGCTTGCTGCATCTGCTGTAACAGGTTGAGCGTGCCAGCGACATTGTTCTGATAGTACCGCAGCGGTTGCTGGACGGATTCGCCAACCGCTTTGAGGGCGGCAAAATGAAACACGGCTTCTGGCTGATATTGTGCAAATGCCTGCTGTAATGCGACCGGATCCAGCAGATCTGCTTCAATAAAATCAAAGCGTTGGCCACAGATTTTTTCCAACTGGTCCAGTACCCGGCTGCTGCTATTGCACAGATTGTCGTAAATCACCGGGCTAAAGCCGGCCTGATGCAACGCAATACAGCAGTGGCTACCTATATAACCCAGACCTCCGGTCACCAGAATTCGCATCTGAAACATCCTTAAAATCACTTTAAAAGATTATATGTATTATAAATACTATATATCAATAGTGATTGGTATATTTGTTCGGTGCGGCTCCGTTTGCTGGTGTCGGCAGACCAACTACGAGGTTGAGTTTTGCTTACGAGGATGAATGGCCGGGGTTGAAGTCCTTAGTCCCAATGGCGCTCAACGGAATAACAGCGGTGTTGAACGCAATTCAGCTAGTTACACCCAATAAACTCCTACCTTCAACTGAGCAGGCGCCTTGTGGCGTTCGTTGGCTGTTTTCAAATATTTAGCCCGATATTTCCGGCTGTTTTTTCAACAGCCCTTATACTGGTAGCGCTAATTCCGATTTTTGCGACGCATTTTTTATATTTGCCGCGCAACAGCAGTCAAATTTCAGACAAGGAGAGTGACGAATGTCTTGGTTTCCTCATGAGTTTCTGCAAGCTTTTCGCATTTTGATCCAACAGACTTCTCAATATACCAGCCGATGGCTGTTCGCACTGCTACTCGGAATTTGTGCCTGCGGGTTCTCTGCTGCTCACGCCGCAGCACCAACAATCACGGAAGTGAATGGCATTCCTTATGGCGGTTCGATTGCAAGTGTGACCTATGGCGGCGGGAAATATGTTGCAATATCAAGCTACGGCAAGGTTTACACGTCAACAGATGCTGAGGCCTGGTCCTACAGTTCGTCAATTAATATGACCAGCCCGCGACGGGTGATTTATTTTAACAGCCGGTTTGTGGTGGCGGGTGGAGCGGGAGCTATTTATACCTCACCTGATGCGGTGACCTGGACCCAACAAACCTCTGGCACGGCGCAGAATTTTTACGCGATGGAAGCGTATTCCGGCAAGCTGTATGCAGCGGGTGCTAACAGGGCTGTGGTCACGTCCTCAGACGGTACCAGTTGGTCGTCTGTGACGATAAACGTCGGCAACGCCACTGATGATTTGATGACCATCACATCGGGCAATGGTTTGCTGGTTATTGCGGCGCGTCCTGCATCCGCTTTTTCTACATATTATCGCTCATCCACCGGCGCTTCGAATTCCTGGAACATCAGCACCGGGTTGGATTTCACCACAAATGGCGCTTATTTCCTGAATGATCGTTTTTATGCATTTTACGCAGGAACCCGGGTAGAAACGTCAACAGACGCCGCTACCTGGACTGAAATTACCTCGACGTCGGTGACTAAGCCTGATAGTTCGACTACAGTGTTGGGTTCGCCCAATCAGATGTTTCGTGGCTATCACGATGGCACCAACTACCTGTTATTTGGTTCTGGCGGAACTTATGGCTACGGCACTACTATCCGCTCGACCAATGCCAGCACTTATACGATGGTGGCTCCGACGGCTTCTATCGTGGCGCAGGGCGCTGATTTACTGAATGGCAAATATTTTCAGTGGGGGAATGAAGGCCTGGCGGTGTCCGATGACGGCCTGACCTACCATTTTGTTACAGGCAGTTATAACAGCATTGCCACCAACGGTGCCGGTGGCTTTTCGCTGGTGGGGATGCAAGGTTCAACAACAACTGCGGTGTCTGCAACCTCATCCAGTTGGCCAACCCTCAGCGCATTGGCGACCCGCACCGGCACCAAATCCTTTAATGATGTGATATGGAATGGCAGCGAGTATGTTGCGGTCGGTGAAAAGGTTATCGCAACTTCCGCCGATGGCAGCAGCTGGACCAATGCCGGAACTCACTCTGGCAATGTCTATCAATCGGTATTGTATCAGGGCGGCAATTATGTGGTGTCCGGATATGACGCGACGACCTATGAATGGAAAATCTGGCAAGGTGCCAATCTGTCCAGTCTCTCGGTCGTCGAAACGCTGAACACCTGGTTTTTCCGCATCAAGTATGAAAACAACACCTATTTTGCTGTGGGCTATGATGGCAATACGTCACTGGGCGTGGTCTATACCTCACCAGACGGCATCACCTGGACTGACAACACCCCCACGGTGGCAGGCAGCAATTATTATTACAATGATGTAGTCTGGACCGGCAGTAAATATGTTGTTACAGGTACCAGTTATGCCAGCAGTACTTATACCTTTTTCAGTACCTCAACGACCACGCCGACCAATCCAGCCAGTTACAGTGCCAAAGCGTTGATTACCGGCGCTCCCGGTGGCAGTCAGATTGCGGCCGATTGGTCGCAAGGCGCGTTCCGTTATGTCAACGGGCATATTGTCGGCATCGTCAATGACCAGAGTGTCGGCGGCAATGTGTACCCGGCCTACTTGCTTTATTCTGATGATGAGGGAGCCACCTGGACTGCGACCGCGCTGGATGGCGAAGGCTATTATTACGGCAGCGTCGTTGATGGCAACAGCGTTAAGTTTGTCAGTGGTTCGGGCATGCTGGCCAATGTTGAATTCGCCGTCAATAATGTGCCGACGGTGACGACGACAGCAGCGTCCAGCATTACCAAAACAACGGCATCGGTTGGCGGTGACGTGACCTCAGACGCCGGATCGGCCGTGACGGAACGTGGGGTGGTCTACGCATTGACCACCACAGATCCGACCCCAACCTATGCCGAAGTGAACGGCACCACAGTATTTAAAAGCACCACCAGCGGGACAACCGGGTCCTATTCCATTGGGTTATCCGGGCTGACTGCAGGTAGCCAGTATAGTGTTGCGGCATACGCGTTAAATGCCAACGGCACAGGTGCGGGCTCGACTGAAACCTTCACCACCACAGCGCTTAGCACAAATGCAAATTTATCGGCTTTAGGCCTCAGTTCCGGCACTTTATCACCAGGTTTTGCCGCGGGCACTATCAGCTATACCGCTTCGGTCGGCAACGCGACCACCAGCATCACCATCACACCAACCACGTCAGACAGTGCTGCGACGGTAACGGTGAATGGCGTATCTGTCAGCAGTGGCGCGGCGTCGGGCGCTATTGCCCTGGCGGTTGGCTCCAATACAGTGACTGCGGTCGTGACTGCTGAAGATGGCACCACCACCAAAACTTACACAGTGACCGTCACCCGTGCCGCCAGCAGCAATGCAGACCTTGCGGGTTTAACCCCGAGCAGCGGCAGCTTAAGCCCAAGTTTTGCGGCCGGCACCACCAGCTATACGGCGTCGGTGAATAATGCCACTAGCAGTATCACCATTACCCCGACTACCGCTGACAGTTCAGCTACAGTGACCGTCAACGGCGTGACTGTCAGCAGTGGTGCAGCGTCCGGCGCTATTGCGATGAATGTCGGTGCCAATACAGTGACCGTTGTGGTGACTGCGCAAGATGGTACTACGAGCAAAACCTACACAGTGACAGTGACCAGATCGGTCAGCAGCAATGCCGACTTGTCGGGCTTGACACCTAGCAGCGGAAGCTTAAGCCCGAGCTTTGCAGCAGGCACCATCAGCTACACGGCGTCAGTCAGTAATGCGACGAGCAGTATCACTATCACGCCGACTACATCAGACAGCGCGTCAACTGTCACCGTCAACGGCTCGACTGTCAGCAGCGGTGCAGCGTCCGGCGCTATTGCGCTGACAGTGGGGACCAACACGGTCACAGTGATCGTAACCGCGGAAGATGGCTCTACGACCAAAACCTACACAGTGACTGTGACCCGTGCGGCCAGCAGTAATGCTGACTTATCGGGTTTAACGCCGAGCAGCGGCAGTCTAAGCCCAAGCTTTGCAGCAGGCACCACCAGCTACACAGCGTCAGTCAATAACGCGACGAGCAGTATCACTATCACGCCGACCACGGCCGATAGTACTGCGACTGTCACCGTCAATGGCTCGACCGTGACCAGTGGCGCAGCGTCCGGCGCTATTGCACTGACAGTAGGTGCCAATACAGTCACAGTGATCGTGACCGCTGAAGATAGCTCCACGACCAAAACCTACACAGTGACAGTGACCCGTGCCGGCAGTAGCAATGCTGATCTTTCTGGTTTAACCCCGAGCAACGGCAGCTTAAGCCCAAGCTTTGCAGCAGGTACCACCAGCTATACCGCGTCGGTTGGCAATGCCACCAGCAGTATCACTATTACTCCAACGACCGCAGACAGTACCGCGACTGTCACCGTCAACGGCTCGACCGTGAGCAGCGGCGCAGCGTCCGGCGCTATTGCGCTGACGGTGGGGACCAATACGGTCACGGTGATCGTAACCGCGGAAGATGGTACAACCACCAAAACCTACACAGTGACGGTGACTCGAGCTGCGAGTAGCAATGCCGACTTATCGGGTTTAACCCCAAGCAGCGGCAGCCTAAGCCCAAGCTTTGCAGCAGGCACCACCAGCTATACGGCGTCAGTCAGTAACGCGACGAGCAGTATCACTATCACTCCGACTACGGCCGATAGTACTGCGACAGTCACCGTCAACGGCTCGACCGTGACCAGTGGCGCAGCGTCCGGCGCTATTGCGCTGACCGTGGGGGCCAATACGGTCACAGTGATCGTAACCGCAGAAGATGGCACTACGACCAAAACCTACACAGTGACAGTGACCAGGGCGTTAAGCAGTAATGCCGACCTGGCTGGTTTAACCCCAAGCAGCGGCAGCCTAAGCCCGGGCTTTGCAGCAGGCACCACCAGCTACACGGCGTCAGTCAGTAATGCGACGAGCAGTATCACTATCACTCCAACGACCGCAGATAGTACGGCGACAGTGACCGTCAATGGCTCGACTGTCAGCAGCGGTGCAGCGTCCGGCGCTATTGCGCTGACAGTGGGGACTAACACGGTCACCGTGATCGTAACCGCAGAAGATGGCACTACGACCAAAACCTACACAGTGACAGTAACCAGGGCATTGAGCAGTAATGCCGACTTATCGGGCTTAACGCCAAGCAGCGGCAGCCTCAGCCCAAGCTTTGCAGCAGGCACCACCAGCTATACGGCGTCGGTCAGTAACGCCACCAGCAGTATCACGATCACTCCGACCACGGCCGATAGTACTGCGACTGTCACCGTCAATGGCTCGACTGTGACCAGTGGCGCAGCGTCCGGCGCTATTGCGCTGACAGTAGGCGCCAATACTATTACTGTCGTGGTCACAGCAGCTGACAGCACGACCAAAACCTATACCATTGTCGTGACGAATGTGAATGAAGCGCCGGTGATTAGCGGAACTCCGGCCAATAGCGTCATACAAGACGCGGCATACAGCTTTACGCCATCAGCATCAGATGCATACGTTGGGTCCGTCCTGACATTCTCTATCAGCAACAAACCAAGCTGGGCGAGCTTTGATACTGCGACCGGAGCGTTAACCGGCACTCCAGCGAATGGTGATGTCGGCAATCACAGCGGTATTGTGATCAGTGTCAGTGACGGCGCGTTGAGCGCGGCATTGCCGACATTCAGCATCACTGTGACCAATGTCAACGATGCTCCGACAATCAGTGGCACGCCGCCAACCACAGCCACTCAGGATCTGCTGTATAGCTTTGTGCCGACGGCAGCAGATGTCGATACCGGTACTACGCTGACCTTCAGTATCAGCAACAAACCAGCCTGGGCGACCTTTAATACCGCGACTGGCGCATTAACAGGTACGCCGACCAACAGCGATATTGGCAGTTACAGCAATATCGTGATCAGTGTCAGTGACGGTGTAGTCACCACGGCACTGACTGCGTTTAGCATCACAGTGGGAAATACTAACGATGCACCGACGATCAGCGGTACTCCTGCGACAACAGCAACTCAGGGAATTGCCTACAGCTTTGTGCCGGCTGCGGCGGATGTCGATGTTGGTACAACCCTGGTCTTCAGCATCAGCAATAAACCAGGCTGGGCGACCTTTAATACGGCGACCGGTGCATTAACAGGCACTCCAGCCAACGGTGATGTCGGTAGTCACAGCGGTATTGTGATCAGTGTCAGTGACGGTGCGTTAAGCGCAGCGTTACCGGCCTTCAGCATCACGGTCGCCAATGTCAACGACGCGCCGACGATCAGTGGCACGCCACCAACTACAGCAACTCAGGATGTGCTGTATAGCTTTGTGCCTACAGCCGCAGATATTGATGTTGGCACTACGCTAACCTTCAGTATCAGTAATAAACCAGCTTGGGCGAGCTTCAATACCGCGACGGGCGCTTTAACCGGTACGCCGACTAATAGCGAGATTGGCAGTTACAGCAACATCGTGATCAGTGTCGGAGATGGCGTGACAACCACGGCGCTGACAGCTTTTAACATCACAGTGTTAAACAGCAACGATGCGCCAACCATCAGCGGAACCCCGGCAACAACTGCGACTCAAGGAATTGCTTACAGCTTTGTGCCAGTTGCAGCGGATGTCGATGTTGGCACCACGCTGGTATTCAGCGTCAGCAATAAACCGGGCTGGGCGACCTTCGATACTGCGACCGGTGCGTTAACCGGCACACCGGCCAACGCCGATGTTGGTAGTCATAGCGGTATTGTGATCAGTGTCAGTGACGGCGCTTTAAACGCGGCGTTACCAGCATTCAGCATCACGGTTGCCAATGTCAATGATGCGCCGACGATCAGTGGCACGCCGCTAACCACGGCCACTCAGGATCTGTTGTATAGCTTTGTGCCTACAGCCGCAGATATTGATGTTGGTACCACCCTGACCTTCAGTATCAGTAATAAACCAGCTTGGGCGAGCTTTAATACCGCCACGGGCGCCTTAACCGGTACACCGACCAATAGCGATATTGGCAGTTACAGCAATATCGTGATCAGTGTCAGTGACGGTGTAGTCACCACGCCGCTGACAGCTTTTAACATCACAGTGTTAAACAGCAATGATGCGCCAACCATCAGCGGTATCCCAGCAACAACTGCGACTCAGGGAATTGCCTACAGCTTTGTGCCGGCTGCGGCGGATGTCGATGCTGGAACCACGCTGGTGTTCAGTATCAACAATAAACCGGGCTGGGCGAACTTTAATACGGCCACCGGCGCATTAACCGGCATACCAACCAACGGCGATGTCGGCAGTCATAGCGGTATTGTGATCAGTGTCAGTGACGGTGCATTAAGCTCGACGTTACCGGCATTCAGCATCGCGGTCGCTAATGTCAATGACGTACCGACGATCAGTGGCACGCCAGCAACCAAGGTTACGCAAGGAGTGTTGTATAGCTTCACGCCAGTCGCAGCAGATATTGATGTTGGCACCACGCTGACCTTCAGTATCAGCAATAAACCGGCGTGGGCGAGTTTTAACACTGCGACGGGTCAACTAAGTGGCACACCAGCCCGTGCAGATGTAGGAAGCACCAACGGCATTGTGATCCAGGTCTCGGATGGTACTGCTACTGCGGCGTTGGCAGCGTTTAATCTGGAAGTGCTGAACAGCAATACAGCCCCGGTTGCACAAAACTCGGTTGCGACGTTACGTGAAGATGAGCCAGCAGCAATTACCCTGCAAACCTCTGATGCTGAGGGGGATCTGCTGAACATAACGATTACCAAACAACCAGCGCATGGCAGCCTGACTGCCGAAGGTACTGATTATCGCTATGTGCCGGCCGCCGATTATCACGGTAGCGACAGCTTTAGTTTTGTCGCCCGCGATGCAGAATTCAGTTCAGCTGAAGCAACCGTCAGTCTGACCATCACACCGGTCAATGATAATCCGCTGGTGGTTGCAGATAGTTTCAGTGTGGCGCGGTTGGATACTGATCGCTATACCCTGACTGTTTTGAGCAACGACACTGATGTCGATGGCGATCGTCTGACCATTGATGGCGCTACTGCGAGTACCGGGACCGTCACCTTCAGTAGCGCAGGCCTGATATACCAGGCACCGGCAGGTTATCTGGGACAAGTCGATTTGCGGTACAGCGTATCTGACGGTCAGCAAGGCCGTGCTTCGGCCGAAGTCAGGTTGCAAATTAGCGGCACTGCCGGTGGCAATTTACCGGTGATTACTCTGCCGGCAGATGTGGAAGTGAACGCGACTGCGCTGTACACCAAAGTTAATTTAGGTGTTGCCACTGCGGTGGATCGGAATGGTCTGACCCTGCCAGTGTCTTTGGTTGATGGCCAAACGTTCTTTGCCCCTGGCGAGCATATTGCTTATTGGCAGGCCACGGACAGCCAGGGTAATAAAGCAACCAAAGGTCAGCGCGTTAGCGTCAAGCCACTGATTTCGCTCAGTAAAGATGCTGTAGTCACTGAAGGGAGTGACGTCACTGTGCAGGTGTTACTGAATGGCCCGGCACCAACTTATCCAGTGCAGGTGCCTTATACAGTGACTGGTTCTGCCAATGGCAATGACCATTCGCTGACTTCGGGTGTGGTCGTGATCACCAGTGGAACCATCGGCGTGATTCAGTTCAGCGTGTTTGAAGATGCACAGATTGAAGGTACTGAAAATATTCAGATTGCCTTGGATCCAACGCTGAATTTGGGCAGTCAGTCCGCTATGCAGGTGAATATCCGCGAAGACAATATTGCCCCGACTGTGCAGTTGGCTGTCAGCCAGAATGATCAACCCCGTTTAGCTGTGGCGAAAAACCAAGGAGTTGTGACCGTGAAAGCCACAGTGGCAGATCAAAACCTACAAGATGTGATCAGCTTGCAGTGGAATACGGCTGGTCTGAATGGTGTAGACATCGACGGTGATGAAATGCAGTTTGATCCGGCTACCCAGGCGCCAGGTGTTTATATGGTGGCCATGACAGCAACGGACAACGGGACGCCGGCGCTGACAACCAGTGACCAGATGTATATTGTTGTGGTCGAAGCCCTACCTGCTTTGACTACCGCTGATACCGACGGCGACTTAATTCCGGACAGTGAAGAAGGTTTTGCCGACGCAGATGGCGACGGTATTGCCGATTATCTCGATGTGATCACTGATTGCAACGTGGTGCCGGAAGAAGGCAAGCAGCAGGTCAGTTTCCTGGCTGAAGGGTCACCGGGTGTTTGTTTACGTCGCGGTCAGGATTCAGTATTGAGTCAGTCTGGTGGTCTGCAGCTGTTGCCGACTGAGGTGGAAACTGATGCGGCGGCGACGAATATTGGCGGTATTTTTGATTTTATTGCCTACGGTCTGCCAGTTCCCGGTCAAACCTATCAGCTGGTGCTGCCACAACGGCTGCCAGTTCCGGCCAATGCAGTTTATCGGAAATACAATGTGGTGACGGGCTGGGTCGATTTTGTCAGTGATAGCCGGAACTTTGTTTCGTCCAGTGCTGGTGAACGTGGTTTCTGTCCACCTCCTGGTGATACCCGCTGGAGCGCCGGATTGACTGAGGGACATTGGTGCGTGCAGGTATCGGTGCAGGATGGCGGCCCGAATGATGCTGATGGCATCGCAAACGGCACCATTGTCGACCCAAGTGGCGTCAGTATCCGCAACAATGGCAATCGTCTGCCGGTGGCGAAGCCTGATGCAGTCACCACCCGTATTGGTATTGCGGTGGAAGTGAAAGTGCTGGCCAACGACAGCGATGCTGATGGCGATACACTGAAAGTAAGTCAGGTCAGTGCCCAATTTGGTCAGGTTGAAGTCATGACCGACCAACAGCTCCGGTACGTACCGGCGCCACAATTCTCCGGTACAGATCGGGTGACCTACAGCGTCACAGACGGTAAAGGCGGAACCGGCAGCAGTGAGCTGACAGTCACAGTGTTACCGAACAACGGACCGGTTGCGGTAAACGACGTTGCGTCGACTGATGACAAAACCGCTGTCACTATTGCGGTGTTGGCAAATGATTCGGATCCGGATGGTGATGTGCTGACCGTGTTGTCTGCCAGCGCGCAGCAGGGCACTGTCACTATCCAGTCTGATAAGTCATTGCGGTATCAGCCCAAAGCGGGTTTTGAAGGCACTGATACTGTGCGGTATGTGATCGCTGATAGCCAGGGGATGCAGGCACAAGGGCAAGTGGTGATTACGGTCAAAGCATATAAGGATGTGATCGTGAACAATAAATCAACGGGTGGTGCTGTGGGCTTGTTGTGGTTTGGCTTGTTACTAGTTGCAGCTTGGCGGCGCGGTGTCATCGCACTGGTGTTGTTAATGTGTCTGCCGGCCGCAGCACAAGCCAGCGACTGGTATGGTTTTGTCGAGGCAGGCCAGGCCAAGGCCGACCGCAACGCAGCTGATATCAGGGCAAAGCTCAGTGGCGGTACTTTGTTAAGTCTGGATCAAAAAGACAGCGCATTTGGTCTGGGGGCGGGTTACCAGATCACCGAGACCTTGGCTGTCGAGCTGAGTTATTGGGATTTTGGCGAAGCCAATGCCGACATCAGTCAAAGCAGTCTGACGCCGGCCAGTTACCATGAACTGGTCAAACAGGTCAGCCCAACCTTGGGTGAGGCGATTGGTGCCGGCGGCCGTTTCACTGTCTGGCAGCAACAGCATTGGCAACTGGATGTGGCGGCCGGGGTGCTGAACTGGCAGTCTGAGATCAGCAGTACAATGGGTGGAACTGTGTTGACCAGCAAATTTGATGGCACCGATTTGTATTATGCAGTGTCGGCAGGTTACCAGCTGACCAATGAACTGAGTTTGTCGGCACGATGGCAACGGACTCAGCTGCAGGACAATGACGTCGATTTGATGGCGCTACGGCTGAGTTATCGCTTCTGATCGGTGTTCTGGCCGCGTACAGCCCATGTGCAGGGATCACTCCTTTGTGTATGGGCTGTACATGGTCAGTAAGAGATCAGGCGTCAGGCTCATTGGTTTCTTCACTATCAATCACTTCCCAGCGACCATAAAGTTCCAGGCCTGCGGCTTTGGCTAAAGCAGTTGAAGCCAGATTGTCGGTCTGACATCGATATTGCGGCTGGTAACCCTGTTCACAGGCGTAACGGCTGATCGCTCGGATCACGCCGCGTGCATGCCCGGCACCACGATATTGCGGCAAGGTTAACACGCCAGTATCGGCTATTTTTTTGCCGTCCCACGGATACATACTGGCGGCGCACACCAGTTGGCCATCGGCAAAAGCACCAAACACCGCCCAATGGTCCAGTTCTACATAGGCGTCATCCAAATCCTGCTCAGATGCCAGCGACTGGAATCGAGCAAACAGCGCGGCATCTTCAGCGTGTAATTGTCGAACATGCGCCAAAGGCGCTTGCTGTAACAAAGCCTGCTGATCGGCTGCGCTGAAATAAAACAGCTGATCCGCGCCATGCAGGCGGATCTCAGCTTCCTGCAGCCGTTGCCGCAGTAACGCCTCGCTGAACCCGGCCTGCAGCCCGGTGCTTAGCCTGAGTTTGCCGGCGATGGCTGGTGTCATCACAGCCCAAAGCCGGCCTTCGACAGATTGACGCAGCATCAGGCCGCGATCCGGTTGCAATACGGTGCTGACCAGCACTGTCAGTTGTTCGTCATGGTAAATCTGGTCGCCAGTCAAAAATAAATCATGCCAGTAGCCTTCGATTATCGGTGAAAACTTGGTGATCACTTGCGATTGCTCCGGGATTTGCGTGTTGTTGTTACATCGTGGTCAGGGCTGCGCCAATTGTTTTGTAAAAAACGCCACAACAAGTGGGTTCATGGTGTCATGAAACTGCTGACGGTCAAACCCGGCCGGATCTGTGCAGACTGGCAGCATTTTCAGCACACCGCAGGGCACCAGAAATGACAGATGTGCGGCATTGGGTACTGAGTGAAATTCGACACGATCAGCAAGCGCATCACGGATCACTTTGGCGTTGGTCGCATCCGGTACATTGATATCTTTATCGCCTTGCCATAACTGCAGCGGCGCATTGACGTTGGCCAGCGCGTCTTTGCCGCTGAAAGTAAAGCCAAGACCCGGTGCGGCGACAACGATGGCTTTAATCCGTTGATCTTGGGCAAAGTGGTCAAAACCGGCCGGCAGATCTGTGCCTAGCAGGAAAGAGTTGGACTGGCGCAGCATGTCGCAGGCAAATTCGCTGTGATCTGTACAATATTTCGCTAAACCACGCAGGTCCGGTTTGGCGCCGGCGGCTGTTAACACTGTAAAGGCGCCGATAGAAAAACCATATGCGCCAACCCGGTTGGCGTCCACCTGCGCATGGCCTGGCCACTGGCTCAGCATAAAGTCGATGGTCGAGCGTAACTGCTGGCTGCGACCGGTGAAATAAGCCGGGGTGCCGACTGAACTAGTGTCCAGATAGTTATCGCTATGCATCGGCGCCGCCACGACATAACCTGCAGCCGCCAATGCCATCGCTAAATCGGCATGGCTGGGAATACCACCGCCGGTGCCGTGGGAAATCACCACTAGCGGCAAACTGGTTCCGGCGATGGGGCCATTGGTTGCGACTTGCATCAAAAAGCTGCCGGTCCAGCTGGCGGAGGTGGCTGCTGTGGTCGGATACCAAATTCCCAGTCCAAATGGCTTCCCGTTGGCATCCACGGCCCGCACCGCCTGAAAGCCAACCGGCTGCTCAGTACGCAGTGCTGTCCAATAAAAGGCGCTGACCAACAATCCGGCCAACAGCACCAGGGTTAGAAAGACAATTCCACCCCATTTCAACAGCTTTTTGCTAAAGGATTGGCGCGCTGCTGTGGCGGGCAGTGTTGATGTGGGGTTGTGCATAAGGATCACTCCGGATAAATGTTAGGTAAAGGCCCTGCAGCGTCAGCCCACAGGGATCTCGACGATGAAGCAGCAGCCACGTCCTTGCAGACCCTGCTCCAGCCGGACAGTGCCGCGTAAACGCGCTACCGCCTCAGTCACTATCGCCAGACCAAGGCCGGAGCCGGCCACGTCAGTGCCGGCGACACGATAAAACCGTTCAAACACCAACGCCTGCTCCGCCGGCGCAATACCAGGACCGTTGTCGGCGACCGCCAGGCGTAACCTGCCCTGATGTTGCGACAGCTCGACGGCGACTTCGCCGCCGTTCTGGATGTAGCGCAGTGCGTTTGACAGCAGATTTTGTACAATTGACAACAGCGCCTGTGGGTCCAGCCGGAGGCTTAACTGATCTGGCGCCTCAAGCGATAATTCAATCTGTCGTGCCATCGCCGCTGGCGCGGCATTGGCCAGCTCCTGCCGCAGTAACTGCGCAACATCCAGCAGCGTCACTGCTGCCAGATTGCCAGCGTCGATGCGGGCCAAATCCAGTAGTTGTTCGATCAGATGAGACATCCGCGCGATCGCTGCATCCAGATGCGTGGCAGCGTCGTTACGCGCGTTGGCATGTTCAGCCCGCTGCATCACATGAGCCTGTGCCGCGATCACGGCGATTGGTGTTCTGAGTTCGTGGGCGGCGTCCTGCACAAAGCCGTGCTCACGGGCGATCCGGGCCCTTAACTGGCTGAACAGACGGTCAAGGGCGTTGGTTAACGGGGTCAGTTCGGCATAAGTCACGTCCAGCGCCAACGGCGTCAGATCATCCGGGCCCCGTGCTGCGATGGCCGCAGACAAACGACGCAACGGACGCAGGCCGCGGGTGACCGCAAACCAGACCGGCAATAGAAAAAGCGGAACTGCAATCAACACCGAGATGGTCAGGTTGCTGCTAATGCGCGCCAGCAATAGACCGGCGGGCGCCGCCGGTTCGCCCAATAACAGCCTCCAGTCGGACGTTTCGCCACGAAACAGTTGATATCGCGCACCGTTCAGAGTGCCCGTCACCACCTCACCGCTCTCGCCAGATAAAGTGAGGGTGCCAGCCGGCATCGTACTAAACAGCGACTGGCCTTGCCGGTCGGTCAGCTGGACTAAAAACCGCTGTGGCAGACCGGCCCGCTGGTACAGGCTGTTAAACAGCGCCGTGTACAAGGACAGGGCCTGATGCGCCTGTGCCGGATCTTTGATTTGACTCAATACCAGCAGGACCGCTTCACCACGCTGGCGCTGACGTGCGTCAACAGCATGTGGACCACTTTCCTGCCAGTAATAAAATGCCATTAACACCAGCCAGACCAGTACCGATGCAGCTAATAACGTCAGGATCACTCGCCGCACCAAAGTCGGACGATTCTGTGTAGTGGTCTTTGTCATGGCACCAACATATAGCCCACACCCCGAACAGTGCGGACACGTTGCGCGCCGATTTTTCGGCGCAGATTAGAGATATGGACCTCGAGCAAACTGAAAGTCAGCGCATCACCCAGCGGTTCCAGCCGTTGTGCTAACACGCCTTTTGGCACCACTGTGCCTGGTTCGCGCGCCAGTTCCAGCAGTAGCTGAAATTCCCGCCGCAGCAGGTCAAGCTCCTCACCAGCCAGTACGACTCTGTGCGCGCGCGGGTCGATCTGTAACTGACCGATGGTCCACAAAGTGCTGGCTTGTTGGGCATAGCGGCGTAATACCGCCCGCAGGCGCGACAGCAGCTCTGCCATCGCAAATGGTTTGATAATAAAATCGTCGGCGCCGCCGTCTAAGCCGGCTAGCCGGTCATCGAGGCCAGAGCGGGCGGTGATCATGATGATAGGTAACGTCAATCCGCTGCTGCGCCAGCGAGCGAGCAGATCTAGTCCGCAGCCATCGGGCAGCGCAACGTCCAGCAGGATGCAGTCGTAGTCCAGATCGGCGGCGATGTAGGGGGCGTCAGCGAATCGACGCAACCAGACACTGCTAATACCCTCGGCCTTCAGCGCCTGTTGCAGCGCAAAGCCTAAATCCAGATCGTCTTCAATGATAAGTAGGTGCATGGCTGCATTATAGCCATGGCAACCTTAAACAGAGCCAAAACGGCCTCTATACAAACAAACCGAGCAACCAATCGCGGAACACAGTGGCTTCAGTGGATAAAGGCCGCTGCGGCCAAACCAGATAATAGGCACGGGACGCCTGGATCGCAGGTCCCGGAATTCGGCTTAACTGGCCGCTGGCCAGCAAGTCGCGACAGAGAAGTTCAGGTAACAGTGCGATGCCTTGTTTTGCCAGCACAGCGTCCAGCAAGGCCGATTTGTCCGGAAAGCTGGCGGCATCTGGTTGTTGCGGCAATGGCAGACCAGCCTGACGGAACCAGCGGGCCCAGTCATCGTAGGGATTCAGCAGTGGCATGGTTTGCAGCAGTGTTGCCGGCTCAGCCTGATACAAGCTGGTCGCGACCACTGGAAATAAAGTTTCGGTTTGCAGCGCTTGCGCGATCAATCCCGGCCAATGGCCGTGGCCGTTGCGGATGCCAAAATCCAGTTGTTTTTCAGCAAGGTCCAACACGGCCATCGTCGGCACCACCGTCACTTTTATATCCGGGTGTAACTGCCGAAATTGTGGCAAGCGATCCGCCAGGAAATACTGATACACCGACGGCAGTACGGTCAGGCGCAGTGTGGCTGGCTCACGAGTGGCATTCATCTGAACTTCTGCGCTTGCAGTGGCAATCAGTGCAAAAGCTTGTTGTAACTGCAGTTGGAGTTGCTGGCCGGCCGGCGTCAGGACCACACGTTGGTTGACGCGCTGAAACAGCGGCACGCCCAGTTCAGCTTCGAGTGCCCGCACCTGCCGGCTAACCGCACCCGGCGTAACATAGAGTTTTGCCGCGGCCTGACGGAAACTTTGTTGCTGCGCCGCCACGGAAAATACATACAAATTATGCAGAGAAGGTAATTTCACATCAAAGTCCGTCTGAGCTGCGTTGGTCACTGTCGCTAGTGTTGAGTTTACCTCAACACTGAGCTGGCAGATTAATCGTTTTTCCGCTTGATGGTGCAGTTTTATAGTGCCGCTGCGAACCAGCGCCTGACTGGTGTTGTTACTGTTTCCGGAGCGATCTATGTTCATCAATTCTGCGATCAATAAACTTGCGACCACTAAATCCTCGACTGCTAAATCCCCGACCACTAAATCAGTATTATCCCGCATTCTCGCTGTCACAGCCCTGACGACGATCACTGCCTCAGCCGGCGCCATAGCTGCACCAGAGCCGCATCCACTGGCCGGTAGCTGGCAAATGGACTCAGCCTGGGAGACTTTGGCCGACGGTCGTCGCGTCACCACCTATACCGAACATCCAGACGGTTTGCTGCTTATCGATGCCAATGGCCGCTATTCGCTGCAAATTTTCCATCCTAAGCGGAAGAAGTTCGCGGGCAGCAAAGGCAGTGGCAGCGCTGAAGAATTCAAAGATGCGGTGCTGGGTTCCAGTACGCATTTTGGTACTGTCAGCGTGAATCCGGTGAAACAGCAGTTGGTGTTTCATATCGACGCGGCGTCTTATCCAAACTGGGATCAGACCACGCAGGTGCGGGATTTCACGCTAAAAGACAATGTGCTGAGTTACGCAGTACCTGCGACAGCATCCGGCAATGGGACTATTGCCTATTCGGTCTGGCGACGTTTGCCATAAACCAGCTGCTGAAGCAGCCTTCGCTTTAAACAATACAACAGAGCAAGCCTGAGTCGACCAGGGCTTGCTGTTCTTTACGCCTTGTCGCCAGCTCGGCAGAACGCGCCACAGCGCTGCCATTCAGTGTTCATTCTCCCCCCCCCTGCTAGTTCTCTTCTGGTTCCTTGCTTGAAACTTGCCGGTAATTCAGGTTTGATGAGAAATTGTCATTCTGGTGCAACACTGTCACCGGTCTGGTGCAGGCGTTGTCGAAGCCTGATTGTCAGTGCGCCATGCAAATCAACCTGACCTTGTATGCATAAAAAAAGCACACAATAAAAACATAATAAAAACAACAAGATCGACTTAGGCCGGGGAGAGGACACACCAATTGTTTCACAGCTTGTTTAAAAGGATATGGCGGAAAATTCGCGCTCTGTCGTCTTGGTTCTCTGCATGGCGTAAGCACATGCGGGGGGGATATCGACGCACGCGACGGCCTTTGTTGTCATTGCTGCTGGTCTGCAACTTGTCTGCTGCAGCGCTAGCCGATGAAAAGCCGTCTGAGATTGCTTTCAATATTCCGGAACAAAGAGCCGATCTCTCGCTAATCAGTTTTGCTGAACAGGCTGACATCACCTTGCTGTTTCCCATCGACAAGATGGCAGGCAAAGTGACCAATCCGCTCCGTGGTCAGTACAACCTCGACGAAGCCTTGCGCATTCTGCTGCAGGGCACCGGTCTCAAGCCGGTGATTAGCGAAAGTGGGCAGGTATCTATTTTGATAGATCCGACTTTCGAGAGTAATGACGACATGGCGAATTATAAGAAAAACAAAGTGGCAACAGCAGTGATGGCAGTGGTCAGCACAGTGGCGGTATCACCCGCTTTTGCCGTACAGGA
The DNA here is from genome assembly GCF_042432165.1 of Rheinheimera tilapiae. Taxonomy (NCBI): domain Bacteria; kingdom Pseudomonadati; phylum Pseudomonadota; class Gammaproteobacteria; order Chromatiales; family Chromatiaceae; genus Rheinheimera; species Rheinheimera tilapiae. The sequence continues at coordinate 166,030 of NZ_JBHLXP010000004.1, forward strand.
CAAAGAAGAGACAAAAACAGAAGTGATTGAAGTGCGGGGTATCCGTGGTGCGCTTGGCCGCGCGATGGATTCCAAACGCGAAGCCGGTGGTGTGGTGGACTCCATTTCCGCCGAAGACATTGGTAAGTTTCCGGATACTAACCTGGCAGAATCGCTGCAGCGCATTACCGGCGTGTCGATTGACCGGTCCGGTGGTGAAGGTCAACTGATCACCGTACGTGGATTTGGCCCGGAATTTAATACAGTGCTGGTCAATGGCCGGCAAATGGCGTCGGAAAACCAAAGCCGCGCTTTTAGTTTTGACACTATTGCAGCGGAATTAGTCCGTAGCCTCGATGTACACAAAACCTCCACCGCGACGCAGCAATCCGGTGGTATCGGTTCTACTGTTAACGTCAATACCGCGCGGCCATTTGCCATCGGTGGTTTTAAAGTTGCCGGTAGTATCAAAGGCGTGTACGAAGAAAACAGCGAAAAAACCTCGCCACAGGTCTCTGGCCTGATCAGCGATACCTTTTTAGACGGCTCGGTTGGCGCTTTGCTGGCTGTGTCGCATCAACAGCGCGACACCCGGCTGAATCAGGCGCAAATTGACGGCTGGCTGGAAAACGTTGGCGTGCCAAATCCGGTCACGCAAAGCGGCGCTGCTTATAGCGGTAATATTTTCTCACCGCGGAACTACGATCATAAAGTGACGTTTGAAGAGCGTAGCCGCACCAACGCCAACCTGGTGTTGCAATATGCTCCGGCCGACAATCTGGAACTGACCGCTGACGCGCTGTATTCCGATTTTGACGTCGAAGCAGATACCACGTCCTACGGCCACTGGTTTACCGCGCCAAATATCACTGGTTTTGGCGGCGCCAAAGGCCCGGTGGTGGACGCGAACGGCACTGTCGTTGACCTGTATCAGGAAGTGGGCCTCGCCACTGACATGCACGCGAAGAAGTTTGACCGCCTGACTGATACGCTGTCGATTGGCCTTAATGCCGATTGGGACGTTAGCAACAATCTGAATATGAAATTCGATTTCAGCCACTCCAGCGCTGAGCGTGAACCGAACAATGGCCGTGGTGATCAGCTGTCCTTGATTGGTTATGCCAACCGCGTCCGTTTCCAGCTTGACGACAATATCCTGCCTTACGCCAGCGAGTTTGCCGGCGCCAATCCGAACATCTACAGCGGCCAGCAGGAACTAAACGGCACGGCTTACCAACCGGGTGTAAAACCGGATGGTGTGTCGAATCATCTGGATCCGAAAAACAGCCGGGCCCACGTGATGTTACGTCGCGGCTGGGCGGTGGAAGACGATCTGAACCAGCTGCGCTGGGATGGCATCTGGAATGAAGATGCGGCCAGCGGTTTAACCAAAGTGAAATTTGGCGCTATGTATTCCACCGAAACCAAGAGCCTGGAGCGTTGGGATAACGAAGGCGTCGGTATTCACTGTACGTTCTGTGGTTATCCGGACAAACCGAACATGGCCGGTTTCCCGCAATATGTCTTTAATGCCGGTAGTGATTTCTTAAGCGGCGTCAGTGGCAGTGGCCGCATGCCAACCTCATGGCTGGCGCATGACGGTGAAGCCAACTTTGCTTTCCTCGAACAATATGCTGCCTCGATCGGCAAGCCGATTAGCTTTGATGCGGTTAAACGCAACAAGTCGTTTGAAGTCGGTGAAGATACGGCGTCTTTGTATCTGGAACTTGATTTTGAAGGCTCGTTAGCCGGCATGCCGTTAACCAGCACTGCCGGTGTGCGCTATGAGCGCACCAGTGTCGATGTGGACGGTACCGATGCGCCGGTCAGCGGTCTGCGCATCCTCGATGAAACCGAGATGCTGGCACAATTCGGTGCTGCCCAGCCGATCAAAGAGAGCTCGAGCTACGAAGCCATCCTGCCAAACTTCAGCGTCAAACTGGATATTTCAGACGACCTGGTGGGCCGCTTTGCTGCGTCTCAAACTTTGACCCGGCCGACGCTGGAAAGCATGTCACCAGTCACGGTGATTGGCACCACCCGGCAGGGCGGCGATTTGACTTCAACTTCAGGTAACCCGGAACTGCAACCGTTCAGCGCGACCAACCTCGATCTGTCGCTGGAATGGTATTACAGCGATGCCAGTTATCTGTCGGGCGGTTATTTCCGCAAAAACGTGTCGAACTTCATCATCAACATCACCGAAGACAAAACCTTCACGCTGGCCAATGGCGGCTTGCTGACCGATCCGTCAACCGGTGCCAATTCAGGCGCGCCGGACAGTGCCGACAGCACGGCAGTATTTAGCAATACGCTGCCAAGCAATGGTGAGTCGGCGATTGTTGATGGCTTTGAACTGGCAGTGCAACATACCTTTGAGTCGGGTTTTGGCGTGATGGCGAACGCGACACTGGTCGACAGTAATGCCGAACTGGATCCGGCGGACATCAATCAGGTGTTTGCGTTAACCGGCCTCAGTGATTCGTACAACCTGGTGGCGTTTTATGAACAAGGCCCATTGCAGGCGCGGGTTGCCTACAACTGGCGTGATGCATTTGTGCAGTCGCTGACACAAAGCAACGGCGACGGTGTGGTGATAGTCGAAGACTATGCGCAGATTGACGCCAGTGCCAGCTACGACATTACGCCGGATTTGGCCGTTGTCATTGAAGGCATCAACCTGACCAATGAATACGTGCACAAACGCGGTCGTTTCGCTAACCAGCTTCTGCTGATTGAAGACAGCGGCCGGCGCGTGGCCTTTGGTGTGCGCGGTTCATTCTAACCGCTGTTGTTGTGTATTTTTACGTAATTCGGATGTAGTAGTGACGCAGTGACCACCGATCCCGGGGTGGTCACTGCGCTTGTTTCGGAGTCAGTTCGCTGACTCCATTTTTGCGATGCAAAGCAGGAAGTCCCTCATGCAATCTCAGCCCCAAAACAAAAACAAAAACAAAAACAACAACATGGCAGAGCAACCGATCCAAACCGTCGTGATCGTCGGCGGAGGCAATGCCGGTTGGCTGACCGCCGGCCGCATTGCGGCCAAACATAACTGTCAGGCCGGTGCGATCAGAGTGGTTCTGATTGAATCCCCCGGCGTACCGCCGATTGGCGTCGGCGAAGGCACTTGGCCAACGATGCGCAGCACTTTGCTGGCACTTGGCATCAGTGAAACCGAATTTATCCGCGAGTGTGACGCCACCTTTAAACAAGGCGCTAAGTTTGCCCGTTGGGTGAATGGCGCTGCCGACGATTTCTATTACCATCCGCTGGTGCTGCCGCAGGGCTTTGGCAAAGCGGATATGGCGGCCTATTGGCTGCAAGGCAAAACCGCCGCTGATCTGGCCGGCCCACTCAGTTCCTTCTCAAACGATTTATGTTATCAGGAAGCCATTTGTGAGCAGGGTTTGGCGCCGAAGACTATCCGGCATGCTGAATATGCTGCCGTCGCCAATTACGCCTATCACCTCGATTCCGGCAAGTTTGGCTTGTTTTTACAACGACACTGCATCGAAAAACTTGGCGTGGAACATATTCAGGATGATGTGATCGCCGTGCAAAGCGCTGACAATGGTGATATCGCTGCCGTGCAGACTCAGAACCATGGCCTGATCGCTGGTGATTTATTTGTCGATTGCACCGGCTTTAAATCGTTGTTGCTGGGCGAGCATTACCAGGTGCCGTTTAAGCGCTGTGACGACGTACTGTTTATCGACACGGCGCTGGCGGTGCAGGTGCCTTACGCAACGCAGGATGCTCCCATCGCCTCGCACACTATTTCGACGGCGCAGGATTGTGGCTGGATTTGGGATATCGGCCTGCAGCACCGTCGTGGAGTGGGTTATGTCTATGCCAGCCGTTATTGCAGTGAACAACAGGCGCGGGACACTTTAGCGGCCTATGTCGGGCCGCAAATCGCTGAGCTTGCGGTGCGGAAGATCCCGATTGTCAGTGGTCATCGCCAGCACTTCTGGCAAAACAACTGCGTCGCGGTAGGCTTATCGGCCGGTTTCCTTGAGCCACTGGAAGCGTCGGCGCTGGTGCTGGTGGAATTATCCGCGCAGATGATTGCCGAGCAGCTGCCGGCGACGCGTGGCGTGATGGATATTGTGGCGCGGCGTTTTAACGAAACCTTTTTATATCGCTGGGACAAAATCATCGATTTTCTGAAGCTGCATTACATTCTGAGTCAGCGCAATGACAGCGCTTTTTGGCGTGACAACCGCGACCCGGCGACGATTCCACAAAGCCTGTTGGATCTGATGCAGCTGTGGGCCCATCGCGCGCCGGGCGACCTGGATTTCACCAGCAATAATGAGGTGTTCCCGGCCGCCAGTTATCAGTATGTGTTGTATGGCATGGGATTTCGCAGTGATACCAGCCGCCTGCGCCATCAGCTGACTAACTGGGATTTTGCCACAGCACAGCTGCAGCAAAACCGCAAAATGATCGATCAGGCGCTGACGTTGCTACCGACGCACCGCGAGCTTATCAACAAAATTCGTCAGTATGGTTTTCAAACCATCTGAGCAGCAGGAAGGCAAGTCATGGCTCATTTAGTTGCAATAGAACCGGCCCGGCATCAACAGCTGTATGTGTTACCTGAGCAGATTGATGTTCATGCTGCCGGACAGAATCTGATCCCGGTGGTGCCGGCCGAATTGACCCATGTGGCGACGCAGTTGCCTTTGGTGCTGGCGAAAAATGGCCAGACTGGTCAGTTTGTGCTGGCGGCATTAACCGGCTTTGCGCCTAACGAAAATTTACTGATGCAGCAAGGCCGCTGGCAGGGCTTGTATCTGCCGCTGCAAATCCAGCGTCAGCCGTTTTTTGTCGGCAAGGCGACGCCGGATGCCGACGATTATGTGGTCTGCATTGATCTGGAGAGTCCGGCCACCGGCCAGAACCAGCCGTTACCAGTTGGCGCGGAGCTGCTGTTTTTGCCGGATGGCCGCGAAACTGACTTCTACCAACAGGCGAAACAGCGGTTGGTGCAGCTGCTGCAGGGGGAACAACAGCGCGATGCGCTCATTGAGATGTTACTGCAATGCCAGTTGTTACAGCCGATGTCGCTTGACATCACTTTTGCCGACCAAAGCACGACGCGGCTGAACGGTTTGTATAGCATCGACGCAGACAAGCTGGCGGCGCTGGCGCCAGAGCAAGTGGTGCAGCTGCATCAACAGGGCCATTTAGCGGCGATCTACGCCATTCTCGGCTCGGCGGCACAAATCTACGGCTTGATCGCGCGTAAAAATCAGCAGTTGGTTGGCTAAGCCGATGCAGAGCGCAGCCCCTGTATCGCCTAAACCTGCGGTGGTTTGCCAGCTGATCGGTACTGAGCAGACGCCGTTATTGGTGATAGACCATTTATTTCCAGCCTGTGACTGGTTATGGCAGCAGGCACAGCACGGCGATTATCAGGCTGACCCGGCCAATTTTTATCCGGGCGTGCGGGCGCCAACACCGCAGTCGTATCAGCAGGCGTTACAAGACTTACTGCCGCTGTTACAACAGGTGTATGTACCACAGGCAAAACAAATGCGGGTGCTCAGTTCGGCGTTCTCGCTGGCCTGTAAACCAGCTGAGCAGCTGAAGCCTATTCAGATGTTGCCGCATTTTGATACGGTGGAACCGCATCAGCTGGCGATGGTGCATTATTTGTGTGATGGCAGGCATGGTGGCACGGCGTTTTATCGCCATCGTTATACCGGCTTTGAGCGGATCAGCGCTGAACGGCTGCAAAGTTATGGCCCGGTGCTGAAACAACAAGCCATGGCGGCCCGGCTACATGAAGCGCCGCGTTATATGCACGGTAGTTCTGCCCTCTTTCAGCAAATCGGTGAGGTTGAGGCCTGTTTTAACCGGGCGGTGATTTATCCGGGTAACCTGCTACATTCAGGGAATATCAGGGAGTTGAGTGCGGCAGCTGCCGATCCGGCGCAGGGCCGGCTGACCATCAGTAGTTTTTTGCAATTATTTTAAAAATATTTACGGTCGCACTGGCGGATTTTCCCCGGCTGTTTCGTCTGTAGTTGTTAAGTAGATTCGTTGCGTAGAACAACAACTGCAAATTTTGGCCTGATAACCAATAAAAAACAGAAAAAACGGGGAAAAATGTCAAACGATTCATTGTTTTACAAGATCTATCTGGCATCGCGGCGTGGCATTTACCGCGCGGTGTCCAGGATAGTTCCGCCGCACGAAATCGAAGATATCGTGCAGGAAACTTATGTGCGGATTTGCCAGATTGAAGATAAAACGCAAATCAGCTCACCGAAATCTTTTATGTTTACCGTGGCGCGCAATCTGGCGCTGGATTACCACAAACAGGCCAATGTGCGCCATGTGGACCATGTCGAAGACGCTGAACTGCTGGACCAGCTATTATCAGACAACTGCCGGGATGAAGTGTATGACCAGGTATTGTCGGGCAGCGAGTTTGGCCATTTTTGTGAAGCGGTACGGCAACTGCCGTTGCAGTGCCGCAAAGTATTTGTACTAAAAAAGGTCTATGGCTATTCGCAGCGGGAGATCGCAGCCAATTTACGGATCAGTGAAAGTACAGTCGAAAAACATATCGCCACCGGGTTAAAAAGTTGCACGCTGTTTATGCGTAAAGCAACGGGTGGCGAAACCGGACAGGGCCAGCAACACGCGAAGCGACAATCAAGAGGAGGATCCTATGAGTAATATTCAC